>CAWDIT010000011.1:0-560919 GCA_963802435.1 uncultured bacterium
GACCAGGTCCCACACGCCGTGGCCCAGGCTGCGGCCCCTGGCCTCGAACTTCGTCAGCGGGCGCAGCTCGGGCCGCGGCGCGTAACCCGCGGCGGTATTGGCGAGCATCGGCTCGGCCGACAGCACGTCGAGCATCTGTTGCGCGTAGGGCTCCCAGTCGGTGGCGCAGTGCAGGGTGCCGCCGGGCGCGAGGCGCTGCGCCAGCGCGGCGACGAACGCCGGCTGGATCAGGCGCCGCTTGTGATGCCGCTTCTTGTGCCAGGGGTCGGGAAAGAAGATGTGGATGCCGGCGAGCGAGGCCGGTGGCACCATCGCGGCCAGCACTTCGACCGCGTCGTGCTGCACGATGCGCAGGTTGGTCAGCCCGCGTTCGCCGATCTGGCGCAGCAGGGCGCCGACGCCCGGCGGGTGCACTTCGACGCCCAGGAAATCGGTGCCCGGCAGTCGCTGGGCGATCTCCGCCGTGGCGTCGCCCATGCCGAAGCCGATCTCGAGCACCACCGGCGCCTCGCGGCCGAACAACGCGGCGAAATCCAGCGGTGCCGCAGCGAAGGGCAGCACGAAGCGAGGCCCCAGATCGTGCAGCGCGCGGGTCTGGCCGCTGCCCATGCGGCCGGCGCGCAGCACGTAGCTGCGGATTGCACGCGGGGGGGGCTCGGAGGGTGGTTCGTTCATGGCGCGGCAGGGGAAGGGCGCGCATTGTCGCTCAGGCGCAGCAACGGCACGCGCGGCTGGCCGGCGCCGGCGCAGCGAATGCGCCCCGGAACTGGGCGAGGGCTGCCGACCGCGGCTATGCTTGCAGCGCGCGGGCAGGCCGCGACGAGTTCCATCGAGCCGCAACGTCGAACGAACAGGAGCGCCCGTGTCGCCGTCAGAGATCATCGCCGTCGCCGCCGCCAGCCTGAAGACGATGCTGTCGTCGCCCGAGCAGATCATCGCCATCGTTTCGGTGCTCATCGCGACGGGCCTGATGGTCGTCAGCTCCTTCGTCAAGACGATGATTCCGTTGCGCTGGCTCGGCGTCGGCGGCAACGTCGGCTTCGTCGTCTACGGGATCCTGCACCCGTCGATACCGATGCTGCTGTTCAACGGAATCCTGCTGCCGATCAACGTCTTCCGGGCGATCGAGATGGTCCGGCTGACCAAGCGCGTGAAGGCCGCCGCCGCCGAAAGCACGGGCGTCTGGCTCAAGCCCTACATGATGCGCACCAAGCGCAAGGCCGGCGACGTGCTGTTCCACAAGGGCGACCAGGCGGACCACCTGTACTTCCTGGCCGAGGGCCGCATCGAGATCGTCGAGATCGGGGTCTTCATCGAGCCGGGCCACATGTTCGGCGAGATCGCCTTCTTCGCGCCCGACCGGCGGCGCACGAACACGGCGCGCTGCGTCGGCCCCTGCACCGTGCTCACCATCGACGAGAGCACGGTCAACCAGCTCTACTACCAGAACCCGGAATTCGGCTTCCAGCTGATGGCGCTCGTCGCCGGGCGGCTGACGGCCGACGTGCAACGGCTGCAAAAGCAGGTGGCGGAGGCGAAGAAGGACTCGCCCGCGAGTACCGGCTGAGCGAAGCGGCGGCCCAGGGCAAGCCCGCAAGCCTTTCACTGCGGCGCGGCGCTAAGATGAATCACCGTGACGTCGGACGAAACCGGTGCAAGACAAACTCTCGGGAGGACTGCTGTGATCAACCTGCTGATCTGGGTCGGCCGCCTGTCAGGCCTGCTCGGCGTGCTTCTCGGCGCCACGGCGGTGGCTGCCCGGGTGATGGGACTTTGGCGCGTCGGCGACCTGCAGGTCGGCACCCTGCTGCTGTGCAGCGTTGCGGCAATGGCGCTCGGAGCGCTCGCCTACGCGGCGGCAGTGGCCGAGCGTGGTCCCGGCTGACCCTTCGCGGCCGCCCGATTCGGTCATCAAGATTTCCGAACGATGACGACAAGCCCACGCTGCGACGAGCGGTGATCTGCCGCCTATTCTTCCTTCCGTGCACATGACTCCCGCATCGATTGCGGGGCCCTTTTCCATCCACGGAGCGTGAAGAATGATCGATTCCTACAAGACCCCCCTGATCGTCGTCGGCCGCGTGCTGCTGGCGCTGATGTTCATCCTGGCGGGCTTCGGCAAGCTCACCGACATCGCCGGAACGGCCGGCTACATCGCCAGCGGCGGGCTGCCGATGGCCCCGGCGCTGGCAGTGCTCGTCGGGTTGCTCGAACTCGCTCGGCGGACTCGCCATCGCGATCGGCTTCCAGGCGCGCTGGGCAGCCCTGGCACTCGGCCTGTTCACGCTCGTCGCGAGCGTGCTGTTCCACAAGTTCTGGGCCGCACCCGCGGACCAGGCCTTCGTGCAGCAACTGATGTTCATGAAGAACCTGTCGGTCGCCGGCGGTCTGTTCATCGTCGCGGCGCTGAGCGCCGGGCCGGCCAGCGTCGACGCGCGCCGGGCACAGGGCCTCGCCACCGCCTGACGCGGCGGCAGCTTGCGGGGCAATCGTCCCGCAAGCCTTGCTCGACGGTGGCCCTCAGTTCCGCAAGGGTGCCGCGGGCGGATTCCGCCAGGCCGGCAGGCAGGTCGAACTCGCCCTTCGATTCGAAGCGCATGCCGCCGAAGCCGCCGGCGCGATCACGGCGGCCAGCGCTGCAGCAGACATCTGCAGTGCAAGCATGGCCTACGGCATCGGCCACCGCGGTGTTGGCGGCGAGCTGCGCCTTGAGAACGCTGTACGAAGGCGACGGCCGAGGTCGTCGCCACGCCGAAGAAGGCAGGAGAGGCGTCGAAGCGTGGCAGTCATGCCGTTTGACAGCTGAGCATATTTATACACATACTGACGCCATGCGCTACAGCTTCGATCCCGCCAAGCGCGAGGGGGACATCCGCGTCATTTCGATGCGCAAGGCAGACCGACATGAGCAAGGCATCTACCGTGAAAACCTCAGCTGACGCGCACGACGACGTGCCGCTGCGTCGTACCGACATCACCGCCGGCAACCTGGTGCGGCGCAAGCGCGGCGCGACCGGCGCCGTCCTGCCCAACAAGCAGCGCGTGAACATCTTCCTCGACGGCGCGGTGATCGAGCACTTCAAGGCGAAGGCCGGGGATCGCGGCTATCAGACCCTGATCAACGAGGCGCTGAAGCAGGCGATCCAGGCCGAGAGCTTGGAGAGTGTGGTTCGCAAGACCATCCGTGATGAACTGCGACGCGCCTGAGTGCGTAACGGCGCCTCAGCGGCCCTGAGGGCGTCCCGACGCCATCGGCAAGTCGAGGGAGGGCGAGTCATGCAGGAGCGGATCGGTCAATCGAGCAGAAACGTTTTCACCGACCTCGAGTTCTCACCCGAAGAGGCGCCGCTGCTGGCGCTGGCGTGGCTGCAACCCGCATGAAGCCTTGGCAGTTGGCGGAGAGAGCGGGATTCGAACCCGCGGGGGGTTATTAGCCCCCACACGCTTTCCAGGCGTGCGACTTAAACCGCTCATCCATCTCTCCGGAGCGGCGCATTTTAGCCGACGGGGTGCTGCGCGCCGGCTCGTCAGAGACACCGTTCGCACGAAATCGAACGCGTCCCTGTCACTTCGGGTGCGCTGGCTTCATCAGCGCCATCGCGGTGGCGATCAGCGCCGACACCTCGCTCATGTTGCCGGGCACGATCATCGTGTTGTTCTTCTGCGCGAGTTGCGAATAGGCCTCGACCGCCTTCTCGGCGACCTTCAGCGTCACGGCCTGCTCGCCGCCCGGCGCCTGGATCGCCGCGGCGATCTTGCGGATGGCGTCGGCCGTCGCGTCGGCCACCGCGATGATGGCTGCGGCCTGGCCCTGCGCCTTGTTGATCTCGGCCTGGCGCTCGCCCTCGGAATTGTTGATGTACGACTGCCGCTGGCCCTCGGCGATGTTGATCTGCTCCTGCCGGCGGCCTTCGGAGGCCGCGATCAGCGCGCGCTTCTCGCGCTCGGCGGTGATCTGGGCCTGCATCGCGCGCAGGATCTCGGCGGGCGGCGTCAGGTCCTTGATCTCGTAGCGCAGCACCTTCACGCCCCAGTTCAGCGCCGCGTCGTCGAGCGCGTTGACGACGGCGGCATTGATCGCACCGCGCTCCTCGAAGGTCTTGTCGAGTTCCATCTTGCCGATCACCGAGCGCAGCAAGGTCTGCGCGAGCTGCGTGATGGCGAACACGTAGTTGCTCGAGCCGTAGCTGGCGCGCATCGGATCGGTCACCTGGAAATAGATGATGCCGTCGACCTGCAACTGCGTGTTGTCCTTGGTGATGCAGACCTGGCTCGGCACGTCGAGCGGGATCTCCTTCAGCGAGTGCTTGTACGCCACGCGGTCGATGAAGGGCACCAGGAAGCTCAGGCCCGGCGTCAGCGTGGCGTTGTACTTGCCGAGCCGCTCGACGACCCAGGCGTTCTGCTGCGGCACGACCTTGACCGACTGGACGATGAAGATCGCTGCGATGACGAAGAGAACGATGGCGAAGATTTCCATGAAGGCCTCGGGAGCGTGTGAAGGAAGTCAGCGGTCGACGAGCAGGCAGTTGCCGTCGAGCGCACGGATCGTGTAATCGCCGGGCGCCGGCGTGCCGCTGCCCTGGTAGCGCACGTCCCACGGGGCGCCGCGGTATTGCACGCGCGCGGTGCCGTCGGCATTCCACTGCTCGATGTGCACGTGCGAGCCGATGTCGAGGTTGACGTTGCGGTTCGACGCCGCCGGCTCGGGGGCCGGGTCACGGCTGCGCTTGGCGCGCCAGGCCACGATGGCGCCGCCACCCACCACGGCGGCCAGCACGAGCTGCGCGGTGAGCGCGAGGCCGGCGTGGGCGCCCAGCGCACCGGCGGCCATGCCCAGCGCGAGCATCAGCAGGTAGAAGGTGCCGCTGGCGAGTTCGGCGCCGACCAGCACGCCTGCCGCGATCCACCACCAGGTTGCACCGCTCAAGTCCATCAGGGCCCTTCCGACGCCTTCATGCTGGGCAGTTTAGGCCAATGGCGGGCGTTCACCCAGCAGCCCTACACTTCGCGCGTCGCCGGCGCCGCCCGGCGAGCCTCGAAGGGCCCAGAGATGCAGCATTTCAGCTTCCCGATCGTCATCATCGACGAAGACTTCCGCTCCGAGAACACTTCGGGCCTGGGCATCCGCGCGCTGGCCGACGCGATCGTCAAGGAGGGCTTCGAGGTTCTCGGCAACACGAGCTACGGCGACCTGTCGCAGTTCGCGCAGCAGCAGAGCCGCGCCAGCGCGTTCATCCTGTCGATCGACGACGAGGAGTTCACCCCCGGCCCCGAGCTCGACCCGGCGGTGTTGAACCTGCGCAAGTTCATCCAGGAGATCCGGCGCAAGAACGCCGACATTCCGATCTACGTCTATGGCGAGACGCGGACCTCGCAGCACATCCCGAACGACATCCTGCGCGAGCTGCACGGCTTCATCCACATGTTCGAGGACACGCCCGAGTTCGTGGCGCGCCACATCATCCGCGAGGCCAAGACCTACCTCGATTCGCTGGCGCCGCCGTTCTTCAAGGCGCTCGTCGAGTACGCGCGCGACGGCTCGTATTCCTGGCACTGCCCCGGCCACTCCGGTGGCGTCGCGTTCCTGAAGAGCCCGATCGGCCGCATGTTCCACCAGTTCTTCGGCGAGAACATGCTGCGTGCCGACGTGTGCAATGCGGTCGAGGAGCTCGGCCAGCTGCTCGACCACACCGGGCCGGTGGCGGCGAGCGAGCGCAACGCGGCGCGCATCTTCAATGCGGACCATTGCTTCTTCGTGACCAACGGCACCAGCACGTCGAACAAGATCGTCTGGCACCACACGGTGGCACCGGGCGACGTGGTGGTGGTCGACCGCAATTGCCACAAGTCGATCCTGCACGCGATCATCATGACCGGTGCGGTGCCGGTGTTCCTGACGCCGACGCGCAACCACCTGGGCATCATCGGCCCGATCCCGAAGAGCGAGTTCGAGCCCGAGACCATCCGGCGCAAGATCGCCGCCAACCCGCTGCTGGCCGGCGTCGACGCCGCCACCGTGAAGCCGCGCATCCTGACCGTGACGCAGAGCACCTACGACGGCGTGCTCTACAACACCGAGACGATCAAAGGCATGCTCGACGGCTGGATCGCCACGCTGCACTTCGACGAAGCCTGGCTGCCGCACGCGGCCTTCCACCCCTTCTACGGCAACTTCCACTCGATGGGCAAGGCGCGCCCGCGGCCGAAGGAGGCGATGGTCTATTCAACGCAGTCCACCCACAAGCTGCTCGCCGGCATCAGCCAGGCCTCGCAGGTGCTGGTGCAGGACGCGCAGCAGCGCAAGCTCGACCGCCACCTCTTCAACGAGGCCTATCTGATGCACACGTCCACGAGTCCGCAGTACGCGATCATCGCGTCGTGCGACGTGGCGGCGGCGATGATGGAGCCGCCCGGCGGCACCGCGCTGGTGGAGGAGAGCATCAGCGAGGCGCTCGACTTCCGACGCGCGATGCGCAAGGTCGACAAGGAGTTCGGCAAGGACTGGTGGTTCAAGGTCTGGGGCCCAGACCGGTTGGCCGAGTCGGGCATCGGCAAGCCCGACGACTGGATGATCAAGGCCGACGCCAAGTGGCACGGCTTCGGCCCGCTGGCCGATGGTTTCAACATGCTCGACCCGATCAAGTCGACCATCGTCACGCCCGGGCTCGACGTGTCGGGCAAGTTCGCCAGGATCGGCATCCCGGCGAGCATCGTCACCAAGTTCCTCGCCGAGCACGGGGTGATCGTCGAGAAGACCGGGCTCTATTCGTTCTTCATCATGTTCACGATCGGCATCACGAAGGGCCGCTGGAACACGCTGCTGACCGCCCTGCAGCAGTTCAAGGACGACTTCGACAAGAACGCGCCGACCTGGCGCGCGCTGCCCGAGTTCTGTGCCGCCCACCCGCGCTACGAGCGCATCGGCCTTCGCGACCTGTGCCAGAGCATCCACGAGACCTACGCACGCGGCGACATCGCGCGGCTGACGACCGAGATGTACCTGTCGGACCTGCACCCGGCAATGAAGCCCAGCGACGCCTTCGCGCACATCGCGCACCGCACGACCGAGCGGGTGGCGATCGATGCACTCGAGGGGCGGGTCACGACTTCGCTGCTGACGCCTTATCCGCCGGGCATTCCGCTGCTGATCCCGGGCGAACGCTTCAACCGCAGGATCGTCGACTACCTGCGCTTCACGCGCGACTTCAACGCTGCCTTCCCGGGCTTCGACACCGACGTTCACGGGCTGGTCGAGGAGGTCGATGCGAGCGGCGTCCGGCACTACTTCGTCGACTGCGTGCGTCAGGCTTGACGCGGCCTTGCAGCCTTACGCCGGGGGGGCGTCGAGGGCGCGCGCTGCGCCCCGCAGGGCGGGCGAGAGGGGTGTGTCGATGACGAAGACCGGAATCGCCGCCAGGTAGTCGCGGAAGCGCCCCTTGTCCTCGAAGCGGGCGCGAAACGGTGAGCGCGCGAAAGCCTCGCCCAGCCGGGGCACGATCCCGCCGCCGATGTAGACGCCGCCGCGCGCGCCGAGGGTGAGCGCCAGGTTGCCGGCGGTGCTGCCGAGAAAGGCGCAGAACAGCCCCAGCGCCTCGACGCAGCGGGCATCCGTGGCGGCGAGTGCACGGGCGCTGATCTCGGGGCCGGGCAGCGCCCGGACTCCGCTCATGCCGTCGAGGCTGGCCAGCGCCTCGTGCAGCGCCGCGAGGCCGGGGCCGGAGACCGCACGCTCGGCCGACGCGTGCCCGTGGCGCGTGCGCAGCCAGGCCAGCACGGCTTCCTCGCGCGGGGTCGCCGGCGCCAGCGAAACGTGGCCTCCCTCGCCCGACAGCGGCACCCAGGCGCCCGGCGTGCCGCAGGGCAGCAGGCCCGAGACCCCGAGGCCGGTGCCGGGCCCGATCAGCGCCATCGCCGCATCGGGCACCGCCGCCGTTCCCCCGACCTGGCGAAGTTCGTGCGGCTGCAGCTCGGGCAGGGCGAGCGCCATCGCGGTGAAGTCGTTGAGGACCAGCAGGCGGGTGAAGCCCAGTTCGGCCTGCAGTGCCGAGGTCGAGAAAGACCAGGGGTGGTTGGTCATCTGCACCCGGTCGCCGGTGACCGGGTTGGCGATGCCGATCGCGCACCAGCGCGGTGTCGCGATGCCGGCACCGGCGAGGTAGTGGCGGATCGCCGCGGCGAGGCTGTCGTGTTCCAGCGTCGGGAGGGTCGCCGCGTCGCGCAGCGGCTCGCCGGCGGCCTTCTGCCAGGCAAAGCGGGCGTTGGTGCCGCCGATGTCGGCGAGCAGCCGCGGGCAGTGGTGCCCGCCCGTCACGGCGCGGCTGGTCACGGATGGGGGTCGGCGCCGTTCATCGCGTGGCTGAAGCCGCCGTCGACATAGGTGATCTCCGCGGTAATGCCCGAAGCCAGGTCCGACAGCAGAAAGGCGGCGACGTTGCCGACTTCCTCGATCGTGATGTTGCGCCCCAGCGGCGAGCTCTGCGCGACGATGCCCAGCAGTTTGCCGAAATCCTTGACGCCCGAGGCCGCCAGCGTCTTGATCGGCCCGGCGGAAATACCGTTGACGCGAACGCCACGCCTGCCCATCGCGGACGCCAGGTAGCGTACGCTGGCTTCCAGCGACGCCTTGGCCAGACCCATCGTGTTGTAGTTCGGCACGCTGCGCACCGCGCCCAGGTAGGTCAGCGTCAGCAGCGCCGAGTTCGGGCGCAGGCGCGACGCTGCGGCCTTGGCGAGGGCCGGGAAGCTGTAGCTCGAGATGTCGTGCGCGATGCGAAACGCCTCGCGAGACAGGCCCTCGAGGAAGTCTCCCGAGATCGCCTCGCGCGGCGCATAGCCGATCGAATGGACCAGGCCGTCGAATTCGGGCCAGGCCTCGCCCAACTGCCCGAACAGGCGCTCGATCTGGGCATCCTCGGCCACGTCGCAATCGAACAGCAGCTCGGATCCGAACTCGCGGGCAAACTCGGCCACACGGTCCCGAAAGCGTTCGCCCTGGTAGCTGAAGGCGAGTTCGGCGCCCTCGCGATGGCAGGCGCGGGCGATGCCATAGGCGATCGAGCGGTTGGACAGGACACCGGTAATCAGGAGCCGCTTGCCGGCGAGGAATCCCATGGTTTCTCCGTTACGTGCTTGTGGGGGCACGGGCACCGATTTTGTCATGCGCCGCCGGCGCGGCCATAGCCGCCGGCCCGAGGCGGGATGGGCGCCCGATCGACAGGCGGCACGAGCCCACTTGACATGTCGTTCGCTTGTCTGTAACCGAAGTTGACGCTACAATTGCGCTTTCGCAAGAAAACTGCATGGGCGGATTCTTCCAGCCCATTTTTTTTGCGCGAACTGGATCGCAGGTCTGCCCCTTCGCTGATGGGCATCGAAAGGCAAACCTGCGGACGAATTTGCAGGGAGCATCAGCGCAGGAATGAATTGGCAGGCCGTCGTCGAGAGCACCGTGAACGCCATGGGGTACGAGCTCGTGGAGGCTGAGCGTACCGCCGGTGGGCTGCTGCGCGTCTTCATCGACCGCGTGGCCGGCGATCCGCGCGGCGAGTTCATCGTCGTCGAGGACTGCGAAGCGGTGACGCACCAGCTGCAGCACGTTCTCGAGGTCGAGGACTGCAGTTATGAGCGGCTCGAAGTGTCGTCTCCCGGGCTGGACCGGCCGCTGAAGACAGCGGCCGACTTCGTCCGCTTCGCCGGCCAGCCGGTGAACCTGACGCTGAAGCTGCCGTTCAAGGGGCGCAAGAAGTTTCGCGGCACCTTGCTGGCGCGGCAGGAAGGCGAGGCCAGCGGCTGGCGCCTCCTGCTCGACGCCGCCGAACCCGACCGGCTCAAGCCCAAGGGCAGGGGCGCGGCCGAGCCGGCCACGCCGGCGGTCGACGAGTTCGACCGCGCGCTTGATTTTCAGTTGGACGAAGTTCGTGAAGCCCGGCTCGTGCCGGTGCTTGATTTCAAGGGTCGCCGGTTCCTGCCGGCGGCGCCGGCCGGCGCGGGTGAACCGGCTGCGGCGGGTGTGGATGGAGATCGTGAACAATGAAAGCCGAATTGTTGATGCTGGTCGACGCGATCGCACGCGAGAAGAGCGTCGAACTCGAAGTGGTGTTCGGCGCCGTCGAGGCGGCGCTGGCGTCGGCGACCAAGAAGCTGCATGGCGGCGAGATGGACGTGCGCGTCTCGGTCGATCGCGAGACCGGCGCCTATGAAACCTTCCGCCGCTGGCACGTCGTGCCGAACGAGGCCGGATTGCAGATTCCCGACGCCGAGAAGCTGCTGTTCGAGGCGCAGGAGGAGATCGACGACATCGAGGTCGGCGACTACTTCGAGGAGCCCATCGATTCGGTCACGATCGGGCGCATCGGTGCCCAGGCGGCCAAGCAGGTGATCCTGCAGAAGATCCGCGACGCCGAGCGCGAGCAGTTGCTGACCGACTTCCTGTCGCGTGGCGACAAGGTCTTCGTCGGCACCGTCAAGCGCCTCGACAAGGGCGACGTGATCGTGGAATCCGGCCGGGTGGAGGGCCGCCTGAAGCGCAGCGAGATGATCCCGAAGGAGAACCTGCGCATCGGAGACCGCGTGCGCGCCTACATCCTCGAGGTCGACCCGACGCTGCGCGGGCCACAGATCATCCTGTCGCGCAGCGCGCCTGGCTTCATGATCGAGCTGTTCGCGCTCGAGGTCCCGGAGATCGAGCAGGGCCTGCTCGAGATCAAGAGCTGTGCCCGCGACCCGGGCTCGCGCGCCAAGATTGCCGTCGTCTCGCACGACCGGCGCGTCGACCCGATCGGCACCTGCGTCGGCGTGCGCGGGTCGCGTGTCAATGCGGTCACCAACGAACTTGCCGGTGAACGGGTCGACATCGTGCTCTGGTCGGAAGACCCGGCGCAGTTCGTCATCGGTGCGCTGGCACCGGCGAACGTGCAGTCGATCGTCGTCGACGAAGAGCGCCACGCGATGGATGTCGTCGTCGACGAGGAGAATCTGGCGATCGCGATCGGCCGTGGTGGCCAGAACGTGCGCCTGGCGTCGGAGATGACGGGCTGGCGCATCAACATCATGAGCGCCGAGGAATCGCAGGCCAAGCAGTCGCAGGAGAGCGACAGCCTTCGCGCGCTTTTCGTCGACAAGCTCGACGTCGACGTCGAGGTTGCCGACATCCTGATCGCCGAGGGCTTCACCAGCCTCGAAGAGGTGGCCTACGTGCCGATGCAGGAGATGCTCGAAATCGAGAGCTTCGACGAAGACACCGTCAACGAGCTGCGCACGCGGGCCAAGGATGCGCTGCTGACGATGGAGATCGTGCGCGAGGAAAAGGTCGAGGACGTGTCGCAGGACTTGCGCGACATGGAAGGCCTGACGGCCGACCTGATCGCCCGGCTCTCCGATGGCGGCATCCACACCCGCGACGACCTGGCCGATCTGGCAGTCGACGAACTGACCGAGATGTCCGGCATCGGCGAGGAACAGGCCAGGACACTGATCATGAAGGCGCGCGAGCACTGGTTCACCACCTGAAGCCCGCACCGCGCCGCACCGCAAGAACCCAGCAAGGAACGCAACAATGGCTGTGACCACCGTCGCCCAGTTCGCCGCAGAGCTCAACCGCCCCGCTGCGGCTCTGCTCGAGCAGCTCCAGTCGGCCGGCGTGGCGAAGGCGTCTTCCGACGACGCGCTGACCGAGACCGACAAGGAGCGCCTGCTCGATCACCTGCGCTCCGCCCACGGCACCGGCGCCGGCGAGCGGCGCAAGATCACCTTGACGCGCAAGTCCACCAGCGAGATCAAGCAGGCCGACTCGAGCGGCAAGGCGCGCACGATCCAGGTCGAGGTTCGCAAGAAGCGCACCTTCATCAAGCGCGACGATGCGGCCCCGGTCGAGCCGGCAGCGCCGATCGTCGACGAGGCCGATCTGCAACGTCGCGAGGACGAGGCCAAGGCACAGGCCGAGCAATTGCGCAGGCAGGAAGAAGCCATCGCCGAGACGCGCCGCCTGCGCGATGAGCAGGAGAGGCTCGAGCGCGAAGCTGCCGAGCAGCGCGAGCGCGAAGTCGCCGAGAAGGCTGCCGCCGAAGCTGCGGCGGCTGCGCTCGCCGCCGCCAGCGCGCCGCGCAAGACGGCTGCCCAGAAGGCCGCCCGGGCGAAGGCGGAGAAGGCGGAGGCCGAGAAGGCAGAGGCCGAGAAGGCGGCTGCCGCTGCCATGCCCGTGCCGGCTCCGGTGGAACCGCACAAGCCGGCACTGCGCGTGATCAAGGCGGCCGACGTGGTGGACGAGGAGAAGCAGCGTCTCGTCGATCTGGCCAAACGGCGCAAGTCGGCCGAAGACGAGGCGTCGGCGATCCGGGCGATGATGAGCGCGCCCAAGCGCGTGCTCGTCCCGCACAAGGTGCCTGAAGTCGCCAAGCCGGCGGTCGAGATCAAGGGCACGATCCACAAGAAGGCCGGCGTACCGGGTGCCGCCACGGCGCCGGGCGCGGCCAAGCCGGGCGAAAAGAAGTCGCTCAAGTCCGAGAAGCTTTCTTCGAGTTGGGCCGACGACGCGGCCAAGCGGCGCGGTCTGAAGACGCTCAACACCGGCGGCGGCGCCCGTCCGGGATGGCGCGCCCCGCGCGGCGGGCGGCGCGGCGAGCGCAACGATGGCGGCGGCACGGCCTTCCAGGCGCCGGTCGAGCAGCAGGTGCAGGAAGTGCACGTGCCCGAGACGATCAGCGTCGCCGATCTGGCGCACAAGATGTCGGTCAAGGCGTCCGAGGTCATCAAGCAGTTGATGAAGCTCGGCCAGATGGTCACCATCAACCAGCAGCTCGACCAGGAGACAGCCATGATCCTGGTCGAGGAAATGGGTCACAAGGCCTTCGCCGCCAAGCTCGACGATCCCGAGGCGTTCCTCGAGGACGGCGAAGGCGAACACGACAGCGAAGAGCTGCCGCGCGCACCGGTGGTCACCGTCATGGGCCATGTGGACCATGGCAAGACCTCGCTGCTCGACTACATCCGCACCGCGCGGGTGGCGGCGGGCGAGGCAGGCGGCATCACGCAGCACATCGGCGCCTACCACGTCGACACGCCGCGCGGCATGATCACCTTCCTCGACACCCCGGGCCACGCCGCTTTCACGGCGATGCGCGCCCGCGGTGCGAAGGCCACCGACATCGTGATCCTGGTCGTGGCGGCCGACGACGGCGTGATGCCGCAGACCAAGGAAGCCATCGCCCACGCCAGGGCGGCCGGCGTGCCGATCGTGGTCGCGATGAACAAGATGGACAAGCCCGAGGCCAACATCGAACGGCTCAAGTCCGAACTGGTGGCCGAGAGCGTGGTGCCGGAAGACTTCGGCGGCGATTCACCGTTCGTTCCGGTGTCGGCCAAGACCGGCATGGGCGTCGACCAGTTGCTCGAGCAGGTGCTGCTGCAGGCCGAAGTGCTCGAGCTGAAGGCGCAGCGGGATGCGCCCGCCAAGGGTCTGGTGATCGAAGCGCAGCTCGACAAGGGGCGCGGACCGGTGGCGACCGTGCTCGTGCAGAGCGGTACGCTCAAGCGTGGCGATGTCGTGCTCGCCGGCTCGAGCTACGGCCGCGTGCGTGCGATGCTCGACGAGAACGGCAAGCCCTGCACCGAGGCCGGGCCTTCGATTCCGGTCGAGATCCAGGGCCTGACCGAGGTGCCGCAGGCGGGCGACGAATTCATGGTGCTCGCCGACGAGCGGCGCGCGCGCGAGATCGCGACCTTCCGCCAGGGTCGTTACCGCGACGTCAAGCTCAACAAGCAGCAGGCCGCCAAGCTCGAGAACATGTTCGATGCCGTCGGCGCGACGACGCAGACGCTGGCCCTGATCGTCAAGGCCGACGTCCAGGGTTCGCAGGAAGCGCTGGCGCAGGCACTCGTGAAACTGTCGACCGACGAAGTCAAGGTGCAGATCGTGCACGGCGCGGTGGGTGCCATCAGCGAGAGCGACATCAACCTCGCGATCGCCTCCAAGGCGGTCATCATCGGCTTCAACATCCGGGCCGATGCCGGTGCGCGCAAGCTGGCCGAGAACAACGGCGTCGACATCCGCTACTACAACATCATCTACGACGCGGTCGACGACGTGAAGGCGGCAATGACGGGCATGCTCGCCCCGGAGCAGCGTGAAGAAGTCATCGGCACGGCCGAGATTCGCAAAGTGTTCGTCGCATCCAAGATCGGCACGGTCGCGGGCAGCATGGTCACCTCGGGTGTGGTGCGCCGCGGTGCGCGCTTCCGCCTGCTGCGCGAGAACGTGGTCGTCTACAGCGGAGAGATCGATTCGGTGCGGCGCGAGAAGGACGACGTCCGCGAAGTCAAGGAAGGCTTCGAGTGCGGCATCAAGTTGAAGAACTACAACGACATCGCCGAGGGCGACCAGCTGGAGTTCTTCGAGGTCAAGGAAGTGGCCCGGACGCTGTAAGGCGGATTTGCCCTAACCCGCAAACCCCGCCTTCTTGCCGAGAGGGCGGGGTTTGAATTTTTAGGGCCCGAACGACGACACCATGCGACACAAGCGATCCATCCCCAACCGCGGCTTTCGCGTGGCCGACCAGATCCAGCGCGACGTGGCCGAGCTGATCCGCGAGCTGAAGGATCCGCGCATCGGCATGTGCACGGTCAACGCGGTCGAAGTGACGCCCGACTACGCTCACGCGAAGATCCTCTTCTCGGTGCTGGTCGGCGACGCCCACGAGTGCGAGACGGCGCTGAACGAGGCGGCCGGCTATTTGCGCAACGGACTCTTCAAGCGGCTGCAGATCCACACCGTGCCGACGCTGCACTTCCTGTTCGATCGCACCACCGAGCGCGCAGCCGAGCTGAGCGCGCTGATCGCGCAAGCCAACGCGACGCGCGCGAAGGAAGACTGAGCAGTTGAAGGTCGAACGCCCCCGTGTCATCCGCCGCGCCGTGCACGGCGTGTTGCTGCTCGACAAACCGATAGGCCTGTCGAGCAATGATGCATTGCAGAAGGCCAAGCGGCTGTTCCGCGCCGAGAAGGCGGGGCATACGGGCACGCTCGACCCGCTGGCGACCGGCTTGCTGCCGCTGTGCTTCGGTGCCGCGACCAAGTTCTCGCAGGCGAGCCTGGACGCCGACAAGGCGTACCGCGCGACCCTGAAGCTCGGCATCACGACGAGCACCGCCGATGCCGAGGGCGAAGTCCTGCGCGAACGTGCGGTCGCGGTGTCGCGCGAGCAGATCGAAGCGGCCTGCCGCGGATTCGTCGGCGGGATCGCCCAGGTGCCGCCGATGCATTCGGCGCTCAAGCGCGAGGGCAGGGCGCTATACGAGTACGCGCGTGCCGGCATCGAGGTCGAGCGCGCAGCGCGCCCGGTGACGATCCATGCGATAGCGATCGTCGAGTGGCGGCACGACACGCTCGTGATCGACGTGCGCTGCAGCAAGGGCACCTACATCCGAACGCTGGCAGCCGACATCGGCGAGGCGCTCGGTTGCGGCGCGCACCTGGCCGCGCTGCGCCGCACGGCCAGCGGCGCGCTGTCGCTCGCCGACGCGCACACGCTCGAGACCCTGGCGGCGCTCGACGAGGGCGCCCGCGATGCATTGCTGCTGCCGGCCGACACGCTGCTCGCCGACTGGCCCGAAGTGGGGCTCGACGACGATGACGCGGGCCGCTTCCTCAGCGGCCTGCGGCGGCGTCTCGACGCGAACGACGCGCCGTGCGTCCGCGTCTATGGACCGGCGTCGCCGGGAGGCCGCGGGCGCCGCGCCTTCCTCGGCAGCGGCCACATCCAGGCGCGAGAACTGATTCCCACCCGATTGCTGAGTCCGCTGGAGGTCCGAGGCCTCCTTGAACTTCCAGCGCACACCTGAGCAACCCCATGTACAAGCAAATCCGCAACATCGCGATCATTGCCCACGTCGATCACGGCAAGACCACGCTCGTCGACCAGTTGCTGCGCCAGAGCGGCACCTTCCGCGAGAACGAGAAGGTGACCGAGCGCGTGATGGACAGCAACGACATCGAGCGCGAGCGCGGCATCACGATCCTGGCCAAGAACTGCGCTGTCGAGTGGAAGGGCACCCACATCAACATCGTCGACACGCCGGGCCACGCCGACTTCGGCGGCGAGGTCGAGCGGGTGCTGTCGATGGTCGACAGCGTGCTGCTGCTCGTCGATGCGGTAGAGGGCCCGATGCCGCAGACGCGCTTCGTGACGCGCAAGGCCCTTGCGCTCGGCCTGAACCCGATCGTCGTCGTCAACAAGGTCGACCGCCCCGGCGCACGGCCCGACTACGTGATCAACGCGACCTTCGACCTGTTCGACAAGCTCGGCGCGACCGAGCAGCAGCTCGACTTCCCGGTCATCTTCGCTTCGGGGCTGAACGGCTGGGCCAGCCTGACGCAGGGCGAGATCGGTGCCGACCTGGCACCCTTGTTCGATGCGATCCTGCAGTACGTGCCGGCGCACGAGGGCAATGCCGGGGACCCGCTGCAACTGCAGATCTGCTCGCTCGACTACTCGACCTACGTCGGCCGGATCGGCATCGGTCGCATCAACCAGGGGACCCTGAAGCCGATGCAGGACGTGGCGCTCTACAGCGGCCCCGACTCGACGCCGATCCGGGCGCGCGTCAACCAGGTGCTCACCTTCGAAGGCCTGGAGCGGCGCCAGGCCGAGAGCGCCGGGCCGGGCGACATCGTGCTCGTCAACGGCATCGAGGGCATCGGCATCGGTGTCACGCTGACCAGCCTGGAAGATCCACTGCCGCTGCCGATGCTGCTGGTCGACGAGCCGACGCTGACGATGAACTTCTGCGTCAACAATTCGCCGCTCGCCGGACGAGAGGGGAAGTT
Organism: uncultured bacterium; assembly: GCA_963802435.1. Lineage (GTDB taxonomy): Bacteria > Pseudomonadota > Gammaproteobacteria > Burkholderiales > Burkholderiaceae_C > CAIKUF01. The sequence goes on from CAWDIT010000011.1 coordinate 16,823, forward strand.
CGTCACCAGCCGCCAGATCCGCGACCGGCTGGACCGCGAATTGCAGAGCAACGTCGCGCTGAAGGTGCGCGACACCGACGAGGACGGCATCTTCGAGGTCTCCGGCCGCGGCGAGCTGCACCTGACGATCCTGCTCGAGAACATGCGCCGCGAAGGCTTCGAACTTGCCGTCTCGAAGCCGCGCGTGGTGTTCAAGGAGGAGGGCGACGTGCGGCTGGAGCCGATCGAGATGGTGACCGCCGACGTCGAGGAGCAGCACCAGGGCGGCGTGATGCAGGCGCTCGGCCTGCGCAAGGCCGAACTCGTCAACATGGAGCCCGACGGCCGCGGTCGCGTGCGGCTGGAATACCGCATCCCGGCGCGCGGGCTGATCGGCTTCCAGAACGAGTTCCTGAACCTGACCCGCGGCACCGGCCTGATCAGCAACATCTTCGACGGCTACGAAGCCTACAAGGGCGAGATCGCGGGGCGCAAGAACGGCGTGCTGATCAGCCAGGACGACGGCGAGGCGGTGACGTATTCGCTCGGCAAGCTCGACGACCGCGGCCGCATGTTCGTCAGCGCGGGCGACCCGCTGTACGAGGGCATGATCATCGGCATCCACAGCCGCGACAACGACCTCGTCGTCAACGCGGTGCGCGGCAAGCAGCTCACCAACTTCCGCGTCTCGGGCAAGGAGGAGGCGATCAAGATCACGCCGCCGATCCAGCTCACGCTCGAGTACGCGGTCGAGTTCATCGAGGACGACGAGCTCGTCGAGATCACGCCGAAGTCCATCAGGCTGCGCAAGCGGTACCTGCGCGAACATGACCGCAAGCGGGCGAGCAGGGAAGTGGCGTAGTTGGCGCACGCAGGTACCGCTTCCGCGGGCGATGACGGCACCCCCTGCCCCCGCCAAGCGGGGGTTCCAGCTTGTAAGACGCCCGGATCGCTGCGCGATCCTCTGAAGACTGGTCGATGAGTCACCGACGAGCTGTTGTGCTGATGATCCTGGTGACGCTGCTGTGGAGCACGGCGGGGGTCGTCACGCGCCACCTCGAGGCGGCACGCAGCTTCGAGGTGACGTTCTGGCGCAGCACCTTCAATGCCGTCGCGCTGTCGATCGCACTGAGCGTGATGCGCGGCCCGGCGCTGTGGCGGGGCATCGTGCGGGCGCCCTGGCCGGTGTGGGTGTCCGGCGTCTGCTGGTCGGTCATGTACACGGCGTTCATGGTCGCGATCACGCTGACCTCGGTGGCCAACGTGCTGGTCACGATGTCCGTCGGCCCGCTGCTGACGGCCCTGCTGTCGCGCGTGGTGCTAGGCCATCGGCTGGCGACGCGGACCTGGGGCGCGATCGGCGTGGCGGGTGTCGGCATCGCGTGGATGTTCTGGCGCGAAGCGCAGGCCTCGACGCCGGGGCAACTCGCCGGCATCGCGGTCGCCGCCGGCGTGCCGGTAGCTGCCGCCATCAACTGGACCTTGCTCCAGCACAGCCACCGCGGCGAAGCCGGAGCCGACGACAGCCAGGACATGATGAGCGCCGTATTGATCGGCGCGCTGATTTCGCTGCTGGCCATGCTGCCGCTGTCGGTCCCGTTCCAGGCCTCGACGCACGACCTCTCCCTGCTGGCACTGCTCGGCGTCTTCCAGCTCGCGGTGCCCTGCCTGCTGGTGGTGCGGCTGACCCATGCGCTGCCGGGGCCGGAGATCGCGCTGCTCGGCCTGCTCGAGGTCGTCCTCGGTGTCGCCTGGGCCTGGGTCGGCGCCGGAGAGCGGCCGAGCGCCGCGACCTTGAGCGGCGGCGCGCTGGTCATCGGTGCCCTGGTGGTGAACCAGGTGTTTGCGCTGCGGTCCGCCCAGGCACGCCTGCCGGCCTGAACGCAGCGCGCCACGAAGCGCCGTGCGAGCCGCGACCGTTGCCGTTTCGATCGGCCAGAATCGTCCCATGGACAGCGCCACTTCGACCCCGGACTTCTCGCCCTGGCGGCTGTCCGTGGCGCCGATGCTGGATTGGACGGATCGCCACTGCCGCTACTTTCACCGCCTGCTGACGCGTCGCACGCGGCTCTACACCGAGATGGTCAGCACCGGCGCGTTGCTGCATGGTGACGTGGCGCGCCACCTCGGATTCGAGGCGGCGGAGCACCCGGTCGCGCTGCAGCTGGGCGGCAGCGAGGCGGCCGATCTCGCGGCCTGCGCGCGGTTGGCGCGGCAGTGGGGTTACGACGAGGTCAACCTGAACTGCGGCTGCCCGAGCGAGCGTGTGCAGAAGGGGGCCTTCGGGGCCTGCCTGATGGCCGAACCGCAGCTCGTGGCCGATGGCGTGAAGGCGATGATCGACGCCGCGGGGGGCCTGCCGGTGACGGTCAAGCACCGCATCGGGATCGACCGCGGCGAGAGCTACGCCTTCGTTCGCGACTTCGTCGGCACGGTGGCGGCGGCGGGCTGCAAGGTGTTCATCGTGCATGCACGCAACGCCTGGTTGCGCGGACTCAGCCCGAAGGACAACCGCGAGCTGCCGCCGTTGCGCTACGAGTTCGCGTATCAGCTGAAGCGCGAGTTCCCGACGCTGACGATCGTGCTCAACGGCGGTATCGCGAGCGATGCGGCGATCGCCGAACACCTGCGCCAGGTCGACGGCGTGATGCTCGGCCGCCACGCCTACCACGAGCCCTGGGCGATGGCAGCGTGGGACGAAGAGTTCTTCGGTGAAGCGGGCCCGGCCGCCGCGCGCGATCAGGTCGAGGCTCGATGGGTGGACTACCTCGAGCGGCTGCACGATGGCGGAACGCCGTGGACCCATGCGATGCGCCACGCGCTCGGGCTCTGGAACGGCATGCCTGGCGCGCGGCGGTGGCGCCAGGTGTGGTCCGACCATCGCCTCAAGTTCGATTCGCCGGCGCGGGTCGCCGCGCTGGCGACCGCCGCGCGTCAGGCGCGATCGGCTCCGGCTGCTGCATGAGGTTCAGACCGGTGCGACGCCGGGTCGCGTCGCGAGCAGCAATCCGGCGACGGCCAGCGCGAACGCAATCATGTGCGCCGCGCCGAAGGGCTCGCCGAGGACGAAGATGCCGACGGCGGCCGCGCTGATCGGCAGCATGACGGTGAACACGCCGGCCGAAGCGGCGGGCACGTGGCGCAGGCCCGTCATCCAGAGCCACACGGTGACCATGCTCGCTGCAAGCGCGTAGAAGACGAGCAGGGCCCAGAGGCTGGCCGGCACTGCGTTGAAATCGAACGACAGCGCGACCCAGGCGCCGAGCGGCGTGACCAATGCCAGGCCCCACAGGTTGACGAGCGCGCTGATTCGCCGCGCCGAGACCTTGGCGGTGAGCTGCTTGCCGATCACGACGTAGCTCGCCTCGCACAGCACGGCACCGAGCAGCAGCAGGTTGCCCAGCCACGATGTCGTGCTGGCGCCCGATGGCGTCGGCGCGCCGCCGCGCGTGAGCGACAGCAGCGCGATGCCGGCCATCGCGCAGCCGATGCCGGCCGCGACACGGGCTGCGATGCGCTCGCCCAGGAACAGGCGTGACAGCACGGCGACAGCCGCCGGGATCGCGGCCATGATCACTCCAGCGGCGACGGCAGAGGTGAGCGCGACGCCGAACAGCATGCAGATCGAGAACAGGGAGTTGCCGAGAAAGCTCTCCCAGAAGAGCAGCCTGCGATCTCGCGGCGACAGGCGGTCTTCGCCCGGCGCGCGACGCAGCCAGCCGAGCATCGCCAGCGCGGCGATGCCGAAGCGCAGCCAGGCGAGCAGGAACACCGGAAAGACGGCCACCAGCAGCTTCGACAGGCCGACGTAGCTGCCGACCAGGGCCATGCTGGCAGCCAGGCAGCCGTAGGCCCACCAGGGCGCGCGTGCGTTGCGAGCGGGGGGCATTCAGAACCGCGTCGCGTAGCGATCCAGCTCCCAGGCGCTCACGTGACGGGCATGCTCGATGTGCTCGGCGCGCTTCAGGTGCACGAACTCGGCGTGCAAGGTGTCACCGAACGTGCTGCGCATCAGCTCGCTCGCCTCGAGCGCATCGACCGCCTCGCCGAGCGACTGCGGCAGCAGCGCAATGCCGCGTGCCCTGATCTCGGCGATCGAGCACGCGAACAGGTCGTCGGTGCAAGCCGGGCCGGGATCGAGCCGGCGCGCGATGCCGTCGAGCCCGGCTGCGATCAGCGCCGCGCTGGCGAGATAGGGGTTGGCGCTCGCGTCGGGCAGGCGCCACTCGAAGCGGTCCGCCAGCGTCCTGACGAGTACGGTGCGGTTGTTCGGTCCGTGAGCGATGTAGGCAGGCGCCCAGCTCGTGCCGGACAGGGTTTCGCCGACGACCAGGCGCTTGTACGAGTTGACGGTGGGCGCGGCGATCGCGCACAGCGCGGCGCTGTGCTGCAACACGCCGGCGATGAACTGCCGCGCCAGCGGCGACGCGCCGCTGTGGACGTCGCCGGCCAGGTCGCGAAACACGCAGTGCGCGTCATCGCCCGCGCCTTCCCACAGCGACACATGGAAGTGCATGCCGCTGCCTGGCTGATTGGCGAATGGCTTGGGCATCATCGAGAACAGGCTGCCGTGCTGCTCGGCCAGCGCGTGCGCGGCCAGCTTGAAGAGCATCAGGTTGTCGGCGCTCGTCAGCACGTCGGAATGGCCGAAATTGATCTCGAACTGGCCCTGCGCGTCTTCGTGGTCGACCTGGAACACATCGAGCCCGCAGGCGCCGAGCCCCGCCGTCAGGCGCGACAGGAACTCGCCCTGCCGTGGCAGGCTTCGCAAGTCGTAGGAAGGCTTGTCGAGGCGGTCGCTCGGATCGGCGGGTTCGTAGCCGCGATCCGTGTGGCGCAGCAGGAAGAACTCGGGCTCGATGCCGGTGTGCAGCGTCCAGCCGCGCTCCGCGAGGCGCGCCACCTGGCGGCGCAGCACCTGGCGCGGGCAGGCGTCGAACGGCTCGCCGGCCACGTAGCCGTCGCACACGATGCGCGCATAGCCCGGCATCCAGGGCAGCGGGCGTGCGGTGCTGGCCAGGCCGCGGCCGTAGTACTCGGAGCGCGGTCCCATGCGCGGCAGCCCGGTGCCGGCGATCGACGGGCCGGAGAAGCCCACGCCGTCGGTCAGCAGTTCGTCGAGGTGCGCCAGCGGCACCCACTTGCCCTTGGCAACGCCGTGGATGTCGGTGAACTGGGCGATCAGCGTGTGAACGCCCTTCGCCGCCAACGCCTCCTTGACGCTTTTCACCCCGCCGCCGCTGCGCGGAGGGAGGTTTGCAGGATGGCCAACGCCTCGGCGAACACACTGTCCTGAATGGTCAGCGGGAAGAGGAATCGAACGACGTTGGCATTGACGCCGCAGCTCAGCAGGATCAGCCCGCGCTGCAGCGCCTCGGCCTGCACGCGCCTGGTCATGTCGACGTCGGGCTCGGCGCTGCCCGCGCGATTGAACTCGACCGCCACCATGGCGCCGAGTCCGCGGATGTCGGCGATCTGCGGCACCCCCGCGCGCAGGCTCTGGAGGACGGCCTTGAGACGGTCGCCGAGCGCCTGCCCGCGCGCTGGCAGGCCCTGCTCGGCCATCACGTCGATCACCGCGTGCGCCGCGGCGATGGCGAGCGGGTTGCCGGCGTAGGTGCCGCCGAGGCCACCCGGCGCCGGCGCGTCCATGATCTCGGCCCTGCCCGTCACCGCCGACAGCGGCATGCCGGCGGCGAGCGACTTGGCGATGCACATCAGGTCGGGAACGACACCGAAGTGCTCCATCGCGAACATCTTGCCGGTGCGCCCGAATCCGGTCTGGATCTCGTCTGCGATCAGCACGATGCCGTGCTCGTCGCACAGCTCGCGCAGCCACTTCACGGCGGCGGCCTGGATCACGTTGAAGCCGCCTTCGCCCTGCACCGGCTCGAAGACGATGGCGGCGACGCGGCCCGGCTCGATGTCGGCCTTGAAGAGGTGCTGCACGGCCTTCTTCGTTTCCTCGAGCTTCGTGCCTTCCGCCGGGAAGGGCACGTGGTAGATCTCGGGCGGGAAGGGCCCGAAGCCTGCCTTGTAGGGTTGCACCTTGCCGGTCAGCGACACGGCGAACAGGCTGCGTCCGTGGAAGGCGCCGGAAAACGCGATCACGCCCGAGCGCTTGGTGTGCGCGCGGGCGATCTTGATCGCGTTCTCGATCGCCTCGGCACCGGTGGAAAAGAGGGCCGTCTTCTTGGCGTGCGCTCCCGGTGTCATCGCATTGAGCTTCTCGGCGAGCGCGATGTAGCTCTCGTAGGGCACCACCTGGTAGCAGGTGTGCGTGAAGCGCTGCAATTGCGCCTCGAGCGCCGCGACGATCCTCGGGTGACGGTGCCCGGTGTTCATCACCGCGATGCCGCCCGCGAAGTCGATGTAGCGCCGACCTTCGACGTCCCACAGCTCGGCGTTGTCGGCGCGGTCGGCGAAGAAGCTGCCCATCACGCCGACGCCACGCGGCGTGGCGGCCGCCTTGCGGGCCATCAGTTGTTCGTTGAGTGAATGGTTCATGGCGCGTCCCCTGTCAGGCTGCATCGATACGGATCCAGGTGGTCTTCAGTTCGGTGTACTTGTCGAATGCATGGAGCGACTTGTCTCGCCCGTTGCCGCTCTGCTTGTAGCCGCCGAACGGCACGGTGATGTCGTCCTCGTCGTACTGGTTGACGTGAACGGTCCCGGCGCGCAGCGCACGCGCCACGCGGTGCGCGCGGTTGACGTTGTCGCTCCAGACGCTGGCTTGCAGGCCGTAGCTCGAATCGTTGGCCATCGAGATCGCCTCGGCCTCGGTCTTGAAGCGGATCACGCTCATCACCGGACCAAAGATCTCCTCGCGTGCGATCTTCATCTGATTGGTCACGCCTTCGAACACCGTCGGCTCGACGAAGTAGCCGCCCGTCTCGGCCCGCACCTGCCGGCCGCCGGCCAGCACGCGCGCGCCTTCGTCGCGTCCGGCGGCGATGTAGCCGAGCACCGTGCGCAGCTGCGTCTCGTCGACGATCGCGCCCATCGCGGCGCTGCCCGACAACGGATCGCCCGGCGCGTACTTCGGAGCTTCGGCGGCGATGACGGCGAGGAACTCGTCGGCCACGCTCTCGTGCACGAAGACGCGCGACGGCGCGTTGCAGCTCTCGCCCTGGTTGAAGAACATGCTTCCCGCCACGGCCTTCGCGGCACGCGCGGTGTCTGCGTAGTCCTCGAACACGACGAACGCCGACTTGCCGCCGAGTTCGTTGTAGACGCGCTTCAGGTTGCTGCGTCCCGCGTACTCGAGCATCTTGCGGCCGACGCGCGTGCTGCCGGTGAAGCCGATCGCGTCGACGTCCATGTGCAGCGCCAGCGCCTCTCCGGCCTCCACGCCGTAGCCGGGGACGACGTTGAACACGCCCTCGGGCAGGCCGGCCGCGACCGCGATCTCGGCGAGTCGCAGCGCGGTCAGCGGCGACTTCTCGCTCGGCTTGAGCACGACGCTGTTGCCCGCTGCGAGCGCCGGTCCGAGCTTCCACGCGGCCATGATCATCGGATAGTTCCACGGCACGACGGCCCCGATCACACCCATCGCTTCGCGCGTGATCAGCGCCAGCGCAGCCGGACCGGTCGGCGCGATCTCGTCGTAGATCTTGTCCACCGCTTCGGCATACCAGGCGATGGCACGGGCGGTGGCGCCGACGTCGACGGCGACGCTGTGCTGGATCGGCTTGCCCATGTCGAGCGTCTCGAGCAGCGCGAGTTCGTCGCGCGCCGCCTGGATGCCCTCGGCGAAGCGCAGCAGGACCTTCTTGCGCGCGGCCGGCGGCTTCGATGCCCAGCGCCCGTCGTCGAATGCGTGGCGCGCCGACGCGACGGCAGCGTCGATGTCGGCCGCCCGCCCGCGCGCGACCGGGCCAAGGTTGCGGCCGTCGATCGGCGACAGGCAGTCGAATGTCTCTCCTGCCGCGGCGGCCAGCCGCCTGCCGCCGATGAACATGCGGCCGTCAGGCTGCAGTGCCGCGGCGGCGACATGCCAGTCGGGGGTGGGTTTGTTCATGGTGGCGGCGGACTCCGCTTCAGTTCAGAAGCCGACCACGACAGCGGCGCCCAGCACGCTGTTGTTCTTGCGGAAGCTGCCGTCGCTGACGTACTCGAAGACCTGCAGGTTCGACCAGTCGTAGCGGTACTCGGCCTTGAACGTCGCGTACTGGTTGAACACGTAGCTCATGCCGACCGACAGCGCGTAGCGATTGGCACCCTTGTTCGCGTCGCCCGTCACCCAGCCGCCGGCACCGTCATTGGCGGCACTGTCGTAGACGGAACCGGGGCCGATGCCGTTGATGCCGTCGGCGCCGTAGCCGAGCAGGCCGCCGCCGTTCTTCGAGTTGCTGATGTAGTCGAAGCGGGCCACGCCCTCGAAACGCGGGGTGAACTTGTAGGCGGCCAGCGTCGACAGGCCGTACCACGACGAGTCCCGGTAGGCGCCGGTGTCCGGATCGGCCGTGATGGCGGCCTGCTTCTGCCCACCGTAGCTCAGCTGACCCTGCAGCGTCCAGTCGCCACGAATGAAGTAGCCGTCGACCTCGAACAGCCCGACGCGCGTGTTGGCCGTCTCGTTCACGTAGTTCGGTGCGTCGCCGTAGACGCCGGCCATGCCGAAGCCCTGGTACTCGCCCTTCGAATAGTCGACACGGAAGGTCACCACCGGCGCCTTGTTGCCTGCCGGTCTGACGTTCTCGTTCATGTTCGCGAGCATGACCTTGGTCGCCCACTTGCCGCTGGCGATGTCGAAGCCGGCGCCGACGTAGGCCGTGGGCAGCGTGAAGTCGAACAGCAGGTTGTGGGTGATCAGCTTGTTCAGCGACGGTTGCAGGTACTCGTAACCCGACCAGTCGGGAATCTGCCCGGCGATGAAACGCGTCTGCAGATCGGTCAACGGGACCGAGACGCTGGCTTCGTGCACGATCGACCAGCCATCCATGGTCGAGCCCGCGCCGCGTTGCGGTGCGAGCGTCAGGCGCCACTTGGTGCCGCCTTCCATCTCCTTCTGGAAGTCGATCATCGCCATGCCGATGTACGAGTTGTCGTAGCTGTAGCCATCCTGCCAGACGGCGTCGAGGAACTGGAAGCCGGCCCTGTCCTGCGCCTTGTTGTAGATGTAGGCCGTCTGCATCTGGCCGCTGATCTTCAGGCCCATGAAGCCGTTCGCTTCCCGCGAGTCTTCCAGCGCTTCGGTCTTGACAGTCACGCGGTTCAGCTCCGACGTCTGCGCCGGCGTCATTCCCCACTGGCCGCTGTCGCCCTTGGCCTCGATCGCCTTCTGCTTGGCCTCGAGCTCGTTGACGCGGTCTCGCAGCGCGCGGATCTCCTTCATCAGTTCTTCGTTCGACTGCGCCAGCGCAATGGACGGGAAGCCCGCCGCGAGTGCCAGTGCGATTGCGGTCGGTTGCCATAGCTTCATCAGGGGTCTCCTTGCGAACAATGAAATCGGTGAACGGAACTTGCGGAACTCAGCCGCCCGCGCGGGCTGCGGCGGCGATGTCGCTCGCGCGCCTGCGCTCGGCACGGGCCATTGCGATGCTCGCGACGATGATGCCGCTCGAGACGACCAGCACGGTCAGCGCGGCGATGGCGTTGACGCTCGGATTCAGGCCGAGCCGGGCGCGCGAGAAGATCACCAGCGGCATCGTCGTCGAACCAGGGCCCGACAGGAAGGCCGACAGCACGACGTCGTCGAGGGACAGCGTGAAGGTCAGCAGCCAGGCTGACATCAGCGACTGCGTGATCATCGGCAGCGTCACCAGCGTGAAGACCTGCCAGGGCCGCGCACCCAGGTCCATCGCGGCTTCCTCGAGCTGCGGATTCAGGTCGCGCAGCCGAGCCTCCACGACCACGGACGCGTAGGCCATGCCGAGCAGCAGGTGTCCGAACCAGATCGTCAACATGCCGCGCTCGGGAACGCCGATGGCGCGCTGCACCGACACCAGCATCAACAGCAGCGACAGCCCGATGATGACCTCGGGCATCACGAGCGGGGCGCTGACCATGCCCGAGAACAGCGCGCGGCCCGTGAATCGCTTGTATTTCGCGAGGGCGAAGGCCGACAGCGTGCCGAGCACGACAGAGGCGCAGGCGGTGTAGAAGGCGATCCTCAGCGACAACCACAGGCCGCCCACCATTTCACCGTCGTCGACGAGCCTGGCGTACCACTTGAAGCTGAAGCTGCTCCACTTGTTGGGTACGGGTGAATCGTTGAACGAGAAGACGACCAGTGCGACGATGGGCAAGAACAGGAACATGTAGCCCGCGGCGAGCCAGGCGCGCGCAAACACGCGGTTGAATGCGGCATCGAAGACGTTGCGACGCTTCACTGCCGACTCTCCTGCGCTCGGGCCTGATAGTGGTTGAAGACGACGAGCGGCACGATGATCAGCAGGATCATCACGACGGCAACGGTCGAGGCCATCGGCCAGTCGTTGTTGCTGAAGAATTCGTCCCACAGCACCCGGCCGATCATCAGCGTCTGCGGACCCCCCAGCAGCTCGGGGATCACGAACTCGCCGATGCAGGGGATGAAGACGAGCATCGAGCCGGCGATGATGCCGGCCCGCGACATCGGCACGGTGATCTTCCAGAAGGCGGTGAACGGTGTCGCTCCTAGGTCTGCCGCGGCTTCGAGCAGGCGCAGGTCCATCTTGGCGAGGTTGCCGTAGAGGGGGAGGATCATGAACGGCAGGTAGGTGTAGGTCATGCCGAGCACGAGCGAGAACGGCGAGTTCATGTACTTGCCGAGCGCCGGGATCAACCCGGCTGCCAGCAGCAGCTGATCGACGCCGAAGGTATCGAGCAGTCCGGCTACCCAGCCGCCCTCGCTGAGCAGGCCCTTCCAGGCATACACGCGCAACAGGAAGGATGTCCAGAACGGCAGCATCACCAACATCAGCAGCGTCGGCTGCACCGCTGCCTTCGCACGCGCCATGAAGTAGGCGAACGGGTAGCCGATCGCGAGACACAGCACGGTGGTGACGGCGGCGTACTTGACGCTCGAGAGGTAGGTCTTGAAGTACAGGTCGTCCTGCGTGATGAAGAAGTAGTTGCCGAGCTTGATCGTCAGCTGAAGCAGCTTGTCGCTGAAGGTGAGGACATCCTTGAAGCGCACGCCCTCGACTTCCGACACGCTGATCTTCAGCACGATCAGGAACGGCAGCATGAAGAACACGAGCAGCCAGACGTACGGCGTGCCGATCACGGCATTGCGCCCGCGAATCCAGCGGCCGACCGCCGGGTTCCGTTCCAGCCACTCGGCCACGCCGTTCATTGCGTCAGCACCACCTGCGACTGGCGAGACCAATGGGCCCAGGTCTCGTCGCCCCAGGTCAGGTCATCGTTGCGGTAGCGCTGCGTGTTGTTCTGGCTGACCTTCAGCAGGCGCCCGCCTTCGAGCTCCACGTGGTAGACGGTGAAGCTTCCGAAGTAGGCCAGGTTCTTCACCACGCCCTTCGCACGGTTGAAACCGGTGCCGTGGGCCTCGTGGCCCGCTTCGCTCGCCGGTGCATGACGTGACAGGTGAATCTTCTCCGGCCGCACCGCCACCGAGACCTTCATGCCCGCCGTGCCGGTGATGCCGTGCCCCACGAAATGCTTGATGTCGCCGCAGTCGATGATGCAATGATCGGGCTCGTCGGCGACCAGCGTGCCGTCCATCAGATTCACGTTGCCGATGAAGTCGGCCACGAATCGCGTCGCCGGCGTCTCATAGACGTCGCTCGGGGCACCGATCTGCAGGACCCTGCCTTCGCTCATTACTGCGATGCGCGAGGCCATCGTCATCGCTTCTTCCTGGTCGTGCGTCACCATCACGCAGGTGACGCCGACATCCTCGATGATGTTGACGAGCTCGATCTGCGTCTCCTCGCGCAGCTTCTTGTCGAGTGCGCCGAGCGGTTCGTCGAGCAGCAGCACCTGCGGGCGCTTGGCCAGGCAACGCGCGAGCGCGACCCGCTGCTGCTGGCCGCCCGAGAGCTGGTGCGGCTTGCGCTTGCCGAACTTGGACAACTGCACGAGCTTGAGCATCGACTCGACACGTTCGGCGATCCTGCCCTTGTCCATGCCGTCGCGTCGCAGGCCGAAGGCGATGTTGTCCCACACCGTGAGGTGCGGGAACAGCGCGTACGACTGGAACATCATGTTGAAGGGCCGCTCGTAAGGTGCCAGGTCGGCAATGTCCTTGCCCGCGAGCAGGATCCGACCCGAGGTCGGCGTCTCGAAGCCGGCGAGCATGCGAAGCAAGGTCGTCTTGCCGCAGCCCGACGAGCCGAGCAGCGCGAAGACCTCGCCCTGGGCGATGTCGATGCTGACGTGATTGACGGCCACGGCACCGCCGCCGAAGTCCTTCACGACGTCCTCGATCGTCAGGAACGCCGGCACTTCGCTGCCTTTGGTCGGGGACACGGCGCTTGCCATTCGGGGTCTCCGTCTTTGCGGGCGGCGGCTCAGAGCCCGGTCTTGAAGCTCGTGTACAGACGCGTCATCGTGCGCCGGGTGTCGTTGCTCAGCGCTTCAGGAAGCTGCATCTTCTTCAGGTCGGCCTCGGGCAGGAAGACCGTCGGGTTGCTCGCGACCTCGGGCTTCACGAAGGGCTTGGACTCCTTGTTCGGGTTGGCATAGAAGACCTTGTTCGTCAGGCTCGCGTGGACCTCGGGCTTCATGATGAAGTTGATGAACTTGTGCGCATTGCCCGGATGCGGTGCATCGGCCGGGATCACCATCACATCGAAGAACAGCAGGCCCCCGGTCTTCGGAATGAGTGCCTCGATCTTCTGACCCGTCTTGCCGTCGATGGCGCGCTGCTTGGCGATGTTGATGTCGCCCGACCAGCCGAGCGCGACGCAGATCGAGCCGCTGGCCATGTCGTTGATGTAGCCCGACGAGCTGAACAGCGTGACGTACGGCCGGATGCTCTTGAGCAGCGGGCCGACGCCGGCATAGTCGCCAGGGACCTTGCTGTACGGGTTCTTGCCGAGGTAGTGCAGCGCAGCGGGGATGACCTCGGTCGCAGAATCGAGGAAGCTCACGCCGCAGGACTTGAGCTTGGAAATGTATTCGGGCTTGAAGACCAGGTCCCACGCATTCTCCGGCATCGGCATGCCACCGAGCGCCGCCTTCACCTTGTCGACGTTGATGCCCACCGTCGTGAAGCCCCACAGCCAGTTGACCATGTACTGGTTGCCCGGGTCGAGTCCGGCCAGCGTCTGCTGGATGCTCGGGTCAAGGTTCTTCAGGTTCGGCATCTGCGCCTTGTCGAGCTTGCGCAGCAGGCCTCCGTCGGCCTGGATCTTGGCCCAGTAGGACGACGGGACGACGACGTCGTAGCCGGTCTTGCCGGCCACCAGCTTGGCATGCAGGATCTCGTTGTTGTCGAAGTTGTCGTAGCGGACCCTGATGCCGGTCTCTTTCTCGAAGTTCTTCAGCGTGTCGTCGGCGATGTAGTCCGACCAGTTGTACACGTTGAGCACCTTCTCCTCTTCCTGCGCCGCCGCAGGGCACGCCCAGACCAGCAGGCTCGCCACAGCCGCAGCGGCCAGCGAGGTGAGCGTGCCGAATGTCCGTTTCGCCAGCTTGTCGTTCATGCCATGGTCTCCAAGAATGTCGTCAGGGAAGGAAAGGGAAGAATGCACGCAGTCTATCCAGCCACGGGCCCCGAAACGCTACATGCAAACCCCGTGCCGCGTCGCGCCGCTCGAGTCAGCACAGTGGTCACGCCCAGCCTCGCTGCCTGACCTCGGCCAGCGTCAGATCGAGGCAACGCCGGATCAGTGCGACCATCTCGTCGATCTGCGCGCGCGTCATCACCAGTGGTGGCGCGATGATCATGCGGTCGCCGACGGCGCGCATGATCAGTCCGTTACCGAAGCAATGGGCACGACAGAGCATGCCGACTTCGAGGCTGCTGTCGAACAGCTCGCCGCTGGTCTTGTTGCGGACGATCTGCAGCGCGCCCATCAGCCCGACGCTCTGTGCCTCGCCGATCAGCGGGTGCTCGGCCAGGGCCTCGAAGTGCCTGGCCAGATAGGGGCCGAGGTCGTCGTGCACCTTCTCGACCAGGTGCTCGCTCTGGATCAGCCGGATGTTCGCCACTGCCACCGCGCAGGCCACGGGATGCCCGCTGTAGGTGTAGCCGTGGGTGAACTCGCCGCCCTGATCGATCAACACGTCCGCCACGCGGTCGCCGACCATCACGCCACCGAGCGGGATGTAGCCCGAGGTCACGCCCTTGGCGAAGGTCATCAGGTCGGGGCGGAAGCCGAAGGTCTCGCAGCCCCACCAGCGGCCGGTGCGCCCGAAGCCGCAGATCACTTCGTCGGAGACGAGCAGGATGCCGTACTTGTCGCAGATGCGCTGGATCTCGGGCCAGTAGGTGGCCGGTGGAATGATCACGCCACCGGCGCCCTGCACGGGCTCGCCGATGAACGCGGCCACCTTGTCGGCGCCTAGCTCGAGGATCTTCGCCTCGAGCCAGCCGGCCGCCTTGATGCCGAAGGCGTCGTGTGACATGTCAGCCCCTAGGTCGCCTTCGGCGCCCGTCCCCCGAGGGGAGTCGCCCGGCTTGAGGCGGCTCGGCGCCGGGCGGCCCTTGCCATGCTCGAACCAGAACGGCTGCTCGATGTGCACGATGCCGGGAATCGGCAAGCCGCCCTGGGCATGCATGCCGCTCATGCCGCCGAGCGAGGCGCCGGCCATCGTCGAGCCGTGGTAGGCGTTGTTGCGGCTGATGATCGTCGTTCGCCCGGGCTGGCCGAGCAGGTCCCAGTAGCGGCGGACCAGGCGCACGATGGTGTCGTTGCCTTCGGAGCCCGAGCCGGAGAAGAACACATGCCTGAACTGCGGCGGCGTCACCTCGCGACAGCAGCTCGGCAAGTTCGATTGCCGGTGGCGTCGCCGTCTGGAAGAACGAGTTGTAGAAGGGGAGCTCCTTCAACTGTCGCGTCGCTGCGTCGATCAGCTCCTGCCGCCCGTAGCCGACGTTGACGCACCACAGGCCCGACATCGCGTCGAGCATCTTCGCGCCGTCGCTGTCCCACAGGTAGATGTTGTCGGCGCGCGTGATCACGCGCGAGCCCTTGCTGGCGAGCGACTTGAAGTCGGTGAACGGATGCAGGTAGTGCGCCGCGTCGGCGGCCTGCCATTGCTTCGTGGTGCGCGCTGCGGCGCGCTGCGCCACGGCGATGTCTTTGAGTGCGGCACTCATGGTGTCTCCGATTCGTTGACCAGTGGGGCGATCGAGTTCTTCAGACGTGGAGCAGCAGGTGTTCGCGCTCCCACGGCGAAATCACCTTCATGAACTCGGCGTACTCGATCTCCTTGACCTCGGTGTAGACGGTGACGAAGGACTCGCCGAGCACCGTCGCGAGTTCCTTGCTCGCGCGCAGCAGATCGAGCGCCTCACCGAGGCTGCGCGGCAGCTGGAAGTCGCCGAGGTAGGCGTCGCCCTTGCATTCGGACGAGGGCTCGATGCGGTTCCTGATGCCCAGGTAGCCGCAGGCCAGGGTGGCGGCCAGCGCCGCGTACGGGTTGGCGTCGGAGCCGACCACGCGGTTCTCGATGCGGCGGGCAGCCGGTGTGGCCAGCGGAGAGCGGATCCCCACCGTGCGGTTGTCGGTGCCCCACTGGATGTTGATCGGCGCCGCGTTCGAGCGCACCAGGCGGCGGTACGAGTTGACGTAGGGGGCGAACAGCGCCATCGCGGCCGGCACGAACTTCTGCAGGCCACCGATGTACCAGAAGAACTCCTTGCTCGGCGATCCGTCCTCGTTGCTGAAGATGTTCCTGCCCGTCGCCTTGCTGACGACGCTCTGGTGGATGTGCATCGCGCTGCCCGGCTCGCCGGCGATCGGCTTGGCCATGAAGGTGGCGTACATGTCGTGGCGCAGCGCCGCCTCGCGCACCGTGCGCTTGAAGAGGAACACCTCGTCGGCCAGGCCGAGCGGATGGTCATGGAAGAAGTTGATCTCCATCTGGCCGGCGCCGACCTCGTGAATCAGCGTGTCGACGTTGAGCTCCATCTTCTCGCAGTAGTCGTAGACGTCCTCGAACAGCGGGTCGAACTCGTTGACGGCGTCGATCGAGTAGGCCTGGCGCGAGGTCTCGGCGCGCCCGCTGCGGCCGATCGGCGGCTTCAGCGGGATGTCGGGGTCGGTGTTGCGCGCGACGAGGTAGAACTCGACTTCGGGTGCAACGACCGGCGCCCAGCCTTCGGCGTCGAACAGGTCGCACACGCGGCGCAGCACGGAGCGTGGCGCAAACGGCACCAGCTTGCCGTCCTTGTCGTAGCAGTCGTGGATGACCTGCGCCGTCGGATCGGTGGCCCAGGGCACGATGCGCACCGTGCTCGGGTCGGGCCGCAGGTGCATGTCCATGTCGGTGGGGCTGATGACGTCGTAGTACGGCCCCTCCTCGGGGAACTCGCCGGTCACGCCCATCGCGACCGTCGCCTGCGGCAGCCGCATGCCGCGGTCCTCGGTGAACTTCTCGCGCGGCAGGATCTTGCCGCGCGCCACACCGGTGAGGTCGGGCACCAGGCATTCGATCTCGGTGACGCGCCGTTCGTTGAACCACTGTTCGAGGTCGCTGAAGGTGAAATTGCTCTTGTCCACGATGTTTCCGCCTGTTCAATGTTGTGCGTGTTGCCGTCGTCGCGCTGGCGCCTCGCGCCGGACGGCTGCGAGCCGCCTGGAGTCACCGCCGCTAGCGGTCGGGGTCGCGCTCGGGCACCCGGTGGCGATCTCGAAAGCTCCGGCAGGCCGCGCCGAAGGCGCGCAGCAGCTTCATCGACACCGGATTGTCGGCTGCCTGCCATTCGGGGTGCCATTGCAGGCACAGGTTGAAACCGCTGGCCGCGGGCAAGCTGAAGGCCTCGACGAGTCCGTCGGGGGCCAGTGCCTCGATGCGCGCACCCGGAGCGAGCCGGTTGGCGCCCTGGCCGTGCACCGAATTCACGCGCACCGGCCCGGCGCCCAGGATCCGGGCGAGCAGGCCGCCCGGCACGACGTCGATGTCGTGTGCCAGGCCGTATTGAACGTCGACCGGCGCGTCGGTGGGCGCGCGGTGGTCGTGTTTGCCGGCGAGGTCCTGCACGGCCTGGTGCAGGGTGCCGCCGAGGGCAACATTGGTCTCCTGGAAGCCGCGACAGATGGCCAGCAGCGGCACACCCAGCGCGATGGCCCTGCGCGTCAGGGGCAGTGTCCACTCGTCGCGCAACGGGTCCAGCGGCAGGGCAGGGTCGTGGACGTCCTCCCCGAAATGGCTGGGGTGCACGTTCGACGCCGATCCCGTCAGCAGCACGCCATCCGCGTGCGACAGCAACTCCTCCACCTCGTCGGCCCCGGCCCACGGCACGACGAGCGGCAGGCAGCCGGCCAGTCGCACCGCGTCCACATACTTCTTGCCGACGACGTGGAACGGGTGAGCGCCGAGCATGCGGTTATCGGCCGGAACGAGCACGATCGGGCGCCCCGCCGGCTGCGTGCTCATTGCGGCGTTCTGCGTCACAGCAGATCCTTCAACCGGTAGTAGGCCATGCCCAGCACGAGCGCCGGCATGCGCAGCAGGCGCCCGCCCGGGAAGGCGCGGTGGCGGATGCGGGAGAAGATGTCCAGGCGCTTCGCGTCACCGGAGATTGCCTCGGCCACGACCTTGCCGGCCAGTCCGGTGAGCGCCAGCCCGTGGCCGGAGAAGCCCTGCAGGTAGTAGACATTCGCGCAGGCCGGCCCGGCGCCGACGTCCGACAGTCGGCCAAAGTCTGGCGCGCGGTTCATCGAAATGTCGACGAAGCCGCCCCATGCGAATTCGATGGCCGTGCCCGCGAGTTGCGGGAAGGTCCGCGTCATGCGCGCCTGCATGCTCTGCGCGAGGTTGCCCGGCGTGCGCGTGCTGTAGCTGACGCGGCCGCCGTACAGGACGCGGTGGTCGTTGGTCGTGCGGAAGTAGTCGAGCACGAAATTCGTGTCGCACACTGCGGAGCGCGAGGGGATCAGCGATCTCACCAGTTCCGGATCCAGCGGCGTCGAGGTGACGATGTAGGTGCCGACCGGCATGATGCGCTTCTCGATCTGCGGGGCAAGGCCCTGCAGGTACACGTTGCCGGCGAGCAGCACGTGGCGGGCGGTGACTTCGCCCTGCGCCGTGCGGACGCAAACAGGGGTCGACGCACTTGCACCCGGCTCGAGCGCGAAGACGGGCGAATTCTCGAAGACGCGCACGCCGAGCGACGCCGCAGCCCGGCCCAGCCCGAGGCAGTACTTCAGCGGGTGCATGTGGCCCGAGTGCGGGTCGTGCAGGCCGCTGTGGAAGCGCGGGCTGGCGATCCACTGCGGCATGTCCCGCGGGGCGATCGCAGTGCCTTCGAAGCCGTAGTCGCGCTCCATCGCTTCGTGCCAGCGCGCGAGTTCGCGACCCTTGCGCTCGCCCACCGCCAGCGACAGGTAGCCTGGGCGCCAGTCGCAGTCGATGTCGAATCGCCGGCAGCGCGCGTGGATGAGCTCGATCGCCTCGAGCGTCATGTTCCACACCGTGCGCGCGTCGGTTCGGCCGAGTTGCTGCTCGATGACCGACATCTCGCATCCCAGGCCGGTCAATGCCTCGCCGCCGTTGCGGCCCGAGGCACCATAGCCGACCTCGCGTGCGTCGAGCAGGACGACGGAGAAGCCGCGGTCGGCGAGCTCGATGGCCGCCGACAGGCCGGCCAGCCCGGCACCGACGATCGCGACGTCGCACTCGGCGTGGCCTGCGAGCGGCGCGAAGTGCTGCTCGCGCGGCGCCGTTGCGGCGTAGTACGAGTTGAGTGTCAGCGGTTGATCGGCCTTGAAGAGGGGCATGCTGGTTGAAGGGCGGTCGCGCTGAAGTGCGCAGAGTCTAGGCAACCCAGCGCGCAATGTGTTCCCGCAATCGCGACGGGTTCACCCTAGGCCCTGCAATATCATGCGGCAAAGTCAACTTCTCTCGCAATCCGATGCGAAGCATGCCGGCAGAGCCGAAACTTGATTCGATAGACCGCGCCATTCTGAGCGAGTTGCAGCGCGAAGGACGCCTGTCGAATCTCGAGCTCGCGCAGCGCATTCACCTGTCGCCGTCAGCCTGCCTGCGACGCGTCAAGGTTCTCGAGGACGGCGGAGTCATCTCGCAATATGTGGCGCTCGTCAATCCGCGGGCTGTCGGCAGGCACGGGGTCAGTTTCACGATCATCAATCTCGAGAGCATGAACACGCCCCAGCTCGAAGCCTTCGAGCGGGCGGTGCGCGACCAGCCCGAGGTGCTCGACTGCTACTACGTCGCCGGATCGAACGACTACCTGATCCGCTTCACCTATCGCGACGCGGAGGACCTCGAGCGCTTTCACTCCGATGTGCTGATGCGCTTGCCCGGCGTGGCCCGCTCCAACTCGATGCTGGTCTTGCGTACGGTGAAGCGGACGACGGCATTGCCGCTCTAGCCAGTCGGGCTTTGGGTTGGGCCCGACCCGGCAACCAGGGCGGCGAATCGGGCCTGCGTTGCCTGCGGCAATGCGAGGCGGCAGGCGCGGTGACCGCTGCGGCTTTCACATCAGAAGGCGCGCATTGCGCATTGTGGAATTGCTCGATGCTGCACTGCCGCAAACGTTTCCATTGCGGGAAATAGCATTGCGCATCATGCAATGAAGAGTGCAAGTGCTTGATTTTCAAGAGTAAAGATTTTTGTCTTCTATAAGACATAAGTCTTCAATGCGGCGATGTCGACGCTATTCTTGGGGCGGATTGTTCAAGTCTGACGAGCCACCAATTCCGACCCCATAGCCTCAACCGGAGATCCCCATGACCCGACTCACTCGCGATCAACAAGCCGCCGCCCTCGAGCAAGACTGGGCAGAGAACCCGCGCTGGAAGGGCATCAGGCGGGGCTACACCGCCGCCGACGTGGTGCGCCTGCGTGGTTCCCTTCCGATCGAGCACACGCTCGCCAAGCGCGGCGCCGAGAAGCTGTGGACGCTGCTCAACACCGAGCCCTTCGTTGCCACGCTCGGTGCGCTGACGGGTAACCAGGCGATGCAGCAGGTCAAGGCCGGGCTGAAGGCGATCTACCTGTCGGGCTGGCAGGTCGCTGCCGACGCCAACGACAACGGCGAGATGTATCCCGACCAGTCGCTGTACTCGGTCGATTCGGTGCCCAAGGTCGTCAAGCGCATCAACAATGCTTTCGCCCGCGCCGACCAGATTCAGTGGAGCGAAGGCAAGGACGACGTCGACTACTTCGCGCCGATCGTGGCCGACGCCGAAGCCGGCTTCGGCGGCGTGCTCAATGCGTTCGAGTTGATGAAGGCGATGATCGACGCCGGCGCCGCGGGCGTGCACTTCGAGGACCAGCTCGCGTCGGTGAAGAAGTGCGGCCACATGGGCGGCAAGGTGTTGGTGCCGACGCGTGAAGCGGTGGCCAAGCTCGTCGCCGCGCGCCTGGCGGCCGACGTGATGGGCACACCGACGCTGGTGATCGCCCGCACCGACGCCGAGGCCGCCGACCTCGTGACGAGCGACGTCGACGACAACGACAAGGGCTTCCTCACCGGCGAACGCACGGTCGAAGGCTTCTTCCGCTCCACACCCGGCCTGGAGCAGGCGATTTCGCGCGGCCTGGCCTACTCTGAAGTCGCCGATATCGTGTGGTGCGAGACGGGCAAGCCGGACCTCGCCTTCGCCAAGGCCTTCGCCGATGCGATCCACAAGAAGTTCCCCGGCAAGCTGCTCGCCTACAACTGCTCGCCGAGCTTCAACTGGAAGAAGAATCTCGACGACGCGACGATCGCCAAGTTCCAGCGCGAGCTCGGTGCGATGGGCTACAAGTTCCAGTTCATCACGCTCGCCGGCTTCCACAGCCTGAACTACTCGATGTTCAACCTTGCCCACGGCTACGCGCGCAACAACATGACCGCGTTCGTGGAATTGCAGGAAGCCGAGTTCGCCGCCGCTGAGCGGGGCTTCACCGCCGTGAAGCACCAGCGCGAGGTGGGAACCGGCTATTTCGACGCCGTGACGACGACGATCGAGCGCGACGCCTCGACCGGCGCGCTGCAGGGCTCCACCGAGAACGAGCAGTTCTTCGACAGGAAGCAGGCCTGAGAGCGCGCAGCGAAGGGCGAGGCAGCTGCAATTCGCAGCGGCCCCGCCTGGCGCTTCTTACGGCGGGACGATGCTCACGCGCCCGCAGTCCTGGCAGCGACGGGCCGCACCAGGGCGAGCCACAGTGCGCCGACGCAGCACCCCATCGCCAGCCACTGCAGCGGGCCCAGTGGCTCACCGTGCATCGCCGCGCCGGACATCATCGCGACCACCGGCACCATCACCGCCGACAGCCCGGCCACGTTGGCCGGCAGCATGCCGACGATGGCGAACCAGCAGACGTTGCCGATCGCCATCGGCACCAGCGCGATGTAGCCGATCACGGCGAACGATTGCCACGACGGCACGAACCAGTGTCCGTCGCCGAGGACGAGCGCACCGACGGCCGTCGGCACGGCGCTGATCAGCAGTTGCCAACCGGTCAGCACGGTGGCCGGCACATCGACCTGTCCGCGCTTGAGGATCAGCGTGCCGACTGCCCAACCGATGCCGGCGAGCAGGCCGAGCGCAAGGCCGAGCGGTGCCTGCGCGTAGCTGGCGAAACTCGGCACCATCAGCAGCGTGACGGCCGCCGCACCGAGCGCCACGGCCAGCACGAGCCGCCCGCCGAGCCGCTCGCCGAGCACCGCCCAGGAGATGAGTGCCGACCACAGCGGCATCGTGAATCCGAGCACCGCCGATTGGCCCGAAGGAATCAGGATTGCCGAGTAGGTGCTGGCAATGTTCCACAGCACGAGGTAGAAGAAGGTCGCGACCGAGATGCGAAGGCGATGCCGGCGCGGGATCAACAGCGACTGCCCGCGAGCCCGCGCGACGGCCAGCAGCACGAGGCCGGCGACGGTCACGGCGACGGCACGAAAGGTCCAGACCGAGACTTCGCGCACCGCATACGCGAACAGAGGCCAGTTGGTGCCCCAGACCAGCGTCAGGATCACCAGCAGGATCAACGCGCGGCGCGGGACGGTGGCAAGTGACATCGGGGTGAGGTTCACCCGCTACGAAGGCTGCATGCCGAAGCATCTCAGGTGGACCGAGGGCGGCACAGCAAGCACAACAAGAGCATTTGCGGGTGATGCCAAATCCGGTCCGCCCGTTACGAATGGTCGCATCAAGCCGCGACGAAACACCATGCTAACTCAGTATTCCAAAGCCTTGGGCCAAGTGCCAAAAGAGGTGAATTAACGCGGCCAAACTCGCCAGGGCAATCCAGAGCCACCAGAACATCCGCAATATTGCATGTTCGCTGGCATGCGCGGACTTCGACTGCGTCAATCCCTTGAATGGGTCATCCTTGAGATTTCTTGCGCGCAGATACCTTTCAACCGTCTCGCCGTCATGACGCGAGAGTACCGCGAATAGATCCTGGTACGTGGAGAAATGGCTACCTGGGGAGAGGCTCTTCCATTCATCCTCGATGAGAAGCAAATGCGTATTGGTCACGTCGACAAATGCGCGGCTACGCCTGTCGACGCGTATGAAGTAGAAAGTAATTATCAGCGGTGGAAGTGCGATTAGAACGAGGGCCGTCAACGACACCATGGAAAGTGCGCCCAAAGCTTCCTTGGCAAGCAGCGCATAGAAGGCGAGGAACGCAGTCTGAATTGTCAGAAAATGCGCAAAACGCTTTTGCTTCAAATCTTCGTAGAATTTCAGCAAGTCATTGTTTGTCTTCCACTCCTCCAACAATCTTGTTTCGATTTCCATCAGTTACTCCTCTATACGCACCCCCGCAAAGTGCCGCGTCAAATCAAGCCGACGTGAATGAGTCGGGATGAGCCTCGACATGATTGGCGTCGCCGTGAGCCCCACTCTTTCTGTGGAAGTCCGACAGATGGCTACCGTTGAAATTCGCCGACTAAGCTTTGGCTTTTGGCGGCACGGCGTAGTAAAGGATCCACTCGAAGGCTAGACAGACGAGTGGATACGCTGCGCCAACGTAGATGATAGAAAGTAACTCCTGAATCGTATTTGGCGGCGTCCAGATTGCGCGTGCCGCGGTAAACAGCACGAAGACAGTGTACGCCGCCAAGACCGCGTAGATGATGCCAAATACCAGCGCGGCCAACAGCGTGTTGCGCGGATTTACCCGTATTGCCCCTGTTCGCAAGTCACGCGGCAGTTGATACAGGCGGAATACTGACAAGCTGAACACCGCAGGTAACAAGAGCAGTAGGACAGCGGTGACCATGCGGCCTGACGTTCGAGCGAACCGGCGCGCAGCGGCGTGCCTGGTTCAGCGAGTTGTTAGCGTCACCTTGAAGGAGACACGAGATGCCTTACAAAGAAAGCCGCAATAAGCTTGTTGATAGTCGGGACAACCGCCTCCCTGTCGAATCCAGGCGGGTCGGCAACAAGTGCAGCTGCTGTACCAGAAAGATCGGGCGGCAGTGGGCTAAGTAACGCGCCGTGCCCGCCCGTCTGCAGATTGGCAAGCTGCTCACACGACCGGCAAGCTTGAAGTATGGCGTCGCTGTGAAACTTGGGTGATAACCACTGGTCTCCTCGTACCGAGATGATTGCCAAGGATACTTTGGGTGTTCTCAAGGATTCGGGATCAAAGTCTGCTGCAAAGGGAACGCCTGAAACGATGGCTGTGATCCGAGGATCGGTGTGTTCAAACCAAGTGGGGTCGTCAAGTCTTCGGCTGTTGACAGACTGAACGATGAGGACCTTCACGCGATCAAGGAGTCCGCCCGAAAGTGACACAGACAGCCCTGCGCATGCGTGGAAGTCCTCTAGTATGTGTTCTTGGCAGTGTGTGCGAAGACGCGAGGGAGACCACCGCCCCCCGGCAAGGGTCAATGCCGTATGACCACCTGCGGACATGCCGTACATGCCAACGTGCTCAAGGTCCAGCTGTGAACTGAAGCGACCTTCTGCACGAATTCGATCGATGGCGCGACTGACTTCGACTGGGCGACGCTTCCAGCTCGGTGGGCCGGGTTCGCTGTCATCCTTGTAGTTGTCCGCAAAGTGCTCTGGCAATGCCACTACGAAGCCCGCCGAGACCAACGTGCTAGCCA
The DNA here is from genome assembly GCA_963802435.1 of uncultured bacterium. Taxonomy (GTDB): domain Bacteria; phylum Pseudomonadota; class Gammaproteobacteria; order Burkholderiales; family Burkholderiaceae_C; genus CAIKUF01. Next base: position 40,932 of record CAWDIT010000011.1, read on the forward strand.
GGTCGGAGTAGACCCAGGGAGAAGCCGGCGACCCGTGCGAGACGACGATGAGCCTGCGATTCCCAGGGTTCAGAGGCGCATCGATGGCTACGCTGAGCTTGAAAGGCCCCCTCCGCTCGACACTTGGTTCCGCGGACGCTGGATAGAAGATTGTCAGCGGTCCGAAATCAGAGCTTGCCGGCAGTTCCACCATTCCGATGGACGCGAACGCGCGCGTGGCGGCTGCTAGTTGCGCAAGGACGAAAAGAACCAGGACGAGTACCGAGCGCATAAGAAGGCGGCTGAGACGCCTAACTGTTATCGAGCGATCGAGCGCAGATCTGCGCCCGTATCCGGATAGTGGCGCAATTCTGCCGGCGCATCCGGCTTCGTGCGCATCATGGGCGTGGAAGCATGCCGCCCGAGCAGGTAACACGGGGGGCGTACCAAACGCCGCCACGCCTGAAGAGACCGTCCATGAGGCACCCACTTTGTAGCAGTGGGCTGTAGCAGGAGGCGGATAAGTGAGATTTCGCCATTGAAATCAGTCACTTACTGAGACGTGGAGCGGGTGAAGGGAATCGAACCCTCGTATGAAGCTTGGGAAGCTGCCGTTCTGCCATTGAACTACACCCGCGTCGCGGCGAGATTATAGAGACAGGGGTGCGTGCCTCGTTGCCGAGGGCGGACCCAGCTGACAATTGCCGGGCAGGCTGCAGGGAGATGAGTGTGAGCGATGACGCCATCGAGGTGCTGGTGATCGAAAGTCCGCAGGCGACGTTCACGCTCGATCCGCTGCTGCTCGAGACTTCCGCCTACGGACGGTTCACTCTCGATCGTTGTGACGACCTGGGTCGCGCTTCGACATTGGTGGGCGAGCGCGCCTTCGACGCGGTGCTGATGTGCGCTGGGGCGCGCGCGGCCGAGCATCTGCCGCTCTGGCCCGGCTGGTCGCAGGTCACATCGGAGGCGGCGGTGGTCGTGTGGCTCTCGTCGCCGTGCGATGCGGAACTCGCGCTGCGCCTGGTGCAGGCCGGCGCACAGGAAGTCATCGGTGGTGCTTCCGACGGCACCGAGCCCGACGCAGTCGTCGCGCGTGCAGTGCGGTTCGCGGTGGAGCGCAAGCGTATCGAGCGTGCCGCGCGCAAGGCCTACGCGACCGATCTGCGGACCGGGCTGCCGAACCACCAGCAGTTGATCGAACACATGAGCCAGTTGCTCGCGCTGCGCGGACGCGAGCCGGCGCCGATGGCGCTGCTCGTGTTGCGGATCGAGGGGTTCGCCACCGTCGAGGCTGCTCTTGGGCCCGAATCAGCCAATGTCCTGCGGCGCAAGGTGGCGGTGCGGTTGCGTGCCGCGGTGCGCGCCAGCGACGTGGTGGCCGCGCTGGCCGCCGATACGTTTGCGCTGCTGCTGGCGTCGACCGACGAGCCGCTGGATGCCGAGCACGTGGCCGGCAAGCTGCTCGCCGCGCTGCACGAGCCCTTTCAGATGTCGGGACAGCAGGTCGGTGTGGCTGCCAGTGCGGGCGTCAGTCACTTCCCGGCCGACGGCACCGATGCCGACGTGCTGATGCGCCAGGCCGTCGCGGCCGCTGCGGCGGCGCAGGCTGCCGGACGGGGAGGCTTCGTCAACTGGCGCGAGAGCGTGTGGCACGAGACAGGTGCCGCGAACGACGGCGACATCGAGCCCGATTGATGGCGGCAGCGCTCGTGCCGCTCTTGGGCGAGTGTCGAGGCAAGCTGCTGCGCGGCCGGTGATGCGCCGCGCGCAGCGTCGGCGTCAACGCCTGTGGACCCCGGGCAACACGCAAAGCATCTCGTACAGCAGGTTGGCGCCGAGCAGCGCGGTGTTGCCCGTGGGGTCGTAGGGTGGGGAGACCTCCACCAGATCGGCGCCGACGAGGTTCAGCCCGCTGCAGCCGCGCACGATCTCGAGAGCCTGCGGCACCGTCAGACCGCCGATCTCCGGCGTGCCGGTGCCGCCGGCGAACGACGGATCGATGCCGTCGATGTCGAAGCTCAGGTACACCGGCGTCGCGGCGCCGATGCGATCACGCACCTGCGTCATCAGCGGAGCGAGCGAGCGGTACCAGACCTCGTGCGCCTGCACGACGGTGAAGCCCTGCGAACGCGGCCACTCGAAGTCGTCGGCCGCGTAGCCGGTGCCGCGCAGCCCGATCTGCCAGACCTTGTCGCACTGCAGCAGGCCTTCCTCGACTGCGCGCCGGAACGGCGTGCCGTGGGCGATGCGCTCGCCGAACATGTCGTCGTTGACGTCGGCATGCGCGTCGACGTGCACCAGCGCCACCGGGCCGTGCCTCGCAGCAACGGCGCGCAGGATCGGCAGCGCGATCGTGTGGTCGCCGCCGAGCGTCAGCGGCCGGCAGCCGGCGGCGAGCACGCGCTCGTAGTAGGCCGTGATGATGGGCAGCGACTTCTCGAGCGAGTAGGTGTTGATCGCCACGTCGCCGAGGTCGGCCACCTGCAGCGTGTCGAACGGCGCCGCGCCGGTCGCCATGTTGTACGGGCGTATCAGCGACGACTCGGCGCGTATCTGGCGCGGCCCGAAGCGCGCGCCCGGACGGTGGCTGGTGCCGATGTCCAGTGGCACGCCGACGAAGGCTGCGGCCAGACCTTCCGGCGATTCCGCTAGAGGCAGTCGCATCATCGTCGCGATGCCGCCGAAGCGCGGCATCGCGTTGCCGGACAGCGGCTGGTTCTTCTCGCTCATCTCAACGGCGCCGGCCGCGGATCCATTCGAGCACCAGCATCAGCGCGGTCGTGAAGATGATCAGCAGCGTCGCCACTGCGGCGATGGTCGGGTTGATGTTCTCGCGGATGCCGGTGAACATCTGCCGCGGCAGCGTCACCTGCGTCGGCCCGGCGATGAAGAGCGTGACGACCACCTCGTCGAACGAGGTGGCGAAGGCGAACAGCGCCCCCGAGATCACGCCCGGAGCGATCACCGGCAGTGTGACGCGAAAGAAGGTCTCGACCGGTCCGGCGCCCAGGCTCAAGGACGCGCGGACCAGGTTGTGGTTGAAGCTCTGCAGCGTTGCCAACACCGTCGTCACGACGAAGGGCGAGCCGAGCGCCGCATGCACGATGATCAGCCCGATATAGGTGTCGGCGAGGCCGATCCTCGCGAAGAAGAGGTAGGTGCTGACGCCGACGACGACGATCGGCACCACCATCGGCGCGATCAGCACGCTCATCAGCAGGCCCTTGCCGAAGAACTGCACCCGCGCCAGCCCGACGGCGGTCAGCGTACCCAGTGCGGTGGCGATCAGCGTGGCCGACGGGGCGACGATGAAGCTGTTGCGCGCGGCGCGCCCCCAGTCGTCTGAGGTGAAGAGGTTCTGATACCACTTGAGCGACCATCCCGGCATCGGGTACGCGAGGAACGAACTGTCGCTGAACGACAGCGGAATGATGACGAGGATCGGCAGCAGAAGGAACGCCAGCATCGCCACGCACAGCGCACGCAGCGCCCACCAGCCGAGCTTGTCGAGCGGCGTGGCGTAGGCGGGGAACACTGGCAGGAGTTTCATCCCAGGCTCAGCTCGGATTTCACGACCCGCCGGTAGATGGCGTAGAGCACCAGGGTTGCCGACAGCAGCACCGTGCCGAGCGCGCAGGCCATGCCCCAGTTGACGTCGACGTTGGTGTATTGCGCGATGTAGTAGGAGAGCATCTGGTCGTTCGGTCCGCCGAGCAGCGCCGGCGTCACGTAGTAGCCGATCGAGAGGATGAATACGAGCAGGCCCCCGGCGCCGATGCCCGGCCAGGTCTGTGGCACGTAGACCCGAAAGAACGCCGCCAACGGTGGGCTGCCGAGCGACACCGCAGCACGCAGGTACGTCGTCGGCACCGACTTCATCACGCTGTACAGCGGCAGGATCATGAACGGCAGGAGGATGTGCGTCATCGACACGATCACCCCGGTGCGGTTGAACAGCAGCGCAATCGGTTCGCCGACGATCGACATCGACATCAACGCCTTGTTGACCAGGCCCTCGCGCTGCAGCAGCACGATCCAGGCCGCCACGCGCACCAGGATCGAGGTCCAGAACGGCACCAGCACGACGATCATCAGCATGTTGGCCTGGCGCGCCGGCAGCGTCGACAGCCAGTAGGCCAGCGGGTAGCCGAGCAGCAGGCAGGCCAGCGTGACGATGGCGCTGATCTCGAAGGTGCGCAGCAGGATGCGCGAGAACACGCGTTGGTCCGGCGCCACCTGCTCGACACTGCCATCCACCGCGCGCCTGAGGTCGACCGACATCAGCAGGTAGTCGGGCGTCCAGCGCGAGACATTCTTCGCAATCGCCTGCCAGTAGGGCAGTTCGGCCCAGCGCGCATCGAGCTCGAGCATGCGCTCGCGAACCTGGGCCTCGCTGCTCGCGGGCGCGTCCTTCCACGGGCCCACGGCCGCGCGGTAGGTGCTCATCACCAGCGAGCGGCCTCCCGGCACCTCGCTGTTGAGTCGCCTCGCCAACGCACCGGCCTGGGCGCCTTCGTCCAACTGGCCGAGGTCACGCACCAGGGCGGCGAAGGCCGCGGCCGGCGGTTCGGTCTTGCGGTCCCAGCGGGCGAGTGCCGCGCCCGTCAGCGGCAGGCTGCGCGCCACCTCGGGGTTCTCGACCGCGCGCACGAGCAGCGCGCCGATCGGCACGAGCAGCGTGACGAGCAGGAACACCAGCAGCGGCAAGGTCAGCGCGATCGCCGTCCACCGGCGCCGGGACTCGACGCGCCGCAGCGAGCGCGCGAGTTCCTGCATTGCGGTGGCGGCGGGCGCGGCGAGCGAACCGGTGTTCATCCGGCGCGGCCTGCAGGCAGCGACGCCTTACTGGGTAGCCCAGGAGGCAAAGCGCTTCTCGAGCGCCTCGCCCTGATCGGCCCAGAACTTGATGTTGAACTCCAACCCGCCTGCGGCGTTGGCGGGGGCGGTGGGCAGGTTGCCCAGCGTCTTCGCGTCGAGCTTGGCCAGCGCCTTCGTGTTGGTCGGGCCATAGGCGATGTTCCTCGCGTACTCGGCCTGGCCGTCGGCGCCGAGCGCCAGGGCCAGGAACTTGTACGCCGCGTCGCGGTTGGGCGTGCCCTTGACGATGCCGAAGTACTCCATGTCGTAGATCTGGTTGACCCAGTTGATCTTCAGGTTCTTGCCCTCGCGCGCCGCGGCGTCGATGCGGCCGTTGTAGGCCGTGGCCATCACCACGTCGCCCGCGACCAGGAACTGTGGCGGCTGTGCGCCTGCTTCCCACCACTGGATGTTCGACTTGAGCTCGCCGAGCTTCTTGAACGCGCGGTCGGCGCCGGCCGGTGTGGCCAGGACCTTGTAGACGTCATCGACCTTCACTCCATCGGCCAGCAGCGCGAATTCGAGGTTGTAGCGCGCGCCCTTGCGCAGAGCGCGCTTGCCGGGAAACTTCTTCACGTCCCAGAAGTCGGCCCAGGTCTTCGGGCCGTCCTTCAGCTTGTCGCCGTTGTAGGCCATCACCGTCGACCAGACGAAGATGCCGACACCGCAGTCGGTCACCGCGGACCTGGGCGCGAGGTCGGCCTTGTTGCCGATCTTGCTGTAGTCGAGCTTCTCGAAAAGCCCTTCGTCGCAGCCACGGCCGATGTCCGGTGATTCGACCTCGACGACGTCCCAGGTGACGTTCTTCGCTTCGACCATGGCCTTGACCTTGGCCTGCTCGCCGTTGTATTCGACGGAGACGACCTTGGTGCCGCTGGCCTTCTCGAACGGCTCGTAGTAGGCCTTCTTCTGCGCGTTGGCATTGGCGCCGCCGAAATTGACGACGGTGAGCTGGCTCTGTGCCAGCGCGGGCAGCGCCAGGAATGCCGCCAGCGCGGCGATCAGGGGGGTCTTTCTCATCGGAGGTCTCCTTGGGTTTGGGAACGAGAGGGAACTTGCGCTCAGGCGTAGATGCGCAGGTGGGGTTTCGGGAATCGCAACCATACGTCCTGGCCGGCGACGGGCTGCGCGCCGCCCGAAAGAGGCAGCTTGACAGTTACCGGGGGCTGGTCGTTGAGGGCACAACGCAGGCGAAGGTGATCGCCGAAATAGATCACGTCGTTGACGCCAGCCTTGACAGTATTGCCGGTGTCTTCGGGCGGTGCGTTGAGCGCCTCGATGCGCTCGGGCCGCACGGCCGCTACCACGGCGGAACCCGGCAGCGCGCCATTGACGTTGACACCCGCCAGTCTCTCGCCCGTGGGCAGTATCAGATCGCCAGCGCTTCCATCGGTCGTGCCCACGGTGCCCTTCAACAGGGTGCTGTCGCCGACGAAGCCGGCGACGAAGCGGTTGGCGGGCGTCTCGTAGAGCCGGTCGACAGTGTCGATCTGCTGGATCGCGCCGTCGTTGAACACGGCGACGCGGTCGCTCATCGTGAGCGCCTCGCCCTGGTCGTGGGTGACATAGACGAACGTGACGCCGAGCTGGCGGTGCAGTTCCTTCAGTTCGAGTTGCATGTGCTCGCGCAACTGCTTGTCCAGAGCTCCCAGCGGCTCATCCATCAGCACGAGTTGCGGGTCGAACACCAGTGCACGCGCCAGCGCCACACGCTGCTGCTGCCCGCCCGAGAGCTGCGACGGGTAGGCGCGGTCGCGGCCTTCCAGCCGCACCATCGCCAGCGCCCTGGCCACGCGCTGCGCGAGTTCGGCCTTGGGCACCTTGCGCACCGTCAGCGGGTAGGCGACGTTGTCGGCGACCGACAGGTGCGGGAACAGCGCGTAATTCTGGAACACCATGCCGAAGTTGCGCTTGTGCGGTGGCGTACGCGTGATCGGCTGGCCGTCGAGCAGGATCTCGCCGGCGGTGGGGCTCTCGAAGCCGGCGAGCATCATCAGGCAGGTCGTCTTGCCCGAACCCGAGGGCCCGAGAAGGGTCAGGAACTCGCCGCGGCGGATGTTGAGGTCGAGCTGACGGACGACGAGCGTCTTGCCGTCGTAGGTCTTCTGCACGCCGGCAAACGTGACGAGCGCGGTGTTCAAGAATTGTCTCCGTGTTCCGGGCCCGGCGCGGGCCAGCCCGGCTTTGTGTTCAGCGAGGCCCGAAGCATAGCGCCGTGCTCGTCCAGTCCTGGTGGTGCTTGCCCTGACATCGCGCGCGCGCCATCGAAGACGACCGGGGCGGGCACCATCGGCGTGTTCCGCCCATCGGCAGACGGCAGCGAAGCCCGCATGCCGCGTGCCCGGACCTGTGGCGACTGGAAGACCTGTGCGATGTCGAGGATGGGCGCGCACGGCACGTCGCGCGAATCGAGCAGCGCGGCCCACTCGGCAGTCGTTCTTGCGAGCATCCATCCGGCGATCTGCGGCACGAGCTCGGCGCGATGCGCGACGCGCGCCGCGTTCGTCGCGAAGCGCGCATCGAGCGCGGCCTCGGCGCGGCCGGCGAGCTCGCAGAACTTCGCGAACTGCGCGTCGTTGCCGACCGCGAGCACGATGTGCCCGTCGCGCGTCGCGAACACCTGGTAGGGAACGATGTTCGCATGCGCGTTTCCGAGGCGCTTCGGTGTCACGCCGCCGATGAGGTGATTGCTGGCCTGGTTGGCGAGCATGGCCACCGCGACATCGAGCAGCGCCATGTCGATGTGCGTGCCGCGCCCGGTGCGATGACGCTCGTGGAGCGCGGCGAGGATCGCGGTGACGGCGTATACGCCAGTCATCACGTCGACCACCGCGACTCCGACCTTCTGCGGCTCGCTGTCCGGCGTTGCCTGCGATTCGCCGGTGATGCTCATCAGTCCGCCGGCGGCCTGGATCGCGAAGTCGTAGCCGGCGCGTTGCGCATCCGGCCCGGTCTGGCCGAACCCGGTGATCGAGCCGTAGACGAGACCGGGATTGAGTTCGCGCAGCGAATCTGCGTCGAGCCCATAGCGCGCCAACTGGCCGACCTTGTAGTTCTCGATCAGAACGTCGGCCTCGCTTGCCAGCGCCCGCACCTGTTCGCGACCCTCGGCGCTCGCGATGTCGATCGCGACCGAGCGCTTGCCGCGGTTCGTGCACAGGTAGTAGGCCGACATGCGCTCGGCCGGATCGCCCCACCACGGCGGGCCCCAGGCACGCGTGTCGTCGCCGGCGCCGGGGCGCTCGACCTTGATCACGTCGGCGCCGTAGTCGGCCAGCAACTGCCCGGCCCACGGCCCGGCGAGCACGCGCGAGAGGTCGAGCACGCGGATGCCTTGCAACGGAGCGGGGCGCTGTGTCATCGGTTGTCGTGCCTGTGCTGCTTCACGAGACGGCCCGGGAACGGGTCCCGTGCGGCCTGATTGTCGGATGGAACGCGCTGCAATGACCATCGGGCACCGCGGCCCTCGGACGTGAAGCCGTCTGCCTGAAGGCTTCAGCCGAGACTCGCCCGCTAAAATCGCACGTTCCCTGCGGCAGTCTTGCAGGGCAGCCCCGATCACCGAAAGCCACGGCATGAAAGCCTCCGAGATCCGTTCCCAGTTCCTGAAGTTCTTCGAGTCGAAGGGGCATACGATCGTCGCGTCGAGCCCGGTCGTGCCGGGCGACGACCCGACGCTGCTGTTCACCAATGCCGGGATGAACCAGTTCAAGGACGTGTTCCTCGGCTTTGACAAGCGCCCATACAACCGCGCCGCGACGTCGCAGAAGTGCATCCGCGCCGGCGGCAAGCACAACGACCTGGAGAACGTGGGCTACACGGCGCGCCACCACACCTTCTTCGAGATGCTGGGCAACTTCTCGTTCGGCGACTATTTCAAGCACGATGCGATCCAGTACGCCTGGGAACTGCTGACCGAAGTGTTCAAGCTCCCACCGGACAAGCTCTGGGTCACCGTCTACGCCGAGGACGACGAGGCCTACGAGATCTGGAACAAGGTGGTCGGCGTGCCAGCCGAGCGCATCGTGCGCATCGGCGACAACAAGGGCGCGCGCCATGCGTCCGACAACTTCTGGATGATGGGCGATACCGGCCCCTGCGGCCCGTGCACCGAGATCTTTTACGACCACGGAGAAGGCATCCCGGGCGGGCCTCCCGGCTCCCCCGACGAGGATGGCGACCGCTACATCGAAATCTGGAACAACGTGTTCATGCAGTTCAACCGCGACGAAGCGGGCGTGATGCACCGGCTGCCGAAGCCGAGCGTGGACACCGGCATGGGGCTGGAGCGCATCACCGCGGTGCTGCAGCACGTGCACTCGAACTACGAGATCGACCTCTTCGTCGCGCTGCTCGCGGCTGGGAAGGCGGCGGTCGACGCGGCCGGCGCCGGTGGATCGGGGGCCGCGGGGCCCGGCGGCGGGTGCGACAAGGACTCGCCGTCGCTGAAGGTCATCGCCGACCACATCCGGGCTTGCGCCTTCACCGTGGCCGATGGAGTGATCCCGGGCAACGAGGGCCGAGGCTACGTGCTGCGCCGCATCGCGCGGCGGGCGATCCGCCATGGCTACAAGCTGGGCGCGCGCAAGCCCTTCTTTCACACCCTGGTGGCTCCGCTGGCCGCACAGATGGGCGAGGCCTATCCCGAGCTCCAGCGGGAGCGCTTGCGCATCACCGAGGTGCTGAAGCAGGAGGAAGAGCGCTTCTTCCAGACCATCGCCAACGGCATGGAGATCCTCGAAGCGGCGCTTGCCGGCGGCGCGAAAAGCATCGACGGCGAGACGGCGTTCAAGCTCCACGACACCTTCGGGTTTCCACTCGACCTGACGGCCGATGTCTGCCGCGAGCGCGGTGTGACGGTCGACGCCGCCGGCTTCGAGCTCGCGATGAACCGCCAGCGCGAACAGGCGCGCGCGGCGGGCAAGTTCAAGATGGCGCAGGGCCTCGAGTACGACGGGGTGGCCACGGCGTTCCATGGCTACGAGCACCTCGCCTGCGAGCACAGCCGGGTCACCGCGCTCTACGTCGAAGGCACGCCGGTGCAGCGCGTCACGGCCGGCGAAGATGCCGTCGTCGTCCTCGACCACACGCCGTTCTATGCGGAGTCGGGGGGCCAGGTCGGCGATGCCGGAGAGCTGCGCAATGCACGCGCACGCCTGCTCGTCGACGACACGATCAAGGTGCAGGCGACGGTGTTCGGCCACCATGGTCGCGTCGTCGAGGGCGAGATCGAGATCGGCGACAGCCTGCAGGCGCGCGTCGACGCGGAGCGCCGCGCGAGGATCGTGCGCAACCACAGCGCGACGCACCTGATGCACAAGGCGCTGCGCGAGGCGCTCGGCGCCCACGTGCAGCAGAAAGGCTCGCTGGTCACGCCCGAGCGAACGCGCTTCGACTTTGCGCACAACGCGCCGCTGAGCGCGGCACAGATCGCGCAGGTCGAGGCGCTCGTGAACGGCGAGATCCTCGCCAACGCGGCGACCGTGGCGCGCGTGTTGCCGATCGACGAGGCACAAGTGCTCGGCGCGATGATGCTGTTCGGCGAGAAGTACGGCGACGAGGTTCGCGTGATCGACATCGGCAGCAGCCGCGAGCTGTGCGGCGGTACGCACGTGCGGCGCACGGGCGACATCGGCCTCTTCAAGGTGGTGGCCGAAGGCGGCATCGCCGCCGGCGTTCGCCGCATCGAGGCGGTGACGGGCGGCAACGCGCTCGCCTACCTGCAGTCGCTGGAGGCGACGCTCGGCGGCCTGGCCGACACCCTTCGCTCGGCGCCGGGCGAGGTGCCGGCGCGCGTCGGACAGGTGCTCGAGCACGTGCGCTCGCTGGAGAAGGAACTCGCGTCGCTGAAAGGCCGGCTCGCGTCGTCGCAGGGCAGCGAGATGCTCGCCCGCGCGGTCGACGTGGGTGGCATCAAGGTGCTGGCGGCGATGCTCGACGGTGCGGATGCCAAGGGCCTGCGCGAGACGATGGACCAGTTGAAGAACAAGCTCAAGACGGCGGCCATCGTGCTCGCCACGGTCGACGGCGGCAAGGTGCAACTGGCCGCGGGGGTGACTGCCGACATGGTGGGGCGGCTCAAGGCCGGCGAGCTCGTCAACTTCGTTGCCCAGCAGGTGGGCGGCAAGGGCGGGGGCAAGGCCGACCTGGCGATGGCCGGCGGCACCGATCCGGGCCGGCTGGCCGCCGCGCTGGGGTCGGTGCAGGCTTGGGTGGCCGCGCGCGTGTAGCGCGCCGGCACCCGGCTCCCGTCGCAACCGCTGGGTGACGATGAATCCCGGCCTGCGTCGCACGGAAGACTTTGCGCGCATCCTGTTCGTCGTCCCCGCGCAGCTCGGCGACGTGCTCCTGTGCACGCCGGCGATCCGCGCTGCCCGGCTGCGCTGGCCGCTTGCACGCATCGACGTGCTCGGCTTCGCCGGGACGCTCGGCCTGCTGGCGGGCAATCCCGACGTGAACGAACTCGTCGAAATCCAGCCGTCGAGCCGCTCCGACTGGAAGACCAGGTTGATCGAGGTGCGGCGGCTGTGGCGGCACTACGACCTCGCCCTGGTCGCGCGCACGGGGGACCGCGCGCACCTGATCGGCTGGCTGGCCGCGCGGCGGCGCAGCGTGATGTTGCCCAACCAGGGGTCGGGTCAGGGGTGGAAGCGCCGCGTGGCGCAGCACGGTTTCGTCGAGACCGCGGGAGTCCCCGTCGTGCTGGCCAACCTGGCGCTGCTGAGCCCCTGGGTCGAGGTCCCGGACGCGGTGTCGCTGCGGGCGCCTCCGCCCCTGCCGCTGCCGGCGCCACTGGCAGCGCAGCTACGCCATCCCTGTGTCGTCGTCCACGTGCCGTCGATGTGGCGCTACAAGCAGTGGCCGGTCACGCACTTCCGCCATGTCGTCGACGCCCTGCTGCGCGAAGGTGTTCAGGTCGTGCTGACCGGCAGTGACTCGGCGAACGATCAGGCGCTGGTCGCTGCGATGCGCGATGCCGGCACGGAGCCCGACCTGATCGACGTGTCCGGTCGCCTGCAACTGCGGCAGTTGCGAGCCCTGCTCGACGGCGCAGACGCCTACCTGGGGCCGGACACCTCGGTGACACACCTGGCCGCTGCGCTGGGCCTGCCGATCGTCACCGTATTCGGCCCGTCGTGGCCCGACCAGTTCGGCCCCTGGCCACGCGAGCACCCGCCGACGCAGCCGTGGTTGAGGAGAGCGCAGTGCCAGCGGGTGGGCCGCAGCGTCGTGCTGCAAGGCCCGGATCGAGCAGATCGGCCGCAATGCGTGCCATGCCTGCGAATGGGCTGCGAGGATCGCGTCGACAGCCCGAGCCATTGCCTGGAGAATCTGGACCCCGAACGCGTGCTGGTCGAACTTCGACGCATCCTGAACGTGGGGGCCTGACTTGTTCTCGATCCTGATCCCGACCTGGAACAACCTCGACTACCTGAAGCTGTGCGTCGCCAGCATCCAGGAGCATTCGGCCTACCCGCACCAGATCATCGTGCACGTCAACGATGGCAGCGACGGCTCGCGAGACTGGGTGCGTGCCTCGGGGCTGGCGGCGAGCTATTCCGACCGCAACGTAGGCATCTGCTACGCGGTGAACGAAGCGGCGATGCTGGCGCGGTACGACTACATCGTCTACATGAACGACGACATGTTCTGCTGCCCGGGCTGGGACACGGCGTTGCTCGCGCGCCTGCGGGCGCTTCCGAGTGACCTGTTCATGTTGTCGGGGACGATGATCGAGCCGAGGGCGAGCGGCAACGCCTGCGTCGTCGTCGCCGATTACGGCGACACGACGCAGAGTTTCCGGCGCGAAGCGCTGCTCGACGCGCTGCCGGGACTCAAGCGCGCCGACTGGCTGGGCGCCACCTGGCCACCGACGCTGGTGCACCGCAAGTGGTGGTTCAGGTGCGGCGGATACAGCAGCGAACTTTCGCCCGGCATGGGCAGCGACAACGACTTCTCGATGAAGCTCTGGCACGCCGGCTGCCGCCATTTCATCGGGGTCGGCGACTCGCTCGTCTATCACTTCCAGTGCAAGTCGACCGGCAAGGTCGTGAAGAACGACGGGCGGCGCCAGTTTCTCGGCAAGTGGGGCCTGACGCAGTCGACCTTCGACCGCTATTACCTGCGCCGCGGTCAGGTCGCGACGACGCTCGACGCGCTGGCGGAGCCCGACCCGGTGCACGAAGCCGGACTGAAGTGGGCGTTGCGCAAGAGCGCGTTGCGCAGGCGTTTCGGCTAGGGCTTGTTCACACGACGCGGTCCCTACCAGTCGTGTGAACAGACCCGAATCAGCGTTGGCGTGCCAGCAGGCGCTTGAGCCAGAAGAACGGCGCCAACAGCGCAGGGAAGGCGGCATAGGCAACGACCCGCAGGCGCAGCGACAGAGGCACGTTGTCCGCCTCCCGCAGGGCGTACCAGCGCTTCGCCAGACTGTCGGCCGCGAAGGCGTCGCGGATGAACACTTCGCGCGCGAGCCGCGCCAAGATCGCTGCTTCGACGGCCGGCAACTGGCCGGCGACGCGCGCATCGGCCAGCAGTTGTGGCAGCTCGACCAGGCTGCTGCGGTTGTTCTTCAGCAGCCCCGCCACGACGTCCTGCGCGCTCATCGCGCGACGCCGCCGCGACACGCCGCCACGCCGATAGCGCACCAGGGGCTCGGGCAGTGTGACCGCCCCGCCGCTGACGATCGCGCGAAACACCATCAGCAGGTCTTCCGCCACGACGCCGGGCGGCAATGGTCCGAACCGGTCGAACAGGCGGCGCGTCCAGGCCTGCGCGGCGCCGACGACGAAGGGCGGCCTGGCCAGCCAGTCGGCGGCGTTGCGGTAGCTTGCGAGGTCGGAAGGCACGATCCGTTCCCGCACCTGACCGCATTCGTCCAGATCGAGGAGCGCGCTGGCAATCAGGTCGAGCCTCTTGCCCGATGCGAGCCAGGCCGCGACGACACGTTCGCAACGCTGCGGCAGCGAGACGTCGTCGCCGGCAGCGACGAACAGCAGCTCACCGCGCGAGAGCGAGACCAGATGGCTCAGGTGCGCACCGATGCCGAGGTTCGTCGGGTTGCGGTTGAGGCGCAGACGGTGCGGGCCCAGGTAGCCGGCGAGCGCTGCTTCCATTGCGGCGAAGCTGCCGTCGGTCGACGCATCGTCCGACACCACGATCTCGAGCGGCGAGTAGGTCTGCGCCAGTGCACCGTCAATGGCTTCGGCCACCGTGCCCTGCTGGTTGTAGGCGATGAGCAGGATCGACACCAGCGGTCTGGCGTCGCCTGGCGAGCCGGTGCTGGCGGTCACCGCGTCAGGGACCGGACCGGAGGTCGCCGAACAACTTCGTCTTCAGTCCGCGGCGCAGCGCCCTGGCGCTGGCATTGATGGCGTAGCGCGCGGTCAGCCTCTGCACCAGCGCGACGTCCAGTGCTGCCGTGCCGCCGTGACGCAGGCCGACGAAGTACAGGTCGCAGCTGATGTAGTTGACCCAGCTGTGCCAGTCGGCGAGCCAGCCGGCGAGGTTCACGCCGCGCTCGAGGTCGCGGGCGCGGAGGTTGCGGTAGTAGTCCCACTTCTGCTGCACCGTGAACGGCGACGCATCAGGGTTTGTGCGTGACGTGCCGTGTTCCTTGCGGCCGGTGGTCGCGCAACTGACGAGCACCAGGCCGCCGGGGCGCGCCATGCGCAGCATGTTGGCCAGCGATTCGCGCCAGAACGGGTTGTGCTCGAAGCACTCGGCGGAGATCACGGTATCGAAGCTTGCGGTCGGCAACGCCAGCAGGTGCCCGGGGCAGGCCAGATCGACCCCCGGGCCGGGCTGGAGGTCGACGCCGGTGTAGTCGCAGGCGCTGAACAGGTCGCGCACCGAGCCGTTGATGTCGAGCGATCCGACTTCCAGCACCCGCGCCCGCTCGAAATGGGCCGGGTAGTGCTCGCGCACGCTCGTGAAGTACTCGGCTTGTTGCGGATGGGCCATCGAAATCGGCGAGCTTGCACGCTGCGGGACGGGCAGCAACGCGATGGTAACGCTGCACTTGCACCGTGCCGCAGAGTAGGCAGACCGGGCTCAGCGATCCACCGACAGCCCGCGCGCGATCGCAAGCAGCGCATCGACGTGCACCGAAACCGATGGATCGTAGCCAAGGTATCGGGCTGGAGATTCGAGCCGGGCCGTTCCGGCCTGCCAGCGCGCCAGCGCCTCGGCGACGGCCGCACCGAGGCTGGCGCCGACCTGTCGGTCGAAGGGCAACTGGGCTGGTGGGCGGATCACTTCGGCGCAGCCCACTCCTTCCGCGATCAGCACCGGCGTGCCGCACAGCACCGACTCGACGCCGACCAGCCCGAACGGCTCGTAGTTCGAGGCGACGATCGTGAAGTCGACCGCCCGATAGACGTTCTCGATGTCCTTGCGGTAACCGAGGTAGTGGATGTTCGGTGCGCGCACGGCTATCGGGCGGCCGGCGACGGCCAGCGAGACCGGCGATGCGGTCGACCGAAAGAATTCGACCAGCAGATCGAGTCCCTTGCGTTTGTGCCCGGTGGAGGCGAGCAGGAAGACGGCGCGGTCGTGCGGCAGGCCGAACTGCTCGCGCAGGCGGCGACGCTCGGCTGGATCGGCCGGGCTGAAGATCCTGCCGTCCACCGGTGGGTAGAGCAGGTGGATCCTGGCCGCCGGCACGCCGTGGTAACGCTGCGCTTCGTCGGCCATCCGGCGCGAATGGGCGACGACAGCCTGCGCCTTGCTCAGGTGGGCGTGCTCGAGGGCGATCTTCCAGCGGTCCGACAGTCTCGCCGGTTGGCCCATCGCGTCGAGATAGCCCGGGTGCGTGCTGCCGCAGATGGCCAGGTCGGCGGCGCCGGTCTGGTTGCAGGCGATCAGCGGAAACAGGCCGAGCCGCCGCTTGATCCTGCGGATGCGCCAGTCGAACGCCAGGTCGCGCAGCTTGGCGGGCAACCCGGTCATGCGCACGCGAATGGGTTCCACCCAGGCCACTTCGGGCAGCGACGGATCGAAGCTCTTGGCGATGAAGAACGGGCGCAGGCCGCGCTCGTGCATGCCGCGTACCAGGGTCAGTGCGTAGCGCTCGATGCCACCGCTGTTGCGCAGCCCGTGGTTCGAGATCGCCAGCCGCTTCATGTCTTCGTGCGCGGCAATCGTCCCATCAGATAGAACTCGTCGTTCGGTCGCATCGAGGTCATGTTCGCCATCCGGTTGGACAGCCCGAACAACCCGGTGATGGCGCCGATGTCCCACGCGTCCTGGTCGTTGAGGCCGTGCTCGCGCAGCGCCGCGAAGTCGGCATCGACGATCGATGCCGAGTCGTTGCAGACCTTCATCGCGAACGCGAGCATGGCCTTCTGGCGCGGCGTGATGTCGGCCTTGCGGTAGTTCACCGCCACCTGGTCGGCGACGAGCGGGTTCTTCGCGTAGATGCGCAGCAGCGCGCCGTGCGCCACGACGCAGTAGAGGCAGCCGTTGGCACTGCTGGTGGCGACGATGATCATCTCCTTGTCGGCCTTGGTCAGACCCGACTCGCGAAGAATCAGCGCGTCGTGGTAGGCGAAGAAGGCACGGAACTCGTCGGGCCGCTTGGCCAGCGCGAGGAAGACGTTGGGCACGAAGCCGGACTTCTCCTGCACCTCTAGGATTCGCGCGCGGATGTCTTCTGGCAGCGAGGTGATCTCGGGCACGCCGAAGCGGCTGATGGCGGGGGTGTCGGTCATGGGTCAGCTCCTGAATTGAAGTGAGTGCAGACGGGCATAGAGCCCGCCACGGGTCAGCAGCTCGGCGTGCGAGCCCTGCTCGACGACGCGTCCGGCTTCCAGCGCGACGATGCGGTCGGCGCCTTCGATGGTCGACAGCCGGTGCGCGATGACGAGCGAGGTGCGGCCGCGCATCAGCCTCTCGAGGGCGTCCTGCACCTGGCGCTCGGACTCGGAGTCGAGCGCCGACGTCGCCTCGTCGAGGATCAGGATCGGCGCATCCTTGTAGATCGCGCGCGCGATCGCCAGGCGTTGCCGCTGCCCGCCGGACAGCTCCCCGCCGTTGTGGCCGATCATCGAATCGATGCCGTTCGGCAGCGTGGCGACGAAGTCGCTCAGGTTGGCGCTGCGCAATGCCTCGGCAACGCGTTCGCGGTCGAGCGAGGCGCCCAGGCAGACGTTCTGCGCGACGCTGTCGTTGAACAGCACCACGTCCTGGCTGACGAGCGCGAACTGGCGCCGCAGCGCCTGCATGTTCCACTCGCCGAGCGGTCGGCCGTCGAGCCAGAGGGAGCCCGAGCTCGGCTCGATGAAGCGGGGCAGCAGGTTGACGAACGTGGACTTGCCGGCACCCGACGGCCCGACCAGCGCCACCGCCTCGCCGGCGTGGAGCCTCAGGCTCACGTCGTCGAGCGCAGGAAGCTGGTCTTCGCGGTAGCGCAAGGTGACGTTGCGCAGTTCCAGGTCGCCGCTCGAGCGGCCGGGATCGAAGCTGCCGCCCCGCTCGAGCGGGCTGTCGTCGATCAACGCGACGCCGCGCTCCAGCGCCGCCATGCCGCGCGTGATCGGCCCGGCCACTTCCGACAGGCTCTTGATCGGCGAGATGATCATCAACATCGCGGTGATGAACGACGCAAAGCTGCCCACCGTGCCGCCCGAAGTCCCGCTCTGCCACAAGGCGACGACCAGGACCGCCGACAGCGCGGAGGCGGCGAGCAACTGCGTCACCGGCGTCATCGTCGAATTGGCAGCCACGGTCTTGAGCGCCAGTCTGCGCAGCGCGTTGCTGCGTTCGGCGAAGCGCCTGGCCTCGCTGGCCTGCGCGCCATGAAGGCGCACGATGCGCCAGGCGAGCACGTTTTCCTCGACCACATAGGCGAGTTCGTCGGTCGCCGACTGGCCGGCGACCGTGAGACGGTGCAGCCGCTTGCTGACCGTGCGCATCACGAACGCGACCATCGGCAACATCACCGCGACGAACAGCGTCAACTGCCAGTTCAGCCACAGCAGGTAGGTGAGCAGCGCGATCAGCGAGAAGCTGTCCTTGATCAGCGAGAGCAGGGAACCGACCAGTTGGCCGGCTCCCCCCTGCACCTCGTAGACGAGCGTGTTCGTCAGGTTGCTCGCGGTGTGGCGGCTGAACACACCCGGCTGCGCCGCCAGGAGGTGATCGAACATCGCGCGGCGCATCTCGAGCACGCCGCGGTTGGCCGACCACGACAGCGCGTACTGCGCGACCCAGCCGGATGCGCCGCGCAGCGCAAAGAGGCCGATGATTACCAGCGGCACCATCCACAGCGGAACGCCGCCGGCCTGGAAGCCCTGGTCGAGCAGCGGCTTCATCAGCCAGGGCAACACCGGCTCCGTCGCCGAGCCGACCAGCGAGCCGGCGATCGCGACCGCGAACCCGGCGCGCGCGTTGGCGAAGTACGGCGTGATGCGGGCGATGCGCTGCCTGAGGGGCTGCATGAACGGTTGGATGCAAGGAGGCCGGGTCGGAGGGCGACCGATTATCCGCTGCCCGCCTGCCTACAATCGGCCTCTCATGCCCAGCCCGCAAGCCGCCGTCGACCTGTCGGTCATCCTGATCACCCGCAACGAGAGCCGCAATGTGCTCGCCTGCCTGCAGTCGGTGGCCTTCGCCGACGAGTGGGTCGTCGTCGATTCGGGTAGCAGCGACGATACGCGCGAAATCGCGGCGGCCTTCGGTGCGCGCGTCGTGCAGACCGACGACTGGCCCGGCTTCGGCGCGCAGAAGAATCGTGCCCTGGCGTTGGCTCGCGGCCGCTGGGTGCTGAGCATCGACGCCGACGAGCGTGTCAGCGCCGAACTCGCGCTTCAGATCCGTGGCGTCGTCTCGCAGGTGCAGACCGCAACCGCCGGATACGAACTTGCGCGGCTGTCGAGCTTCTGCGGCCAATGGATTCGCCACGGTGACTGGTACCCCGACCGCGTGCTGCGCCTGTTCCGGCGCGAAGCGGGGCGCTTCTCGGACGACCTGGTCCACGAGCGCCTCGTGGTGCAAGGCGAAGTCGCCCGCCTTCGGGGGCACCTGCTGCACGACACGATGCCGGGGCTGGACGATGCGCTGGCGAAGATGAACCGCTACACCACCGGTCGCGCGCAAGACCTGCTGCGGGCCGGTCGGCGCGCCAGCGTGGCCGGCGCGTTCGGGCATTCGCTGTGGGCCTTCCTGCGCGGCTATGTGTTGCGGCGCGGCTTCCTCGACGGGAGACTCGGCCTCGTCCTCGCGATGTACGTGGCCGAAGGCACCTATTACCGCCACCTGAAGTTGTGGCTGCTCGCCCGGCAGCCAGGCTGGTCGACAAGGAAATGAACCAAATGCTCCCAACGAAGTCTGCAAGCATCATGTGGCTGCGCCGTGCCCTGGTCGGATCGCTCGCCGGTGGGATCGCCTTGGCGACGGCGCCGGCGGCGGCGCAGTTCCGGGTCGAGATCTCCGGCGTCGGCGGCACACAGCTGCCGGTGGCCATCGCGAAGTTCAAGGACGAGGACAGGGCGCCGCAGCCGGTCTCGGCGATCATCCGTGCCGACCTCGAGCGCAGCGGCTTGTTCCGCGCCGTTGCCACGGCGGAAGTTCTCGACGAGACCGCCCAGCCCGTGATGAGCGACTGGCGCGCGCGCGGCGCCGATGCCCTCCTGACGGGTTCGGTCTCGCGCCTCGCCGACGGCCGCTTCGACGTCCGCTTCAGGCTCTGGGACGTGGTCAAGGGGCAGCCGCTGCTCGGCCAGAGCGCTGCCGTGCCGCCGGCCGACCTGCGCCTTGCGGCGCATCGCGTCGCCGACAGCGTGTACGAGAAGCTCACCGGCGAGAAGGGCGTGTTCTCGACGCGCATCGCCTACGTCACGAAGGTGGGCAGCCGCTTCACCTTGCGCATCGCCGACGCCGATGGCGAGGGCGGGCAGGTGGCCTTGACGAGCCCCGAGCCGATCATCTCGCCCTCGTGGTCGCCCGACGGACGCGAGCTCGCCTACGTCTCGTTCGAGAGTCAGAAGGCCGTCGTGTGGACGCAGGACGTGGCCTCGGGCAGACGCCGCGCGGTGGCCAACTTCCGCGGCTCGAACAGTGCCCCGGCGTGGTCTCCCGACAGCCGGCAGATGGCCGTGACGCTGTCGCGCGAAGGCGGCTCGCAGATCTACATGATGGACCGCAACGGCGACAACCTGCGCCGGTTGACGAACAGCACGGCGATCGACACCGAGCCGGTGTACTCGCCCGACGGGCGCAGCCTGTACTTTGTCAGCGACCGTGGCGGCGGCCCGCAGATCTACCGCATGCCGGTGGGCGGTGGCGCGGCCGAGCGCGTGACTTTTACCGGCGGCTACAACATCAGCCCCGCGCTGAGCCCGGATGGACGCAACCTGGCCTACATTTCACGTCAGGGCGGCGCGTACCGGCTGGTCGTTCAGGAACTCGGCAGCAACGCGCCCCCGCGCAGCCTGACCGAAACCGGTCGCGACGAGCGTCCGAGCTTTGCCCCGAACGGGCGCCTGATCGTGTACGCCACGCAGTCGCAGGGCCGTGATGTGCTGATGACGACCACGCTCGACGGCAGAATCAAGGCCAGCCTGGCGGTCTCGCAGGCCGACGTGCGCGAACCCGTGTGGGGCCCTTACGGCCGCTGATGCGGTTGCTTTTCAAGTTTCCAAGGAGAACTCTGTGATGACGACGATGCGAGTGCGATTGGGTGTGTGGGCCGCGACGGCGCTGCTGGCCGCCTGTGCTTCGGGCGTGAAGCTCGACGAGGGGACTCCGGTGGAGACACGCACGCCGACCGAAGTGGGTGCAGGGGCCGCGGGGGCGGCCGGCAGCGGCGGCGCCGGGCAGTCGCAGGTCACGTCGGTCGACCTGACCAAGCAAGGCGGCGCGGCCGCGAATGCGCTGCCGAAGGTGATCTACTTCGACTTCGACAGCTTCGTCGTGAAGGACGAATTCCGCGGCACGATCGATGCCTACGCGAAGGCGCTGTCGGCCGACCGCAAGAAGCACCTGTCGCTCGAAGGGCACACCGACGAGCGCGGGGGACGCGAGTACAACCTCGCGCTCGGCCAGAAGCGGGCCGAGGCGGTGCAGAAGTCGCTGGTGCTGCTCGGCGCATCAGACGCCCAGATCGAAGCGGTGAGCTTCGGCAAGGAGCGGCCCGCGGTGCAGGGCAGCGATGAGGCGGCGATGGCGAAGAACCGCCGCGTCGAACTGATCTACCGCTGAAGGCTCGCGCGATGCCGACGAAGACCCGCGGAACATCGGGGGTGGGCTGGCTGGCGCTCTGCGTGCTCGGCGCGGCCTTGTGTGCGCTACCGGCGCGAGCCGCGCTGTTCGAGGACGACGAGGCGCGCAAGGCGATCCTGGATCTGCGCCAGCGCGTCGACCAGAACAGCGAGCAGCTCAAGGCGCGCCTGGCCGAGCAGGGCGAGCAGCTCAACCAGCTGCGGCGCAGCCTGCTCGACCTGAACAGCCAGCTCGAAGCGACGCGCGCAGAGACGGCCAGGCTGCGCGGACAGAACGAACAGCTCGCGCGCGACGTGGCCGAGATGCAGCGACAACAGAAGGACCTGCAGCAGGGCGTCGACGAGCGGGTGCGCAAGTTCGAACCGCAGAAGGTGACGGTCGACGGCAAGGAGTTCGTCGCCGAGCCCGAAGAGAAGCGCCTCTATGAAGAAGCCATGGCCACGCTGCGCAAGGGCGACTTCGCCGCGGCGGCGAGCGCCTTCCTTGCCTTCCAGAAGCGCTATCCGAAGAGCGGATACGCCAACCCGGTGCTGTTCTGGCTCGGCAACGCCCAGTACGGCAAGCGCGAGTACCGCGAGGCGATCGCGTCGTTTCGCGGGCTCGTCAGCGCCGCGCCCGAGAGCCCGCGTGCGCCCGAGGCGCTGTTGTCGCTGGCCAACTGCCAGTTGGAACTGAAGGACACCAAGGCGGCGCGCAAGACCCTCGAGGAGTTGCTGAAGGCGTATCCGAACTCGGAGGCTGCCCAGGCAGGGCGCGAGCGATTGGCATCGCTGAAGTGAGGGCGAGCGACCCCATCGACGCCCCGGACCTCGAGCGGCGCTTCGGGGGCCTGCGACGCCTCCATGGCGATGCCGCCTATGCCCGACTGCGCGCCGCGCGCATTGCGGTCGTCGGACTCGGCGGCGTCGGCTCGTGGGCGGTCGAGGCTCTGGCGCGCAGTGGAGTCGCGGCGCTGGTGCTGATCGACCTCGACCACGTCGCCGAGTCGAACATCAACCGCCAGGTGCAGGCACTCGGCTCGACGCTCGGCATGGCCAAGGCGCAGGCACTCGCGCACCGCGTAAGCGATATCCACCCGGCGTGCCGCGTGACGGCGATCGAGGATTTCGTCTCTGCCGAGAACTGGCCTGCGCTGCTCGATGAACCGGTGGACGCGGTGATCGACGCGTGCGATGAACTGAAGGCCAAGCTTGCGCTCGCGGTCTGGGCACGCACGACGGACACGGCGTTCGTCATGGCGGGCGCCGCCGGCGGCAAGCGACTGCCGCAGGCCGTTGCCGTGGACGATCTGGCCGACGTGACGCACGATCCGCTGCTCGCTGCGCTGCGCCAGCGGTTGCGCAAGGAACATGCGGCGCCGCGCAGCGGCCGGCTCGGGCTGAGCTGCGTCTACTCCCGCGAATCGGTGCATCGACCCCAGGCGGCTGCCGAAGAGTGCGGGTTCGACGGTGGACTGAACTGCCACGGCTACGGCTCCAGCGTCAGCGTGACTGCAACGTTCGGCATGGTCGCCGCAAACGAGGCGCTGCGCCTGCTGGCGGTGCCGTCGCGCTGAGGCAAACGGACCGGTCGCGGCATCAAAGCTGGATATAATTTACCGCTCGCCGGGTTGTTAGCTCAGTCGGTAGAGCAGCGGACTTTTAATCCGTTGGTCGCAGGTTCGAATCCTGCACAACCCACCAGCGATTAGAATTTCCTGAATCGGGCTCTTAGCTCAGTTGGTAGAGCAGCGGACTCTTAATCCGTTTGTCGCAGGTTCGACCCCTGCAGGGCCCACCAGACAAGCCAACGGCTCAGGCACTTTGCCTGGGCCGTTGACATTTCCGGGGTCCCCACTTGCTGAGCATTCCGGACTGCAACCGGGACGCCTTCCGGTCGCCGTCAGCGGCGCTACCCAGGGTCAGTGCGGGAGCTTGGCGTGACACTGATCGCGCGCTTGTGCATCAGCAAGCGCCGCGCAGCGTGCTGCCGCGTCTTCGATGCCCCCGGACGGGGCAGTCTTCGCGCGAGGAGGCGGCGTCACCAGTGACTTTGCCGGGACCTGGCCTGACTTGTTGAGCGGGATGCTGATCTGCGGCGTGACGCGGCGCTCGGGCCGCAGGTCGCCCGGTGCCGTGGCGCTGTCGCGCGACTCGGCCGGCGTCAGGATCTTCTTCTCGGGCTTGCTGGCGGGCACCGCAGATGCTGCGATGCTGGGTGGTGGCGCGACCGTTTGCGCCATCGCGCAAGGCAAGAGGAGAACCGCAAGTAGCAGGCTTCCCGTTGCGCCAAGACGTTGGAATCGCTTCATGGCAAAGTCGTCCTCAGGTAGAGTGAAAGGCAGAGTGGATTCTGCCGGACGGCGAGCACGACCCAGCTTGTCGCCGTCGGATCACTGCCGCACGCATTGAGGATTCCGGGCCCCCACGTTCTGTCCGGAGCAGCGGCGCTGCTTCGCTGAGCAGCCCGAGAGCAGGAATCGACGGGAGAAACTGACATGGCGCACGTGATTGCTGAAGTCACCACCGAAGTTCTGCAGGCCTTCGCCGACGCGTGGAATCGGCACGATGTCGACGCCATCATGTCGTTCATGACTGAAGACTGCGTCTTCGAGGGCTCTTCGGGTCCTGACGTCTGCGGCACCCGGTATGTGGGGCGAGCGGCGGTGCGGGATGGCTTCGCGGAAGTCTGGGCGACATTTCCAGATGCGCATTGGGGCAACGCACGCCACTTCGTGTGTGGTGACAGGGGCGTTTCGGAGTGGACGTTCACGGGTACGCGCGCCAATGGCACTCGCATCGAAGTGCATGGCTGCGATCTGTTCACCTTTCGAGACGGCAAGATCGCCTTGAAGAACTCGTACCGCAAGAATCGCCTGCCGATCAGCACGTCGAGTCGCTGAGCCTTGGCCCCCGGCGCGGCCGCGCCAGCGTCGATCATCTGCAGCGTCACTACCTCGCCGAAGGCGTCGGCCCTGCGGGCATGCCGACCGGGAATCGCGGGTTTTCCCGTCCCGGACTCAGGGAGCACGTTTGCGCCTTTCTTGCGCTAGCTCAAGCTGGCGATCGCTGTTTCCAGCAGCATGCGCAGGTAGGCCACCAATGTGGAGCGACGCCCTGCAAAGCAGCACGCCGCACGGGGCCGGCGTTCGAGCATCGCCCTGACGAGACCGCGATCCGGTCGCGTCGATCGACGCCGCCATGGAAGGCAGGGCGCACCGGACCGGGGGCGCAGGGCCCTTCTTGACAAGCAGCAGTTGGAGCGAGGAACAGAGAAATGCGCTACGGAGAAATTGGTTTCGATCTGGAAGTGAATCTCTCGCGAGGCAGCATCGACAGGGTGGAAACCGACCCGCGAGACACCCGGCTCTACCTGGGAGGCCTGGGCACCAACGCCAAGATCATGTGGGACAGGGTGCCGGCGGAGACGGAGGCATTTTCCGAGGACAACCTGCTGATCTTCGGCACCGGCCTGCTCTGCGGCACCGGGGCGCCCGGCTGCAACCGCACCATTGTCTCGACGATCTCGCCGCAGACCAAGCTGATGGCTTATTCGATGATGGGCGGGTTCTGGGCGCCCGAGCTCAAGTACGCCGGCTACGACAAGGTGATCATCAGCGGCAAGTCGGATGAACTGGTCTACCTCTGGATCAACAACGACAAGGTCGAGATCCGCGATGCCTCGCATCTGAAGGGAATGGGGGCGACCGATGCGTCCGAGGCGATTCGCAAGGAACTGAAGGATCCGGACATCCAGGTCGCGGCCATCGGCCTGGCTGGCGAGAACCGCGTCTTCTACGCCTCGATCGAACAGGGCCGCTCCAGCGCCAGCCGTGGCGGCATCGGCGCCGTGATGGGAGACAAGGGCCTGAAGGCGGTTGCCGTGCGCGGCAGCAAGGACATCAATGTCGCCGAACCGGCCAGGTACATGGAGCTCTGCAACGACGTCCTCAAGTACATCAAGTTCCGCGAAGACCACCCGATCAAGGGCCTGCCGGCGATTCATCAAGTACTCGGCTCACCGCAGGAAATGGCCATCGTCGACGAGGAATGGCACACCACCAGCTTCATGTGGGGCAACTCGCGCACCCGTCGCAAGGACTTCTGGACCCATGAGATCGAGGAGAAGTGGCGCGAGACGCAGGAGAACGTGCGCACCCGCCTGATCAGCTGCCACAACTGCCCCATGAAGTGCGGTGCGACCATTTCGGTGCCAGGTCTGCCGACCTACATGATGAAGTGCTACACGAAGCTGACCTACACCATGGCCGCCTACTCGGACCTGGACTTCGGCTTCAGGATCGCGCAGAAGGCCACCGAGTACGGCCTCGACGGCTACTCCGCGCCGCAGGCCATGGCTTTCGGCCTCGAACTGCTCGAGGCGGGCATCCTCACGAAAGACGACTTTCCGGGCATGCCGGACGACAGCGAAGGCCGATTCTTCTACCTGATCGAGAAGATCGTCCGCCGCGAAGGCATCGGCGACTACCTCGCCGACGGTGTCTACTGGGCGGCCCGGCGCATCGGCAAGGGCGCCGAGAAGTTCGACCACAACACGATCAAGAAGCACGAACAGCTGCCGCTCAAGCTGGGCATGCTGAACCCGGTCTACTTCCTGATGTACTCGACCGGCGAGAAGATCAACATCACCCAGATCGAAGGCCAGTTTCCGCAGGAACCCCTTGCCACGCGCGAGGCGAGGGAAGAGTTCGTCGAGGACTGGTTCCAGGTGCCCGACGAGAAGTTCAAGAAGTACTACGTCGACTGGGAGCGGCGCGGCGAGAACTCCAATCCCCACTACCCGACGGTCGAAGCAAGCTGCGAGATCGTGGACTGGATGGAGAAGATGCACTACATCGACGACGCCGTGGGCATGTGCGCCGGTCTGTCCTCCTTCCCGCTGAAGCCGCCGTACCACATTCACAACTACCCGGAATTCGTCTCGGCGGCGACCGGCATCGCGATGGACAAAGCCGAGCTTTGGAAAGCGGCCACGCGAAACCGCACCCTGATGCGCGCGCTCAACGTGCGTCGCGGCATGCGAAGTTCCGACGACAAGCCGCCGGCCAACCATTGGAAGAATCGCTTCCCCGACCTGGAGAAGCAGCTACTCGAGGCTTACTACAAGCTGAAGGGCTTCAACGACCAGGGCATCCCGACCAAGGAGGCCCTGCGGGACCTGGAACTCGATTACGTCGCCGAGGAGTTCGAGCAGAAAGGAATCTACGGCAATGGCTAAGGTCAAGAAGATCGTCAAGTCGATCACCATCGATGCGGACAAGTGCAACGGCTGCAAGGCCTGCGAGGTGATCTGCTCGGCGTGGCACGCGTCGCCGCGCTACAGCAGCAACAACCCGGCGCGCTCGCGCATCCGCATCGTGCGCATGCCGCTGAAGGACATCTACCTGCCGGTCTATGCCGGTGAGTACACCGAGGCGGAATGCACCGGCCGCGACAAGTACATCATCGACGGCAAGGAATACAGCGAGTGCGACTTCTGCCGCGCTTCCTGCCCCTCGCGCGCCCTGTTCAAGGAGCCCGATTCGGGCCTGCCGCTGAAATGCGACATGTGCGAGGAAACGCCGGCGCTGGAGAAGCCCAAGTGCGTCGAGTGGTGCCTGGCCGAGGCCCTGATCTACGTCGAGCGAGAAGAGGAAGTCGACGAAGACGACCAGCCCAAGATCGGGGACATCGAGATCGGCCTGGGATCGATGATCGACAAGTACGGCTTGCAGCAAGTGCTGGACACGGTCGCCAGGATGGCGAAGCCGTAGACCTTCCGACGAACCAACAGGGTCAGTAGAGCATGCAGACCGTAGCCCCCCAAAGGGAAATCATCGACGCGATCAAGGCGAGTGGCGGCGATGCTTTCAAGTCCTGTTACCAGTGCGGCATGTGCGATACCGTCTGCCCCTGGAACAGGGTCAGAAACTTCAGCATGCGCAAGATCGTGCGCGAGGCCACCTTCGGCCTGACCGAGATCGACAGCGAGGACATCTGGCGCTGCACGACCTGCGGAAAGTGCCCACAGATCTGTCCGCGCGACGTCAGGCAGATCGAATCCGGCGTGGCGTTGCGCCGGATTGCCACCGAGTATGGTGTCTTTGCGGACGGTGCGAAGCCGATTCCCGGCGTCGCCGCGAACCTGCGCGCCGAGGGCAATCCGTTTGGCGAAGTGCGGGCGAAGCGCGCCGACTGGGCGCAGGGGCTGGGCGTCAAGCGCTTTACCGAGGGCATGGAGATCCTCTACTCCCCCGGTTGCTACCTGTCCTACGACCCGCGCGCGAAGAAGATCGCCAAGGCCACGGTGGAGATCCTGCAGAAGGCCGGGGTTGACTTCGGCATTCTCGGCACCGAGGAAAGTTGCTGCGGCGAAAGCATTCGCAAGACCGGCGACGAGAACCTGTTCCGCACCCTGGCCCGGCAGAACATCGGCCACTTCATCGGCACCGGCGTCAAGAAGATCCTGGTCTCCTCGCCTCACTGCTATCACAGCTTCAAGAACGAGTACCCCGAGTTCATGGTGCATTTCGAAGTGGTGCACATCACGGAGTTCGTCCACCAGTTGATCGCAGAGGGCCGCCTGAAGCTGACGAAGGATTACGCCAAGACCGTCACCTATCACGATCCCTGCTATCTGGGCCGCCACAACGGCGTCTTCGAGCAGCCGCGCGAGGCGCTGAAGAGCGTACCCGGCCTGCAATTGAACGAGATGCCCGAGTCGCGCAAGAACAGCATGTGCTGCGGCGGCGGGGGCGGTCGCATCTGGATGGAAACGCCCAAGGGCGAGCGCTTCTCGGACCTCCGCCTGGAGCAGGCGGCGGGCACCGGTGCTCAGGTGCTGGCGACGTCCTGCCCTTACTGCATCACCAATTTCGAGGACAGCCGATTGAACCGGCCGGATGGGGGTGCTTCGATCGAGGTCAAGGACATCACCGAAATCATCCGCGAAGCGATCTAGGCGAGGACATCAAAGTGGAATTCGGACTCTTACAGCAGCAGTGGAACACGCAGAACGTCCTGCGTCCGGCGGACGACAACATGGGCGACGTGATGGTCGTCGGCGGCGGCATCAGTGGCATCCAGGCCGCGCTCGACCTGTCCTCGGCCGGCTACAAGGTCTACCTGGTGGAGAAGTCGCCGACCATCGGCGGCAAGATGTCGCAGCTGGACAAGACCTTCCCCACCAACGACTGCTCGATGTGCATCGAGTCGCCGAAGTTCATCGAGACCGACCGGCAGCCGAACATCCAGCTGTTGACGTACACCGACGTCGACAGCGTCGAGGGCGAGCCCGGCGATTTCACCGTCACGCTCCTGAAGAAGCCGCGCTACGTCAACGAGGACAAGTGCACCGGCTGCACCGTCTGCGTCGAGTACTGCCCGGCCAAGATCCCCGACCCGTTCAACCAGAACCTGTCGCTGAACAAGGCCGTCCACATCTACTTCTCGCAAGCGGTGCCGCTGGTCACCTACATCGACGACAGCTGCCTGTTCCTGAAGGACAAGACCTGCTCGATCTGCCAGACCGTCTGCGAGAACGACGCCATCGACTTCGGCCAGAAGGCGGAGAAGGTCAAGGTCAAGGTCGGCGCCATCATCCTGGCGCCCGGCTACGAGACCTTCGACCCCTTGCCGCGCAACGACTACGGCTACGGCCAGATTCGCAACGTCGTCACCAGCATGGACTTCGAGCGCCTGCTCTGCGCCACCGGTCCGCACGAGGGCCAGATCCTGCGGCCCTCCGACAAGAAGCATCCGCACAAGATTGCCTGGATTCACTGCGTCGGTTCGCGCCAGGTGACGCCGGGTGGCAACAGTTACTGCTCGGCGGTGTGCTGTTCCTACACGCAGAAGCAGGTGATCCTGGCGAAGGACCACCTGCCCGATCTCCACGCCAAGATCTTCCACAACGACATTCGCTCCTATGGCAAGGACTTCGAGCGCTTCTACCAGCGCGCGCAGAACTTGCCCGACGTGCAATTCATCCGCAGCTACGTGTCGATCGGGCGGGAGGATCCGCAGACCGGGGACGTCTCCATCCGCTATGCGACGCCGGACGGAGTGGTCGAGGAATTCTTCGAATTGGTCGTGCTGTCGGTGGGACTGGCCCCGCCCAAGGATGCCGAGCGCTTCTCGAGGATCTTCGGCATCGAGCTCAACCCCCACGGCTTCTGCAAGGTCGATCCGTTCAACCCGAGCCAGACCAGTCGTCCGGGCATCTTCATCAGCGGTGCCTTCCAGGGGCCGGTCGACATTCCGGAATCGGTGGTGAGCGCCAGCGCTGCCGGTGCCCAGGCCTCGGGCCTGCTCAAGTCACGGCGCGGCCAGCTCTCCGAAGACCGGGTGTACCCGCAAGAGAAGGACACGTCGGAAGAAGAACCCAGGGTCGGCGTCTTCGTCTGCCGCTGCGGTGCCAACATCGGCCGCGTGGTCGACGTGCCTGGCATCGTCGACTACGCCAAGGGACTGGAGAACGTGGTTCATGTCGAGGAGAGCCTGTTCGCCTGCGCTACCAACACCGCGAAGGCGATCTCCGACACCATCCGCGACAAGGGCCTGAACCGCGTGGTGGTTGCGGCCTGCACGCCGCGGACGCACGAACCGCTGTTCCGCGACACGCTGCGCGAAGCGGGCGTCAACCAGTACTACTTCGACATGGCGAACATCCGCGAGCACTGCACCTGGGTGCACTCGAAGGAGCAGGAGGAAGCCACCAAGAAGGCCAAGGACATCGTGCGCATGTCGGTGGCTCGGGCCGGCAAGCTGGAGCCGCTGGACGAATTTGCCCTTCCGGTGGACAAGACCGCGCTGGTGGTTGGCGGGGGCGTCGCCGGCATGACCAGCGCCCACACCCTGGCAGAGCAGGGCTACGAGACCTACCTGATCGAGAAGGCCGCGGACCTGGGCGGCCTCGCCAGCCGCCTGCACTACACGCTCGAGGGCCTCGACGTACAGTCCTTCGTCAAGGAGTTGAAGAAGAAGGTCTACCGGCATCCGAAGATCCACGCCATCACCGATGCCACGCTGACCGACGTCGACGGCTACGTCGGCAACTTCACCACCACCGTGAAATCGAAGGGCCGGGTGCGCACGATCAAGCACGGCGCCGCCATCATCGCCATCGGTGCCAGCGAGTACAAGCCGAGCGAGTATCTGTACGGCCAGAACGACCGCGTCATGACCTTGCTCGAGATGGAAGGCAAGATCGCCGGGCGCGACGAGAAGCTGCTGGCCGCGCAAAGCCTGGTGATGATCCAGTGCGTAGGCTGCCGCAACGAGGACCGGAACTACTGCTCCCGCGTCTGTTGCAGCGGCGCGATGAAGAATGCGCTGAAGCTGAAGTCGATCAAGCCGGAAGTGGATATCTATGTGCTCTTCCGCGACATCAGGACCTACGGCTTCAGGGAGGACTACTACCGCGAGGCGTCGAACCAGGATGTCAAGTTCATCCATTACGAGCCGCAAGACAAGCCGCTGGTGGAAGCCATCGAAGAAGGCGGACGCAGCTTCATCCGGGTGACGGCGACCGATCCAATTCTCGGCAAGAAGCTGGAGTTGGACGCCGATGCCATCGTCCTCGCCGCGGCGGTAATCCCCACACCGGGCTCCAACGAACTGGCGCGCATGTTCAAGGTTCCGCTGAATCCGGACGGCTTCTTCCAGGAGGCACACGTCAAGCTTCGGCCGGTCGATTTTGCCGCCGAAGGCGTCTACCTCTGCGGGGCTGCGCAGTATCCGAAGCACCTGACGGAGACCATCAGCCAGGCCTACGGAGCGGCTGGCCGGGCGCTGACCCTGCTGTCACGCGACACCGTGGTCGCCTCGGGTTCGGTCTGCGACGTGGCGGATTTCGACTGCGTCTCCTGCGGTGCCTGCATCTCGGTGTGCAGCTACGGCGCCATCGAGTTCGTTGACACGCCGCGCGGCAAGAAGGCGAGGGTGAATCCCGTGCTGTGCAAGGGCGACGGCCTGTGCAACGCGAAGTGCCCGACCGGGGCCATCACCCTGAGCCACTACACGGACGACGAGGTGTTCCGCCAGATCGACGCCGCACTGGCGGGCTGAAGCGCGCCGACCATGTCCACGCAATCGACAAGGTACTGAGAATGGCAGTTGCATTCGAATTCAAGCCCATCATCGTCGGCTTCCTGTGCAATTGGTGCTGCTACGGCGGTGCCGACCTGGCCGGCGTTTCCCGCTTCCAGTACCCGCCCTATCTGCGCGTCATCCGGCTGATGTGCTCCGG
Organism: uncultured bacterium; assembly: GCA_963802435.1. Classification (GTDB taxonomy): domain Bacteria; phylum Pseudomonadota; class Gammaproteobacteria; order Burkholderiales; family Burkholderiaceae_C; genus CAIKUF01. Next base: position 72,219 of record CAWDIT010000011.1, read on the forward strand.
GCGCGTCGACCTGGAGTTCATCTTCCGCGCCTTCGCCAGGAAGGCAGACGGAGTGTTCATCGGCGGGTGCCACCTGAACGACTGCCACTACAACCCCGAGGGCAACTACGACGCCCTGGGCAACAGCCTCGTGGCCAAGCGCATCCTGGAGAACGTCGGAGTGAATCCGGATCGGCTGCGCCTGGAATGGGTGTCTGCGGGCGAAGGAACCCGCTTTGCCGAAGTGATGAACGAGTTCGGGGCGAAGATCAAGGCCCTCGGTCCGTTCGGGTCCTCCGAAGGGCGCGATGTCGCCGACCTGCAAGCCGGTCTGGAGGCCGCCACACAACTGGTGCCCTACTTCAAGCTGGTCGAACGCGAAAGGTTCCGCGTGCCGAAGAGGACCGAAGATGGTTATCACGAATTCTTCGCCAGGAAGGACTTCGACCCCCTGTTTCAGGAGTTGATTCTGGACAAGCTGTCCATGGGCCGGATCATGGGCGCGCTGCGCGCGGGAGAGGCATCGGCCGATGGCATTTCGCGCAAGCTCGGCCTCGGCGCCGCTGAAGTCGGCCGGCACCTCCAGATGCTGTCGCAGCAGGGCATGGTCCGCATCGACGCAGGCCAGGTGCAGATTGCCCTCGCTGCCTGAAGCGAGTCACTGGAACGGGATGAGCACGATGTTTGAAGTGGAAATCGACGCCATTATCGAAAAGTATCGGGGCCAGCCCGGATCGCTGATTCACGCGCTGGTGGAAATCCAGCACGCGAACCACTGGCTGCCCAGGGAAGTCCTGCACGAGGTGGCCGACAAGCTGGACGTGCCTTTCGCCCAGGTGATGCAGATCGCCAGCTTCTACAAGACCTTCAGCCTGACCCCGAAGGGACGCCACGAGGTGCATGTGTGCACCGGCATGACCTGCCACCTGCGCGGCGCCCCGAAGCTGCTGGAGAAGGTCGAGGAACTCACCGGCCTCAGGCCCGGGGAGACGGATGCCGGCTCCAGGTTCACGCTCGCTACAGGGGCCTGCCTGGGCAGTTGCAGCATAGGCCCGGAACTGATCGTCGATGGCAAGCACTACGGCCGGATGACGCCCGACAAGGCCGAAGACGTCTTGAAACGCTACGCATAGGCAGGGAATCCATGGCCAGGCTCCAATCAGCGGTTGAACTGGAAGAACTCAGGGCGAAGATCCTGGCAAGCCGGGATCCCGCCCGGCCCTGCATTGCGGTCTGCGCCGGTGCGGCCTGTGACGGCATGGACTCTGCCGCGGTCGCCGCCGCCTTCCTGGCCGAGGTCGACCGGCAAGAGCTCGGCGGCAGGCTCGAGGTCAGGACAACCGGGTGCCACGGCTACTGCGAGAAGGGGCCGAACGTCGTGGTCACCCCGGGCGACGTCTGCTACTTCGAGGTCCAACCCGCGGACGTGCCGGAAATCGTTGCCGCAACGCTGAAGGGCGAAGTGATCGAACGTCTGGTGTACAGGGACCCGAGCACCGGCGCCAAGGCGGTGCACATGAACGAGGTGCCCTTCTACAGGCACCAGACGCGCCTGCTGATCGGCGACAACCCGAAGATCGATCCGATGCGCATAGACGACTATCTGGCGGTCGGCGGCTATGCCGCGCTGGTCAAGGCATTGACCGAGATGAGTCCGGAGCAGGTCCTCGACGAAGTCAAGAAAGCCAACCTGCGCGGCCGCGGCGGTGGCGGCTTCCCTGCCGGCTCGAAGTGGGAGACCACCAGGAATGCGCCCGAGAAGACCAAGTACGTCATCGTCAACGGCCACGAAGGGGAGTCCGCCGCCTTCATGGACCGAGCCATGCTCACCGGCAACCCGCACAAGGTGCTCGAGGGCCTGATCATCGGCGCCTACGCCATCGGCGCGCAGCAGGGCTTCATGTACACCCGCCACGACATGCCGCTGCTGACCAAGCACGTCAGGGCCGCGCTGGCCCAGGCGCAGGAGTATGGATTGCTGGGCGAGAACATCCTCGGGACGGGCTTCGACTTCAAGGTCGAGTTGCACTTCGACGTCGGCATCTTCGTCTCCGGCGAGTCGAGCGCGCTGATGCGCTCGATCGAAGGCAACCCCCCCGAACCACGGCCGAAGTACATCCGCACCTCGGTCAGCGGTATCTGGGACAAGCCGAGCAATCTGAACAACGTCGAGACCTGGGCCAACGTGCCCCAGATCATCAGCCGCGGCGCCGAATGGTTCACCAGCATTGGCTCCGCGGGCAGCAAGGGCACCAAGCTGATCTCCCTGTCGGGCCATGTCGTCAACAGCGGCGTGGTGGAGGTGCCGATGGGCACGCCGCTGCGCACCCTGGTCTTCGACATCGGCGGGGGCGTGCGCGACGGCAAGACCCTCAAGGCGATCCACTTCGGCGGTGCCATGGGGGGCTCCATCCCGGCGCACCTGATCGACGCGCAACTGGACTTCGACGAGATGTCCAAACTGGGTGCGCCGATCGGCGCCGGCGGCCTGCTGCTGATGGACGAAGACACCGACATGATCGAGATGGCGCGCTACCTGCTCGACTTCCTCGTCAACGAGTCCTGCGGCAAGTGCGTGCCCTGCCGCGAGGGGATGCAGCAGATGCGGCACATCCTGGCCAACCTCACCCAGGGCAAGGGCAAGCCGGGCGACCTGGAGCGGCTGGAGGACCTGGCCGAGGTGACAGGATTGTCGAGTCTGTGCGCGCTGGGGAAGACCTCTGCCGACCCGCTGAAGAGCATGTTCCGCTATTTCAAGCCCGAGTACGAATCGCGCATTCCGGGTGGGAGTGGAGGCAAATGAGCGAAATCGTTCTGCAAATCGATGGCTTGGAGGTCAAGGCGGCGCCCGGGATGACCGTGCTGCAGGCGGCGCAGCAGGCCGGCATCCACATCCCGACGCTCTGTCACCACGAGAAGCTGGAGGCGTTCGGCGGCTGCCGCCTGTGCATGGTGGAAGTGCAGGCGCGCGGCCGCACGACCTATGTCGTCTCCTGCCTCTATCCGGTGGAGAAGGACATCGTCGTGCGCACCCGCTCGGAGAAGGTGGACAAGATCCGCAAGGTGCTCGTCGAGGAACTGATGGCCCACGCGCCGGACGCACCGGAACTGGTGAAGCTGGCCGAAGAGTACGGCGCCGACCGGGACCGTTTCGAAAGGAAGGCGTCGTTCTGCGTGGTGTGCGGCCTGTGCGTGCGCTACTGCAACGAAGTCAAGCAGAAGAACGCCGTCGGCTTCATCGACAACGGCGCCCTGCGCGAGATCAGCTTCATTCCGGAAATCGCAAGGAAGGAGTGTTGGGACTGCCAGGAATGCTTCGCGTTATGCCCGACCTCCTATGCGCAGGCCGCTTACCTGCTGACGGAGGCGCTTGCGTTTCCGGGCCAGCGCAAGGCGCCGAGCCGCGGCACCAAGGCGGCAGAGCCCGCCCGCCGCGTGATTCCCATCAAGCCGATCGCTGCGACCGCATAGCGGCTCGACACCGCAAGCTCAGGCCAGGACCGGAAGACAGAGGGAGGTCCCGCCGCTGTAGCCGCACTGGCTGCAGGTGAAGCTGGCGACGAATCGCTCGCACTTGATGCCCTGCTCGCGCCGGTGCGCCAGCGCAAGGGGCCCTTGACAATCGGGGCAGGCGCGAAGCATCGCGACGCTCACTTCCAGCCCGTGCACGGTGGCGCCGTCGCGGGTGCGGAAGTCCTCTTCCAGGACGACGGTGCGGCGCTCGAAAGAGGCGATTCCCCAACTTTCGAGCTGGTCCAGAAGATCGTCGAAGAATGCAATCGTCTTCGGCGCTTGCTCGCCGGCGAGCTTCCTTCCGGCCTCGGTAAACATGGATCGCGGTGCCGCAAGCGCGTACGTCAGTTCCCGGCTCAGCGTCTGCACCAGCGCATCGACCAGGCCTCGCCCGCGCAGGGCTGCCTTGACGAAGAAGGCGCCGACGCCCAGAGCTCCCAACTTGTCGAGCCGGTCCGCGTCCTGCACGATGCGGCACGGACCAGCGCAGGGCAGGTGCTCGTCGTAGAGAGCGCGCAGCGCTTGGAGCACGGACTCGATCTCGCTGCGCTCCAGGCCGAAACCGGTCAGCATCTCTTGCGCAAGAACTGCCGCATGCTCTTCTTCCGCGATCCCATCCTGATGGTAATGGCCCTCGTGAAACTTGCCTGCATCGTGGTAGAGCGCGACGAGTGTTGGCAGGAATGCATCGACGCCTTCCATCGCGGAGAGCATGTGGGCAATGGCCGCCGTGCGCAGGGTGTGCTCGAGCAGGAATTGCGAGGGCGCCAGTCCAGTCTTGTCGTTGAAGTTCGCCTCTGCCCCGACAAGCATCTTCTCGATGCTGGCGTAGAGCCCTGGAAAGCGGGCATCCAGCATTCTGGATACTTCACTCATCGTCGTTTCCTAGCCGGGTCCGGATGTCGCACGAATCTTTCGAAAGCAGCTTCGCAGTTCCGCAACGAACAGGTCCGGTTGCTCGAATGCCGCGAAATGTCCGCCCCTGTCGGTCTCGTTCCAGTGGATGATATTGGCGAAGTTGCGTTCGGCCCAGCGCCGCGACGGGCGCGAAAATTCCTTCGGGTAGATGGTCACTCCGACCGGAAGCGCGAGCGGTGTGGTCCTGAAGGAATCGAGGCTTTCCCAATACAGCCTGGCCGACGAGGCGGCTGTCGCTGGAAGCCAGTACAGCATGATGTTGTCGAGCATGGCGTCGCGCGTCAAAGCGCTCTCCGGCACGCCATCGTTGTCGGTCCAGGCATGGAACTTCTCATAGATCCAGGCCGCCTGTCCGGCGGGCGAGTCGGTCAGGCCGTAACCGAGGGTCTGCGGCCGCGTGCGCTGCATCTTCGCGTAGCCTGAATCACTACGTCGATAGAACTTCATCGACGCGACAGACGCCTGCTCGGCCTCGGTGAGTTTCGCCAGGTCATCCTCTCCCGGATAGATCAGCGGCATGTTGAGATGAATCCCGGCACATTCGGGGCGGCCGCGCATGCCTATCGCGGTGGTGATGGCGGCGCCCCAGTCACCCCCTTGGGCAAAGAAGCGGCCATAACCGAGCCGCTTCATCAAGGTGATCCAGGCAGTGGCGATCCGCTCGACCCCCCAACCGGTGGTCGTGGGCTTGTCGGAGAAGCCGAAGCCGGGCAGCGACGGCACGACGACGTGGAACGCGTCGGCGGCATCAGCTCCATGCGCGACCGGATCGGTCAGAGGACCGATCACGTCGAGGAACTCGACCACGGAACCCGGCCACCCGTGCGTCAGGATCAGCGGCACGGCGTCGGGGTTGCGGGAGCGGACATGGAGGAAATGGATGCGCAAGCCATCGATGCGGGTACGGTACTGGCCCAGTGCGTTCAGTCGCGCTTCGCAGCGTCGCCAGTCATAGTCGCGTGCCCAGTAGTCGCACAGCGCCTTGATCCGGTCGAGTGGCACCCCCTGGTTCCAGTCGCCGACAGTCTCGCGCTCCGGCCAGCGTGTCGTGGCCAGCCGTGACTGGAGATCGGCGAGTATCTCGTCAGGGGTGGCCAGCGTGAAAGGTTCGATCGTTTCGCTCATATTCGCTCGAATCTCACTTGCCGAACGGGTCACCCTGCAACCGTGAACCGGGCTTGATGCCGCGCTTGGCGAACCAGCCCTGATTCATCTCGAGCGCATAGCGCACCGGCCTCTCCGCGCAATGCGACTCGGTGGATTGCGGCTTCATGTCGGCGATGTTGACGATGCTGCCGTCGTCGGTGAGAAAGGCGATCGACAGCGGCAGCAGCGTGTTCCTCATCCAGAAGCAGTGAACCGCGGGTTGCTCGAAGCGGAACAGCATGCCGGCATTGGCGGCCATCTCCCGTCGAAACATCAGTCCCGTGGCGCGCTCGTCGATCGAGATCGCGACCTCGGCCTGGATGACGTGAATGCCAGCGGTGAGCCGGACGGTGGGAAGCGGCGCCTGCGGGCCGCTCTGGGCCCACAGCAGGGTGGAACCGAGCAATGCCCACAGCAGGACGGACAGGTTCAGCAGGCGGGTCGGCGAGATCTTCATCGGGTTCAGGGCGGTAGGGATCGCTTAGAGTACCGCATGACCTTCAACGCCGGCCCCGTCGCGTCTCTTCCTCGCAGCGCTGCCCGTCGTCACGCCCGTGGTCTGGTCGGCATCCGCGGCGCTTGACCCGGCGCCGCCGCTGGCGCCCGGCGTGGCCGCCGCGCTGGACGACGACGCATCGCTTGCCGACTGCACGCAGTGGTGCGCCCGTGCCGACGGATCGCGCCGGGCCGTCACGCGGTTCGCAGTGCAGGGAATCTATTGCGCCGCCTGCGCCGGCGTGATCGAGGCGGCGGTGACGGCAGTTCGCGGCGTCGAGGCGGCCGAAGTCAACGCTGCCAGTCGTCGCCTGCAGGTGACGTGGGACCCGCAGATTGCGCGCGCGTCCACGCTCGTCGATGCCGTGCAACGCGCCGGCTACCGCGCGCTGCCCGTGCAGCGCGAGGACGTGCTGGCCGCGCTGCGCCGCGAAGCCCGCAGCGCGCTGTGGCGGCTGTTCGTTGCCGCCTTCTGCATGATGCAGGTGATGATGCTCACGACGCCGATCTACCTCGCGGCGCCGGGAGACATCGCCCCCGACCTGCTTGCGCTGCTGCGCTGGGCGGCGTGGATGCTCAGCCTGCCGGTGCTGCTCTTCTCGGCGGGGCCGTTCTTCGGCGGTGCGTGGCGCGCGCTGCGACAGTGGCGCATCGGCATGGACGTGCCCGTCGCGCTCGGCATTGCGATCACCTTCGTCGCCGGGACCGGCGCCACCTTCGATCCGAACGGGGCATTCGGTCACGAGCCCTACCTCGACTCGATGACGATGTTCGTTACCTTCCTGCTCGGTGCTCGCTGGCTCGAACTGCGCGCCCGCACGCGCGGGACAGAGGCACTCGACGCGCTGCTGCAGCGGCTGCCCGACAGCGTGGAGAAGTTGGACGCCGACGGTACGGCTCGACCGGTGGCGCTGGCGCGCCTGCGCGTGGGCGATCGCGTCCGTGTTGCGGCGGGTCAGGCCTTCCCGGGCGACGGCATTGTGCTCGAAGGCCACACCCAGGTCGACGAGGCGTTGCTGAGCGGCGAATCGCGACCGGTGGAGCACGGGCCCTTCGACGCCGTGATCGGTGGCAGCCTGAACCTGGGTGCACCGGTCGTCGTCCGGCTCGACCAGGTGGGCGAGGGGACACGCTACCAGCAGATCGTCGACCTCGTGCAACGCGCGATCACCGAGCGGCCGGCGTTGCTGCGCGCCGCCGATCGGCTGGCCGGGCCCTTCCTGTGGACGGTGCTGGCGCTCGCGGCGGGGACCGTTGTTGCGTGGAGCCTGATCGATCCGCCGCGCGCGCTGTGGATCGGCGTGTCGGTGCTGATCGTGACCTGCCCGTGCGCGCTGTCGCTGGCTGCGCCGACGGCACTGCTCAGTGCGGCCAGCGCCCTGGCAAGGCGCGGCGTGCTCGTGCAGCGGCTCGATGCACTGGAAGTGCTGGCGCGTGCGGACATCGCCTGCTTCGACAAGACCGGCACGTTGACGCAGGACAGCCTGGTCCTTGCGGACACGAGCATCGACGGCCGGGCGGACGGTGTCGAGTTGCGTGCACGCGCCGCATCACTGGCGGCGCAGTCCCGCCATCCGCTGTCGGTCGCCCTGGCGCAAGCCTTGCCAGCGGCGCGGCGAGCCTGGACTGCGCTGCGCGAGGTGCCGGGGCAGGGCATCGAAGCGACCGATGAGAGCGGCCGCCGCTGGAGGCTCGGGGCGCCCGCCTGGGTCGGCATGGCGCCGCGAGCGCTGCTGCGGCCGGCGGTGGCCTGCGGACCGGTCGGCTGCGAAGCGCACGAGCTCGCCAGTTTCGAGTTCGACGAGGCCCTCCGCCCGCAGGCCGGGGAGGTCGTGCGGGCCCTGCGCGCACAAGGTATGGCGGTGAGCTTGCTGTCGGGTGACTCTCCGGCCAGCGTGCTGGTCGTTGCAGGCCGCCTCGGCATCGACGAGGCGCAGGGTGGCGCCACACCCGAAGACAAGCTTGCCGCCATCGGGGTGTGGCAGCGCGAGGGTCGCTGCGTGATGATGGTCGGCGACGGACTGAACGACGGGCCGGTTCTGGCCCGCGCCGATGTCTCCTTCGCCCTCAGCCATGGCAGCGCGATGGCGCAGCAGCGTTCCGACTTCATCGTGCTCGGCAGTCGGCTGGGCGAATTGCCCGCCGCGCGAATGCTGGCCCGCCGCACGATGCGCGTGGTGCGCCAGAACCTGGCCTGGGCGGTGCTCTACAACGCCGCCTGCGTCCCCCTGGCGATGCTGGGCTGGCTCCCCGCCTGGGCCGCCGGCGCCGGCATGGCGCTGAGTTCACTGGCGGTCGTGCTCAACGCGCAGCGTCTCGCACACTAGATGGCGACCTCCTTGCTCACGTCGTTCATGCCCCGTCGAGGGGGCGCTCAGCCGGCTCGGGAGCGGCCCAGCGCCGGCTGAGCGATGGACAGCCTGTACCTGCTGTTGCCGCTGTCGGTGCTGCTCGTGCTGGCGCTGATCGGCGTGTTCGCCTGGGCACTTCATGGCGGTCAGTTCGATGACCTCGAGCGCGAGGGATGGCGTGTGCTCGAGGGTACCGAGCCTGTCGTACCGCCGCTACCAAACCCCAACGCCGGAGCGGTGACAAGGCTGGAAGACCTGGCCGCCGATCGGAGCGATCGAGAATCACCCCTAAAATAAAGTGGATTAGAAATTGAACAGAGGAGCAGCCCATGAATGACAAGCAACCGGCGCCGATGGCGCCGGTCTACAACGACCGCGTGATCAGACTGTTCGCGCTCGCCGCCGTGCTGTGGGGTGTGGTCGGCATGCTGGTCGGCGTGATCATCGCCGCGCAGCTTGCCTGGCCCGAACTCAACCTGGGCATTCCATGGCTCAGCTATGGGCGGCTTCGGCCGCTGCACACGAACGCGGTGATCTTCGCCTTCGGCGGCTGCGCGCTGTTTGCCACTTCGTACCACGTGGTACAGCGCACCTGCCAGGCTCCGCTCTTCGGTGGCAAGCTGGCCGAGTTCACCTTCTGGGGCTGGCAGCTCGTGATCGTTGCCGCCGCGCTCTCGCTACCGCTGGGCTACACCAGCGGCAAGGAGTATGCGGAACTCGAGTGGCCGATCGACATCCTGATCACGCTGGTCTGGGTGGTCTACGCAGTGGTCTTCTTCGGCACCATCGGCGTGCGGCGCGTGCGCCACATCTACGTCGCCAACTGGTTCTTCGGCGCCTTCATTCTCGCCGTCGCGCTGCTCCACGTCGTCAACAGCGCTGCGCTGCCGGTCGGCCCCATGAAGAGCTACTCCGCCTATGCCGGCGTGCAGGACGCGATGGTGCAGTGGTGGTACGGACACAACGCGGTGGGCTTCTTCCTCACCGCCGGCTTCCTCGGGATGATGTATTACTTCATCCCGAAGCAGGCCGAACGACCCGTGTATTCGTACCGGCTGTCGATCGTGCACTTCTGGGCGCTGATCTTCACCTACATGTGGGCCGGCCCGCACCACCTGCACTACACCGCGCTCCCCGACTGGGCGCAGAGCGTCGGCATGGTCTTCTCGCTGGTGCTGCTCGCGCCGAGCTGGGGCGGCATGATCAACGGCATCATGACCCTGAGCGGTGCCTGGCACAAGCTCCGCGACGACCCGATCCTGAAGTTCCTGATCGTCTCGCTGTCGTTCTACGGCATGAGCACGTTCGAGGGGCCGATGATGTCGATCAAGACCGTCAACGCGCTCAGCCATTACACCGACTGGACCGTCGGTCACGTGCATTCCGGTGCGCTCGGCTGGGTTGGGTTCATCTCGATCGGGAGCCTCTACTACCTGATTCCGCGGATGTTCGGCCGCACGCAGATGCACAGTGTGCGCGCGATCGAGCTGCACTTCTGGATTGCGACGATCGGGGTGGTTCTCTACATCGCCGCGATGTGGATCGCCGGCGTGATGCAGGGCCTGATGTGGCGCGCGATCAACCCGGACGGCACGCTGGTCTACAGCTTCGTCGAGAGCGTCAAGGCAACCTACCCGTTCTATGTCGTGCGCCTGCTCGGCGGCCTGCTTTACCTGGGCGGCATGCTGCTGATGGCCTGGAACGTCGTCATGACCGTGCGCGGACCGGGAACCTCGCCCGCCGTGCATCGCGTGGCCGTGGCTGCCTGAAGGAACTTCCATGAGCAACGAACAAGTCAAGACCTTCAGTCACGAGCGCATCGAGACCAGCAACCTCCTGATGATCGTGCTGATCCTGATGGTGGTGGCCGTCGGCGGCGTCGTGGAAATCGTGCCACTGTATTTCCAGCGCAGCACGACCGAGCCGACGCCCGCGCTCAAGCCGTACACGGCGCTGCAACTGGCCGGGCGCGACATCTACCTGCGTGAAGGCTGCTACAACTGCCACTCGCAGATGATTCGACCGTTACGCGCCGAGACGCTTCGATATGGCTCGTACTCGATGGCCGGCGAGTTCGTGTACGACCACCCGTTCCAGTGGGGCAGCAAGCGAACCGGCCCGGATCTGCACCGCGTGGGCGGACGCTATAGCGACGAGTGGCACCGCATCCACCTGAACAATCCGCGCGACCTCGTCCCCGAATCGAACATGCCGGCCTACCCCTGGCTCGCGACGGCCACCGTGGACGCTGCCGGCATGCCGCCGCGGCTGAAGGGCATGCGCACGCTGGGCGTTCCGTACACCGATGCCGAGATCGCCAGCGCCCCGCAGGACGTGCAGGGCAAGACCGAGCTCGAGGCGTTGATTGCGTATCTGCAGGTGCTCGGCACCGCGGTCAAGTAGAGGAGCCGTGATGGACATCAACGATCTGAGAATCGTGGTCACCCTGCTGTCGTTCGCTGCCTTCGCGGGCATCGTCGTCTGGGCATGGTCGCGTCGCAACAGCGCCGCCTTCCAAGACGCGGCGATGCTGCCTTTCGCGGATGACGCGAGCACGGGGGCACGTCATGAGTGACTTTGTATCCAGCGGCTGGTCGATCTTCATCGCCGTGGCCACGGTGGTATCGCTGCTCGCCTGCCTCGGCCTGCTGGTCGTCGCCAGCAGGCGCAAGGTGATCCCCGGCGACAACACCACCGGCCATGTCTGGGACGGCGATCTTCAGGAGCTCAACAACCCGCTGCCACGTTGGTGGGCGATCCTGTTCGTGCTGACGATCGTCTTCGCCGGCGTCTACCTCGTGCTCTATCCCGGGCTCGGCTCGTATTCGGGCGAGCTGAAATGGTCCGAGCATGGACAGTACCAGGCCGAGATGAAGAAGGCGGAGTCCGACCTCGCGCCGCTATACGCGGGTTTCGGCGGCATGACGCCGCAGGCGCTCGCGGCCGACCCGAAGGCGCGTGCGATCGGCGAGCGCCTGTTCGTCAACAACTGCACACCTTGCCACGGCTCGGACGCGCGCGGCAGCATCGGCTTCCCGAACCTCACCGACGGCGATTGGCTGTGGGGGGGAACACCCGAAGCCATCGTCACGACGATCACCAACGGACGCGTGGGCAACATGCCGCCGATTGCCACCGCCGTAGGCAGTGCTGCGGACGTGCGCAACGTCGCCAACTACGTGCTCAGCCTTTCCGGCAGTCCGCACAACAACGTCGCCGCGGAACTCGGGAAGTCCAAGTTCATCATCTGTGCGGCCTGCCACGGCCCCGACGGCAAGGGCAACCCGGCCATCGGCGCGCCGAACCTGACCGACAAGACCTGGCTGCACGGCTATGGCGAGGAAACGGTCGTGCGGGCGGTGACGCAGGGCTGGCACAACGTGATGCCGGCACAGGCCGGCCGACTGAGCGAAGCCCAGATCCGCGTGCTGGGTGCCTACGTGTGGAGCCTGTCGCAGTCGACCGCAACCGCCGCGGCCAGCCGCTGAACCGGCACGCGCCTTGGCGGACAAGCCGCGGGTAATTCCCATCGCCGCCGAACCCGCGGGCGGCGAAGCGATGGTGTCGCTGTATACCAGCAGCGACACCATCCATCCGCGCGCGGTGCATGGCCGGTTCGCCGCGTGGCGCTGGACGCTGGTGTGGATCACCCAACTCGTCTTCTACGGGCTGCCGTGGCTCCAGTGGAACGCGCGCCCGGCGGTGCTGTTCGACATTGCGGCGCGACGCTTCTATGTCTTCAACCTGGTGCTCTATCCGCAGGACTTCATCTTCCTGACCGGACTGCTGATCCTGAGCGCGTACAGCCTCTTCCTGTTCACCGCCGTTGCCGGGCGCCTGTGGTGTGGCTACGCCTGCCCGCAGACCGTCTACACCGAGATCTTCATGTGGGTCGAGCACCATCTGGAGGGCAACCGAACGGCGCGGATCCGGCTCGACAACAGCCCGTGGAACGCCAACAAGCTGCTGCGCCGGGGCGCAAAGCATCTCGTCTGGCTGTCCATCGGCCTGTGGACGGGCTTCAGCTTCGTCGGCTACTTCACGCCGATACGCGTGCTGGGTGCCGAGGTGCTGAGCCTCGGGCTCGGGCCGTGGGAACTGTTCTGGGTCCTCTTCTACGGGCTCGCGACCTATGGCAACGCCGGATTCATGCGCGAGCAAGTCTGCAAGTACATGTGCCCGTACGCCCGCTTCCAGAGCGCGATGTTCGACCACGACACCTTGATCATCAGCTACGACGGGAAGCGTGGCGAACCGCGTGGTGGCCGTGCGCGCACTGCCGACAAGGCTGCGATGGGGCTGGGCGATTGCGTCGACTGCCGACTGTGCGTGCAGGTCTGCCCGACCGGCATCGACATCCGCAAGGGCCTGCAGTACGAGTGCATCGGCTGCGCGGCCTGCATCGACGTGTGCAACGGCGTGATGGACAGGCTCGACTATCCGCGCGGGCTGATCCGTTACGCCACGCAGCGAAGTCTGGACGAGGGCGGCGAGCCGCTCACGCTGCGTCGCGTGCTCCGGCCGCGCGTGCTGGTCTACTCCAGCGTGCTGCTGCTGATCGGCGTCGCGTTCGCCGCCAGCCTCGCGCTGCGCCCGCCGTTGCGGGTCGACGTGGTGCGCGACCGCGGCAGCCTGGCCCGTCTTGTCGAGGACGGGCGGATCGAGAATGTCTACCGGCTGCAGGTGATGAACTCCACGGAGACGACGCAGCGTTACCGCTTTGCCGTCAGCGGCATCGAAGGCGCGCAGGCTACGGTCCGCGGCGAGACCGTGCTCGCAGCGGCAGAGGCGCGCTGGGTTCCGCTCGCGGTACAGATCGCTGCGGAGCAGGCGCGCTCGCTCGGTCCGGGGGCGCACAAGATCGTTTTCCAGATCACCCGCGAGGCGTCCGGGGGCGAGCCGGAAGTGACGGTGGACGAGAAGTCCACCTTCGTCGTGCCCCGTTGAGCACGCCTGATGGCAGGGACCCCGATGAAGCAGCTTCCGGACGACCCGTCCCCCTGGTGGAGGCACCCCATGATGTGGCTCGTGATCGGCGGCCCTTTGCTGGTCGTGATCGCGGCCATCGCCACGGCGGTGATTGCCATTCGCGGCGCCGACCCCGTGCTGCAGGTGACCAAGTCGCAACCGACCCGCGCGGCCACGCCGGCCATGCAGGCCCGCAATCACGCAGCGACGCCGGCCGAGGCCAAGCCCAAACCCTGAATCAGCAGGGTGCTTCGTTGACCAGGCGGCGCATGCCGGCTTCGTCGAGCATGCGGATGTCGCGCTGCTTGACGTCGAGAAGCCTATCGTCCTGGAAGCGGGAGAAGGCGCGGCTGACGGTTTCGAGCTTGAGCCCGAGGTAGCTGCCGATTTCCTCGCGCGTCATGCGCAACACCAGAGAAGAGCCCGAGAAGCCGCGCGCCTGCAGCCGTTGCGTCAGGTTGAGCAGGAACGCCGCCAGCCGCGCTTCGGCGCGCATGCTTCCGAGCAACAGCATCACGCCGTGGTCGCGCACGATCTCGCGGCTCATGACCCTGTTGAACTGGCGCTGCAGTTCAGCCACCTCGCGCGACACCTCCTCGAGCCGCGCGTAGGGGATCTGGCAGACTTTCGAGTCTTCCAGTGCCACCGCGTCGCACGAGTGGCGGTCGGTGCTGATGCCGTCGAGGCCCAGCAGTTCGCCGGCCATCTGGAAGCCGGTCACCTGGTCGCGACCGTCCTCGGCCGACACTCGGGTCTTGAAGAAGCCCGTGCGCACTGCGTACAAGGCCTCGAAACGGTCGCCGGCTCGAAACAGCACTTCGCCACGCTTGAGCGTGCGCCTGGAGTTCACCAGTTCGTCGATGCGATCGAGGTCTGGCTCCAGCAGGCCCACGGGCAGGCACAATTCGCGCAAGTTGCAGTTGGAACAGGCGACCTTGATGGATTCGAGCTTCATGGGGTGCCCTTGCGCACGGGTCGGCAACTCGGCCAGAGTGCTGCGTGACGCGGAGTCGCCGACAGTGCAAGTATCGCTTAGCATGACCGATCTCAAGCCTGATAGGTGATTGTGACCGAACTGCCGAATTCAATTGACCCATATCAAGGTGGGTCACGCCCAGCGTAGGCACATTGCAGCCATGCAAATACAAGTTTCCGACGCCACCGCCAGCAAGCCGGACTGGGCACCGGACGACGCGCTGCTGCGTCGCTTCGACCTGGCCGGGCCGCGCTATACCTCCTACCCCACGGCAGATCGCTTCGTCGAGACATTCGGTGCGGAGCAGTACCGGCAGGCGCTTGCCGAGCGCTCGAGTGCTGGTCCAGCCAGCGTCGGGCGTGTCGGCGGGCGACTGCCGCTGTCGGTCTACGTGCACATCCCGTTCTGCGAAGCGGTGTGCTACTACTGTGCCTGCAACAAGGTCATCACGCGCCATCACGAGCGGGCCGGCGAGTACCTGGACGCACTGGAGCGCGAGCTCGAGTTGCAGATTGCCACGCTCGGGCGCGGCCAGCCGATCACGCAACTTCACTTCGGCGGGGGGTCACCGACCTTCCTGTCGGACAGCGAACTCGAGCGCGTGATGCGCTCGCTGCGCGAGGCGTTCGATCTGGTGCCCGGCGCCGAGATCTCGATCGAGGTCGATCCGCGCACGGTCACGACGGCACGTCTGGCACACCTGGCGGCGATCGGCTTCAACCGGCTGAGCTTTGGCGTGCAGGATTTCGACGCCGCCGTGCAGCAGGCGGTGCACCGCGTCCAGCCTTACGAGCAGGTCGCGCAGCTCATGGAGGCCGCGCGCGAGCTGGGGTTCGAGTCGATCAATGCCGACCTGATCCACGGGCTTCCCTTGCAGACACCCGACTCGGTTGCGCGCACGGTCGCGCAGATGGCCGAATTGCGGCCCGACCGCGTTGCGCTCTACGCCTACGCGCACCTGCCGCAGCGCTTCAAGCCGCAAAGGCGCATCGATTCGGCCCAGGTTCCGAAGATGGCCGAGCGGATCCAGATGCTGTCGAGGGCGATCGCGGGCTTCCTGTCTCACGGCTACGTGTACATCGGCATGGATCATTTCGCGTTGCCCGACGACTCGCTGGCCGTGGCCAAGCGCCAGGGCCGCCTGCATCGCAACTTCCAGGGCTACAGCACGCAGCCCGACTGCGACCTGATCGCTCTGGGGGTCTCATCCATCAGCAAGGTCGGCGCTGCCTACAGCCAGAACGCCAAGACGCTGCCCGAGTACTACGAAATGCTCGGCCGCGGGGAACTGCCGGTTGTCCGCGGGTTTGCGCTGAACCGCGAGGACCTGCTGCGGCGCGCCGTGATCATGGGCATCATGTGCCAGGGTCGCGTCGATTTCCAGGCCATCGAGCAGGCGCACGCGATCGACTTCCGCGAGCACTTCGCGTCCGAGCTCGGGCGAATGGTGGAACTGGCAGGCGAAGGTCTGGTCACGGTCGAGCCCGGCAAGGTCGAGCTGACTCCGATCGGCTGGTACTTCGTGCGCGCCGTGGCCATGGTGTTCGACCAGCCCCTGCAGTCCGACCGCGCCCGCGAGAGGTACTCGCGCGTTTGAGGCGCCCTGCGGGCATGCTCCCGGGATGAACGGCTCACTCGTCGTCGCCGGCTTGCTGATGGGTCTGGCAAGCACGCCGCATTGCGCGCTGATGTGCGCCGCCCCCTGTGCCGCCATCGCGCGCACCTGCGGTGGGCCGCGCAGCACGCAGGCCCTGCTCGGCTGGCATGCCGGGCGTGCCGTGTCCTACACCGCCGCCGGCGCCGTGGCCGCAGCTGCAGTCGGGCTGATCGCCACCTGGTCTGCCGGCAGCGCGTTCGTGCGGCCGCTGTGGGCGATGCTGCAGTCTGCCGTGCTGGTGCTCGGCCTGGCCCTGCTGGTGTCCGGGCGCATGCCGCAGTGGGTGAACGGCGCCTCGCAGAGCCTGGCGCGCGTGCTGCCGGTGGCCGGGCCACAAGAAGCGCCGGCGACCCGCGGAGCGGGCAGGGCGGCGCTGTTCGGTCTGGGCTGGGTGGCCATGCCGTGCGCCGTGCTCTACGGCGCACTTGCAGTGGCCGCACTCGCCGCCGATCCCTTCGAAGGCGCGGCGGTGATGGCGGCGTTCAGTGTCGGCTCGGCGCCGGGCCTGGCCGGTGTGCCGTTCCTGTGGGACAGGCTGTCGCGCATGCCGCAGACGGCGGCGCTCCGAATCGCCGGCGCGATGCTCGCTGCCGGCGCAGTCTGGGCGCTCTGGCACGGCATGGAGGGCGCCTCGGGCGCCTGGTGCCTTCAGCACTGAGCGCGGCAGATCGCGATCAGGAGTGGATCGTGCCGGCCCCGTCCCGGCCGGGGCAACACGACGATAGCGCTGCCGCTCGTCAAAGGATTGACAGGGACGCTGACATAGAATCGAAGCACCAGTCGCGCGACCCCGAGCGCGGCTCACGAGACGAGTCATTTCACCGGAGCCAATTGGACATGTACCAGCACATCAAGGTGCCCGCGGGCGGGCAGAAGATCACCGTCAACGCCGACTTTTCGCTCAACGTGCCCGACCAGCCGATCATTCCCTACATCGAGGGAGACGGCACGGGATTCGACATCACGCCGGTAATGATCAAGGTGGTCGACGCCGCGGTCGCCAAGGCCTACGCCGGCAAGAAGCAGATCCATTGGATGGAGATCTACGCCGGAGAGAAGTCGACCAAGATCTACGGGCCCGACGTCTGGTTGCCGGAGGAGACTCTGGCCGTGCTGAAGGACTACGTGGTCTCGATCAAGGGGCCGCTGACGACTCCCGTGGGGGGCGGCATCCGCTCGCTCAACGTCGCGTTGCGCCAGCAACTCGACCTTTACGTCTGCCTGCGGCCGATCCAGTACTTCAAGGGCGTTCCGTCGCCGGTGAAAGAGCCCGAGAAGACCAACATGATCATCTTCCGCGAGAACTCGGAAGACATCTACGCCGGCATCGAGTTCGAGTCCGGCAGCGAGAAGGCCAGACGCCTGATCAAGGTCCTGCAGGATGACTTCGGCGTCACGAAGATCCGCTTCCCGAACACCTCGGGCATCGGGATCAAGCCGGTGTCCAGCGAAGGTACCGAGCGCCTCGTGCGCAAGGCGATCCAGTACGCGATCGACAACGACAAGTCGAGCGTCACGCTGGTGCACAAGGGCAACATCATGAAGTTCACGGAAGGGGGCTTCCGCGACTGGGGCTACGCGCTCGCCGAGAGGGAGTTCGGCGCCAAGCCGATCGACGGCGGCCCCTGGTGCAAGTTCAAGAACCCGAAGTCCGGCAAGGACATCGTGGTCAAGGACGTGATCGCCGACGCATTCCTGCAGCAGATCCTGCTCCGCCCGGCCGAGTACTCGGTGATCGCGACGCTGAACCTGAACGGCGACTACGTGTCGGACGCGCTGGCTGCCCAGGTCGGTGGGATCGGCATCGCTCCCGGCGCCAACCTGAGCGATTCGATCGCGATGTTCGAAGCCACCCACGGTACCGCGCCGAAGTATGCCGGCAAGGACTACGTCAACCCCGGCTCGGAAATCCTGTCCGCCGAGATGATGCTGCGCCACATGGGCTGGATCGAGGCGGCCGACCTGATCATTCGTTCGATGGAGAAGTCGATCCTCTCGAAGAAGGTGACCTACGACTTCGCGCGCCTGATGGACGGCGCCACGCAGGTCTCGTGTTCCGGTTTCGGACAGGTGATGATCGACCACATGTGATCTCGTTCCACGGCGTTTCATGACGCCGTGCGGTCCCCTGGGTAGCGCGGCTGCATCCAGGGGCTCTTGCTTTGCGGCAGCGTCTGTGCGTTGTCGCCGCCTCAGATGAACAGGCAGACATCGGTCTCGCCGGCGAATTCCAGGAACGTCGCGGCGCCGCCGCATTCAATGCCGGCGATCAAGTCGCTTCCGTCGAAGTCGAACAGGTCTACCGTCATCTGGCAGGCGATGAACTTGACGCCGGCCTCCTGGCACAACGCGCGCAGTTCCTCGAGCGAGGCGACTCCCTTCTTCTTCATCTTGGCCTTCATCATCTTCGTGGCCATCGCCTCCATGCCGGGTAGCGCGGCCACGACGACCGGCATCGGCACCGGCATCGGCATGGCCGGGTTCGCCAGCGGGCTGATCGCGATGCCGCTCAGGTCCTTGCGCAGCAACTGCAGGCCGTAGAAGGTGAAGAAGATCTGGACTTCCCAGCCTAGCGCCGCGGCGGTGGACGCGAGGATCAGCGGCGGGTAGGCCATGTCCAGCGCCCCCTTGCTGGCGATGATCGCCATCTTCCTGGTGGCCATGTGTGCTCCGTCAGTTCATCCGATCGATGCCGGGGCGGCCTTTCGCGCCGGCCCAGTGCATCCATGGGATTGGGAAGGGTAGATGCGATTGTGAGCCGCCTTCGCCGCACGGCGGTGACGGAACCGATCCCGAGAAGCTTGTCGGCCCCTGCCGCCAGTCCCTCCGCCCCGCGACGTGCAGTGCGCCATACTGACGTCCCGTCGGGCAGCGACGCGAGCCGCAGCGCGATGTCAGACGTCCCGGAGATCGACTCTTGTTCAGCATGAACTCGACCGCGGCAGAGGCGCTCCCGAGTGCGCGGGCAGTGCGACGATGAACGCCAGCGGCGGCCATGGTCCAGCCCGCTTCGACAGGGCGTTCGCCATCGGCATCGGGCTGAATGCGGCGTTTGTCGCGATCGAGGCCTTCTACGGCTGGAAGGTCGACTCGCTGGCACTGCTCGCCGACGCGGGGCACAACCTGAGCGACGTCGCCGGGCTGGTGCTGGCCTGGGGCGGCGCGCTGGCGGGCCGGCTGCGGCCCGATGCTCGCCACACCTATGGCTGGAAGCGTGCCGGCATCGTTGCCGCCTTCGTCAACGCGCTGCTGCTGCTCGTGGCGGCGGGTTCCCTCGCGCTGGAGGCGGTGCAGCGGCTCGGCTCGCCCCAGCCTGTTGCCGGCGTGACGATCATGGCGGTGGCGGCGGTCGGCATCGTCGTCAACTCGGTCACGGCGCTGCTCTTCGTGCGTGGCCGTGAACATGACCTGAACGTGCGTGGAGCCTTCCTGCACATGGCCGCCGATGCGCTGGTCTCGGCCGGCGTCGTGATCGCCGGCGGGCTGGCGCTGTGGCTGGGCTGGTCATGGCTCGACCCGGTGACGAGCCTCGTGATCGTTGCCGTGATCGTGATCGGCACCTGGAGCCTGTTCAGGCAGTCGTTGCACCTGCTGTTCGACGGCGTGCCGGAGGGTGTCGATATGCACGCCGTTCAGGCCGTGCTCGAGGCTCTGCCGGGCGTCGTCGACGTGCACGACCTGCATGTCTGGGCCATGGGCACGACGGACACCGCGCTGACTGCCCATCTCGTGATGCCGCACGCACAGGCCGACGACGCGTTCCTGCAGCAGGCGACGCGGGAACTGCACGAGCGCTTCGACATCGTGCACGTCACGTTGCAGGTGGTGCGCGCTCCGTTCACCCCGCCCTGCGTCGCGTCGCTCGCGCCGGCGTCGGCGTCAACCCGACCCGACGAGTCGGCTCACTGAGGGATCGCGTCGGGCCGCGAGAGGGGTGCGGTGGACTCGGTGTCCCCGCTGGCCCCGGAAGGTCCCGGCTCATCGACAGGGAAGATGTTGTGTGCCATTTGCCCCTTCGGACCTTCTGCCAACTCGAAGCTGACCCGGCCGCCTTGCCTGAGCGTGCGAAAACCGTCCATCTGGATTGCGGAAAAGTGCGCGAAGACGTCGTCCCCGCCGTCCTCGGGCTGGATGAAGCCGAATCCCTTGGAATCGCTGAACCACTTGACCGTACCGAGTGCCATGATGGTCTCCTTCGCCCCTACTTGCCGCAAGGATTCTGGGCAGCCCGTTTTCGGCTGTCAAGGCTGACGTGTGGCTGTGCGGTGCAGGGCAGGCGGTGGGCCGGCAACCAGCTTTCCGGCGCCGAAATGCGGTCGGCTCGCAATGCAATTCAGGGCTTGTGCTTTGCGCCGCGGGCTCAACATGTCTGGCAGTGAACTGTCTTGCCTCAAGTCGATAGAATGACCCCATGTCCGTAGACAAGCCCGGGGTTCCGGTTCCGCAACCCGCCGTCACGCTGCCTGGCGAAGGGCAGGGCAGTGTCGTGGTCGAGCGCCAGGCGGCGAGGACCGAACCACCTCGCCTGTATCAGGTGGTGCTGCTCAACGACGACTACACCCCGATGGAGTTCGTGGTCATGGTCCTGCAGGAATACTTCAATCACGATCTGGAAACGGCCACTCAAATCATGCTGAAGATCCATCACGAAGGGCGTGGCGTCTGTGGCGTCTTCACCAAGGATGTGGCTGCCACCAAGGTCGAGTCGGTGGCCACCGCTGCGCGTCGCGGCGGACACCCCCTGCAATGCATCCTGGAGGCCGCATGATTGCGCAAGAGCTTGAAGTCAGCCTTCACATGGCGTTCGTCGAGGCGCGCCAGCAACGCCACGAGTTCATCACTGTCGAGCACCTGCTGCTGGCGCTGCTCGACAACCCGTCGGCCGCCGAAGTGCTGCGTGCCTGCTCCGCGAACATCGAGGAGCTGCGCAAGAGCCTGGTGCAGTTCGTCAAGGAGAACACGCCCACCGTGGGTGGCGCCGACGAGGTCGACACGCAACCGACGCTGGGCTTCCAGCGCGTGATCCAGCGCGCGATCATGCACGTGCAGTCCACCGGCAGCGGCAAGAAGGAGGTGACGGGTGCCAACGTGCTGGTGGCGATCTTCGGCGAGAAGGACTCGCATGCGGTGTACTACCTGCACCAGCAGGGCGTGACCCGGCTCGACGTCGTGAATTTCATCGCGCACGGCATCAAGAAGTCGGATCCGGCCGAGCCGACGAAGGCCAACAGCGGCGCGGCGGCCGAGGGCGAGAAGGAAGAAGGCGACGGCAAGGCGTCGCCGCTCGATCAGTTCACGCAGAACCTGAACCAGCTCGCCCGCGACGGCAAGATCGACCCGCTGATCGGCCGCGAGCACGAGGTCGAGCGGGTGATCCAGATCCTGTGCCGCCGACGCAAGAACAATCCGCTGTTGGTGGGGGAGGCAGGGGTCGGAAAGACCGCCATCGCCGAGGGCCTGGCCTGGCGGATCACGCAGTCCGACGTGCCGGAGATCCTGGCCAGTGCCACCGTCTATTCGCTCGACATGGGGGCGCTGCTGGCCGGCACCAAGTACCGCGGCGACTTCGAGCAGCGCTTGAAGGGCGTGCTGAAGAACCTGAAGGATCTGCCGCACGCGATCCTGTTCATCGACGAGATCCACACGCTGATCGGCGCCGGCGCCGCGTCCGGCGGAACGCTCGACGCCAGCAACCTGCTCAAGCCCGCCCTTTCCACCGGTGCGATGAAGTGCATCGGTGCGACGACGTTCGCCGAGTATCGCGGCATCTTCGAGAAGGACGCCGCGCTGTCGCGCCGCTTCCAGAAGATCGATGTCGTCGAACCCTCGATCGAGCAGACGGTGGAAATCCTGAAGGGCCTGAAGTCGCGCTTCGAGGAACATCACAGCGTCAAGTACGCACTCGGTGCGCTGGTCGCCGCGGCCGAGTTGTCGGCCAAGTTCATCAACGATCGGCACCTGCCCGACAAGGCGATCGACGTCATCGACGAAGCCGGGGCGGCGCAGCGCATCCTGCCGAAGAACAAGCAGAAGAAGACGATCACCCGCCTCGAGGTCGAGGACATCGTCGCCAAGATTGCGCGCATCCCGCCGGCCAGCGTGTCCAGCGACGACCGCGGCAAGTTGAAGAGCCTCGACCGTGACCTGAAGAGCGTCGTGTTCGGCCAGGATCCCGCGCTCGACGCGCTCGCGTCGGCGATCAAGATGGCGCGCTCGGGTCTGGGCAAGCCGGACAAGCCGATCGGTGCCTTCCTGTTCAGCGGCCCGACCGGCGTCGGCAAGACCGAGGCGGCCAAGCAACTGGCCTACATCCTCGGCATCGAGCTGATCCGCTTCGACATGAGCGAGTACATGGAGCGCCACGCGGTGAGCCGGCTGATCGGCGCACCGCCCGGCTATGTGGGCTTCGACCAGGGCGGGCTGCTGACCGAAGCGATCAGCAAGAAGCCGCATGCCGTGCTGCTGCTCGACGAAATCGAGAAGGCGCACCCCGACGTGTTCAACGTGCTTCTGCAGGTGATGGACCACGGCACGCTGACCGACAACAACGGGCGCAAGGCCGACTTCCGCAACGTCATCATCATCATGACGACCAATGCGGGCGCCGAGACGATGAACAAGGCGACGATCGGATTCACGACCAAGCGTGAGCAGGGCGACGAGATGGCCGACATCAAGCGGCTGTTCACGCCGGAGTTCCGCAACCGGCTCGACGCGACGGTCAGCTTCAAGGCCCTCGACGAGGAAGTCATCCTGCGCGTGGTCGACAAGTTCCTGCTCGAACTCGAGAGTCAGCTGGCGGAGAAGAAGGTCGATGTCACGTTCACGGACACCTTGCGCAAGCACCTGGCGAAGAAGGGCTTCGATCCGCTGATGGGTGCGCGGCCGATGCAGCGCCTGATCCAGGATACGGTTCGCCGCGCGCTCGCCGACGAGTTGCTGTTCGGCCGGCTCGTCGACGGGGGCCGCCTGACGGTCGACGTCGATGCCGACGGCGCGGTGCTGCTCGACATCCAGCCGACGCGAAAGAGCGACCGGCCGAAGGCCGAGCCGGCGACGACGACCTGAGCGCGTCTTCGAGCTTCCGAAAGCGTCAGGGGCCTTCGGGTCTCTGTCGCTTTCAGCGCTACCGAGCCGTGCTGGCGGGATCCTGCCGGTAGAAGCCGGCGAGCAGTTCGTACAACGCCGGGTGCTCCGTGCGGAACTCCAGCGGAGCGACGAAGAAGGTCTCGCTCGCGACGGCGAAGAATTCGTCCGGTGACTGCGCGGCGTAGGGATCGAGAAGGGTCTCCTCGTCGGCGTCCACCTGGGCGCACAGTGCGTCGTAGTGGGCCGCCAGCACCGCCGCCCAGCGGGCACGCTCGGCGCGACTCGGCAACGGGGGCCTGCCGTCGGCCACGCCGTCGCGCATGTCGAGGACGTGCGCGAACTCGTGAATGACGACGTTGTAGCCCCACTCGGCGGATTCGCCGGCGTCGGCGACGTCGCGCCACGACAGCATCAAGGGTCCGCCGTCCATCGCCTCGCCGGCAAGCTCCTCGTCGAACTCGTGCACGACACCGATCTCGTCGACGTGCTCGCGGCGGGCCCACACTGCGTCCGGGTGGATGACGATGCCGACGAAGCCGTCGTACCAGTCGAGACCGAGCTTGAGTACCGGCAGGCAGGCCTGTGCTGCCACGGCGACGGCCATCTCGTCGGTGACGGGCGAGTCGCCCGGGGCGGTGAACTCCTTGCGTGCGAGGAAGAAGGTGGCCATCTTGCGCAGCTGGTGCAGGTCCTCGCTCGAGCGCAGCGCGAGGAACGGAAAGCGCGCCAGCGTCAGCGCCCAGAGCTGATCCGGAATTGCGCGCCGCGCCAGCGTCCGCGCGTCGCGGCGCTGGCGCAGCGCACGCCACCAGCGCGCGATCACGAGGGCGGCGGAGCTCGCATGGCCTGCGCCGGCGACAGTCTGGCGAAGCCGTCGCGCGTGAGGCGCAGTACTTCGGCGCGTGGCCGCGAGCCCGCGGGGTCGAGGTGCCAGTCGCTGAGGACATGGCGCATCCGATCGGCCGCCATCTGCGTGCTGCCGGGCCGGTGGGTGTGGCCGTGGACCAGCACCGTGGTCGAGGTCTGATCCATCCATGCGAGGGCGGCGGCAGGGTCTATGTCGACCGATGCTGCCGAAGCCTCGCCGTTCGCGTTGCGTCGTTCACTCGCATGGCGCATCCTGGCCGCCACGTCGCGGCGCTCACTCAGCGAAAGCGCGAGCGCTGCCGCCTGCCACTGCGGACTGCGCACCCAGGCTCGGTACTGCTGATACGCGGTGTCGGACAGGCAGAGCGCGTCGCCGTGTGACAGCAGCACGCGCTGGCCGAACGCCAGCAGGACGGTTGGGTCGGGCAGGTCGATGACCCCACAGGCGTCCAGCATCTCCCTGCCGACGAGGAAGTCGCGATTGCCCGCCATGAACGCGACGTGGCATCGGCGTGCCGCCTGCGTCAGCACAGCGGTGCAGCGCGCTTCGAATCCGTGGTGCCGGCCGTCGTCGCCGATCCAGGCGTCGAACAGGTCGCCGAGGATGAAGATCGCATCGGCCGGCGTGGCCAGCAGATACGCTTCCCAGGCTTCGCAGGTCTGCGGCATGTCGGGCGCGAGGTGCAGGTCGGAGATGAAGTCGATCCGCGACCACTGCGGCGGCGCCGCGAATTCATGCACGCCGGGCAGCGCGGGAATCGTCGGCCCGGACACGCGCGCTACACCAGCGCGGCCGAGACGATCAGCACGTCCTCGAGCGGCACGTCGCCGTGGCCGCCGCGGTTGCCCGTGGCCACGCCCTCGATCGCATCGACCACCTCGGTGCCGGAGACGACCTTGCCGAACACCGCATAGCCCCAGCCCTGCGCGGTCTCGGCCTTGTGGTCGAGGAAGGCGTTGTCGGTCGTGTTGATGAAGAACTGCGCGGTTGCCGAATGCGGGTCGGAGGTGCGCGCCATCGCCAGCGAGTAGTGGCGGTTCTTCAGGCCGTTGTTGGCTTCGTTCTCGATCGGCGCGCCGACGGGCCTCTGCTTCATGCCGGGCGCGAAGCCGCCGCCCTGGACCATGAAGCCCTTGATGACGCGGTGAAACACGGTGCCGTCGTAGTGGCCCTTGCGGACGTAGTCGGCGAAATTGCGCGCCGAGTTGGGCGCCTTGACATCGTCGAGCTCGATGCGGATCATGCCCAGGCTCGTCTTCAGATCGATCAGTTGCGGCATTTCACTTCTCCAGGGTGGCGGTCTTGATGGTGACGGGCTGCAGCGGCACATCGCCCGGGCCCGTCGGTACGGCGCGGATCTTGTCGACGACGTCCATGCCGGAGACGACCTTGCCGAAGACGGCGTAGCCATTGCCGTCGCGGGAATTCGCGGCGTCGAGGAAGGCGTTGTCCTTGACGCTGATGAAGAACTGCGCCGTGGCCGAATTCGGGTCGCTGGTGCGCGCCATCGCGACGCTGCCACGCACGTTGTTCAGTCCGTTGCGACTCTCGAGAGGAATCGGCGGGCGGGTCGGCTTCTGCTTCAGGTCGGCCGTCATGCCGCCGCCCTGGATCATGAAGTTGTCGATCACGCGATGGAATACCGTGCCGTCGTAATGTCCGGACTTCACGTACTGGGCGAAGTTGTCGACCGACTTCGGCGCCTTCGCGGCGTCGAGTTCGATCACGATGTCACCCATCGTCGTCGCGAGCTTGACCTTCTGCGCCCACGCCGGAAGGCAGACGGCGAGCGCCAGCGTCAGGGCCACGATGCTCCTGCCTGCCTGGAGGTGGGAGAAATTCGATCTCATGCGGACTCCTTGAGTGATTGAGAGATAGGGGCCTCGCCGCGACGGGCGAGGCTTCGCTTCGGCGATGACGCGCCGATCGCGTCAAGGCGCAGCGGACTTCGCAGCACGCCCCGGCGCTGCCTCCGGCGCCGCGGGAGGGTTGCTCGTGAACAGCGTGCGCAGCTGTGCCAGCTTCGGCGGCAGGGCTGCGTTCGCTGCATCCAGAGCGAGCGCACGCGAATAGGCCTGGGCGGCCAGCCGGGCATACACGTCGCCGAGGTTCTCCCAGGCGGTCGCGTAGTTCGGGTTGCCGCGAACGGCTGATTCGAGGGCGGCACGCGCCTTTTCGTAGTCTCCCAGACCGGCATGGAGCACGGCAAGGTTGTTGTACGGCTCGGGCAGCTCGGGGTAGTCCTCGTTGAGCGAAGTGAAGACGGCCAGCGCATCGGCCGTGCGCTTGCTGTCGGCCAGCATCACGCCCTTCAGGAAACGAAGCTGCGGGTCCTTCGGCTTGACGGCCAGGAACTGGTCGAGCTTGGCCATCGCCTCGGTCGCCTGGCCAGCCTTGACGAGCTGATTCACCTCGGCCACCTCGTCCGCACGCGCATGCGTCGCCGCGGCAGACAACAGCAGGGCCAGCACGGGGCCGGCGATCGAGCGCAAGCGGTTCATGAAGCTCCGGCGAGGCTGCCCGGCAGCCATTGGGGAAGACGCGCAGCGGGGCCTCGAGGGGCCGCCGCTATACTGAGTCGATTGTAATTGAGCCCTCGCTGTTGCCTGCTGCGCGTGACCCCGTGATGACGGTCGCGGCGAGGGCCCGACCACCCCGGAATGTCTCCTCCCAGCCCGCGCCGGTCGCCACCGGCCGCGCCGCCGACAGGCGAACCGATGCCAATGAATCTGCGCATCCACAACACGCTGTCCAGGACGGTCGAAGTCTTCACGCCCATCGAGCCGAACCACGTGCGCATGTACGTCTGCGGCATCACGATCTACGACCTCTGCCACGTCGGACATGCACGCTTCCTGATTGCCTTCGACGTCGTCAGCCGCTGGCTCAGGACGCTGGGCTATCGCGTCACCTACGTGCGCAACATCACCGACATCGACGACAAGATCATCAAGCGCTCGCTGGAGCGTGGCATCCCGATCAAGCAACTGACGACCGAGATGACCGAGGCGATGCACGCGGACGTCACCGCACTCGGTATCGAGCCGCCGACCTTCGAACCCCGCGCGACCGAGCATGTTGCGGGCATGCTTTCGATGATCGGCACGCTCGAGGCGAAGGGGCTGGCCTATCGCGCACCCGATGGCGACGTGAACTTCGCGGTGCGCAAGTTCCCCGGCTACGGCAAGCTGTCGGGCAAGTCACTCGACCAGCTCAGGGCCGGCGAACGCGTCGCCGTTCTCGGCGGCAAGCAGGATCCGCTCGACTTCGTGCTGTGGAAGGCGGCCAAGGAGAGCGAACCCGACGATGCCAAGTGGGACAGCCCCTTCGGGCGCGGCCGGCCGGGCTGGCACATCGAATGTTCGGCGATGTGCAAGGCGCTGCTCGGGGAACACTTCGACATTCACGGCGGCGGCATGGACCTCGCCTTTCCGCACCACGAGAACGAGATCGCGCAGAGCGAAGGCGCCAGCGGGGGAGGGCGCTTCGCGAACGTCTGGATGCACAACGGTCTGCTCAACCTCGACAACGAGAAGATGTCGAAGTCGCTGGGCAACTTCTTCACCATCCGCGACGTGCTGGCACGCTACGACGGCGAGACACTGCGCTTCTTCTTCCTGCGCACGCACTACCGAAGCCCGCTCAACTTTTCCGACGCGAACATCGACGACGCACGCAGCGCGCTGCGCCGCCTCTACACCGCGCTCGACAGCGTGCCGGCGCCCGCGGCCTCGGCGATCGACTGGGCGCAGCCGCAGGCGGCCGCCTTTCGCGCCGCGATGAACGACGACTTCGGTACGCCCGAGGCCGTCGCCGTGCTGTTCGAACTGGCCGGCGAGGTCAACCGCAGCGGTTCGGGCGAGACGGCTGCGCTGCTCCAGGGCCTGGGCGCGACGCTTGGCCTGCTCACCCAGTCGCCGCGCGCTTTCCTGCAGGCCGGCGCGGGACTCGACGATGCGGCGATTGGCGAGCGCATCGCGGCGCGTGCCGCCGCGAAGAAGGCGCGCGACTTCGCGCTCGCCGATGCGATTCGCGATGAGTTGGCGGCACAGGGCGTCGAACTCAAGGACTCGGCGCAGGGAACGGTCTGGGTGAAGGCCTGATGCGGATGGCCGCCGTCTGAAACATGTCGCGCACCGTCACCCCCGACTACTGGGACGATGCCTGCAAGCATCTCGCGAAGCGCGATCGCGTGATGCGCAAGCTCATCCCACGCTTTGCCGAAGGCCGGCTGCAGAGCCGTGGCGACGCGTTTACCACGCTCGCACGCTCGGTGGTCGGCCAGCAGATCTCGGTCAAGGCCGCGCAGACGGTGTGGGAGCGTTTCGCCGCGCTCGTCGAGGGTTCCTCGCAATCCTTGAAGCCGTCCGCCGTGCTTGCGATCGACGCCCCGCGCATGCGCGCCGCGGGGCTGTCGGCGCGCAAGGTCGAGTACCTCTCGGATCTCGCCCGTCACTTCGAGAAGGGGACGGTGCACGTGCGCCAGTGGCAGCAGATGAGCGACGAGGCGATCGTCGACGAACTCGTCGCCATCCGCGGCATCGGCCGCTGGACGGCCGAGATGTTCCTCATCTTCCACCTGATGCGCCCCAACGTGCTGCCCCTGGACGACGTTGGCCTGCTCAAGGGAATCAGCGTCAACTACTTCAGCGGCGAGCCCGTCTCGCGCGCCGAAGCGCGCGAGGTGGGCGACGCCTGGGCGCCGTTTTGCTCGGTGGCCACATGGTACATTTGGCGCAGCCTCGACCCCCTGCCGGTGGCCTATTGAGTGCCCCCAAGGCCGCCGCCTCACGGCGTCCGCCCCCCCGAGGGGGTGCAAGGAAACTTGGGGCGGCCCGGCGTTTCCTTGAGAGTCGCTCATCTCGCGACGAACGTGGTTCACCGTTGCGCCACGATCCGGCGCAGATTCCCCGACCCGCGGGACTTCAGGATTGAGCTGCATGAGCAAACGACACTTCCTGGATTTCGAGCAACCGATCGCCGACCTCGAGACGAAGATCGAGGACCTGCGCTATGTGCAGAGTGAATCGGCCGTCGACATCTCCGACGAGATCGATCGCCTCGGCAAGAAGAGCCTGCAACTCACGAAGGACATCTACGCGAGCCTGTCCCCCTGGCAGGTGACGCAGATCGCGCGCCACGCGCAGCGGCCGTACACGCTGGACTATGTCGGCGAGATCTTCACCGACTTCCAGGAGTTGCATGGCGACCGTCACTTCGCCGACGACCAGTCGATCGTCGGCGGGCTGGCGCGCTTCAATGGCCAGGCCTGCATGGTGCTCGGCCACCAGAAGGGGCGCGACACGAAGGAGCGCGGCACGCGCAATTTCGGAATGTCGCGGCCCGAGGGCTACCGCAAGGCACTGCGACTGATGAAGCTGGCGGAGAAGTTCGGCCTGCCCTTGTTCACCTTCGTCGACACGCCAGGCGCGTATCCGGGCATCGGCGCCGAGGAACGCAACCAGTCGGAAGCGATCGGTCGCAACATCTTCGAGATGGCGCAGCTCGAGGTGCCGATCATCACGACGATCATCGGGGAAGGGGGCTCGGGCGGCGCGCTGGCGATCAGCATCGGCGATCAGGTGCTGATGCTGCAGTACTCCGTCTACGCGGTGATCTCGCCCGAGGGCTGCGCATCGATCCTGTGGAAGACCGCGGAGCGCGCCGCCGACGCCGCCGAGGCGCTGGGCATCACGGCGCACCGGTTGAAGGCACTCGGACTGATCGACAAGATCGTCAGCGAGCCGGTCGGCGGGGCGCAGCGCGACATCAAGCAGATGGCGGCCTACCTCAAGCGCGCACTCAACGACGCGCTGCGCCAGGTGAGCGACCTCGGCACGAAGGAACTTCTGCAGCGGCGCTACGAGCGGCTGCAGTCCTACGGCCGGTTCAGCGACACCAAGAAGCATTGAGTGCGGCTCCCCCTGCACGATTGTTTCGCGGCTTCCCGGGGAGGCGTTCGGCCGGTTCTGGAGCGGCCCAACGCCGACTGAGCTCATGCCGTTAGCGCCTTGCGTTGCTGTGGCCTACAGCGGCGGGCGCGATTCCAGCGCGCTGCTCCATGCGGCGCTGGCTGCGGCGGCCGGTTTGGGACTGCGGGTCGTTGCGCTGCACGTGCACCACGGCCTCAGCACGCGTGCCGACGAATGGCTGGCGCATTGCGAACAAGTGTGTCGCCGCCGGGCCGCACGTGGCCTGCCGCTGGCCTTCGACCATCGCCGCCTCGCCGGCCGACCGGCGCGCGGCGACAGCGTCGAGGCCTGGGCGCGCCGCGCTCGCTACGCCGCGCTGCGCGAGATGGCCCTTGCGCACGAAGCTTCCGTCGTGCTGCTTGCGCACCATCGGCAAGACCAGGCCGAGACCGTGCTGCTGCAGGCACTGCGTGGCGCGGGCGTCGCCGGCCTGGCCGCGATGCCGCAGGTGATCGAGCGCGAAGGCATCACCTGGATGCGACCGTGGCTGCAGGTCTCGTCCGCCAGCATCGCCGCCTATGCACGCCGGCACCGGCTGCATCACGTCGAGGACGACAGCAACGCCGATCGGCGCTTCGCGCGCAATCGCCTGCGCCTCGATGTCTGGCCCGCGCTGGTTGCGGCGTTTCCGCAGGCCGAGGGCGCACTGGCGACGACGGCAGGCTGGGCGCTCGAAGCTCAGCACTGTGCCGACGAGCTGGCTGCCATCGACGCGGCGCGCATCGTCGATGCGCGTGGCCTCGACATCGCAGAGTGGTCCCGGCTCTCGCCCGCCCGGCGTAGCAACCTGCTGCGCGCCTGGTTGAAGGCACGGACGGGAACCACGGCAACGGCCGCGACGATTCGACGCCTCATGACGGAACTTCCGGCCCGGGCGCCGGCGCAGTGGCTCGTCGCCGGCTTCGCGCTGCGACGCTATCGCGGACAACTGATTTGCCGGGCCGAGAAGTCCCCGCAAGCCGTGTCGGTCTCCGGCAGGGCCGGAACGTTCAGCCTGACGCGGAGCGGCACCTACCCGCTGCCGGGTTGGGGGGGACGGCTGCGCGTGCAGCGTGTCGAATCTGGCGGGGTGGCAATGACGCTGCTGAGCGGGCTCCGCCTCGCCGAGCGCTGCGGTGGGGAGCAGTTCCAGCAGGCACCCGGCAGGCCGGCGCGCAGCCTGAAGAAGCAATTCCAGTCGAATGCGGTACCGGCCTGGGCGCGCGACGGTCCGTTGGTCTACTGCGGCGAGCAACTGATCTACGTTCCGGGTCTGGGTATCGATGCGCGAGCCGTCGCCGCCAAGGGTGTGAGGCAGGCCAGTCTCGACTGGCTGCCCGACGGGTGCTGAACGCGGCGGAACCGTCTGCGGAGGATTGGTGCGGCGCAGCATGTAAAATCATGGCTCTTGCGGGGCGACTTGCGACCCGCGTCCGACGCAGCCTGAACTCTCACCATGGCACTCATCGTTCACAAGTACGGCGGCACTTCGATGGGCTCGACCGAACGCATCCGCAACGTCGCCAAGCGTGTCGCCAAGTGGGCGCGTGCAGGTCACCAGATGGTGGTGGTGCCCTCCGCGATGAGCGGCGAGACCAATCGCCTGCTCGGCCTGGCGAAGGAACTCTCGCCCGAGAAGTCGACGCCGGAGCTTTCGCGCGAGCTCGACATGATCGCCGCCACCGGGGAACAGGTGTCGGTGGGCTTGCTCGCCATCGCCCTGCAGGCCGAGGGCATGCCTTCGGTCAGCTATGCCGGCTGGCAGGTGCCCATCACGACCGACACGGCCTACACCAAGGCGCGCATCGCGAGCATCGACGATGGGCGCGTGCGCAGCGACCTGGCGCAGGGCAAGGTGGTGATCATCACCGGCTTCCAGGGCGTTGATCCCGACGGCAACGTCACCACGCTCGGGCGCGGCGGCTCCGACACCTCGGCCGTGGCGGTGGCCGCCGCCATGAAGGCCGCCGAGTGCCTGATCTACACCGACGTGGACGGCGTCTACACCACCGATCCGCGCATCGTCCCCGAAGCACGTCGTCTGCGCACGATCAGCTTCGAGGAGATGCTGGAGATGGCCAGCCTCGGCTCCAAGGTGCTGCAGATCCGGTCGGTCGAGTTTGCCGGCAAGTACCACGTGCCGCTGCGCGTGCTGTCGAGTTTCACGCCCTGGGACATCGCGATCGACGAGGAGTCGCGCTCGGGCACCCTGATCACCTTTGAGGAAGACGTCAACATGGAACAAGCCCTCGTCTCGGGCATCGCCTTCAGCCGCGATGAAGCCAAGGTCAGCCTGCTCGGCGTGCCCGACAGACCGGGCATCGCCTACCAGATCCTGGGGCCGGTGGCCGACGCGAACATCGACATCGACGTGATCATCCAGAACGTCTCGCACGACGGCAAGACCGATTTCTCCTTCACCGTGCACCGCAACGACTACGCGCGCACGCTCGACCTGCTGAAGACGAAGGTGCAACCCGTCACCGGCGCAGCACAGGTGACCGGCGACCCGAAGATCTGCAAGGTCAGCATCGTCGGCATCGGCATGCGCTCGCACGTCGGCGTCGCGAGCACGATGTTCCGCACGCTGAGCGAGGAGGGCATCAACATCCAGATGATCTCCACGAGCGAGATCAAGACCAGCGTCGTGATCGACGAGAAGTACATGGAACTCGCGGTGCGCGCGCTCCACAAGGCGTTCGGACTCGAGCAGGCGGCCGCCTGAGTCCGCGGCGTTGGTGCGACTAGAATCGCGCTTCGTGCTGGAGTCGTGACCGAGTGGCCGAAGGTGCTCCCCTGCTAAGGGAGTAAGCGGGCAAAACCTGCTTCGTGGGTTCGAATCCCACCGACTCCGCCAGCCAATCAGAGCCCTTCCCAGTGAAGGGCCCTACTTCTTGGGAAGCCCCGCGCCAGGAGGGCTGCAGCCCGATAGGGCCATTCTCAGTTCACCCATCGTGGGCTCAATTCAGGCCTGATCGTGCAGTATGGTCGGGCCATTTTTAGGCGCCACACTTCGTGAGCACCTCTTGCGGCAGCGGGGTCACCGCCAGTAACCGCCTGACGTTCAGCTCAATCGCCTGCTCGCCGTGCGCTGTCCGCTGCACGATGTCTGCCGCCAGGAACTCCAGGCAGATCACGCGCCACGTCGCGCCTCGCCATGCCGTGGTCCCGCGCACGGCAAGCGCGCCTTCACCCTGCATGTCGGCGCGACGCCCTGCTTTGAAGCACTCGTGCAGGGGCAACGCCAACATTTCGACACACAAAAGAGTTCCAGCTTCTCGAACCCCTGCATGCGGCCTCGAAGGCACGGCGATCGGCCGCTCTGAAACCCGCGGAGAACGAGCAACGGCGCGGGATCCGTCACTTCGACCCGTTTCGGGCTGCAACTGGCAGCACCTTCCTCTCGCGTCTAGGCAGCGTACGGTGTCGCACGGACTTACTGGTTCGACATGCGTAGAACCCCGCTTACCGGTGGCGCTCAGGAAGATTGGTGAGACTCATCGGACGCGACCCTCAGTCGTGGCAACGTTCGACAAAGCGGTGTGCGCACACATGATGCACCGACCTTGGCTGAGGTTCATTGCAATCGTGTGCCAGGAGTGATTCATGTACCAGAAGTCAGTTGCTAGAACGTACTTTCGAGCGTCGACCCTCGGCGTCGCGGTGGCCCTGCTGTTCGGCTGCGGTGGCGACAACGGTTCGGCCCTCAACGAACAGCCGTCGTCGGTGCTGGTGAGCGAGAGCGCGACGATTCTGTCGGTCAGGACCGAAATGCCGTCCGGCAGCAAGATGGACAAGTTCGAGGCGCAGGCCTTGAACTACACCTTTGCCGCACAGATCAACAGCGGCCCCAATGCCGGCCTGGCCATCACCGGGAGGATGGAACTGAAGGGCGAACGCGAGGACGACGGCGTCACCGAGAGTCGAAGGGCGTCTCTTTCCCGATGCGATGCCGAGCGTGCCCCCTGAAGAGGACCTGAAGAAGAACTTCGAAGCCGACCGCAAGGCCCTGAAGCTTGCGCTGCGTGCAGACATCAAGGTGCTCTCCGCGGAGCTGAAGCTTGCACTGGCGAACGGCGCAGTACGCGGCAGTCGCGAGCCCAGCGCCGCGCAGAAGGAAGCGCTGGCGACATTCAAGACCAAGTTCGATCTGCGCATGACCGAATACCGATCGGCGATGAGTGTGCTGGTCGCGGAGTATCGTGCCGCGAAGCGCCACGGCAGGCCGGGCGGGGACGACGATGCCGCCGCCGCCAAGGGGTATGAAGTGCACGGCACGATTGACGCCAATGGCACTGTGAAGCTGACCGTGAACCTTGGCGACAAGGGCAAGGTCGTCGCAACCGGCACCGTTGCCGTCGACGGCAGCATCAAGGGTAGCCTGACCGGGCCGGCCAAGGGTGACGAAGGCACCTGGAGCGCCACCGCGGTCGATGTCGAGCTACCGGCGACGGATTGCGCCACCCAGGCCGTGACGTGGTCGCAAGGGGCATCGACGTGCAGCGCGGCCTATGCCGGTGGCACGAACGGCAGCAGTGCAGCACTGAGCGACATCGTGGCGCCGACCACGGGCACCGCTACGGCGAGTTGCAGCAGCGGCGTCCTGGCCGTTACCGCACCGCTGTGCACGACCGCTGCAGCGCCGCCGCCGCCACCGCCGCCGCCGCCGCCACCGCCACCGCCGCCGCCACCGCCGCCACCGCCACCGCCACCGCCACCGCCGCCGGCGGGTTGCGTTGCGCAGGCCATCACGTGGTCGCAAGGAGCATCGACATGCAGCGCGACCTATGCGGGTGGCACGAACGGCAGCAGTGCCGCACTGAGCGACATCGTGGCGCCGACCACGGGCACCGCGACCGCGAGTTGCAGCAGCGGCGTCGTGGCCGTAAGCGCACCGCTGTGCACGACCGCTGCAGCGCCGCCGCCACCGCCACCGCCGCCACCACCACAGGCGGGAACCTTCGCCGCTGGCAAGGTGAAGTACGACGCAGCCTGCGGAAGCTGCCATTCGGCGGGAACCACTTACGACCCCACCGGGATCGCGACGAACCTGACGGGCACCGGAGGCATGCTGGTCAGCAACCTGGGCAACATCAGCGGGGGCATGAGCGGCATGCTGTTGACAGCCCAGGAGATCCTTGACCTCCAGGCGTTTCTCGCCGCCGTTCAGTAGGCCAGAAGCCTG
Organism: uncultured bacterium; assembly: GCA_963802435.1. Lineage (GTDB taxonomy): Bacteria > Pseudomonadota > Gammaproteobacteria > Burkholderiales > Burkholderiaceae_C > CAIKUF01. Next base: position 107,315 of record CAWDIT010000011.1, read on the forward strand.
GCCAACCATCGTTGGCCTTCAAGCTGCGCAACACCGCGACCACACCGTGTGGTCGCGGTGTCGCGTGTTCGGTGACATTCGAGACCGTAGCCCGTTACCTCAGATGCCATGGCCGTGGTGGACAACCCGCATTCTCCACCCGGGACATCCGCGTGCACGGGCTGCGGCACAGCCATGCCCAGGCGCGCCATGCGGCGCTGACGGGTTGGAATGCGCGGCGGCTGTGCGGTTTGATCGCCCGCGAGGGGCTGTTTTCTGTGCGGCCGGCGATGGGCGCGATCCTGGGGGTGACAGTCCTCCACCCAGCTGGCTCGCACAGCGGGGGTCTCCAGGCGAAGCGCAACTGCGCGAGGCTCCTCAGGCCGTGACCGAGCCCTTGGCATGTTCCGATTACCAGACATTGCTCGAGCCTCGTCGCTCGCCAGACCACGCCATGAAGATTGCCGCCAACGGACTCCAGCTCGAAGTCGAGGACCACGGTTCGCCAAGCGGCGAGCCGCTGCTGCTGGTCATGGGGCTCGGCATGCAACTCGTCGGCTGGCATGAAGATCTCGTGCAGCAGTTCGTGTCATGCGGCTTTCGGGTGGTTCGCTTCGACAACCGAGACATTGGGCTGTCGCAAGGCTTCGATGCGCACGGCGTGCCGAACATTCCGCTGGCGGCACTCAAGCAGCTGGTCGGCCTGCCGCAGCGCCCGCCCTATACCCTGGCAGACATGGCCGACGACGCGGCCGGTGTGCTCGAGGCGCTTGGCATCGCCTCGGCCCATGTCTGCGGCGCGTCGATGGGCGGCATGATCGCGCAGCAGATGGTGCTGCGCCACCCGCAACGCGTGAAGAGCCTGACTCTGATGATGACCAGCAGCGGATCGCGCCGCCTGCCCGGTCCGTCGCCGAGGGTGCGGAATGCGATGCTGGCTCAACCCTCGAATCCGCGCGACATGAGCAGCCTGCTTGCGCACTACCGCGCTTTGCATATGTTGATCGGCAGTCCGGCATACCGGCCCAGCGAGGAATGGCTGGAGAAGCGGCTGCGCCTTTCGTTGGGCCGCGCCTACCGCCCGCAAGGGACGGCGCGACAGTTGATGGCGATCATCGCCGACGGCGACCGCTCGCCGCAGCTGCCGCGCATCGGGGCACCGACCCTGGTGATCCACGGCGCGGCCGATCCTCTCGTGCCGGTGGCGGCGGCACACGACCTGGCGCGCAAGATTCCCGGCGCCCGGATCGACGTCATCGACGGCATGGGCCACGACCTCCCGGTGCAGCTGTGGCCGCGTTTCGTGGGCGGCGTGGCGGCCGTGGCGGCAATGGCGAAGGCGTCCTGAGATACGGACCCCTCGGCAGACTACTTCTTGCGCCTGACCATTTCTCCGACGATCGCCGTGAACTGCTCCTCCATCTCGTGCTTGAGGAAGTCCGGCGACACCACGGCGGAGGCCAGCATGCTCGGCACGAGTTCGAGCTGGTACTGCAGCCGGGTGCCATCTCCCTCCGCGCTGACCGTCATCAGCGACTGCTGCCGTTTCATGCTGCCCTTGATCTGCGTGGACTGGATGGTCGTCTGCGGATTCAGCACGATCTCGCGCAAGCTCGTGTACGAAAAGCTCAATCCACCGAACTTCGCCGTGCCACGCTGCTCGATCGTGAACTGCCTGTCGCCTGGCTTCACGATGACGCTCTCGCGGACATTCGGCACCCACTTCGCCATGTTCGGGAAATCGGTGAGCACGTCCCAGGCAATCGCCTGCGTCACCGGGGCGAACATCCGGGCCTTGACGACGTAGGTCTCGCCGTCGTAGGCGACGTCGATGCTGCGCACCGGCGACTGCGCTGCCGCACTTGCGGCAAGCGCGAAGGCTGCCAGCGCGAACCAGGCGCGCAGCAATGCTCGGGCCAATCCTTGCGGTGATGAACGTGTGGGCATGCCGGGGTCCTTTGCAGGAGTAGTGCCGCAAGCATATCGAACCGGCGGGTGACGCGGAAGATCGCCCGCGCCGGCAGGACCATCCACGGTATCGTGAAGGAAGCCCTTCTGGCCCGTACGTACAGCCCCAATCGATCGACACCAGGCACTCCGGTTGCGCATCAGAGCGATCACCTGATGACCGGGTGCCGCAGGTGCCAGCTTGTTTGGCGCTGGAAGGCCATCCCCGCGCGCACCAAGCGCCCCTCCTGGAGCCGGCCTGCCGCGAGTTGGACCGCCACTGGCGTGCCCTGCCGTGTGAAACCCGCCGGCATCGTGATGGTCGGATGCCCGCTCATGTCGAACGGCGCAGTGAATCTCACCAGCCGCGCAAAGCCCTCCGGGTCAACACCGAGGGCATCCATTTGGGCGCGGGTCGGTGAGGCCATTGGCTGCGCGGGGATCAGCAGCAGATCGATGCTCTCGAAGAGTTCCGTCACACGTCCGGCAAACGCGCGTCGGCGCAACCAGACCTTCTGCATGTCTATCCCGCTCACCGAGCGGCCGAGGTCGAGCAGACCAGCAAGGCCCGGCCCGTAGGCGGCGCGGCGCGACGGGAACGTCGCCTCGTGCGCCACTGCCGTCTCGACACCGCAGGCGACGGGCCAGTCGCGGATCGCATCACCAGGGTCCGGAAAACGTACCGTGCGGATCTCGGCGCCAAGCCCGCGCAACACTGCGGCGGCATCGTCCACGGCTTCGCGCATCACGTCGTCGAGGCCGCTTGCATAGTCGGGGTCGATCCCGATGCGAAGGTCGGCCAATTGGGTGGCATCGCCGGCAAGATAGTTGGGGACGGGATCGCGCAGCGCGGTCGGGTCGTTAGCATCGCCGCCAGCGATGATGCCGAGCATCGCGCCACAGTCGGCAGCGCTGCGAGCCATCGGCCCGATGTGGTCGAGCGACTTGGCGAGTTCGAAGGCACCGTGCACAGGTACGCGACCCCAGGTGGGCTTGAGGCCGGTGACGCCGTTGGCCGCCGACGGGAAGCGAATCGAGCCGCCGGTGTCGGTGCCGATCGCGGCGAAGCACAGGCCCGCTGCAACTGCGACTCCAGAACCGCTGGACGACGCGCCAGACCAGTGGTCGGCGTGCCACGGGTTCACCGGCACGCGAACTTCAGGGTGGTGGTCCGCGAACGCGCCTTCGGTCATCTGCAGCTTGCCGAGTAGCACGGTGCCTGTCTCGCGAAGGCGCTTGGCGACGGTGCCGTCGAAGCGCGGGACGAATTCGCGGTGGATCGGCATGCCCGCCATCGTGCGGACGCCCTTGGTGAAGCACAGATCCTTCAAGCCGACGGGCACGCCGTGCAGCGGACCGAGGATGCGGCGCTGCATTAGCAGTGACTCTGCATCGCGTGCCTGCGCCAGCGCCACCTCGGGCGTGACGAGCGCATATGCTGCCAGTTTCGGGTCCAGCCGCTCGATGCGCGCGAGCATCGAGCGAGTCAGCTCCACCGGCGAGAGCTTGCGCGTGTGCAGCAGGCCGGCGATGCCGGTCGCGTCGAGGAAAGCAAGCTCGTCCTCTGTCATGGCCCTGCATCAAGCCGTCTTCGCCACGCGCAGGCCGAGCTCGCGCACCATCGCGTCGCGCATCGCGAACTTCTGCGCCTTGCCGGTGGCGGTGAGCGGGAACGAAGGCACGAAACGAATGTGCCGTGGCACCTTGTAATGCGCGATCCGGCCGCGGCAGAACGCGGCGATTTCTTCGGCGGAAGCCGTCTGGCCTGCCTTCAGCACGATCCAGGCGCAGACCTCCTCGCCGTATCTCGGGTCGGGGATGCCGAACACCTGCACGTCCTGCACCTTCTCGTGGGTCTCGAGGTAGGCCTCAATTTCGCGCGGGAAGATGTTCTCGCCGCCGCGGATGAGCATGTCCTTCACACGGCCGACGATGTTGCAGTAGCCCTCGGCGTCGATGGTCGCCAGGTCGCCGGTGTGCATCCAACCCGCCTCGTCGAGCACTTCGCGCGTGCGCTCGGCGTCCTCCCAGTAGCCGCGCATCACGGAGTAACCGCGCGTGCACAGTTCGCCCTGCTGGCCGACAGGGACGATGCTGCCCGCGGCATCGACGATCTTTACCTCGACATGCGGATGGATGCGGCCGACCGTGGACACACGACGCTCGAGCGGATCGCCCACCGACGACTGGAACGAGATCGGGCTCGTCTCGGTCATGCCGTAGGCAATGGTCACCTCACTCATGTGAAGTTCTCTCACGACACGCCGCATTGTCTCGATAGGGCAGGGCGCGCCGGCCATGATGCCCGTGCGCAGCGACGACACATCGTGCTCGTGCAGCGTGGGCAGTGCCAGCAGCGCGATGAACATCGTCGGCACGCCGTGCACTGCAGTGCACCGGGTTTGCTCGATCGCCGCAATCGTCGCTTCTGCGTCGAATCCTTCGCTCGGGTAGACCATCGTTGCGCCGGTGGCCACGCAGGCCAGGACACCCAGCACCATGCCGAAGCAGTGATACAGCGGCACCGGAATGCACAGCCGGTCGTCCGGCGTGAATGCCATGGCCTTGGCGGTGAAGCGCGCGTTGTTCACGATGTTGAAGTGGGAGAGCGTCGCTCCCTTGGGCGAGCCTGTGGTGCCGCTGGTGAACTGGATGTTGATCGCGTCGTCGGGATCGAGCGCGGCGCTCAAGGCCGGCAGCCGCGCGCGCTGCGCCGGCCCCGTCTGACGGAGAAAGTCGGCGAAGCGCATCGCCCGTGCCGGCACCGGGGCCTTCGGGCTCGCCGTGTCGTCGAGCACGATGACGTGCTTGAGGTGCGGTAGGCGGCGCGATTCCAGCAGCGGCTCACCCCCCGGGTTGTCCATACGGTCAAGCTCGGGTGCCACCGTGCGCAGCGTCGCGAGGTAGTCGCTCGCCTTGTGCCCACGCGCCATGATCAGTGCGCGACATCGCACCTTGTTCAGCGCGTATTCGAGTTCGGCACTCTGGTAGGCCGGATTGATGTTGACCAGCACTGCGCCGATGCGTGCCGTGCCGAATTGCGCGAGCAACCATTCGCTGCGATTGGGGGCCCAGATGCCGACACGGTTGCCTCGACGTATGCCCAGCGCCAGCAACGCCGCGGCCACATCGTCGGACTCACGCTGCAAGTCGTACCAGCTCAGCGTGCGGCGTTCGGCGCAGAAGATCGCCGCATCACGCGCGCCGTACCGCCCCACCGCCTTGTCGAGCAATTGCGGGATCGTCATGAACCGCAGCAACTCGTCGGTCGCGCCGGCCACGTAGCTCAGCGTGCCCGGCGGGCGCAAACGGTCGTCTGCACCCCCAAGCACCCAACCGGAACTGAACGGATTGCGTGACACCTCAGAACGTGCGCCAGTCGCCCGACTGCTCGAACGCGTGCGCAGCGCGGTAGATCGTCGACTCGGCCCAATGCTTGCCAATCAGCTGCAATCCCACCGGCAGGCCGCTGGACAAGCCGCAGGGCACACTCATCGCCGGGTGCCCGGTTACGTCGAAGGGGCAGGTGTTGTTGACCATCTCCAGCGCGCGCTGCACCCACAGCTTGAGCGGCGCATTGGCTGGCGGCAGCGGCGTGGCCTTCATCGGCTGCGTCGGCGTGATCAGCAGGTCGTACTTTTGCAGCGCGTCGTCGTAGGCCTTGGCAAGGACGCGGCTCAGGTTCTGCGCCTTGGCGTAGAAGTGGCCTCGGTAGTCGCGCATGAAGTACTTGCCGGCCATCATGCACAGCTTCAGCGACGGCGAAAGTTCGTTGGCACGCGCGCGCCAAGCAGCGTGCGCGTCGAGGAGACTGGTCGTGTACAGACCGCGCCAGTTGAAACCCATGCCGTTGCCGTCCATCATCTGTGCCTGCAGGCCCTCGACCGCAATCGCGGTCCAGAGCGCCGGGCCGTCCATGTGCATGGGCACGGACACGTCCTCGACGATCGCGCCAAGTGATCGCAGCCGCTCCGCCGCCTCGCGCACCTTTCGGTCGACGTCGGGTTCGCTCTCTTCGCGGTTGAAACCTTCGAGCAACACTCCGATGCGCACGCCAGCCACGCCGCGGCCGAGCGCCGCGGTGTAGCGGTCGACCCGCGGGCTGTACTGTCGCGGGTCCAGGCCATCGGCACCCGCTATCACCTCGAGAAGCAACGCGTTGTCGGCCACAGTGGCGGTCATCGGGCCGGCATGGTCGATCGTCGCCTCGATCGGCATCACACCTGTGTAGGGGACCAGGCCGTGGGTTCCCTTCATGCCGTAGCAGCCGCACCAGCTGGCGGGCATGCGAATAGAGCCACCCTGGTCGCAACCGATTGCCATCTCGATTTCGCCACTGCCCACCAGTGTGGCGCAGCCCGATGACGAACCGCCTGCCGAGTAACCGAAGCGATATGGGTTGTGCACCGGGCCGGCCGCGCAGGTGTGGCTGCCGCCCGAGAGGCAGAAATATTCGCAGTGCGCCTTGCCGACGATGGTCCCGCCGGCGTCGAGAATCCGCGTGACCACGGTGGCGTCGATGTCCGGTACGTAGCCCTCGAGTGACGAGGCGCCGTTCATCATCGGCACGCCGGCAAGGCAGATGTTGTCCTTGAGCACGACACGCTTGCCCGAAAGCGGCCCGTGTGCGGCACCGCGCACCTCGCTCTTCACCGCCCAGGCGTTGAGGGGATTGTCGGCGGCGCTGGGCTTCACGCCTGGCGTGCGCGGATAGCGCACCGGCGGCAGGTTGTCGGGCAACTGGGTAAGGCGGTCGTACGCCTGGAAGGTGCCCTCGAGAATCTCCAGGTAGTCCGCGACCTCGCGGCTGGACATGCTCATATGCAGCGATCCGACGATCTGGTGCATCTGTTCGAGGGTTGGGCGCTTGACGGTCGACATGGTTCCCCCTGGCACGGCGGCCACTGTGGCGGCCACTCGCGACGCGGCCTGTTCTTGCGTGTGCTGAGGCGCGGCGGCGGCGCTGGGTGCCTGGCGCGCGCGTGGCTCGACTGCCCTTGGTGGTGCGGACAAGGACGACGTCGCCCGTTGCGCGCCAGCAGGGGGCGTGGCAGGCATGCGCGCCGACCCCATGCCGAGCAGTTCGGCGAAGGCACCGCCGCTCAGCCCCTCCGCAGGAATTTCGTTGACGATGCGGCCGCGTTCCATCACAACGACGCGGTCGGCGACATCGAGCACGAGATCGAGGTTCTGTTCGACGATGAGCATCGACAGCCGTTGTTCGTCACGCAGCCTGGCTAGCGTCGATCCGATCTCTTGCACGATGGACGGCTGGATGCCTTCGCTCGGCTCGTCCAGCAGCAGCAGCCAGGGGTTGGGCACAAGCGCGCGCGCGAGCGCCAGGATCTGCTGCTCGCCCCCGGAGAGCGTTCCGCCGCGACGGTCGAGCATCTCGCGCAGTCGCGGGAACTGGTCCACCACGCGTTCGATCGCCTGCGTCTCGGTCTCACCGCAATCGGCGCGCCAGGCCAAGCGCAGGTTCTCCAACGCACTCAAACCCGGCAGGATTCCTCGCCCCTGCGGTACGTAGCCGATGCCCATCTGCGCCCGCTGGTGTGCAGCGGCGTGCGTCACGTCTTCGCCGTCCAGGCTGATACGCCCGCCCGTGGCGGGCAACAGGCCGACCAGCGTCTTGAGCAAGGTCGTCTTGCCCATGCCGTTGTGGCCGACGATGCCGATCGCCTCGCCCTCGTGTACCTGCAGCGTAACGCCCTGCAGGACCGGTACGTGGCCGTAACCGGCGCGCAGCTCAGCGACGTCGAGCACCAGGTCGGCACCCGACAGCGCACCGGTGTTGCCGGGTTCCTCGAGAGCGGGGGTCGGCACGTTCATGTCAATTCGCTCGGTTGCCGATGTAGACCTCGCGCACGCGCGCGTCAACCAGGACCTGTTCGCTCGCGCCCTCCATCAGGATGGAACCCTGGTGCAGCACGGTGACGCGGCCACCAAGCATGCGAACGAAGTGCATGTCGTGATCGACGACGACCACCGCTGCCGTCTCGTTGATGCGCTTGATCAGCTCGACCAGCCGCTCTGTCTGGGCGCCGGTAATGCCGGCAGCGGGCTCGTCGAGTAGCACCAGCCACGGCTGCTGCGCAAGCACGAGGCCGAGCTCGACGATCTGCCGCTGCCCGTGAGAGAGCTCGCCGACCACGCGGCGAACGATCTGGCCAAGGTCGAGTTCATCGACGGCGCGTTCGACCTCGTGTCGCGTCTCATCGTGGCCGTGGATGCGTCGTGCGGCCAGCCACAGGTTCTCCCATACCGTCAGGCCGTTCATCACCGACGGCACCTGGGTCTTGATGCCCACGCCAAGGCGCACGATCTCGTACGGGCGCCAGCCGGTCACGTCCTGGCCCCGGATGTAGATGCGTCCGTTGGCCTGACTCACGCGGTGCTGGCCGGTGAGGCACTTGAACAGCGTGCTCTTGCCCGCGCCGTTGGGCCCGATCAGGCAGCGTAACTCGCGCTCATGCAGCGTGAAGTTGACGTTGTTGACGGCGAGCACTCCGCCGAAGCGCATCGACAGGTCACGCGTCTCGACAACCGGCTCGCTCATCGAGATTTTGGAGAGGTGGTGCTGCGGCGACGTCGGGTGCCGACACCGCGCGCACGCGTGGCCACATGGACGGCGCGGCGATCGCGCCAGGCCATCAGCGACGGCGCCAGCCCTCGCGGCAACAACAGCACGACCAGCACCAGGATCGCGCCGAGCACCAACGAGTTGTCGATCAGCGTCTGTTCGCCGAGCAGCAGCTTGAGCATGCCCAGAAGGGCTGCGCCGACGATCGGGCCGACCAGTGTGCCCAGGCCGCCGGCGATCACCCAGATGATCACCTCGACCGACTGACCGAGGCCGAACAGAGAGGGCGTGACGATCTCGGCCCAGGTGGCGAATAGGCACCCGGCCAGCCCCGCCATTGCCGCAGTGAGCGCAAAGATCGCCGTCTTGTATGCAGGGGCGTTGTAGCCGAGCAGTTCGATGCGCGCTTCGTTCTCGCGGATGCCGAGCAAGGTGCGGCCGAAGGCGCTGGCCAGCACCCAGCGCGAGATCAGGTAGCAACCGACCAGGCAGATGACCGCAACGTAATACAGACCGGTGCCGTAGATCTGGGTGCCCGGATCGCCCGGCACGTTGAGGATGGGGAAAGCAGGGATGCCGTTGAAGCCGCCAAGTCGCGCGCTGCCGATGCGGTAGGCGTCGCCTGCGGTCGCGCCGACGAACTTGTTGAGGATCAGCGCGAAGACCAGCGTGATCACGCCCATGTAGACATCGCTGATGCGACCGTAGAACATCATCGCGCCCATCACCGCGGCGACGAAGGCCGGCACCAACACCGCGAGCAGCAGTGCGGCCGTGCTCTCGCCGGTGTTCATCGCAGTAATCGCGTAGGTGTAGGCGCCGAGCCCGAAGTAGGCTGCATGGCCGAAGCTCAAGATGCCGGCGTAGCCCCACATGAGGCCGAGTGAGAGCGCAAACAGCGACCAGATTGCCAGCAGCGTGGCAGTGTGCGTATTGCTGACCAGCGGCAGCAGGAGCAGCAGCAGCGCCACGGCGATGAACCAGCCCCAGCGGATGCGCCCGGCGCTCGCGAAGTCCCCGGTGGTCATGCCGAGTTTCGGAAGAAGCGGCCGGTGATGCCCTGCGGCATCAGGCGCAGCAGCAGCACGGCGAGCGCGAGCATTGCTAGCTCGCCGATCACCGGCGTCGAGCCGAAAGAGACAATCTGATTGACCGCGCCGAAGACCATTGAACTGGACAGCGTTCCGGTGATGACCGCCGCGCCGCCCGTGATGACGACGATGAAGGCCTTGGCGATATAGGCGCCACCCGACGAGGGCAACAGCCCGGTCAGTGGGGCGAGCACCCCCCCGGCCAGCCCGGACAGTGCCGCGCCGACGGTGAAGGTCCACATGTAGACCATCTTGGGGTTGTAGCCGAGGGCGGAGGCCACGTCCGCGCTCTGCATCGCGCCGCGGGCAACAAGGCCGACGCGTGTGAATCGCAGTGCCAACCACATCCACACCACCTGCAGTGTGGCCACGGCGATGATGAACAGGTTGTAGCCTCCCATCTGGTATTCACCGAGCTGGTAGCCCGGAATGGGCGCCGGTACGCTCACCGCCGTGTTGCCAAAGATCAGCGTGACCAGCCCCACCGAGAGCAACGACACGCCCCAGGTTGCGAGCATGGTGTCGATCATGCGGCCGTAGAGATGCCGAACGACGAGCCGTTCGATGATCAGCCCGTAGAGGCCAACGACGAGCGGCGAGATCACGAGCATCGCGACATAGATGTTGAGCCCCGCCTTGGCGCAGGCGATCGTCGTGTAGCCGCCGATCATCACGAACTCGCCATGGGCGAGATTGATGACCCGCATCATCCCGAACACGATCGCCAGCCCTGTGCTGGTGAGCACGAGGAAGGCGATCATGTAGATGATCTCGAGCAGGACGACTGCGGCGTAGTCCATGGCGGGCAGTGCCCCGGTCGGGCGTCAGGCCTTGACTTCGTACTGCTTGTTGTCGTCGGGGTTCTTCGCAAGGTCGCAGTACTGCGCCGTGTCGAGCGGTTTGCGGGCCTTGAACTGCTGCTTGATCGTCAGCTTCTGGTTCTTCACCTCCATCACGTTGATGTCGAGGATGGCGTGGTGGGTCTTGGGGTCGAGCGTGACGGTACCGCCCGGACCCTGAATGCTGACGCCCGACTCGATCGCCGCGAGCAACTTCGCGCGTTCCAGCGTGCCTGCCTTCTTGACGCAGGCCGCCCACAGCATGATGCCCTGGTACTGCGTGACGGCGATCTCGTGGATGGCCTTTGTGTCGCCGAAGCGCTTGGCCCACTTGGCCAGGAAGTCCTTGGTGGCCGGGTTCTGCAGTTCGCCGCTGTAGCAGCCGGCGATCAAGATGCCGTCGCCCTCTGCCGCCGACAGGGCGAGCTGCTCGTTGCCGAGGCCGAAGGTGGTCGAGCACAGCGGAATCTTCTTGTTCATGCCCGACGCGGCCCACTGGCGGAAGAACGACATGTGTGCACCGCCGACGAGCGCCGCGACGACGAAGGCCGGCTTCTCCTGCTGGATCTTGGCGATCGTCGAGCCGAAGTCGGCCACGTCGAGCGGGAAGAAGTCGGTCTTCAGCACCGTGCCCTTGCCCTCCTTGATGTAGTGGTCGAGCCACTTGGAGGTGATCTGGCCGTAGTTGTAGTCGGCCGCCAGCACATAGGCCGTCTTGCCCCACTGCTTGAGCGCCACTTCGATCACAGGCGCCACTGCCTGGGCCGGCGTGACGCCGGTGCACACCGTATTGCGGTCGCAGACGCCGCCTTCGTAGAGCACGTTGTAGAAGTACAGCGTGTTGGCGCGCCTGAAAGTCTGGCGGATCGCCTCGCGCGAAGCCGAAGTGATGCCGCCGTGGACCACGTCGACCTTGTCGTCGCGGACGAGTTGCTGCGCGAACTTGGTGTAGAGCGCGATGTCCGACTGCGAGTCGTACTGCACCACTTCGATCTTGCGGCCGAGAAGGCCGCCGGCAGCGTTGATCTCCTCGGCGGCGAGCGTGGTCGCCATCACCATCGGCTTGCCGTAGGCGTCGAGGTTGCCCGAGTTGTCCAGCACCGAGCCGAGCTTGATCGGCGAGCCCTGGGCGAGCGCGAGCTCGAACGGAATCGTCGCTCCGAGAGCCGTCAGGCCCGCGGCGGAACCGCCGGTGGCGAGGAAGTCGCGGCGTGAAAGGCTCATGGTGTCATCTCCTGGTGGTTGTGGTGCGGATGCGGGTCGAGGGGCAAAGGGCACCCGGCGCGCACGCCGGGTGTCAGGGACTCAGGCACTGGCGGGAGGGGGAACTGGCGGCTTGCGAGGGCTGCTCGCATCGACCACGCCGGAGAGATCGACGCCAATCTGGTCGCCGATGCTCTTGAGCGCCGGCAGTTGCAGCGCCATGCCGAGGATGCTGTCCATGACCTGCGTCACAGGCGCCTTGGCGCTCGCCGCGGTTCCGTCGGCAGACGCGCCGCCTCCCGCAGTGCTCGAGCCGAAGCCGCTGACCTGGTGAATGCGAATGCTGTCGATCTTCTCCACCGGCTTCATCATCTGCGAGAGGATCTCGGGCAGGCGATCGAGGCGGTACTTCTCGAGCTTCATGTGCAACAAGGGGCCGCTCAATGCGTTCTCGGCCTCGATCAGTGCGCGCGAGCCTTCGGACTCGGCCACCATGCGCACTCGTTCCGCTTCGGCGCGGGTGAAGGTGGCCTCCGCTTCCGACTTGGCGCGGCGCAGCAGCACATTCGCCTCCGTCGCGGCACTCGCTTCGGCCACCTCGCCGGCCTCGGTGACGCGCTTGAGCGCGATCTCGCGCGAGCGCTCGGCGACGGCGCGTTCGCGCTCGGTCTGCACCTTCTCCTGGGCAAGGATCACTTCGCTGCGCGCAACCTCGGCAATGGCCTGCGCACGTGCTTCCTCGGCGTGCTTCGCAGAGAGCTGGATCGCACTGTCGATCTTGCGTACCTCGGAGTTGAGCTGCGCATCGATTTCGAGGCGGCGCAACTCGCGCTGTTTCTCGATCTCGCGCACGCGGGTGTCCTCTTCGCGGCCGATGCGAGCGCGCTCGGATGCGGTCATCGATTCCTCGCGTGCGCGCGCCGCTTCGGCGTCGCTCTGCGACTTCATCTTCTCGATCTCCAGCCTCTGGCCTATCTGCGCCTGTTCCTCTTCCTGGGTCAGCGTGAGGCGGCGCTTCGTCGCTTCGAGCTGCGTCTGCCGCACCGAGATCTCGGCGTCGGCCTCGACCTCGGCGCGCTTCTTCCGGTTGACAGCGATGATCTCGGCGAGCCGGCGCATACCGACGGCGTTGAACGCGTTGTTCTCGTCGAGCGATGCAAACGCCGTCTGATCCATGCGGGTGAGTGACACCGAGTCGAGAACGATTCCGTTCTGCGCCAGGTTGTCGCGCAGCAGCGCCGACACTGCCGCTACGAACTCGGCGCGCTTCTCGTGCAACGTGTCCATCGTGCGGCTGGCGGCGATGGCCTGCACCGCGTCGATGAATCGGCCCTCGAGCAGGTTGCGCATGCCGTCGGGCGTGAACGCCTTGGAGCCAAACGACTGTGCCGCGGTAGCCACGCCTTCGACGCTGGGTTGCACGCGCACGTAGAACTCGAGCTCCGCATCAACGCGCATGCGGTCTTCGGTGATCAGCGACTTCTCGCCGGCGCGCCGCACTTCGAGGCGAATCGTGCGCAGGCTGACTTCGTCGATCTTGTGCAAGAACGGCAGCGCGAGGCAGCCGCCGGAGATCAGCGTGCGTTGACCTCCGAAACCCGTGCGGATGATCGCGACGTCACGACTCGACTTCCGGTAGAAGCGGTTGAGGAAGATCACCAGCGCTGCGACGATGACGATCGCGACGATGATTCCGAACAGCCAGGCGAGCACGAGCATGGGCGTTCCAGTGGAGGAGGACTGCGGATTTGGCAGCCACGAGTGTGGTTGCAGATATTTTCCAAGTCAAATAAGTGTTTTCCATAGCAAGCACTGCGGTCACCGCCAGCGAGTCCGCGCGCGCACGCGAGAGAGCTCGACACTCGGGTCGGTCGGCAGGGGTGGGGCGCCCGCCGCCGCAAGGCGCTGGCGCTAGCGGACAGTCAGGTGCCGCGCGATTCCTCGATGAAACTCTCGAGTAGTCGCTTCAACTGGCTGGTTTTGCGCGGACCGAGGGCTTCCTCGATGCTCGTGTGGTGCGCGTCGACGCGTTCCTTCAGCCGCGCGACGACCTCGAGCCCGAGGTCGCTGATGAACACCAGCACCTTGCGGTTATCGCTCACGTCGGCAGAGCGCTGGACAACGCCGCGGCTCACCAGCCTGTCTATAGTCTTGGTCAGCGCTGGGCCGTTGAGCAGTACGAGTTCGGCCAGTTCTCCCATCGAGCGGCCCCGCTCGTCGGATAGCACGCTCAGGATGCGCCAGTGCTCTTCGGTGAATTCCTCGTCGCTGATCGACTGGCTCAAACCGATGCGCATGTGTCGGTGGGCCGACGCCAGTAGGTAGGCCAGGTACTCGGAGAGTTCGCGGTTGGGCATGGCGATTCCACTATGCTCTTGCTATGCCACAAATTCTAGACTTGGACCATTTCCGCAGAAAGCTTTGGTTGGGACAACGGAGAGTTGCCAAGATGGAACTGCGACCCGTTCTGCGCGCTAGGAGGAGGCATCATGCAACTTGAAGGGGCCGTTCGATCCCCGCCTCGGGCGGGTCTGCTGGGGCCCGTTGTGCATGGAGGTTCCCGCTGGTCGACGGGTGCCGGACGTGGCGCGGTCCGCCGTCGCGCCGGAAGCGACTTTCGCGTGGCGCTGTGCGCACCGCTGCGAGGACCCGAGGGCATCTGGGGACCGTCGTGCCTGGCCTCGGCGCGGTTGGCACAGGCCGAACTCAACGGCTGGTCGGGCATCACGGGCCGACCCTGCGTGCTGCGTATCGTCGACGCGTCTGACGAGGCCCCAGACGTCGAGGGTACGCTGGGTAGCCTGGTCGACGAAGACGAGGTCGACGCGTTGGTAGGCATGTGCATCAGCTCGGTGCGGCAGCGCATCGTCGGCGCGATCGGTGGCCGGGTTCCCTTCGTCTACACCTGCCTGTACGAGGGCGGGGACACGTCGCCTGGCCTGTATGCCATAGGGGAGACGGCAGCGCGCCAACTTGAGCCGTCGATCGCCTGGTTGAGCGGGCGCCGCCAGGCAAGACGCTGGATGTTGGTCGGCAACGACTATGTCTGGCCAAGGGTGTCGCACGGCATTGCGCGGCGCAGCATCGCGGCATCGGGCGGCGAGGTCGTGGCCGAGACGTTCCTGCCATTCGGTGTCGGCGACTATTCGCAGGTCATCGACACGCTGCATGCGGAACGGGTTGACGCGGTGCTGATATCGATGGTCGGCCAGGACGCGGTCGACTTCAACCGCGCGTTCGGCCGCGCGGGTTTGCACCGCCGCACACTTCGGCTTTCGTGCGCCATCGAGGAGAATCAATTGCTCGCCATAGGCGCGGAGAACACGGACGACCTCTACGTCGCGATGGGCTACTTCTCTGCCCTGGAGACCGAAGCCAATCTGGCGTTCAAGGAGCGCTATCACGGGCGTTTCGGCGATCGTGCACCGGTGCTCAACACGATTGGCCAGTCGCTGTACGAGGGCATGCACTTCCTCGCGGCGCTGCTCGCGGATGGACGATCTGGTCCCGTGCGTCCCCCCGTCAGCGCGCGCTATGGCGACTGCTGCGCCATTGGCGGGGACCAGGCGCCGATATACCTCGCGTTTGCGGACGGACTAGCGTTTCGCGTGATTACACGCTTCTGATTGGTGCCGTGATCATTGCTGCGAAGTAGTTCACGCGATGATTCTGCTGGCGCGGCGGAAATCCGCCGCGTCCCTGCCCGGCCGCATCGGCCTCTACGGCTCCTTGGCGGCAGGCACTCCGCGCCGACGACTGTCTGGCGTGGACCGATCAGCGGCCGACGCTCGCCCTGCCGGCATGCCGCCGGGTCGACATGCACTGCGCCGTGCCGCGAGCGCGTCTGGGTGCCGCAGCTGAATTTGTTCGCTGCCGCCTCGCCTACGCTTTGACGATGCCAAGCTCGATCAGGCTCCTCGCGGTATCGACGATGCTTTCCTCGGCTGGACGCGCGACCCAGCCGAGCACGTCGCGGGCATGGCTTGCATCCATGTTGCGCACCGACCCGAGCTCGCCGACAGCGGCCCTCACCAACGGATCGAACAGGGCCGCGAGGCGCACGAGCAGGTCGGGCACGGTGCGTGTCGGGACGTTGCGGGCGTCCTCGCCGAGCTGTTGCCTTGAGGATCCGGGCGATCTCGATCATCTTCATGAACGGCCCCGAGGCGATGAAGCGTTCACCTGCCATGCCGGGCGCGGTGAGCATGCGCACGTGGATGTCGGCTACATCGCGGACGTCGACCACGCCGAAGCCCACGTCCGGGCAGCCGCGCAGTGCTCCGTCGAGGAGCTTCTTCACTATCGCGATCGACGTCGAGTAGTCCCTGCTCCAGACCGGTCCGAGCACCACGGAGGGATTCACGGTGCAGAACTCGACGCCGGCGCCTTCCTTCGCCACCCAGTCGCGCGCGGCTCGCTCGGCAATCGCCTTCGAGCGGATGTAGGGCGTTGCGCCCGGATAGTCCGGCGGGGTCCAGTCGGCCTCGGTGAAGGTGTGCACGCCGCGCCCGCGGCCGTAGGCGATCGCGGCGACCGACGAGGTCATCACGAAGCGGCGCACGCCTGCCGCCTTCGCCGCCCGCAACGCGCGCAGAGCGCCGTCGCGTGCCGGACCGATCAGCTCGTCCGGATCCTTGACAGCGCGCCCGGGGACCGGTGACGCCAGATGCGCGACATGGCTGCATCCGGCCATCGCCTCGGACCAGCCGGCGTCGTGGCTGAGATCCGCCGCGAAGAACCTGAGCCGCGAATCGTCGACCTTCAGCAGCTTCCTGACCTCGGCTTCCTTCGCCAGGTTGCGAATGGTCGTGTGGACCCTCCATCCCTCGGCCACGAGCTGGCGGATCAGAAAGCCCGCGATGTAGCCGCTGCCGCCGGAGACGAGCACCTTGTCGGTCATGGGTCTTCTTTCGTTGCTTCTTCGCTTGCGCGTGCCGGACGCCAGTGTGCCCCATCGCCGCCCGGGCAGCCTATCGATGTCGGACGGTCTTGCCGCTGTGTGGCGCGAACGGCGCAGCAGGGCGGCAGCCATGACGCGCGACCGTCCGCAGTCGGGTTGCTACAGCACGGGTATCCTCGTGCGATGCCCGCGCCCGTTGCAGACTGGACCCTTGCGGACCTCCTCGATTTCGAGCAGTTGCTGGCGTCGCCCGCCTGCGCCGACGAGGACCGGCGCATCTTCGTCGACGAGATTGCTCCCCGCATCGATGCACGTTCGGCCGGAGACCGCAGAGTCGTCTTTCGCGCCTGGCTGGACGTGCGCCGTGCTCGCATGCCCCACGTGATGGTCGGTGAGTCGTACGACCTCGGCCGGCGCAGCCTGGACTGGGCCGCCGTTGTGCTCGGCCTGATCCTCGGCATGGGCCTTGCCGGCGCCTTGCTCGCGCCAGGGAGCTCGGAGCCGGTCAATGCGCTGCTGTTTCTGGTCTGGACAGTCGGCATTCAGTGGGCGCTTCTCGCCTTGGCCTTGCTGGCCTGGGTGCTGCGCCGCGCAGGCATCGACGTCGCACCGCTGCGCGCGACAGTCATGCTCGCAGTGGCGGCCGCGGGCAGCCTGCTGCGCCGCCTCCCTGGTCAGCGACGCGATGCGCTACGCGCAGCATTCACGACACTCAAGCGACGCGGGTCCATCGAAGGATCATTCCTGAAATGGCAGGCGTTCATCGTGACGCAGCAGTTCGGCGTTGCGTTCAACGTCGGCCTCCTGTTCGCGATGCTGTTCGTCCAGCTGCCCTTCGCCGAGTTTCGCTTCGGCTGGCAATCGACCTACGAGATTCGGCCCGAGCAGGTGCATCGCGTCGTCGACACGCTCGCCGCACCGTGGCGCTGGGCCGTTCCCGGCGCGCAGCCGTCCGGCGAGGACATCGCGGCGACCCGCTATGCCAGGGGCCAGGACGCGCAGTCGATGCCGTCACGGGCGGCGCGTTCGTGGTGGCCCTTCCTGGCGCTCACGATCTTCTGCTACGGCCTGTTGTTCCGCAGCGTGATGCTTGCCTGTGCCCTGGTGGGGGTCAGGCGAGGACTGAAGGCGGTCAGCTTCGCCGGCCCCGAGGCCAACGCGCTCTGGCGGCGCCTTCGCGGTCCACTGATCAGCACGGCAGGCGGTAGCGCGATGCCGCCCGCGCCAACGGAATGCCAGTCACGCCGTGCGGCCGGCCAGTTCGGCGGGTCGTGCGTGGTGCTGTTGTCGGAAGAGGTGACGATCCCCGAGGCACGGTTGAGTGCCCTGCTGAGCGAGCGTTTCGGGTGGGCGGTGCAGCGGGTCGCGCGTGTCAGCATCGACGATCGCAAGTCCGCCGCGGCCGCCGTTGCTTCGAACCACCCCGACGATCAGCCACCGGCGGCCGTCGTCGTGGTCGCGCCTGGCAGTCGCGACCCGATCGTTGCGGTGGCACTCTTCCTGCGCGAGGCGATCGCTGCCGCTGGCGACGGATGCGAGGTCATCGTCCTGCTGTGCGGCGGCGCTGGCGACGAAGAGACGCCGGTCGACGACGAGCGCTACGCCATCTGGCAGCGCTTCAGGGCCATCCATCAACTCCCTCTCGGCATCGAGCGATGAGCACCCCGAACGACACGCCGGCCTTCGCGATCGTTGGTGCGGTGAACCACGGCAAGTCGACCGTCGTGTCGACGCTCGCCGAGAACGACCGGGTTCGGGTGTCGTCGATGCCGGGCGAGACCGTCGAGTGCCAGAGGTTCTCGCTGCGCGAGCTGTTCGTCTTCTACGACACTCCCGGCTTCCAGAATGCACGCGAAGCGCTGCATGAACTGCGCCCGGCCGGCGAGGCTGCCGAGCCGTTGCAGGTCTTCCGAGCCTTCATCGAGCGGCACCGCGGCGAGGCGGCCTTCGACGCCGAGTGCCGCCTGTTCGCCCCGATCGTGGACGGGGCCGGGCTGATCTATGTCGTCGACGGGTCGCGGCCCGTGCTCGACATCCACCTTGCGGAGATGGAACTGCTGCGCCTGACCGGTGCGCCGCGTCTGGCAATCATCAACCGCAGCGGCGCCGACGATCACGTGACGGCGTGGAAGCGCCGACTCGGCCTGCACTTCAATGCGGTGCGCGAGTTCGATGCGCATCATGCGAGCCAGGCCGACCGCATCGAACTGCTCGAGACCCTGGCGGGCATCGAGCAAGGCTGGAAGCCGCGGCTCTCGCAGGCGATCGCGCTGTTGCAGCAGGAGTGGAGCACGCGGCTGGACGACTGTGTCGACCTCGTGGTCGACCTGCTCGCAGATTGCCTGTCGCACACGCAGACGGCGACGCTGGCGAGCCGGGACGCGTCGCAGCGTGCGACGGCGGGCGAGGCGCTCAAGTCACGCTATATGGCCTCGATCACCGCGATCGAGGCCCGGGCGCACGGCCGAATCATCGAGTCGTTCTCGCACCACCTGGTGGGCGTCGATCGTGACACCGAGCAACTGTTCGCGGACGGCCTGTTCAGCGAATCGACGTGGAAGCTGTTCGGCCTCGGGCCGAGGCAACTCCTGGCCGCCGGAGCAAGCGCCGGCGCCGCTGTTGGGGCGACGACCGATCTGCTGACGGCTGGCCACACCCTGCTCGTCGGTACGGCCGTTGGCGCGGCAGTCGGAACTGCCGGGGCGCTTGCGCTCGGCAAGCGGCGCCCCGAACTGAGCGTAGCGCTGCCTGGCGAGAGTTTGCCGCCTCTGCTCCGAAAGCTGCTACCCCGCCGCCTGCGCCTCAGCGGTGACGCTCTGTCGATCGGCCCTTATGCGGCGCTGAACTTTCCCTGGATCCTGATCGACCGTGCGCTCGCCACGATGGCGTACGTGGTTCATCGACCTCATGGCCGGCGGGACAGAACCATCCTGGACACGACGCGGCTGAGCGCGGCTCTCCAGTCCGCGGGGCTCGCCGTTGCGCAGTGGGAAGCGGGCGAGCGCAAGACCTGCGAGCGCGCGTTCGCCGTGCTTCGCCGACGTCACGACGCGGCAGCGCTGTCGACGCTTCGGGAGGTCATCCGGCACCGGGTGACGAGACTCGCGGCTGCAGGTCTCGATCAACTCGATCAGTGAAACACCGCCAGCGCATCGACGCGCATTTCGATGTCGGCCAGCATGCGCTTGTAGACGGCACCGCCAACACCGCCGTAGCGCGCAACGAACTCGGCCTCGGGCAGGAATTCGGGCAGATCGCTGGTGTCAGGCATGAAGTCGGCCTCGGTCGCGCCGGCGGCGATGCGCGCCTGCAGTCGCGCCGGGTCGCGCACGGCCAGTTCACCGAATCGGGTTCCGGCACGGTCGGCGGCGAGGTCGTTGAAGCTGAAGCCGCTGCCGCCACGCCGCGCGTCGGCCAGCTCCTTCCACAGGCCGACGGCATCGGCCAGCGGCGTGCCGGCTTCGGCGGCGATGACAGCCGAGATCAGGAAGTGCAGCGGGAAGTCGTAGCGTCGCTGCAGCGTCACGGCGAGCGGCCGCGGTTGCGGCCAGGCGTAGGCCGCCGGCACCATCAGTCCGAGCGGGCGGTGATTGGCGAAGAAGGTCAAAGTCAGCAGAGCGGCACGGTTCTCCTCGACGGCGTCGCCGCCAGCGGCACTGCGCTCGCCAGCCAGCGCGAACAGCGACGGCAGCAACCGGGCGAGCGACACCTCGTCGCCCGCGACGCCCTGCGTCAGGGCGGCCAGGCGATCGTTGTAGGCGCGCAGCCGCTGCTCGTCGACCGGCGCGACGAGCGCCGCACGCAGCCGCCTCGCGGTGTCGGGACCGATGCGGTAGCTCACCAGCATCCGACCGCGGGCGATGGTCACGCGTTCGATCCAGTCGACGGCGAGCAGCGCGTCGGCCTGCACGCCGTGACGCGCGGCGAAAGCGTGCAGCAGCGGCATCGCCAGCGCTGCGGGTAGCGGCAGGCGGCCGACGCGCAGGCGCTCGATCTCGGGCAGCGCCGCGGTCTGGCGCAGCCCGAGCTCGACGTTCAGCCAGCGCCCCAGCGGCGCCGCGAAGCTCGCCTGCACGAGCAGCAGGCCGGGCTCCAGCCGCACGCGCGTGTTCGCCGCCAGCCAGCGATACGCCGCCTGGTAGACCAGCAGGTCGATGTCCCGCTCGCGCAGCGGCACCGAGCGCAGCTGCCCGGGCGGCGCGCCACGCGGGTCGTGCAGGCGCGCCAGGCCCACGGCGCGGTCGACGTCCGCGGGCGTCACGTCGTCGCGTGGCGCCACCCGCGGCGCGTCCTCGACGGCAAGCGCCAGCGCCAGCAGCGCCGCGAGCAGCAGCGCGATCGAGGTCCCGAGCAGCCACTTCGACAGGGTTCGCATGGGACCGAGTCTGCCAGCAGCGCGTCGTGGCCGTGCGAGCGAGGCCTGCACGAGGTGTGCTCGGGAGTGATGTTGCGGCGTGCAGTCATGGCGGCCGAACCCGTGTTAACCGCGTGGTTACACTGCGCCCATGCCGCCCAAGCTCGCCAAACCCAGCGCCGTGCGCGACCCCGAAAAGACACGGACACGCATCCTGGCGGCCGCGAAATCTGAATTTGCGCGTGCCGGGCTCGGCGGTGCGCGCGTCGACCGCATCGCGGCGCTGGCCGGCGCCAACAAGCGCATGCTGTACTACTACTTCGGCAGCAAGGACGAGTTGTTCCGCGCCGTACTCGAGGCCGCCTACGAGCACATCCGCGAGTCGGAGAAGGCGCTGCACCTCGATGCGATCGCCCCGCCCGAGGCGATCCGGCGCCTCGTGGCCTTCACCTGGAACTACTTCCTGGAGGAGCCGGAGTTCCTGAGCCTGCTCAACAGCGAGAACATGCACCGGGCCGAGCATCTGAAGGCGTCGACCAAGGTGCGCCGCATGCACTCGCCCTTTGTCGCGATGATCGGCGACATCCTCGAGCGCGGCCGCCGCTCGGGCGAGTTTCGCGACGGGGTGGACGCGGTGCAGCTCTACATCTCGATCGCCGGACTGGCGTATTTCTACCTGGCCAACAACTTCACGCTGTCGGCGATCTTCGGACGCGACCTCAAGGCCCGCAAGGCACGCGAAGCGAGGCTCGCGCACATGACAGAGTTGGTTCTGGGCTACCTTCGGAAGGCCTGAGGTCCGTCATGCTTCCGACCCGATTCGACAGCATCGAGCAGCTCGAGGACGTGATGACCACGCCGTCGCCGGGGCTCGTCGCGGCGCTGCGCACGGTGCCGGGCGACATCATGGTGCTGGGCGTCGGCGGCAAGATGGGGCCGACGCTTGCGCGCCTGGCCAGGAGCGCCGCGCCGGACAGGCGCGTGATCGGCGTCGCGCGCTTCTCCGAGCCGGGCCTGCGGCCCGCGCTCGAGCGGCACGGCGTCGAGTGCATCACGGCAGACCTGCTGTCGCGCGAGCAACTCGCCGCGCTGCCCGAAGCTCCCAACATCGTGTTCATGGCCGGTCGCAAGTTCGGCTCCACCGGCAGCGAGTGGCTCACCTGGGCGATGAACGCGCATGTGCCGGCTCTGGTGGCGGAGCGGTTTGCGTTCTCGCGCATCGTGGCCTTCTCGACGGCCTGCGTCTACCCGTTCGTGGCTGTGGACAGCGCCGGCGCCGGAGAACGTGCGCCGCTCACCCCGCCGCCCGGCGAGTATGCGAATTCATGTGTCGCGCGGGAGCGGCTGTTCCAGCACTTCTCGCATCAGCTCGGAACACCGGGGCGATTGATCCGTCTGTCGTACGCCATCGACATGCGCTACGGCGTGCTGCACGACATCGCGCGCAAGCTCGTGGCGCGTGAACCGATCGAGCTGACGATGGGTCACGCCAACGTGATCTGGCAGGGCGACGCCAACGACTGGGCGCTGCGCTCACTGGCCCGGTGCACCGTGCCAACGACGGGGCTCAACGTCAGCGGTCCTGCGGTGCGCATTCGCGACATCGCCGAGGGCCTGGCGCGTCGGCTTGGCGTGACGCCGCGCTTCACCGGCACCGAGGCGCCCACTGCCTGGCTGGTCGACATCGGCGAGGCGCTGCGACTGTTCGGCGCGCCGGCCGTGACGATGGCGACGATGCTCGACTGGACCGCCGACTGGGTCGCGCGCGACATGGCGAGCCTCGGCAAGCCGACGCATTACGAGGCGCGGGACGGAAAGTACTAGGGAGCGCCATGCACTGGACCGACCTTCCCGCCGACGCCCTCGCAGTGCTGCGCCGCGGCGCCGTGATCCCGGCGCACCTGCTGGCGCTCGACGCCGAACGCCGGCTCGACACGCGCCGCCAGCGGGCGCTGGCACGCTACTACCTCGACGCCGGCGCCGGCGGGCTCGCGGTGGGCGTGCACTCGACGCAGTTCGCGATCCGCGAGGTCGGCCTCTACGAACCGGTGCTCGCGCTGGCGATGCAGACCGCGCGCGAATGGACGCCGCTCGGCGGCCGGCGGCCGCTCTTCATGATCGCCGGCCTCGCCGGCAGGACGGCGCAGGCGCGGCGCGAGGCCGAGATCGCGCGCGGCATCGGCTATCACGCCGGTCTGCTCAGCCTCGCGGCCATGAAGGGCGCGGGCGAGGACGAACTGATAGCGCATTGCAGTGCGGTTGCCGGCGTGATGCCGCTGGTGGGCTTCTACCTGCAGCCGGCGGTCGGCGGCATCGCACTGCCGGTGCGCTTCTGGCGACGCTTCGCGGCGATCGACAACGTGGTCGCGATCAAGATGGCGCCGTTCAACCGCTACCGCACTCTCGACGTGATCCGTGGCGTGGTGGAGGCGGGTGCCGAGCAACGCGTGACGCTCTACACAGGCAACGACGACCACATCGTGCTCGATCTGCTGGCGCCCTTCGTCGTGCGGCGCGCGGGCGCCGAGGTGCGGGTGCGCATCGAGGGCGGACTGCTCGGTCACTGGAGCGTCTGGACGCGCCGCGCGGTGGAACTGCTAGCACGCATCCACGCCGCACGCGACGGCGCGGCCATCGATGCCGATCTGCTCGCGCTCGACTCGATGGTCACCGACTGCAACAGCGCCTTCTTCGATGTCGCGCACGACTTCCGCGGCTGCATCGCAGGCTGCCACGAGGTGCTGCGGCGGCAGGGCCTGCTCGCGGGCATCTGGTGCCTCGATCCGGCCGAGGGCCTGAGCCCCGGCCAGGCGGAAGAGATCGGCCGCGTGCTGGCGGCCTACCCGGAACTCGGCGACGACGGATTCGTTCACGCGCATCTGGCGCGCTGGCTTGCCTGACTGCAAGCGGTCCCGATTGACAGCGCTCGTTTCCCCGTCCATATTAACCACCCGGTTAACCCACCCCAAGCGAAGGAACACCGACATGCAGACACGCACTTTCCTGAAGTCCCTGACCGCCGCCGCGATCGGCCTGGCGTTGACTGGCGCCGTGCAGGCCCAGCAGTGGAAGCCGACGCGGCCGATCAACCTGATCGTTCCGTGGGCCGCGGGCGGTTCGACCGACCAGGTCACGCGCGTCACCGCGGCCGAACTCGAGAAGGTGCTCGGCCAGACCATCGTGATCATCAACCAGCCCGGTGCCTCGGGATCGATCGGCACCAAGAGCGCGCTGGACGCGCCGAAGGACGGCTACACCTGGGCGGCTGGCGCCGCGCAGGATCTCGGCGCCTACGAAACCCTGGGCTCGCTCGCGACCCGCGTCACCGACTGGCACCTGTTCCTCAACGTGGCCAACATCCAGGTCATCGGCGTGAACCCGAAGACGCCGTACAACAACGTCAAGGAGCTGCTCGACGCGATGAAGGCCAAGCCGGGCCAGGTCAGCGTGGCCACGGCCGGCGTCACGTCGGCGGGCCACAACGCGATGGAGCTGATTTCCAAGGTCACGGGCGTCAAGTACCGCCACGTCACCTACGACGGCGGCAACCCAGCCGTCGTCGCGACGGTGGCCGGCGAAACGGAGGTCACCACGCAGCTGGCGGTCGAGCAGGCCGACATGATCCGCGGCAAGCGCCTTCGTCCGCTGGCCACGGTCAGCGACAAGCCGCTCGAGCTCGAAGGCTACGGCACCATCCCGCCGCTGTCGCAGACGCTGCCCGGCTTCACCGCCCCCGCCAACTACTTCGGCATCTTCATTCCGAAGGGCGTGCCCGACGAGGTCGTCAAGACCGTCGAGAAGGCCTGGGCCGACAACATTTCCAAGAGCGAAGCGCTGAAGAAATACGCGGCCAGTCGCGGCGCACTGTTCGCACCGCAGTACGGCGAGGTCGCGCAGAAGGCGGTGTTCCCGGCGGTGCAGGCCAACGCCTGGCTGCTCTTCGACGGCGGCAAGGCGAAGGTCTCGCCCGACACGGTCGGCATCCCCAGGCCCTGAAGCGCGGAGAGCACGGGTAGCGGAGCATGTCCGCAGACGACACCACGCCGGCGGCCGAGCCCGAGCCGCCTGGCGAGGAACCAGTCACCCCGCGGTCCGACCTGACGGACGCCGCGGGCTGGATCGTGCTTGGCGTTGCTGTGCTGATAGGGTCCATCACGATGGACAGGCTGGAGCGCCAGAACATCAATCCGTATACCGTGCCCGGCCTGCTGCCGGGTCTGCTGGGCATCGCGATGATCCTGCTCGGCGCCGTCCTGGCGTTGCGCAGTTTGCGGCGCGGCGCCCTCGAACTGGCGTCGTCGCCACCGGGCGCGCACGACAGCGAACGGCGACGCCGAATCTGGGTCGTCACCGGCCTGTGCATGGGCTACGGCGTCGTGCTGATCGGCCACGGCCTCCCCTTCTGGCTGGCATCGACGATCTACGTCACCGGCTCTATCCTGATCCTGCAGCGCATGAGCCGCGACCTCGTCGTGCGGAGTCTGGCGCCCAGGGCCTGGGCCAAGGCGCTCGCCATCGGGCTCGGGGCTTCGCTCGTCACCCACCTGGTGTTCCAGGAGTTGTTCCTGGTGCGCATGCCCTGACGACCCGACGCCATGTTCCAAGGACTGACCGACCTGGGGCACGCCTACCTCGGGTTCATGAACCCGCTGACGCTGGCCTACGGCCTGGGGGGCGCCTTCGTCGGCATCGTCATGGGCATCCTGCCGGGTTTGTCGGCCACGCTCGCCATCGCGCTCCTGACGACGCTGACGATCAAGCTGCAGACCAACGATGCGATCCTGGTGCTGATCTGCTCCTACGTCGGTGCGCTGTACGGCGGTTCGCGCACCGCGATCCTGCTCAACATCCCCGGCACCGCGGCCAACGCCGCGTCGTGCGCCGACGGCTACGCGCTTGCCAAGAAGGGCCAGGCAGGGCGGGCCATCGGCATCGCGACGTCCGGCGCCTTCGTCAGCACGCTGTTCGGCGTGCTCTGCCTGGCGACCTTCACGCCGGCACTGGCCGAGGTGGCGCTGTCCTTCGGCGCCTTCGAGTTCTTCTGGCTCGCGCTGTTCGGCGTCACGATGTCGGGCAGCATCGTCGGCAACGATCCGCTCAAGGGCTGGCTGATGGGCCTGCTCGGCCTCTTTCTGGCACAGATCGGCCAGGAGGGTCTCTACGCCTACGACCGGTTCACCTTCGGCTGGGATCAACTCGCCGGCGGGTTGGCGCTGATCCCGGCACTGGTCGGCGCCTTTGGCCTGGCCGAGGTGCTGACGACGCTGTCCGATCCGATCGAGCGCAAGATCATCGACCTGAAGGACTCGGTGCTGCCGCGCTTCCGCGAAGTGATGCAGTACTGGCGCACCGTGCTGCGCTCGGGCGTGATCGGCGTGCTCACCGGCCTGCTGCCGGGTGTCGGCGAGGACGCAGGCGCGTGGATGTCGTATGCCGCCGCCAAGGCCGTGAGCAAGGAGAAGGACCAGTTCGGCAAGGGCTCGATCGACGGCCTGATGGCTGCCGAAACGGGCGACATGGCTTCGATCCCGGGTCACATCATTCCCTGCCTCGCGCTCGGCATTCCGGGTTCGGCGCCGTCGGCGGTGCTGATGGCCGCGATGATCATCCACGGCATACAGCCGGGGCCGATGCTGATGATCCAGCATCCGCAGTTCATCTACGAAGTGGTGGCGATGACGACGCTCGCGTCGATCACGATCCTGCTGTTCGGCCTGTTCGGCGTGCGGCCGCTGCTGCACGTGCTGCGCGTGCCGCGCGCGGTGCTGATGCCGATCGTCTTCCTGCTGTGCACGGTGGGTGCCTTTGCCACTGCGTCGCGGCTGTTCGACATCTACGCGATGCTGGCGATCGGCATCGGCGCGTTCTTTCTGCGCCGACGCGGCTACGAAATGGCACCGCTGGTGCTGGGCCTGGTGCTCGGCCCGCTGCTCGACAAGAGCCTGCGCCGCGGCCTCGTGCTGTCGGACGGCAGCCTGGCGCCGTTCTTCACGCGTCCGATCTGCATGGGCTTTGCCGCGGTGACCATCTTCACCATCCTGCTCTACGTGCCCGCGTTCAAGGCCCTCGTCAATCGCACGCGCAGCGCGGCAGGCGACGGGCTCAGGTCGTTGTTCGTCCGCCGCGGATAGGCCTGGCCTGACATGAAGCTCGCCCTGTGCAACGAGGTGCTGCAGCCGCTGCCCTTCGCGCAACAATGCGCGCTCGCCGCGGCATTGGGCTACGACGGGTTGGAGGTGGCGCCGTTCACGCTGGCGCCGGACCCGCTCGAGATCGGCGACGCGCAGGCGCGCGAATTCGCGCGCATCGCGAGCGACCACGGACTCGCAATCACCGGGCTGCACTGGCTGCTCGTCGCGCCGGCCGGGCTGTCGATCGTCAGCGCGGACTCCGCCGTTCGGCAACGCACGGCGGTCGTGATGGAGCGCCTGGTCGAGCTGTGCAGCCTGATGGGCGGCCGCTACCTGGTGCACGGCTCACCCAGGCAGCGCTCGGTACCGCCCGGCGTGTCGCGCGAGGCCGCACTCGAACGTGCGCGCGAAGGCCTGGCGCGGGCCGCCCGCGCTGCCGAGCGTCATGGCGTGACCTACTGCATCGAGCCGCTCGCTCCTGCCGAGACGGACCTGATCAACACCGTCGCCGAGGCTGTGCAACTGGTCGATGACATCGGCTCGCCCGCGTTCAGGACGATGCTCGATTGCAGCGCTGCGGGCCAGGCGGAATCCGCTTCGGTGCCCGAATTGATCGAGCGCTGGTGGCCCACTGGCAAGCTCGCCCACGTGCAGCTCAACGACCCGAACCGCCGCGGCCCCGGCCAGGGCGAGATGGCTTTCGCGCCGATCCTGCGCGCACTGCGCGCGGTGGGGTACGACGGCGTGCTCGCGATCGAGCCCTTCGACTACGTTCCCGATGGCCCGGGCTGCGCGGCGCGCGCGATCGGCTACCTGCGCGGACTGCTGGAGGCGCAGCATGGCTGAGGCAGCGCGCTTCGCGATCCGCGAGATCGCGCTCTACGAGCGGCCGGTGCGACTGCGAATGCCGTTTCGCTTCGGCGTGGTGACGCTCACCGAGTGTCCGCAGGCCTTCGCCCGGGCGCGCATCGAGCTTGCCGGCGGCCGTTCGGCGTGGGGCGGCGCGGCCGAGCTGATGGCGCCGAAGTGGTTCGACAAGAACCTCGCGCTGTCCAACGACGACAACTTCGAACAATTGCGCGACGTGCTGCGCCTCGCGCTCACGGCCTACCTGGCCGACGCCACGCCCGACACCGCGTTCGGCCACTTCACCCGCCAGCACGATGCGCAGCAAGCAGCAGGCGCAGCGCGCGGCTACAACCCGCTGCTCGCCGCCTACGGTCCGGCGCTGATCGACCGCGCGGTGCTGGACGCGCTGTGCCGCGCGCTCGGGGTGTCGTTCTACGCCGCGATGCGCAACAACCTCGTCGGTCTGGGTGCGCGGCGCGCCGAGTTCGCAGGTTTCGATTGGGACGGCTTCCTCGGCACGCTCGCGCCGAGCGCGACGATCGAGGCGCGGCATACGGTCGGGCTGGTCGATGCGATCACCGATGCAGAACTGCTGCAGCCGGTCGGCGACGGCCTGCCCGAGTCGCTCGAGCAGGTGGTGGCTCGCTACGGCCACCGCTATTTCAAGCTCAAGGTCTGCGGCCGCATGGCCGACGACCTGGCGCGCCTCGCCGCCATCGCCGCTGTGCTCGACCGCATGGCGCAGGACTATTTCGTCTCGCTCGACGGCAACGAGCAGTACGAGGACGCCGCGGGCGTCGCCGAACTGCTCGCGCGGCTGCGCGCCAAGCCGGCGCTGGCCCGGCTGTACCGAGCCATCCTGTTCGTCGAGCAGCCGATCGCGCGCAAGAGCGCGCTCGAGGTCGACATGCGCGAGCTCGCCGGCGACAAGCCGGTGATCGTCGACGAATCCGACGGTACGCTCGACGCCTTCGTGCAGGCGCGCGCGAGAGGCTATGCGGGCATCTCGAGCAAGACCTGCAAGGGCCTGTACAAGTCGCTGCTCAACGCTGCGCGCTGCGTCGCATGGAACGCAGAGGAGGGCGGCTCGCGCTATTTCATGTCGGGCGAGGACCTGACCACGCAGGCTGGCCTTTCGGTGCAGCAGGACCTGGCGCTGGTGAACCTGCTCGGCATCCGGCACGTCGAACGCAACGGACACCACTACGTGAACGGCATGTGCGCGTTGCCCGAGGTCGAACAGCGCGCCTTTCTGGCGGCGCACCCCGACCTGTACGAGCACTCGCACGGCGCGGTGCGCCTGCGCATCCGCGGCGGACGCCTGGCGATCGAGTCGCTCGACGCCCCGGGCTACGCCAGCGCCGTGCTCCCCGACTGGAACAGCATGCCGAGCCTCGCACCGGCGCCACCCGAACGAGAGGCCGCATCATGACTCGCCTTCCAGCCCCGAGCCGGGCTCGCCGCGGCACCTACCGCATCGACCGTTCCTACGAGTGGAACTACGCAAACGGTCCGGTGTGGACAGCTGAACTCCCCGCCGTGCCGGAGACGCCGACGAAGACCTTCTTCGGCTACGAAGTGGCCTCGCGCCTGGGCATCTCCGCCGGACTGCTGCTCAACTCGCGCTGGATCGATTTCTACGCGCGCTGCGGGTTCGACATCCTGACCTACAAGACAGTGCGCAGCCGGCGGCGCGCGTGCTACGCCAAGCCGAACTGGCTGTTCGTCGACCCGGCCGATGCGGCGGATCTGGAACGGGCCGGACATCGCGTGCATGCAGGGACCCTCCCAGCCGCGGGCGACGTCGCCGACTGGACCGGTAGCGTGTCGTTCGGCATGCCCTCGCGCGACCCTTCGGTGTGGATGGGCGACGTGGCGCGCTCGCGCAGCCTGATCGGGTCGCGCCAGGCGCTGGTCGTCTCGGTGGTCGCGAGCGCGGCAGCCGGCGCGAGCGTGGCGGACCTGGTGCGCGACTTCGGCGATCTCGCGGCGATGGCACGGGAGGCCGGGGCGCAGATCGTCGAGGCCAACCTGTCGTGCCCGAACGTTCGCTCGGCCGAGGGCGACCTCTTCAACGATGCCGAGGTCTCCGGCCGCATCGCACGCGCTCTGCGCGACGGCGCAGGGACGCTGCCGGTGCTGCTGAAGATCGGGCATCTGCAAGACGACGCCCGGCTCGCCGCACTGTTGCGCGCCGTCGCGGGCCAGGCGAGCGGCCTGGTGATCGTCAACGGCCTGTCTCGGGCGGTGCTCGACGCCTCGGGCGCCGCCGCGTTCGGCGAGTCGCGCCTGCAGGCCGGCATCCTGGGGCGCGGCGTGCACACTATCGGCGTGCGCGACGTGGTGCGCGCGATGACGCTGATCCGGCGCGAGCGCCTCGACCTCGAGGTTGCAGGCGTCGGCGGCGTCGCGAACGTGGCCGACGCCGGGCGCTACTTCGCGGCCGGTGCCTGTGCGGCGCTGATGGGATCGGCCCCGATGTTCGACCCGACACTCGCTACCCGTCTGAAGACAGCGCACCCCGAGTGGTGAGTGCGGCAGGCGGACCCATACCCTGAGAGGAGCTTCCATGGCGACCCGCCGACTCGGCATCATCATGAACGGCGTGACTGGACGCATGGGCATGAACCAGCACCTGATCCGCTCGATCAAGGCAATCCGTGCCGAAGGCGGCGTGCTGCTGGCCAGCGGCGAACGCGTGATGCCCGACCCGATCCTGATCGGACGCAATGCCGACAAGATCGCCGCGCTCGCCCAGGCCCACGGCGTGGCGCGCTGGGGCACGAATCTCGAGGCGGCGCTGGCGAATCCAGACGATACGGTGTTCTTCGACGCCGCCACCACGCAGATGCGCCCGACGCTGCTGGCCCAGGCCATAGCGGCCGGCAAGCACGTCTATTGCGAGAAGCCCGTCGCCACCACTCTCGACGAAGCGCTCGCCATCTACCGCCTCGCGCAGGCCAGGGGCATCAAGCACGGCGTGGTGCAGGACAAGCTCTTCCTGCCCGGCCTGCTCAAGCTCAAGCTGCTGATCGACGCGGGCTTCTTCGGGCGTCTGCTCGCGGTGCGCGGCGAGTTCGGCTACTGGGTGTTCGAAGGCGACCTGCAACCGACGCAGCGGCCGTCGTGGAACTACCGCGCCGAGGACGGCGGCGGCATCATCCTCGACATGCTCTGCCATTGGCGCTACGTGCTCGACAACCTGTTCGGCGAGGTGAAATCGGTGTCCTGCCTCGGCACGACGCACATCCCCGAGCGCTTCGACGAGCAGGGTCGAAAGTACCGGGCAACGGCCG
This sequence comes from uncultured bacterium, assembly GCA_963802435.1. GTDB lineage: Bacteria > Pseudomonadota > Gammaproteobacteria > Burkholderiales > Burkholderiaceae_C > CAIKUF01. The sequence continues at coordinate 138,487 of CAWDIT010000011.1, forward strand.
ACGACGCGGCGTTCTCGACCTTCGAGCTCGCCGGGCCGGGTGGCGAGCGCGTGATCGCGCAGATCAACAGCTCGTGGGTGACGCGCGTGCGGCGCGACGACCTCGTCACCTTCCACGTCGACGGCACGCACGGCTCGGCGGTGGCCGGGCTGCACGACTGCCGCACGCAGGCGCGCGTCAACACGCCCAAGCCGGTGTGGAACCCGGACCTGCGACAGCCGATGAACTTCATGGAGCACTGGCAGCCGGTGCCCGAGTACACGGTGTTCGACAACGGCTTCAAGACGCAGTGGGAAGCGTTCATCCGCCACGTGGTGGACGACGCGCCGTTCAAGTGGACCCTGCTCGAAGGCGCCAAGGGCGTGCAGCTGGTCGAGTGCGCGCAGCGGAGCTGGCGCGAGCGGCGCTGGATCGACGTGCCGGCGCTGCCGGCCTGAACGCCAGGGTGTCGCCATGAACACATCCCGGGGGTCCGGACCGAGCCTGCGACTGCCCGCCGCAGGCGGCACGCTCGAGGTCTTCCACCTCTCGGCGCCGCGCAATTTCCCGCAGCGCGCCGAGCGTGCGTTCAATCGCGTGGCCTTCTCGGCCGCGCATGTCGTGGCCGATGCACGCGCCGACATCGACCCCTGGCTGGCCTGCGCGATCGACTGGGACGCGACCATCGGCGTTCGCCTGCACCTGTGGCGGCTCGGTCTCGGCGTCGCCGAAGCGATGGACACGGCGCAGCGCGGCATGGGCCTGGACTGGCCGACCTCGCTCGAGCTGATCGGGCGCTCGATCGCCGCCGCGCGCGACGTGCCGGGCGCGCTGCTCGCCTCGGGAGCGGGCACCGACCACCTCGCGGCGGAGGCCGCGACCTCGACCGACGACGTGATCCGCGCCTACGAGGAGCAGGTGGCCGCGATCGAGAAGCTCGGCGGCCGCATCATCCTGATGGCCAGCCGGGCGCTGGCGCGCGTGGCCCGCTCGGCCGACGACTACCACCACGTCTACGACCGCATCCTGTCGCAGGTGCGCGCGCCGGTGATCATCCATTGGCTGGGCGACATGTTCGACCCCGCGCTCGCCGGCTACTGGGGCAGCACCGATCCCCTTGCTGCGATGCAGGTCGCGCTCGACGTGATCGCCCGCCACGCCTCGAAGGTCGACGGCGTGAAGATCTCGCTGCTCGACAAGGACAAGGAGATCGCGATGCGCCGGCGGCTTGCCCCCGGCGTTCGCATGTACACCGGCGACGACTTCAACTACGCCGAGCTGATCGCCGGCGACGCGCAGGGCCACAGCGACGCGCTGCTCGGCATCTTCGACGCGATCGCGCCGGCGGCGTCCGCCGCGCTGGCGGCGCTGGCCGTGGGCGACCGTGCGCGCTTCGACGCGATCCTCGCGCCGACGGTGCCGCTGTCGCGCCACATCTTCAAGGCACCGACGCGCTTCTACAAGACCGGTGTCGTGTTCATGGCCTACCTGAACGGCCTGCAGGATCACTTCGTGATGGTGGGCGGCCAGCAAAGCACGCGTTCGCTGCCGCACCTGGCCGAGCTGTTCCGCCTGGCCGACCGCGCCGGGCTGCTCATCGACCCGCCGCGCGCCGCGGCGCGCATGAAGGCCGTGCTCGCAGTGCACGGCATCGTCTAGCCAGGCCATGCGCGACTTCGCGCAAGGCCACGAGTGGCTCTCGATCAACACCGCCACGCTGCGCAAGCAGTGGCGCCTCGACCGCATCATCGACGAGTGCGCGCGGCGCGAGATCCGCGCGATCGCGCCGTGGCGCGACCAGGTGGCGGCGGTCGGGCTCGCGGCCGTCGCCAGGCAGCTGCGCGACAACGGCATCACGCTGTCGGGCTACTGTCGTGGCGGCTTCTTTCCGGCCGCCGACGCGGCCGGCCTCGCGGCGGCGCTGGACGACAACCGTCGCGCCCTGGACGAGGCGCACGCGCTGACCGCGCCCTGCCTCGTGCTGGTGGTCGGCTCGCTGCCGGGCGCGCTCGAGGGCAAGCCCGTCCATCGCGACATCGCGCGAGCGCGTGCCGAGGTTCGAGATGGCATCGCCGCGACGCTCGCGGTCGCCCGCACGGCCGGCATGCCGCTGGCCATCGAGCCGCTGCACCCGATGCAGGCGGCCGAGCGCGCCTGCATCAACACGCTCGAGCAGGCGCTCGACCTGTGCGACGAACTCGACCCCGGGCGCACGGGGGCGCTCGGCGTCGCGGTCGACATGTATCACGTCTGGTGGGACCCGAAGCTCGCGCAGCAGATCGCGCGCGCCGGCCGCGAGCGCCTGCTCGCCTTCCACGTCTGCGACTGGCTCACACCGACGCGCGACCTGCTGAACGACCGCGGCATGATGGGCGACGGCGTCATCGAATTGCGCAAGGCGCGCGCCTGCATGGAGACGGCCGGCTACGCGGGCCATGCCGAGGTGGAGATCTTCTCCGACGACTGGTGGAGCCGACCGGGCGAGGAGGTGCTCGATACCTGCATCGCCCGCCACCGCAGCGTGGTGTGACGGCGCAGGTGACAGGCAGCTAGAACAGCCCGACGATGCGCCCGTTGTCGTCGATGTCGATGCGCGTGGCGGCCGGGTCCTTCGGCAGGCCGGGCATCGTCATGATGTCGCCGCAGATCATCACGATGAACTCGGCTCCGGCAGCCAGCCGGATCTCCCGGATGTTGACCACGTGGTTCGATGGCGCACCGCGCAGTTGCGGGTCCGTGGAGAACGAGTACTGCGTCTTCGCCACGCAGACGGGTAGCCGGCCGTAGCCTTCGTCCTGCAGCTTGCGGATCTGGGCGCGCACCTTCGTGTCGGCGGTGATGTCGGCGGCGCCGTAGATCTTCGTGGCGACCGTCTTCATCTTCTGCCAGAGCGGTTCGTCGTCCGCGTAGAGCATTCGGCAGTCGGCAGCGCCACTCTCGGCCAGCCGAACGACCTCGCGCGCCAGATCCTCCGCCCCGGCGCCACCTTCGGCCCAGTGACGGGCCACGATCACCGCGGTGCCGTGGTGCGCCATCTTGCGTTGCAGCAGTGCGATCTCCGCGTCGGTGTCGGGCGTGAAGTGATTGAGTGCGATCACGCACGGCAGGCCGAAATGGTTGCGCATGTTGTTCAGATGGCGCTCGAGATTGACGATTCCCCGCTCGAGCGCCGGCAGGTCTTCGACTTCGAGCGCGCCCACGTCGACACCGCCGTGGTACTTCAGTGCACGGACGGTGGCGACTATCACCGCGGCGTCGGGCCGCAGGCCGGAGCTGCGGCACTTGATGTCGATGAACTTCTCCGCGCCGAGGTCGGCGCCGAAGCCGGCCTCGGTCACCACGTAGTCGCCCATCTTCAGCGCGGCGCGAGTGGCGATCACCGAATTGCAGCCGTGCGCGATGTTGCCGAACGGCCCGCCGTGGATGATCGCCGGATTGTTCTCCAGCGTCTGCACGAGATTGGGCTTCAGCGCATCCTTGAGCAGCGCCGCCATCGCGCCATGAGCCCGCAGATCGCGCGCGTGGATCGGCTGATGGTCGCGCCGGTAACCGACGACGATGCGGCCGAGCCGTTCCTTCAGGTCGACGAGCGAGGTGGCGAGGCAGAAGATCGCCATCACTTCGGAGGCGACCACGATGTCGAAGCCGTCCTCGCGCGGAAACCCGTTGCCCGGTCCGCCGAGGCCGATATTGATCTCGCGCAGGGCGCGGTCGTTCATGTCGACCACGCGGCGCCAGACGACGCGGCGGAAGTCGAAGCGCAGCTCGTTGTTGTGGTGGATGTGGTTGTCGATCAACGCCGCCAGCAGGTTGTTGGCCAGTCCGATGGCGCTGAAATCGCCGGTGAAGTGCAGGTTGATGTCTTCCATCGGCACGACCTGCGCGAAACCGCCGCCGGCCGCGCCGCCCTTCATGCCGAACACCGGGCCGAGCGACGGCTCGCGCAACGCGATCACCGCGCGCTTGCCGATGCGGCACAGTGCATCGCCCAGGCCGACCGTGGTCGTCGTCTTGCCTTCGCCGGGCGGCGTGGGGCTGATCGCGGTGACCAGGATCAGCTTGCCGTCCGGTCGCCCGTCGAGCGAAGCAAGATAGTCGAGCGAGATCTTGGCCTTGTAGCGCCCGTAGGGCTCGATCGCCTCTTCCGGGATCTGCAGCCGTTGCTGCGCAAGCTGCACGATAGGCCGCAGCGTGGCGGCCTGGGCGATCTCGATATCGGTTGTCATCGTCTGCGTCTTCTTGCTGTTGGTGCCACTACGAAGGCGGTCCAACCGCGGCAGGCTGGTCCAGCGACCAGCAACGATACACCGGGCCGGGGCCCGGCCGCACCCGCTGGCCCGCCCGCATCGCCGATGAGTGCAGAATCACTCGAGTGGGAACCGTTGCAGATCACGACACGGCGCGGCATTGGGACACCGGCATCCTGCCACGGGTCTACCCGACGGTCGTGCACATGCTGGCCGATGCGGCGCTGCATTCGGGCGACGCCATGGCGCTCGTCTGCGGGGATCGCCGGCTGAGCTACGCGCAGACCCTGCGCTGCGTGGCGGGTTTCGCGCGAGAGCTGGTGGCACTGGGTGCGCGCGGATGCCGCGTGGCGCTGGTCTGCGGCAACTCGCTCGACATGCCGGTGGCGATGTTCGCCGCCCATGCTGCGGGAGCGCAGGTGGTACCGATCAACCCGACCTACACGGCGCGCGAGCTGTCGCAACTGCTGGCCGATGCCGAGGTCCGGGTGGTGGTGGTCGACGACGATCTCGCCGCGACGGTCGAGCCGCTGTGTGCGGCGCTGGGCATCGCGCATCTGGTCCGCGTGGCCGGCGCCGGCACCGCAGGCGCAACCGCCCGCCGCCTCGACGTCTGGAAGGACGACACCCGGCTCGCACTGCCCGAGCCGCTGCCGGACCCGGATGACCTGGCCACGCTGCAGTACACAGGCGGCACCACGGGTCAGCCGAAGGGCGTGAACATCAGCCACCGCCAGATGGCGGTGAACATTTCACAGCGTGAGGCCGCGCTGCCGACGCGTCCGGACGATGAACGCATCCTGTGCGTGATGCCGCTGTTCCACGTCTTCGCCGTGGCGATGTGCCTGCACCTTGCCGCCTACTGTCGAGGCACGCTGGTCATCGTGCCGCGCTACAAGCCCGAGGTGTTGCTCGATCTCATCGGACGCGAGCGCATCACGCGCTTGCCCGCGGGTCCGACGGTGTTCATCGGCCTGCTCGCGCACGAGGCCGTCGCGCGGACCGACTTCTCCAGCCTGCGCGCGGCGTACTCCGGCTCGGCGCCGCTGCCCGAGGAGACGATGAAGCGCTGGCGCGAGGTCACCGGTACGCCCGTGCTCGAAGGCTTCGGCCAGACGGAGGCGGGGCCCGTGCTCAGCTACGTGCGCGACGGCGGGGCGGTCAGGGCCGGATCGGTGGGGCCGGCGCTGCCGCTGACCGAGATCCAGATCGTCGACGTGGAGTCCGGCGCTCGCGTGCTGGCCGTCGGCGAGATCGGCGAGGTCCGGGCGAGGGGCCCGCAGATCATGTCGGGTTACCGCAATCGGCCGCAGGAAACGAGCGAGGCACTGCGCGACGGCTGGCTGTACACCGGCGACATCGGCGAGCTCGATGGCGAGGGCTACCTCTGGATCCGCGATCGCAAGAAGGACATGGCCATCGTCGGCGGCTACAACGTCTATCCGCGCGAGGTCGACGAGGTGCTCTTCGCGCACCCGGCCGTCAAGGAGGCCGCCGCCTCGGGGGTGCCCGATCCGTACTATGGCGAAACGATCCGGGCCTATGTGGTGCTGAGGGAGGGCGTGCAGGTCGGTGTGGAAGACTTGATTGCCCATTGCCGGGGCAGTCTCGCGCGCTACAAGGTCCCGTCGAAGATCTGTCTCGTCGCCCAGCTGCCCCGCACCGCGGTCGGCAAGGTGGACCGCAAGAGCCTGCGCCGGCAGCTTGCTGCAGAGCCCTGAACCTGTGCGAGTTTCGCGTCCGGCGCGACGGACGCCGAGCGCCTCCACGCGACGCAGACTTCGGCCGGGTCCGCCCTCAGCGCCGGGCGCGCGCCGCGATGCGTCGCAGTCGCACCGCCTCGTCGCGCTCGCGCTCGTCGAGCGTCCTGCGCACGTGCACCCGCTGGCGTCCGAGCTCGACTGCGACGCGCTGTTCGAGCACGTTCACCTGGCGCACGGTGCGTGCGAGCATCCGCCCGAGCTGGCGCACTGCGAACTCCTCGGGCGCCGTCGCCAGCACGGTTTCGAGCAGGCTCTCGAAGGTACGCGCCGCCCTCTCCACGGCAGGATCGTACTGTCCCGGCACCAGCGCGCGCGCCGCCGCGCCACGCACGAGCGTCGGTGGCGCTGCGGAGCGGGCCGCTGCCGTGGCTCCCGCCGGGGTCGCCTCTTCCGGCAGTTCGATGCGCAGGTCGCGACTCGGCCAGGAGAGCGCGGCGAGGTCGCTGCGGCCCGATGCCGCGAGCGCGTCGACCAGCGCCCGATAGGCCTGCGCCGCCTGCTGCTCGATCCGGCGGCGCGCGCCGATCGTCGGCCGCACGCGGGCGAACAGCTGCATCACCAGCGAGTCGCGCTTCTTCGCCAGCAGCGCCGCGCCTTTCTCGACCTGGTCGAGGCGGCGCGACAGGCGCAGCAGGCCCGAACGCGTGACCTTCAGCGCGCTGGTCCCGATCATCACGTCGCTCCTGCGCGGGCTGCCGCCGCGCGCAGCGGTTCGCGTGCCGCCAGCAACGCGCTGCCCAGGCGCAGCAGATCCTCCGGCGGCAAGCGGTCGAGCAGGCGCCAGCCGCGCGCGAAGGTTTCGGCGATCGCCAGTCTGGAGGCGCCCTGATGCACGAAATCGTGCTCGAAGTCGTCGGCGAACTGCAGCGCCCGGCGATCGGCCGGCGCGAGTCCGGCCTCGCCGACGATGGCGACCATCATGCGTGCCTCGCGGCCCCGTGCGTAGACCGCATACAGCTGGTCGGCCCAGCGGCGATGCTCTGGCATCGTGCGATCGGCCCCGATGCCGGAGTTCATCAGGCGCGAGAGCGACGGCAGCACATCGATCGGCGGAAACACGCCGCGCAGGTGCAGATCGCGCGACAGCACGATCTGGCCTTCGGTGATGTAGCCGGTGAGATCGGGAATCGGATGGGTGATGTCGTCGTCTGGCATGGTCAGCACCGCGAGTTGGGTGACCGAACCGGCGTGCGCGCGCAGCACGCCGGCGCGCTCGAAGATCGACGCCAGATCGGTGTACATGTAGCCCGGATAACCGCGGCGGCCGGGCACCTCTTCGCGCGCTGCGGCGATTTCGCGCAGCGCCTCGCAGTAGTGGGTGATGTCGGCGATGACCACGAGCACCTGCATGCCGTGGTCGAACGCGAGGTGCTCCGCGCAGGCGAGCGCCGCGCGCGGGGCGAGCAGCCGCTCGATCGGCGGATCCTGCGCCTGGTTGAGGTAGAGCACGCTGCGCTCGAGCGCGCCCGTGGCTTCGAAGCGGTCGAGGAAGCTGCGCGTCTCCCGCTCGGTGATGCCGATCGCCGCGAAGACGACGGCGAAGGCCTCGCCGCGCGGAGCGCGGGCGTGCTCGACGATCGTCGCCGCCAGCTCGAGGCCGGGCAGGCCCGAGCCCGAGAAGACAGGCAGTTTCTGTCCGCGCACGAGCGTGTTCAGGCCGTCGATCGCCGCGATGCCGGTCTCGATGAAGTCCGCCGGGGGCATCCGCCGCACCGGATTGATCGGCGAGCCCCAGAGCGAGCGCAAGCCTTCACCGATCGGCCGTGGGGCGCCGTCCAGCGGCTCCCCGGCGCCGGACAGCGCGCGTCCGAGCAGGTCGCGCCCGACCACTGCGAGCGCCTGTTCGCCGGTGAGCGTGATCTCGAGCGCTGCCACGGGCATGTCCAGCGTGTCACCCGACACCTGGATCACCGTGATGTCGTTGCCGACATCGATCACCTGCCCGCGCAGCCGCGGCTGGCCTGGCGCGGACAGCACGACCTGTTCGCCGAGTGCGGCGCCGTGAGTGGCCGCCACGTAGACCAACGGCCCGCTGGCCGAGCTGGCGCCGTGATAGGTGCGTGCGATGCTCATGTCGACCTGGCCTCGATGAGGTCGAGCGTCCGGGCAATCTCCGCGGCGCACCTTGGGTGCTCGGCCGGCGGCGCGCTGCGCAGCGAAGCGATGGCCCGCTGCGCCGGCGTCAGGTCGAGCTCCGCGTAGGCCACGCCGCGGGCCAGCGCCGCCCGGGCGCGGGCGACGAGCTCGAGCGCGGCCTGCGCGAGCGCGAAGGTCTTGGCGGGCGCGCAGAACATGTCCTCGACGTCGAAGGCGCTCTGGCCGAGCACGAGTTCGCGCACCGTGGCGGCACCGGCCAGCGTGACGCGGTCGGCGTCCTCCAGTGCCTCGGGGCCGACGATGGCGGCCACGTCGCGCAGCTCGGCGTCGCGCTGCAGCAGGGCGAGCACCTGCGCGCGCAGTTCGGGCCAGCGCGTGTCGACTGTCTGCCCGAACCAACCCTCCACCGCAGTCACGTACAGGCTGTAGCTGGCGTGCCAGTCGACCGCGGGAAACTGCCGCTGCTGTGCCAGCTCCGCGTCGAGCGCCCACAGGGCGCCGGCGACTCGCATGCACGCCTGCGTCACCGGCTCGGAAAAGTCGCCGCCGGGGGGCGAGACCGCGCTGATCAGCGTGACCGCGCCGCAGCGCTCCGGCTGCCCTGCGCAGCGAACCCGTCCGGCGCGCTCGTGCAGGCTGGCGGCCCGGCTCGCGAGGGTCGTGGGGTAACCCTCCTCGCCCGGCATCTGCTGCAGGCGGGAACCGATCTCGCGCAGCGCTTCGGCCCACCTCGACAGCGAATCGGCCATCACCGCGACGCGGTATCCCATGTCGCGGTAGTACTCGGCGATGGTCAGGCCGAGATAGATCGATGCCTCGCGGGCGGCGACCGGCATGTTGGACGTGTTGACGACGAGCACGGTGCGATCGAGCGCCGGCGTGCCGCGGACCGGATCGACGAGCTTGCCGAAATCGGCAAGCACTTCCGCCATCTCGTTGCCGCGCTCACCGCAGCCGACGTAGACGACGACATCGGCGTCGGCGACCTTGGCCAGCGACTGCTCGATGACGGTCTTGCCCGTGCCGAAGCCGCCGGGCATGGCGACCGCGCCGCCTTCGGCCACCGGGAACAGCAGGTCGAAGATGCGCTGCCCGGTGATGAACGGCCGGTCGAACGGCAGGCGCCCTGCCGCGGGCCGGGGCCGGCGCACCGGCCAGCGCTGCAGCAGCGTCAACGGCTGCCCGTCTTCGAACTCGGCAATCGGCTCGTCGACGCGCCAGGCACCGGCGCGGATGGCGCGCAGCCGGCCGCGGCGGCCCGGCGGCACCAGGACGAGGTGCGCGAGTCCCCGCTCGTCGACCTGACCGAGCACGTCGCCCGGCCCGACCTCGACGCCCGCATCGATCGACGGTTGGAATTCATACCGCTGCAACCGGTCGAGCGTCGGAACTTCGACCCCTGCCGCCATGAAGTCGCCGCTGGTCAGCGCGAGTCGCGTCAGCGGCCGGCCGATGCCGTCGAGCACGCTGCCCAGCAGGCCCGGGCCGAGCTCGACATGGAGCGGACCCCCGGTGCGGCGGACCGGTTCGCCAAGCGCGAGCCCGCCCGTGTCTTCGAACACCTGCAGGGTCGCGTTGTCGCCCGCCACGCGAAGCACCTCGCCCTGCAGCCCCGCGTGACCGACCCTTACCAACTCGTTGAGCCTCGCATCGCGCATGCCATCGGCCTCGGCGAGGGCGCCCACCACGCGCGTGACTCGCGCCTCAGTCATTGGGGCACCCTACGCACTTCGTGCGGACCTTGCAGGCCGCGCTGGGCACGTGGCCCAGCTCTTCGCCAGGCACAGCCAGTCCGCCGGACTGCCTGTGTCCGGGCGAAGCCCGCCAAGCGGGAGCATTCGCACTTGGGGCGGCCCGGCGTGCTCATGGCATCCGCACCCGGTAGCCGATCGCGCGGCGCAGGATCTCGAGCACCGCTTCCTCGGCCGCCTCGGGCCGGTCGAAGCGGGGGCCTGGAAACGGGGCAAGAAGGGGCCGTGGCTGGCGCTCGAGACGCTGCACGAGCTCCGCCGGCAGCTCGCGAAGCAGCCGCTCGTCGATGAGCACGATGCCGATGTCGGGGGCGTCGGCGAACGCGGCGAGGTGCGCGCGCGTCGTCGCGGCGTCGACCGCCGTGTCGGCGTGCAGCCCGGCCAGTTCGAATCCGGCGGCGACGTCGGGCCGGCAGACGACGCGTACGCTCAGGTCCATGGCGTCACCAGCCCTTCGCGCAACGCGCCGCACGGCACACCCAGCTCGAGTCCCCAGGCGAGGCGTCGAACATCCGTGCTCTGGGCGTCGAGCCGGGCGAGAAACAGCTGGACCGGGGCACTGCCGAGTGGTTCGACGCGGCTGCGGGCGCGCAATGCGCCCAGGGTGCCGACCAGCGCACTCCGCTGCAGTTGGGCGGGATCGTCGGGCATCGTCGCGAAGAGCGTGGCCAGCGGCGTGCCTGCGAATGCGCGCGCCAGAATGGCCGCCGCAAGGGGTCGCGAGACCGCGGCGGCGGCAGCGACAAACGTGTCGCGATCCAGCGCCAGCCCTCCGCCGACGAACAGCGACGACGCCGCGAAGTCCGGCGCGGCGCCCACCAGCTCCAGCGCGGTCTGCGCATTCACCAGATCGATGCGCCTGCGGACGCACTGGCGCAGCGCGGCATCGCCGCGGCCGGCTGCCTCGCGCAGCCGCTCGGCGAGCACTCGCGCGAGCACGAGTTCCACTTCGGTCAGGTCGACCCTTGCCTGCACCGTGAGGGCGACGAGCGCTTCGGCGTGCACATCGCGCAGCACGAGCAGGCGCATCGCGACCTCGCGCGCCGAGCGAGCCTGCGCCAGTTCGGCGAGCAGGCGCAGCGGCAGGCGCGGCGTCGGCAACAGCCCGGCCAGGCGCGCCGCGGACGGCGCGCCCTCGGTCGCGCCGCGCAGTAGCGCACGCAGGCTGCGCCGCTCCTGTTCGGCATAGAACGCGTCGAGCACGGGATTCTGCGGCCCGGCCCAGCGCGCCAGCGTAGCCAGGGTGGCGGCGATCGTCCTGCGCTCGGCTTCCTCGATGTCGGCGGCGCCGGGCAGGGCGGGAAGCGGCGTCGCGAGCCGTCCCTGTGCCTGCAACGCGTGTCCGAGCGCGCGCGTGTCGGGCAATGCAGCCCAGCGTTCGAGTTCCTCGCGCGAACAGAGGTGAGCCCCGAGGCCGCGCGCCCGGGCACCCAGAGGCGCGTAGTCGATCCTCATCCGGGTCCCCGTGAGAGCAGCGCGGCCTCGAGCTTCGGCCGCAGCGCGGACAAGCGCGCGGACAAGGTGCAGTCGATCGTGCAGATGCCGTCGCGCAGGGCAGCGCTAAAGCCCGCGGGCGCCGTGGCGTCGGCGAGCGTCTCGACATGCGGCATGTCGGCGAGCAAGGACTGCAGGTGCACGGCGAGCGCCGGCCGGCAGCGAAGCCGTGCCGTCCCGCCGCCGAGGAAGGCCATGACGGCCGAGAGGTGCCGCGGCAATGCGTCCAGATAGCGCGCATCGCAGTCGGCGTCGACGGCGAGCGCCTCGGCGCGCGCGAAGACGCGGTCGAGGAAGGCGTGCTGCGCCGTCAACACGCGCGCCGCGGCCTGCCGTTGCGCCACGGCACGCTCGACGTCGAAAGCGCGGTCGCGGGCAGCCCGCCGTGCCGCTAGCGCCCGCTCGTGGTCACGCGACGACGCCTGGATGCCGGCCTCGACGAGTGCGGCGACCTCGGCCTCGGCCTCGGCGCGCAAGGTCGCGATGCGCGCCTGCGCGTCAGCCGTCATCCGCGCGATCAGCGCGTCCACGGCAGGCTCCGATCCGTCAGGCACCCGCGCGCAGCAGGATCATCACCGCGACGACGAAGCCGAGGATGACCATCGTCTCGGGAATCGCCACCATGATGATCGCCGTCGTCGCGAGTTCGGGCTTCTCGGCCAGGCTCGCCGCGACGGCCGGCCCGATCCGCCCCTGCGCCCACGCGGTGGCGATCGCGGTGATGGCCACCGCCGCGGCGGACGCAAACACGATCCAGATCAGCTCCATCGTCTTCCTCCTTGCGCAGGCATCGACGTCCAAGAGTGCGACCTGCGCTGCGTGCAGTCGCGGACGGTGTGGCTCGGCGTGACAGGCAGCCTCATGCCGTTGCGCTCGGCAACGCCGGACGCCAGTGGGCGAGCGGCCGGTAGGTGGCCCCGCCGGGGCTGTAGAACTCGCCGAAGAACTCGACGTAGTGCAGACGCAAGGCGTGGATCGTCGGGCTGAACAGCCCGATCGCGAAATTGACGAGGTGGAACAACAGCGCGAACGCCACGCCGACGAGCGCGCTGCCGAGGGCACCGACCATCCGGTTGGCGATCATCGCGAGCATCAGCGACGCCGTGCCGAGCGCCATGATCCGCGCGTAGGACAGGATGTGGCCGAATGCGGACATCAGCTCGACCACGGCGATGATGCCTTCCAGTGCAATCAGGACCGGAAACGCGATCAGCACGGCGATCGCCGCCGGCGTGAACAGGCGCGACGGCAGCACCTTGAACGCGGCGAGCAGCGCGAGCGCCGAGAGCACGATCATCGCGATCGTCAGGCCACGCCCCACGGCCTGCCGGCGTTGCCCCTGCCGCCAGGCGCCGACGACGGCAAGCACGAGCCCGAGCACGACATGGACGGCGCCGAGCGCGATCGTGAACATCAGGAACGGCGCCAGCGCATTCTCGCGGTCGAAGGCGAGCGGGCGCATGCCAAGGTGAGCGCCTAGCGTGCCGAAGAGCTCGCCGAAAAGCAGGCCGAACACGATCGTGAACAACGCGCAGCCGAGTGCCATCTCGGCGACCGCGCGCAGCGTGCTCGCGGGGCGCGATCGCTTTCGGACCACTGCGGCGATCCCGGCGAGCAGCAGGCCGTAGCCGACGTCACCCAGCATCAATCCGAAGAACATCGGGAAGAACACGGCGACGAACGGCGTCGGATCGATCGACCCATAGCGTGGCAGTGGAAACGCGCGGGTGATGAGTTCGAACGACCGGAACAGGCGTGGATTGGCGAGCGCCACCGGCGCATCGGCGCGGGTCCATGGCTCGGTGCCCACCTTGGCGACGACGATGTCCGGACCGAGCTCGCGAGCGACGCGCTCGCGCAGCGGCGCAAGCGCCGGTTCGGGCATCCAGCCCTCGACGACGAACAGCAGTTCCCCGGTGCGCGCCAGGGCCTCGGCTTCGACGAGCAGCAACAAGTCGTGAAGTTGTCGCTGAAGTGATTCGAGCCCGGGTCGTTCCGCGGCGGCGATCTCGCCGCGGTGCACATCGTTTGCGCGCAGCAGGGCCTCGACCTCCGTGAGCCGCGCGCGCAGCGCGGGCATCGCGTGCAGCAGCCCGCGTTCACCGAGGCCGCGTGGCGCCGGCAACTCGTCGAGGCGCGCGGCGGCCAGCAGGCCCTCGACCTGGGTTGCGGCGCTGCCAGATGCCAGCAACAGGACCGCGATCTCGCCGCTCGCAAGCTGTCGTGAGTGCATCTCGACCTTGCCGCCAGCGAGGGCCTTGATGCTCTTCTCGAGTTGCCCGACCGAGGCACCGGCTCCCTCGCGCAGCAGCACGAACGACGCACGAGCATCGGGCCCCCTCGACGCGCGCTGCAGCAGCGGGTCGAAAGCTTCGAAGAACGCCCGATAGCGCAGCAGCAGGGCCTGTTCCTCGGCAAGCTCGGAGCGTGCGCGCGCCAGGTCGGACAGTTCCCGCCGAAGCCGGCGTGCGTTGCGGGCCGCGAGGGGCAGCGGGGAGGGGCACGCCGGCAACGGGCTCGGTGTCGCGGAGCCGGGCAGCGCGCCGAGTGCGGCGTCCACGTCGTCGAGGATGCGACGGGCGTGGCGAGCGAGCCGTGTCGGGGGGCTCGCGGGGAGGGCGAGGGCACCCACGGGGGACGGCGGCGCGATGACGTGCAGGTCGCCGACGTCCTGCAGCAGACGCAGCGCCGGCTCGAGCTGCCGGCGCGGGCCGGCGATGCGCACACGAGCCATCTCGATGATCATCGCTGTTGCGCCGGGAGTCTGTCGGTCAGCACGGCGTCGAGCGCGACCCGCGCCAGCGCGTCGATGAGCGAGTCGGGCACCTGCGCCAGAGCGCGCACCCGGGCATCGGCCTGCTCGGCGATCTGCGCGAGTTCGCCGCGATAGCGCTCCATGTCGGCCTGTTCCTGCACCGCAGCCAGCGCAGCCAGGGCCCGTGCATCGGGCACCGCCGATGCGGCAGTCCTTCGAGCCTGTGCGACCCGTTCCCGCGATTCGGTCCGTGCGGCGGCGATCTCCGCCTCGAGCCGACGCTCGGCGTCGAGAAGACGTGACCAGTCGGGGTCGTTCGGTGGCGGTCGAAGCTTGCCATTCATGGCCTCTCCCCCAGTTGGCAGCGGAACCGCGCTACCGTGCACCACCGGCATCCGCGCCCCGCATGCTCGAGGGAATTGTTTGCTCCGCCACCCCGCAGGGCGTTGACTTTGCGCAACACCGCCGTAGGCCACTGCATCGGCGGCCTGCGCAGGCAGAGCGGCGCGTCGTTCAAGGCCGGCGCTCCGCTGGCGCCCTCACTGCGGGCCCCTGTTATCATCTCGCGCACCGAGGCTGGATCGCCGTGGGCTCCACCCACCGCCGGATCGCCGGATCGCTTGTACGGGCCTGACGGCCCGTTTTTCGTGTTGCGGCCGGGCGACCGAAGCGACGCAGCGTGACGCGGCGGTGCGCCATGACAAGGTGTGATGCACGGTGAAGGCGACGAGCAAAGACACGCAGCGACAGGGCCCGACAGAATGCGACATGCCGCGACATTGCCCAAAGTGCCCGTGACATTGCGTGCCGTCGCGGGCGCGCCGCCGGGCCCCTCTCTGGTGAGCGCGTCGCCGCGACCGGACATCGCGATGCGGTTGTGCTCGGCGGCGATCGAGGTGGCTCCCCTGCCGCCGGAGCGCCTGCTCGCGATGGGCGTCGAACCCGCGGCCGCGTTCATCGCCCCCGGTGGCGACGCCTGGGTCGGCCTGGGTGTTGCGCGCTGGCTCGCGCCCGGCCGCGACGAGACGGCCACGCTGTGGGCCGGCCTGCGCGACGACAGCCCCGAGGCGCCGGCAGCCGTCGCGCTGGGTGCGCTGCCGTTTCGTGCCGGTGAGCTTCCCGACGGGCTGTGGCAGGGGCTGATGCCGGGTGGCGTGATGCTGCCCGAGCGCCTGTACGTGCAGCGGGGGCGCCGCGCCTGGTTGCGACTGACGCTGCCCGAGCGCGACGCTGCCGCGCTGCCCGCGCGCCTGGCCCAAGGGCGCCGCGCACTTGCAGCGCTGGCGAACGCCGAGCTCGAGCCGCTGCCGAGGCTGAGCGCGGTGGAGGAGGGTGATGCGCCGCACCGCTACTCGCAGGCGGTGACGCAGGCCGTGGAGTGCATCCGGCACGGCGGCCTGGTCAAGGTCGTGCTCGCGCGCCGTGCTGCCGTCGCGTTCGAAGCGGAGCCGTCGGCCGCCGCCGTGCTGGCCCGGCTCGGCGCGCGCCATCCGGATTGCGTTCGCTACGCCTGGCACAGCGGAGGCAAGACCTGGCTGGGTGCGACGCCCGAGACGCTGGTCCGCGTGGACGGCCGCACGCTGCACACCGACGCGCTGGCCGGCACGCGAGCCTCCGGGCGCGCTGCCGAACTGCTCGTCTCCGTCAAGGAGCGCCACGAGCACGCCGTCGTGGTCGACGCGATCCGCCGCGCCATCGCGTCGCTGACCGAGGCGCTGCCGCCACCGCAGGAGCCGGTCATCCGCGCGCTGCGCGGACTGGCGCACCTGCACACCCCCATCGAGGCGACGCTGCGCGCGGGGGTCGACTTCCTGCGCCTGGTGCGTGCGCTGCACCCTACTCCCGCCGTGTGCGGCCTCCCGGCCGAACGCGCCGCGGCGCTGATCGCCGTTCTCGAAACCGAACCGCGCGGCCTGTACGCCGGTCCGTTTCTGCGCCTGGCCAGCAACGGCGACGGCCACGCGGTGGTCTCGCTTCGCGGCGCGGTGCTTGCGGGGCACGTCGCCGTCGTTCCCGCCGGCGCCGGCATCGTCGACGGCTCCGACGGCGACGCCGAACTCGCGGAGACGCGGGTCAAGCAGAACACGGTGCTCGACGCCTTGCGAGGCGAACCTTGAGCGACCCCGGGGCCGCGTGTCAAGGTTGAAGCGGTGAGCGCGACGACCGACGACCTGCACAGCGAGTGGGCGCGGCTGTTCGTGGTATCGCTCGCGCAGTGCGGTATCGCGCACGCGGTGATCAGTCCCGGTGCGCGCTCGACACCGCTGGCGCTGGCGCTGGCCGCGCAGCTTCCGACCACCGTGCTGCACGACGAGCGCGTCGCCGCCTTCTTCGCGCTCGGCCAGGCGCGGGCCAGCGGCCGGGCCAGCGTCGTCCTCGCCACCAGCGGCAGCGCACCAGGCCACTGGCTTCCCGCAGTGATGGAGGCGCACGAAGCCGGGCTGCCGATGCTGCTCGTCAGCGCCGATCGGCCGTGGGAGGTGCAGCAGGCGCAAGCCTCGCAGACCGTCGACCAGCATCGCCTCTACGGCCACCACGCGAATGCCTGCTTCGAGCTCGGCCTGCCCGACGCCCACCCGGCGGCGCTGCGCGCCGTTGCGCGGATCGCGGCACAGGCCGTACTCGCCACGCAGTACCCGCTGGCGGGCGCGGTGCAGGTCAACGCGCACTTTCGCAAACCGCTCGAACCGCAATCGAGCAACGGGTGCGAGCCCTGGCGTGCGCCGTTCGAGGCCGTCGCGCGCGCCGGCGCACCGCGCCTGATCGCGCCGCAATCCACGCCGCACCCGGAGGCGGTCGCTCAGCTCGTCGAGCGGGTACGCGCGGCGCCGCGTGGCGTGCTCGTCGCCGGGCCGATGCCCGCGCCGCAGTCGGGGGTCTGGCGCGCCGCGGTCGGACGATTCGTCGCTGCGAGCGGCTATGTCGTGCTCGCCGAGGCGACGAGTCAGCTTCGATTCGGTCTCGACGCTGACGCGCTCAAGGTCTGCGTAGGTGCTTTCGACGCACTGCTGCGCGATCCGGGCCTGCGCAAGCGGCTGCGTCCGGACCTCGCGCTGGAACTCGGCGCGCCACCGGTATCCGGGCATTGGCTCGCATGGATCGACAGCGACGAGGCGCCAGCGCGTCTCGTGCTGCCCGGCATGCGTCCGGCCGACCCGGCCGGGGGGGCGCTCGGCATGCTGCTCGGGCCGGTGGCGGCGTTGCTCGATGCCGCCGCCGCGCGGCTCGAAGCGCAGCCCCGCGCGCAGCCGGACGCAGCCGCCGCTGCGCGCTACGCCGGCGCCTGGCGCGCCGCCGAGAGCGCGGCCTGGAGAGCACGGCAGACCGCGCTCGCGCCGTCGGACCGCGCCGTGCTCGACGAACACGACATCGCTCCGCTCGTTCGCGCCGCGTTGCCGGCCGGCGCGGCGCTTGCGATCGGCAATTCCAGCCCGGTGCGCGACCTGGACCACGATCTGCCGCCCGACGCCACACCGATCGCGATGCTGCACCAGCGCGGCGCAGCCGGCATCGACGGACTCGTCGCCGGCGCCGCCGGCGCGCGCAGCGTGCTCGCTGTGCCGATCGCGCTGCTGCTCGGCGACGTCGCGCTGCTGCACGATGCAGGTGGGCTCGCCGCGGCGTCCGCGGTGCGCGGGCCGCTCGCGATCGTCGTCGTGCACAACGACGGCGGACGCATCTTCGAACGGCTGCCGCTGGGGCGCGAGCCCGCGCTGGCCAGCGAGCTCGAACGCCTGTTCGTCGCGCCGCATGGACGAGCCTTCGACGGCCTCGCCGCCACCTGGGGCCTGGACTACGCGCGCGTCGATACGCCGGCGGCGCTGAGCGAGGCGCTCGATCGGGCACTCGTCGCCGAGAGGGCGGTGCTGATCGAGGCCCGTGTCGCGCCGGGTGGCAGTGCGCACCGCGCCACGCTGCTCGCGGCGATGGCGCAGGCCGGCGCCGCCGCAGTATCCGACGGCACATGACCGCCGGCCTCCTGGCAGGCTCACTTGTCCCACCGAAAGGGGTAGGCGGGCCACCGCTGGTGCTGCTGCACGGCTTCCTCGGATCGCCTGCCGCCTGGGAGGCGGTGCTGGCAGCCCTGCCGCACCACGGCCCGGTGGCCGCCCCCTGGCTGCCGGGCCACGGCCCTGCGGCGCCCGAACCGGCTCGTTTCGACGACGCCGCGCAGGCGATTGCCGATGCGCTGCCGGAGGGTGCGGTCATTGCCGGCTATTCGCTCGGCGCCAGGCTCGCGCTGGCGGCGACACTGCGCCGCCCCGGGGTTGCACGCGCGACGCTGCTGATCGGCGGCCATGTGGGGCTGTCCGATCCTGCCGAGCGCGCCGAGCGCGCCGTGCTCGACGCGCAGCGCGCCGCTGCGTTGCGCGCCGACCTCGCCGCCTTCGTGGCGGCCTGGGAAGCGCTGCCCCTGTTCGAATCCCAGCGCGCACTGCCGGCCGCACAGCAGGCCCGCCAGCGCGCGGCGAGGCTCGCGCACGATCCGCAGTCGCTGGCCTGGGCGTTCGAGGTCGCCGGCCTGGCGCAGATGCCCGACCTCCGCGGCGCCGTTGCCGAAGCACGCCAGCCGCTGTGCTTCCTGACCGGTGCGCTCGACACGCGCTTCGGCGCGCTGGCGGCTTCGCTCGTGCGGCCGCCGTGGGTGACGCATCGCATCGTGCCGGGGGCCGGCCACAACCTGCTGCTGGAGGCACCCGCGGCGGTAGCGGCGAGTCTCGCGTCCTCGATGGACAGCCCGTGGCCGACCTGAGCCGGACTCGACCTGGCGACCCCGCCGCGGCCTGCGGCGGGGCAGGAGGCCTCGCCCGCCCGAGTCGCCGAAACGAAGCGCCTATGAAATTGCGCAGTGCAGGCGACTCAAGCTCAGGCCTTCGCTGCACAACTGCGCAGGTGCTTCGCTACGGCCTGAGTCAGGCCGAGCGGTAGCCGCCGGCAGGCATCGATCGTGTCCACACCGCTGCGCCTGATCCTCGACGCGCCCTGGCGCGCGGCCGCACCCACGCTGCTCGTTCGCGGCACAGCGCGGGTGCGCGAAGCGGTGCGCATCCGCCTGCGCGACGCCGACGGCACGGTCGGGCTCGGTGAGGCGCTGCCGCTGCCCGGCTACAGCCGCGACGACGCTGCTGCCGCGCGGCGCGCGCTCGGCGCCATCGCAGCGCGCGCCGCGGCCTCCGGTGGTCTCGCGGTGCCCGAAGGCGTCGGGTCGGTGCACGCCGCCGTCGCGCGGCTGGTCGCTGCGCTTGCGCCGTACGCCGCGCTGCTCGACGCCGCGCCGAGTGCGCGGTTCGCCCTCGAGTGCGCGCTCGTCGACCTGCTCGCGCGGCGCGAGCGTGTCAGCGCCGCGAGCTGGCTGTCCGGCGGCCGCGCGCTGCAGCGAGTGCCGGTCAGCGTGCTCCTGCCCGACGACGCGCCTGCGGCCGTCTCGGCAGCAGCCGAAGCCGCAGCACGCGGCCACACCGTGCTCAAGCTGAAGATCGCGCTGTCCGCTCGCACGTGGCAGGAAGAGGATGAACTGCTCGCCGCAGTGCGCGCCGCGGCCGATGTCGCGGGCGCAGGCCAGCGCGTACCGGCGCGCATGCGGCTCGACGCCAACGGCGCGCTCGACCCGGCGTCTGCACCGGACCGGCTTGCGATGCTGGTGCGGCACGGCATCGAAGCGGTCGAGGAACCCGTGGCCGGTTCCGCGCTGCTCTCGTTGCCGGCGCTGGCGCTGCCCTGGGCCGCCGACGAATCGCTCGCCGATCCGGATCTGGCCGCGGCGCTGCTCGCGCTGCCGCGCGGGCGCCGGCCGGCTGCGCTGGTGCTCAAGCCCGCGCAGCTCGGTCTGGCACGCTGCATGAGCCTTGCCGAAGCCGCCGCCGCGCGAGGCCTCGGGCTGATCGTCACCCACAGCTTCGACGCGGACCTCGGCCACGCCGCCGCCTGTGCACTGGCCGCCGCGCTGCCAGTGCCGCCCTGGCCCTGCGGGCTCGCGCCGCATCCCGGGTTGCGATACCCCCAGCCTGCTCAGCCCTGGCTGCAGGCGCCGACCGGCACGGGTCTGGGCGTGGACTTCGAGACCGTCGCGCCCTGAACTCGCGCGCACCGCGTGGTCAAAGCGAAAGCGGCGCGAGTTGAGCAAGCTCACCGCGCAGCGCGCCGGGGTGAAGACCGTGCTGCTTCCCGCGCGCAACGAGAAGGACCTGCGCCATGTTCCCGACACGACGCGCTCGGCACTGGGTTTCGTCTGGCTGAACACCGTGGACGACGCCATTCGCGCGGCGATGGGCGGGGTCGGCGCGAAGGGGCCCGCAAGCGCTTTCGAACGCGTCTGAGCGCAGCTCGGTGCCGCGAACGACGCGGCGCTACCTCGCGGCCTCGCGCCAAACGGCCGTTGGCTGAGCCACGGCAAGGACTCGGCCGGTGGAACGGCGGTCGTTCGTGAAGTTCTGCTGGCGACCGGAACGAGCTTGCAGCTGAACGGCCGCATCCAGGACTCGCGAGCTGGCGAACCCGAGCCTTCGGCGACACTACCGATTCGCGCAATTCCGATGCCTCGATAGCATTTCGCAGGCGGCGGTGTTCCGCTTCGAGACCCACTTGTCTGCGCCCATGGCGGGAAGTAGCCTGAAATGGCGATTCGCAATGCTCGTTCACCTGAGCTCGTCCGCTGGCTTGCTGGAAGGCATTGCGCCGTCCCCGGGGCTTGAGCATGCCGTCCACCGACAAGCCCAATGGGCACTTCCCGTACGCGGCACTGCTCTTCGACACGGTGCCGATCGGCATCGTCTTCCAGGGTCCTGACGGCACGGTCGGGGCGGCCAACCCAGCCGCCCAGGAGATGATCGGCCTGAGCCTCGAGCAGCTGCGCGGCATGGCACCTGTCGATGAGCGCTTTCACACCGTCCATGAGGACGGCTCGCCCTGGCCATTGAATGAGCATCCCGGGCACACTGCCCTGCGGACCGGTCAGACGGTCCGCGAGGTGATGGGGATCTTCAAGCCATCGATCGGCAGCTACGCATGGATTCGCATCGTCGCCACGCCCGTCTTTCGCAGCGACAACAAGCGGGTCAAGGGCGCCTATGCCATCTTCGAGGACATCACCGAGCGCAAGGCGACGCTCGATGAGTTGGCCGAGAGCAGGCAGCGCCTGGAACTGGCGACGCAGCACACCGGGGTCGGCATCTGGGACTCGAACCCGCGCACCGGGAGGACGATCTGGAACGAGACGATGTATTCGCTCTACGGCGTCGGGCACGGTGAGTTCACGGGAGACGCCGACTATTGGCTGACGCGGGTGCATTCCGACGATCGCGAGCGCACCGGGCGCGAGCGTCGGATGGCGCTGGATAGCGGCAAGCCGCGCGAGCGGGAGTTCCGCATCCTGTGGCCGAGCGGGGAAGTGCGCTACCTGCGCTCGACTTCCAAGGTACTTCGCGACGGCGCGGGTGAGCCCGTGCGAGTCCTGGGCACGACGGTCGATGTGACTGAGCGCAGGCTGGCCGAAGAGCGGTTGCATTCGGCGCTGGAAAGCATCGGTGATGCGTTCGTTGCCTTCGATCGGGACTGGCGGTACGACTACGTCAACGCCCAGGCAGAGCGGTTGATCGGCATGACTCGCGGGGAGTTGATGGGACGGGTCCTGTGGGAGGTCCTTCCGGGCGCCCTGGGTACCCCGCGAGAGATCAGCTACCGCAAGGCGGCCGAGGGCGTACCGCAGGTCTTCGAGCACTTCTACGAGAAGTGGGGTTGCTGGTTCCAGGTTCGCTGCTTCCCGAGGACGGGCGGAGGCATCACGGTCTACTTTGTCGACCTCAGCGAGCGCAAGCGGCTGGAGAGCGAGCTGGAGCGACAAGCGCACTTCGATTTCCTGACCGGCCTTGCCAGCCGTGCGCACTTCATGGAGCAGGCCGAGTCGGAACTCGCCCGCGCGACGCGCTACGGCGAGAAGCTCTCGCTGCTGATGATGGACATCGACCAATTCAAGCAGATCAACGATGGCCACGGCCACAAGGTCGGTGACCGCGTGCTCGAGCGCCTGGCCGCGGTCTGCCGGGAGACGCTGCGCGCGGTGGACATCGCTGGCCGAATCGGCGGCGAGGAGTTCGCAGTGCTGCTTCCGCAGACAGACCCCGCCGAAGCGCTGGAAGTTGCCGAGCGCTTGCGGGCGGCGATGGCCGCAGCCAGCGTGCCGATGGAGCAGGGGCCGCCATTGAAGTTCTCGGTCTCCATTGGCGTGACCTCGCTGACCCTCGCGGGCGACGATGTCGGCGCACTCCTGGACAGTGCCGACCGTGCGCTCTACGCGGCCAAGAATGCAGGGCGAAACCGGGTCATCGCCACAAGCCCGCTCAGCCCGTGATCGCAGGGGCAGCGCTGCTGGACCGGAGATTGCTTGCTGGCACCCAGCGGCGGAGGTTGAACCTGCGTCGACTCTGCGCCGAGGATCAGTTCGACACGCCTTTAGGCAGAGGCATCCCCTTTCGCGACATGACCTCACGCAGGCGGTCCGGGTAGTCGGTGATGATGCCGTCGACACGCCATCCAATGAGGCGCTCCATGAGGGGCTCCTGATTGACCGTCCAGGGAATGACCTGCAAGCCTAGAGACTGTGCTTCCTCTACCAACGTAGAGGACAGGTCGTTGTAGTTCGGCGCCCAGATCACGCCTTTGGAACTGCCAGCGGATGCCTTGATCAATTGCGGCACCGAGCCGCCGTGATCCTTGAGCAAGTGCCCTGCAGTCCAGGAACCGTCCTTCAGAGTGTTGAACTTCGGCGCCTGCGCGGTGAGGTACATGGTGCGCAGGCCGGGTTCCACGGCGTGAAGTAACTCCAGCGTTCGCCAGTCGAAACTCTGCACCATGACACGGCTGACCATTCCCGCATCACGGATCACTGCCAGCACCGTCTCGACGAATTCCTTGGGGGCAAGCGTGTCTTGCGGCGCATGCGGGTCGATCTTTGTTTCCACGTCGAAATGAACGTCCTTGGCTCCGAGGTCATTCACCAGCTTGAACAAGCTGGCCAGCGGCACGATGCGCATGCCGTCGCGGCCCTGTTGGTCTGGAAACTCGCGCGCATAGGTGCTCGAGGGGTTGATCCGGCCCACGTCGTAGGTCTGCACCTGCGCCAGCGTGAGTGACTTGATGAGTGGGCCGCGCTCATTCAGCCACCGTCCCTGTGCGTCCCGAGTGATGGAAGGGTTCAGCGCCGGGTCATGCGAGATCACGGGGATGCCGTCTGCGGTGATCGCGATGTCGAGTTCCAGGGTGGTCACGCCCACGCGGAGCGCATTCTCGAACGAAGCAAAGGTGTTCTCGGGTCGAAGGCCACGTCCGCCGCGATGCGCCTGCAGATCGAACGCCTGAACTTGCATGGTCACCAGCAGCAGGCAGATGTGTGCGGTCCGCTGGATGAGGCTGCCTCGAGAGTACTTGCGCATGCTGTTCAACCTCTTCCTGAAGGATCATCGGTCGGCTTCAAACCGGACAGGGACGCGAGGGCTCGATGATGCACCCGAGCGCCTCGCTCCAGCCGTCGTTCAAGTCAGGCCGCTTGCTGAGATGCCGATGGCATCGCTGCGATCCTGCCTGCGCCGACAATGCGAGTCGCGCATGCACCGCGCGGCTTCGGAAAGGACCGACCCCATGACCTTCCCTCCCGCCAATTTCGATCCGTCCATCGACCCCACGGCCGAGCAGGTGCGCACGTTGCGCGATGCCGGCCCCGACGGGCCGGTGGTGATGCTCAATCTTCTGAAGTTTCGCGAGCGAGCGAACTACCCTGCGGGGTCACCCCATGCGCCGTGCTCGGGTGCGCAGGCCTACCGCAGGTACCAGACGGCATTCGTCGAGACGGTGGGCGACGTGAGCCGTGCCGAGGTGGTGTGGGAAGGGCCGGTCGACAGGGCCTTCATCGGCGATGCCAGCCAGGATTGGGACAAGTGCCTGCTGGTCCGCTACCCGAGCCGCCAGCACTTCCTCGCGATGATGGCCAACGCCGCGTATCGCGAGGCGCTGGTCCATCGCTATGCGGGCCTCGAGCGCACCGTCCTCCTGCAGATGCGGGGCTGACGACCCGGCTTGCGGTCAAGCGGGCGTGGCAGAGCTCGAGCCTCCGGGCTTGGACAGCTTGCTCCCGGAAGACGCGGTCCGCCGTCTGGCGGCGTGCTGATGGGTCGACCAAGGTGGCAGGCGCGTCAGCCGACGAGCAGGACCGGGCAGCGCAGCATCGAGAGCGCGGCAGGATCGACCTGTGCCCGTGGCAGCACGAGCACGTCGGATCGCGCCAGCGCGGCGAACTGTCTGCCAGGGCCGATGCCACTCGCCGCGGGGTCGAGAGGGATCGACTCGAGCGCGGCTGCAAGCTCCTTCGCGAGCCGGGTGGCGATGACGAGTGCGCGCTGGCCGGCTTCGCTGCCTTCGGTGAGGACGGCGACCACCGGTCGACGCCTGGGCCGGTGCGCCAGACGCTCGCCGGGCGACCACGACGGCGGGG
Organism: uncultured bacterium; assembly: GCA_963802435.1. Lineage (GTDB taxonomy): Bacteria > Pseudomonadota > Gammaproteobacteria > Burkholderiales > Burkholderiaceae_C > CAIKUF01. The sequence goes on from CAWDIT010000011.1 coordinate 163,056, forward strand.
CGGCTGCCAGGAGCAGCAGGTCCGATTCGGCGTAGAGCTCGCTCACCGCGCCCGGGAGGCTGCCACGAACGACCCGCAGCGACCAGCTCAGCGCATCGCGCACGGCGATTCGCTCGGCGAGTTGCCGCAGGCGAGCCGCGTGCGAACGAAAGCCCTGTTCCACGTCGACCGGCAGCAGCGGTACCCAGCCCGAGCCTGAATGCGACAGCACCCGGGCGAAGGGCAACGCCGCCGCGACGAGCGAACGCGTGCTCTCGACATAGACGACCGACAGCACGCGGCTGAGCGTTCGCGCCAGCGTCGACGACAGTTCCAGCGCTGCCGAGCCCGCTGCGGCGTCGTCGAGCACCGCAAGCACCGGCGATGCCGCCATGGCGGCGTCGCTCATGTTCCGCCCTTGTCGGTGACGACGCGCACCGTGCGCGGGCCACGGTGGCGCATGAAGCGCGGCTCGCCGCGGCGGATCGTCGTGTACTCGCGCAGCCGCTTGGCGATCCGGCCATTGACCGTGTCGTCGCTCGGCACTGCGGCGTCGCCGCTGGCCAGACCGGTCAGCACCTCGAGGGCGTCGTCCACCGTGCCCACCGCGTGCAGGGCGAAGCGGCCGGCGGCCACGGCGGCAACGACGTCCTCGCGCAGCATCAGTTGCGCGACATTGCTCTCGGGGATCACGACGCCGTGCGTGCCGTCCAGCCCGCGCGCCACGCACAGGTCGAAGAAGCCCTCGACCTTCTCGTTGACGGCGCCGATGGCTTGCGCGTTGCCGAACTGGTCGACCGAGCCGGTCATCGCCAGGCACTGCCGGACGGGCACGTCGCCGATCGAGGTCAGCAGGGCGACCAGTTCGGCCAGCGACGCACTGTCGCCTTCGACCAGGCCGTAGGTCTGCTCGAAGACCAGGCTGCCGACGATCGAGTGCGGCTGGAAGCGCGAATAGCGCGCGGCGAGGAAGGACGACAGGATCAGCACGCCCTTGGCGTGCACCGGACCGCCGAGCTGTGTCTCGCGCTGGATGTCGACGACCTGCCCGTCGCCCAGGCGCGTGGTCGCGGTGATCCGCGCCGGCACGCCGAAGATCTCGTCGCCGACCTGGTAGGCCGCGAGGCCGTTGACCTGGCCGACATGCACGCCCGTGGTGGAAATCGTCAGGATCTCGCGCAGCATCGCGTCGCGCAGCCGTTCGTCGACGCGGCGCGCGCGCTCGCGCCGCGCGCCGATGGCCGCGGCGACGTCCTCGTGCGCGATCTGCTCGCGCTGCACGCTGCGCGCCAGGTGATCGGCCTCGTGCAGCACGTCGAGCAACTGGCGCACGCTGGCGCTGAGTCGTGTCGCGTCGCCGCTGCGCCGCGCGCCGTGGTCGATCAAGCGCGCCAGCGCCTGCGCACTCGGCGGCAGCAGGGCCTTCGCGCGCGCCTTGCGAAGCGAGCGTGCGCGCCAGCGCCTGCTGCGTGCGCGCCTCGCGCGGCAGGTCGTCGCCCAGATCGGCGACGACGCGGAACAGCTTCTCGAACTCGGGGTCGTGGATCTGCAGCAGCTGGCAGATCTCGCGCTCGCCGACCAGCACGACCTTGACGTCGAGCGGAATCGGCTGCGGCTCGAGCTGGATCGTCGAGATCATGCTGAACATCTCGGCCAGCGATTCGATGCGGATCTCGCTGCGCAGCAGGGCGCGCTTCAGCGCGCTCCAGGCGAAGGGTTGCGTCAGCAGCTTGATCGCGTCGACCAGCAGGTAGCCGCCGTTGGCGCGGTGCAGCAACCCGGCCTTGATGTGGCGGAAGTCGGTGACGAGCATGCCGAAATGGGCGATGTGGTCGATCCGGCCCACCAGGTTCTGGACCGTGGGCAGGTCGGCTTCGACGATGGTCGCGTCGTCGCTGCCGCCGGCGTCGACGACCAGGTTGACCTCGTAGCGACGCGAGTTCTCCCTGCTGCGCCGCTGCGTCGCCGTCTTCGTGGGCGCGAAAGGCCTCGGCGTTCTCGATCACCGCCGTGCGCACCGCTTCGAGGTGTGCACAGACGGCAGGCGCCTGCGCATAGCGCGCCTTCATCTCGTCGACCACATGATCGACGGCGAGCTTCGTCGTCGAACGGTTCAGCGTGCGCAGCCGGTCCGCGTGTTCCTTGCGCAGCCGCATCGACGCCCGCAGAACACGCACCAACTGCTCCTGCAACTCGCTCATGTCCCTCTGCAGGCGCGTACGATCCTCCTGCGACAGCGCCTCGAAGTCCTGCGGCGACATGACCTCGGCACCCTTCTGCGGTGCGAAGGTGAAGCCGACGGGCGTGCGGATCATCACCAGACCACGGCGCTGCGCCTCGTCGCGCACTTCGATCAGGCCGCCTTCGGCGCGCTCCTTGAAGTCGGTGTTCAGCCGTTCGAGTTCCGCAGCGTATTCCTCGGATTCGAATGCGGCTGGAATCGTCGTCCGCAACTCGTCGACCAGCGCGCGCATGTCGGCACGCAGCTTCGCACCGTGGCCCGCGGCCAGCTGCAGCGCGATCGGCTGGTGCGGCCGTTCGAAATTGTTGACGTAGACCCAGTCGTAGCGATGAATGCCGTCGTGCGCCACATGGGCGTCGATCACGTGGCGTACCAGGCTGCGCTTGCCGGATCCGGGCGGGCCCATGACGAAGAGGTGGTAGCCAGGACGGCGCATCGCGACGGCGAACTCGATGGCGGCGCGGGCGCGCTCCTGCCCGACGATCTCGGCCTGCGCTGGTTCGAGGGCGTCACCGCAAGCTGCCTCGAGCTGGAGGTCTGCCGGGTCGCAGTGCAGCGCCAGGTCGGGAGGCTTCAACAGGCGGGCGGTCATGACGTGAGCTCTGGTAGTCCGGCACCATGCTAGGGCGCAAGCCGGCCGGTGGAGTGAGCGGGATCAAGGATCGCGTTCTTGGGGGCTGACTGTCATGCGCGCCGACCTTGACTGCGCTCAACGGCCGTTCGCCCTGCGAAGACTCCAATGAGTGCGAGGGCCGTTCGGCCGCGCCGGCTGCACAGGAGGTTCGCACGAGCGTCGGTTCGGTCTGCGGCAACGGGCATTCGTGAAACGGAGTTGACCATGAAGCTACCTCTTCAGATCTCGTTCGAAGGCATGCAGCGGTCCGAAGCCGTCGAAGCGGTCGTGCGTGAGAAGCTGCACCATCTCGAGCGGTTCAGCGGCGAGATCATGTCGTGCCGTGTAGTGATCGACCTGCTGCAGAAGCACCGCCACCAGGGGCGGCCGTTCGGCGTCCGCATTGCCCTGACGATCCCGGGCCGCGAACTGGTGGTCAACCGGGTCGAGAACGAGGATGTGTACGTCGCGCTGCGCGACGCCGTCGACGACATCAGACGACAGCTCGAGGACGCAGTGCGGCAGCGGCGAGGGCAGGAGAAGCATCACGTCGACAAATCGACGGGACCGGGGGGTTGAGTCGGACCAGGGAGGGTGATCATGGCTGAGAGCTTGAATGCAGGGGACATCTGCACGCGCAGCGTCGCGTTCGCGCACGGGTACATGCCGGTCGACGAAGCGGCCCGGATGATGCGTGAGGAGCATGTTGGCTCACTGGTGGTGGTCGACAACGCGCCCGAGGGGCGCGTGGTGGTGGGCATGCTGACAGATCGCGACATCGTCACCGCGATCGTCGCCAAGGCCGTCGATCCGAGCGTCGTCACGGTTGGCGAGGCGATGAGCGGCGACGTGGTGACCGTGCGCGAGGATGATTCGATCATCGACGTGCTGGGCACCATGCGCCGCAAGGGCGTGCGGCGCGTTCCCGTTGTCGACGCCAGGGGCACGTTGGTCGGGCTGGTGGCGCTGGACGATCTGCTCGAGCTCGTCGCTCAGGAACTCGATCTGGCGGTCAATGCGATGCGCAGCGGACGCAGGCACGAATCGGTGGCTCGTCCATGAACGATCGACACCAGCCAGGCACGCGAAGCAGGGGGACTCCGATGAAACGCGAGACTCGCAAGTATCCAGCACAGAAGGCGCGGGCCATTCCGCCTGAGCCGATTGGGGTAGAAGGCAGCTCCGGCGAGATCGTCGAGCGCCCGGACGGCTACCACTGGATAGCGCCGGACGGCAGACAGGAGTTCGGACCGTTCGAGACACTGGAGCTGGCGCAGGCCTACCGGGACGAATACGACGAGGGCGCGCCCGAACCTGGCGAGACCGTGCAAGAGGTCGAGGCCGAGATCGGCATGTCGGACTGGATCGATCCGGAGACCGGCGAACCCGCCGAAGGGCCGTGTCCGCCACATCTCGACGACGAGTGACGGCGCGGGCTTCGACTTCGCAGAGCTGAACGATGCTGTTGTTCGCGCTCGACCCGGAATGCTCCGTCGCGCCTGCGCTAGGCGCAGCGCTGGATGAGTCGCTGAGCCCGCACGAGGATCGTGCCTTCGAAGACGGGGAACACAAGCTGCGCCCTCTGGTCGACCCGCGTGGCGCCGATGCCTACGTGATCTGCAGCCTGCACGGCGGCCCCGGCGACAGTCCGCACGACAAGCTGTTTCGCCTGCTGGCCTTCGTGGCCACGTTGCGCGAGCACGGGGCGGCGCGCGTCACGGCGGTGGTGCCCTACCTGGCCTACGCGCGCAAGGACCGCCGGACCAAGCCCTTCGATCCGGTCACGCTGCGCTACGTGGCACAGCTGTTCGAGGCCGTCGGCCTGGCGCAGATCATCGTGCTCGAGGCACACAACGTGGCGGCATTCCAGAACGCGTTTCGATGCACGACGCTCCACCTGGAGGCGCATCGCGCGTTCGACGCCGTCGTGGCGGATCTGGCGGCCGACGGCCCGCTGGCCGTCGCATCGCCAGATCCCGGCGGGGTCAAGCGTTCGCAGTTGTGGCGCGAGTCCCTCGAGCAACGCCTGGCCCGTGCGGTCGGCTTCGCGATGATCGACAAGCGGCGCAGTGCCGGGCTCGTCAGCAGCGCCAAGCTGGTGGCTGGCGACGTCGACGGCATGACGGTGCTGCTGCTGGACGACCTGATCGCCAGCGGCGGGACGATGAAGCGGGCGGCCCAGGCCCTGCGGGCCGCAGGCGCCCGCGAGGTCATCGCCTGCGCGGCGCACGGGCTGTTCACCGCAGGGGCGCCGCAGGAGCTGGCCGACGCGTCGGTGACCCAGTTGCTGGTGACCGACAGCGTGCCGCCGTTTCGGCTTCCCCCCGCGGGGCCGGTCGTCAGCAAGCTACGTGTCGTCTCCGCCGTACCTCTGTTCGCGCAGGCGATCAGGGAGTGCCGCGACTCATGGCTCCGGTGAGTGGCGACTGGCCGGACGGGCCCGCCGCGGCACGCGTGGCATCGAGCGCGGCAAGCGCCCGGTCGATGTAGCGCTGGGCCTGCGGCGGCCACTTCTGCGGCGTGCGCGGCTGCGGGTCGAGCAGGTGGGCCATCGCCAGCCGGGCGCGCAACAGCGCGCGATGGGCGGTGTAGAGCTGCATCAACGCCGGAGGCGGCATCTCGCCCAGCGCGGCGGCACAGCCCGCGGCGAGCCGCTGACCGATCCAGGGCGCCCCCCCGAGTATCGCACTCGAGGGCGAGGAACGCGATCTCGTCGAACGGATCGACCTGACGCAGCTGCGCGTTGAACTCGAGGCAGTCGATGACCACCGGCGGCTCGAGCAGGCAGACATGCTCTGGGCGCAGGTCGCCATGCCCGTCGAGCAGGAGGCCGCGCTCCGCGCGGTCGCGCAGCAGATCGGCGCGCTCGGCAAGCGCTGCGTCAAAGCAGTCGAGCGCGGGCGCGGCGTCGCGCAGCGCGAACTGCGGGCGCAACAGCACCTCGCGATTGGCGGCCTGCTCGCGCTGAAAGCGGCCGACGTATTCCTGCGCCGTGACGCCGACCTTCGGCGTGCGGCGGTAGAACGCGGCCAGCACGGCGATCAGCGCATCGATGTCCCGCGGAGCGATTCGCGCCTCGGCGATCAGGTGCGAAAGCATGCGATCCGATGGCAGGCGTCGCATCAGCACCAGCCAGTCGACTGTCTGCCCGCCGGCGTCCAGGAGGCCGTCGGGCACGAGGGCCAGGCCGGTCCCCGTGGCCTGCAGGACCATCAGTCCGAGATAGACACCCGGCGCCAGGCGCGCGTTCAGGCGAAGCTCTTCGCGGCAGTAGAACTCTCGCGCGCGCAGCGTCGAGAAGTCGAGGTAAGGGAATCGCACCGGCTTCTTCAGCTTGAGCACCCGATCTGCGGTGAAGAACAGCCACGACATGTGGGTCTCCAGCCAGCCCAGAGGCGCCCTCGGGTCCGGATACGAGGAGGGCGCTCGAAGAAAGCGCAGCTTGGCGTCGAGCGAAGCTTGCGCCTCGCTGCACGAGGTGCCGGGTTCGATGCCCATGCAGGTCCGGTCAGGTCGTGACCAGGCGCGCGAGCACGGCGCCGCGCGCGAACTTCTCGCCCACCGGAACGACGATCTCCTCGAGCACGCCGCCGTGCGCGGTCGGTACGTCGACCACCGTGTGGACCAGGTTCGCCCGCGCCAGCCTCTGGCCCGGGTGCAAGTGATCGCCCTCGGCGACCAACCACTCCTCGATGAACGCGTCGGCCCCCGCTTCGACCGATTCCCACAACGCCGGGTCGAGAACGATATCGGCCATGCCCTGTCCCTCCTGTCTCTTCGCGAACGTGCACCAGCCTAGGCGCACTGAAGGGCTCGCTGCTTGACGGCGCGCAATCGGAATGGAGGCGAGGCCGTGCAGCGCAACGAACGGGCCCGGGCGAGGCGCTCGCGCCGGACGACGTTCAGCTTGCTGCCAGCGGTGACGCGGGTTCGCGCAACTGGCGGCGCAGGATCTTGCCGATGTTGGACTTCGGCAGGGGTTCGCTGCGGAACTCTACGATCCTGGGCAGCTTGTATCCGGTCAGGTGCTGCCGGCAATGTTCGAGCAGAGCCTGCTCGGTCAGGGTGGGATCCGCTTTCACGACGACGATCTTGACGACCTCGCCGGACTTGTCGTCTCGCACGCCGATCGCCGCAACCTCGGCCACGCCCGGATGCAGCGCGACGACGTCCTCGATCTGGTTCGGGAAGACCTTGAAGCCGGAGACGACGATCATGTCCTTCTTGCGGTCGGTGATCCTGAAATAGCCGCGCTCGTCCATGACCCCCAGGTCGCCCGTGCGAAACCACCCGTCGCGGGTGAACACCTTCTCGGTCTCGTCGGGGCGGTTCCAGTAGCGCGGCATGACCTGCGGGCCACGCACGCAGATCTCTCCGACCTCGCCGACCGCGAGTTCGTTATCGCCTTCGTCGCGGATGGTGGCCTGCGTCGATGGCACCGGGATGCCGACCGTTCCGGTCCACTCCACGATGTCCAGCGGGTTGGAAATCACCACCGGCGAGGTCTCGGTCAAGCCGTAGCCCTCGATGATGGTTACGCCGGTGCGCTGCTTCCAGCGCTCGGCGACCACGCGCTGTACCGCCATGCCGCCGGCGCTGGTCAGCTTCAACGCGCTCGTGTCCACGTCCGCGAATTCGGGCGCGTCGAGCAGTGCGCGATACAGCGTATTGACGCCGATGATGATCGTGAAGGGGTACTTCTTCAGGTCGTGGATGTAGGCATGCATGTCTCGCGGATTGGTCACCAGCACGGTATGCGCGCCGAGCTTCATGAACACGAGACTGGATGTCAGCGCGTAGACGTGATACAGCGGCAATGGACAGACGAACACCTCCTTGCCGTCCACCAGGTCACGTGCCATCCACGCCGCCATCTGCTGCACGTTCGCCACCAGGTTGCCGTGGGTCAGCACGGCGCCCTTCGCGACCCCGGTCGTGCCGCCGGTGTACTGCAGGAAGGCCGTGTCCTCGTGGCCGAGGGCCACATCGTCCAGTGCTAGCGTGTGCCCGGCGCGCAATGCCGCGCTGAAGTCGATGGCGCCCGCAATCTTCCATTCGGGCACCATGTGCTTCACGTACTTCACCACGATGTTGGTGAGGAGTTCCTTGACCATCGGAAACATGTCGCCGACCTCGGTGCAGATCACGTGCAGCTTCAGCGTCGGATTGCGCTCCAGCACCTGCTGCAAGGTGTGGGCAAAGTTCTCCAACACCACGATGGCCGCGGCGCCCGAGTCCTTGAGCTGGTGTTCCAGTTCCGGCACGGTGTACTGCGGATTGACGTTGACCACCACCAGGCCAGCGCGCAGGGTGCCGAACAGCGCCACTGGAAACTGCAGCAGGTTGGGCATCATGATCGCGACCCTGTCGCCCCGTTTCAGGTGCAGCGCCTGCTGCAGGTAGGCGGCGAAGTCGCGGCTCGAGCGGTCGAGCTCGGCGTAGGTGAGGGAAACGCCCATGTTGCTGTAGGCAGGCAAGCCGGCGTATGTCTGACATGTTCGATGCAGCACGTCCTTCAGCGAGGCGAACTCGTTCAGGTCGACCTCGGCTGGAATGCCCTGCGGATATTGCTTCAACCAAATCTTGTCCATGCCGGGCTCTCCCCGTAGCGATTGATGAGCCACCTTCCGGAAGACGCCTCGGGCCTTCGAAGTTCCGCTAGCCCCAAGCGCCTTGCTGCACCGCCTTTCGAGCCTAGCTGCCGCGCGCCGAGGAAGCATTGCGTTCACTCAACCGGCAGCGTGGCCAAGGCGGTCTCACCAGCCACGTGTTCAAGGACATCCAGGCAGGCCGATGTTCACACGAAGTGAAGGTCGGACTCGGCCAGGCCGCAAGGGGGCGAGAAGGCCGCATGCACTTCGGCGACCAGGGCTGCCGCCCGGCCCTCGTAGCGTGGCGAAAAGTGGAAGGGCACGACCGCACGGGCCCCGACGCTGCGCGCGATCTCGCCGGCCTGGCGCGCCGTCAGGTGGTTCTTGCGGCTGGCGTGCTCCCGGTCCTGGTCGAGGAACACGCTCTCGATGAAGAGCTGGTCGACGCCTCGGAGAAGCTTCGACAGCGCACTCAGGTTCGCCTCGGTGAAGCGCAGGTCCGTCACGTAGCCGAGGCGTCGGCCGGGAACGATTTCGAGGACGAGCTCGCGCAATTCGCTGACCTGCCGGGTCGTCTCGTGGTCGCCACCCCGGTCTCGCCACCTCACCTGGATCGGTGTGGTGTCCGGCGCCCCGGTCAGGACCGCCTGCTTGAGTTCACGCAACCACGGGCCCGTCGAGATGCCGAGCGCCGCGAGGCGGTCCTTCGCGACCTTGAACTGTGCCTTCTCCTCGAGGGCGTAGGCGAGGCAGGGAAGCTCGTGGTCGACGAAGCGGCCACGAACCCGGAACAGTGTCTCCTCGTGCAGCACGTCGTCGACCAGTTCGAACGGCGCGCCCGGCTCGCGGGCAAAGCCCGTCCTGCTCGAGAAGCGGGCCCGCTGCCCGCGGCCGTCGACGTCGACCTCGCGGGCATCGATGACGAGCTCGACTTCGTAGCGATGCACGACGTTCCAGGTGTAGGCGCGCAGCTTGTGATCGAGCTGCGCGATGAAGTCGGGCCCGCCGAACAGCGCGATGCCGGTCTTGCGCCCGAGCACGACGCGAAGAAGGTGGTCGAAACCGGCAAAGTGATCCATGTGCGTATGCGTCACGAAGACATGCGACAGGCGAATCAGCTTGCGGGGCGGCAGCGCAGTGACGTCGCCCAGATCGAACAGCAGGGCGCGCCGCTCGTCGCGGAAGTCGACATACAGGGCCGGGTCACCGAACGGGTCGTTGACGAGGCGGGGTTCGAGCAGGTGGCGCATCGCGGTGTGGACAGGATGGACGAAAGCTGCCCTCGGCCGCAGGGCAGGGGACGAAGACGAAACCCTTGCCTTCGACAGGAGACTTCGACCACGCGGCAAGTTCATGCCGTGAGACCACCGGTCGAAGGCCTGGACCCGCCCACAGCCCAGCCTAGCGATGCCTGGCTGCCTGGCATTGAGCCTGCGCAAGCGCAGTCTTCGCGGCTTGCGGCGAAGGAGGCCGATTCCGCCCCGCGCCACGGTACGCTGCTGCCTGGGGTCTGCAACGGAGTCACTGCGACGAGCCTCGCATCGAACGGAGCGCACGATGGAACCTCGGCTTCGACGGGTGTCGTGGATCCTGCTGCTGTGGGCAGGGGCCGCCGCTGCCGCGTGGGCAGACGAGCTTGGCGCCCCGTTGACGTTGCCGCCGCCGGATCTGCACGGCGTCATGACGGTGGAACAGGCCCTGCATCAGCGCCGCTCGAGGCGCGAGTTCGCCGCTGCGCCGCCGAGCCTGGCGGACGTGTCGCAGGTGCTCTGGTCGGCCCAGGGCGTCACCGATCCGCGGGGATGGCGCACGGCGCCTTCGGCGGGTGCGCTCGCGCCGCTGGTGGTCTACCTGGTGGCGGCCAGGGTCGCAGGCCTGACGCCCGGCGAGTACCGGTACCTGCCGCAGGCGCATGCCTTGCTGCCCATGCGGTCCGGCGACCTGCGACCGGAAGTGGCCAGCGCAGCACTGGGGCAGGCCGCGGTCCGCGAAGCTCCTGCAGTGCTGGTGATCGCGGCCGTCGTGCAGCGTACGCAGACGCGCTACGGCGGCCGGGCGGAGCGCTTCGTGCACCTGGAAGCCGGTCACGTTTCGCAGAACGTCTATCTTCAATGCACGGCGCGCGGTCTGGCGACCGTGTTCGTCGGCGCCTTCGACGAGCTCAGGCTGCGCGCTGCGCTGGGCTTGCCGGCAGATCAGGTCCCGCTGGGATTGATGCCCTTCGGCCGCGCGAAGTGAGGAGCCCGACAATTCCTGCGATCCAGGCAAACGCATGAAAAGCTTCAATCACTCGCTGGCGGTCGAACTGCGGCAGGCGGCTGCCGAGTCGCCGGACAAGCCCTTCATTCGCATGCTCGCCGGCGAGTGGACCTACGGCGCCATCGACCGCGAAACCGACCGGCTGGCCGCAGGCCTGCATCGGCGAGGCGTGCGCCGGGGGCACAACGTGAGCCTGATGCTGCCGAACTGCATCGAGTTCGCGCTGGCCTGGTTCGCGCTGGCCAAGCTGGGCGCGGTGACCGCGCCGGTGAACACGTCTTTCCGCGGCATCGCGCTCGCCGAGGCGATCAACCTCGTCGAGAGCCGACTGCTGATCGTGCACGCCAGCCTGTGGCCGCAGGTGGACGAGGTGCGCGCTGCGCTCTTCACGGTCGAGGCCCTCGTCGTCGTCGGCGAACCCCCTTGCGGCACGCCGGGTCTTCGCTGGTCCTCATTGAGCTCGCACGGGCTCGAATCGCCACCGACCGTCGAGACTGCCTTCGATGAACTCGCCCTGCTGCTGTACACCTCGGGCACCACGGACCGCTCCAAGGCCGCGATGATCTCGAACCGCTTCGTGCTGCGCCAGGCGCAGGGCGTGATCGACGGACTGGGCCTGCGCGCCGGCGACGTGCTCTACTGTCCGTACCCCATGTTTCACCTCGATGCGGCCGTCATGACCATCGCGCCGGCGCTGCTGATGCGCGGCGTTGCGGCGATCGGCGAGCGCTTCAGCGTCGCGCGCTACTGGGACGAAGTGCGAGCCTTGCAGGCGACCGTGTTCGACTTCATGGGAGCGACGCTCACCATGCTCTGGAAGCAGCCCCCGTCGCCGCGCGACCGCGAGCACTCGGCGCGGCTGGGTTGGGGCGTGCCGCTGCCAGCCTGGGCGCCGGAGTTCGAGGCGCGGTTCGGCTGCCGCCTTGTCGAGCTCTACGGTTCGACCGAGGTCGGCGCGATCCTCTATACGCCGCTGGACGAGCCGCGACGCGCGGGCTCGTGCGGCAGGCTGCGCGGACCGTTTGAGGTGAAGCTGCTCGACGGGCAGGGTTTCGAAGTCGTGCCGGGCACACCGGGAGAACTGGCGGTGCGTCCGCTGGAGCCCTCCGTCATCATGGACGGCTACTACGGCATGCCGCAGGCGTCGCTCGCCGCCTTTCGCAACTTGTGGTTCCACACCGGCGACGTGCTGCGGCAGGACGGCGAGGGCTTCTTCTACTTCGTCGGCCGGCACAAGGACATCGTGCGACGACGCGGCGAGAACATCTCGGCGGCCGAAGTCGAGAAGGGGATCGAGGCGCACCCCGACGTGCTCGAGTGCGCGGTCATCGGCGTGCCGAGCGACCTGACGGAAGAAGAGGTCATGGCGTTCGTCGTGCTTCGCCAGGGCAGCGACCTGGAGCCACCAGTGCTGGCGCAATGGTGCTCGACCCGGATGGCCCGGTTCGTCGTGCCGCGCTTCATTCGCGTCGTGCCCTCGCTGCCGAAGACACCGACCGACAAGGTCGAGAAGTTCCGTCTCCGGCAGCAGGGCGCTGCCGGAGCCTGGGACCGTGAGTGCCCTCACGGCCGATGACTTTGAAGAAGGAGACCTGATGAAGTACGTCACCCTCGAGACGCAAGGGCCCGTGAGCGTGGTCACGCTCAACCGACCCGAGCGCCTCAATGCGATCGGCGCCGAACTGCTGGCCGACCTGCACCAGGCATTGGTCACGGCGCAGGCCGACCCGGCTACCCGTGCGATCGTGTGCACCGGCGCCGGTCGGGCGTTCTGTGCCGGCGACGACCTGAAGGAGTTCGGCCAGCAGGCGGCCAGCAGCGTCGCGGTGGTCGACACCTGCGAGAGCATCCAGCAGATCACGCGCGACATCATGTTCGGCCCCAAGCTCGTCGTCGGCGCGGCACATGGTTACGCCGTGGGGGGCGGCTTCGAATGGGTGCTGAACTGCGATCTGGTGGTCGCCGCCGACAACCTGGTGGCCTTCTTCCCGGAGATGGCGCTCGGTCATTTCGTGACCGGCGGGGTCACCCACCTGCTGCCACTGGCGGTGGGCTACCAGCGCGCGATGGAACTGATCGTGCTGGGCGAGCGACAGGACGCGCAGGCCTTGCTGCGCCTCGGCCTGGTCAACCGCGTCGTGAGTGCCGAGGCCATGCTGCCGGCGGCGCTGCAGATCGCCACCGAGATCGCCTCGCGCTCGTCACTCGCGACGACCCGGCTCAAGCGCGTGATGACGACGCAACTGCATGCCCAGTTGATCGGTGCGCTCGAGCATGAGCGACAGGCCGCGATGGCCTGCTTCGGCGACGCCGAGACGGCACAGCGCATCGGGGCCTTCGCAGCCGCGAGACTGTGAGATCTCTGCAGAGCCGTTGACTTGTCCTGGCCGAAGCAGATTACCGCCGTACCCCGGGCAGCGTCGCTCTGCGCCAGCGCGGTGCTTCGATCCTTCCGCTCCCATGCGCATGCCACCCGAGAGGCCAGACCATCTGGCGCAGCGTTGCGCAGGCTCAATCGGTTCCGTCTGTTCCTTCCTAGGATTCGATCGTCGGAGACGGAATCGAATTGCCCGGATCCTTCCGTCACTCAGGGTCACCGGGCGACCGGGCGCCGATGGAAGGAATCGCCATGAAGACAGATGCGCAGCTGAAGCGGGACGTGACCGCGGAACTGGAATGGGAGCCGTCGATCAACGCGAGCCACATCGGCGTCGCAGCGAATGAGGGTGTGGTCACGCTGACTGGTCATCTCGACACCTTCGCCGAAAAGTACGCCATCGAGCGCGCCGTCCAGCGCGTCGCGGGCGTCAAGGCGATCGCGGTCGAGATCGACGTGAAGCTCGATCCCGGTCACAAGCGGAGCGACTCCGAGATCGCCGCGGCGGCCGAATCGGCGCTGAAATGGCACTCGCTCGTTCCCGCCGACCGCATCCAGGTCAAGGTCGAGAAGGGCTGGGTCACGCTCAAGGGCGAGGTCGACTGGCACTACCAGCGGGAAAGCGCCGAGAAGGTGGTGCGCCCCCTGACCGGCGTCGTCGGTGTCAGCAACGCCATCGCGCTGAAGGTCACCACCACGCCGGCCAACGTCGCCGCACGCATCGGCGATGCCCTGGCGCGGCACGCGCAACACGAGGCCAAGCACATCGAGGTGATCGTCAACGGCTCGGTCGTGACGCTGCGCGGCCACGTCGATTCGTGGGCCGAGCGCACGGCTGCCTATGGCGCGGCCTGGTCGGCTCCCGGCGTCCTGACCGTGGTCAACGAGATCAAGGTCCAGCGCTGAGGCAGACGCTCGTCGGCGATCCGCCGCCCACGGCCTCCTCGTCCCACGTCGAGCTTGCGAGCAAGCGTCGCAGTCGTGCATCCGTGGCCGCCTGGCGCGGGAGGTCGCAGTGCACGTCGCAACGCCGCCCCGGCGGGGGTTGAGCGGGAGGTCTGCTGACGGCTGGCGGTGCATGTCTATACTGAACGCATAGCCTGGTGTCGAACCCGGTGGCGTCGAACGATGCGCTGCTGACGCCATCGGCTGCGTTGAATCTGGCGCCTTCCTGGGCGCCTTCCTGTTTGCGAGGACCTCCAAGTGACTCAAAGCACTTCCCGTGCAGCTGCCTTCCTGCGCGACAGCCGAAGCGTCCGGCCGGTCTCGGCCGCCGCGATGCTGGCTCTGACACTGGCCCTGGCTGCCTGCGGCGGTGAGCAGAGGGCACCCGCGGGGCCGGGCGCCGGCGCAGCGCCACCGCCGCCCGAAGTGGGCGTGGTGACGGTCACGACGCAGACCGCGCCGCTGACCACCGAGCTGCCCGGTCGCGTCGAGGCCTCGCGCGTGGCACAGGTTCGGGCACGGGTGACCGGCATCGTGCAGAAACGGCTGTTCCGCGAAGGCAGCGAGGTCAAGGCCGGCCAGGTGCTGTTCGTGATCGATCCCGCGCCCTATCAGGCGGCGGTGGACAGCGCCAAGGCAGCGCTCGCGAAGGCCCAGGCCAACGTCACGCAGGCCACCGCCCAGGCGACGCGATTCAAGCCGCTGCGCGATGCCAACGCGATCAGCCAGCAGGACTACATCAACGCCCAGGCGGCGCAGGCTCAGGCTGAGGCCGACGTGGCCGCCGCCGGAGCGGCCCTGCGCACGGCCCAGCTCAACCTCGGCTATGCCAGCGTGACCGCGCCCATTTCCGGCCGCATCGGGCGAGCGCTGGTCACCGAGGGGGCGCTGGTGTCGCAAGCAGAGGCTACGCAACTCGCGCTGATCCAGCAGATCAATCCCGTGTTCGTGAACTCCACGCAAGCCGTAGCCGAAGTGGCGCGGCTGCGCAAGGCAGCCACGGCGGCTGGCGGCACGGCCGCCGACCTTTCCGCGGTGCGCATCGTTCTCGAAGACGGCAGCGAGCTGCCGCAGCGCGGCCGGCTGATGTTTTCGGATCTGTCGGTAGACCCCACCTCGGGACAGGTGACGCTGCGCACCGAAGTGTCGAACCCGCAGGCGCAGTTGCTGCCCGGCATGTACGTGCGCACGCGGCTCGTGCAGGGCCAGATCGCCGGTGCAATGCTGCTGCCGCAGCAGGCGGTGACGCGGGGGTCGCAGGCCGACACCGTGCTCGTCGTCGGTGATGGCGGCAAGCCGGTGCCGCGCCCGGTCAAGATCGGCGGCGCTGCCGGCACACAGTGGATCGTGCTCGATGGCCTGAAGCCGGGGGAACAGGTCATCGTCGAAGGCTTCCAGAAGATGCGCCCCGGCGCCCCGGTGAAGCCCGTACCCTGGGCCGGCCCAAGTCCGGCAGCGCCCGGCGCTGCGCCGGCCGTCGCGGCGTCAATGCCCGCCGCGGGCGCTAGCTCGCCCGCCGCCGCGGCCAGCCGCTGAGAGCCGCACGACATGGCCAAATTCTTCATCGATCGACCCATCTTCGCATGGGTCATCGCGCTGTTCGTGCTGGTGGGCGGGGTTGTATCCATCCTGCAACTGCCCGTGGCGCAGTACCCCACGGTGGCGCCGCCTGCCATCATCGTCAGCGTGGCCTATCCGGGCGCTTCGGCAAAGACGCTCGAGGACAGCGTTCTCAGCGTGATCGAGCAGGAGATGAACGGCTCGCCGGGCCTGATCTACATGGAATCGGTCAGCCAGGCGAATGGCAGCGGCACGCTGACGTTGACCTTCCAGCCCGGCACCAGCCCCGACCTGGCCCAGGTGGACGTGCAGAACCGTCTCGGCCGCGCCACGCCAAGGCTGCCGCAGGCGGTGACGCAGCAGGGCGTGCGCGTGGACAAGGCACGTTCGAACTTCCTGCTTTTTGCCATCCTGTCGTCCGACGACCCCAAGTTCGACCCCATCGCACTGGGCGACTACGCGTCGCGCAACGTGCTGCCCGAGATCCAGCGACTGCCGGGTGTCGGCCAGGCACAGCTGTTCGGCACCGAACGGGCGATGCGCATCTGGCTCGACCCGGCCAGGCTCGTCGGCTTCAACCTGTCCACCAACGACGTCAACAGCGCGATCCGGGCGCAGAACGCACAGGTCTCGTCGGGGACGATCGGCGACCTGCCCAACCTGGCCGCCCAGACCATCTCCGCCACCGTGGTGGTCGAGGGCCAGCTTGCCAATGTCGAGCAATTCGGCAACGTCGTGCTGCGCGCCAACCCCGACGGCTCGGTGGTACGGCTGCGCGACGTGGCACGCATCGAACTCGGTGCCCAGAGCTACGCCACCTCGGCGCGCCTGAACGGCAAGCCATCGACCGGCATCGGCGTGCAGCTCTCGCCCAGCGGCAACGCCCTGCAGACCGCCAGGGCCGTGCGCGCGCGCATGGACGAACTGCAGCGCTACTTTCCTCCGGGCATGAAGTACGTCGTCCCCTTCGACACCTCGCGCTTCGTGGAGATCTCGATCGGCAAGGTGGTGGAAACGCTGCTCGAGGCCGTGGCACTGGTGTTCCTGGTGATGTTCCTGTTCCTGCAGAGCTGGCGCTACACGATCATCCCGACGATCGTCGTGCCGGTGGCGCTGCTCGGGACCTTCGGCGTGCTGCTCGCGCTGGGCTTCTCGATCAACGTGCTGACGATGTTCGGCATGGTGCTGGTGGTGGGCATCGTCGTCGACGACGCCATCGTCGTGGTCGAGAACGTCGAGCGCATCATGAGCACGGAGGGCCTGCCTCCGCGCGAGGCCACGCGCAAGGCGATGGGACAGATCTCCGGTGCCATCATCGGCGTCACCGTCGTGCTGATCTCGGTGTTCGTGCCGCTGGCCTTCTTCACCGGCGCGGTGGGCAACATCTACCGCCAGTTCTCGGTGGTGATGGCAGCATCCATCGGGTTCTCGGCATTCATGGCGCTGTCGCTCACGCCCGCCTTGTGCGCCACGCTGCTGAAGCCGGTGGAGGCGGGCCATCACCACGCCAAGTCGGGCTTCTTCGGCTGGTTCAACCGCGGCTTCTCTGGCACGGCAAAGCGCTATGAGGGCTTGCTCGCGCGGCTGCTGAAGCGCACCGGGCGCATGCTGGTCCTCTACGCGGCCATCATCGGCGCGGTGATCTGGCTGGTGCTGCGCCTGCCGACCTCGTTCCTGCCGAACGAGGACCAGGGCTACATCGTCGTCAACGTGCAGCTGCCGCCGGGGGCCACGACCAACCGCAGCCTGAAGGTGATGGAGCAGCTGGAGGGCTTCATCTTGAAGCAGCCCGAGGTGAAGAGCATGGTCAGCGTGCTCGGCTTCAGCTTCTCGGGGCAAGGGCAGAACGCGGCGCTGGCCTTCGTCACGCTGAAGGATTGGCACGAGCGAAGCGCGCCGGGCCAGTCGGCACAGGACCTCGCGCGACGCAGTTTCGGCGCGATGATGGGCGTGAAGGACGCCTTCATCTTCCCGTTGAGCCCGCCGCCGATCCCCGAGCTGGGCAGCGCCACCGGCTTCAGCTTCCGGCTGCAGGACCGAGGCGGCAATGGCCACGACGCGCTTGTCGCGGCGCGCAATCAATTGCTCGGCATGGCCTCGCAGAGCAGGCTGCTGGCCGGCGTGCGCCCCGACGGACTGGAGGACGCGCCCCAGCTGCGCATCGACATCGACCGCGACAAGGCGAGCGCGCTGGGCGTCGGCTTCGACGCGATCAACGCCGTCATCTCGACCTCGCTCGGCTCGAGCTACGTCAACGACTTCCAGAGCCAGGGCCGGCTGCAGCGCGTGGTGGTGCAGGCCGATGCGCCCGAACGCATGCAGTCCGACGACATCCTGCGCCTGAACGCGCAGAACAACCGCGGGCAGCTGGTGCCGCTGTCGGCCTTCGCCAGCGCGCGCTGGATCACCGGGCCGATGCAATCGATCCGCTACAACGGCTATCCGACGATGCGCATCGCCGGCGACGCCGCTCCCGGTGTCAGCACCGGCGAGGCGATGGCAGAGATGGAGCGGCTGGCCGGTCAACTTCCTCCCGGCTTCGGCTTCGAATGGACCGGCCAGTCGCGCGAGGAGCGGCTGGCCGGGGCTACCGCGATCTACCTGTTCGGGTTCTCGTTGCTGGCGGTGTTCCTCTGCCTGGCAGCCCTTTACGAGAGCTGGTCGATCCCGTTCGCGGTACTGCTGGTCGTGCCGCTGGGCGTGCTCGGCGTCGTGCTCGGCACCGAGGCGCGCGGCTTCAGCAACGACGTCTACTTCAAGATCGGCCTGATCACCATCATCGGCCTGTCGGCGAAGAACGCGGTGCTGATCATCGAGTTCGCGAAGGACCTGCAGGCGCAGGGGCGCAGCGCCGTGCAGGCAGTGCTGGAAGCCGCGCACTTGCGTTTCCGGCCGATCGTGATGACCTCGATGGCTTTCGTGCTGGGCGTGCTGCCGCTGGCCATCGCCAGCGGCGCCGGCTCGGCCAGCCAGCGTTCGATCGGCACCGGTGTGATGGCCGGCATGGTCAGCGCGGTCTTGCTGTCGGTGCTCTTCGTGCCGGTGTTCTTCGTCGTCGTGCGGCGCTTCTTCAAGGGCAGCGAGCGCCAGCGCAAGCTGTATGCGCATGAACTCGATGCGGGCGCGCCGGGAGCGCTTGCGGCCGTGACGGAGGACCGCCCATGAGCATGCGCCGGACGACACGCGACGTCGGGTCGGCACTGCTGGCCGCAATGCTCGCAGGCTGTGCCTCGATGGCGCCGCCTTACGAGCGCCCGGCTGCACCGGTGGCAGCGGGCTTCTCCGGCGAGCCCACGGCCGGCGCGCCCGCCGCGGCGCCAGCCGCCGACATCGAATGGCAGCAGTTCTTCGTCGACCTGCGCTTGAAGCAGCTGATCGGACTGGCGCTGCAGAACAACCGCGACCTGCGCATTGCGGTGCTGAACATCGAGCGCGTGCGCGCGCAGTACCAGATCCAGCGCGCGGAACAGTTCCCCACCGTGTTCCTGGGTGCGACCGGGCTGGCCCAGCCGAGCACGACCGAGAACGGCAACGGCACCTACTACACGGCCGGCCTGAACATCACCGGCTACGAACTGGACCTCTTCGGCCGAGTGCGCAGCCTCGGCGATGCCGCGTTGCAGCAGTACTTCGCGAGCGAAGAGGCGCGAAGGGCGGTGCAGATCAGCCTGGTTGCTGCGGTCGCCAACGGCTACCTGACCCTGCTCGCCGACGACGCACAACTGGACGTCACGCGAAAGACGCTGGACACGCGCGAACAGAGCTACAGGCTGCTGAAACTGAAGTTCGACAACGGCGCTGCGTCCGAGTACGACTTCGCGCAGACGGTGTCGCTGGTCGAGGGCGCGCGCGCCGCACTGGCGTTGCTGACCCGCCAGCGTGCGCAGGACCTGAATGCGCTGGTGCTGCTCGTCGGTCAGCCGCTACCGAAGGACCTGCCACCGGGGCTGCCGCTGGAAGGGCAGGGCTTGCTCGCCGACCTGCCCGCCGGCCTGCCTTCGGAACTGCTCGAGCGGCGCCCCGATGTGCGCCAGGCCGAGCGGCAGCTGAGGGCCGCCAACGCCAACATCGGCGCGGCGCGCGCCGCCTTCTTCCCGCGTATCACGCTCACTGGCAGCGTCGGCCTGGCCAGCGAGGACCTGGGAGGGCTGTTCGAGAACCGTGTCTGGCAATTCGCACCACGCATCACGCTGCCGATCTTCGACGCCGGGGCGAACCGGGCCAACCTGGAGCTGAGCCAGGCGAACCGCGACATCGCCGTGGCGCAGTACGAGCGTTCGATCCAGACTGCCTTCCGCGAAGTCGCCGACTCGATCGCGGGCCGTGCCACGCTGGGCGAACAAGTCCGTGCGCAGCGCGCGCAGGCACAGGCCGAGGAAACACGCGTCCGCCTGGCCGACCTGCGCTACCAGAACGGCGCCTCGAGCTATCTGGACGTGCTGGATGCGCAGCGCGCGCTGTTCCTGGTGCAGCAAGGCGTGGTCGTCGCGCAGGCCGCCCAGGTGCAGAACCTGGTGACGCTGTACAAGGTGCTCGGCGGCGGATGGTCCGCGCCCGCGGCGAATCCGGATTGAGGAACAATAGCAACATGCATGAAGGTGCAGCCGGATTGACTGCATGGCCGGACCCATGCAAGCTCGCCGCCAATCCTGACCGCCCTCGAGACCGGAGTTCCAGATGACAAGCCCAGGCAGACGTGACGTTCCGCACCGGCGCCGGGCGCTGCGGCCAACTCAAGCGGCCGTCTAGCAGTGCCAGCGACCGCCCGACGCATGCTGGCCGGGTTCGGCCCCGCTGGGCGCGGCGAAGGCGCGGCAACGCGCGCGCACCCGGACCTGCTGGCATGCGAGGAATGCGACGCGGTCTATTCAAGACGACCGCTTGCCGCAGGCGAAGTGGCGCGCTGCCCGCGCTGCGGCGCCATGCTCGGCCGTGGCCATGCGCTTGCCCTCAACGGCCAGCTCGCGCTGGCATCCGGGGCGTTTCTCGTGTTCGTCCTGGGCAACGTGTCCCACATCGTGACACTCGACCTGCACGGCGCGCGGTCCGAAGTGACGCTCTATGAATCGATCCTCGCCACATGGGCCGCCGGAGAGCATGTCGTCGCGCTGCTGGCCGGCGCCACCGCGTTTGCGTTCCCGCTTGCGGTGATCATGCTGCGGCTCTACGTGCTGACGCCGCTGGTGGCCGGCAAGCGGGTCCGCGGTTTCGTGCCGGCCCTGCGGGCGTTGCGGTGGGTGACCCGCTGGAGCATGGTCGAGGTCTTCATGTTCGGCACGCTGGTGGCGATCGTGAAGATCGCCGGCCTGGCCAGTGTGATTCCTGCCGTGGGCATCTTCTCGTATGCGGTGCTGACCGTGCTGCTGGCGGCCCTCCAGTCCACGGGGCTGCACGGCCTGTGGCGCCGAGCCTCCGAGCTGGCATCGTGAGCTTCGTCCCGTCCACGCCCGCCACTGCAACCGCCCGATCGCGCGGGCTGCTCGGCTGCGAATGCTGCGGACTGGTCAGCGAGGCAACGGCTGCACCCGGTTCGTTGCGTTGCCCTCGCTGTGGCTTCGCGCTGCACGCGCGCAAACCCCAGTCCTTGCAGCGCACCGCTGCGTACCTGTCGGCGGCCGTGGTGCTGTACGTGCCGGCCAACGCGCTGCCGATCATGAGCACCTCGAGCGTCATCCTCGGTCGCGAGGAGCACACCATCCTGGGCGGGATCATCGAGCTCTGGCACACCGGCTCGTGGGACCTGGCGTTGATCGTCTTCATCGCCAGCATTGCGGTGCCTATCCTGAAGATCGCTGCGCTGACGCTGCTGCTCGTCACGGCGCATCGGAGGTCTCGCTGGCGCCAGTTGCAGAGGGCGAGCCTGTACCGCCTTATCGAGACCGTTGGCCACTGGTCTATGCTCGACGTGTTCGTCGTCGTGTTGCTGGTGGGCATGGTGCACTTCGGTGCGTTCGCCAACATCGAACCGGCTGCCGGTCTGCTGGCTTTCGGAGCTGTCGTCGTGCTGACCATGCTTGCCTCGGCAAGTTTCGACCCCCGCCTGATCTGGCCCGAGCCCCACTCAGATGACTGAAACTCGACAAGCGCCACAGCAGGACGAGCCACCCAGCTACCCCGAGGTCGCGGTCGTGCGTGGCAGCCGGACGCGCCTGTCGCTGGCGTGGATCGTGCCGATTGCCGCGCTCGTCGTCGGCGCGGTGCTGATCGCACGCACGCTGATGCAGGCCGGCCCCGAAATCACGATCACGTTTCGCAGCGCCGAAGGCCTGGAGGCAGGCCGCACCGAGATCCGCTACAAGGAAGTGGTCGTCGGCAAGGTCGGCAAGGTTGGACTGAGCCCGGACCGCGAACGGGTGCTGGTCTCGGTGAAGCTGGACAAGAGCGCCGCGAGCCTGGCGGTCGACGACACCCGCTTCTGGGTCGTGCGTCCGCGGGTCGGGCTGGCCGGCGTCAGCGGACTGGGGACACTGTTTTCCGGCTCGTACATCGGTGTCGACGCCGGCGTTGCAGAAGAGGAGCGGGTGCACTTCACCGGACTCGAGGCACCGCCGCTGGTCCTTCGCGGCGAACCCGGACGCACCTTCGTCCTCGCGGCACAGAACCTCGGGTCGCTCGACGTGGGATCGCCGGTCTACTACCGGCGTACGCGAGTCGGCAGGGTGGTCGGCTACACGCTCGACGCGGCACAGGACTCTCTCGCCGTGCAGGTGTTGATCGAACCGCCCAACGAACGCCTCGTGACCTCCGATTCGCGATTCTGGAACGCGAGCGGGATCGATCTGTCGCTCAATGCCAGCGGGTTGACACTCGACACGGAATCCGTCGCGTCGATCCTGGTCGGCGGCGTGGCATTCGCCAACCCTGCCGATGCCGCCTCGGCGCCGCCGGCCGCCGAGGGGCAGCGCTTCGATCTCTTCGCAACGCGCAAGGCCGCGCTGGCACCGCCCGATGGCACGCCATTGCGCGTCCGCATGGTGTTCGAGCAGGCGCAGCGCGGGCTCGTGCCCGGGGCACCCGTCGACATGCTCGGGGTCGAGATCGGCAACGTTCGCAGCGTCGCTCTTTCGCATGTCCAGAAGACCGGAAACTTCCCGGTCGAGGTGATCGCAGACATCTATCCACTTCGGCTGGGCAGCGTGCGACGCCAGTTCGTCGTCCCCCCGGGCGCGACCGAGAGGGCGGACGCGCTGTTCCTGAAGAGAGGGGTGGACCATGGGCTGAGGGCGCAGGTGAGAACCGGCAACCTGCTCACGGGTCAGCTCTACGTCGCCCTGGACTTCATGCCCAAGTCGCCCAAGGCGACGCTGGATGCGAGTGCCAGCCCGCCGACGATTCCGACCGTGCGCGGCACGCTGAGCGATCTGCAGCCGCAGCTCGCCGAGATCGTTGCCCGGCTCGGGAAGGTGAAGTTCGACGAGATCGGGAGCGGGCTGCAGGACACGCTGCGCAGCGCGAGCGCCGCGGGCGACGGGCTGCAGGAGACGCTGGCCAGTGCGAACGCGGCCATCCGCCAGTTGACGCCGGAAGCCCAGCGTGCGCTCGCCGACGTGCAGAAGACTCTCGCTTCGGCCCAGGGCACGCTGGCAGTGCTGGATCGCAATGTGCTGCAAGGCGACGCCACCGTTCAACGCAACGTCAATCAGGCATTGGTGGAGATGCAGCGCGCCGCACAGGCGCTGCGCGTGCTCGCCGACTACCTGCAGAGACATCCCGAATCGCTGTTGCGTGGCAAGCCCGCCGATGCCGATCCGGGCAAACCAGCCGAGGGCGCACGATGACGAGACGCATCCAATTTCGGCCGGCGCTGGGAAGCGGCCTCGCGCTCGGGCTCGTCCTGTTGCTCGGTGCCTGCAGTTCGGTTTCGCCACCACGCTTTCACAGCTTGATGCCGGCGTCGGTCTCGACGACACCGAAGATCGCGCCTGCAGGGACGGTGGCCTGGGAGGTGTTACCGGTGGTTGTCCCGGCCCAGGTCGACCAGCCCCAGTGGGTGGTGCGAACTGCAGACGGCAGCCTGGCCGTGCTCGAGCAGGAACGCTGGATCGCTCCGCTGGGAGAGGAAGTCCGCGCGGCAGTGGCCGATCGCGTGACTCAGGAACTCGGATCACCTGCGATACCGGTCGAGCCAGGCACGATCTGGCGTGTCCGGGTCGACGTGCAACGCTTCGAAACGGCGCCCGGTCGTGAGGTGCGCCTCGAGGCCACCTGGGCCGTGAGTTCGAGCGGCGACAAGGCATCGACGCTGCGCTGCCACGGCGACTTCGTGCAACCCGTCGCGGCGGGCGGTTACGCCGCACTGGCCAGTGGCCATCAACAGACCGTGGCGCGGCTTGCCGACAGCGTCGCCCGGGCGCTCAAGTCGCTGAGTGCAGGACTGCCGGCGACGTGTTCAGCTTAGCCGGGTCAGGGGGCAATCGGTAAGGCCTGGCGCGGGGTGGCGCACGACATCGGAAGTCCGGCACCTCTCGCCATCGACTCCTGGCTGAGACTTGACATAATATACATTGTGGCAAGTAACATCAGCGGCAATTCAGGGCTCTCCCGGCTCTGGCTGCGCGTCGATCGTGCTGTCGAACTTGTCAAGTTCCGCTGCCTTGGAGGCGATCACCGGCTTGTCCAACGGATGGCACACGCGACGCTGGAGCCGGGCCAGACGATCCGATCGCTCCATCGCCTGAATGACGCGATCAGGATCCATCATCAACGCGAACGGGTCGGATACGGGTTGCCTCTGATGCATGATGACTTCCTTGGTTGCGGCCTCTGAACAGTTGCGACTCTAGGCTCGGCGCCGCGAAACTGTAGTCGGTGTGGCGCCAATCCTCGCGTCAGCCGAACGCTGACAGACGCCTCGTCACCGCGGGCGGCGCATGGCACCGTCGGGCGACATCAGTTGCCGGGTCTCGACAGTTCCTCCACCAGATAGTCGCGCCCGGCGCTGCGCGCAGCGTCGGCAGCGGTCTGGCCGAGGTCGTTGGCTCGCTTCGCGTCGGCACCGCGGGCGAGCAGAAGCTTCACGCTGTCTTCCTTGCCGTAGCGCGCAGCCATCATCAGCGGGGTACTGCGATTCGGCGATTCGGCATCGACGATCGCGCCGCGCTCCAACAGCAAGGCAACGATCTTCGGATCGGGACCCGTCGCCGCATAGTGGAGCGGTGTCCATCCGGTCTTGTTCACCTGCGCGCCGCGGGCCAGCAGGCGCCGGCACCATTCGAGTTGCCCCCGCAGCGCCGCCATCATCAACGCCGACTCGCCGACGCCATTGACCAGATTCACCTGCGTGTCGGGCCGGGCCATCAGGGCTTCGGCGACCGCCATGTTCTCGCCGTGCAAGGCCAGGATCAGTGCTACCTGACCTTGCGGATCGCGTGTATTCGGATCGAAACCGCGCTCGAGCAAGGCGCTGACGGCTCTTCCGTCGTTTCGCTTGACGGCCACGAAGAAGTCCTCATACACGCCGGCTGCAGACGAAGAAACATACAGTGCGACATATAGATAGACGAGTGTTCTAATCCACTTTCTCATGTTCATCGGCTCCAACTCGAGACTCAGCAATGCGCTTGAACAGGCGCCCGAAGTTGATTGAAGTGGCCCGCGCGACGGTCTCCACCGGGCATTGCTTGATCGCGGCCAGCTGGGCTGCGACGAAGGGCACGTAGGACGGATTGTTCGTCCTGCCACGATGCGGCGCCGGCGCCAGGTAGGGGCTGTCGGTCTCGATCAGGCAGCGATCCAGGGGCACGAAGCGCGCGACGTCGCGCAGTTCGAGTGCATTGCGGAAGGTCAGGATGCCCGAGAACGAGATGTGGAAGCCCATGTCGAGCGCGGCACGCGCCACTTCCGCGGTCTCGGTGAAGCAATGAAAGACGCCACCGACTGCGGCGGCGCCCTCCTCCTTCAGGATGGCCAAAGTGTCCAGGGAGGCGCTTCGGGTGTGGACGACGAGCGGCAACGCGGTAGCGAGCGCCGCACGGACATGGACGCGGAAGCGCTCGCGCTGCCAGGCCATTTCCCCCACGCTGCGCCCGTTGAGGCGGTAGTAGTCGAGACCGGTTTCGCCGATCGCGACCACCCTGGCTTGCCCGGCCAGCGCAACCAGGTCGGCGACCGTCGGCTCGACCACGCCTTCGCTGTCGGGATGCACGCCCGCGCTGGCCCAGAAGTTGTCGTAACGCTGGGCCAGCGCATGCACGGCCCCGAACTCCTCCAGCGTGGTGCAGATGCACAGCGCCCGATCGACGCGGGCTGCGGCCATCGCAGCGCGGATGTCGTCGATCCGTGTCGCGAGTTCAGGGAAGCTCAGGTGGCAGTGGGAGTCGACGTACATAGAAGGCCGGGCCTTTGCGCGCGCTCCGGCGAGGCGCGAGCCGAATCAGATCGTCTGCGTCGGCTTGGACGACGAGATCGAGGTGCCCAGGATTTCCTCGATCTTCAGCTTGAGCAGCCGCGTCTTCTCGTCGCCCGGGAAACGAACCCCCACGCCCTGCGTGCGACCGCCCGAGGCATTGGCCGGCGTGATCCAGGCCACCTTGCCGGCCACCGGATAGCGCTGCGGATCGTCGGGCAGCGACAGCAGCAGGTAGATGTCTTCGCCGAGCCGATAGTCGCGGGTCGTCGGGACGAACAACCCGCCGTCGGTCAGCAGCGGCATGTAAGCCGCGTAGAGGGCGCCCTTCTCGCGAAACACCAGCTGGATGACGCTCGGGCGCGCCCCCGCCGCAGGCGCTGCGGCGGCGGTCTTCCGGCCGGAGGGTTCGCTCATCGCTCGAAGTGTACCGAATCGGCTCCGGCGCGCGTCGGCTGCCGTCGCTCGGCGCCGAGCGCCCGCTGGCCCTGAAGCACAAGCGATTCGAGCATCAAGCCGGCATGCCACGGATGATCGGCATGGCGCGCGACGCGGCGCAGCGCCTGCCCCCATTCCGTCAGACCGCGCAGGTCGGACGTGCCGGGCACGCTCACCACGGGAAAATAGCGCGGCGCCACTCCGCAAAGGGCAAGCATCGCGTCGTGACACAGCTTCTGCAGCGACTCGATGACGAGTGCGACAGGCAGTTTCGCCAGCGGCTCGATGTCGCCTGCCGCAACCAGCGCCGGCAGACGCATCCAGAGCGCAGCATCGAGCCCCAGGGCCTGACTGTGCAGCGCTGCCAACGGATGCCCGCCGCTCGCGGCGAGCAGCACCGGCGCCCCCGCCAGCCCGGCATCCGCCAGCCACTGCGCAGCCTGCATCGGATCTGGCGCCGCGAGCGCGACGGCCTGACAGCGGCTGCGCACGGTGGGCATCAACGCAGCGGCGTCACCGCACGCAAGAACGAAGCGCTGGCCGACCTGGGGCTCCTCCAGCAGCTTGAGGAGGGCGCTCGCGGCAGCCTGCGGCATCCGTTCGGCGGGGTGGATCACCACGACCTTCAGCCGCCCGCGGCTGCGCGTCAGGGTCGAGAACTCTATCGCCGCGCGCACCTGCCTGATCGAGATCCACTCGCTGGGCTTCTTCTTGCCTTCGGCTGATTCCGGTTCGTCCGTCTTCTGCCGCCATCCGAGCGCGCCGTGCAGCGCGTCGGGCAGCAGCACACAGAGGTCGGGGTGCACCTGGTCGGACGTCGCCAGGTGGCAGCTTGCGCAGTAGCCGCAGGCCAGGCCTCGGGGTCGATCAGCCTCGGGCGTCTCGCACAACCAGGCGCGCGCCAGCGCAATGGCGAACTCGAACTGCCCTGCCCCTTCGGCGCCGTGCACCAGCAGCGCGTGGCCACGCTGCTCGCGCAGCGCAGCGGCAAGCGGCGCGCTCAGCCACGGCAGCACGGCTGCCTCGGCCGGCACGGCGATCGCACCGGCCGTCACCAGCCGCGCCCCTGCAACACGGCCGCGATCTGCGTGGCCACCTGCGCTGTCGACTGCAGCGCGTCGATGCGCGCAAAACGCGCCGGGTCTGCCAGCACGCGAGCGCGATAGCCTTCGATCACGCGCTCGAAGAAGGCGAGGTCCTGTCGTTCGAAGCGATCCGGTGCGCGCACCGCCGCGCGGCGTTCGGCGGCCGCCTCGGCCGGCAGGTCGAACCACAGCGTCAGGTCCGGCTGCAGGTCCTGCTGGACCCACTGCTCGAGTTGGGCGAGCACCGCGAGATCGAAGCCGCGGCCACCGCCCTGGTAGGCGAAGGTCGCGTCGGTGAAACGATCGCACAACACGCTCGCGCCGCGTGCCAACGCCGGCACGATCACCTGGACGATGTGGTCGCGCCGCGCCGCGAACACGAGAAGCGCCTCGGTCAGTGCGTCCATCGGCGAGTGCAGCAGCAGTTCGCGCAGCTGCTCGGCGAGCGCGGTGCCGCCCGGCTCGCGACTGCACAAGACCTCGGCGCCGCGGCTGCGCAGACGTTCAGCGACGGCCTCGATGTGGGTCGACTTGCCGGCGCCGTCGATGCCCTCGAAACTGATGAAGCGGCCCCGTTTCACTTGCCGCGCTGGTACTGGTTCACCGCCCGATTATGCGCAGCCAGCGTATCGCTGAATTCGCTGCTGCCATCGCCACGGGCCACGAAGTAGAGCGCTTTCGTCGGCTCGGGACGCACCGCCGCCTCGAGCGAGGCCTTGCCAGGCATCGCGATTGGTGTCGGCGGCAGGCCGTTGCGTGTGTAGGTGTTGTACGGCGTGTCGGCGAGCAGGTCGCGCTTGCGCAGATTGCCGTCGAAGCGATCGCCGAGGCCGTAGATCACCGTCGGATCGGTCTGCAGCGGCATGCCGAGGCGCAGCCGATTGACGAACACGCCGGCCACCTTGCCGCGATCGGTGGGTGAGGCGGTTTCCTTCTCGACGATCGACGCCAGGGTCAGCGCCTCGGCGGCGCTGCGCAACGGCGTGTCGGGCGCACGGCGGCTCCAGGCTTCGGCCAGCCGCCGTTCCATCGCACGGTACGCACGCCGCAGCACGGCGATGTCGCTGCTGCCCTTGCTATAGGTGTAGGTATCTGGGTAGAAGCGCCCCTCCGACGCGACGCCCGGCATTCCAAGCGCCGCCATCAGCGCGTCGTCGGACAGGCCGGCGGTGCTCGGTTTCAGGCCTTCGGCGCGCGCCAGCTCGGCGCGGAACTGGCGCAAGGTCCAGCCCTCGATCAGTCGGACCGCAGCCAGCGCCTCGTCGCCGCGCACCATCTTCAGCAGCAGTTGCCGCGGCGACACGTTGCGGTCGATCTCGTAGCTGCCGGCGCGGATCTGCCGCGCCTGACCCGACCAGCGGAACCACTCGTAGAGCAGCAGCGGCGAGGCCTGTACGCCGGCATCGACCCAGGCCTGAGCGATCTCCCGCGGGGACGTGCCGGGTTCGATCGACAACTCGGCCGACTCTGCAACGAGAGGCAGCGGTCGCTGCAACCACCAGAGCGCGGCACCGCCCGCCATGGCAACCATCAGCACCAGGCCGAGCAGGACGAAACGCCAGCGCTTCATCGCGCGGCCTGGCGCCGTAACCCCGGGGCAGCATTGAGCATGGCCGGTGATGATAATCGGCGCATGAACCCGACCTCACCGATCGAAGGCGTTGCCAGACTGGTCGATTGGGGCGTCATTCGCGCCCACGGTCCCGACGCTACGAGCTTCCTGCACGGGCAACTCAGCAGCGACGTGGCGCATCTCGGCGGGTCGCAAGCCCGCCTGGCAGGCTACTGCTCGGCCAAGGGCCGGCTGCTGGCGAGCTTCGTCGTCTGGAAGGCAGCCGACGACGGGCTGCTGCTCGCCTGCAGCGCCGACCTGCTGGCCGCCACCCTCAAGCGCCTGCGCATGTTCGTGCTGCGCGCCAAGTGCGTGCTGAGCGATGCCAGCGCCGAACTGCCGCTGTTCGGTCTGGCCGGTCCGCAGGCAACGACCTGGTTGGCCGACGCCGCACCGGTGGCCGCATGGGACAGGTGCGAGCGCGAAGGCCGAACCGTGATCCGCCTGCCTGATGCGGCCGGCCAGGCACGCTACCTGTGTGCCGGGGACGCCTCGCCACCGCTGTCGCCACTTCCGCTCGAGGCCTGGCGCTGGCTCGAGGTGCGCAGCGGCGTGGCCCGCATCGAGCAGGCCACCGTCGAGCAGTTCGTGCCGCAGATGCTCAACTACGAAGTGCTGGGTGGCGTCGATTTCCAGAAGGGCTGCTATCCAGGGCAGGAAGTCGTCGCGCGCAGCCAGTACCGCGGGAACGTCAAGCGGCGCAGCTTCCTGTTCGAGACCGATGCATCGGCATCGGCCGGCGAAGACGTGTTCCATTCGGACGACCCCGCGCAGCCGGCCGGCAAGGTCGTCAACGCGGCGGCGCAACCCGGGGGGCTTGCCGCCGGGGGTCTCGCGCTGGTGGAATTGAAGCTCACGGCGCTTGCCGGAGGCAAGCTGCACCTGGGTCTTGCGCAGGGTGCGCTGCTGAGGCAGATCGAACTGCCCTATGCATTGCCACCGGAGCCACTGCCCGCAGGTTGAAAGGATCTGCACGCCGTCGCGCTCGGCGCGGCGGTTCGCAGGCATCGATGCACAACACGCGCCGCTACAGCATGCGCGTCATCTCGATGTGGGCGATGCCGGCCTCTTCGAATTCGGGCCCGCGCGCGACGAAACCGGCGCGGCTGTAGAACCCGGCTGCAGAGGTCTGCGCATGCAGCACGACCTCGCGACAGCCTCGTTCTCGCGCAGCCTCCACCAGGGCATCGAGCACGGCACGGCCGACGCCGCTGCCGCGCAGGGTTCGCACGACCGCCATCCGGCCGATCCGCGCCACGCCCGGAGCGTGCTCCAGCAACCTCCCGGTGGCCAGCGCCAGGCCGAGCCGGTTGCGGGCGAGCGCATGCACGCAGGTCGCGTCGGCTTCGTCCCATTCCATTGCCGCAGGAACTCTCTGCTCATCGACGAACACGGCGGTCCGGATCGCTTGCGCATCACGACCGAGCTCGGTCCAGCCGCCGACGCGGACGTCGATCATCGGCTCGCCGTCCTCGAAGCCCAGCATTGTCTTGCGCAGTTCCGGTGGTACCGGCCGCGAGGTCTGCGAGCTCGGGTCGGCGAAGACGTAGACGAGCTCGCCGCTGACCAGGAGTTCTTCCTGACGGAACACCGCCGCGCTGAACACGAGCGAAGAGTTGCCGATGCGCGCACAGCGCAGGCCGACGTCCAGCAGGTCGTCGTAGAGTGCCGAGCCGTGATATTCGAGCGTCGCCTTTCGCACGTAGAGGTCACCGCCGAAGCTCTCCATGGTCTGTGCATAGGGCAAGGCGAGCGCCCGCCAGTAGCCGGCCACGGCGGTGTCGAAATACATCAGGTAGTGACCGTTGAAGACGATCTTCTGGGCGTCGATCTCTGCCCAGCGAACGCGCAGGCGCTCGCGGAAACGGAAGTCGTTGCGGTTCATTGATCAGCTGCCTTTGCGAGTGCGGCGGCGCGGGCCGCGTGAGACCGGTTCAACGTCGATCGACGAGCGCATGCGCGATCGTGCCCAGGTCGACATATTCGAGTTCACTACCGATCGGTACACCGCGCGCCAGGCGCGTGCTTCGCACGCCGCGCAGCTTCAGGCTCTCCGCGAGGATGTGCGCCGTGGCTTCGCCCTCGGCAGTGAAGTTGGTGGCGATGATGACTTCCTCGACCACCCCGTCGCTCGCCCGGGCGAGCAGTTCGGGCAGGCCGATGTCGAGCCCGCCCACGCCGTCCAGCGGGCTCAGGCGTCCCATCAGGACGAAGTACTGGCCACGGTAGCTGCCGGTGCGTTCGAGCGCAGCCTGGTCGGCCGGCGTCTCGACCACGCAGAGCTGGCGCGCATCGCGTGCGTCGTCCAGGCAGGTTGCGCAGATCCGCGCCTCGGTGAAGGTGTGGCAGCGCTCGCAGTGCCTGACATTCACCGCCGCGGCCTCGAGCGCGACGGCGATCTGCCGCGCCCCGGCGCGATCGTGCTGCAGCAGGTGAAACGCCATGCGCTGCGCGGACTTCATGCCCACGCCGGGTAGGCGCCGCAGCGCGTCGATCAGGGTCTGGAGGCTTGGTTCGATCACTTCAGAAAGGAAGCTTCATGCCCGGCGGCAGAGGCATGCCGGCGGTCAGCTTGCCCATCTTCTCGGCCGACACGGCTTCGGCACGGCGCACCGCGTCGTTGAACGCGGCGGCGACCAGATCCTCGAGCATGTCCTTGTCGTCCGCGAGCAGGCTCGGGTCGATACTGACCCGCCGCACGTCGTTCTTGCAGGTCATCGTGACCCTCACCAGACCTGCCCCCGACTGCCCCTCGACCTCGACGCCCGCGAGTTCCTCCTGTGCGCGCTTGAGGTTGTCCTGCATGGCCTGGGCCTGCTTCATCAGGCCGGCGAGTTGACCCTTCATCATGACGAATGCTCCTCCTTCGGATTCAATGCGGTTTGACCGACCCGGGGACGATGCGAGCCGTGCTGTACTGCTTCAACAGCGCCTGCACGAGCGGGTCGTCGTGGATGATCCTTTCGGCTTGCTGCTGGCGGCGCGCGCGTTCGGCCGCCTCCCGTCGTGCAGGCGTGTCCCCGGTTGCGCCGAGCTCCACCCGCAGCGTGACCGGCTCGCCCAGCGCCTCGCTCAGCGCCGCCTGCAACTTCTCGCGCTGGGCCGGCGCACGCAACGATTCGCGTTCGACGCGCAGCGTCCACTGCGGGCCCTCGATGGACACGCACTGCGCCTGTACCGCCAACTCGCGCGCCAGCGCGGTGATGCCGTTGTGTTCCAGCAAGGCCCGCACCTGCCGCTCCCAACGGTCGCCAAGAGGCGTGCGCACCAGCTCGACCGTTGTATCCGGGGCTGTGGGCGCGTGCGACCCGGCCGGCGCGGGAACGCGTTCCGTCACTGTTGCCGGCTCGACATCGGGCGCGGCCTTCCCGCCACCTTCCGGCCACGGTGGCGGCTCCGAGGATGCGACAACGACGCGCGCTGTCGGTGTGCGGCCGCGGCCCGCTCGGGCCGGAATTCGTGCCGCGCCTGCCTCGCGTGCCATGGATGCCGCTGACGCGCGTGCCGGCGCCGGCGTTGCCGGCAAGGTGTCCGTCGTCGACTCCGGCGCTGCCGGCGCTCGGCGCCCGGGACCGGCCGCGGGTGCAAACGCGAGCAGGCGCAGCAGCACCATCACCAGGCCGCTGTATTCGTCAGGCGCCAGCCCGAGCTCGGCTCGACCGTGCAGCACGATGCTGTAGAGGAGCTGCGTTTCATCGGCTGCCATCAGACCGGCCAGACGGGCCACCTCGGGCGTCTGCGGATCCTGGCTGTCGAGCGCCTGGGGCACGGCCTGCGCCAGTGCCATCTGCTGCAGCAGCTCGGCCAGTTCCTCCAGTGTGCCGTTTGCCGACAACCCCAACGCCCGCAAGTCATCGACGGCCGTTACCACGGCAGCACCGTCGCGTCGGGCGAGCGCCTCGACCAGTCGCAATGCGTGACCGCGGTCCACCGCGCCGAGCATCTGGCGCACGCCCGCTTCGAGAACCGCACCGGCGCCGTGGGCAATCGCCTGGTCGGCGAGCGACAGGGCGTCGCGCATCGATCCATGTGCCGCGCGCGCAATCAGGCGCAGCGCAGCGGCCTCGGCGGCGATGCCCTCCTCGGCCAGCACGGTGGCCAGGTGAGATTGCACGATCGGCGGTGACATGGGGCGCAGATTGAACTGCAGGCAGCGCGAAAGCACGGTCGGAGGCACTTTCTGCGGATCGGTGGTGGCGAGCACGAACTTGAGGTACTCGGGCGGTTCCTCCAGCGTCTTCAGCATCGCGTTGAAGGCATGGTTCGACAGCATGTGCACTTCGTCGATCATGTAGACCTTGAAGCGACCGAGCACCGGCTTGTACACCGCCTGGTCGAGCAGCTGCGTGATCTCCTCGACGCCCCGGTTGGACGCCGCATCGAGCTCGACGTAATCGACGAAGCGCCCGCTGTCGATGTCGCGGCAGGCCGCGCACACGCCGCAGGGGGTGGCCGTGATCTCGCCGCGGCCGTCTGCGCCCGTGCAGTTGAGCGACTTCGCAAGAATTCGCGACACCGTCGTCTTGCCCACGCCTCGCGTGCCGGTGAACAAGTAGGCGTGATGGAGCCGCCGCTGCGTCAGCGCGTTGACCAGGGCCTGGACGACGTGTTCCTGCCCGAGCAGCGCCTCGAAAGTTCGCGGTCGGTACTTGCGGGCCAGCACGAGGTAACTCATGGGCGGATTCTACGGGTCGCCCTCCCGCCGGTCGCCGCAGCAGCGTCACCTACAATCGCACTCGACGGGCCTCCCCGCATGGAAGCGCGGCCAACCGGGTCAGGTCGGGAACGAAGCAGCCCTAACCGTTGCGACCAGTGCCGGGGTCAGGCTCGTCACCCGCTCCGCCGATCGCGCCACCGCGCTTGCTCAGGACGCTGCTCCGAGCGTCCCCGCCGCCGAAGCCTCCAGTGGTGGCGCCGGTGCCGCGTCATGCGGCGGCAGATCCGGTGGCCGTACCGGTGCCGCTTCTCGCGCCGGCGCGGCGACGGCATGGCCTTGAAGCGCGACCCGCGCCGAGTGCAGTGCGTCGTTCAGTTCCCGCAGCGTGATTCCCAGCCCACGCCCATAGCGCTGCACCACGGCGCCCAGGGCCGCGCCGACCTTGGCGGCCGGCAACTGCGTGATGGCGTCTATCGCTTCGTTCGCCGCGCTTGCCGCCATTCGCAGCAGGTCGCCATCGCCATCGGGACTGCGCACCGGGCGGTTGAGCGGCAGGCGTCGGATCATGTGCAGCACTTCGTCGTTCAGTCCCCAATGGCGCGCGACCGCCGCGCCGAGCGACTCGACGTCGACGCCGAGGACGGCATACGAAGCCGCCTCTTCACTCATGCCGGGCTGCTCGCGCGCATCGTCGCTCTCGGCCGCCGGAGTCGGCTGCATCAATGCGGAGATCTGCGCAGCCTCCTGCGCAAAGTGGTACTGGATCATCAGGCGGCCGAGGTTCTGCAGCAGGACGATCAGGTAGACCACCTCGGCGTCGTAGCCCGGCGGACGCAGCGCCTGCGCCGCGTGCCCGGCCAGGCGGACGCGATCCATCAGCTGCTTGAGCGCGGCGGCACCGGCCTCGTTCAACGGCCCGGGCCAGGCGCGCAATGCGGCTGCGGCCTGGCGCACGCCGTTGACACCGACAAGTGCCACGGTGCGCCGGATCGTCAGCACCGGGCCATTGCCTGCCACCTGCGTCCCCTGCACCTGCGCGGTGTTGACCTGGCGCAGCAACTCGAAGCTCAACGCCATGTCGCGCAAGATCGGCTCCGTCATTTCTCGCGTGTGCTCACCCTCCAGCATGGCCAGCCCAGCCGCAAGCGCACCGACGCCGGGCAGGGCCGGCAGGTGGCCCACGTTGCCCAGTCGATCCAGCAGCAGGGCCAACGGGCCGCCACCGTCCAGTGCGGCAGCCTCGCGCCACCCCTCGAGCGCACGCAGCAGCGTACGCGCGTTCAGATAGCGCTGACGTGGCTGGCGAGCGGTCGCGCGGTTGACGATCACGCGCAACGCCTCGGTCACCGGATGTGGCGTGACCCACGGGAGGCGGATCGTCTCGCGCCCATGAGGCGGCAGCCGGGCGATGACGAGTCCGGTGTCGGCTTGCTCCAGGGCCGGCGCTCCGGCGAGCAGGTGGTGCAGCAACAGGCCCATCGAGAGCACGTCGCGCTCCGCCGCATCGCGGCGCATGCGCAGGTGCCCAGGATCCAGCACGCTGGGCAGCGGCTGGGTGCGGCCGGCAACTCCGATCGGCTCGGCAGGCGCGCCGAATGCCGTGCCGGCGGACGTTGCACCGACCACGGTGCCCAGTGCGGCAACTCTGGCGTGACCCTGCTCGTCGACGAGCAGGTGATGAAGCTGCAGATCCTGATGAACGACACCGCTGTCGTGGGCGAAGGCCAGCCCCTCGAGCGCCTGGTACAGCAAGTCGACTGCCTCGATGGGTGCCGGCCGAGGGTGGGCCTGCAGCCACTCGGCCAGCGTAAGCCCCAGGCCCCGCTCGACCGCCAGGTAGGGCCAGTGGTCCTGCACCCCGATTTCGGCCACCGGCGCCAGGTGCGGGTGACTCAACCGCGCCGCCATGCGAGCCTCGTGCAGCCATGTCTCGAGGCCCGATGCGTCGGCTGGCTGCCCTCGCGGCATGTGGAGCACGAGCTCCCTTGCCGTGCGCGGGTCGACCGCCAACCATGCCATCGTGGCGCTGCTCTTGCCGAGCAATTGCCTCAGCTCGAACCGTCCGAACGTGCGCGTCGGGTGCGGGTTCGGCAGGCTGGCGGGAGCAGCGTTGGCGGCCATGATTGGAGCGGAGTCGGCGTGGGCGTGGTCGTTTCGCCATTGGGCCACTTGCGAGTGGCCGGCCAAGCCGCAATCAGGCCCGTCAAACACACCCAATTCCGCAGCGGCGGCTATCCCCCTGCGCGCCACGCCTCGCGGCCGAGCGAGTGCTTTATGCCAGAATGGCCTCGCCCTGTCATCGACTCCGCGGCAGACGCCGAAGGACACTTTCCATGAGCAGCGAATTGATCAAGCACGTTTCCGACGCTTCGTTCGAAAGCGACGTCCTGCACTCAGACAAGCCGGTACTCGTCGACTACTGGGCAGAGTGGTGCGGCCCCTGCAAGATGATCGCCCCGATCCTCGACGAAGTCTCGAAGGTCTATGGCGAGCGACTCCAGATCGCCAAGATGAACGTCGACGAGAATCGTGACGTACCCGCGAAGTTCGGCATTCGCGGCATTCCCACGCTCATGCTTTTCAAGGACGGGCAACTTGCGGGCACCAAGGTCGGCGCGCTCTCCAAGGCTCAGTTGACTGCCTTCCTCGACGGTCATCTATAATCGGCGGCGAGAGTGCGGAGGCTGACCAGACAAGCCAGTTCCCGCCGTCGCAGCTGAACGCCCCCACGCCCCACTTCGGCGCGTAGGTCCGGCCCAAGATTCCAACCACGCCTGCGGCTCCTGGCCGTGCGCGCCCACGCAGCCGCAAGCGCGGCCGCGCTCGCAGCATCGATCCACGCTGCGGAACCTCTCGGGTCGCCCGGATTCGGGGCGATCGCCATCACCGGGGTATCCACCCATGCACCTGTCCGAGCTGAAAGCCATCCACGTCTCCGAACTCATCACGATGGGCGAGGCGCTGGAGATCGAGAACGTCGCCCGAATGCGCAAGCAGGAGTTGATGTTTGCGATCATGAAGAAGCGCGCCCGTGCCGGCGAGCAGGTGTTCGGCGACGGCGTGCTCGAGGTGCTGCCCGACGGCTTCGGCTTCCTGCGCTCGATCGAGGCCAGCTACATGGCCTCGACCGACGACATCTACCTGAGCCCGAGCCAGATCCGCCGCTTCAACCTGCACACCGGCGACGCGATCGAAGGTGAGGTGCGGGTTCCGAAGGACGGCGAGCGCTACTTCGCGCTGGTCAAGGTCGACCGCGTCAACGGCCAGACTCCCGAAGAGAGCAAGCACAAGGTCATGTTCGAGAACCTGACCCCGCTGTTTCCGAAGGAACAGTTCAAGCTCGAGCGGGAGGTCAAGAGCGACGAGAACATCACCAGCCGCATCATCGACTTGATCGCGCCGCTCGGCAAGGGACAGCGCGCGCTGCTCGTCTCGCAGCCGAAGAGCGGCAAGACGGTGATGATGCAGCACTTCGCGCATGCGATCGTCGCCAACTACCCCGAGGTCCACCTGATCGTGCTGCTCGTCGACGAGCGCCCCGAGGAAGTCACCGAGATGCAGCGCACGGTGCGCGGCGAAGTGATCAGTTCGACCTTCGATGAGCCCGCCGCGCGCCACGTGCAGGTGGCCGAGATGGTGATCGAGCGCGCCAAGCGCCTGGTCGAGATGAAGAAGGACGTGGTGATCCTGCTCGACTCGATCACCCGCCTGGCCCGTGCCTACAACAACGTGCTGCCCTCGTCGGGCAAGGTGCTCACCGGTGGCGTCGATGCGAACGCGCTGCAGCGGCCGAAGCGCTTCTTCGGTGCCGCCCGCAACATCGAGGAAGGCGGATCACTGACGATCATCGGCACCGCGCTGATCGACACCGGGAGCCGGATGGACGAGGTGATCTACGAGGAATTCAAAGGTACCGGCAACTGCGAGATCTATCTCGACCGCCGCATGTCCGAGAAGCGCGTCTACCCATCGATCCTGCTCAACAAGTCGGGCACTCGGCGCGAGGAGTTGCTGCTCAAACCGGAGATCCTGCAAAAGACCTGGATCCTGCGCAAGCTGCTCTACCCGATGGACGAAATCGAGGCGATGGAATTCATCCTCGACAAGATGAAATCGACGAAGAACAACCACGACTTCTTCGACATGATGCGGCGCGGCGGCTAGAACGCGCGGCGGCTATAATGCCCGCTCCCCTCGCATGGCAAGTGCTGCAGCGTCTGCAGTGGCTACCGACACCGAGCGCGCATAGCGCGCAGAAAACGCAGTCTCAGTGGAGGCCGACTTGCTCCCAAGTCATGCCGAAGCCAAAGGATCGAAGATGAAGGAAGGCATTCACCCCAGCTACCGCGAAGTGTGCTTCGTGGATCAGTCGAACGGCTTCAAGTTCGTCACGCGCTCGTGCGCACAGACGCGCGAGACCGTGAAGATGGACGACGGCCGCGAGTTGCCGCTGTTCAAGCTCGAATCGACCAGCGAATCGCATCCGTTCTACACCGGCACGCAGAAGAGCGTCGACTCGCTTGGCGGCCGCGTCGAGAAGTTCCGCAACAAGTTCGCGCACCTGAAGAAGTGACTGGACAGCGGTGTCGATGACAAAAGGGCAGCTTCGGCTGCCTTTCTTGTCTGTGCGGCATTGGCGCCCAGTCAGAGATCGCAGCATGTTCGCCGCCCGCCGGAATCCATCGCATTGCTGCATGATGTGACACGTGCGAGCCTCGGAAGCACGAACCTTGAACACGCCCAACCCCGCCCTCGTGACGCAACGTGAGGCGCAGCGCCTGCCGCGCATTCCGCTGCTGCTGCTGTGTGCGGCCTACGTCCTTCCCGGGTTGTTCGGGCGCGATCCGTGGAAGTCCGCCGACATCAGCGCATTCGGCTACATGCTGAGCATCGCGCAGGGCCAGAGCTCCTGGTGGGCGCCGACGGTGGGCGGCCTGCCACCCGAGTCGGCCCTGCTGCCGTACTGGCTCGGCGCCCTGTTCATCAAGCTGTTCGGCTCGGTCGTGGGCGCACCTCTCGCGGCGCGAATGCCGTTTGCGCTGCTCCTCGCCTTCGTTCTCGTCCTCACCTGGTACAGCGCCTACCATCTGGCGCACACCGAGGCGGCACAGCCCTTGCCGTTGGCTTTCGGTGGGGAGGCCAGCCGTGTCGACTACGCGCGCGCGATCGCCGACGGTGCGCTGCTCGGTCTGATCGCGACTCTCGGGCTGCTCCAACTCGGCCATGAAACGACACCGGAGCTGGTGCAACTGACTGCCGCGGCGCTGTATCTCTATGCGCTTGCGAGCGCCCCCCTGCGCAGCGTTGCATCGCGGCTTGCGGTGTTGGTGTCGCTGCCGATGCTCGTCGCCAGTGGCGCACCCAGCGTGGCCGCAGGTCTCGGCATCGCCGGATTGATCGCCAGCCGAGGATCGCGCGACATCGGCGTCGGGCGCTCCCGGTGGTGGATTGCGGCAGCCCTGCTGCTGGCTGTCGCCCTGGCGACATCGATGCAGGCATGGGCCTGGCGCGTCAGCGCTCCCGGGTCGCTGCCGCAGGTCGGCTCATTGCTGCGCTTGCTGCTGTGGTTCAGCTGGCCGACGCTGCCCCTTGCGCTCTGGACGCTCTGGCGCTGGCGACGCCAGTTGCAGAGCCCGCACCTCTTCGTGCCCCTGGGTTGCGCCGCCGTGGGCCTGTTCGCATGCATTGCGATGGGCGCCTCCGACCGCGCGCTGATGCTTGCCCTGCCGGCGTTTGCCGTGCTGGCCGCCTTCGCCCTGCCGACACTGCAGCGCGCGACGGCCGCGGCGATCGACTGGTTCTCGGTGTTCTTCTTCAGCGGTCTGGCGCTCACATTGTGGGTTGTCTACGCAGCACTCCAGACCGGCGTGCCCGCCAAGCCGGCCGCCAATGTGGCCCGCCTCGCGCCCGGCTATGCGGGCAGTTTCTCGGCGCTGGCGCTGGGCCTGGCCCTGCTCGGCTCGCTGGCCTGGGTCTGGCTCGTTCGCTGGCGAACGGGTCGCCGTCGCCACCCCCTGTGGAAGAGCCTGGTGCTGCCTGCCAGCGGCGTCGCGCTGTGCTGGCTGCTGCTGACGACGCTGATGCTGCCGCTGCTGGACTACGCCCGAAGCTACCGCGTTCAGATCGAGCGAATTGCCCGCCACGTGCCGCGCGGCGCCTGTGTCGTCACCAGCGGTCTGTCGCGATCGCAATTGGCTGCGCTGCAATACTTCGGCAACTATCGTGCCGATGCTGCGGCCTCGCCGGATGCGACGCACTGCAACTACCTGCTCGTGCTCGAGTCGCGGAAGCGTCCGCGCGGCGACTGGCCGGGCTGGGAATGGCTCGCGACCGAACGACGGCCGACCGACCGGGACGAGGCCACCGCCATCTTTCGCCGCAGCGCGACAGGCGGTTGATCACGCGGCCGTGATCGTCGCGCGCCGCGGATCCGGTGCCGGTTCCAGGTAGCGCACGCGTGCGGCGGAGATGATCAGCCTGAAGCGGAGACGGGCGTTCCGCTCCCTGGCTCGCCGTCACCGCCCTCCGATGTCGTTCCACGCCTTCAGCGCGCGCAGCAATGGGCGCTTCTTCGACTGGTGCGACTCCATACGCTGCAGGATGTCGCCGAGCGTGCGCAGTGCCTCGACGATGTGCGGCCCCTTGTTGAGCATCACGCATTCGGCGCGCACGCCCATCGCTGCGTCGGTGACTTCGGCGCGCGACGGCAGCCCGGTCTTCGCCTGAGACTCCAGCACCTGCGTCGCCCAGACGACCGGAATGTGTGCCGCCTCGCAGGCCCACAG
Source organism: uncultured bacterium (assembly GCA_963802435.1). GTDB lineage: Bacteria > Pseudomonadota > Gammaproteobacteria > Burkholderiales > Burkholderiaceae_C > CAIKUF01. The sequence continues at coordinate 203,544 of CAWDIT010000011.1, forward strand.
CATCTCTTCCTGGACCTCGGCCAGTCGCTCGAACCCGCACTCCACGGCCAGGTCGCCGCGCGCGATCATCACCCCCGCAGCTTTGCAGGCCAGCGCCGCAAGCAGCAGCTGCGGCAGGTGCTCGAAGCCGCGACGCGTCTCGACCTTCAGGATGACGCCGAGGCTTTCGGCATCGAGCCGGTGCAGCTGGCGTCGCAGCAGGTTCACGTCGCCGACGCCCTGTGCGAACGACAACCCCACCAGGTCGGCATGCCCTGCGACGATCACCAGATCTTCGATGTCCTTGGGCGTGAGCGCGGGCAGGTCGAGTCGGGTGTCGGGAAGGTTGATGCCCTTGTCGGCGCCGAGCTTCGAGCCCCCGTCGGCGGCGTCGCTGATCTCGACTTCGACGCCGTTGGAAGTGATGCGCCGCACGACCCCGCCGATGCGGCCGTCGTCGAACCAGATGCGCTCGCCCTTGCGCACCGCCTCGAGCGCCCCGGGCAGCGTGCAGGCGATCGTGGCCAGGGCCGCACGCCTGCCCGCCGAGCCGTCACGCGCGTTGTGTCCCAGTCCGTGGCGCACCAGGCGCAGCGTGTCGCCGCGGCGCAAGTGCAAGCGGCCCTCCGGTGCCGGCAGATCGGCCAGCCCCGTTTCCGGCACTCCGTCTCCGTGCCGCTGCAGCCTGAAGCGTGTCTCGTCCGTCAGATAGAGGGTTCGCTGTGCCTCGACGAGCGCCCCCGCCTGGCACTTGGCCAACACGGTGAGCCGGCGCGCGCTGCCGCGCGCATCGACGAGGTCGATCTGATCCGCGATTTCGAGTGCGGCGAGCCACTTCGCGTCGACGCCGACATGCGCGCTCGCACCTGGCACTGGAGCGCTGGCACTCGGAGGGCGTAGGCCGAGGCGAATCGGTGACGTCACGCGACCGATGGCGTTGCGGTCTGGCTTCAACTTCAGCACCGCCGCGTCGGCGGCTATCGGGCCGGTGCGCAGCTTCGGGCCGGCGAGATCCATCAGAACCTTGACCGAACGGTCGCTGGCGGCCGCAAACCGGCGCACGCGCGCCGCCATTGCGACCCAATCGGCGGCACCGTCGTGCGCACAATTGATTCGAGCGACGTCCATGCCGCCGCGCACCAGGGCTTCGACGAGACCGTCGTCGACAGCGGCGGCGCCAGGCAACGTGACCATGATGCGAGTGCGATGCTTGCCCGAGGCACCACCGAACAACGCTTGGGCTCGGCCCTTCAGCACCCCCGTGTCGTACGGCGGACAGACGGCTTCGATCGGTGTCGCACGGGCGCGGCCCGCAAGCAGATGAAGAATGTCGAGGACCTTGTCCAGGTTGGCCAGGACCTGCGGCTCGGCGCGTCCGAGCGACGATACGCCAATGTCCGCCAGTTGCTCCTGCACTCTGCGCAGGTCGAAGCCGCGCATCGCCAGGTAGTGCGCCAGGTTGCGCGCGCTCGTGACCCCGGCGCCATCCAGTGCGTCGAGCTGCGACACCAGCCGCGCCTCGAACCCGACCATCGACTTGCGCAGTTCGAGCAGTTCAACGATCAGCCGATCCAGCGCGCGCCGGTCCCAGGCCGCTGGCGCAACTTCAGTACTTTCCTTCATCCTCGCAGAGTCTGCACAAGGACTGGAACAGCACTGTGACGCTTGTCAATACATGCCTTGTGAGGCTCCGGCTCTGCCGGTTCAAGCACGCCGCGAACCGGTCCGGCTGGCTGCTTGTTGGGTTCCCCGGTCGCGGAGCCGGCCTGGCCCGGGCGCGGATCGCCTCACCCAGCCGGAGCCGCGACCGCGAACCCGATGAGCCGCCAACCGTTCGATCCGAGCGCAATGGCCCGGGGCCCCGGGAGACGCGGACCGCAGTCGATCATTCGCGCAGGGCGTCGGCCAGGCGTTGCGCGCATCCCCGTGCCAGCGCGGCATCGTGCGCCTCGACCATCACGCGCACGACCGGCTCGGTGCCCGAGGGACGAATCAGTATCCGTCCGCGGTCGCCGAGTTCGGCTCGCACGCACTTGTGCTCCGCATCCAGCCGCGGGTTGGTCCTCCAGTCGGCGCCGGCACTCAGTCGCACGTTGATCAGGGTCTGCGGAAACAGCGCCACGCCGGCGAGCAGGTCGGCCAGGCTTCTGCCACTGCGGCGGATCGCCTTGAAGATTTGCAGCGCGCTGACGATACCGTCGCCCGTGGTGTGCTTGTCGAGCGCGAGCAGGTGGCCCGAGCCCTCGCCGCCCAGCAACCAGCCCCGCGCGTTGAGTTCTTCTAGCACGTAGCGGTCACCCACCTTGGCGCGCACCAACGATACGCCGCGCGTCCGCAGCGCGAGTTCGACTCCCAGGTTCGTCATCAGCGTGCCCACGGCGCCGTCCACGGTCTGGCCCTGTGCCAGGCGGTCGCAGACCATGACGTAGAGCAGTTCGTCGCCGTTGTAGAGGCGGCCCGCAGCGTCCGCGAGCTGCAACCGGTCCGCGTCGCCGTCGAGCGCCACGCCGTAGTCGGCATGGGTCTCGCGCACTGTTCGCAGCAGGGCTTCTGGCGCGGTGGCGCCATAGCCGGCATTGATGTTGCTGCCGTCGGGCGAGCAACCGATCGCCACCACCTCGGCGCCCAGTTCGTGGAAGACGTCGGGCGCCACCTGGTAGGCCGCGCCATGCGCAGCATCGACGACGATCTTCAGCCCCTTCAGCGAGAGCTCGCCGCTGAAGGTGGCCTTGCAGAATTCGATGTAGCGGCCGCGCGCGTCGTCCAGCCGGCGCGCCTTCCCGAGCTCCGCCGACCCTACCCATTGCGCGGCTTCCGAAAGCGCCACCTCGACCTGACGCTCCCAGTCGTCGGGCAGCTTCTCGCCCCTGGCGGAGAAGAACTTGATGCCGTTGTCGTCGAACGGGTTGTGCGAAGCGCTGATCACCACGCCGAGGTCCAGCCGCAAGGCGCGCGTCAGGTACGCCACTCCGGGCGTGGGCAGTGGACCGGTCAGCAGCACATCGACGCCCGCCGATGCGAAACCCGCCTCGAGGGCGGACTCGATCATGTAGCCGGAAATGCGCGTGTCCTTGCCGATCAGCACCGTCGGACGCTCGGCCGTGATCCTCAGCACGCGCCCGACGGCGTGCCCCAGGCGCAGCATGAAATCGGGTGTGATGGGGGTCTTGCCGACCCTGCCGCGGATGCCGTCGGTGCCGAAGTAGGTTCTTGTCATGTCGTCTCGGGGGGCGTGAGTGTTTCGCTCGATGTGCCTGGATTGTGCACGGCGTGTCTCACGGGTCTGGCGCCCAGGCGGGCGGCATGCCAGACGCGAAGCGCGTCGACGGTGGGAGCCACGTCGTGCACCCTGACGATGCTGGCGCCCTGCTCTACCGCCGCCAGCGCTGCCGCCAGGCTGGCCGCCAGACGGTCCGGCGCGGCGCGCCCTGTCAGCGCACCGAGCGTCGACTTGCGTGACCAGCCGACGAGCAGGGGACGACCGAGCGTCAGCAACTCGCTCTGTCGCGACAGCAGTTCAAGGTTGTGGTTCACGCGTTTGCCGAACCCGACCCCGGGGTCGAGCACGACGCGTTCCGCGGAGACGCCACACGCGATGACCGCTGCCAGCCGAGCGGCCAGGAAGGCACCGACTTCGCTCACCACGTCGCCATAGTCGGGCGCATCCTGCATCGTCTGCGGATCGCTGCGCATGTGCATCAGGCAGACGCCGCAGGCCGCATGCTCCGCGATCAGCTCGATCGAGCCAGGCGTCCGCAAGGCGCGGATGTCGTTGACGATGTCGACCCCGATGTCCAGTGCGGCTCGCATGACCTCGGTCTTGCATGTGTCGACCGAAACCGGCACGCCGAGCGCGAGCGCCCCGCGCAGCACGGGCAGCACCCGCGCCAGTTCGTCGGCCGCCGACAGGCCAGCCGCACCCGGGCGGCTGGACTCGCCCCCGATGTCGAGGATGTCGGCACCCTCCTCCACCAGGCGCTCGCAGTGATTGAGTGCCTTGCCGACGTCCTTGTGGAGGCCGCCGTCGAAGAACGAATCCGGCGTGACATTGACGATGCCCATCACCCGCGGCTGGCGGAGATCGATGCTGAAACGGGTTGTCTGCCAGAACATGCGCTGTCGATGCCCCCAGGCGGGCCTCAACGAAGAGCGGGGCCGAAGCCCCGCTGAAACCAACACAACTCCCTGCTCAGGCTCTCAGGCCGCGGCCGGCGCTCCATCGGGGTTGATCGGCGGTGCCGCGACCGTCTTGCTCGTCGACGGCAACCAGTCCTTCGGGGGCCGCGGCGGACGCCCGTTCATGATGTCGTCGATCTGCTCGCTGTCGATCGTCTCCCACTCGAGCAGCGCGTTGGCCATCGCATGGATCTTGTCCTGATTGTCCTCGATCAGCTTGCGCGCGATCGCGTACTGCTCGTCGATGATTCGGCGGATCTGCTTGTCGACCTTCTGCATCGTCTCTTCGGAGACGTTGACCTGCTTGGTCACCGAGCGGCCGAGGAAGACCTCTCCTTCGTTCTCCGCATAGACCATCGGGCCGAGTTCGTCCGTCATGCCGTAGCGCGTGACCATGTCGCGCGCGATGTGCGTGGCACGCTCGAAGTCGTTGCTCGCCCCGGTGGTCATCTGGTGCATGAAGACCTCTTCGGCGATGCGGCCACCGAACAGCACCGAGATCGTCGACAGCATGCGCTCCTTGTCCAGGCTGTAGCGGTCGACCTCCGGGAGTTGCATCGTCACGCCGAGCGCCCGCCCGCGCGGGATGACCGTCACCTTGTGCACCGGGTCGGTCTTGGGCATCAGATTGGCGACCAACGCGTGGCCCGACTCGTGATACGCGGTGTTCTTGCGCTCCTCCTCGGGCATGACCATCGACTTGCGCTCGGGGCCCATCATGATCTTGTCCTTGGCCCGCTCGAAGTCGGCCATCTCGACCACGCGCCCGCTGCGGCGCGCGGCGAACAGCGCCGCTTCGTTGACGAGGTTGGCGAGATCGGCGCCCGAGAAGCCGGGCGTGCCGCGGGCCAGCAAGTCGGCGCGGATGTCCTGCCCGATCGGCACCTTGCGCATGTGGACGTTCAGGATCGCCTCGCGACCGCGCACGTCCGGCAGCGATACGTAGACCTGGCGATCGAAGCGGCCCGGGCGCAACAGCGCTGGGTCGAGGATATCGGGGCGGTTGGTCGCCGCCATCACGATCACGCCGACATTGGTCTCGAAGCCGTCCATCTCGACGAGCATCTGGTTCAGCGTCTGCTCGCGCTCGTCGTTGCCGCCGCCGAGGCCGGCCCCGCGGTGACGACCCACGGCGTCGATCTCGTCGATGAAGATGATGCAAGGCGCACTCTTCTTCGCCTGCTCGAACATGTCGCGCACGCGCGCGGCACCGACGCCGACGAACATCTCGACGAAGTCGGAGCCGCTGATGCTGAAGAAGGGCACCTTGGCCTCGCCGGCGATCGCCTTCGCGAGCAGCGTCTTGCCGGTGCCCGGCGGGCCGACGAGCAGCACGCCGCGCGGGATGCGGCCGCCGAGCTTCTGGAACTTCTGCGGATCCTTCAGGAAGTCGACGAGTTCCTTGACCTCTTCCTTTGCCTCTTCACAACCCGCCACGTCGGCGAAGGTCGTCGTGTTGTTGGCTTCGTCGAGCATGCGCGCCTTGGACTTGCCGAAGCTGAAAGCCCCGCCCTTGCCGCCGCCCTGCATCTGGCGCATGAAGTAGACCCAGACGCCGATCAGCAGCAGCATCGGGCCCCAGGAAATGAGGATGCTCATCAGGATCGACGGCTCCTCGCGCGGCTTGACGTCGAACTTCACGCCGCTGTTGATCAGGTCTCCGACCAGGCCGCGGTCGAGGTAGGTCGCCGTGCTGCGCAGGCGCTTGTCGTCGCTGGTGGTGGCGATGATCTCGGTGCCGTTCGGGCCTTCCTGCAGCGTCACGGCCTTGATCCGCTTGGCGCGCACCTCCTCGAGGAAGTCGGAATAGCCGATCTGGCTCCCCTGCGAGACGCCGCGGTCGAACTGCTTGAAGACGGTGAACAGCACGAGGGCTATCACCATCCAAACAGCGACCTTCGAGAACCATTGATTGTTCACCGCGGCTCCTTCTGCCATCAAAATACCTGCCCGCGCGAACTTGCGCGGTGCATCCACGGTACTTGGGGTCGATTCTATTCGACGCAAGCCGCCGGCCGCCGGCCGCACCTCCTATCGCCACGATAGGCCCATGCCCTTGGCGCGGAACGGCCTTAACCCCGCATTTCGACACCCGAGACCGCTTGCTTGAGACCGATGCCGACGAGAAAGGTTTCCGCCGACCGATCGCGCGAGGCCTTGGGCTTGATCGGCTTGACCACGCGAAACGTCCGCTTGAAGAGTTCGACGAGCTGGCTGTGGCCACTGCCATGGAACACCTTGCAGACCAGCGCGCCGTTCGGGACCAGATGGCGCTGCGCAAAGTCCACCGCGAGCTCGACCAGGTGCGCCACCCGCGCCGAGTCCGAACTCGGAATTCCCGACAGGTTGGGTGCCAGGTCCGAAATGACGACATCGACCGCTCTCCCGGCCAGGATGTCTTCGAGCCTGCGCACCACGGCCTCGTCGTGGAAATCGCCCTGCAGAAAGGTCACGCCGTCGATGGGCTCGAAGTCCAGCAGGTCCAGGGCAATGATGCTGCCATCGAGCTCGCCGGACGCCGCACCGCCGCTGCCGGCGCCTCTTGGCGCGAACTTGCGTCGGACGTACTGGCTCCATGCACCCGGCGCGGCGCCCAGGTCCACGACGATCTGGCCGGGCCTGAGCAGCTGCAGCTCCTCGTCGATCTCCTTGAGCTTGTAGGCCGCGCGTGCGCGGTAGCCCTCCTTCCTCGCGAGCTTGACGTAGGTGTCGTTCAAATGGTCGTGCAGCCACGCCTTGTTCAGCTTCCTGCTCTTCGACTTGATCTTCACGACGCCTCCAGCGGCTGCAACGATAATGGGCTCATGCCCGTCATCCTTCTGACCCCCTCCGAACGCAAGGACCAGCGCGCGCTCGCCCACCATCTGGACCCGGTCGTGTTCATCGGCGGCGATGGCCTGACTCCGGCGGTGATCCGCGAAATCGACCTCGCGCTCAATGCCCACGGCCTGATCAAGGTACGCGTATTCTCGGACGATCGCGCCGGGCGCGACGCCATGCTGGTGCAGATCAGCGAGCAGCTCGGCGCGGCGCCGATCCAGCACATCGGCAAGCTGCTCGTGCTGTGGCGCCCGATGCCGCCGAAGGAACGGACCGATCGCGCAGATCGCGGCGCCGGACCGAAGGTCGTCAAGGTGCTCAAGTTCTCGAAGAGCGGCAACCACCGGCCGCAGGTCAAGAAGCTCAAGGTGCTGGGCAACCAACGCGTCACCCTGGGCGGTGAGGTCAAGCGCGCCCGCAAACGCCAGACCAGCACGAAGAAGTCTGCCCGCCCCTGAGCCGTCGACGGAGAGGTTTCAACCGGCCGTTCCCTTCAGCGCCGACCCAGGCGCCAGGCCAGCGCGAGCACCAGCAGGGCCTTGAGAGCGAAGAACCCCATTGATGCGCCGTGCAGGGCGCGAAACGAAAACGCTCCCTGCCCGGCGCGCGCGACTTCGAGCATCGGTTGGAGCGCGAAGTAGCCCGCCACGGTACAGAAGATGGTGCCGAGCACGAGCAGTACGTCGGTGCCGAGCACCGAACCCGCTCCCGAACCCGTCGCGGATCGCGACTGCGCGCGCACGATCAGGAGCATCACGAGCGCGAGTGCCAGGCTGAGGGTGGCCTCCTGGGCGAAGATGCGGCCGACGACGCGGCCAGCGTCGGCGCTCGTCAGGGTCGCGAACGGCGCCGGAGTCGCGATGAAGGCGATGCACAGCAATGCGCCCGCCCACAGACCGGCCAGCAATTCGCCGATCCGCTGCGACAGCGCGCTCAAGCGGCGGGAGAGGACGAACATGCGCCCCGGTTGCGACCTCGCCGAGGGCAGCCGCGATCAGACATAGCGGACGACGACGATTTCATAGCGCTTCACCCCGCCGGGCGCCTGCACGTCGGCGACGTCGCCGGCCGTGCGTCCGATCATCGCGCGGGCGATCGGTGAACTGATCGAGATCAGGCCCAGCTTCAGGTCGGCCTCGTCGTCACCGACGATCTGATAGGTTACCGCCCTGCCGGTGGCCTCGTCCTCGAGCTCGACCGTGGCACCGAACACCACCCTCCCCTCGGCGTGCAAAGTCGCGGGATCGATGATCTGCGCCGCTGCGAGCTTGCTCTCGATCTCGAGGATGCGGCCCTCGATGAAGCCTTGCTTGTCTTTCGCCGCCTCGTATTCGGCGTTCTCCGACAGATCGCCCTGCGCTCTGGCGTCGGCGATGGCACGGATCACCGCGTGACGCTCGACGGACTTCAGACGCTGCAGCTCGTCCTTGAGCTTGTCGGCACCGCGCCGGGTGAGGGGAATCGTGGCCATGGAGAACCTGGGATGCAAGTAAACGGGTGCTGATACGCGACCCACAAATCAAACCGCCGCCCACTCCCTGGTGGGAGCACCGGCGGCGGAAAGGTTCGCAGTTTAGCTATGACATGACTTGAGTACAAGTGAGTCTTCGCTGAAGCCGTGCACTAGTTCAACTCGGCGTGCAGGTCCTGCAGCGACGTCACCTCGAGGTCGGCCTGGTGCTTCATGCCCTCGACCGCGGCCTCGCAGCCGGCCATGCTGGTGTAGTAGGTCACGCGGTTGGCCAGCGCGGCCTGGCGGATGTGGCGCGAATCGGCGATCGCGGTGCGCGTTTCGTCCACTGTCGTGAAGACGAGCTGAATCTCGCCCCCCTTGACCATGTCGACGATGTGTGGGCGCCCATCCTTTACCTTGTTGATCGTCCGAACCGCGACACCGCCCGCGGCGATCGAAGCCGCGGTACCCCGCGTCGCGACGATCTCGAAGCCGAGCCCGTGGAGCTCGCGGGCAAGCACGACCGAGCGTGCCTTGTCTCCGTTCTTCACCGTGATGCAGACCCTGCCCTGGCTCGGCAGCCGGGATCCGGCGCCGAGCTGGCTCTTGAGCATCGCCTCGCCGAAGCTGCGCCCGGTCCCCATCACCTCGCCGGTGGAGCGCATCTCCGGGCCGAGGATCGGATCGACGCCGGGGAACTTGTTGAACGGGAACACCGCCTCCTTGACCGAGAAGTACGGGGGCACGATTTCGCGCGGCGCCCGGCCGTTGAGCGCAAGCTGCGTCTTCAGCGCCTGCCCCACCATGCAGCGCGCCGCTATCTTGGCCAGCGGCTGGCCGGTGGCCTTGGAGACGAAGGGCACGGTGCGCGACGCGCGCGGGTTGACCTCGAGCACGTAGACCACGGCCTCGCCTTCGGCGCCATTCGCGTCGCCCTGGATCGCGAACTGCACGTTCATCAGGCCGCAGACCTTGAGTGCGCGCGCCATCAGCATCGTCTGCCGCCGCAGTTCGTCCTGCAGCGATGCCGGCAGTGAATACGGCGGCAGCGAACAGGCCGAGTCACCCGAGTGAATGCCCGCCTGTTCGACGTGCTCCATGATGGCGCCGATCATCACCTCGGTGCCGTCGCTGATGCAATCGACGTCGACTTCGATCGCGTCGTCGAGAAAGCGGTCGAGCAGCACTGGCGACTTCTCCGACACCTTCACCGCCTCGCGCATGTAGCGCTCCAGATCCTTCTCGCCGTGCACGATCTCCATCGCGCGACCACCGAGCACGTAACTCGGCCGCACGACGAGCGGGTAACCGATCTCGGCGGCGAGTACCTTGGCCGATTCCTCGTTTCGCGCGATTCGATTGGGCGGCTGCATCAGGCCGAGTTCATGCAGCAGCTTCTGGAAGCGCTCGCGATCCTCGGCGATGTCGATGCTGTCGGGCGAGGTGCCGATGATCGGCACGCCGGCGCGCTCGAGGTCGAGCGCGAGCTTGAGCGGCGTCTGCCCGCCGTATTGCACGATCACGCCGACGGGCCTTTCCTTGTCGACGATCTCGAGCACGTCTTCGAGCGTCACCGGTTCGAAGTAGAGGCGGTCCGAAGTGTCGTAGTCGGTCGACACGGTCTCGGGATTGCAGTTGACCATGATGGTCTCGTAGCCGTCCTCGCGCAGCGCCAGCGCCGCGTGGACGCAGCAGTAGTCGAACTCGATGCCCTGGCCGATGCGGTTCGGTCCGCCACCCAGCACCATGATCTTCCTGCGCTCGGAAGGCTCGGCCTCGCACTCGTCCTCGTAGGTCGAGTACAGGTAGGCCGTCTGGGTCGCGAATTCGGCAGCACAGGTGTCGACCCGTTTGTAGACCGGTCGCACGCCGAGCGCATGGCGGCGCTTGCGCACCTCGTGCTGATTGCTCGCCAGCAGCGTGCCCAGGCGCCTGTCGGAGAAGCCCATCCGCTTGAGGAAGCGCAGTTCCTCCGACGACACGGCCCCGATGCTTCGGCCCGCCAGAGCGCCCTCGGTCGTCACGATCTGTTCGATCTGGGCCAGGAACCAGGGGTCTATCGCGGTCTCCTCGAACACTTCCCGAAGGCTCATGCCGATGCGAAATGCATCGGCCACGTAGAGGATGCGTTCCGGTCCGGCCTCGCCGATCTCCTGGATGATCTCTTCGCGATCGCTGCTGCGCTCGGACAAGCCGTCGATGCCGGTCTCCAAGCCGCGCAGTGCCTTCTGCAAGCTCTCCTGGAAGGTGCGGCCGATCGCCATCACCTCGCCGACCGACTTCATCTGGGTCGTCAGCCGCGAATCGGCGGCCGGGAACTTCTCGAACGCAAAGCGCGGGATCTTGGTGACGACGTAGTCGATGCTCGGCTCGAAACTCGCCGGCGTCGCGCCGCCCGTGATGTCGTTGCGCAACTCGTCGAGCGTGTAGCCGACAGCGAGCTTGGCTGCCACCTTGGCAATCGGAAATCCCGTCGCCTTCGAGGCCAGCGCCGAAGAACGCGATACGCGCGGGTTCATCTCGATCACGACCATGCGCCCGTTGTCCGGATGGATCGCGAACTGCACGTTCGAGCCGCCGGTATCGACGCCGATCTCGCGCAGGATCGCGATGCTGGCGTCGCGCAGCAGCTGGTATTCCTTGTCGGTCAGCGTCTGCGCCGGCGCGACGGTGATCGAGTCGCCGGTGTGGATGCCCATCGGGTCGAGGTTCTCGATCGAGCAGACGATGATGCAGTTGTCAGCGCGGTCGCGCACGACCTCCATCTCGAACTCTTTCCAGCCGATCAGCGACTCCTCGATCAGCAGTTCCTTGGTCGGCGAGAGGTCGAGTCCTCGCTTGCAGATCTCTTCGAACTCGTCCGGGTTGTAGGCGATGCCGCCGCCCGTCCCGCCGAGCGTGAAACTGGGGCGGATCACGATCGGGAAGCCGTGGCCTCCGACGTCGCGCGCGATGCGCCGCTGCACCGCCAGCGCCTCGTCCATCGAATGCGCGATGGCGCTGCGGGCCGAGTGCAGGCCGATGCCGGTCATCGCGTCCTTGAACTTCAGGCGGTCCTCGGCCTTCTCGATCGCGTGCTCGTTGGCGCCGATCATCTCGACGCCGTACTTCGCCAGCACACCATGCCTGTGGAGGTCGAGCGCGCAATTCAGCGCGGTCTGCCCGCCCATGGTCGGTAGCACGGCCATCTTCTCGTCGGGATAGGCCTGCCGCTCCTTGGCAATGATCTTCTCGACCACCTGCCAGGTGATGGGCTCGATGTAGGTTGCGTCGGCCATCTCCGGATCGGTCATGATCGTCGCCGGATTGCTGTTGACGAGAACGACGCGGTAGCCCTCCTCGCGCAGCGCCTTGCAGGCCTGGGCACCGGAGTAATCGAACTCGCAGGCCTGGCCGATGATGATCGGGCCGGCACCGATGATGAGGATCGATTTCAGGTCGCTGCGCTTAGGCATGCCGTGGCTCCCGCAAGGCCGCGCCAAGGGAGGCACGCGCCCCCTCGGGGGGCAGCGACGCGGCGAAGCCGCTAGCTTGGGGGCTCATGTTCCAGTCTCCGTTTGCGCGGTGGTCATCAGGCCGATGAAGCGGTCGAACAGGTAACCGATGTCGTGCGGGCCGGGCGATGCCTCGGGGTGTCCCTGAAAGCTGAACGCCGGCTTGTCGGAGCGGGCCAGGCCCTGCAACGTGCCGTCGAACAGACTCACGTGCGTGGCTCGCAGCGTTGCCGGCAGCGTCGCCTCGTCGACCGCGAAGCCGTGGTTCTGGCTGGTGATGCTGACGCGCCCTGTGTCGAGATCCTTCACCGGATGGTTCGCACCGTGATGGCCGAACTTCATCTTGAAGGTCTGCGCTCCGGATGCCAGGGCGAGGATCTGGTGTCCGAGGCAGATGCCGAAGGTCGGCAGGCCGCGCTCGACGAGTTCACGTGTCGCCGCGATCGCATAATCGCAGGGCTGCGGGTCGCCGGGTCCGTTGCTGAGGAAGAGCCCGTCGGGGGCGAGGCCCAGCACCTCAGCGGCCGGGGTCTGCGCCGGCACCACCGTCAATCTGCAGCCACGGCCGGCGAGCATGCGCAGGATGTTGCGCTTGACGCCGAAGTCGTAGACCACGACATGAAAGCGCGGTGCGGTCTGCTGGCCAAAGCCCGGCTTGCCGACTGCGCCGGTCAGTTCCCATTCAGTCTCCGTCCATGCGTAGGACTGGCCCGCGCTGACGACCTTGGCCAGGTCCTGCCCCGACATGCTCGGCGTGGCGCGGGCACGCGCGATTGCGTCGTCGCGAATGTCGCCGGTCAGCGCATCGCCCAACGGCAGCGCGACGATGCAGCCGCTTTGGGCGCCCTTGCTGCGCAGGATGCGCGTCAGCTTGCGCGTGTCGATGCCGGCGATCGCCACCGTGCCTGCGTCGCGCAGGTAGTGCCCCAGCGTGCGCGTGCTGCGAAAGCTAGAGGCGCGCAACGCCAGGTCACGCACTATCAGCCCGGCGGCATGGATACCGCTCGCCTCGACGTCCTCGTCGTTCACACCGGTGTTGCCGATGTGCGGATAGGTCAGCGTGACGATCTGTCGGCAGTAGCTCGGGTCGGTGAGGATCTCCTGGTAGCCGGTCAGCGCGGTATTGAACACGACCTCGCCGACGGTATGGCCGGTGGCACCGATGGAGATGCCCTCGAACAGCGTGCCGTCGGCAAGTGCGAGCAGGGCCTCAGCTTCCAGTGGCAGCAGTAGCGGCAGCACACGATTCTCCGTTCTTGCGCGCCCAGCTCTGCTCTGGGAGCGCGAGTCCGGAGTCGATACCAGGTTTCAGCCGAGACCTACTTGTGCGCAAGTTACGTCGTGACTGAACCAGGGCAGGTTCAGGCGGGAAACAGCGAGAGTTTCGCCAGGCGGGCCGATTGAGGGTAAACGAGCAGATTGTATGCGAGGCACCCCGTGTCCGACCCCCCGTGGCGAATGCGTGGCAGAACCCCTCGCAACGACGGTCAGGCCGCAGCGAAGCACCTGCGCAGTTGTGCAGCGAAGGCCTGAGTTTGAGTCGCCTGCTCTGCGCAATTTCATAGGCGCTTCGTTTCGGCGACTCAGAGCGCCGCGATGCCGGCGCGAGCGATCTGCGCGTCTTCGGACGACTTGACGCCGCTGACGCCGACCGCCCCCAGGCAGTGGCCCTCGACCAGCACCGGCACGCCGCCCTCGAGCATGCCGTCGAGCGTCGGCGCGCTGAGGAACGACACCCTGCCCTGGTTGATCATTTCCTCGTAGACGCGGCTCTCGCGCCTTCCGAGGGCCGCGGTGCGTGCCTTCGCAGGGGCGATGTGCGAAGAGATCGGTGCTGCGCCGTCCAGTCGCTGCAGCGCGAGCAGGTGTCCGCCGTCGTCGACGATCGCGATCGTCACGGCCCAGCCGTTCTTCAGCGCCTCGGCCTCGGCGGCGGCGGCAATGCGTTTCACGTCTTCACGGGTCATCGAGGGTTTGCTGATCATCATCCGCTTCCGGTTGTGGCGCCTGGCGCCGGCAGGAGGCAACTGTACGCATGGCGCGGGGGGTATTCCAGAGCAATCAAGTAGGGAACTAGAATGTGGCACGCGGGATCAGAACCCGTATTCAGTTCAACCCGGAGGTTCAATGAACGAAAGTATGCAACCCGTCTTTACCGGCTACGCTGGCGGTCGCGATGTCGCTGCGCAACGCAACCGTGTTCTGCGCAACACATACTGGCTGCTCGCGCTTTCGATGGTTCCCACCGTGCTCGGCGCGTGGATAGGGGTCAGCACGGGGATCGTCCGTGCCATGGGCCCGGGAATGAGCCTGATCGTCTTCCTGGGCGGCGCCTTCGGCCTGATGTTCGCAATCGAGAAGACGAAGAACTCGGCGGCCGGCGTGCCGGTGCTGCTCGGCTTCACGTTCTTCATGGGCTTGATGCTGTCGCGCCTCATCGGCGCGGTCCTCGGCCTTGGCAACGGTGCCGGACTGATCATGACGGCCTTCACCGGCACGGGTCTGATCTTCTTCGGCATGGCGACGCTGTCGACCGTCATCAAGCGCGACCTGACGAGCATGGGCAAGTGGCTGTTCATCGGCGTCATCATGCTGCTCGTGGCGGGCATCGCCAACGTGTTCATCCAGTCGGGCCCGCTGATGATCACGCTGTCCGTACTGGCGATCGGCATCTTCTCGGCCTTCATCCTGCACGACCTCAAGCGCGTGCGCGACGGCGAGGAAACCAACTACATCACCGCGACGCTGGGCGTCTACCTGAGCCTCTTCAACGTGTTCCAGTCGCTGCTCGCACTGCTGGGCATCTTCGGCGGCTCGAACGACTGAAGTGCGTCAAGTCGGCTGAGGAACGGGGCCTGCGGGCCCCGTTTTCAATCAGTTCGGCGGTTCGCGGTCGAAGACCGCCATGCTCTCCACATGCGCGGTGTGGGGGAACATGTTGACTGCAACTGCGGCCGTGCAGCGATAGCCGGCCTGGTGCACCAGCAAGCCAGCATCTCGTGCCAGCGTCGCCGGATTGCAGCTGACGTACACGATGCGGCGTGGCGGCCGCCATCCTGGGACCGGCTGCGCATGCAGTTCGGCGAGCGCCTTGGCCAGTGCAAAGGCCCCTTCGCGGGGGGGGTCGACCAGCCATGCGTCGGCCAGGCCGTAGGAAATCAGGTGCTCGGCAGTGATCTCGAACAAGTTGCGCGAGACGAAATGCGTGCGCGCCGACAGCCCGGGGTGGCCAGCTTCATTGAGGGCGGCGTTGGCGCGCGCGCGCGCAACCAGCGCCTCGCTCCCCTCGACGCCCAGCACCTCGCGGGCCAGGGTCGCGATCGGCAGCGTGAAGTTGCCCAGGCCGCAGAACCAGTCGATCACGCGTTCGTGCACTCTCGGGTCGAGCAGGCGCACAGCACGCCGCACAAGCACGCCGTTGATGTGCGGGTTGACCTGCGTGAAGTCGGTCGGGCGAAACGGCATCCTGAGCCCGAACTCGGGCAGCTCATAGCCGAGTTCGGGTCCGCCAGCGTCGAGCGGGACGATCGTGTCCGGCCCCTTTGCCTGCAACCACCACTGGACGCCGTGCTCGGCGGCAAATGCGCGCAGCCGCGCGAGGTCGGGTTCGCCCAGCGGCTCCAGGTGGCGCAGTACCAGTGCCGTCACCGTGTCTCCGACGGCGAGCTCGACCTGCGGCAGTCGATCCCGCTGGTCCATCGAACCGATCAGCGCCCGCAGCGGCATCAGCAACGCACTCGCGTGCGGCGGCAGCACGGCGCAGCTCCGCATGTCGGCCACGTAGCTCGACTTGCGCTCATGGAAGCCGACCAGCACGCTGCCCTTCTTGTGCACGTTACGCACCGAGAGGCGGGCGCGGCAACGATAGCCGAAGGCTGGCCCCTCGATCGGACGCAGCATCTGCTCGGGCCGGACCTTGGCCAGGTGCCATAGGTTGTCTTCGAGGGCGCGCTGCTTGATGGCGACCTGGGCCGACACGTGCAGATGCTGCATCTTGCAGCCGCCGCAGGCGCCGGCGTGGAGGCCGAAGTGCGGGCAGGCCGGTGCCACGCGCTGCGCGCTTTCGCGGCGCAGCGCCACCATCGTCGCCTGCTCCCAGTTGCTCTTGCGCCGCGAGACCCGTACCTGCGCCTGCTCGCCGGGGAGCGCGCCTTCCACGAAGACGACCTTGCCTTCGGCGTTGCGGGCAACCCCCTGGGCTTCGAGGTCCATGGAATCGACCGTCAGCCACTCGTTGATGTCTGTCATGGGCGTGGATTATCCGGGCGCCCCGCGCGCCTCGACCGGGCCGGAGTCGCCGCGCTGCCGCTCGTGCACAATCGACGCAAGAGTGCCATTCCAGGATCTGCCATGAAGGTCGTTGCCAGACTCGCGCTGCTGGGCTGCCTGCTGTTCGGGGGAGTGGCACACGCGCAATACCTGAACCTGCTGGCGACGACACCGCTGTCACACTTCACTGAAGCGGACAACAAGCTCTTCATGGCGACGATCGACAAGGCCCTATCCGAGGGCGTCGACGGCGTGGCATTGCGCTGGAAGAACGAGCGCACGCCGGCGGCCGGCGTGGTTACGCCGCAGAAGACCTACTTGTCCGATGGCCTGAAGTGCCGCGACCTGCTGATCGCCAACAGCTACAAGTCGTTGAAGGGCGAAGCGGTGCACACCTTCTGCCAGAACGGCGCCGGAGCGTGGAAGCTGCGCCAGTGAAGGTGGCTGACTGGCGTGCCCTCTTCGACGACACGGCAACATTCGTTCAAGTTCCTCATGCTCTCGCCTGGGACATCGATGAAATCCACCGACATGCAAGATCCACCGGCTGACCTGGTCCGCACGACACTCGGCGTGCTGTTCATCGGCGCGCTGATCCTGGCCTCGTTCTGGATCCTGCGGCCTTTCATCGCGGCGACGATCTGGGCGACCATGCTCGTCGTCGCCACCTGGCCGGTTCTGCTCTGGTTCGAGGCGCGGCTCTGGAATCGACGCAGCCTGGCCGTTATCGTGATGACGTTGCTGATGCTGCTGCTCTTCGTGGTGCCGCTGATGCTCGCCATCGGCACCATCGTGGAACATTCCGACGCGATCGTGCGGCACGCCAAGTCGCTCGCGGGTTATCAGGTACCACCGCCGCCGGAGTGGGTCGCCAGCCTTCCGTTCATCGGTGACAAGCTCACGCAAGTGTGGGAGCAGGTGGTTGCCGACGGCACCGCAGGTCTGATCGCGAGACTCGTGCCCTATGCCGACGACATCGCGAAGTGGTTCGTCTCGCAGGCCGGCAGCTTCGGCTTCGTCTTCCTGCAGTTCCTGCTCACGGTCGTGATCGCGGCGCTGATGTACGCCGGCGGCGAGCCCGCGGCACTGGCGGTGCGGCGCTTCGGGCGGCGCCTGGCAGGCCTGAACGGCGAGAGCACGGTCACTCTCGCCGGCCAGGCCATCCGCAGCGTGGCTCTCGGTGTCGGCGTCACCGCAGTGGTGCAGGCGGGGCTGGGTGGCATCGGCCTGGCCATCGCCGGCGTCCCGCTCGCGGGGCCGCTTACCGCTGTCATGCTGCTGCTGTGCATCGCGCAGCTCGGCCCCGGCCTGGTGCTCTTCGCGGCCGTGGCCTGGGTTTACTGGAGCGGTGAGACGGGATGGGGCACCTTCCTCCTCGTCTGGTCGCTGGTCGTCGTTGCACTTGACAACATTCTGCGTCCGGCGCTGATCAAGCGCGGCGCCGACCTGCCGCTGCTGCTCATCTTCGCCGGCGTCATCGGCGGCCTGCTCGCGTTCGGGATGGTGGGCATCTTCATCGGGCCTGTCGTGCTGGCCGTCGCCTACACGCTGCTCGATTCTTGGATCGGCGACGGCACGACACCCAGGGGGGCAAGCAGCGGCGCCTGAGGGCGCACCGCTTGCGCTGTCGTTCAGTTCACTTGAGCGACCAAGGGTAGTTCACGATGATCCGGTAGTCGGTCACGTGGCCGGCCGCCGACTGGTCGACATAGGCCGCGCGAGCACGAATCCAAAGCGGCTGAACCCACTGCGGCCAGGTCTTCGCGCTGAATCGGTAGTCGAGCGTCATGTCGTACTCGGTCAGGTCCGGCAGCGGTGCGCCGGTCGACGCGTCGATCTGGTCGCGCCCGAACACGACTGCAGCATTGAGCACCAGACCCGGCATCTCGAGGTCGGCAAAGTCGTAGGTACCACCGATCAGCGCGGCCTTCTGGCCGGCCTGGTTGAAGTCCTGGAAGATCATCGACGTGTAGCCTGCCCACGAGCCATAAGGCGTGCGGTAGGCCGCGCCGCGGCCGGTCTGGGTGTAGCCGAATGTCGCAGTCGCCCCGCCAGCGATCAGGTCGGCCCTCGCACCGCCCGACCAGGTCGAGAACGCCGAGCCGGTCAGCGCGTCGCTTCCGGTGCTGTTCTGGTACATCGCCTGCGCGCCGAGGCGCAACTTGTAGGCGTCCGACAGCGGTGTCATCCAAGTCCCGTCGGCATAGGTCGAGTTGAGGATGTCCGGCACGTGATAGCTCGAGAAGCGCAGTGCCAGGTCCTTCACCGGCTCGCCGTTGAACCCGATCAGCCACATCGGTGAGCTGACCTCCGCTGGCGCACCGGCCACCGTCGCCATGTCGACGAATGTGGTTGCGTTGCGCCGCTTCTGCGCTGTCAGGTAACCGGCGAAGTAGCTCACGCCGCCTAGCTGGCCGCTGAGCCTTCCGCCCTCGAAGGTGTTGGGCGTCATCCGGTTGTCCTGCAGGTTGACCTCGGGCTGGTTGACCTCGAATCGCCCGCCCGTCAGCGTCTGGTCCATCAACTTCAGCGAGACGTAGGCCTGACCGAGCACTGAATAACCGTCCTGGTCCGGCGCGAGCAAGAGCGTGCCACCGGCGTCGGCCGGGGCCCACAGTGGCTGCGATGTGTAGCCGACGAGACCGAAGTTCAGCCGTATCGGCCGAGCCACCCGGACTGATAGGCGAGCCAGCCGCCGGCCGCCCAGGCTTCGTTGGCCACCGGACCAGGCCTGTGACGGTCCATCGCATAGGTTCGCAATTGCAGCGTGAGCTTGCCGTCGTCGACAAGCATCTTCGCCAGCGCGTTCCCCTCGTCGGCCGCGAATGCGCTGCCGATCGTGCCGAAGCCTGCCATCACGGCAGCGACCGCCGAAACCCACGCGCTGGTGCGCAGGCGAGTGTTTCCGTGCATCGCGAGCCCCTTTCGCAGGATCGTATTGAACGACCGCCGAGAGGCCAAGATTACCAGCAGTTCCCGCTCCCGGTCAGGGGGTGCCGATCAGCAGGTAGGCGTTAGCGTAGCCGCTGCTCGGCGAGTACCCGTAGCCGATGAAGACCGGACCGATCGGGGTCTCGCCCCCGATGTACACCCCAACAGAGTTCTGCCATGGGGCGAGCTTGGTCTCGGTGAAGCGCAGTCCCATCCGAGACGATTCGAGCGCCAGCCCGAGACGCATGTCGCCGCGCAGTCCCAGCGGCAGCGTTCCCAGAATGCGCTCGATGCGCAGCCCGGCGTACCCCGCATCGTCGCCGATCAGCTGATCCCTCGCGAACGCGGACATGTTCTGGAAGCCGCCGAGCTTGGCCGGGTCGTAGTCCGGCAGTTGGCCCACCGGCGAGCCGGTGTACGACAGGCGGCCCCGCAACACGAAGTCGCCCATCGGATAGGCACCGCGCAGCTCCACTTCCAACTTGCTGAATCCCTGTGACGGGGTGTCGAAGTACCTGGCAGCCGCCGCCCAGCCGCTGCGCGGTACGTAGATCCGGTCCAGGTGGTCGAGGTCGACGCTGGCGAACCATCCGCCGTAGCGCACGTTGTAGGCTTGAAGGAAGGGCGGACCGATGTTGACGCTGGCGCTCTTCCTGGCTTCCTGCCAGCCGACTTTGGCCTGGCCCAGCGTGCCGATGCGGGACCCGAAGGCCAGCTCGCCGGTCGTCTCGTAGACCTCCAGTTCGGCAAGCTTCTGGTCGTCCTGGAAGACGTAGAGGTTCTGGCGTTGGAACGCGATCCTCGGCTCGATGAAGAAACGCTGCGTCGGCTCGACGGGCTGGTAGAAGTCGACCCCCAGCCGGGTCCGGTTGCCGATCTCGGCTGTCACCAGCAGTTCACCTCCGAGGGGATTCATCCACGTCCTGTGGTACCCGGCGCGCAGCACGTAGGTTGACCCGGTGCTGAATTCGGTCTCCAACCCCAGCCCCAGGCGCAGGTAGTCCGGCCCCCATGCCTTCTCGACTGGCGTGATGCGCAGGATGTTGCGGTCGCGCTCGCGGAGCAGTTTGTAGTCGACCCGCTCGTAGTAGCCCTCGCCGTAGACGCGCAACAGGTCTTCGTTCAGCACGGGCGTGTTCAGCGGCTCGCTGGTCTTCTGGGAGATCTGCCACTGCACGTCGGCCGGGTTGACGCGGCTGAGCCCCGCGATCTCGATCTCGTCGATGCGCCGCGGCGCGAGCTCCGGCGAGTCGATGCGGCGCCACCAGTCTGCGTACTGCGCCTCGCCGACCGCCAGCCGCTTCAACTGCTCGCTTGCCGCCACGGCGGCGCTCCTGCCACGATCTGCCGTCTCGCCGTTGCGCAGGAAGTCGCCCGCAGAAATTCCGTCGAGGTCGGGCTTGATGTAGACGTCGGTCGCCTTGATCGCACCCAGCGACCGGGTCACGTTCTGCTCGGTCAGGATGTTGACCATCTGCGCGGTGACGCTGATCAGCGAACCGATCTGGTCCGCCGGGAGCAACGGTGAGCCGACGTTGACGACGATCACCGTATCGGCGTTGCAGCGCTCCCTCGCCTCGGCGATCGGCACGTTGTCGACCAGACCCCCGTCCACCATCAGATGACCATCGCGTTCGACGGGCGCCATCAGGCCGGGCACCGACATGCTCGCGCGCATCGCCTCGGTCAGGCTGCCGTCGCGCATCACGACGCGCGCCCCGGTGCCGATGTCGGTGGCCACGATCGAAAGCGGCAACGGCAGATCTTCGATCAGGCGCTCACCACGATCGGCACGCACGAGCTGGTTGAAGAAGGCCTTGATCTTCTGGCCGGTGACGACCCCCGGCGCGTACTGCAATCCCTTGTCGGTGATCCCGAGCTCGGAACCCGGCAGGAAGGTCTGCGAGAGCCGCTTGTTGCGGTAGCTCATGTCGTAGAAGGCCGGATTGTCCTGGAACATGTCGGCCCAATCGGCCTTCGCCATCGCCTCGCGCATCTCGGCGGGCGTCAGCCCGGCCGCGAACGCACCGGCCACCAGGGCTCCCATGCTCGTGCCCGCGACGCAATCGACGGGGACGCGCAGTCGTTCAAGCACTTCGAGCACGCCGATGTGCGCCGCGCCGCGTGCGCCGCCACCGCCGAGCACGAGGCCGACGCGAGGTCGCGATACCTCGGTCGCCGACTGCGCGCATGCGGCGCCGGCGAGAAGAAGCACGGCAAGGCCAACAATGGGAATGCCGAATCGGCGCGGCCTTCGGTGCGCGTTCAAGCGGAGCCTCTCATGGCCGAAACGCTGGAATGCAGGCTTCTGCGCCGCCATCGCGGCGCCGGTTCAGAACAGCGACTCACGGTCGACACCGTCGCGGGCCATGCGACGCCTCAGCTTGGCAAGTGCCTCGAGCTGAATCTGGCGGATTCGCTCACGCGTCAGCCCGAGTCTCTCCGCAAGCACTTCCAGCGTTTCCGGTTCGCGGTCGCTGAGGCCGTAACGACCCGTCAGCACCTCGCGCTCGCGCACGTTCAGCGAGTCGAGGCCCTGCGACAGCAGGTGATCTACTTCGTGGCCCAGCGCGAGACTCATCGGGTCGAGGGCCTGCTCGTCGACGACCGACTCGAGCAAGGTTTGCGCGTCCGGCTCCTTCGAACTGCGCTCCAGCGGCGCATCGAGCGAGGCCGGAAGTTCCGCCAAGCTCAGCAACTCTGCGACTTCGCGCACCGGACGCCCCACCGCCGCAGCAATGTCCTCCAGGCTCGCGACCTTGTCGCCTTGATCGAACGTGGGCTGTCTGCGCCTCCAACCCCCGGCGGGCCTTCAAGACCTGGTTGAGTTCGCGCACCACGTGCACGGGCAGGCGCACCAGGCGTGACTGCTGCATGATCGCGCGTTCGATGTGCTGGTGAATCCACCACGTGGCGTAGGTCGAGAAGCGGAACCCCCGCTCAGGCTCGAACTTGGCAGTCGCGTGCATCAGGCCGAGGTTGCCTTCCTCGATCAGGTCGGTCATCGGCAGCCCGCGACCGACGTAGGTCTTCGCGATGCTCACCACCAGGCGCAGGTTGTGCTCGATCATCGTCTGGCGCGCCGCGAAATCGCCGCTGCGCGCGCGCACTGCCGTCTCGAACTCCTCTTGCGGCGTCAACAACGCGGTCCGGCGGATGTCGCGCAGATAGGTCTGCAGCGCGTCAGCGGTGTCGCCCCGGTCTTGTGCAGGTTCGGCGGCAGTGACCGGCTCGGTGTCGGGCGGGAGTTCGCGGACGGCCCGCTCTCCGCCACCAGTGCGCCGAACACCCGCCAGCGGACCGCGCGAGACGAAGCCGGGCGCCAAGCCAGAGTTCGGCCGACTCGCGGGTCGGGCGCTCCTGCTGACCATCGTGACACCTGCGCGCGATTGGCTCAGCGCGTCGGAAGCAGCTTGGCCGGATCGACCGGCTTGCCGAGCCGGCGGATCTCGAAGTGCAATTGCACACGCTCGGCGTCGGTCGACCCCATCTCGGCAATGCGCTGTCCGCGACGCACGACCTGGTCTTCCTTGACGAGCAGCGCCTGGTTGTGGGCATAGGCCGTGAGGTAGGTGTTGTTGTGCTTGACGATCAGCAGATTGCCATAGCCGCGCAGTCCCGATCCGGCGTAGACCACCCTTCCATCGGCTGCCGCGTAGACCGGATCGCCCGCCTTGCCCGAGATCACCAGCCCCTTGCTGCGAACCTCGTCGAACTGAACGACGACCGCACCAGCGGCCGGCCACATCCAATTGACGTCCTCGTCGGCTTCACGGACCACCGGCGCAGGCGGCGCTGCCGCCGCCACCGGCGCCGCTGGCGTTGCCGCAGTGCCTGCCGCGGTGCTTGCCGGCGCCGCGGCAGCCGATGCTGCGGCCGCGGTACCGGCAGGGGGCGTGGCCGCGCGCTCCAGCGGTCGCGCCTCGACCCGGCTGCTCGTGACCGGGCGCGTCGCGGCGACAGCCGGGTCTGCTTCCGGCGGAATCACGCGCAGGACCTGCCCGACCTCGATCACGTTGGGGTTGTCCAGCTTGTTCCACTTGACAAGATCACGCCAGTTCTGCCCCTGGTCGAGCGCAATGCGCAGCAACTTGTCACCCGGTTTGACCGTGTAGTAGCCGGACTTGCCGGCGTTCTCGGCCCCGGGCAGCGCTGCAGAGCCCTCTGCCTGCGAAGCGGCGGCGGCCGGCGCCGCGGGCACGGCGGGCACGGCGGGAACTCGATCCTCTACCGGCGCGCGGGACTTCTTCGACGCGCACCCGCCGAGTGCGAGCATCAGCGCAAGCAGCGACACGCCGAGCCAGCAGTTTGCTCTCATTCCAGTCACCCTTTTCATGCCGCACACCATCAGTCCAAGCCCTCCCGCAACGGAACGAAATGCACTGTCTCGTGAACACTGCGCAGGAAGCCATTGTCGGTGCGATCCACGACCACCAGCGCTTGCTGTCGGCCCTGCATGCGCACCGGCGCCACGAGCCGCCCGCCAGGGGCGAGTTGATCGAGCCAGGCCTGCGGCACGGCATCACCCCCGGCCGCGGCAATGATGCTTTCGTAGGGCGCGCCGCCTGCATGTCCGAGCATGCCGTCACCATACAGCAGTCGCACCTTCGTTTCGCGCAATTCGGCCAGATGCTGGCGCGCCTTGTCGTGCAAGGGGCGGATCCGCTCGATCGACCAGACCTGTCGCGCCAGCCGAGCAAGCACCGCCGCCTGATAGCCGCAGCCGCTGCCGATCTCGAGCACCCGCCCGAGCGTGCCTGCGCCACGGGCTGCCCGTCCCTCTGCGAGCAGTTCGATCATTCGTGCCACGACCGAGGGCTTGGAGATCGTCTGCCCATGACCGATGGGCAGGCTCGTGTCCTCGTAAACCTGGTTGACGAGTCCACCGTCCACGAACAGGTGTCGTGGCACGGCGGCCAGCGCCTCGAGCAATTCCTCGTTGCGCAGGCCGGCCTTTCGCAGGCGCGCCACCATCCGAAGCCGCACCTCTGCCGAATCGAGGCCCAGTCCGGAAGGCACGACGCGACGCGCCTCGTCGGAGGCGGCTTGCTGCAGCGGCGCCTGTGGCCTCAGCGTCGCGCGCGCGCCGACCCCGCCGTCCTTCGCCTGGGCGCCCAGGCGCTCGAGTCGCATTGGAAACCTCGGCGCCGATCCGCGCGTTGCCGTCATGCCGCGCCCCGGACCGTGCAGGCCAGCGTTGCGTTCCACGCACCCAGCGCCTCATGGTCGGTGAGATCGACCTGCAGAGGCGTGACCGAGATCTTCCCGAGCGCCGTCGCATGGAAGTCGGTGCCTGCGCCGGCCTCGCGTGCGTCGCCGGCGGGACCGATCCAGTAGATGGGCTCGCCGCGCGGATTGGCCTGGCGGATCACCGGCTCGCTTGCATGGCGGCGCCCGAGCCGGGTGACAGCGACGGCGGCCCTGTCGACATCGGGCGGCTCGGGATGTTCACGTTGAGCAGCCAGGGTGGCCCAGCGAGCGGTGCCCGCATCACCTGTTCGATCAACGCGCGCGACACGCGGGCCGCCGCGTCGAGCTCCCTCCATCCCTTGTCGACGAGCGAGAACGCGATCGCAGGGATGCCGAACAGGAAGCCTTCCATCGCCGCCGCGACCGTGCCCGAGTAGAGCGTGTCGTCGCCCATGTTCGCGCCGTTGTTGATGCCCGAGAGCACCAGGTCGGGCCGGTGCGGCAGCAGGCCGGTCAGTGCCACGTGCACGCAATCCGACGGCGTCCCGTTGATGTAGTTGTAGCCATTGGCCGCGCGAAACACCGATAGCGGCCGGTTCAGGGTGAGCGAATTGGACGTGCCACTGGCATTCTGCTCTGGCGCCACGACATCGATTTCACCGAGCCCATGGCAAGCCTGCACCAGTGCCTGCAGTCCAGGGGCGAGATAGCCGTCGTCATTGGCGATCAGGATACGCATGCAGGATTGTAGGCAGCGCATAGCAGCGACGGCGTTGAGACCGGCGCAAATCCGGCAGTTCGGATTGCCTCAGGCGGCGCAATGGACGCGGAGTGCGCTAGGATGCTTCGCCCATGCAGACGCGGGCAGGCGATGCAGGCCCGAAGACGAGGCAGACATGGCAGTGAAGGTGTTGATCCTTGAAGACAACCCTGTGGCGCGCAGCTTCCTGTGCCGCGTCGTTCGCGAGAGCTTCAGTGACACGATCGTGATCACCGAGGCCGGCGATCTCGAGACCGCGCGCCGGCACGTGGGTCCGAGCGCTGACGGCCGCACCGTGGTCGACCCTTTCAAGCTGATCCTGATCGATCTCGAACTGCCCGACGGCCACGGTGTTGAACTGCTGGCCGAACTGGCGAGCTCTCCGGCGGTCAAGATCGTCACCACGCTCTATTCCGACGATGACCACCTGTTCCCCGCACTTCAGTGCGGCGCCGACGGCTACTTGCTGAAGGAAGACAGGTTCGAAGTACTGGTTGAGGAATTGCAGAAGATCGTCCGCGGCCAACCTCCGCTGTCGCCGGCGATCGCGCGCCGCCTGCTGACGCATTTCCGCCAGGGGCGCGAGGCCCGCGGCACAGCGCCGGGTTGTGAAGGGCGCGTCGACCCCCTCGCGCCGCCGCTGACCGGGTTGCAGAGCAGCCGCCCGATGTCCCTCGGCCGCGGCGCGCCGCTTGATCACGAACGCCTCACGCCACGCGAGAGCGAGGTGCTGACCTACCTCAGCAAGGGATTCACCATCAAGGAGATCGCGGGTCTGCTGGGCATCAAGTGGTTCACCGTGAACGACCACATCAAGTCAATCTACAAGAAGCTCGACGTGTCCAGTCGGGCCGAGGCCGCTGTGCTCGCCAGCAAAGAGGGGCTGGTGTAGGGCCTGCGGTGCGTGTCCGCTTGTTGAGTGAAACCCGGGCGTCGCGCCGGGACCTCTGGCACCGGTCCCTGCTGATCTTCGCCGCGCTGCTCGGTTTCGCCGGAGTGTTCTTCCTGGGTCGCTGGCTCGGTGCTCCGACTGTCCCTGCCGAATTCACTTGGGTGGCGTGGCCCGTCTTCCTCGCCGTGCTCCTGCTGGTCGCGGCGTTCCTGTCGAAGCCGAGCCGTGTCACGCGGGGCGACGACCTGCTCTCGACTGCACACATGTTCGAGCAGCTCTACCGCGTCGCGCGCCAGGTCGAGGATCAACCGCAGGCGGTGCCGGAGCTGCTGCTGCAGCTGCTTCGAGAGATCTTCGAGCCGACGCATGCCGAACTACTGGACGAAGCGACAACCTCCGCGCAGATCGTCGACGGAGGGTCGACGCTTCTGGTTCCCGTACCGACGCTATGGGCTCGCCGACAGTCCCGCAACGGCACCGCCCGGCTTCGTCTCGCACGGCGTGGCAAGCGCCTGTTCACCAAGGAGGACGCACTTCTGACGGAGCGCATCATCGAACAGCTTCAGCGCGCGACCGCGTTCGATCGGGGCGTCGAACAAGGCCGCCGCGAGGAGCGCATGCGCCTCGCGCAGGACCTCCACGACGACATCGGGGCGCGCCTGCTGACACTGATCTACAAGGCCCAGTCGAGCGAGATGCAAGAGTACGTCCGGCACACGCTGAAGGATCTGAAGACACTGACCCGGGGTCTTGCTGCCCCCGACCATCGCTTGAGCGACGCTGCCGCGGAATGGAAGACCGATCTGGCCCAGCGCCTGACAGAAGTCGACGTCACGCTCGGCTGGAGCATCGCACTCGAGCGCGACATCCTGCTCGGCGTGGTGCAGTGGTCGGCCCTGACGCGGATCCTGCGCGAGCTGGTGAGCAACGCCATCGCCCATGCCGATGCGCGCCATGTCGACATCGCGCTTCAACTCGAAGGCGAACGGCTCGAGCTGACTGTGTCGGATGACGGCAGCGGTCGAGACCCGGCCAGCTGGTCGCACGGGCTCGGGCTGAGCGGGGTGCGCAAGCGCGTCAGGCAACTGGGTGGTGACGTCGAGTGGCGCGAAGCGGAGCCCAGCGGAATCGATTGCCGGGTTCGCGTTCCGCTGCAGCCTTCAACGGAGTGAAGGCGCTTCGCGCCCCGTTGCACGGGCTTTCCTGTGTCTTGTCCGCGCAGCGCGAAGTGCTGGCTGGTCGGCAGGGGCATCCCGTCGGAGGCCGCGCCCTGCCCGCCCATGCCATTACTTCTCGAATTGAAGCAACTCGCTCGGTACCACCCGCAGCAAGGCCAGGCACCGGCCTCTGCCTTCGGTGAACTTGTTCAATTCACCCATTTCGCAACGGTCACCGCCAAGCACCTGGAGCTTGGCGATGTCCTGACAACCGATGCCACCAAACAGCATCGACCGACTGACATTGACACCCGGCTTCACCGCGCTGAAGCCGACAAGCTTCGACGCAAAGACGACACCGTTGGCTCGCTGAGCGGCAAACGCGGGCACCAGACTGACGATCTCGTAGGGCAGGTTGTTGGTCAGCATCACCTCGAAGAGGCAGCTGCCTGGCGCTTCGAGCCGCCGCATCAGTTGCAGGTCAGCCAGCGGTTCGGGTTTCACCGGAACTGCTGCCGGGCCCTTGTCCTTTGTGTCCTCCTTGGCGTCGACATAGCTCCAAGTGCCATTGTCCTTGAGCACGATCCGTCGCCCAGTCGAATCTGCCAATTCGAAGTCGGCCAGGGCTGGTTGCAGCGAAGCTGCGGCCAGAATCAAGACCAGAAGGTGGCCCCTGATCCACAGTTGTCGTCGCATGTGCCCTCTCCCTCGAATCGGTCATCGAAAGCTAGCAATGTAGCCGGTCGCAACTGGCCAACTGAAACCACGCAGTGCCCAACCAGGCCCTAATTCAGCCAGGTTCGAGAGCCCCGCAATTCGCCACGCGATGGGCGCGCCAACCATCCGACGAGCACGCTGACGACTGTAACCGTGATCAAGGAGCTCAGCGCCATGGCGTCGACCGACGGTGGAGTTGGGGCGACCGTCATCCCGACCACGGTGAAGGCAAGCAGCAGTGTCGCCAACACCCCCAAGCCGACCGTCCGGGCCTTCGACAGTTGGCGGCCGGTCACGAAGAGCCAAAACCCCGCCACCAACACAAGGCCCTCGACCCCGAGCGCGAGCGGCATGTTCTGCCACAACCCGAGTCCTAGCTTGGCGGGGCCGGACCCGACCAGCGGCATTTCGGGAACGTGAACAAGTGCATCCAGCAGCCAGTGTGAGAAGACTGCAGCGGCCACAAAGAGCCCAAGTCTGCGGCGCGCGTCGATCGAGCCCGGATGCAACACGAACATGCACGCACCTGCAAAGGCCGACCACGCAATGGCAGCAACCAGTCCATGCGAATAGGGAAAGACGAAGGCGACCAGATGCGTGCGGGCGTAGTCGGCAGGGATGGTGGCGGATTCCCACCCGAGAAGGATGAACAACCAAAGCAGGAAGTCGAGCAGGAGTGCCGCGAACACCAGCGCACCCGCGTTGACGCGTCTCTCCGCTCGTCCGATCGCCAGTGCCGCACCGACGTGACCTGCGAACACGACAGCCTCCTTGAGGGCAAGTGGTTCCGCTCCCTCGAAACTTGCCTGGCCCAGCCTGGCCGCCAAGCCACCACGATCAGCATAAGCATTCGGCACGAGTCCTGCTACGCCCCGACGTCAAGAAAGCCGGGACCGCGCAAACTTGTTCGCACTGTGAAGAAGCCTGCATGCCGGCGGGACGCAGCCAGGTCTATGAGCGCAAGCAGCGTGACGTCCTTGAACTTGACCAATGGGCTCCATCCGCGCCCGTCGGAGCAGCCCTTCCAATTCGCGGCGTGTTCGGATGCCGAGCCCGCCTCTCCAACGTCGTCAGTGTCTTGGACTCGCCCGGTAGAGATGCTGATAGGCTACTGCGTCGCTGGCTCGAAGCGCGATCCCGCGTGGATTTCCCATATGAACGACAGGCCGGACCTACCAGTTGATGCGGTAGACGAGAGGCAGCATGAAGCTGGAAGATGGCCGAACCTACGGGCGGTTGCTTGGCTCTTGCTGTTAGGGGCATGCGCGCAGCAGCCTACTTCGACACCTGCGTCTGACATCGTCGTCTTCCAGCAGCGTCTGCAGCTGCTGGAGAGGCGAGTCGAGATTCTGGAACGCTATATCTGGAACCTGCCCTCTCCCCCACTGCGCAGCCGCGAAGAGATTGAAAGGAACATTCAATCGCTCGAATCAAAGCGATCTGCGTTGCTGGAGCGCTATACGGACTCGCATCCAGCCGTTCGGGAAATCGATCTGAGCTTGCGGTTACTGAAGCTCCAGATGGAAATGATGGATCAAGCCAACAAGGCAGTGAAGTGAGCAACTTGGCCGGCACGTCGATCACCGCGGTGGTGAACGGAAGCTGCCTGGGTCACTCCGCGTTCATGGCGCGTTACAGGCGATCCAAAGACGTCGGTGGCGAGATACGATCGCTGCATGGACGCCGCTGACGTGCTGCTATGGCTCGCATTCGGCATCAGTGCACTCATCGGCATCGTCGTCACCCTGATGGGATGGCGTGCGTCCCGTGGTCACGAGAGGCGTGGCGGAAATCGCTGGCGGATGTGGTGACACCTGCGTCAGCGTGTTTGCCTGCTCTACCTGCCGCACGCTGACCGCGGCGCCTGCGTTGATCCGGCGCGCCCCCGCTTGCCATGCCGCAACGCCTTCGCGAGGTTACGCTTCAATTGCAATTACCTTGGGGTGGCTGATGGGACTCGAACCCACGACGACAGGAATCACAATCCTGGACTCTACCAACTGAGCTACAGCCACCGCAGAAGCATCGAGTATAGCGACAAGGACGTTCGGCAGAGCCGCCACACCGCTCGCCGCGAGCCGCTATCTTGCCGGGGCCGACGCGCCCCTGTCGGGGTCCGCGCCGCCGACCGCCGATGCCTTGACATCCACCTTGAATCGCGCCTTCAGAGCGTCGTAATACGCCATCGCCTCAGCATCGCCCCATGCCTGCGCATACTGCACTGCCATCTGCCTGGGGTCGCCCGCCGCCGGATCGCGACCGAGTACCTGGTCGACCCTGGCAACCGCATAGCCCTGCGCACCGAGGTCGACGCCGACGAAGACGGGCAGGCTCGTGGCGTCGGCGCGCAGCACGGCGTCGATCAACTGCGGCGGCAGGTCTCGTCGCTGCGCCCGCGACACAACCTGTGCCGGTTCGCTGATCGGACTCTGCGGTGACTTCTTCAGGCTTTCCAGGCGGGCTTCGCCGTCCTTGCGTGCCTGGGCCGCCGCCATCTCGGCGACGACGGCTGCCTGCACCCTGGCCTTCACGTCGGCGAAGGGCAGCAAGCGCGCAGGCGAGTAGCTCACGATGCGACCGGAGACGAGCTGATTCGTAGCGGTCTCGACCGCCTCGGTGTTGCGCTTGTTGCGCAACACATCGCTGCCGAACAACGGGTCCAGGAACTTCGGCGAGGTCAGCGGGCCCTTCGCCCCCGGTGTGGGAGTACGTTGAACCCCCGGCTGCGTGTGGATTTCGAGCTTGAGCTTGTCGGCCACCGGCTTCAGGCTGTCGGGTTGCTCGTAGACCGTGTTCGTGAACTCGACCGCAGCTTCCGCGAAGCGCCGCTGCGCCAACTGGCGCTTGACCTCTTCTTCGATCTCAGTGCGCACGGACTCGAAACTTCGCTTCTCGCCTCCGCGCACCGCCGTGACCTGGATGATGTGGTAACCGAAGTCGGATTCGACGAGCGGGCCGATCTCGCCCACCTTGAGTCCGAACGCCGCATCCTCGAACGGCTTGACCATCGCGCCGCGAGCGAAGAAGTCGAGGTCGCCGCCGCGCTCGGCCGAACCCGGGTCGTCGGAGTTCTTCTTCGCGAGTTCCGCAAACCCAGCCGGATTCTTCTTCAGCTCGGCCAGCAGCGCCTCGGCCTTGGCCCTGGCCTTGGCTCGATCGGCTGCCGGCGCGCCCGGGTCCGCCTTGATCAGGATATGGCTGGCTCGACGCTGCTCGGGCGTGGTGTAGCGCGTCGCGTTCTCTTCGTAGTACTTGCGCAGTTCGTCGTCCGACACCGAAACGCCCTTCTTCAGCGTGTCAAGATCGAGCACGACGTATTCGATGGTGGCCTGCTCGGGAGCCATGAACTGCGCCGCATGGGCGGGGTCTTTGTAGTACGCGTCCAACTCGGCCTCGCCGGCGCTGATCTTGGCGGCATAGTCCTTCGCATTGAAGCGCAGCACCCGGACCTCTCGCTGCTGCAACAGCGCGTCCATCGCGGCGGCACTGTTGCTCGCAGGTGCCAGCACCGTACCGGCCACGCCGAACATGACTTGGCGCCGCGCGATGTCCTGCGCCAGCCTCGCCGCGAACAGCTCGGACGACATGCCTTGTTGGGCGAGGGCTTCCTTGTTGACGCTGCCGTCCGCATTGCGCAGGAACGCGAATTGCGGATCGGCGACGAACAGTCGCCGCAGGCGGTCGTCCGTCGTGGCCAGCTTGAGCTGGTCGGAGGCTGCAAGCGCCACGCGTTCGCGGACCAGTTCCTCCAGCGTTCGCTGCTTCATCTCCGGGCTGTCGAGCAGTTTGGCGTCGACGTCGGGCCGCTGGCGGCGAATCCGCTCGACCTGGTCGCGATGGGCGGCGTCGAGTTCTGCCCGCGTGATGTTCTGTCCAGCCACCTTGGCGACCGTCTCGTTACCGCCCTCACCGAAGCGGCTGTAACCCTGAATGCCGAAGAAGACGAACGACGGCAAGATGAGCAGCACGAGCGCAAACTGCATCAAGCGCATGTGCTTGCGAAAGAAATCAAACATCGGGGGCCTCGAACACGGGAATGGCTGAGAGTGACTGAGCGCGGCGCGGCCGCCTGGCGACGCGCCAGATGCAACAAAGGCGAACCGAGGTTCGCCTTCGAGTGGCCGTTCGCGTCGGGTGGATTCTACCCGCGGCGCCGTCGCCTGACCTGCGCTCCAGGTGGTGGGTGCTGACGGGTTCGAACCGCCGACCTACGCCTTGTAAGGGCGCCGCTCTACCGGCTGAGCTAAGCACCCCCAAACGCAACGCGAGGCGTCAGTTCAATGCGTCCTTGAGCGCCTTGCCCGGCCGGAACTTCGGCACCTTCGCCGACTTGATCTTGATCGCCGCACCGGTGCGCGGGTTGCGCCCAGTGCGTGCCGCGCGCTTGCTGACGCTGAACGTTCCGAAACCAACCAGCGAGACGCTGTTGTTCTTCTTCAAGGTGGCCTTCACGCCGCCGATCAGCGCCTCGAGCGCGCGCCCTGCGGCTGCCTTGGAGATGTCGGCCTGTCGGGCGATGTGGTCAATCAGTTCGGACTTGTTCACGAAGCGTCCCTCTCTCGAAAGTGTTGGATGGGCAATCTGCGATGGGGTATGGGGGCAGCTCGCAGTATGGGGTGGAGCGCAATTCATTACAGCCGCGCACCCCAGCCGTGTCAAGCGCGGATGTAAATTCTATGTCGATTCGCCACCCCCGACTTCAAGGGTAGGTGGGAATCACCCCATTGACGCCGGCACCGCACGCGGGCCTCGATCAGAGCGCCTGCGCGATCGCGGTGCCGAGGCTGCGCGTGCCTGCCGTGCCGCCCAGGTCGGGTGTGCGCGGCGCATCGTCACCGGCAGCGAGCACGCGCTCGATGGCACCGACGATGGCATCGTGCGCGTCCCGGTGGCCGAGGAAATCGAGCATCAGGGCGCCCGCCCAGATCTGGCCGATCGGGTTCGCGACGCCCTGCCCTGCGATGTCGGGCGCCGAACCGTGCACCGGTTCGAACAGCGAAGGATGCTGCCGAGTCGGGTTGAGATTGGCCGACGGGGCAATGCCGATGGTGCCCGTGCAAGCCGGCCCGAGGTCACTCAGGATGTCACCGAACAGATTGCTCGCGACGACCACGTCGAAGGCCTCGGGGCGCTGCACGAAGTGCGCCGTCAGGATGTCGATGTGGAACCGATCGACGGATACGTCGGGATACGACTTCGCCATCGCCTCGACGCGCTCGTCCCAGTACGGCATCGTGATCGAGATGCCGTTGCTCTTCGTCGCCGAAGTCAGCTTGCGCCTCGGACGGCTCCTCGCCAGCTCGAACGCGAACTTCAGCACGCGGTCGACGCCGACGCGTGACATCACGGTTTCCTGCAGCACGATCTCGCGCTCGCTGCCTTCGTACATTCTTCCACCGATGCTCGAGTACTCGCCTTCGGTGTTCTCGCGCACGATCTGCATGTCGATCGCGCCCGGTCGGCGCGGCTTGCCGTCGCGGCCCACCAGGGGTGAACGGATGCCGGGCATCAGGCGCGCCGGGCGCAGGTTGACGTACTGATCGAACTCGCGCCTGAACCTGAGCAACGAGCCCCACAGCGAGACATGATCTGGAATCCTATCGGGCCAGCCGACAGCGCCGAAGAAAATCGCGTCGTGGCCGCCGATTCGATCCTTCCAGTCGTCCGGCAGCATCCGGCCATGACGTTCGAAGTAATCCCAGCTCGAGAAGTCGAAGTGGTCGAATGCCAGTGCCAAACCGAATCGCGTCGCCGCGGTCTCGAGCACGCGCAGGCCTTCGGGCATGACTTCCTTGCCGATTCCGTCACCGGCGATCACAGCGATGCGATGGAGGGTCACGATCAGTCTCCGGGTGGTTGGAGCATCAGCGGATGCTGCTGCTTCGGGGTAACGCGGTCACCAGCGCGACGCCCACCGCGGTGAGGGCAAGGCCGAGCAACATCGTTGGCGTGAACAACTCGTCGAACAACATCCAGGCGAGCAGCGCAGTGCACGGCGGCACCAGGTACATCAGGCTGGAGACTTCGGTCGCCGCGCCGCGCTGGATAAGCAGGTACAGCAGAGAGCTGCCGCCGAGCGTGAGACCAAGCACGGACCAGGCAATCGCACCTATCAGCTGCGGATGGAACACCATCGTGCCCGCTTCGAGCCCGGCCAGCGGCAACGTGACGGCCAGCGCGGCGAATTGCTGCAGCAGGCTCGCGGTGCGCACATCGCAAGCTTGGACGAACCGCTTCTGGTACAGCGTGCCGCCGGTGATGCTCAGCAGAGCGAGCATGGCCAGCGCGAAGTTCCAGCCCGTCAACTCGCCGCCGCCCAGCTTGGGCCAGAGAACGAGCACGACCCCGCCGAGGCCGAGCACAAGCCCGCTCCACTGCCGCCCGGACACGGCTCCGGCCGAGCCGGCTGCCCTGCCGTGTGCCGGATGGTGGGTCAGCCACAGCGCCGTCAGCACCGGCTGCAAGCCGACCAGCAACGCAACCGTGCCGGCACCGATGCCGGCCTTCACTGCACTCCACACGCCGCCGAGGTAGCCTGCCTGCATCAGCACGCCGACGACCGCCAGATGCAGGGCCTGCCCCCGGTCGCGCGGCCACGACGGCCGTGCCAAGGCGATCCAGCCCACGAAGCAGACGATCGACAAGGCGTAACGCAGGCTCAGAAAGCGCAGAGGCGACGCATAGGCCATGCCGTAGCGGGCAACGATGAAGCCCGTACTCCAGATCAGCACGAACAACCAGGGCATCGCGCGCAGCGCGACGCGGGGTGTCGACGCCACCGAGCTCAGGCGGCGCCGGGCCGCTCCCAAGCCGCCTGAGATCCCCCTCGGGGGGGCCGAGCGGGCGCCGAGCGAGCGCCTGCGCGCTCGCGAGTGGCTTGCGAGGGACGGCCGGCTTGCAAGCCGGCCGGCGCGAACGAAGTGAGCTTGGGGCCCGTCATCTCACCGCGCCTTGTCCCGGATCTCGGGCAGCGCCTTCTGCAGGTAGTACACCATCGACCAGATCGTCAGCACCGCTGCCGCGTAGATGAGCAGCGTACCCCAAACCCGGGTGTCGATGACGCCGAACAGGCGTCCGTCGTAGAGCAGGAACGGGATGGCGACCATCTGCACCACGGTCTTCAGCTTGCCCAGCATGTGCACCGCGACGCTGCGCGAGGCACCGATCTGGGCCATCCATTCGCGCAGCGCCGAGATCGCGATCTCGCGGCCGATGATCACGAAGGCCACCAGCGCATGGATGCGGTTCAGGTGCACCAGCACGAGCAGTGCAGCGCAGACGAGGAACTTGTCGGCCACCGGATCGAGAAAGGCGCCGAACGACGAGGTCATGTTGAGCCGCCGCGCCAGGTAGCCGTCTGCCCAGTCGGTGAGCGCGACGATCACGAACAACACGGTGGCCGAAAGATTCTGCAGCGCCGGCTCGATCTGCAGATAGAAAACGCCGACGATCAGCGGTATGGCGACGATGCGGGCCCAGGTCAGCAGCGTCGGGAGGTTGAAGAACATGCGCGCATTGTGCCGAACTTCCCCGACCGCACGCCGACCGTCAAGGTTCGAGCGTGCGCGGCTTGAAGCGTCGCTCGTCGTCGAACAGGAAGGTCTCGCTGAACTTCCACGGCTTCGGGAGGCGCGACACGTCGCCGAAAGGCGCTGCACGCCGCACCGCGTCGATCGCCAACTGCGTCGTGTCGCGGGCCTGACGCGGATGCCGCAGCACATCGATGCGACGCACGCTGCCGTCGGCGTTGAGCTCGATCTCGAGCACCGGAATGGCGAGCAGTGGATCTGGCGCCGGCCCGGTGTAGGACCCACCCGGATTGGCGGCGACAAGGCGTTGCGCGGCTTGCAGACGCAATTGCTGCAAGGTGCGCACCGCGGCCGGTGGCGGCAGCGCCTGACGGTCTGCCGTGGCTGCCTCGCTCGCCTGGAGTCGCGGCGCGGGCGCTGCCTTCGGCGCCGAGGGCGCGATGGCCGGCGGCTGTGGCGGCGCGCAGGCGACGATCAGGCCCGACAGTGTCGCAGCCGCAACCGCAGCGGCGGCGCGGCGCGGGGCCCGAGTGCCCTCCGGCCAACCGTGTTCAGTGCAGTGCACGGTAGATCTCCTCGGCCAGTTCCCGCGAGATCCCGTCCACGCTCAGCAGGTCCTGCACGCTGGCGCTCCCGACGCCGCGCACGCCACCGAAGCGCTGCAACAGTCGCGCACGCTTCTTCGGGCCGACGCCGGCGATGTCCTCGAGCCGGCTGCCGCCGGTGCGCACGCTGGCGCGGCGCGCGCGCATGCCGGTGATGGCGAAGCGGTGCGCCTCGTCGCGGATCTGCGCGACCAGCATCAGGGCCGCCGAATCGGCGCCCAGGGCGACCTTGTCGCGGCCGTCGGCGAACACCAGTTCCTCGAGCCCGACCTTGCGGCCTTCGCCTTTCTCGACACCGACGATCAGCGACAGGTCCAGGCCGAGTTCGTCGAATACCTCGCGCGCCATCGCCACCTGCCCTCGTCCGCCGTCGACCAGCACCAGGTCGGGCAGGCGAGCGGAGGCGCTCGCCGTCGCATCGTCGGGCGCGCGCCGGCGAGCGTCCTCGAGGCCGCCGCCTTGCGGCGTCTGACCCCCCGAACGAGCGCGGGGCAGTTCGGGGCGGTCCGACTCTTCCTTGCCAGCCGCGAGCTTGCCGTAGCGGCGCATGAGCACCTGGCGCATCGCGGCGTAATCGTCGCCGCCGGTGATGCCTTCGATGTTGTAGCGCCGGTACTGTGCGCTCTGCATCCTGTGCCCTTCGAACACGACGCACGAGGCTTGTGTCGCCTCGCCCGCCGTGTGACTGATGTCGAAGCACTCGATGCGAAAGCGGTTCAGGTCCTCCGGCTCCAGCTCGAGCGCCTCGGCCAGCGCGCGCGTGCGGGCCTGTTGCGAACCCTCTTCGGCCAGCAGTCTCGCGAGTGCGAGTTCGGCGCCGTGCATGGCCATGTCGAGCCAGCTGCGCTGCTGTTCGCGCGGCTGGTGGAGCATCGTCACCTTGCGGCCACAGGCCTTCGACAGGATGTCGATCAGCGCCTTCTCGACGGCATGGCTGAGCACCAGCAGCGGCGGCGGCGGCACGTCGACGTAGTGCTGCGCGATGAAGGCCCGCAGCACCTGGACCTCGGGCGCCGGCCCGGCGGCGCGCCCGCCGACCTCCAGGGCGGTGAGCACGACAGCCTCGTCCAGGTGTGTGGGAAAGTAGGGACGGTCACCAAGGTGGCGTCCGCCGCGGACCATGGCCAGATTGACGCAGGCCCGGCCGCCCTGCACCTTCACGGCAAGGATGTCGGCGTCCCTTTCGAAGGCGCCGCCCGAACTGGCCTCGACCGACTGCTGGTGCAGCACCTGCGACAGCGCGCCGATCTGGTCGCGAATCTCGGCCGCCTTCTCGAACTCCTGAACTTCGGCATGCGCGTTCATCCTCGCCTGCAGGGACTCCATCACCTCGTCCGTCTCGCCGCGCAGGAAGCGCTCGGCAGAGGCGACGTCTTTCGCGTAGTCGGCCCCGCAGATCTTGCCCACGCACGGTGCCGAGCAGCGCTTGATCTGGTACAGCAGGCAGGGCCGACTGCGGTTGGAAAACACCGTGTCCTCGCAGGTGCGCAGCCGGAACACCTTCTGCAGCAGCTGGATCGACTCCTTCACTGCCCAGGCGCTCGGATAGGGTCCGAAGTAGTGGTGCCTGCGGTCGACCGCGCCGCGGTAGTAGGCGACGCGGGAGAAGGCCGCGCCCGACGCTGCGCCGCCAGCCAGGGCAACATCGCCCGCAGCAGTGATCTTCAGGTAGGGGTAGCTCTTGTCGTCGCGGAACAGGATGTTGTAGTGCGGGCTGAGCGCCTTGATCAGGTTGTTCTCGAGCAGCAGCGCCTCTGCCTCGGAGCGCACCACCGTCGTCTCCATGCGGACGATTCGTTCGATCATGTTGCCGATCCGCGTGCCGGCATGGTTCTTCTGGAAATAGCTCGCCACGCGCCTCTTGAGATTGAGCGCCTTGCCGACATAGAGCACCGCCCCCTGCGCGTCGAAGTAGCGGTAGACGCCGGGCCGTGCGGGCAGCGCGGCAACTTCGGCAAGCAGTCGCGCGCGCGCCGCGTCGGGCGCGGGCGCGGCGTCGGTGGGAGGGTCGCGTTCCGTCATCGAGCGCGATTGTGCCGCGCCAGGTGCGCCGGATCATCGAAAGGGGCGACACGAAAGGGGCGGCGCCGCGGCGATTCCCGTGAGTCACTGAACCGGGGCTGCCG
The DNA here is from genome assembly GCA_963802435.1 of uncultured bacterium. Lineage (GTDB taxonomy): Bacteria > Pseudomonadota > Gammaproteobacteria > Burkholderiales > Burkholderiaceae_C > CAIKUF01. The sequence goes on from CAWDIT010000011.1 coordinate 241,642, forward strand.
ATAATGCCGCCATGCCAGCGCGGCGAATCTGGGATGTCTTCTGTCGGGTGATCGACAACCACGGTGATCTCGGCGTCGCGTGGCGGCTGTGCGCCGATCTCGCCGCGCGCGGCGAGCGCGTGCGCCTCTGGGTCGACGACGCGGCGGCGCTGGCGTGGATGGCGCCGCAGGGCCATCCCGGCGTGACGATCGTCGCCTGGACCGACCCAGCGCCCGATCTCGTGCCGGGCGACGTCGTCGTCGAGACCTTCGGCTGCGACCCCCCGCCGCGCTTCGTTCGCCGCATGGCCGGGCGCGAATCGCCACCGGCGTGGATCAACCTCGAGTACCTGAGCGCCGAGGCCTATGTCGAGCGCAGCCACGGCTTGCCGTCCCCGGTCGACGTGCTGGGCCGGCTGCTGACGAAGCGCTTCTTCTATCCCGGCTTCACCGCGGGCAGCGCGGGCCTGCTGCGCGAACCGGGCTTGCTGGCGGAGCAGCAGGCCTTCGATCGCGACGGCTGGTTGCACGCACTCGGTTTGACCTTGGATCCCGGCGAACGACTGGTCAGCCTGTTCTGCTACGCGAACCCGGCGCTGGCCGCCATGCTCGATGTGCTGAGCGTCACGCCGACGCTGCTGCTCGTGACGCCGGGCGCCGCTGCGGCGCAGACCCGCGCATTGCTCGGGCCGACGCTGCGCCTTGGCGTCCTGCACGCCTGCATGCTGCCCCACCTGCCCCAGTCAGGCTACGACCGGCTGCTCTGGGCGTGCGACCTCAACTTCGTGCGCGGCGAAGACTCGTTCGTGCGAGCACAGTGGGCCGGAAGGCCCTTCGTCTGGCAGATCTACCCTCAGCAGGACGGGGCACACGGCGTCAAGCTTCACGCCTTCCTCGACCGCCTGCTCGCCGACGCCGACGACGCGGTGGCCGGGCCGCTGCGCAGCGTCTGGCTGGGCTGGAACGCGCTGGCGCCGCTGCCGGCAACGCTGCCCGCGTCCGGCCCGTGGCGAAGCCTGTGCGAAGCCTGGCGCGACGGGCTGCTGAAGCAGCCCGACCTGACCACGCAGTTGCTCCGCTTCGTCGAGAAAATGCGTTAAAATTCAACGCTTTGCGTCGCGCCAGCAGGTCCGGCGAGCACGAACGCGCTGGCCGCATCGACGTCGGCGCGGGCACGCCCCAGGGACCCCCGGCATTCGTCGGATGTTCAGGAGGCGGGCAAGGCCCCCTGGCAGTGCACCGAGGCAATGAACCCCCACATGGAATCCCTATGAAAGTCGCTCAGGAAATTCGCGCCGGCAACGTCATCATGCACGGCAAGGACCCGATGGTCGTGCTCAGGACCGAATACAGCCGTGGCGGCCGCAATTCGGCCACCGTGCGCATGAAGCTGAAGAGCCTGCTCAGCAATTCGGGCACCGAAGTCGTGTTCAAGGCCGACGACAAGATGGACCAGATCGTCCTCGACAAGAAGGACTGCACCTACACCTACTTCGCCGACCCGATGTACGTCTTCATGGACCACGAGTACAACCAGTTCGAGGTCGAGGCCGAGAACATGGGCGACGCGATCCAGTATCTCGAGGACAACATGGGCGTCGAGGTGGTGTTCTACGACGGCAAGGCCATCTCGGTCGAACTGCCGACCACCGTGGTGCGCGAGGTCACGACCGAACCCGCCGTCAAGGGCGACACCTCGGGCAAGGTGCTCAAGCCGGCCACGATCGCCACCGGATTCGAGATCGCGGTGCCACTGTTCGTCGAGAGCGGCGACAAGGTCGAGATCGACACCCGCACGCACGAGTACCGCAAACGCGTCTAGGAATCCAGGCCGCTGGCGAAGCACCGTCACCGGCAGGCATGCTCGCGCTCGCGCCTGCCTTGCGCAGACCCTTTCCCGTGCAGCAGCACCTGCTGGTCACGCAAGGCGCACGAGCTCGCGCATGAGGACGACACCCGTCGTTGCCGCGACGCTCGATTTCGACGCCGATGGCGTCGCCTTCTCGCGCCTCTACGACGACCGCTACCACCCCCTCGCCGGCGCATTGCAGCAGGCCGTGCACGTCTTCCTGCGGGGCAACGGCCTGCCGCAGCGATGGCAGCGCCGCCAACGCTTCGTCGTGCTGGAAACGGGCTTCGGCCTGGGCAACAACTTCCTCGCGACCTGGGACGCCTGGCGCGCCGATCCCCTGCGCGGCGAGCGGCTGCACTTCGTCTCGATCGAAAAGCACCCGCTGTCGCGCGCCGATCTGGCCCGCGTCCACGCCGGCTCGCGCGTCTCCGACCTGGCAGCTGAACTGCTGGATGCGTGGCCACCGCTCACGCCCAACCTGCACCGGTTGGACTTCGACGGCGGCCGCGTCCAGTTGACGCTTGCACTCGGCGACGTGTCCGACTGGCTGCCCGAGATCGTGGCCTCGGTGGACGCGTTCTATCTCGACGGCTTCGCGCCCGATCGCAATCCGGCCATGTGGCAACCCCGGGTGTTCAAGGCGCTGGCCCGCCTCGCCGCGCCGCAGGCCACCGCGGCAACCTGGAGCACCGCGCGGACGGTTCGCTCCGGCCTCACGACAGCCGGTTTCGAGGTGCAACGTGCCCCGGGCAGCGGTGACAAGCGCGAGATCACGCTGGCGCGCTACGCGCCGCGCTTCACGCCGCGGCGCGCACCGACGCGGCAGGGCCCGGGAGCTTGCGCAGACCGTCATGCGCTCGTCGTCGGCGCCGGGCTGGCCGGGTGCGCAGCTGCCTGGGCGCTGGCCGAGCAGGGCTGGCGCAGCACGTTGTTCGAGCGCCTGCCCGGCATCGCCGGGGCCGCGTCGGGCAATCGTGCCGGAATCTTCCACGGCATCGTCAATCCTCAGGACGGCACTCACGCCCGCTTCAACCGCGCCGCTGCGTTGCAGGCGCGGTCGCCTGTCCGCATCGCGATCGAACAACACGGCGCGCCTGGGCAGCTTCGCGGCGTGCTGCGGCTCGAGCACGCCCGACCGCTCGCGACGATGCAGGCCGATCTGGCCGCGCTCGGCCTGCCGCCCGACTACGTGCAGGCCCTGTCGGCGACGGACGCCAGCGGGATGAGCGGCGTACGTCTGCCAGCGCCGGCCTGGTTCTACCCCGGCGGCGGATGGGTGCAGCCGTCGGCACTGGCAACCAGCCTTCTGCAGCGCGCGGGCAGCAGCGTGATCGTCCACAGCGGAGTCCAGGTTGCCGCATTGCGCGGGCAGGGCGAACTCTGGCAACTGCTCGATGCGGGCGGAGGCGTGCTCGACGAGGCGGCCGTCGTCGTGCTCGCCAATTCCTTCGAGGCGACAGGCCTGCTCGGCGCCACCGACTGGCCGCTGCACCTGGTGCGCGGACAGACGAGTGAGCTCCCGGCGGCGACGCCCGGGCTTCGTCTGCCCTCGCTGCCTGTCGCGGGCAACGGCTACGTGATGCCGGCGCTGCCGGGCGGGCTTGCGCTCTGCGGCGCCACCGCGCACCGCGACGAGCTCGACGCCGCGCCGAGGATCGACGATCACCTTCGCAACCTGGCGCAACTCGAAAGGCTGACCGGCAGCGCGCCGCAGATCGATCCCTCGGCGCTCGAGGGCCGGGTCGGCTGGCGCTGCGTCGCCGAAGACCGCCTGCCGCTGATCGGCGCCGTGCCCGACCGGCAACGAATGCAGGAAACGGGGATCCGCCTCGACCAGCCCCGCTTCGTGCCGCGCACGCCCGGCGTGTTCGTGTTCACCGCGCTCGCCTCACGCGGCATCACCTGGGCCGCACTCGGCGCGCAGAGCCTCGCGTCGCTGATCGGCGGGGCCCCTTGCCCGCTCGAGGCCAGCCTGCTCGACGCGGTGGATACAGGGCGCTTCGTCTCGCGCGCGGCCTGTCGCGCTGACCGACCCTAACCGGGTGTCTCGCCGGCCGGCTGCGTGGTGTCAGGCGCGGCGGCTTCGCTGCCGGGCTCGTTTGAAGCTGCGTCCTCGGGTCTTTGCGTGCCCGCCTTGCGCTGTGCCAGCTTCTCTTCCTTCTTCTGCTTCTTCAGTCGTTCGCGCTGGCGCTTTTCAAACGAGTAGTTGGGTTTTGCCATGGGCCTGGGATCCTTCGTTGTCGTGGAGAGTCGTACCCCGCGAGGTTACGCTGTTTTAGTTACGACGTAACTTGAGTACAAGTCAGTCTTCTCTGAAACTGCGTTTTGGCCACCGTCTGGACGGTCACCGCTTGGGCGGATCAGAAGTCGAGCGTGCGCACGCCGCCGGGGGTGCCCAGCAGGCAGGCGCTGGCGCGATTGCGGGCAAACACGCCGATCGTCACGACGCCCGGCCACTGCGTGACTTCGCGTTCCATCTCTGGCGGATCGGTGATCGCCAGGCCATGCACGTCGAGAATGAGGCAACCGTTGTCGGTCAGGAAACCCTCGCGCAGCACCGGCTCGCCACCGAGTGCGCGCAGCCGCCGCGCGACGAGCGAGCGTGCCATCGGAATCACCTCGACCGGCAACGGGTAGCTGCCCAGCGTCCGGACGAGCTTGGACTCGTCGGCAATGCAGATGAAGCGCTCGGCCAGGTCGGCGACGATCTTCTCGCGCGTCAGCGCGCCGCCGCCGCCCTTGATCATGCAGCCGCTGTGATCGATCTCGTCGGCGCCATCGATGTAGAGCGCGAGCGACTCGACCTCGTTGGCGTCGAGCACGGTGATGCCGTGCCCGCGCAGCCGCCGCGTACTCTCTTGCGAACTCGAGACTGCCGCCGCAATGCGGCCCTTCATGCTCGCCAGCGCCTCGATGAAGTAGTTCGCTGTCGAACCGGTGCCCACGCCGATCACGCTGCCGGGCAGCACGTAGGCCGTCGCGGCCTGGCCGACGGCGGCCTTGAGTTCGTCTTGCGTCATGTCGTTTCCGTTGTCCCTGCGTTGCGGCGATTATCGGGTGCTGTCGCTCGCGACGACGCAGGGCGTTTGCGACAATCGGCGACGACTGCCGGTCTCCTGCCCATGCCCTTGCTGCCCTACCCCTTCGCGCGAAGCCTGCTCTTCAGCCTAGACCCGGAACTGGCGCACGAACTGACGCTCGGCTCCCTCGCCCGCTTGCAGAACACGCCGGCGCGCTGCGCATGGAGCCAGTCGCCGGTCGAAGACCCGGTCGAAGTGGCCGGCCTGCGGTTCCCGAACCGGGTCGGCCTGGCGGCGGGCCTCGACAAGAATGGGCGCTGCATCGACGGTCTGGGGGCGATGGGCTTCGGCTTCATCGAGGTCGGCACCGTCACGCCCAGGGCCCAGCCCGGCAATCCGAAGCCGCGCATGTTTCGGCTGCCGCAGGCCGAGGCGCTGATCAACCGCCTGGGCTTCAACAACGACGGCCTCGCCGCGTTCGTCGACAACGTCGGGCGCGCCACGAGCTTTCGCCGGCGTGGCGGCATCCTCGGCCTGAACATCGGCAAGAACGCCGCGACACCGATCGAGCACGCCGTCGACGACTACCTCGCCTGCCTGGACGGCGTGTACCCGCATGCCGACTACGTGGCGGTGAACATCTCGAGTCCGAACACGAAGAACCTGCGTGCGCTGCAGGACGACGAGGCGCTCGACGCGCTGCTGGCGGCGCTGCAGGCACGGCGGCTCGCGCTTGCCGCCGGGCATGGCCGCAGCGTGCCGCTGTTCGTGAAGATCGCGCCGGACCTCGACGAGGTGCAGGTGAAGTCGATCGCGCGGACCTTGAAGCGCAACGGCATCGATGGCGTGATCGCGACCAACACGACGCTGGCGCGCGACGCGGTGAAGGGCCTGCGGCACGCCGAGGAGGCCGGGGGCCTGAGTGGCAGACCGGTGTTCGAGCCAAGCAGCCGCGTGATCGGCCAGCTGCGCGCAGCCCTCGGGAAGCGCTATCCGATCATCGGCGTCGGCGGCGTGATGAGCGGTGCCGACGCGACGGCCAAGATCGCCGCCGGCGCCGACCTGGTGCAGATCTACACCGGCCTCATCTACCGCGGTCCGGCGCTCGTCACCGAGGCCGCGCGCGCGCTGAAGAGCCTGCGCCGCCGCTGAGAAGCTACTGCAGCGTCACGCCAGTCTTCGACTGAACCTCCTCGCGCGTCACGCCGGCGGCGAGTTCGACGATCTTCAGCCCGTGGGGGGTGACGTCGAGGACGCAGAGGTCGGTGATGATGCGGTCGACCACGCCGACGCCGGTGAGCGGCAGCGTGCATTGCGGCAGGATCTTCATGTCGATGCTGCCGTCCTTCTTCTTTGCGACGTGCTCCATCAGCACGACGACGCTCTTCACGCCGGCAACCAGGTCCATCGCGCCGCCCATGCCCTTGACCATCTTGCCGGGGATCATCCAGTTGGCGAGGTCACCGTGCTCGCTGACCTGCATCGCGCCGAGGATGCTCAGGTTGACCTTGCCGCCGCGGATCATCGCGAAGCTGTCGTGCGAGCCGAAGATGCTCGAGCCCGGGATCGTCGTCACCGTCTGCTTGCCGGCATTGATGAGATCGGCATCGACCTCGTCGTCGGTCGGGAACGGGCCGATGCCGAGCATCCCGTTCTCGCTCTGCAGCCAGACCTCGATGTCCGGGCTGACGAAATTCGCCACCAGCGTCGGCAGACCGATGCCGAGGTTGACGTAGAAGCCGTCCTGCAGTTCCTTCGCGGCGCGCGCCGCCATTTCGCTATGCGTCCAGGCCATGATGGGCCTCCTTCGGAGAGATGGGGAGCGGGTGCCTGGCGGCACCCTTGAAGGGGAGGCCGGCTAGACGCCGGCCTTCTCGGTGATGGTTCTCTTCTCGATGCGTTTCTCGGGGTGCGCGTTGAGCACGATGCGATGCACGTAGATGCCTGGCAGGTGCACGGCGTCGGGATCGAAGTGGCCGGTGGCCACGATCTCTTCGACCTCGACGATCGTCGTGCGGCCGGCCATGGCGACCGCCGGATTGAAGTTGCGTGCGGTGCGCCGGAAGACGAGATTGCCGCTCTGGTCGGCCTTCCACGCCTTGACGAGCGAGACCTCGGGCATGAGCGCGCGCTCCATCACGTAGGTGTGACCGTCGAATTCGCGCAGTTCCTTGCCCTCGGCGACGATCGTGCCGACGCCGGTGCGGGTGAAGAATGCCGGGATGCCGGCACCACCTGCGCGCAGCTTCTCGGCCAGCGTGCCCTGCGGCGTGAATTCGAGTTCGAGTTCGCCGGCCAGGTACTGACGCTCGAACTCCTTGTTCTCGCCGACGTAGCTGCTGATCATCCGCTTGATCTGCCGCGTCTCGAGCAGCTGGCCGAGGCCGAAGCCATCGACGCCGGCATTGTTCGAGATCACCGTCAGGTCCTTCACACCGGTGGCACACAGCGCCGCGATCAGCGCCTCGGGAATGCCGCACAGGCCGAAGCCGCCGACGGCCAGCAACTGGCCATCCCGCACCAGGCCCTCCAGGGCTGCGGCCGCACTCGGGTACACCTTCTTCATCGTCGGTCTCCTGACTGTCGTGTTCGATCGTGAAGCGTACAGCGTAATGCATTAGGTAGTCGTTACGTAGAATTGACTAAGCACTCGCCTGATCACAGCCGCCGCACAAGACATGACCGACGTCGGGCCTTCTCAGGCCGCGCTCGACTACCGCACCGCGTTCGACCTCGCCCCCGTCGGCCTGGTGCTGTCCCGCAATCGGTCGATGCTGGACTGCAACCGCCAGCTGCGCGACATGTTCGGCGCGGCGCGCGACGCGCTGGTCGGGCAGAGCTTCGAGCTGCTCTACCCGACGCATGCCGAGTTCGAACGTACCGGCGAGCGCATCGTCGCGAGCCTCAACGCGAGCGGCTGGTATGCCGACGAGCGCGTGATGCGCCGTGTCGGCGCGACTGCCGGGGGCGCGCCCGGGGAGCTTTTCTGGTGCCGCGTCAGCGGGCGGGCGCTCGACCCATCGCACCCGCATGCGGAAGGCATCTGGAGCTTCGAAGACCTGTCGTCGCGGCGCCAGCTGCGCGTCGAACTGACGCCGCGCGAACGCGAGATCGCTGCGCTGCTGATCGACGGCCTGACGAGCAAGTTGATCGGGCGACGCCTCGCGATCAGCCCGCGCACTGTCGACGTCTATCGCGCCCGGCTGATGCGCAAGTACGCCGCGGCGACGACGCCGGAACTGGTCAAACGACTGCTGTCGGCATAGGGCGAACGCTGCGGTTGCCCGCATGCCTTCTGGTCTGCTCCTCCGGCCACAGGCGGCTGCTCGCACGACGCGGGCCGAGCGCACACTTCAAGCTGATTGCTGCCATTCAACGCCGTTCGGGCAACGCGTACTTGCGACCCAGAGGGAGCGGTCGGCGCCGGCCGAGCGAACGTCAGCAATGCGCTGACCACCGGACCTCGGTCTCCGAATGCCTATCGGCGGCAACGGCCAGAAGCTGCCCTCCAGCACAGGCCGGTTTCGGGCAGTCAATCAGCCTCGCCCAGGCTCACTTTGCGCGCGCGAACGCTACCTCGAACTGTTGCCTCGCCACGGCCTGGTAGTACACGCCCCTGAGTTGGTCGCTTGCCGGGTCGTAAGTCAGCTCTATAGGTAGAGCCGTTGTAACCCCCGGCACGCAATTCGAAGAAGAGCCTGATCACGCCGCTGTCGCGGGTCGCCTCGGCGGTGTAGAACGGCAGCGGGTTCGGGTTGGCGTAGCTCGCGTCGAGTTTGCCGCCGGCATCGGCAGCTTTGATGTTGATGACGTAACCGCCGTCGGGCCGAACCCAGCGACCGACCAACACTGCCAGCGCTGGCAGCGAAGCAGATGCAGCAGCAACGGGCGTGGCCGGACGAGCCACTGGCCCTTGCGCGAAGGCAGCGCCCGATGCGAGCACGGCGCCCTGCGGCAGCGCGACGAAGCCGAGCCGCAATCGTGTCATCAGAACTTCATCGTCGCGTAGGCCATCACCGAGTTCATCTTCCAGTCGAGCTTGCCGTTGAAGCTGTCCTTGGTCACGTCGACGCCGACGTCCGTGTACGTGTACGTCAGCCCCAGCCCCCAGTTGCGCGACAGCATGTAGTCGGTGCCGAGCGAGAAGAAGGTTGCTCTGCCGTCCACGTTGCCGATCTTGGCCTGCATGCCCGACAACATCGTCGTGGCCTTCCATCGCGGCTGGATGTACCAGTCCAGCGAGACGCCGATCAGAGGCAGCGGAACCGTCGTGGAACTCGAACTCGAGGCAGTGGTCGTTGCACTTCCTCCGCCAGCGACCGACACCGTGCCGTTGAGGTCGAAGTTGAACCTCCCGCCATAGAGGCCGAGCACACCTGCGAACTCGAGCGCCTCGCTCTTGTGGAACGAGTAGCGGTAGTCGAGAAACAGGAAATCGTCCTTCGCCTGGGCGTTGATGTCGAAGCCCGCCTTGTACACGTTGTCGCCCCACGTGATGTCGCGGTCGTATTGCCTGCTGCCGCTTCGCTTGGCGCTGAAATACATGAAGTCGCTGCGATGATGGGCCGCCCAGCGCCAGGTGCCCGAGGCTTGGAAACTCGACAGGCTCTTGTTCAGCCCGTTGCCCTCGAGATCGATCGGCGTGCCTTGCGTCGTGCCGCCGTTGAGACCGACGCTGGTGTCGAACTGGTTGACGATGCCGCCCAGATTCAAGGTGAATCTGTCCTCGCCGCCCTTGATGAAGTCCTGCGCCAGCGCGGACTGCGCGAGCAGCAGGGTCGTGGTGCCCAGGGCGAACTGGACGGTGCGGGAACGAAGCTTGGAGTTGTGCATGGAAGACCTCACTGTTGTGGCTTGAATTTCGGTTGATGCTCGCGGCGAATCCGGCTCGCAAGCTCCTCACCGCGGGCGACGTAGGTGATCTGATCGATCTGAGTTTGCATGCCAGTCGGACAGTTCAGTGTGGGCTCATGCCTGCCAGCACAACGCACCGATCAGCGCCCGGCGTCATGCACATGGCAAGTATCGCTCGCTGAGTTCTGCGTCTACCTGCGCCCGCCGCCGCCCCGGAATCCCCCGCCGCCGAAACCACCGCCGAAGCCGCCACCACCGCCGAAACGCCCGCCGAAGCCGCCTCCGCTGAAGCCCCCGCCCCCACCGAAACGATCGCCGCCCCCGAAGCCTGCGGAGCGCGAAGCGTCGCTGAAGCCTCCGAAGCGGTCATCGCCCGCGCTGCGTGCCTGCGCTTCGCGATCGGCCCATCCGGTGTCACCCGACGCAGCGCCCCAGCCGCTTGCCGAATGCTGCTGCCAGCCGCCGCTGCCGTCGCTGCGCATCACGTTGCCACTGCTGTCGGCGACGTGGTCGTTGCTGCCCGGCCTGGCCGTGCCCCAGGTGTTGGTCTGGCCGGTCTTGGCGTTGTAGGTCGTCGTCTGCGAGGCGTGTGCAGCACCTTGCGGGCCGGCGGTCGTCGCCGTCGTGCGGTCGACCGAACTGCCGCCCGCGCCGGTGAACGACGAACTCGACCCATAGGAACGCTGGCCGGTGTAGGTGTTGACGTTGCTGCCGCGCGCGACGTTGCCCGAGCCGCCGGCCGGCGTATCGACGGTGCGGTCGTAGCCGCGCGAGGCGTTGCCGGTCCAGGCGTTGTACTGCTTGCCTGCCGCGTAGCTGCCGGTCGTGCCGGTGCGCGCGTTGGCATAGCTGCCGCTGGCCGTGGTGCCCGCCACGCCGGCGCCTGCGTACCACGAGCGGGTGCCCGAGTAGGCCGCGCTGCCCCAGTGGCCGTACACGTTGGCGCTCGCCGACGCGCAGCAGCCGTAGCCGCCGTAGTAGCCGGGGTGGTAGTAGGCGCCGCCGTAGTAGGCGCCGCCCCACCACGCCGCGGTCGCCAGTCCCATCGCGAAGCCGAAGGTGTAGCCGACGTAGGGGTTGTAGATCGGCGCTGCGGCGATGCCGTAGGTGTAGGCCGGCGGATACCAAACCGAGCCTATCCACGGATCGTACGCGTAGCCGGTGCCGTAGACGATCGTGCCGTCGGGCCCGACCACGGTCCCGAGGTAGCCCGGCGTGTAGCCGACGTAGACGACCTGCGGCGTCGCCTCGTAAATGCGCACGTAGGTCACGTAGTAGATCGGCGACGAGGGCGGGATGGTGTAGATCACGTCGGGCACCGACGCGGCGACGACCCACGGCCCGGCGACAGCGGGCGCAGTGAACCAGACGCCCGACTGCACAGCGTAGTACGCGTTGGCAGAAACCTGGATCAGCGGCACCGACGAGTTCGCGACATAGGACAGCGGCGTTCCCGCGACTGGCGTGTACTGCGGCGCGCCGTCGAAGCTCGGCGTGAACTTCGGCCCGCCCGCACGCTTGACGGTGGCCGTCTGCGGGATCGAGTTCTCGATCACCGCCTCCTGCGCTTGTGGCGTGCCGGCGACCGTGGGCAACACGGCCGACGCGAGCGAGCCGGGCGGGATGCGCGCGAAGTCCGGCGGCAGCGCGCTGCTGGCGACGTAGTTCCACGGCCCGTTCAGGCTCGTCGAAGTGAACCAGCGGCCGGCGAGCAGGATGAAATAGTCGCTGCTGACGGTGTTGACGAAGACGTCGGAACTCGTGTTCGAGGCCCACAGCAGCTGCGTGCCGTTGACCGGGACGAAGTCGGGCTGGCCGTTGAAGACGATCAGCTCGCTCGGCACCTGGCTCGTGATGACTGTCGGCACGCCACTCGCGAGCGTCGGCTTCGGGTTGGCCTTGGGGCCGCCGTCGAGCAGGTCCACCGTGCCCGCCTTGGCCAGCGCTTGCGCGACGTCGCTCATGCCGATCGGGACGAAGCTTGCCTGGGTCCATGGGCCGGCGATCGATTCCGACGACAGAAAGCCGTCGTAGACGTGGATGAAGAACTTGTCGCCGAGACCGCCCTGCAGAATGAGCGCGTGGCTGTTGATCACGCGCTTGAACCGGCTGTCGCTGGGCAGCGGCTTGATCACCGGCGCGCCGTCGATCGGCACCAGGATGGCTGGCGAGTTGCTGACGAACACCTTCGGCGGGTTGTTCTGCACCGCGACCGTCGGCGGCTTGATGCCGTTCAGCGCGAGCGAGGTCGTCAGGCGGTCCAGCGCGATCGTGCGCACGTCGCTCGCGACCGCGGTCTGGAGTTCGGCGGCATAAGCCGCGCCGTGGTCGGGCAAGGTCGGGAAGTCGCTCTTCGTGATCTTCAGGTCCTCGAACACGACGGTTCGATTGACCTTGTCGACCTGCGTGCGCGCGGAGGCGAACATCACGCCGAAGCTCTCGGCCTTGGCGCCCTTGGGCATGATCGCCAGCGCGGCGCGGAAGTCGATCTGGTTGCCTTCCCACTTGTTGACCTGGGGCTGGTACATCAGCACCGTGCCGCTCGACAGGTTCACCTGGCGCGGCCAGGGGTCGGCAGGCAATGTGCTGGGGGCGGTGCCCGTCTGCGCCGACGCCGGAGCGACCAGTGCGGCGAGCGTCGCGCAGACGACGGCGAGCGATGCGAGGCGACGGAAAGCGATCACGTTGTGGCGTCCTGATGGATTGGTCGATCTACTTCGGGAACATGAACTGCACCTGCGCCCGCAACTGCCAGTCGGCGCCGTTGTCCGGGTTCACGACGTTGTAGTAGGCCTGCAGCGAGGTGTTCACCGGCAGCTTGCCGAGGTGGAAGATCTTGCCGATGCCGCCGCCCAGCGGCACGGTCCACTGCTGCCCGCTCGCGGCCTTCCAGTTGACTGTCAGGATCGGCCCGCTGACCACGTAGAAGCCGCCCGCGAAGTTGTAGTTCACGAAAGGCTGGATCAGGCCGTTGTTGTACGAGCCGCCCTGCTTGTTGCTGCTCAGCGACCAGATGTTGTTGGCCAGCGCGCCGTAGACCCACGGGCTGCCATGCTCCATCTTGAGCACGACGACCGAGGGGCCGAGACCCCAGTTCTTGTTGCCGAGCTCGGCGCTGCTGTTGGTCGGGATCTGAAGCACCGGCCCTGCGCCCCAGATCAAGCCTTGTGGCTGCGCCGGCGACAGGAAGGCGGTCAAGACGATGTCGCCGATGCCGCTGGTGCTGTCGGTGGTCGGGCTCAGCGCCGGCTGCCAGATCACCGGCAGGATGGTGCGCGTGATGATGTTCCATTCGCTGTTCACCGAGATCGGAATCACCGGCTGGATGTTCAGGATGTTCTGCGTTCCCGACATCGGCCCGACATTGAAGTTGGTGTTGTTCTGGAACGGCACGCTGATGAGGTTGCCGACCGGGTTCTGCGCCAGCTTGGCGAGTTCCTCTGCGCTCATTTCCGCTTGCGCCGGCCCGGTTGCGGCCAACGCGGCGGCGAGCGCTGCGCTGGACAGCCACCTGCTGTTCGTCTGGATCGTCATCCGCTTGCTCCGGTTGTCTAGTGCGGCGCCAACGTCTGGCCAGCGCCTGCCGTGTCAGAAGGGTCGAGCGGGCCCAATCTGCGGCGCACGCACCGGCTTGGCCATACCGAAGAAGATGACCACTCCCTGCCCGCCGCAGCGCGTCGAGAGCGCCTCGGTCGCGCCCGGGTAGCAGCTGTCGATGTCCTGCCAGTTGTTGATCGCCCAGACGTCGCCCGCCGGCCCGACGGCAATGTCGGTCTGCAACTGCAGGCCACCGCCGACGTAACCGCCCGGCGGCGAGATCTGGTCGCCGGTCTTCATGCCGGGGGGACAGTGCTCGGTACGCACGCCGCACAGCTGCACGATCGGGCTCGCCGGCATCGCGAAATTGCTGACCCACACGTTGTCGTTGCCGTCCACCACCACCGCCCAAGGCCCAGGCAGGCCGCCGCCCTTGAAAGGCGAGCCCGGCAGCTGCGTGCCGTCGGGCCGCAGCACGGTGACGCTGCCGCTGCCGCCCTTCTGCTCCGACATCGTCTTGGTCAAGTAATCGGAGGCCGAGAGCACGCCGCCGGTCTTCAGGTGCGCCGCCATGTCGACCATGTGCGCCATGCCGATCAGGCCGGGACCGAAGCGGTTCGTCACCCAGACGTTGCCCTGGCTGTCGATGTTCAGGCCGCTGTTATTGGAGCGAACCTCGAACTTCACGGCCTTGCCGGGGTCGGTCGCAGGGAAGCGGATGACGTGGAACGAGCTGTCCGAAACCCAGATGCGGTCCTGCTGGTCGATGGCCAGGTGGAAAGGCGCGGTGAAGGACTTGCAGGGTTCGGCGCTGTCGCCTTCGCAGAAGATGCGGCCGTTGTTCCAGTCGCCCTTGGGGAAGTGCAGCAGCTGCCGCTTGGAGACCCCCAGCGCCCACATGTCGCCGTTGGGCGCGGTGATGATGCCCTGCATCAGGCCGAGGCGGCCGCCGAAGTTGATGCCGTCGGGTGGCGTCAGCGGCTTGCCGTCCCTGTCGAACACGGCGATGGACTTGCTGCCGTAGCTGGACAGCCAGGCATTGCCCTTGAGGTCGATCGCCGCGCCGAAGGTGCCGCCCTGCATGCCGCCGCCGGTGAAGCCGGTGGTGATCGGCGACAGCGGCTTGCCATTCGGGTCGAACTTGGTGGCGGTGCCTTGCCACAGCGCGTCGTTGGCCTGCCAGCCGATCGTGAAGTTGTTGCCGACCCAGAGGTTGCCTTCGGCGTCGAACATCGCCTTGCCGCCGGCGCGATAGCCACCGCCGTCGAACTTCAGCGGCAGGACCCAGGCGCTGGGCGCGACTTGCAGATACGGCATGTAGGGCACCGCACGCATCGTCGCGCCCGGCGGTACCGGATAGAGGGCTTCGAGTGCCTTGAACGTGCGGCCCGGCCGATACCACGGCGCACGCGCGATCGCCTGCGCCGCCGTCAGCGTGTCGTTCGGCGTGGCGCCGGTGGGGCCCTGTGCCGCCTGCATCACGGTCAGGCAGGCGTCGGGCCGCACGCGCGTGACGCAGCCGGCGAGCACGCTGGCCAGCGTCGCGAAGTTGGCCATCGTCGGCGTCTGGCCACTGTTCAGCGGGTCCTGGATCGTGCCGCCCCAGCCACCAGCGGCGAGGTCGACGAAGCTGGGCACGTTGCCCGCGGCGATCTTCAACTGCAGCGGTTGGCCCTTGATCGACTCGCCGTCGATGAACTGGTTGTGCGTCCATACCGAGGCGACGGTCGTCATCTCGTTGATAGTCACCTTGGCCGGCGCCTTGCCGCCGACCACGGTGAGCAGCGCAATGTCCGGGTTGTTCGTACCGCCGGCGCCCGACCGCCCGCCCTTGGCAACCATGTACAGACTGGTGCCGGTGGCGGCCAAATCAGGTGCGATCAGCGCAAAGCGGCCGTCGGCGCCGCTGCGCGTCTGGGCCAGCTGCTTGGGCGCGTCGGCGCTCGCGGCCCAAAGTGTGACGGTCGAGTCTGCGACCGGCGCGCCGCCACCGAGCACGCGGCCGTCGATCGTGACAGCGCCCGCAGAAATCGCACACAGACACCCCGCCGCTGCGATAGAAAGCAGCGCGGGATGAATCATCGGAACGCGCAGCATCAATTGCTCCTCGGTTCTCGTTTGGTCACACTTGCGATCGAGCGCTCAGGGGCTCGGGCACCGCCAATCGGCTGGTCATTCGAAGGTGAAGACGCGCTTCCAGTCGTTCTTCATGCTGATGACCGTCCAGCCCCTCTTCTTCGCCTCGTCGTAGGTCAGTTGGGTGAAAGTGCCGACGTGGCTGGCGGGCAGCCCGGCCGCCGGCCCGTACGCGAACTCTCGCTGCGCGTCGTCGTGCAACACCAGCATGCCGAGCCGTGCACCACTGCCGCCTGTCGTCCACTCGAGCATCTGCTGGTCGCCGTCCGAATTGCCGAAGGAGGCCTGCGGACGGCGGCCGATGACCATGTTGATGCCGACCGGCTTGCCGCCCTTGTCGTCGTTGAAGAACAGGGCCGCCTCGTTGGTCAGCGTGGGCACGCCGTCGCGCACCGAGTAGCCGACCTTGAGCATGGTGCCGATGACCTGCTCGGGCGGCACGCCGTAGACGCTTTCGGCAAACGCACGCACGAACTCCTGCCCACCACCGGTGACGATATAGGTGCGGTAGCCATTGCTGCGCAGGTACTTCATCGCCTCGACCATCGGCGCGTACACGAGCTCGGTGTAGGGGCGCTGGAACTTCGGGTGCTTCGCAGCGGCGGCCCAGCTCTTCACGGTGGCCTGGAACTCCTCGACCGTCAATCCGGCCTGCGAGGCCGCGACGAGCTTCATCACGTCCTCTTCGGTGAACCTGGCCATGGCTTCGCGGTCGCCCGTCACCACGGCCTTGAACGGTGGCTCGTTGGCCAGGGCCGGCCGTGCCTTGACGACGTCCTTCACGCGGTCGAGGGCGAACATCACCTGTGCGTACATGGGTTGCTCGACCCACAGCGTGCCGTCCTGGTCGAAGGTGGCCACGCGCTCGGCCGGCGGCACGAACTGCGCGCTGCCGGCGTCGGTGGTCTTGTTCACGAACTGGACGATGGCGTCCTTGGCCGCGCCGTCCTTCCACGAGGGCAGCGGATCGGCCACCGGCGTGAACTGGGCACAGGCCGAGAGAGCAAGCGCTGCGAGTGTGAGCACGACTCGCCGGCTCACCCGAATTCCGTCGTTGATTGACTTCATGTCTTCTCGGTGGCTGGGTGCGCGCGGGAAAGTGCCGCGCAACAACGAAAAAGACGCGCCACCCCGTGCCGGGAAAGCGCGTCGCTTCTATCGATCGGTCAGGTGCCTATTGGCCCGGCAGCGTGAACACGATCCCCTGCTGCTTCAACTGACCCTCCAGCCCCTTGAGCAACTGGTACTGCGTGAGCGAGATGTTGGGGATGTTCTCGGCCTGCAGCTTGCGCGGCGGGTACTTGATGTACGACGCCAGCAGGTCCTTGATCTGCGCGCCGACGACCGGCATGGTCCAGGTGCTCTCGGTGTAGTTGTTCATGAAGATGTCGTAGCGCTCCTGCGGATCCTGCAGCAGGTCGAAGATCTGCGGCGTGATGGAGATCTGCTTGCCCGGGCCCTTCCAGCCGAGGTTGGTGTCGACCGCCAGCCCGCCGGTCGCCTGTCCGCCGTCGCCACGAAGGTCCATCACGAACTTGAGGTTGCCGACCCGCACCGCGCCCGGGGTGAGGTCGAGCTCCGTAAAGTAGAACCAGCTGTTGCGCAGCGGCTTGCCGGTGCCAAACAGGATCGGCGCCATGTCGTAGCTGTCGAACACGATCGGCTCGCCGGCGCGGTCTTTCTCCGGCAGCTTGACGCCGCCCAGCGCAGCGAAGGTGGCCATCAGGTCCAGGCCGCCGACGATGTCGTGGTTCTTCTCGCCGGCCTTGATCCTGCCCGGCCACCAGGCGATCGCCGGCACGCGGTTGCCACCTTCGCGCGGCGTGCCCTTGGTGCCCCGGAACGGGGTGTAGCCGGCATCCGGATAGACGTCCTGCCAGGCGCCGTTATCGGTGGTCCAGACCACGATCGTGTTCTTGTCGATGCCGAGGGCACGGATCTTGTCCATCACATGACCGACACGGGCGTCGGCCTCAACAACCGAATCCGAGAACTTGGTCTTCGAGATGGACTTGCCAACGTAGTCCGGGTGCGGCAGGTTGGGCTGGTGGACCTTCATGAAGTTGATGCTCATGAAGAAGGGCTTGCCAGTCTTCGACGCGCGGTCCAGATAGTCGATCGAGGCCTTCTCGATGTACTCGTCCAGGAACGGGATGCCGACCATGCCCTTCTCGGGCGTGTTCTCGTATTCGCCGTTGACGTGCCAATCGGTGGTTGCCTTCTCCCCCGCCTTGCCGGACAGCGCGCCGGTGGTGACCTTCTGGAACATGGCCCGCAGTTCGGGGCTCATGCTTGTGTGCCACTTCGGATCGCTGTAGGTGTAGGCGTTGAGGTGGTACAGCAGCGCGTACTTCATCTCGTCATAGCCCTGCGCGTTGGGCAGCGCGTAGTCCGACTCGCCCAGGTGCCACTTGCCCGTGAAGAAGGTCTGGTAGCCCCCCTGCTTGAGCACCGACGCCAGCGTCCACTCGGCTGCCGGCAGCCCACCGCCCTGGCCCTGGAACGCCACGGTGGTCATGCCGCTGCGGTTCGGGATGCGCCCGGTCTGCATCGCCGCCCGCCCGGGAGTGCAGCTGGCCTGACCGTAGAACGAGAAGAAGCTCATGCCTTCGTTCGCCAGGCGGTCGAGATTGGGTGTCGGCATGCCGCGCCCGACACCACCGCCGTAGACGCCCGCATCACCGTAACCGAAGTCGTCGGAGGTGATCAGGATGATGTTGGGTTTCGCGGGTTGTGCGAAGGTCGCGCCCGAGATAGCGGCCAGCCCGACGCCCACGACGGCAGTCAGTACGACGGCAAATTTTCTGCATCGATTCATTGCGTATTCCCTTGAGACAGTTGCTCGAAAAGTCTTGGACGCACTCGCCAAGCTGCTCCCATCCAACCTGCTGGCCCACGGCCGTGTCTGATGCGGCGCACGCACCTGCTACCGCCGAAGTTGCGAATTCTGCATGGCGCCAGTCGTCGAGTCCAATGCAATCAGCGGCAACGAGCGATACATTGAACGGCATGAACAACCTTCGCCTTCTCGAATTTGCGGTCGCCCTGGATCAGCACCGTAGCTTCCACCGGGCGGCCGAAGCGATGCGCGTGACCCAGCCGACCTTCAGTCGCGGTATCGCCGCACTGGAAACGGATCTGGGCGCGCGCCTGTTCGACCGTTCGAATCGTCACGTCGTGCCCACCCCTGGCGGGACGGTTCTGCTGGCGCGGGCAAGGCGATTGCTGGCAGACGCTGCCTCCATTCACGACGCGCTGTCCGACTACCAGAGCCTCCAGTCAGGCCGGATTGCCATCGGCGTCGGACCGTATCCCCTCGATCTGAGCGTGATCGAATGCGTCGTGCGGCTTTCCACCCGGCATCCCTTGCTGCAGATCGAACTGTTCGAAGGGCACTGGCGGGATTTCAGTGCCAAGCTCCTGTCGGGCGAGGTGGAAATCGCCGTCATGGATCTTGCGAATGTCACCGCGGATGCCCGGTTGCAGGTCGAGTCGCTCCCGCCGCACCAAGGCTGCTTCTTCTGCCGAAGCGGTCACCCCCTGTCTGGCCGTGCGGGCGTGACGTTGCTGGACATGCTCGACTTCCCGTTCGTCGGTGTGCGCATGCCCATCCGGGTTGTCGCTGCGGGAAGTCTGGACATGCGTCTCCTGTCGCTCGATCCAGTGACCGGCGACGTCATCCCGCGCATCGCGACGACGTCTTTCGCCGCTGCACGCGCCATCATCAAACGCACCGATGGCATTGGCATCGCAGCACCGGCGCAGTTGGCAGACGACGTGCGCCGGGGTGATCTCGCGGTCCTTGACGCGGATGCGAGCACCATCCGGTCCGGGTACGGCGTCGCCCAGCTGCGCGGCCGGTCGCTCTCGCCTGGCGCCCAAGCGTTTGTGGCTACGCTGAAGGAGGTCGAAGCGGAGATCAGTACACGTTCCGCAAGCACGGCCGTGGCCGCCCCGACAAACAACAACAGCCGAGAGCGGCGGACGCGTTGACGAGCGTCCGCAACGACCGGATTCCGACAAGTAGATGGCAATTGTCGAGGACTCGTTTGGGTTGAGGGGCGTTGACCGTCCCGGCGCGGCCAACGATCGATCCTCGACAGATTGCCGACCTTCATCAGGCGGCGCTCGAACGCTCCCTGATGGCCGACAGCGTCTCGCCCGTCGAACGCGATTGAGGGTTCACTGCCGACCCAAACAAGTCAAACGTCTGCCGAAATTCAGGGCCGCGGAGCTAACATCGAAGCGTGCCTCGTCCGCGGGTCCACATGACTTGTCGTCGCTCTTGGGCCCGAGAAGTAATTACTCTGGGTCCGAATCGACGCGGTTGGTGATGGCATGGCTGTGGGACGGCGTCGTCTGACCCCGGACACCGCCGCGCCGCGGTTCAGCCGCCCGCCTTGAGCTGCAGCGCCGCGAGCGTGTAGCCGCCGGAAGCGCCGTCGATGAAGTGCACGTGGTCGCTCCGAGAGGGCAACGGGGCTATGCAGGTCATCAGGGCTTCGGCCTCGCGGTGCAATCCGTGGCGGGCAATGCCGCGCTCGCGAGCCTTGCCGAGCAGCGCCTCGATCCGGTCGGCCTGCGCGGCGCTGCAATCGACGGTCATCCGCAGGCCGTCGTCGTAGCCCCTGAAATCGGCATTCGTGACGATTTCGTGGCGGTAGCGGTCGGGCTCGAAATTGCCGACCTTGATCCCGGTCTTCAGCACGACAAAAGCGAACAGTGCCTCCGCTGCGAGACGGATCCTGCGTACCCAGGTCCATTCGCCGGGCCGACGCTGCACGATGGCGAGCAGTCCGAGGCCGGTCGGCGGAAAGCGGAATGGCGGGCCCTGTGCGGGCAGCGGGCTGCGCACGTGGCGCTTGTCGGCAAGCAGTGCATTGAGATCCGAGACGAGCGTGATGAAGCGTGGATCCTCCATCGAGCGTTCGGGGTTGAGCATGATGGTCAGGATCACGCCCATGGCGCTGCGGATCGCCTCCCAGTTGCAGGACAGCCCGCTCAGGTCGGGCCGCGCGTCCGGCGGCGCCGGGGGCAGCGTGTAGTTGCCGAGCTTGATTTGGCGCTCGGCCCAGCGCATGCCGCCGCCGGCGAACATCGCGTAGCGAACGTGTGGCGACGGCGCGTAGCGAGACACACGGACGTCGAGCCCGGCCTCGCGGATGGCCTCGACCGGCACCATGCCGACTCGCATCGGGAGCTCGAGGTCCCGTGTCGCCCACAACGCGACCGCCGAGAGCGCGTCGCTGGCCTTGGCGGCCAGTTCGGGCGGCACGGCAAGGCTTGCGCCGTCGCCGCCGAAGACATACGGGATCTCCTCGCCGCCCAGTGCGTTCGTCACCGCGGCAATGACGGACGCGCCTGCGATGTTGACGGCCTTGGCGCGGCCCGCCGCCTTGGCCTGGGTCGACCCGACGACGTCGGCGTTGCCTAGCATCCATCCGGCGGGCAGTGGTGTGTACAGCGCCGGGTCGGCGATCCTGTCGAAATCGTCGAACACCTGCACCGAGGCATAGAACGACGACTCGGCGGTGCCGTGCACGCGGAGGTATTCCGATGTCGGCACCGTGATCTCAGGCCGAGCTGTCGCCGTCGACCGCAAGGCCGCGCTGCAGTGCTTCGCTGGCGTGACGCACGCCGACGTCGACGCCGTTCCAGCTTCGCAGCGTGCATTCGCTGAAGCCGTGCACGAGGGTGCCGGCGTCGCCCTCCAGCGAGAGGCGGGCATCAAACGCAGCCACCGCGCCAGCATAGGACGAGCCGACATTGTTGCCTTGAAAGACCTCGAAGACGATCGGGTTCATGCAAGTTCCGCTTGCCTCTTCATAGCCCCGGACTCTAGGGCAAGGCACTGCCTCGGTGTCTGTCCACGTCATAGACGCCATCGCTCACAGATGTGGCTGGTGGCTGCCTTCGAGAGCTTCGACGATTTGACTGGCCGTGACTCCGATGTCGGCTGCAATGGCCACTCGAGTACCGAGCAGAAGCAAACCGGCGAACGCGCAATGAAAAAGCGCCATTGTTTGCGTACTGATGCCTCAGTCTGTCTAGACGGAGAGTTTCGATCTGGCAGTACGGGAAGCACCGATTGTGCGCGGGAGGTGAGTGCAGCCTTGCTCGCATCAATGGGCAACCTGACTCACTGTGCGGATTGGCGGCGTCTGTGATAGCCCTGTCGCTGCGAGGGCACCTTCTCAACTCGACGATGCTGCCGCAGTTCAAGCGCGTTGCCGATGGCGGGCTGACGCTGCTTGTCCGGAACGAATCTCCGGGTCATGACAAGGAAGTGCACTGGCTGTCCGCGCCGAAGGGACCGTTCTACATGGTCATGCGTCTCTTCTGGCCGAAGCCCGAAGCGCCGGAAGACAGAATGGATCGCACCGCCGCTGGTGCGATGGCGTTGAGCGACCAACGTCCGAAGTCCTGTTCGTCCACGGCAGGCGAAGGGCGGCGGCTATGCCCGACCGCTTGGAGCGCGACAGCCTGCATTGAGCTGCACCACAGCAGACAACGCCGAACGACTTCAGATGGCCGGTTGTGACCCGTCGACCTAGCACGACAGAACAGCCGCAACCGCTGCTCAGCGGTTGTAGACAGCTGTCGGGAGCATGTTCACTTGGCGTCGAATGCCGCCTCTCGCACGTCAGCGATGCGTGCGCCGCGCTTGGTACCGCGGACTGGCTGTCGCCTGCGGTGCTGATCCGCGCCGCGCCACAATGTCCGAATGAACACCGTCGCGACCCTTGACCCGGCACGCCTACGGCAACTGCTCGCCATCCTCGAACACGGGCTGCTCGAGCGCGAAGCCTCAGCGCGACTGTGCCTGCTCGCTGCGCTGGCCGGCGAGCACGTGCTGCTCGTCGGCCCCCCCGGCACCGCCAAGAGCGAGCTCGCACGCCGCCTGCACCGGGCGTTCGACGATGCACCGTACTTCGAGCGCCTGCTGACGCGCTTCTCGACACCGGAGGAACTGTTCGGTCCGCTGTCGCTGAAGGCGCTCGAGGACGACCGCTACGAGCGCCTCACCGCGGGCTACCTGCCGACGGCCGGCATCGCCTTCCTCGACGAGGTGTTCAAGGCCAACTCGGCGATCCTGAACGCGTTGCTCACGCTGCTCAACGAGCGCGAGTTCGACAACGGAACCGGGCGCACGCGCACGCCGCTGATCAGCGTGATCGGCGCCAGCAACGAGGTGCCGGCCGACGATTCTTTGCTGGCCTTCTACGACCGCTTCCTGCTGCGCGTGCCGGTGGCCGCGGTCAGCGATGCATCGTTCACCGCGCTGCTGACGCTGGCCGACGACGGCGCGGGCAGCGCACAGCCGATCACGCGCGCCGAGTTGCAGGCCATACAGGCGGCACGCAACGGCGTCGCGCTGCCGCTCGAGGTCTTGCGCCAGCTGCAGTCGTTGCGCGCGATCTCTGCAGCCAACGGCATCACCATCTCCGACCGCCGCTGGCGCCAGCTCGTCGGCCTGCTGCGCACCGCGGCACTGACCGAGGGCCGTGCCGCGGTCGACCCCTGGGACCTGTGGCTCGCGCCGTATGTGCTGGCCGCCGAGCCGACGCAGGTGGCGCCGCTGCAGCAATGGTTCGTCGAGCAGGTGGCACAGGCCGCGCCGCAGGAGGCCCCATGGCTCACCCGCGCTGTCGAGGCATTCGAGAAGCAGCTCGCAATCGAGCAGAGTGCGCAGAACGAGCAGGACGACGGCGGCGCCGGCAAGCTCGCGCTGGCGCGTAGCATCGGCGGCGCCCAGGTCGACGGCATGCTGCGCATGGTCACGGCGTCGCTGGAAGAACATCTGCGCAAGCGCTACAGCCCGGCCCACCAGGCGGCCCGGCTCGCGCAGGTGGACGAGGTGCTGGCGCGAGCGCAAGCGCACGTCGCGCCATTGCAGGCGCAGGCCGAGGTCACCCGCCTGGCCCTGTCCAACCGCCTCTGGCTGCCGCCGCTGCTGGCCCGGACCTTGTGCCAGGCGCAGGCGGGCACCCTCGCCGTGCTGGCGTCGCTGGTGGCCCGCCTCCAGTCGACGCGGCTGGGGTTTGCCGAACTGCGGCTCGACGAGCAACTCGGCGACGAAGCACCCGAGCCGGTGAAGCTGTCGGCCTGACCGGGCCGGCACTCGATGGCGATGCGCGACCTCGACACGCCGTACGACCGCCTGCAGGCCCTGCCGCGCGAACTGTGGCTGCCCGGGCTGATCACCGCCTCAGGCGCCTGCGGGCAGCGCCTGCATGACCTTCGCTGCTGGCTGGCCGCGCTCCGAGCCGGCGAGCTGCCTGAGCGAGGGCTCGATTTCGCCGACCCGCAGGCCGTGGTGCCGCTGCGCGACGTCGTTGGCGAACTCGGCCTGCCGAACCTGTGCGGCGGCAGCGAAGCGATGGCAATGCAGGTGCTGCGCACGCTGCTCTGGCACCTCGACCGCATCAACGATCTCCGGCCCCGCCTGAGCCGCGACGACGCCATCGCCGAGGTGGCGGCGGAGTTCCGCGCCGAGTGGACGATCGAGAAGGCCGGCTGGGAGGTGATGCTCGCGCTACTGCAAGGTCTCGGTGACCTTCCCAGCATGCGGCAGGACGAGCTGCACGGCCACCTGAACTCGCGCGAGTTCCGCGAAGCGCAGCGCATCAGCGCGTTGCTGCCGCACCTTCAGCCGCTGGCCGAGCTGATCCGTCGCCTGGGCCGCGCCGAGGCCGACCCCGATCTGGCACCGACCCGTCAGCCGCAGCCGCTGCCCCGGGCCACGCAGATGCAAGCGATGCGGTGGCGCGAAACCCGACTGCCCGACGCGCCGGGCGAGATCAAGGGTATCCGCCACTCCGACCGCATCGAACGCATGCTCGGCAGCGAAGCGCTGCAGATCCGCCACCCGGTGCTGCACAAGCTGTGGCGGGCGAGGCTGGCCGAGAGCCGCCTGCTCACCTACGAGAGCGAGGCCGTGCTGATCGAGGCGGTGCCGGATCCATCGGCCCGCCGGCAACCGCAGGCAGCGCCGATCGCCACGCAACCGCTGGCGCGCGGGCCGATGCTGGTCTGCGTCGACACGTCGGGCTCGATGCGAGGCGGACCGGAGAACGTGGCCAAGGCGGTCGTGCTCGAGGTGCTGCGCGTCGCCCACCGCGAGCACCGCGCCTGCAGACTGATCGCCTTCGGCGGGCCCGGCGAACTCACCGAACAGGAATTGGCATTGAATCGCGACGGCCTGCGCCAGCTGCTGGCCTTCGTCGGCCAGAGCTTCGACGGCGGCACCGACCTGCAGGCGCCGCTTGCACGAGTGGTCGAGCTGGTGCAACGTGAGCACTGGCAGAACGCCGATCTGCTGATCGTCAGCGACGGCGAGTTCGGCTGCAGCGAGGCGATGCTGCGGCAACTCGACCACGCCAAGGCCACGCTCGGACTGCGCGTGCAAGGGGTGCTGCTCGGCGACCGCGAGACGATCGGCCTGCTCGAGACCTGCGACGACATCTACTGGCTGCGTCAATGGCGCCGCTTCGAAGGCGCGACGCCGCAACGCGAAGGCTTCGTGCCGGTCCACACAGCGAGCCTGACGGCAACGTACTTTCCGAACGCACTGAGCGCGCGTGCCACGCGCACGGCCAGCCGCACGGTGCGCGAAGCATGATGCTTGGAACCCATGAGGCGGCCATCAGTCGAGCCGGATTCCAGTGCTGCGATTCGCCCTCCGTTGCCGGGCGCGTGTCAGGCAGGCCACTAGAATTGCGCGGTCCAGCCGAGCACCACTCGGCTCGCCGCAAGAGTACCGCAGACGCTACAGCGCTTGCGCCATCGCGCCAACCTTAGACCTACGAATTACGCGGGAGCAAACATGCACGAAACATGGGCCGATCTGCTGATGGCGGATCACGAGCAGACAGAGAAGGTGATCGATGCGCTTGAAAAGGTCTGGAGTGAAAAGGCACCGGATCCGGCCCAGGTGAAGAAGGCCATCCAGTATTTTTCAGAGTTTGCAGACGCTTGCCACAACCAGAAGGAGGAGCAGGTCCTGTTCCCCCGTCTTTCGGCGGCAGGAATACCCAGTCACGGCGGACCGCTGGGCATGATGCTGATGGAGCACGAGCGCAGCAAGCAACTGCTCGATGCGTTCTGCGACGTGGGCGGTCGTGTCGTTGCCGGCGATTCCTCTGCCGTCGCCGACATGATGACGGTCTTCCTAGAATACGGCGCCCTGCTGAAGAACCATTACTGGAAGGAAAACGACATCCTGTACCCGATGGGCAGGCGGGCATTGGGCCCGCAGGACGATGCCGCCATCGTCGACGGCATCCTCGAGATCGAGAGCGGACTCGGGATCGACACCCGGAAGAAATACCAGGCGCTGGCCCTTGAACTGACGCAGGGCACGCTCGAGGATCTGTCCTCGTCGCTCGACAAGACGGTCGTCGCGGCCATATTCAATGCGCTGCCCATCGAGATTTCATTCGTCGATGCCGATGACTCCGTGCGCTACTTCAGCCACGAGAACCGCGCCAAGATCTTTCCGCGCAGCCGTGGCGTGATCGGGATGAAGGTTCACAACTGCCATCCGCAGAAGAGCGTGCACATGGTCGAGCAGATACTGGCCGACTTCAAGGCGAGCCGGCGTCAGGATGCAGAGTTCTGGATCGAATCGGCCGGCAAGAAGATCCACATCCGCTATTTCGCGGTGCGCGGAACGCAGGGTGAATACCTGGGCTGCATGGAGACCGTTCAGGACGTTACCGCGATCCAGCAGTTGACCGGGCAGAAACGCCTGCTCGACTGAAGTCGAGGCGGTTTCAGCCGAGCAGCGCTCGCAACTTCTCCGGCAACGGCACCGAGCGCTTCGTCGGGTAGTCGATCCACACCGTCGTCGCGCCGCCCGTGGCATAGAGCACACCGGGCTCGTCGGTGCGTGCTAGTGTGACGAAGGCATCGAAGCTCGTCCGGCCGGGGTTGGCAACGTAGTGCCTGGCCAGGACGTCGCCGGGATACTCCAGCTGCCGGATGAAGTTGCAGAACGCGTTGACGATCACCGGTCCGACGCCGCCCGGCTTGAACGCGCCGCCGACCGAGTGCATCCACTCGATGCGGATGATCTCGAGGTAGCGGAAGTAGATCGTGTTGTTGACATGGCCCATCGCGTCCATGTCGCCCCAGCGGATGGGGATCACCATCTCGTACGTCAGCTTCTTCT
Organism: uncultured bacterium; assembly: GCA_963802435.1. GTDB lineage: Bacteria > Pseudomonadota > Gammaproteobacteria > Burkholderiales > Burkholderiaceae_C > CAIKUF01. Next base: position 268,193 of record CAWDIT010000011.1, read on the forward strand.
GTTCCGGGATGTCGATGCGCATGTGCGTCTCCCCAACGAGCCGGGGTCAGCCTGGTTCGATGCCGAGTTCGCCGGCCATGCGCGTGACGAGCGAGCGCAACGCAGACAGCTCCGCCGCCATGCGCGCCTGCTCGGCCTTGAGCGCGGCGATCTCTCCGGCAGCGACGAAGTCGTCCGCACCCGCCTGCTGCGCCGAGACAGACACGTCGACCGGGCCGCACAGCAGGTGGGCCCAGCGCTGTTCGCGCGCGCCGGGTGCCCTCGGCAGCTTGACGACGAGCGCCGGTTCGCGCGCCGCCAGCTCGTCGAGGAAGCCCTCGACCGAAGAGATGTCGGCGAAGCGGTGCAGCCGCTCGGTGTTGGCGCGCAGTTCGGCCGCCGTCTGCGGACCGCGCAGCATCAGCAGCGTGAGGATTGCCATCGATTGATCGGGCACGCCGAGCACGCGCTTCAGGTTGTGCTCGTAGCGGCTGACACGGCTGCCGCTGACCTCGACCACCAGGCTCAGCGCCTTCAACGCATCGAGCGCCACCAGCAACTCCGCCTCGGTGGCGTTGATCACCGGATCGCGCGCGGTCTTCTGGTTGCAGCCCATCAACAGCGCGTTGAGCGACAGCGGGTAGCTGTCGGCCACGGTGTGCTGCTTCTCGACCAGCACGCCGAGCACGCGCGCCTCGAGCGGCGAGAGAACGCGAAGCGTCAAGACTCACCCCTGCAGTCGCGGGGCCTGCTCACGACGCGCCGCGCCTGCAGCCTGTCGCCGGCCTCACACCGCAAAGCCGTCGTCGGCCTGGATGACGGCGCCGTTGACGAAATGGCTCTCGTTGGCGCACAGCATCATCAACACGACATCCAGGTCCTGCGGCTGGCCGACGCGCCTGCGCGGCAACGCCTCGATCAACTTGCGGCCCTGTTCGGTGCTCCAGTGATGATGATTGATCTCGGTGTCGATGTAGCCGGGGCAGATCGCGTTGACGTTGATCCCGTAGCGGCCCCACTCGAGCGCCATTGCGCGTGTCATGTGCACGACGGCCGCCTTGCTCATGCAGTACACGCCGATCTGCGAAAGCACGCGCAACCCGGCCATCGACGCGATGTTGACGATGCGCCCGCCGGTGAACGTGCCCGGCGCCGCGCCCTTGGCGCGCGCGATCATGCGCTTGCCCACTTCCTGCGCGACGAAGAACGCACCCTTGGTGTTGGTGTTCATCACGAAGTCGTAGTCCTCGGGCATCACCTCGGTGAGCTTGCGCGTCGAGCCCACGCCCGAGTTGTTGACGAGGATGTCGATCGTGCCCATCTCGGTCTCGGCGTGCGCCACCGCGGCCTTGATGCTCGCGTGGTCGGTCACGTCGAGGGTGACGACGTGCGCGTCGCCGCCGGCGGCCTCGATCTCGGCGCGCAGCGTCTTCAACCGCTCGACGCGCCGCCCGGCCAGCACCACGGCCGCACCGGCCGTGGCGAGCGTCTTCGCGAACTGCATGCCGAGTCCGCTCGACGCGCCGGTGACCAGCGCGACACGGCCGGAAAGGTCGATGCTGTAACTCATGAGACGGAACTCCCGGTGCTGATTCTCGCGACCACGATATCACGCGCCCGGCGCGCCTCGCCAGGCCGGGTGCAGCCCTTAGAATCGCGCGCAGCCGAGCGAAGATGCACCCAGAGGACGCGCCATGACCCCAGCCGAAATCCTTGCCGAGCACGGCCCGCGCGAAGCGATGGAGTTCGACGTCGTCGTCGTCGGAGCCGGTCCCGCCGGGCTGGCCACGGCGATCCGCCTGAAGCAGCTCGCCGCGGCGCAGGGCAAGGAGGTCTCGGTCGTCGTGCTCGAGAAGGGATCGGAGCCGGGCGCGCACATCGTCTCGGGCGCGATCATGGACCCGCGCGCGCTGACCGAGCTGTTCCCAGACTGGAATTCGCGCGGCGCGCCGCTCAAGACGCTGGTGACCGAAGACCGCTTCTACCTGCTCACCGAGACGCGCGCGATCTACAACCCGCACTGGCTGCTGCCGGACTGCTTCATCAACGACGGCTACTACATCGTGAGCCTGGCCAACGTGGTGCGCTGGCTCGGGACGATGGCGGAAGGCCTCGGGGTCGAGATCTTTTCCGGCTTCGCCGCCGCCGAAGTGCTCTACGACGAGAGCCGGCGCGGTCAAGGGCGTGGCCACCGGAAACGTGGGCATCGCGAAGGACGGCGAGCCCGGAGCGAACTTCCAGCTCGGCATGGAACTGCACGCCAGGTACACGGTATTCGCCGAAGGCGCGCGCGGCCACCTGGGCAAGCAGGTGATCGCGAAGTACGCGCTCGACGCCGGACGCGATCCGCAGACCTGGGGCATCGGCATCAAGGAAGTGTGGGAGCTGGCGCCGGGCAAACACGTGCCGGGGCTGGTGCTGCACAGCGCCGGCTGGCCGCTGGACAACGCCACCTACGGCGGCGGCTTCATGTACCACTTCGACGACAACCTGGTCTCCCTCGGGATGGTCGTCGGGCTGGGCTACAGCAATCCCTACCTGGAGCCGTTCCAGGAGTTCCAGCGCTACAAGACGCATCCCGCCATCGGCGCCTTCCTCGAAGGCGGCAAGCGCGTCGCCTACGGCGCGCGAGCGATCAACGCCAGCGGCCTGCAGAGCCTGCCGAAGCTCGTCTTCCCCGGCGGCGCGCTGGTCGGCTGCGACGCGGGCTTCCTGAATGCGCCGCGCATCAAAGGCTCGCACGCCGCGATCAAGACCGGCATGCTGGCGGCAGATGCGGCCTACGACGCCCTCGTCGCAGGTCGCCAGCGCGACGAACTCGCCGCCTACCCGTCCGCTTTCGAGCGCAGCTGGCTGCACGACGAACTCCACCGTGCGCGCAACTTCAAGCCCTACCTGGACCGCGGGCTGGTCGCCGGCGGGCTGCTGTGGGGCATCGACCAGATCGTCTTCCGCGGCAAAGCGCCGTGGACGCTGCATCGCAGCCAGGCCGACCACGAGAAATTGCGGCCTGCCGCCGAGTGCAATCCGATCGAGTACCCGAAGCCCGATGGCAAGATCACCTTCGACAAGCTGTCATCGGTGTTCCTGTCCAACACGAACCACGAAGAAAACCAGCCGGCGCACCTGACGCTGAAGGATGCGGGCGTCCCGGTCGCCGTCAACCTCGCCCGCTATGCCGGCCCGGAGAGCCGATACTGTCCGGCCGGCGTGTACGAGTTCGTCAAGACCGACTCCGGTGCCGACACACTGCAGATCAACGCGCAGAACTGCGTGCACTGCAAGACCTGCGACATCAAGGACCCGACGCAGAACATCGTCTGGGTCACTCCCGAGGGTGGTGGCGGGCCGAACTACACCAGCATGTGAAGGTCTCCGCAGTTCTCGTTTCCTGCGCCTGCGCCGGCGCGCTGGGCGCGGCCGCATTGCCCGCCCATGCCCAGATCCGGGAAATGCTCGAAGACGTGCTGGATGTCGAGGCACCGGGACACTGGCGGCTGGCGGTGGCGCCGTTCATGGCGCATTGGAATCGCAGTCCCCCGGAGCCCTACAAGTACGTCTGGGGCGTGGCCGTCGAGCGCCAGCGCGACGACCGGTGGCTGTACGGCGGCTCGTACTTCAGCAACTCGTTCGGGCAGGACAGCGGGTATCTGTACCTCGGCCGGCAGTATCCGGATCTGCTCGACAAGCCGCAGCTGTTCTTCCAGTGGTCGGCCGGTCTGCTCTATGGCTACAAGGGTCAGTACGCGGACAGGGTGCCGGTGAACTACAAGGCCTTCTCGCCCGGCCTGGTGGTTTCGCTAGGCTGGCAGTTCGACCCGCAATTCGCCGCGCTGATCAACGTCGTCGGCGACTCGGGACTGATGCTGCAGCTGTCGTACGACTGGCGCTGAACGCCGCTGCGTCCTTCATGCAGTGCCGGCCTCACCGCTCAAGACGGCGCGCTCAATGCCACTTCGGCGGCCGCTTGTCGATGAAAGCCTGCACGCCTTCGAGCGCGCTCTCGTCCATCATGTTGCACGCCATGGTCCGTCCGGCATCGCCGTACGCCGCGGCGATGCCCGCCTCGAGCTGGCGGTAGAACAGCGCCTTGCCCATCGCCACCGCGACGCGCGGCTTGGCGACGATGCTGGCGACGAGGTGCTCGACCTCGGCGTCCAGCACCTCGGGGTCGGCAACGCGGTTGACGAGCCCCTTGTCCAGTGCCTGCGCGGCGCTGATGAACTCGCCGGTGACGAGCATCTCGAACGCCGCCTTGCGCGACAGGTTGCGGCTCAGCGCAACGCCGGGCGTCGAGCAGAACAGCCCGAGGTTGACGCCGCTGACGGCGAACTTCGCGTCGCGGCTGGCCACGGCCAGGTCGCACATCGCCACCAGCTGGCAGCCGGCGGCCGTCGCGATCCCCTGCACGCGGGCGATCACCGGCACGGCAAGCTGCTGCACGGCGAGCATCACCTGTGCACAACGCGCGAACAGCGTCTCGTAGTACGCGAGCGAGGGCGCGGCGCGCATCTCCTTCAGGTCGTGCCCGGCGCAGAACGCCCTGCCGGCCGCGGCGATCACGACGACGCGCGCGCCGTCGTCACGCGCCACCGCGTCGAGCTCGGCCTGCAGTGCCTCGAGCATGCCCTCGGACAGCGCGTTGAACGCTGCCGGGCGGTTCAGCGTCAGCGTGACGACGCCGCGCGCATCGCGCTGCATCAGGACATAAGGTTCGGTGCCCATCGCGTTCTCCTCATTCGATCGCGCTGGCCGACCTGGCCAGCCCGCGCAACATGAACTTCTGGATCTTGCCGGTCGACGTCTTCGGAATCGGCTCGAAGCGCACCTCGCGCGGCACCTTGTAGCTGGCGAGCAAGGTCTTGCAGTGCGCCACCAGTTCGGCCGCGGTGGCACTCGCCCCGGGCTTCAGCTCGACGAAGGCGAGCGGCGTTTCACCCCACTTCGCATCCGGCTTGGCCACCACCGCGCACGCCAGCACGGCCGGGTGGCGATAGAGCGCGTCTTCGACTTCGATCGAGCTGATGTTCTCGCCCCCGGAAATGATGACGTCCTTGCTGCGGTCCTTGATCTTCACGTAGCGGTCGGGGTCCGTCACCGCCAGGTCGCCGGTGTGGAACCAGCCGCCTTCGAACGCAGCGGCCGTCGCGGACGGGTTCTTCAGGTAGCCCTTCATCACGATGTTGCCGCGGAACATGATCTCGCCCATGGTCTGGCCGTCGGCGGGCAGTTCGGCCATCGTCGTCGGGTCGCGCACCGTCATGCCCTCCTGCAGCGGGTAGCGCACGCCCTGGCGGCTGTTCAGACGTGCCTGCTCCGAGAGGCTCGCGCCGGCCCAACTGTCGCGCTTCGCCGCCACCGCGGCAGGACCGTAGACCTCGGTCAGGCCGTAGACGTGCGTGATGTCGAAACCCATCGCCGCCATGCCCTCGATCATCGCTGCCGGCGGTGACGCCCCGGCGACCATGCCCCGCACTCGCTGCGTGATACCGGCGCGCTGCTCGGGCGGCGCCGCGATCAGCAGGTTGTGCACGATCGGCGCCGCGCAGTAGTGGTCGACCCCGTGCTCGCGCATGGCCTCTAGGATGGCGGTGGCAACGACGCCGCGCAGGCACACGTGGGTGCCGGCCAGCATCGCCACCGTCCACGGGAAGCACCAGCCGTTGCAGTGGAACATCGGCAGCGTCCACAGGTACTTCGGAAAGTGCGGCATGGTCCAGGTGGCCGCGTTGCACACCGCATTCAGGTACGCGCCGCGGTGGTGGGTGACGACGCCCTTCGGGTCGCCCGTGGTGCCCGAGGTGTAGCTCACCGCGATGGCGTCCCACTCGTCCCGCGGCCCGGTGAGCACCGGCAGCGGGTCGTGCGCGGCGAGCAGCGCCTCGTACTCGAAAGTCCCCAGCGATTCGCCGGCGCCCGTGTATTCGCTGTCGCAGACGTCGATCACCACCGGCTCGCGACCGTGCTCGCTCTTCAGGATGCGCAGCGCCTCGCGCATCGTCGGTGCGAACTCGCGGTCGGTGATCAGCACGGCAGCCTCGCAGTGATTCATCTGCCAGGCCAGCAGCGGCGCGTCGAGCCGCGTGTTCAGCGTGTTGAGCACGGCGTTCAGCGCCGGCACGGCGTAGTGCGCTTCGACCATCTCCGGGGTGTTGTGCAGCATCACGCTGACCGTGCCGTAGCGCCCCACACCGAGCGCCCGCAACGCCGCCGCGAGCCGCGCCGAGCGCTCGCGCGTCTGCGCCCAGTCGTAGCGCCGCCTGCCGTGAACCACCGCGGGAAGGTCGCCGAACACTTCGGCGCTGCGCTCGACGAAACTCACCGGCGACAGGGCGACGAAGTTGGCGTCGTTCTTGTCGAGCTGCTGGTCGTAGATGCTGGTCATTTCAGTCTCCTGTCGTCTTCGCAAGCGCCTGGTCGATATCCCACAGGATGTCGTCGATGTGCTCGATGCCGACGGACATCCGCACCATGTCCGGCAGAACGCCGGCCGAAAGCTGTTGCGCGTCGTCGAGCTGGCGGTGCGTCGTCGAGGCCGGATGGATGATCAGTGTGCGCGTGTCGCCGATGTTGGCGACGTGGCTCATGAATTGCGCCGCCTCGATGAACTTCACACCCGCCGCGGCGCCGCCACGCACGCCGAAAGCGAGCAGCCCCGATGCGCCGGGACTGCCGGCGACGGAGCGCATCTGCTTCGTCACCAGCGCATGCTGCGGATGATCGGGCAGACCGGGGTAGTTGACCCAGCTCACCCGCCGATGGGCACGCAGGAAGGCGGCCACCTCGAGTGCGTTGCTGCAGTGCCGTTCCATGCGCAGTGGCAGCGTCTCGATGCCCTGCAGGATCTGCCACGCGCTCGTCGGCGACAGCGCGGCGCCGTAGACGCGCAGCGTTTCCATGCGCGCGCGCATCGTGAAGCCGAAGTCGCCGAAGGTCTCGTAAAACCTGACGCCGTGATAGCCGGGCGAAGGCTCCGTCATGCCCGGGAACTTGCCGTTGTCCCAGGCGAACTGGCCATTTGGCCGACCGCTCTCGACGATCACGCCGCCGAGCGTCGTGCCGTGGCCGGCGAGGTACTTGGTCGCCGAGTGGACGACGATGTCGGCACCGAGACGCAGCGGATTGCACAGGAATGGCGACGGCACGGTATTGTCGACGACCAGCGGAACGCCGTGCGCATGCGCGACGTCGGCAACGGCCGCGATGTCGAGCACGGCGAGGCTCGGGTTGCCCAGACTCTCGGCGAACACCGCGCGCGTCTGCGGGCGCATCGCCGCCGCGAAGGCTTCGGGCCGGGTTGCGTCGACGAACGTGGTTTCGACGCCGAACTTCTTCAGGTTCACCGCCAGCATCGTCACCGTGCCGCCGTACAGCGCGCCGGCGGCGACCACGTGGTCGCCTTGCTGAAGGATCGTCAGCAGCGCCATCGCCTCCGCCGCCATGCCGCTGGCCGACGCGACGGCGGCGCGCCCGCCTTCGAGCGCGGCGACGCGCTCTTCCAGTGCGGCGACGGTCGGGTTCGAGAGGCGCGAGTAGACGTTGCCGAAGGTCTGCAGGTTGAACAGCGCCGCCGCGTGCTCGGCGCTGTCGAACACGAAGCTCGTCGTCTGGTAGATCGGCAGCGCGCGCGCACCGGTGGCCGCGTCGGGAATCTGGCCGGCGTGGAGGGCCAGCGTCTCGGGGTGGAACGGGTGGTCTGCCATCGCCGGGCTCAGGTCGGGCGCCGGGCCGATATCACGCGCGTGTTCACGCCCGCCCAGTGCAGGCCGCCGAACAGCCGCGCATGCTCGATCTTGACGCAGCGGTCGAGCACGCAATCCAGCCCGGCCGCGCGTGCGATCCGGTCGGCTTCGCCGTTCTTCACGCCGATCTGCTGCCACAGGCACTTCGCACCGATCTCGATCGCCTGGCGCGCGATCGGCAACACGTCTTCGGTACGGCGGAAGACGTCGACCAGATCGACCGGGTGTGCAATGTCCACCAGGCTCGGATAGCAGCGCTCGCCGAGTACCTCGTCGTAGCGCGGATTCACCGGCACGATGCGGTAGCCGTGCTGCTGCATGTACTTCGCGGCGAAATAGCTTGGCCGGTGCCACTCGGCCGACAGCCCGACGACCGCGATCGTCCGGCAGTCGCGCAGGATGCGTCGCAGCGTGGAGATGTCGTCGGTCATGGCCGGTGGGGCTGAAGTGGCGCAACCATAGCGCACTTGCCCGCAACGACGCTCAGTTCAGCGCAGGCGCAGCGGGGACAGCGCTCGCGAATCGACCCCGTGGCGAACAAGTTCGTCCGGCACCGGTGCGCCGCGCAGCAGCGCTGCAGCCAGCTCCGACGCCCCGGCCGCGCTCTGGATCCCGTAGCCGCCCTGCGCGGCGAGCCAGAAGAAACCCGGGCAGGCGTCATCCCAACCGATCACCAGTTCGCCGTCGCGAACGAACGAGCGCAGCCCGGCCCAGGTGCTGGTCGGGCGGCGGATCTGCAGTGTGCTGACTGCCTCGATCCGAGAGATGCCGGTCGCCACGTCGAGTTCCTCGGGTAGCACGTCGTGTGCGATCGTCGGGTCGGCGTTGGCCGGCGAGCCGAGGAGTTGCCCGGCATCGGGCTTGAAGTAGTAGCCCTCGTCGACGCCGATCACCGCCGGCCAGCGCGACGCATCGACGCCATCGGGCGCCCTGAACGTGAACGCCGTGCGGCGGCACGGCACGAGGCCCACCGGTGCCGCGCCGAACAAGGCGGCCAGCTCGTCGGCCCAGGCGCCCGCAGCGTTCACCACCGAGCGGCAGCGCAGCCGCGATTCGTCGTCGAGCTGCAGCTCCCACAACGCACCGGCCCGCGCCGCGGCCTTCAGTCCGGCACCGTTGCGCTGCACACCGCCCTGCTGGCGCAGGCCGCGCAGGAAGCCCTGGTGCAGCGCATGGACGTCGATGTCCTGCGCGTCGTCGTCGAGCAGGCCGGCGTGCACCGCCTCGGGCCTGAGGCAGGGCACGCGCTGCAGCAGCTCGTCGCGCTGCAGCAAGCGCAGCATGCAGCCCGCGGCCTGCAACTCGGCGCGCGTCGTCTCGAGCAGTGCCTGCTGGCCGGGTGCGGCGAGGTAGAGCGCACCGCGCGGCCCGAGCAGCGGGTCGGCGGTGAACGACGGCGGCGGGCGTTCGTAGAAGCCGCGGCTGGCGCGCGTCAGCGCGCGCACGGCGGGCGGCCCGTAGCTCTCGATGAACATCGCCGCCGAGCGCCCGGTCGAGTGATAGCCCGGCTGCGGCTCGCGCTCGATCAGCGCGACGCTCATCTGCGGTGCGAGCCGCCAGGCGAGCGACGCGCCGGCGATGCCGGCGCCGACGATCACGACATCGCAGACAGTGTCATCAGCCATCGAAACCCGGGGGCGACGGGGAGTGCATCGGGCCATTATCCGGGCGGAAGGCGGGTGGAAGGCGGGCCGCACGCTGATACACTTCGCCGCGTCAGGAGAGAGCCTCGACGCAGACGTGCCGGGGCCGCCGAAGGCGCAGGGGCGAGCCCCGAACGCTCAGGCAAAAGGACTGGCAAGCGAACCGGGCGACGCCCGGTGCGTTCCTCACTGGAGAGAGGCTGGCCTCGAGCCAGCCCACCGAAGGGGCAAGCGGTGCGCGGGTCATCCGGCGCTTCGCCAATCTCTCAGGTAAAGCGGACAGCGAGGGCTCCCCCACCGGCATACAGTGGGGGGTCTCAACGCCCTTGAAAGTCTCGCCATGACCGACATCGCACCGCCCGCCGGCGAACTCCAGCGCACGCCGCTGCACGCACTGCACCTCGAACTCGGCGCCCGCATGGTGGGCTTCGCCGGTTACGACATGCCGGTCTCTTACCCCGCTGGCATCCTTGCCGAGCACCGCCACTGCCGCAGCTCGGCGGCGCTGTTCGACGTCTCGCACATGGGCCAGCTGCGGCTGCTCGGGCCGGACGCCGATCGCGCGCTCGAGTCGCTCGTGCCGGTGGACGTGATCGGCCTCGCGGTCGGCAAGCAGCGCTACGGCTTCTTCACCGACGCCCACGGCGGCATCCTCGACGACCTGATGATCACGCGCCGCGAGGCCGACCTGTTCGTCGTCGTCAATGCCGGCTGCAAGGCGGCCGACATCGCCCACCTGAGGACCCACATCGGCCACCGCTGCACGGTGCAACCGCTGCCCGATCGTGCGCTGCTCGCGCTGCAGGGGCCGAAGGCGGTCGCCGCTTTGTTGCGCCTGAATCCGGGCGTGACGGCGTTGACCTTCATGACCGGCGGCGCCTTCACGCTGGCCGGCGCCGAGTGCTACGTCACGCGTTCGGGCTACACCGGCGAGGACGGTTTCGAGATCTCGGTGCCCGCTGCAGAGGCCGAGGCGCTCGCCCGGGCCCTGCTGGCGCAGCACGAGGTCAAGCCGGCCGGGCTCGGCGCACGCGACACACTGCGGCTCGAGGCCGGCCTGTGCCTGTACGGGCACGACATCGACACCCGGACGACGCCGGTCCAGGCCGGCCTGACCTGGGCCATCCAGAAGGTCCGCCGCGCCGGCGGCGCGCGCGCCGGCGGCTACCCGGGGGCGAGCGTCATCGACGGACAACTCGCCTCCGGCGTGAGCATGAAGCGGGTCGGCCTCGTCGGCCTCGAGCGCGTGCCGGTGCGCGAAGGCGCGAAGCTCAGCGACGCTCGGGGCCATGCGCTCGGCGTCGTGACGAGCGGCACGCTCGGCCCCACCGTCGGCGAGCCGGTCGCGATGGCCTACCTCGCCGCCAACCACGCGCTGTCGAACCACGAGGTCTATGCCGACGTGCGCGGCCGAAAGGTGCCGATGCGCGTGCATGCCATGCCCTTCACCCCGCACCGCTATTTCCGCGGCTGAGCGATACCCCGACACCGACCCGACTTCACCCCAAGGAGACTACCGATGACGACCAAGTTCACCACCGACCACGAGTGGATCAACATCGAAGACCACGACGCGGCGACGGTCGGCATCACGCTGCACGCCCAGGACGCGCTCGGAGACGTCGTGTTCGTCGACCTCCCCGCGGTCGGCAGCCAGTTCAAGCGCGGCGAGGCCGCCGGCGTCGTCGAGTCGGTGAAGGCCGCCGCCGACGTGAACATGCCCGTCAGCGGCGAAGTGGTCGAAGTCAACGAGGAGCTTCGCGACAACCCCGCGCTCGTCAACACCGACCCGATGGGCAACGGCTGGTTCTTCAAGGTGAAGATCGCCGACATGACCGAGTTCGACCAGCTGCTGGACGTTCCCGGCTACGACGCGCTGCTGAAGACGCTCTGAGCGCGCCCCTCCCCGCTTTCCCAACCTGATGGGGTTCGGCGCGGCCCGCCGAGCCTGACCGACCCATGCTGATGTCCACCCTCACCTCCCTCGCCGAACTCGAGAACGCTTCCGAGTTCGTCGCCCGCCACATCGGCCCGACGGCTGCCGACGAGCAGCAGATGCTCACCGCCATCGGCGCCGCGTCACGGCGCGCGCTGATCGAGGCCGTCGTGCCGCGCAGCATCGCGCGCACGCACCCGATGGCGCTGCCCGCGCCGCTCACCGAGGCGCAGGCGCTGGCCGAACTGAAGGCGATCGCCTCGCGCAACCGTGTACTCAAGAGCTTCATCGGCCAGGGCTACCACGGCACGCACACGCCTGCCGTCATCCTGCGCAACGTGCTCGAGAACCCGGCCTGGTACACCGCCTACACGCCCTACCAGGCCGAGATCTCGCAGGGCCGGATGGAGGCGTTGATCAACTTCCAGACCCTGGTCTGCGACCTGACAGGCATGGCCATCGCCGGCTCGTCGATGCTCGACGAGGCGACCGCCGCGGCCGAGGCGATGACGCTCGCGCTGCGCGTCGGCAAGAGCAAGTCGACGACCTTCTACGTCGCCGACGACGTGCTGCCGCAGACCCTCGAAGTGGTGCGCACGCGCGCCGCGCCGATCGGCATCAGCGTCGTCAGCGGGCCGCTGTCCGCGGCGGCGCAGGCCGGCGCCTTCGCGGTACTGCTGCAGTACCCGGGCGTCGACGGTCAGGTGCACGACCTCCAGCCGGTGATAGCCGCCGTGCACGCCGCGGGCGGCCTGGCGATCGTCGCCGCCGACCTGCTCGCGCTGACGCTCCTGACGCCGCCCGGCGAACTCGGCGCCGACATCGCCCTCGGCAACACACAGCGCTTCGGCATGCCGATGGGCAACGGCGGCCCGCACGCGGCCTACCTGGCGACGAAGGAAGAGTTCAAGCGCTCGATGCCGGGGCGGCTGGTCGGCGTGAGCATCGACGCCCACGGTGCGCCGGCGCTGCGCCTGGCGCTGCAGACGCGCGAGCAGCACATCCGGCGCGAGAAGGCCACCTCCAACATCTGCACCGCGCAGGTGCTGCCGGCCGTCGTCGCGAGCATGTACGCTGTCTATCACGGGCCTGCGGGATTGAAGCGCATCGCACGCCGCGTCGCGAGCTACACCGCGCTGCTCGCCGCCGCGCTCGCGCAGGGCGGCTGCAAGCCGAGGAACGAAACTGCCTTCGACACGCTCGAGCTTGCGACCGGCACGCGCACGCAGGCCGTGCTCCAGGCCGCGCGCGACGCCGGCTTCAACCTGCGTCGGGTCTCGGCCACGTCGGTCGGCGTGACGCTCGACGAGACGACGACGCGCGCAGACATCGCCGCGCTGTGCGCCGTCATCGCGCCGGGCGGCAACGCCGCCGCGCTCGAAGCGCTCTGGGCGAAGGCCGAGAAGGGCATCGCCCCGCTGCTGCCGCCCGGGCTCGCCAGGCGCAGCGCGTTCCTGACGCATCCGGTGTTCAACACGCATCATTCCGAAACGCAGATGCTGCGCTACATCCGCAGCCTGTCGGACAAGGACCTCGCGCTCGACCGCAGCATGATCCCGCTCGGCTCGTGCACGATGAAGCTGAACGCGACGAGCGAGATGATCCCGATCACCTGGCCCGAGTTCGCCGATATCCACCCGTTCGCGCCAGCGGACCAGCTCGCCGGCTACGCCGAGCTCGACGGCCAGCTGCGCGACTGGCTTTGCGAGGCGACCGGCTATTCCGGCGTCAGCCTGCAGCCCAACGCCGGATCGCAGGGCGAGTACTCGGGGCTGCTCGCGATACGCGCGTTCCATGCGTCGCGCGGCGAGGCGCATCGCCGGATCTGCCTGATCCCCGAGTCGGCGCACGGCACCAACCCGGCGAGTGCGCAGATGGCGGGGCTGGAGGTCGTGGTCACGAAGTGCGACGCCGAGGGCAACGTCGACCTCGCCGACCTCGAGGCGAAGTGCACGCAGCACGGCGCGAACCTCGCCGCGATGATGATCACCTACCCGTCGACCTACGGCGTGTTCGATCCCCATGTCGGCGCGCTGTGCAAGCTCGTGCACCGCCACGGCGGGCGCGTCTACGTGGACGGCGCGAACATGAACGCGCTGGTCGGCCTGGCGGCGCCGGGCGAGTTCGGCGGCGACGTGAGCCATCTGAACCTGCACAAGACCTTCTGCATCCCGCACGGCGGCGGCGGCCCCGGCGTGGGCCCGGTCTGCGTGGTCGAGGACCTCGTGCCCTTCCTGCCGGGGCACCGCAGCCATGCGGCATCGATGCATGCCGACCCGGGCGCCCTCGCAGCGCACGCGGTGGGCGCCGTCTCGGCGGCACCGCTCGGCAACGCGGCCGTGTTGCCGATCAGCTGGATGTACATGCGCATGATGGGCGCCGAGGGCCTGCGTGCGGCCACGGAAGTTGCGATCCTGAACGCCAACTACGTGGCGGCGCGCCTCGCCGGCACCTACGACATCCACTTCAGCGGCAACATCGCCGGCATCAAGGGCGGGGGCGTCGCGCACGAGTGCATCCTCGACCTGCGGCCGCTGAAGGAACGCTCGGGCATCGGCGCCGAGGACGTCGCCAAGCGACTGATCGACTACGGCTTCCATGCGCCGACGCTTTCCTTCCCCGTTGCCGGCACGCTGATGGTCGAGCCGACCGAGAGCGAGCCGCTGGCCGAGCTCGACCGTTTCGTCGACGCGATGCTCGCCATCCGCGCCGAGATCGCCCAGGTCGAGAGCGGCGCCTGGCCGAAGGACGACAACCCGCTGAAGGCGGCGCCCTTCACTGCCGAGGCGGTGCTGGCGGCCGACTGGCCGCACGCCTACACGCGCGAGCAGGCCGCGTTTCCGGTCGCCGCGCTGCGGCGCCAGAAGTACTGGGCGCCGGTGGGCCGTGTCGACAACGTCTGGGGCGACCGCAACCTGTTCTGCAGCTGCGTGCCGCCGGGCAACGACGGCACCTGACTCATCGTCGGACAAGCGCGCGGCCTGGCCTTGCCGCGGTTCATCACGGAGCCGTCCAATGCCCCGCGATGAGTGGCAGCGCGGCGGCGGCCGCGCCTGAGCAGCTACTGCTCAGTCGTCTTCGTTCTCGAGGTCCGCGTCCGAGCCCGGAGGGAGCGCCTCGATCGCCTCCTTGACCATGCGCACGTGATCGGTCTCCTCGTCGCGGAGCTCGGTGAAGAGCTTGCGGACCGACGGGTTCGTCACGTTCTTGATGGCCTCGTCGTAGAACCAGAAGGCCTTTTCCTCCGAAGCGAGCGCCAGCTGAAAGGCCTTCAGCGGCGACATGTTCCAGCTCGGCGCCCCGAAGTCAGGCGCCTCGACGTCGAAGATGGCGGAACGGCTGACGCGCCGGGGCCTGTCGCCGAACAGTTCTTTCCTCCGTTCGGCGAGCTGAGTGCCGTGCTTTTCCTCGCTCCTCGCCATCGATTCGAAGATGGACGCGGCATCGACCCCTGCGCGATGCCCGATCTGCTCGGCGAAGGACACGTATCGCTGCTGGGCTTCGAGCTCGATCAGAACGGCGAGATCGAGCGCGTCCATGAGATCGAGAGTCGAGAAATCGAGTTTGACGGACATGGGGTCTCCTGTGGGTCATAGCGGGTTGCCACCTCGATCCCGCTCCCGCAGACGATGCGCAGCGGGGCGAAAACAGCGAGCGGTGCATGTCGAACCGTTCGGCTGTGGATGGAAGCACGGGGTTGCGGCGCGCCGACAAGCCGTTCGGACTTCGCAACGGGGCAATTCTATGCCCCCGGCAGGGGCATTCCTGCCGCGGCCTGCCGTCGCCGCAACGGGCTCCGGCGGACAATGCGCAAGCCGCCGCGTCTTGCAGCAGACGCAGCGCCCGAGGACCCACCGTCATGGCCGTCTCAGTATTCGACCTCTTCAAGATCGGCATCGGGCCGAGCAGCTCGCACACCGTCGGGCCGATGCGCGCCGCGCGGCTGTTCGCGCTGCGGCTGGCGCACGACGGCCGGCTCGACGCGACGCAGAGGATTCGCGTTCAGCTCTACGGATCGCTCGGCGCCACCGGCAAGGGCCACGGCAGCGACAAGGCGGTGCTGCTCGGCCTGGCCGGCTTCGAGCCCGACACGGTGGACGTCGACGCCATCCCCGCGCAGCTGCACGCGATCCGCGCCGAGCACGGCCTGCGTCTGCTCGGCACGCACGCCGTTCGCTTCAACGAGAAGACCGACCTCGTGTTCCACCGCCGCGAGACGCTGCCCTTCCACGCCAACGGCATGCGCTTCACCGCATTCGACGCGGCAGGTGGCGAGATCGCACAGCGCCAGTACTACTCGGTGGGCGGCGGCTTCGTCGTCAGCGACGAGGTGGCCGGCGACGGCAGCCTGCACAAGGTGATCGCGCCCGACGCGACGGTGCTGCCGCTGCCCTTCCACAGCGGCGACGACCTGCTGATGCTGACCGAACGCGAAGGCTGCTCGATCGCCACGCTGATGCGTCGCAACGAGCGCCACTGGCGCAGCGATGCCGAAATCGACGCCGCGCTGATGAAGATCTGGGGCGTGATGCAGGCCTGCGTCGTGCGCGGCTGCAGGGCCAGTGGCACGCTGCCGGGTGGCTTCAAGGTGCGCCGCCGCGCCGCCGACCTGTACCGGCAACTCTGCAGCAACCCCGAGGCGGCGCTGCGCGATCCGCTGCAGGTGCTCGACTGGGTGAACCTCTACGCGCTCGCGGTGAACGAGGAGAACGCGGCCGGCGGGCGCGTCGTCACGGCGCCGACGAACGGCGCGGCCGGCATCGTGCCCGCCGTGCTGCACTACTACACGCGCTTCGTTCCCGGCGCCACCGACGCCGGCGTGATCGACTTCCTGCTCACCGCGGCGGCGATCGGCATGCTCTACAAGGAGAACGCATCGATCTCGGGCGCCGAGGTCGGCTGCCAGGGCGAGGTCGGCGTCGCCTGCTCGATGGCCGCCGGCGCGCTCTGCGCCACGCTCGGCGGCACGCCGGCACAGGCCGAGAACGCGGCCGAGATCGGCATGGAGCACCACCTCGGCCTGACCTGCGACCCGGTCGGCGGGCTGGTGCAGATCCCGTGCATCGAGCGCAACGCGATTGCCGCGGTGAAGGCAATCAACGCCGCGCGCATGGCGCTGCGCGGCGACGGCACGCACCACGTGTCGCTCGACCAGGTGATCAGGACGATGCGCCAGACCGGCGCCGACATGATGACCAAGTACAAGGAAACGGCGCGCGGCGGGCTGGCGGTCAATATCGTCGAGTGCTGACGGCGCGCTTGCAGACGGCCACTGTCGGGCGCGCAACAGAGTGCACTACGCCAAAGGCTGATCCTGCTCCTTCGCCCTGCCTCGCCGCATCAGCGCATACGCCGCGGGAACGACGAGCAGCGAGAGCAGCGGCGCGGTGATCATGCCGCCGAGCATCGGCGCGGCGATGCGGCTCATCACCTCCGAGCCGGTGCCGCTGCCCCAGACGATGGGCACGAGGCCGGCGAGGATCACCGCCACCGTCATCGCCTTCGGCCGCACGCGCAGCACGGCGCCTTCGCGGATTGCGTCGTCTACAACTTCTGCGGTCTGCTCGGCGCCCTTGTCGAGGCGCTCCTGCAGCGCGTGCTTCAGGTAGATCAGCATCACGACACCGAACTCGGCGCTCACGCCGGCGAGCGCGATGAAACCGACGCCCGTCGCGATCGACAGGTTGTAGCCCATCGCGTAGAGGAACCAGACCCCTCCGGTCAGCGCGAGCGGCAGCGTCGCCATGATCATCAGCGCCTCGTCGAAGCGCTTGAAGGTGAGGTACAGCAGCACGAAGATGATCAGCAGCGTCGCCGGCACGACGACCTTCAGGCGCGCGTTGGCGCGTTCCATGAACTCGAACTGCCCCGAGTACGCGACGCTGATGCCCGGCTCGAGCTTCACGTTCGCGGCGACGGCGCGCCGCAGGTCGCCCGCGACCGAGGCGAGGTCGCGCCCGCGGACGTCGACGTAGACCCAGCTCGACAGGCGTGCGTTCTCGCTCTTCAGCATCGGCGGGCCGTCGGCGAGCGCGATGCGCGCCACGGTGCCGAGCGTGATCTGCTGGCCCATCGGCGTGACGAAGGGCAGCTGGCGCAGCTTCTCGGGCGTGTCGCGCAGCTCGCGCGGGTAGCGCACGTTGATCGGGAAGCGCGCCAGCCCCTCGATCGTCTCGCCGGCCATCTCGCCGCCGATCGCACCGGCGACGATGGCCTGCACGTCGGTGATGTTCAGGCCGTAGCGGGCGGCGGCGGCGCGGTCGATCTGCACGTCGACGTAGCGGCCGCCGGTCAGGCGCTCGGCGAGCGACGAACCGACGCCGGGCACCGCCTTCGCGACGCGTTCGATCTCTCCGGCGATGCGGTCGATGGCGCGCAGGTCGGTGCCCGAGACCTTGACGCCGATCGGGCTCTTGATGCCGGTGGCGAGCATGTCGATGCGGTTGCGGATCGGCGGGATCCAGATGTTCGCCAGCCCCGGCACCTTCACGGCGGCGTCGAGCTCGTCGACCAGCTTCTCGGGCGTCATCCCCGGGCGCCACTGGTCGCGCGGCTTGAGCTGGATCGTCGTCTCGAACATTTCCATCGGCGCAGGGTCGGTCGCCGTTTCCGCGCGGCCGGCCTTGCCGAACACGCGCGCCACCTCGGGCACGGTCTTGATCATGCGGTCGGTCTGCTGCAGCAACTCGCCTGCCTTGGCCGCCGACAGCATCGGCAGCGCGGTGGGCATGTAGAGCAGATCGCCTTCGTCGAGCGGGGGCAGGAACTCGCCGCCCAGACGCAGCATCGGCCAGGCCGTGGTGGCCAGCGCGAGCACGGCGACGACGAGCGTCGCCTTCGGAAAGCGCAGCACGCGGTCGAGCACCGGGCGGTAGAGCGCGATCAGCACGCGGCTGATCGGGTTGCGCCTTTCGTCAGGGATGCGGCCGCGGATCCAGTAGCCCATCAGCACCGGGATCAGCGTTGCCGACAGCAGGGCCGCCGCCGCCATCGCATAGGTCTTCGTGAAGGCGAGCGGGCCGAACAGCCGCCCTTCCTGCGCTTCGAGCGTGAACACCGGGATGAACGACAGCGTGATGATGAGCAGGCTGAAGAAGAGCGCCGGGCCGACCTCGACGGCGGCGTCCGTCATCACCTTCCAGTGCGCCTCGCCCTTCAGCACTTGGCCTGGATGCGCGTGCTGCCAGGCTTCCATCTTCTTGTGCGCGTTCTCGATCATCACGACCGCCGCATCGACCATCGCGCCGATCGCGATCGCGATGCCGCCGAGCGACATGATGTTGGCGTTGATGCCCTGCCAGCGCATCACGATGAACGCCGCCAGGATACCGAGCGGCAGCGAGATGATCGCCACCAGCGACGAGCGCAGGTGCCACAGAAAGAGGGCGCAGACCAGCGCGACGACCGCGAACTCCTCGATCAGCTTGGCTGTCAGGTTGCGGATCGCGCGTTCGATGAGCTGGCTGCGGTCATAGGTGGTGACGATTTCGACGCCGGCGGGCAGGCTCTTCTTCAGGTCGTCGAGCCTGGCCTTCACCGCGGCGATCGCCGACTGCGCGTTCTTGCCCGATCGCAGGATCACGACGCCACCCGTCACCTCGCCTTCGCCGTCGAGCTCGGCAATGCCACGGCGCATCTCGGGGCCGGTCTGGACGACGGCCACGTCGCCGAGGCGCACCGGCACGCCGTTCTTCACCATCAGCGGCACGGCGCGGAAGTCGTCCAGCGTCTGCAGGTAGCCGCTGGCCCGCACCATGTACTCGGCCTCGGCCAGTTCGAGCACCGACCCGCCGGTCTCCTGGTTGGCCGCCATCAGCGCCATGCGCACCTGCTCGAACGGGATGCCGTAGGCCGCGAGCTTGGTCGGGTCGACGACGACCTGGTACTGCTTGACCATGCCGCCGACGGTGGCGACCTCGGCCACGTCGGGCACGCTCTTCAGCTCGTACTTCAGGAACCAGTCCTGCAGCGCGCGCAGTTGCGAAAGGTCGTGCTTGCCGCTGCGGTCGACCAGCGCGTACTGGAAGATCCAGCCGACACCGGTGGCGTCCGGCCCGAGCGAGGTCTTCGCGGTGGGTGGCAGGCGCCCCTGCACCTGGTTCAGGTATTCGAGCACACGCGAACGCGCCCAGTACAGGTCGGTGCCGTCGTCGAACAGCACGTAGACGAAGCTGTCGCCGAAGAACGAGAAACCGCGCACCGTCTTCGCGCCGGGCACCGAGAGCATCGTCGTCGCCAGCGGATAGGTGACCTGGTTCTCGACGATCTGCGGCGCCTGGCCGGGGTAGCTGGTGCGGATGATGACCTGCACGTCCGACAGGTCGGGCAGCGCGTCGATCGACGTGGACCGCACCGCCCAGATGCCCGCGGCGGCGAGGAACACCGTCATCAGCAGCACGAGGAATCGGTTGCCGACCGACCAGCGGATCAGGGCTTCGATCATTTGCCCATCTCCGCGGGCAACTGCGAGCGACCGACCATGCCGGTCACGCTCGCCTCGGAATCGATCAGGAACTGGCCCGAAGCGACCACCTGCTGGCCGGCGGCGAGGCCCTTCAGCACGACCAGCTTGCTGCCGACCTCGCGCCCGAGCTCGACGTCGACCGGGCTGAACTGCCCGGCCGCCTCACCGGCGACGAACACCACGGCGCGCTGTCCGGTGCGGATCACCGCCTCGCTCGGCACGACCAGCGCTTCCTGCTGCGCGCCGGCAATCGAAGCCTGCGCGTACATGCCTGCCTTGAGCTTGCCCGAACGATTGGGCAGCTCGATGCGCACGCGCAGCGTGCGCGTCTCGCGCGCGGCCTCGGGCAGCACGGCGGCGATGCGGCCGTCGAACTTTTCGCCCGGGTACGCCGCCAGCGTGGCCTTCACGGATGCGCCCGGGGTCAGCAGGGCGGCGTGCACCTCGGGCACCGCGACTTCCAGCCACATCGTGCCGAGGCCGTTGATGCGCGCCAGCGTCATGCCGGGCGCGAGCGACATGCCGGCGCGCACCATCAGCTCCTGGATCACGCCGCCGACCGGCGCGGTGATCGTCATCACCTGCCGCGGCTGGCCGCTGCGCTCCACCTCGCGGATCATTGCCTCGGGCATGCCGAGCAGCACGAGCCGCTGGCGCGACGCCGCGGCGAGCGCCGCGTCGCCGGTGGCGCGCACGGCCAGGTATTCCTGCTGCGCGCCACCCCATTCGGGCACCAGCACGTCGGCCAGCGGCGCGCCGGCGGCGATCACGTCGCCCGGCGCGCGGGCGAAGACGCGCTCGACGAAGCCCGCCGTGCGGGTCTGCACGATCGCCACGTCGCGCTCGTTGAAACCGAGCGTGCCGACGGCCTCGATGCCGCTGGAGACGACTTCGCGCGTCACCGTTGCCAGGCGCAGGCCGAGGCTTTGCGCCAGTCGCGCGTCGACCTGCACGCCGCCGGTGACGGCCTCGTCGGCGTAGCGGGGCACGAGCTCCATGTCCATGAAGGGCGACTTGCCGGGCTTGTCGAAGCGCGCCTCGGGCTTCATCGGGTCGTACCAGTACAGCACCTTGCGCCCGTCGGCACTGGCCGCGCCGGCGGAGGCTGCGGCCGACACCGGTGCTGCGCCACCCTCCTCGGCTCCGGTCAGGGTGCGCCAGTGGGCCACGCCGTACCCCACGGCCGCGGCCAGCACCGCCACGACGACGACCGTCGCAGCGACCGTGCCCAGCTCGAATGTCACATGGTCGGCTCCGCGATCACTGCGCTGCGCGGCAGGAGCCTGCGCCGAAGTAGTTTGTTCTTTCATCAACGTTGCTCCGCAATCAGGTAGTTCAGCCTGGCGCGCAGTGCGTACTGCCGCGCCTCGAGTTCGATCGCACGAAGTCCGAGTTCGGCGCGCTCGCGGCGCGCGACCAGCACTGCAGCGAGGTCGCCGCGTGCGCCCTCGTAGGCCGCCATCGACAGCGCGACGCGTTCGTTGGCCAGCGGCTCGGATGCCCCGCGCAGGCGATCGAGCTTGCGCGAGAGTTCGTCGAGTTCGGCCAGTTGCAAGCCGATGTCCTCGCGCCGCCGCCTGGCCAGGTCGTCGCGTTCGGCGCCGATGCGCTCGGCCTCCTTCTGCTTGGCGGCGACTTGCGGGTCCTGCCGCTGCTCGGCCCAGAAGGGCAACTCGAACGTGAACTGGACCGACACCATGTCACCGTAGGCCGAGCCGCGCTTGGAGTACATGAACTCCCAGTTCCAGTCGCCCTTCTTCGCTGCCTCCATTTCCTGGACCTCGGCATTCGTCATCCGCAGCATCGGCTCGAAGACGCGCAGGTCCGCCTGCTGTTCGACGCTGGCCTGCAGCGCCGCCGGCTCGACCTTCAGCGCCGGCGGGCTGCCGGCGAGCGGCAGCGAAGCCTCGTCACCCAGCCAGCGCGCCAGCGTGGCCATGGCCTTGGCGCGCTCGCGCGCCAGTTCGTCGCGCCGATCGGCCAGCATCAGGGCCTCCTGCCGCGCCATGGTGGCGTCGGCGGGCATCGCCCTGCCCCCGGCAACGCGTGAGGCCACGGTGTCGAGCAACAGGCGGTTCTCGGCTTCGAGCTTCTGGAACTGCGCAAGCTGGCGCTCGGCGAAATAGCGCATCAGCCAGGCCTGCGCCACCTCGCGCTGGACGGCGAGGCGCTCGGCCTCCAGCAGCGCGCGTTCGCGCTCGGCACGGGCTTCGGCACCCAGCACGCGGGCGGCGCGCTTTGCACCGTTCGGCACGTCCTGCATCAGGCCGATGTTGCTCATCGTCATCGGCTCGGCCGAGAGCGAGAAGCGATCCGCGCCACTGATCGGCAGGTTGGCGATGCCCGCCAGCAGCCGCGGGTCGGGCAACTGGTTGGCGCTGGTGCGGAGCTGGTCGGCGGCGTCGACCGACGCCGCCCGCGCGGCAAGCATCGGTGCGCGCTCGACGGCCAGCGCCTGGGCCCGCTCGAAGCTCAGCGCCTGAACGGACTGCGCCGTTGCCGGCGCCGTCGCGAAGCAAAGCGCGGCGAGCAGGCTGGCCGGCGCGCGCCGCATCGCGCACAGCACGCGTTCGGCGGGGCGACCCGCCGGGGTACTCGATTGCATGAGAGGTTCTCCTGTCCACGGCACACAGACGCGGGCGCGAACGGCCCGGTCCCGTCAACGGCGGGCGCGGGCCGCAAGGCGCCGCGCCCGCCCGTGTTGCGGACTAGTTGCGGAGAACCCCGTGGATCAGGTAGAGCGGTGGCCAGCCCGGCGGTGCCGCAGTTCGAGCGACGGCCTGCTGGTGTGCCGGCTGGCCGGCGTCGTCGAACGTGTCGAACACTTCGACGATGAACCACATCGGCGCCGGAGCGGGCGCGTCGCCTGCCGATGCCTGCGACGGCGCCTGATGGTCGGGGTCGCAGTGCGCTCTGCACAGCGAGGGATTCTCCGGATCCATGACCCCCGCCGTCATGCCATGGCAGTCGGACACCGCCTGCGCAATGACGGCCTGACCCCCTCCCGCGAGCGGACCGGCGACGGCCGGGCAGGCGTAGGAGGCGGTGAGCCACTGCGTGAACAGCAGCACGCCGATCATCCAGGCTACCAGGTGGCGACGGGTGTTCCTGCGCATGGCCGCGAGTGTAGCGGGCCCGCGGCAGCAGGCCGGTGAAATGCGGCCGATCTTGATATGGATCAGGTTGACGGCAAGGCGCGCCGGGCGGCCCGGCATGCCCCCCAGGCCGGTCGAGTGCCCCTCGGGGGCAGCGACCGCAGGGATCTCGGGCGCTTCAGCTCACCGAATGCCTTCGCGCCGTTGCGCCTCGCAGATGAAGTCTTCCATCTCCGGATCGAGCGCGTCCCGCGCGGACACGATGCCGACGGGCCGGTCGTTCTCGACCACGGGCACATGGCGGAAACCATGCTCGTGCATCAGCTGCAGCGCGAAGCCAAAGCTCCGCTCGGGATCGACGGTGACCGGCGACGGCGTCATCACGTCGGCCAGGTTCGTGGTCCGGGGCTCGAGTCCCGGGGCAATGACGCGAAAGACAGCGTCCCTTTCGGTGAAGATGCCGACCAGCTTCTCGCTGTCGACCACCATCACGGCACCGACGCGCGCGCTGGCCATCAGCTGCGCAGCGTCGCTCACGCTCGTCTGCGAAGAGGTCATGAGCATCTTCTCGAGCTCCATCATGTTTCTGATGCGAACACTGAACATTGCAGCCTCTCGGTGGCGAGCTGGCACCGGCTCAAGACACGCCGCTTATTCGGCTCGGGAGCGAACCGACTTGAATTCCGGCGCTGCCTCGGCCCGCTTCGAGCACACAGTAACGCCTGCTTGGCGACGATAGGCGCTGTGCTGCGAAGGACATTGACCTAGACCAACTCGGTGCCAGATTGGCGGGGACCACTACACGAGCTTCCCGCCCGCACCGGCAAGACCCGCCCGCGGCGCGTGAGAGCACGATGAATCTCGCGCGCGGACCGGGGCTGTAGGTGGCGCGCGTGAATCAGTCGATCGGGTTGGCGGCGAGGGGTTCAGGTCTCGAGACCCGACCCCTCGCTCTCCATCGATCTCATCACATCATCCCGAGTGCCCGCGGCAGCCATATCGACAGCGGCGGCCAGTAGGTGACGAGCACCAGGAAGACGAGCATCGTCAGCAGCCACGGCCAGACGGCCACCGTCATCTCGCTCAGTCCGAGCTTGCTGATGCCGCTGGCGACGTAGAGGTTCAGGCCCACCGGCGGCGTGATCATGCCGATCTCCATGTTCACCGTGACCATCACGCCGAAGTGGACCGGGTCGATGCCCAGCGTCATCGCAATCGGGAACAGGATCGGCGCGGTGATCAGGATGATCGACGAGGGTTCCATGAAGTTGCCCATCACCAGCAACAGGACGTTCACCGCGAGCAGGAAACCGATCATTCCCAGCCCGTTCGACAGCAGCCACGCGGAGATCGCCTGCGGCACGTTCTCGTGCGTCAGCAGGAACGAGAACAGGATCGCGTTGGTGATGATGTAGAGCAGCATCGCGCTCATGTTGGCCGAGGCGAGCAGCGTCTTCGGCACGTCCTTCAGCTTCAGGTCCTTGTAGACGAACACCGCCACGAAGAAGGCGTAGACCGCACTCATCGCCGCCGCTTCGGTGGGCGTGAAGATGCCCGAGTAGATGCCGCCCATCACGACGATGATGAGCGCCAGGCCCCAGATGGATTCGCGAAAAGCAGTCCAGCGCTCGCCCCAGGGCGCACGGCGCTCCTTCGGGTAACCGTTCTTCCAGGCGCGGTACCAGGTCGTGGCCAGCAGCATCGTCGCCAGCAACAAGCCTGGCATCACGCCGGCCATGAACAGCGCCCCTATCGAGCTGTTGGTCGAAACGGCATACATCACCATCACGATCGACGGTGGAATCAGGATGCCCAGCCCGCCGGCCGAGGCCACGACGCCAGCGCCGAAACGCACCGGGTAGCCCGACTTGACCATCGCCGGGATCAGGATCGAACCGACCGCCACGACCGTCGCCGGGCTCGAACCGGAGATGGCGGCGAACAGCGCGCAGGCCACCACCGCGCCGAGCCCCAGGCCACCCGGCCAATGGCCGACCAGTGAGGTGGCGAAGCGGATCATGCGCTTGGCCACGCCGCCGTGGGTGAGGAAGTTGCCGGCGAGGATGAAGAACGGGATCGCCATGATCTCGAACTTCTCGATGCCGGTGAAGAGCTTCATCGCCACCGCCTCGATCGGCACCTGGGTGAAGGCAAACAGGAAGGTCAGCACCGTCAGGCCGAGCGAGATCGACACCGGCATGCCGGTGATCATCAGGCCGGCGAGCAGCGCGAAGATGATGACGGCGTTCATGCGCGGCCCCCGTCGCCTTCGTCGAAGCTTCGCGGAATGCCGGCCGGGCCTTCATCGCGTGGATGCAGGTCATCGTCCATGCGAAAGACGCGGTCTTCTTCGCCCGGGGCGAGCAAGTCCACTTCTTCGACGCCTTCGACATGGCCGTGGTCGTGGTGCGGCAACTCGCCGCTACGGACGAACCCCACACAGGTCTGCAGGAAGCGAAAGCACATCAGCGCCGAGCCGAACGGCACCGCGCAGTAGACGATCCAGGTCGGCCATTCGAGGTCGGGAGTGGTCGGGCCTTCGAACAGGTCTGCCATGTTCAGCCCAAGGGCCTTGAACACCGCATAGTGCGCGCCGTTCTCCCAGACGAAGACGGCGCCCAGGGTGCCGATCGTGCCGGTAAACAGCGCCCCGGCGGACAGGCCGAAGATGATGAACTTGGAACGTGGCCCTTCGGACAGGCGGTTGATCAGCACGTCCACGCCGACGTGGATGCCGGTGCGCACGCCGTAGGCGGCGCCGAACTTGGCCATCCACACGAACATGATGATGCACAGTTCCTGCGCCCAGCCGAAGTCCAGCGTCAGCAGCCAGTCCTGCACGACGGGAACAGCCACCCCCGAGGCGTAGCGGTGCACCACGGCGGCGAAGATGATCAGCGTCGCGGCCGCGATGAGGAAGGTGATCAGCCATTCCTCCAGGTGATCCAGCAGCTTGAGCATCGTCTGTCTCCTCCGTGCTCAACCAGGGGGCGGGCCGCAGCGGCGGCGGCCAGGGGCTTCGTCAGAGCTTGGTCGGGTCGAAACCTGTCGCCTTGTAGACGGTCTCGATAGTTTCCTTGCCGATGCGCGACTCCATCTCCTTGTGCACCTTGACCATCACCTTCTTCAGCGCCATGCGTTCCTGTGGTGTCGGCGTATAGATCTGGGTCTTGCCGGAGGCGCGGACCTTCTCGAGCGCGCCGTCGTTCTCTTCCTTGGCGATCTTGTTGGCGAAGGTGGTGGACTCTGCCATGGCCTGCTCGAGCTGGCCGCGCACGTCGGCCGGCAGGCCGTCCCAGAATTTCTTGTTCGTGATGACGGCGTAGCCCAGGTAGCCGTGGTCGGTCACCGTCATGTGCTTCTGCACCTCGTGCATCTTTTGCGTGTAGAGGTTGGAGTGCGGGTTCTCGGTGCCGTCGACGACACCGGTCTGCAGCGCCTGGTAGACCTCGGAGAAGGCCATCACCTGCGGCAGGGCGCCCAGCGAACGCATCTGCGCCTCGAGCACCTTGGACGACTGGATGCGCATCTTCAGGCCCTTGAAGTCATCCGGCGACTTCAGCGGCTTGTTGGCCGAGAACGACTTGAAGCCGTTGTCCCAGTACGCCAGCCCGTGGATGCCCTTGGCTTCGAGCTTGGTGAAGAGTTGCTTGCCGACGGGGCCCGTGGTGACCATGTGCAGCTCATCGGAGTTGTCGAAGATGAACGGCAGGTCGAAGACCTCGAACTCCCTGACACCGAGCGGGCCGAACTTGGCGAGCGAAGGCGCAAGTATCTGCACCGCACCGATCTGCAGCGCCTCCATCTCCTCCTTGTCCTTGTAGAGTGTGCTGTTCGCGTAGACCTCGACCTTGACCTTGCCGCCGGTCAGCTCGCCGGCGCGCTTGGCGAAGAACTCGCTCGCCTTGCCCTTGGGCGTGTCGTTGGCGACGACGTGGCTGAACTTGATGACGATCGGCGCCTGTGCCGATGCCGGCGCGGCGAATGCGAATGTGCCGGCGACGGCGGCAACGATGGCCAGCACGTGGCGGCGAGAGGTTCTGGGGTTCATCAAAGTCTCCTGTTCAATGGCGGTAGGCCGTGTCGAGGCAACCGATCTGCGTCGGCTGAAGCCGATGGGAATCACTTCCAGCCCATCGCAACCATTTTGCGCCGCACGAAGGCGATCTGGGTCTGCAGCGGCAATTGTTTCGGGCAGACGTCGTGGCAGCCGAGCAGCGACATGCAGCCGAACACGCCGTCGTCGTCGCCGATGAGGTCGTAGAAGTCCTCGTCGCTGCGCGTGTCTCGCGGGTCGAGGCGAAAGCGCGCGATCTTGTTCAGGCCGACCGCGCCGACGAAGTCTTCGCGCATGCGCGCCGTTCCGCAGGCCGCCACGCAGCAGCCGCACTCGATGCAACGCTCCAGTTCGTAGATCTGCTCGGCCAGCTCGGGCTCCATGCGCGCCTCGAGCCGCGTCAGATCGGGGTCGGATTGCTGCTGGTGCACCCACGCCTGCAAGCGCTCGCTCATCGCGCGCAACCACTTGCCGGTGTTCACCGACAGGTCGCCGATCAGTTCGAAGAACGGCAGCGGCGCGAGCGTGAATTCGTCGCCGAGATTCTGCGTCAGCGTGCGGCAGGCGAGCGCGGGGCGGCCGTCGACCAGCATCGCGCAACTGCCGCAGATGCCGGCGCGGCAGACGAAGTCGAACTGCAGCGACGGATCGAGCTTCTCGCGGATTTCGGACAGTGCGATGAACAGCGTCATGCCGGCCGAATCTTCGAGTTCGTAGGTCTGCCAGTGCGGCGCCACGTCGGGCTGCTGCGGGTTGAAGCGCAGCACGCGGATCTTCAGGTGCCGGGTCGACGTCGCTCCGGCGGGCGCCTCGGCCGCGAACGCGGACTTGACGGGATGGATGGGGATGATCATGGGGTCCCGTCTCATTTGAATGGCTCGTCGATGCGTTCGTTGCGACCGCGCAGGCTGTCAGGCAACATCTCGTCGTAGGGCATCAGCGCCTGCTGCACGTCGAAGCGCGGCGCGTTGGCCATGCGCTCGCGCAGCGCGGCCACCTCGGCGGCGCGCGCCGGCGTGTCCGGGTGGTCGACGTAGTCCTTCGCGCCGTAGCCGCGCCAGCCCGGCGGCAGTTCCATCGCACCCACGTCCAGCGGCTCGTAGTTCAACGTGGGCAGCGTGTCGGACTCGCCCTTCCAGGACGCCAGCGTGCGCCGGAGCCACTGTGAGTCGTCGCGGCGGGGGAAGTCCTCGCGGAAGTGCGCGCCCCGGCTTTCGGTGCGCTGCGCGGCGCCGTAGGCGATGCACAGCGCGAGCTTGATCATCTTCTGGGTGCGGTAGGCGGTGACGAGTTCGGGATTGGCGCCCGCGGCTGCGCTTCTCAGTCCGATGCGACGGCTGCGCTCGAGCAGGGCCTGCAACTCCGTCACCGCGGACCCGAGATCGGCCCCCGTTCGGAAGATACCGACCTTGGCCGTCATGATCTCCTGCATCGCGATGCGCAGCACCGAGGCGTCCTCGGTTCCACCACCCGATGTCAGGTGGTCGAGCTTGGCCTTCTCCGTTGCGATGAATTCGCGCACCAGCCCGGTGGGGATGCGCACTTCGTTGTCGGAGCGGTCGCAGAAGTCCGCGACGAAGTCGCCGACGATCATGCCGGCGACCACCGTCTCGGCGACCGAGTTGCCGCCCAGGCGGTTGAAGCCGTGCATGTCCCAGCAAGCCGCTTCGCCGGCGGCGAACAGGCCCTTCATCGTCGGGCTCTCGCCCGTGTGATCGGTGCGCACGCCGCCCATCGTGTAGTGCTGGGCCGGACGCACCGCGATCATCTTCTCGACCGGGTCGATGCCGAGGAAGGACTCGCAGATCTCCTTCACCTCGCGCAGATTCTTCTCGATGTGGGCCTTGCCCAGCTGGGTAATGTCCAGCCACAGGTGTTCGCCGAAGCGCGATGGCACGCCCTTGCCTTTGCGGATGTGGGTTTCCATGCGTCGCGAGACGACGTCGCGCGAGGCGAGTTCCTTCTTCTCCGGCTCGTAATCGGGCATGAAGCGGTGACCGTCCACGTCCTTCAGCAGCCCGCCGTCGCCACGGCAGCCCTCGGTGACCAGGATGCCGGCCGGGAAGATGCCGGTCGGGTGGAACTGCACCGCCTCCATGTTGCCGAGCGTGGCGATGCCGGTCTCGAGCGCGATCGCCGTGCCGATTCCTTCGCAGATGACGGCATTCGTCGTCACGCGATAGAGCCTTCCGGCGCCGCCGGTGGCGATGACGGTCGCCTTGGCCACGTAGGCGCTGAGTTCGCCGGTCACGAGATCGCGCACCACGGCGCCGTAGCAGCGCCCGCCCTCGTGGATCAAGGCGATCGCCTCCATGCGTTCGTGCACCGGAATCGACTCGGCGATGGCGCGGTCGCTGACGGCGAACAGCATGGCGTGGCCTGTGCCGTCGGAGACATAGCAGGTGCGCCACTTCTTCGTGCCACCGAAGTCGCGCTGCGCGACCAGGCCGTGGGCCTCGTCGCGTTCGGTCAGCGTGACCTTCTGGCCGTTGATGATCACCTGCCGGTCGCCGCGCTTGACGCGGCTCCACGGCACACCCCAGGCAGCGAGTTCGCGAACGGCCTTCGGCGCGGTGTTGACGAACATGCGCACGACGCGCTGGTCGGCGCCCCAGTCGCTGCCGCGCACGGTGTCTTCGAAGTGCACGTCTTCGCTGTCGCCCTGGCCCTTGATCACGTTGGCGAGCGAGGCCTGCATGCCACCCTGCGCGGCGGCGGAATGCGAACGCTTGGGCGGCACGAGCGAGAGGATGACGGCGTCGTGGCCGCGCCGCTTGGCGCCGATGGCCACGCGCAAGCCTGCGAGCCCGCCGCCGATCACGAGCACGTCGGTGTAGATGATCTTCATTGACGCGCCCTCACTTTGGCGCAATGGCCGTGGACTGCGCCCAGGCCGGTGTGTACGGTTCGCCCGCCTTCGGCGCGTGTTCGATGCCGATCTTGATGTAGGCGGCCAGCGTCGCCAGGCCGAGCGCCAGGAAGAACACCGTCAGCGCCCACTTGAGCGTCTTCAGACGCTTGCGCGCAGCGTTCGGCTCGGGGCCGGTGAACCAGCCCCACTTCACGGCCAGCCGGTACAACCCGATGCCGCCGTGCAGTTCCACCGCGAAGAGCAGCACCAGGTAGAGCGGCCAGAAATGATCCGTCCACATGCGGTCGGCACTCCCGAACGGGCCGATGCTCTCGGGTCGCGTGAGCATGATGTAGAGGTGGACGGACGCCATGAAGAACAGCGCGAAGCCCGTCACCACCTGCCACCACCACAGATCGGTGTCGCCATGCTTCATCGTGTTTGCATGGTCGCGGAACGAGCGGTACTGGCGATAGTTGATCGGGAACTTGCGCACCGCGAGCATTGCATGCGTCACGACCAGTGCCAAGATCGCGGCAACGACAAGCGAGACCAGCCAGGGGAAAGATCGACCGAAGACGAAGTAGCCCTCGAAGGCCTTGGTCACCGTCCACATCGCGTCCTTGCCGAGAAGGATCGACGACACGAAGAACATGTGACCCCACATGAAGAGCGCCAGGATCAGCCCGCTGACGCTCTGCATCCAGTCCAGGCGCGCCGGCCAGACGCTCTTGCGCAGGGGTCGCGCAGCAACGGCGCGGGTGCCCGCGCCAAGAATGGAGCCTTGATTCATGTGATGTGCCCTTCAGGCGTCGACGGCTGGTTGTCACACGTGCGTCGACCCGCGGCATCTTCGCCGCAGGTGGGGTCAGTCCCCTTGATTCAGATCAACCGCATCGCGGCGATTGATCTCTGATCTCTTCACGCCTGCTCAGGTGTGCAGGCTCTCGAACTTGGCCTGTAGCTGTTCGCGCGTCTCCGCATGATTGGGGTCGGGGACGATGCAGTCGGCCGGGCAGACGAGGACGCACTGCGGCTCGTCGTGCGCACCGACGCATTCCGTGCACTTGGCAGGATCGATGATGTAGATCGGCGAGCCGACGGCTATCGCCTCGTTCGGGCAATCCGGCTTGCAGGCGTCACAGGCAGTGCAGTCGTCGTTGATCAAGAGAGCCATCGCAATTTCCTTCGCGTCGTGAATGTTGGACGGGCCTACGGCCCGCAGGGGTCCAGGTTCCTACGCCGCCCGCGGCGTGAGCGAACTCTAGACGAACTGGCTGGTGTAGGACTGCAGCGCCTTCATGTAGTTGGCGCGCTCGAAGGCGGCGGGGTCGGGGCAGGACTCTTGCGAGAGCGAGCCTTTCATCTGCGCCACCGACGTGTATTCGCGCTCGGTCATCCAGGCCTGCACGCCGCGCACCAGTGCACCGACATGGTTCGGACCCTTGCCGAGCAGGCTGCTGGCCAGCATCACGCAGTCGGCACCCGCGAGCAGCAGCTTGAGCACGTCGTCGGGCGTGTGCGCGCCGCCCGTGGCCGCCAGGCTGGCACCGACGCGGCCGCGCAGGATCGCGATCCAGCGCAACGCCAGGCGCAGCTCGTCCGACGTGGAAAGCACCAGGCGCGGCGACACCTCGAGTTCCTCGAGATCGATGTCGGGCTGCAGAAAGCGGTTGAAGAGCACCAATCCGGACGCGCCCGCTTTCGCGAGTCTCGCCGCCATGTTGGCCATCGCGCTGAAGTACGGCCCCACCTTCACGGCCACCGGGATGCCCACCTGCCGCGAGACCGATTCGACGAGGTCGACATAGCGCTGCTCGACGCCGGCGCCGGTGTCGTCCAGGCTCGTCGCCAGGAAATACACGTTCAATTCGATCGCGTCGGCGCCGGCCTCCTGCATCTGGCGCGCAATACTTGTCCAGCCGCCCGCCGTGTGGCCGTTGAGGCTGGCGATCACCGGCACCGACAGTGCCTGCTTGGCGTCGGCGATCAGCGCGAGGTACTGGTCGGGCCCGGTGCGGTAGGACTCCATCTCGGGGAAGAAACCGTGCGCCTCCGGCGACAGCTCGGCGCCCTGCCTCATCAGGTCGTCGGCTGCCAACTCGTCGTGTTCGATCTGTTCCTCGAACAGCGAAGGCAGCACGACGGCAGCGACGCCCGCGTCCTCCAGCCGTTTCAGACTGTCGATCGAGCCGGTCATCGGCGAGGCCGACGCCACGATCGGGTGCCGCAATTCGAGGCCGAGATAGCGGGTACGGAGATCGACGCTCATGATGATGCCTCCGGCGCGGGTGCCGCCTTGGGTTTGTTCTCACTGTCCACTGCAGGTGCCGGCTGCGGGCCGGACGGCGGGTCGCCGTCGGCACTCGCAGGGCCCCCCTCGGTCACCACGCGGTGCACCCCCGCCACCTGTTCGTACAGCTGCCAGCGTGCATCCGCATCGTGCTGCGCGGCCTTCAGCAAGTGCTTGGAGCGCGCCGGGTCGGATTGCGCCAGCATCGCATAGCGACCCTCCTTCAGCATGAACTGCTCCAGCGGCAGCGTCGGCTTGCGCGAATCGAGCTTCAGCGGCTGATCGGCACCCCCCATCCCGAGCCGCGGATCGTAGTGGTACAGGTTGAGGTAGCCGCTCTTGACGGCATCGCGCTGGTGGCTCATGCCGGTCGCCATGTCGATGCCGTGCGCGATGCAGTGACTGTAGGCGATGATCAGCGAAGGCCCGTTCCAGGCCGCCGCCTCCTGGAAGGTGCGCACCGTCTGCACCGGGTTGGCGCCCATCGCCACCTGCGCCACGTAGACGTTGCCGTAGGCCATGGCGATCATGCCCAGGTCCTTCTTGCCGATGGCCTTGCCGGCGGCGGCGAACTTGGCCACCGCGCCGCGCTGCGTGGACTTCGACGCCTGGCCGCCGGTGTTGCTGTAGACCTCGGTGTCGAGAACCAGGATGTTGACGTTGCGGCCGGAGGCCAGCACGTGATCGAGCCCACCGTAGCCGATGTCGTACGCCCAGCCGTCGCCGCCGACGATCCAGACGCTGCGCACGACCAGGCTGTCGGCCACCGCCAGCAGGCGCCCGGCTTCGGGCGTGCCCAGGCGCGGCAGGATCGCCTTCAATCGCTTGACGCGTTCACGCTGCAGGCGAATCTGCTCGTCGGTGTCCTGCGGCGATTCGAGGAGTTCGGTGGCCAGCGGGTCGCCGATCTGCACACGCAAGGCGGCGACGAGCATCTGCGCCAGGTCGCGCTGCGCGTCGAGCGCCAGGCGCATCCCGAGACCGAATTCAGCGTTGTCCTCGAACAGGCTGTTCGCCCAGGCCGGGCCCTGCCCTTGCGCGTTCTGCGACCAGGGTGTCGAAGGCAGGTTGCCGCCGTAGATCGACGAGCAACCGGTCGCGTTCGCCACCACGAGGTGATCTCCGTAGAGCTGGGACAGCAGCTTCAGGTACGGTGTCTCGCCGCAACCCGAGCAGGCACCGGAGTACTCGAACAGCGGCATGCGAAGTTGCGAGCCGCGCAGGCCGTCGATGCTGTCCATCGACGGGCGCACTTCGGGCAGGCTCAGGTAGAAGTCGTAGTTGGCGCGCTCGACTTCGAGGTGTTCGAGCTTGGGCGCCATGTTGATCGCCTTGTGCTTGACCGCCGTCTTGCTGCGCGTCGGGCACATGTCCACACAGATGCCGCAACCGGTGCAGTCGTCGGGGGCGACCTGCAGGCTGTACATCAGGCCGTCGAGCGCACCGCCGTCCTTGCGTGCCCAGGGCACGGCCTTGAAGCCCGCCGGAGCGCGCTGCATTTCCTCCGGCGAGAAGACGTTCATGCGGATCGCCGCGTGCGGGCAGACCAGCGGGCAGATCGCGCACTGCGTGCAGATCGTCTCGTCCCAGATCGGGATCTCATGCGCGATGCCGCGCTTCTCCCACTGCGTCGTGCCGGTCGGGAAGGTGCCGTCGACCGGCAACGCCGACACGGGCAGCAGGTCGCCCTTGCCGTCGAGCATCATCGCCGTCACGCGCCGCACGAAGTCGGGCGCCGCGCGCGAGACCACCGGGTTGCGCCTCGCCGTGGCATCGGCACTGGCGGGCAGCTCGACTTCGCTCAGCGCCGCGAGCGACGCATCGACTGCCGCGAAGTTGCGGTTCAGCACCGACTCGCCGCGCTTGCCGTAGGTCTTGCGGATCGACTCCTTGATCTCGGCGATCGCCTCGTCGCGCGGCAGGACACCGGAGATCGCGAAGAAGCAGGCCTGCGTCACCGTGTTGATGCGCCCGGCGAGCCCGGCCTGCTTGGCCACCGCCAGCGCGTCGACGACGTAGAACCTGAGCTTGCGGGCGAGGATGGTCTCCTGCGCTTCGCGCGGCAGCCTGTCCCACACCTGCTCGGGCCCGTAGGGGCTGTTCAGCAGGAAGGTCGCGCCCGGGCGGGCCAGCGCCAGCACGTCGAGCTTCTCCATGAACTCGAACTGATGGCAGGCAACGAAGTCGGCCTGCTCGATCAGGTAGGTCGATTCGATCGGCTTCGGTCCGAAGCGCAGGTGCGACACGGTGATCGCACCCGACTTCTTGCTGTCGTAGACGAAGTAGCCCTGGGCGTGCAGCGGCGTGTTCTCGCCGATGATCTTGACGGTGTTCTTGGTGGCACCCACCGTGCCGTCGGCGCCCAGGCCATAGAACACTGCGCGGGTGACGCCTTTGGCCTCGGTCTCGAAGGACGGGTCCCATTTCAGCGACAGGTGCGTGACGTCGTCGACGATGCCGACGGTGAAATGCCGCCTGGGTTGCTGGGCCTGCAGTTCATCGAGCGCGGCCTTGGCCATCGCCGGCGTGAATTCCTTCGACGACAGGCCGTAGCGGCCACCGATCACCCGCGGCATCGTCGCGTCCTGCGGCCAGGCCTCGACCAGCGCAGTGACCACGTCCTGGTACAGCGGCTCGCCGATCGCTCCCGGCTCCTTCGTGCGGTCGAGCACGGCGATCGAGCGGACGGACTTTGGCAGCGCCGCGACGAACGCCTTCGTGTCGAACGGGCGGTAGAGGCGAACGGTGAGAAGGCCGACCTTTTCACCGGCGGCAACGAGCTTGTCCACGGCCTCGCGTGAGGCGCCCACGCCCGAGCCCATCTGCACCAGCACACGCTCGGCGTCCGGGTCGCCGCTGTACCAGAACAGGCTGTAGCGACGGCCGGTCAGCCTGGCGAAGCGGTCCATCGCTTCCTGCACGATGCCCGGCACCGCCGTGTAGTAGGCATTGCAGGCTTCACGTGCCTGGAAGAACACGTCCGGGTTCTGCGCCGTGCCACGCAGCACGGGCCGGTCAGGGTTCAGGGCGCGGCTGCGGTGCGCGACGACCAGTTCCTCGTCGATCAGCGAGCGCACGTCCTCCTCGAACAGCAGCTCGATCTTGTTCACCTCGTGGCTGGTGCGAAAGCCGTCGAAGAAATGGAGGAAGGGCACCCGCGACTTCAGCGTCGCCATGTGCGCGACCATCGCCATGTCCTGCGCCTCCTGCACGCTGGAGGCAGCCAGCAGTGCGAAGCCCGTCGTGCGCGCGGCCATCACGTCGCTGTGGTCGCCGAAGATCGACAGCGCGTGGGTGGCCAGCGTGCGCGCGGCGATGTGGAACACCGTCGGCGTCAGCTCGCCGGCGATCTTGAACATGTTCGGCAACTTCAGCAGCAGGCCCTGCGACGCGGTGAAGGTGGTGGTCATCGCGCCGGCCTGCAGCGAGCCGTGCACCGCGCCCGCGGCGCCGGCTTCGCTCTGCATCTCGATCACCTGCGGCACCATGCCCCAGATGTTCTTGCGGCCCTTGGCCGACCATTCGTCGGCCAGTTCGCCCATGGTGGACGACGGAGTGATCGGGTAGATGGCGATCACCTCGCTGGTCAGGTGGGCGATCCGTGCGGCGGCTTCGTTGCCGTCCAGCACATGCGAGCGTTCGGTCATGGTGTTCTCTTCGCGTCAATGGCCAATGCGACAGCGTCGTGCCGTCGCGGAAGTGTCGGTCGTCCGCGCTTTGCGCGGCTACAGGATGCCTGCCTTGCCGGCTTCCCAGCGGCGGAACTCGGTGGTCAGCAGCGCGACGTGCTCGCGTTCCTCGGCGGCGAGTTCCTTGTACAGCCCGCGCTCGACCGACCCGGCTGGTGCCTTCTCGCCCTCGCGGCCGAAGAAATCTACAGCCCGCTGCTCGAAGGCGATGGCGATGCGGAACAGGTTGGCCGGATCCTCGGGCTTGCGGTCGACGCCGGAGAAGATGGCCGCGCGATCGAACTGGAAGTCGACGGCCGCAGCCGGCAGTTCGGCGTGGTAGCGCCTGGACAGCGTGTCCATATGCTCCATTTCCATCGCAGCGAAGCGACCGAACAGCTCGCGCAGCGTGGGGTCCCCCGCCTCGCGCGCAGCACGCTCGTAGAACGCGTGGCCGCCGAGCTCGATCTCGAAGGCCTTGCGCACGGCCTCCATCGCCTGGCCGCCTTCGATCTTGTCGCGGTCGAGCAGCTCGAGCTTGCCCTTGCAGTGCGGGCACATGCCATAGGGAAAGGCGAAGCCCTCGCTGACCTTGTGGCAGTCGGCGCAGCGCCAGCGCAACTCGACTCCTGCACAGCAGATGTAGGCCTCTTCGTCTTCGAGCTCGCGTTTGCAGCGGGGGCAGATGCTCATGATGGAATCTCGCTGGGGGCTTGGATTGAAGAGGCGTCGATCGCGACGGGCGCAACGAACGCGTCGGCGTCGGCCTGGGTGACTGGCCAGGCGCTCTTGCCGCCGGCCAGGTACGCGCCGATCGCGCGCGCCGCGCGGCGGCCGGCACCCATCGC
Source organism: uncultured bacterium (assembly GCA_963802435.1). GTDB lineage: Bacteria > Pseudomonadota > Gammaproteobacteria > Burkholderiales > Burkholderiaceae_C > CAIKUF01. Next base: position 304,769 of record CAWDIT010000011.1, read on the forward strand.
CAGGATCACGGTGGCGGCGCCGGTCACGATGTCGCCGCCGGCGAAGACGCCCGGCACGCTCGTGGCCTGCGTCGCCGCGTCGGCCACGATGTAGCCCCACTTGTTCAGCGCCAGCCCCGGCGTCGACTTGGTGACGATCGGGTTGGCCTTGGTGCCCAGCGCGTAGATCACGGTGTCGCAGTCGAGGTCGAGGAACTCGTCCTGCGGGATGGGCTGGCGGCGGCCCTTCTCGTCGGGGTCGCCGAGCACCATCTTCTGCACCTTCATGCCGCGCACGTTGCCGTCGGCATCGGTCAGGATCTCGACCGGCCCGTGGAGGAAGAAGAACTCGATGCCTTCCTCCTTCGCGTGGCGCAGTTCCTCGATCCGCGCCGGGGCCTCCGCCTCCGAGCGACGGTAGACGCAACGCACGGTCGGTATGCCCAGCCGCTTGGCGACGCGCAGGCAGTCCATCGCCGTGTTGCCGGCGCCGATCACGACCACGCTCTTGCCGAGCGTGACCGGTGTGTCGAGGTAGGGGAACTTGTCGCCACCCATCAGGTTGACGCGGGTCAGGAACTCGTTGGCCGAATAGACCTGGCCGGCAAATTCACCCGGGATGCCCAGGAAGGCCGGTGCGCCTGCACCGACGCCCACGAAGACGGCGTCGTAGCCCATCTCGGCGGTCAACTGCAGCACCGAGAAGGTCTTGCCGATGACCTTGTTGGTCTCGAACCTGACGCCCATGGCCTTGAGGTTGTCGATCTCGCGGCTGATGATCTCGCGCGGCAGGCGGAAGGCCGGGATGCCGTACTGCAGCACGCCGCCGACCACGTGCAGCGCCTCGAAGACGGTGACGTCGCAGCCGTAGCGGGCGAGGTCTGCCGCCACCGCCAGCCCCGAGGGGCCCGAGCCGACGATCGCCACCTTGCCGAGGCTGCGCTCGAAGCGCTGCGCCTCGGCCTTGCGCGGCCGCGCGCTGTCGCCGACGAAGCGCTCGAGCCGTCCGATCGCCACCGCCTCGAGCTTGCGGCCGACGACGCACTGCGCCTCGCACTGCGACTCCTGCGGGCAAACGCGACCGCAGACCGACGGGAACAGGTTCGATTCGTTGATGACGGCCAGCGCGCCGTCGACATCACGCACCAGCAGGTGGCGGATGAAGCGCGGGATGTCGATCGACACCGGGCAGCCGGCGATGCATGCCGGCTTGCTGCACATGATGCAGCGTTCGGCCTCGGCCAGCGCGTCGGCCATCGAGTAGCCGAGGTTGACCTCCTTGAAGTTGCGCGAGCGCTCGAGCGCGTCGCGCTCGGGCATCTTGGTCGCGTGCGGCGCCAGGTCCTTGTACTTCTTGTAGTTGGTCTTGCCCAGCTCGAACAAGGTCTTCTCGACGTTGCACACATGCGCGTAGTCGCTGCTCGCCGCGGCCTCTTCGCCCTTGAAGCGCTTCTGGCGCAGCATCAGTTCCTTGAAGTCGACCTGATGGCCGTCGAAGTCCGGCCCGTCGACGCAGGCGAACTTGATCTCGTCGCCGACGGTGACGCGACACGATCCGCACATGCCGGTGCCGTCGACCATGATCGCGTTCAGCGAGACCATGGTCTTCACCGCGAACGGCCGCGACGTCTCGACGCAGGCATTCATCATCGGCAGCGGGCCGATCGCGACGACCAGGTCGGGCCGGTCGGTTTCCAGGACCTCCTTCAACGCCGCGGTGACGAAGCCGGGCTTGCCGTAGCTGCCGTCGTCGGTGCAGACGATCAGCGTGTCGCAGTAGCGGCTGAAGTTCTCTTCCCAGAACACCAGGTCCTTGCTGCGAAAGCCGATGATGCCGGTGGTGCGGTTGCCCGCCTCCTTGAATGCGCGCAACTGCGGGTAGACGGGCGCCACGCCGAGGCCGCCACCGACCAGCACCACGTGGCCGGCCTTGCTCACATGCTGCGGCAGTCCGAGCGGACCCACGAAGTCGACGATGCTGTCGCCCGCCTTGTAGTGATCGCGCATCTCCAGCGTCGTCTTGCCGAGCGCCTGGATCACCATCGTGATCGTGCCGCGCTCGCGATCGTAGTCCGCCACGGTGAGCGGAATGCGTTCGCCGCCCTCGTGCAGGCGCAGCATCACGAAGTGTCCGGGCTCGGCCGAGCGGGCGACGTCCGGCGCGAGCACCTCCCACAGGAAGGTCGTTTCCGAGAACGCTTCTCGGCGGATGATCTTGTACATGTCGGGCCTTCGGGTCGATCGGAACAGCGGTCGAGTCTTGCACGCCAGGCGGAACACGCTCTTAACCTGGATCAATGGACTGGGACGCCTCGGCCGCCCGCTGCGGCGGCCGAGGCGGTGGCGACCCATCGGCTGCCATTTGACACAGGTCATGCCGCGCGGGCGCGCTTCATGGACACTGCGGCGCTGTTGCGTCCGACAGGCTGGCCCGGTGCGGCACCGCAGGCCCGTCGAAACCATCGTTCCATGGAGGGCAAGTCGTGGTCGGTCATCGATTGAGGCGGGGTCTCGATCTGCCGCTGGCCGGCGATCCGGAGCAGGCCATCCATCTGGCCCACGACTGCCGTTTCGTCGGCGTCCTCGCTGAAGATTGCGTCGGGCTCAAGCCCACCTTCCTGGTCCAGCCGGGCGAAGCCGTGCGACGCGGACAAGTGCTGTTCGAAGACAAGACGAACCCCGGCGTGCGCTACACCGCGCCAGCCGCCGGCACCGTCACCGCCATTCACCGGGGCGAGCGCCGCGCCTTCCAGTCGCTGACCATCGCCGTCGACGGTGACGACGCCGAAGACGCCCAGTTGCCGTTCGCGAGCTACACCGGGGCCCCGCCGCAACGCTTGTCGGCCGACGAGGTGCGCGCGCTGCTGATCGAATCGGGTCTGTGGGCGGCGCTGCGCACGCGTCCGTTCTCCAGAGTGCCGCCGCCGGCGACCTCGCCCCGCGCCCTCTTCATCACCGCGATGGACACGCGGCCGCACGCGCCGTCGGTCGACGTCGTGCTGGCCGGGCGCATGGCCGACTTCCAGGCCGGCGTCGCCTGCCTGGCCAAGCTCACGGGCGGCAGCACCTTCGTCTGCGTCGCGCCGGGCTCGGCCGTGACCGTGCCCGCCGGCGGCAGCGTGAAGGTCGAGGTCTTCGGCGGACCGCACCCGGCGGGGAACGCCGGCACGCACATCCACTTCCTCTGCCCGGTGGACCTCGAGCGCACCGTCTGGCACATCGGCTACCAGGACGTCGCGGCGATCGGACGCCTGTTCACGACCGGCCGGCTGGACGTCACGCGGGTCGTCTCGCTCGCCGGTCCCGGCGTGCTGCAACCGCGGCTGCTGCGCACGCGCCTGGGCGCCGCCACCGTCGCACTGACCGACGGCCAGATCGCGCACCGGCAGGCAACGCGTCGTCTCCGGTTCGGTGCTCGACGGGCGAACTGCCATGGGCGAGGTGCACGGCTACCTCGGCCGCTACCACCAGCAACTGTCCGTGCTCGCCGAAGCCGGTGAACGCGAGTTGCTGGGCTGGATCGCGCCCGGCGCCGACAAGTTCTCGGTCTGGGGCGTCGTGCTCGGCGCCTGGCGCCGCGGCGGCAGGCTCGCCCTGACGACGACGACCAACGGCGGCAGCCGGGCGATGGTGCCGATCGGCGCCTTCGAGCGGGTCATGCCACTCGACCTGATGCCGACCTTCCTTCTGCGCGCGCTGTTGATGAAGAACGACGAACGCGCCGAGGCGCTGGGTTGCCTGGAACTCGACGAAGAGGATCTCGCGCTGTGCACCTTCGTCTGTCCGGGCAAGGCCGAGTACGGGCCGCTGCTGCGAGACGCGCTCGGCCGCATCGCGAAAGAGACTGCCTGATGCGACGATTGCGCGACCTTCTCGACCGCATCGGCAAGCCCTTCCATCCGGGCGGCAGGCTCGAGCGCTTCTATCCGCTCTACGAGGCGGCCGACACCTTCTTCTACGCCCCGGCCAAGGTCACTCGGACGGGCGCCCACGTGCGTGACGCGATCGACCTGAAGCGGATGATGATCCTGGTCGTCATCGCGGCGCTGCCCTGCGTCTTCATGGCGATGTTCAACACCGGGCTCCAAGCCAACCTGGCGCTCGACCCGGCCAGGGTCGCGCTGCTGACGGGCTGGCGCCATGACGTGATCGCGCTGCTCGGCACGGGCTACTCGCCGACCAGCCTGGCGGCCAACGTGGTCCACGGCGCGCTGTATTTCCTGCCGCTGTATGCCGTGACGATGCTGGTCGGGCTCGCCTGGGAAGTCACGTTCGCGATCGTGCGCAAGCTGGAGGTGAACGAGGGCTTCTTCGTCACCGGCATCCTGTTCCCGCTGATCCTGCCGCCGGACACGCCGCTGTGGCAGGCCGCGCTGGCGATCAGCTTCGGCGTCGTGCTCGGCAAGGAAGTCTTCGGCGGCACCGGCATGAACTTCATCAACCCGGCACTCGCGGCGCGCGCCTTTCTGTTCTTCGCCTACCCGGCGAGCATGTCGGGCGACCAGGTCTGGACTGCGCTGCCCGCAGCCGCCGCGCACGACGGCTTCTCAGGAGCGACGCTGCTGGCGCAGATGCGGCAGATGACGACACCGTTCGCCGAGCAGGGCTACTCGCTGTGGAACGCCTTCATCGGCCTCGAGCCCGGTTCGATGGGCGAGACCTCGGTGCTGGCCTGCCTGATCGGCGCGATCATCCTGATCGTCACCGGCATCGGCTCCTGGCGAACGATGGCCGGCGTCGCACTCGGCACGATCGGCATGGCGACACTCTTCAACGCGATCGGGTCGGCCACCAATCCCTACCTCGCAGTGCCCTTCTGGTGGCACATGGCGGCCGGCGGCTGGGCCTTCGCCACCGTGTTCATGGCCACCGACCCGGTGACCTCGCCGTTCTCCGACACCGGGCGCTGGATCTACGGCCTGCTGATCGGCGCGCTGATCGTCCTGATCCGCGTCTTCAATCCGGCCTATCCGGAATCGGCGATGCTCGTCATCCTGTTCATGAACGTGGTCGCACCGTTCATCGACTACCTGCTCGTGCAGGCCAACCTGCGCCGAAGGGGCAAGCGCCGTGCCCAGACTTGATTCGACCCGCTACACGATCCTGTTCGCGACGGCCGTCAGCATCGTCTGCGCGTTGCTGGTGTCGACCGCTGCGGTCGGCCTGAGCGAACGACAGGAGGCCAACGCACTGCTGTACAAGCAGAAGAACGTGCTCCTCGCTGCCGGGCTGGTCACGCCCGGGCAGTCGCTCACCACGGCCGAGATGGGGCAGATCTTCGAGCGCCGGGTTCACGTCCGCGCGGTCGATCTGCAGACTGGCCGGCTCGTGCCGGAAGACAGGTTCGACGCCGTGAACTACAAGCAGCGCAAGGCTCGCAACGACCCGGCGCAGTCGCGTGCCGCCCCGCCCAACGACGCCCAGATCGCCCGCCTGCCGAACATCGGAGCGGTCTATGTGGTCAAGTCGTCCGACGGCAAGGACGAGCAGATCGTGCTGCCGATCGAAGGCATGGGCATGTGGGGAACGATCTACGGCCTGCTGTCGATGGACGTCGACGGCAACACCGTGCGCGGCCTGACGTTCTACGAGCAGAAGGAAACTCCGGGCCTGGGCGGCGAGATTTCGAACCCGCAGTGGCAGGCCCTGTGGGTCGGCCGCAAGGCCTACGACGCGAACTGGACGCCGCAGCTCGCGGTGATCAAGGGCCAGGCCGGACCGCCGGAGAAGGACCCGCACCACGTCGACGGCCTGTCGGGCGCCACGATCACGAGCAACGGCGTCACGCGCGTGCTGCGCTTCTGGCTGTCGGCCGACGGCTACGCGCCGTACCTGAAGAACGTCCGCAGCGGAGGCGCGTCATGAGTGCAGGTCCGGCGATATTCGGGCGTCACGAAAGGGCGGTGCTGCTCGGCCCTGTCGTCAGCGTCAACCCGATCGCGGTGCAGGTGCTCGGGATCTGCTCGGCCCTGGCCGTGACCACACGGTTGGACAAGGCGCTCGTGATGGGCATCGGCGTGACGCTGGTCACCGCGCTGGCCAACCTGGCCGTCAGCCTGGTGCGCAACCACACACCGGGCAGCATCCGCATCATCGTTCAGTTGGCGATCATTGCGTCGCTCGTGATCGTCGTCGACCAGGTGCTCAAGGCGACGCTGTACGAACTCTCGCTCGAGCTCTCGGTGTTCGTCGGGCTGATCATCACGAACTGCATCGTGATGGGCCGCGCCGAGGGTTTCGCGATGCAGAACCCGCCGTGGCTGTCGTTTCTCGACGGCATCGGCAACGGCCTCGGCTACTCGCTCATCCTGCTGCTGGTGGGTTTCGTGCGCGAGCTCACCGGCGCCGGCACGCTGTTCGGTCGCGTCGTGCTGCCGCTGACCAAGAACGGCGGCTGGTACGAACCGAACGGCCTGATGCTGCTGGCCCCCTCGGGGCTGTTCATGATCGCGCTGATCATCTGGGCGTTGCGCACCTGGAAGCCCGAGCTCCAGGAACAGGACTGAGAGCGATGGAACACCTGCTGAACATCGCCATCCGCTCGATCTTCCTGGAGAACATGGCGCTCGCCTTCTTCTTGGGCATGTGCTCGTTCCTCGCCTGCTCGAAGAAGGTCGAGACCGCCATCGGCCTGGGCGCCGCGGTGGTCTTCGTGCAGCTGCTGACCGTGCCGCTGAACAACCTGATCCTGCGCTACCTTCTCGCCGAGGGTGCATTGGCGGGCCTGTCGCCGGCGCTGGCCAAGGTCGATCTGAGCTTCCTCGCCTTCATCCTGTTCATCGGTACCATCGCCGCCGCGACGCAGGTGGTCGAGATGGCGGTCGACCGCTTCATGCCCGGGCTGTACACGACGCTCGGCGTCTTCCTGCCGCTGATCGCGGTGAACTGCGTGATCCTCGGCGGATCGCTCTTCATGCAGGAGCGCAACTACACCCTGGGTGAGAGCGTGGTGTTCGGCTTCGGCTCCGGCCTCGGCTTCATGATCGCGATCGTGGCGATCGCCGCGATCCGCGAGAAGATGAACTACTCCGACGTGCCTGCCGGCCTGCGCGGCCTGGGCATCACCTTCGTGACGGCGGGGCTGATGTCGGTCGCCTTCATGATGTTCTCGGGCATCCAGCTCTGAGGGCCGGCACATGACCGAAGTCGTCTCCGGCGTCGTGATGTTCACGGTCGTCGTGCTGGCGTTGGTGGCGCTGCTGCTCGGCGCGCGCCGTCGTCTCGTGCAGTCGGGCGAAGTCACGATCACGATCAACGAGGATCCCGCCAAGGCGCTGAAGGTGGCCGCCGGCGACACGCTGCTGGGCACGCTGTCGAACCAGAAGATCTTCATTCCCTCGGCCTGCGGCGGCAAGGGCGCCTGCGGCGTGTGCGAAGTCATCGTCAAGTCGGGCGGCGGCGCGCTGCTGCCCACCGAGACCGGCTACATCAACCGCGGCGACGCCAGGCGCGGCTGCCGGCTGGCGTGCCAGGTCAAGGTCAAGCGCGACATGGCCATCGAAATCGCGCCGGAGATCTTCGACGTGCGCAAGTGGACCTGCAAGGTCATCTCCAACCACAACGTCGCCACCTTCATCAAGGAGCTCAAGCTCGCGCTGCCCGAGGGCGAGGAGGTCCCGTTTCGCGCCGGCGGCTACATGCAGCTCGAATGTCCGCCGCACCGCATCGACTTCAAGTCCTTCGACATCGAGGCGCCCTACCGCGAAGACTGGGACAAGTTCGACCTCTGGCGCTTCAAGTCGGTACTGACCGAACCGATCGAACGCGCCTACTCGATGGCCAACTACCCGCTGGAGAAAGGTGAACTGCTGTTCACGATCCGCATCGCCTTCCCGCCCGGCTACCGCACCGACATCCCGCCCGGCATCATGAGTTCGTACGTCTTCAACCTGAAGCCGGGCGACGAACTCACCGTCTCCGGCCCGTTCGGCGAGTTCTTCGCACGGGAAACGGACAAGGAGATGTGCTTCATCGGCGGCGGGGCCGGCATGGCGCCGATGCGCTCGCACATCTTCGATCAGTTGAAGCGACTGAAGTCCACACGCAAGATGAGCTTCTGGTACGGTGCGCGCAGCCTGAAGGAAGCCTTCTATGTCGACGAGTTCGATGCCCTCGCCGCCGCCAACCCGAACTTCGAGTGGCACCTGGCGCTGTCGGAACCGCTGCCCGAAGACCAGTGGACGGGCGCCACCGGATTCATCCACAACGTGCTGCGCGAGCAGTACCTGAACCAGCACGCCGCGCCGGAAGACATCGAGTACTACATGTGCGGCCCCGGCGTGATGAACAAGGCGGTGATCGACATGCTGTTGGCGCTGGGTGTCGATCGCGAGAACATCCTGCTCGACGATTTCGGCTGATGCGCGACGCGATCCGTGCACAGACCCAAAGGGAACCCGACATGAACAAGCTGCTGATGGAAGACGTGGTGCGAGACCACGGGGGCGACGAGCTCTTCACGGTGCCTGCGTCGGCGTCGGTCAGTGATGCAGTCGAACTGATGGCCGAGCGCCAGATCGGCGCCGTGCTCGTGATGACCGAGGACGATCTGGTCGCCGGCATCTTCACCGAGCGCGACCTGCTGATGCGCGTCGTCAAGCCCGGACTGGACCCGAAGGCCACGCCCATCTCGCTCGTCATGACGCGCAACGTGCGATTCGTTTCGCCGGGCACCACGGTCGAAGCGGCGATGGCGCTGATGCACATCAATCGACATCGCCACCTGCTGGTCATCGACGGGCCCAAGGTTCACGGGCTGGTGTCGATGCGCGACCTCGTCTACCAGGTCGTGCGTCGCGGCCAGGAGCGCTTCGAAGCCGTGCTCGGCGCCGGCAGCGCGGATTCCACGCCCTGAGGGGCGCCCCACATCCTTGCGGAGCAGCAACATGAACACCCCCTCCTCGCCCACCCGCCGCGCCGCCCTGGCGGCCGGGCTCGGCTCGTTCGCGCTGCTCGCCAGCGGCTGCGGCGAGCGCGGGCTGCTCTTCTCGGCAGCTGGCGGCGGCGGGCCGGTCTTTCGCGGCCTGGCGATGGGTTCCTCCTACACCGTGAAGATCGCCGCGCCGCGCACTTCCGCCGCCGCGCTCGCCGCGGCGCAGGCCGCGGTTGCCGACGCGCTGGCCGACGTGACCGCGCGCATGTCCCACTACGACGCCGGCTCGGAGCTCTCGCGCCTGAACCGCCACCGGGTCGGCGTGCCGTTTGCCTTGAGCGACCCGACACTGCGGGTGTTCGACGTCGCGCAATCGGTGCACGCCGCCTCCGGCGGTGCCTTCGACGTGATGCTCGGTCGCGCCGTCGACGAGTGGGGCTTCGGCCCGTCGGACCGGCCTCGGCGCGTGCTGGCTGCGCAGTCGGTGCAGGCCCTGCAGCGGGAACGCGACGCGGGAGCACTGGCACTCGACGTGGCTGCGGGCACGCTGACGCGGCACGCTCCGGTACTCGCGAACCTGTCGGGCATCGCCAAGGGTTTCGGGGTGGACCAGGCGGCGCAGGCGCTGGATCGCCTGGACTTCGGCGACTACATGATCGAAGTCGGCGGCGAGATCCGCGCCCGTGGCCGCAATGCCGAGGGTCGGCCCTGGCAATTGGCGGTCGAGCGCCCCGACGCCCTGCCGCAGCGCGCAATGTTCATCGTGCCGATCGACGGCAAGGCCCTCGCAACCTCGGGCGACTACCGCAACTTCTTCATGCACGAGGGGCGCCGCTACTCGCACGAGATCGACCCGGCGACTGCAACTCCGGTCGGCCATGCCCTGGCCTCGGTGAGCGTGGTCGCCGACGATTGCATGCACGCCGACGCCTGGTCGACCGCGCTGTTCGTGCTCGGGCCCGCCCGCGGCTTCGAGACGGCCACGCGGCACCAGCTCGCAGCCTACTTCGTCGAGCGCCAGGGCGACGGTTCGTTCCTCCACCGGCAGACCCCGGCCTTTGCCGCGCTGGGCGGAAGGACCGTGGCCTGAACGCGATGGCGCTGGCCTCGTTCCTGCCGGTCTTCCTGCTCGCGCTCGGCGCGATCGGCATTGCCGTCGCGGCGATGGCTGTCGGCGTGATGTTCAGACGCCCCTGCCTGCGCGGCTCGTGCGGTGGCCCCGCCGCGCTCGGTCCGGATGGCAGCAAGATCTCGTGCGACACCTGCCCGAACCGGGGCCGCCGGCGAGACCCGGCGCCGGCCGCGGGGACGCCGCCCGCCGCTTGAAGCGGCAGGCGTCAGGCGCCGGAACCGTCGAGAAGTTCCTGCAGGCCGACCGGATCGGTGACCTGGATCTGGCGCTGCCGCACGAACAGCAGGCCACTGGCCTGGAACTTCGAGAACGTGCGGCTGACGGTCTCGAGCTTGAGGCCGAGAAAGCTGCCGATCTCCTCGCGGCTCATGCGCAACACGACCGAAGACGACGAGAAGCCCCGCACGCGCAGGCGATGGGTCAGGTTGAGCAGGAAGGCGGCGACCCGCTCCTCGGCATACATGCTGCCGAGGAGCAGCATCACTTCATGATTGCGCACGATCTCGCGACTCATGATGCGGTGGAACTGCTGCTGCAGCGAAACCACTTCGCGTGACAGCACCTCCAGCGCGTCGAACGGAATCACGCACACCTGCGAGTCCTCGAGGGCCACGGCGTCGGCCTGGTGGCAGCGCTTGCCGATGCCGTCGAACCCGATCAGTTCGCCACCCATCTGGAACCCCGTGACCTGATCGCGCCCGTCGGTCGACGAAACAAGGGTCTTGAAGAAGCCCGTCCAGATCGCGTACAGGGACTCGAATCGATCACCGGCCCGATACAGCGTCTCGCCGCGGTTCACCTTGCGCCGCTCGGTCACGAGCCGGTGGTCGATGTGTTCGAGTTCCTCCTGCGTCAGCCCGACGGGCAGGCACACCTCGCGCAAGTTGCAGTTCGAACACACCACCTTGCACGAGGGGGTGTGAAGCGGATCGAAGATGGACTCGTGCATGCGCAATGCCTTGACCGGGGGGCTTTGTGGGAAGGGCAGCTCTCGGGTTCACATGATATTCGTCAATCCCTTCCGACCGGATCTCCGACTCGCGTGAGAGGCTGATAGAGTCTGGCGGCGCTCGCCGGCTTCGACCCGATGCGCCCCGCACGAGCAGGGCGGCGTAACGACGGCGCGCCGCGAGCCGACCTGACCGGAGTTGCCATGCGCGTGGGATTGTTCGTGACCTGTCTGGCCGATCTGATGCGACCGAGCGTCGCTTTCGCGGCAGTCAAGCTCCTGCAGGACGCGGGCTGCAGCGTCGAAGTGCCCGCCGGCCAGACCTGCTGCGGCCAGCCGGCGCTGAACAGCGGCGACAGCGGCGATGCGCGCGCGATCGCACGGCAGGTCATCGAGACCTTCGAAGGTTTCGACGCGGTGGTCGGTCCGTCGGGATCGTGCATGGGCACGTTGCGACAGGACTACCCGGCACTCTTCGCCGACGACCCCGCCTGGCGTTCCCGCGCCGAAGACCTCTCCCGGCGTAGCCATGAACTGCTCAGCTTCCTCGTCGACGTGATGAAGGTGGAGCGGGTCGATGCCCGCTACGACGGCAGGGTCACCTACCACGACAGCTGCGCCGGCCTGCGTGAAATGGGTGTGCGCGAGCAACCGCGCAAGTTGCTGGCGAGCGTGACGGGGCTGGAACTCGTCGAGATGCAGGGCACCGAGGAGTGCTGCGGTTTCGGCGGCACGTTCTGCGTCAAGTACCCCGAAATCTCGACCCGGATGGTCGACGACAAGATCGCCCACGTCCAGGCCAGCGGTGCCACCGCCGTGCTCGGCGGCGACCTCGGCTGCCTGCTCAACATCGCCGGGCGCGTCAGCCGGCGCGGCCTGCCGCTGCGCGTGATCCACACTGCCGAGCTGCTGGCGGGCATGGCCGGCGAGCCATCGATCGGCGAGGCGGAGAAGACCTGATGCAGTCTGCAGGCTCGACCTTCACGAAGCGCGCCTCGATCGCGATCCACGACCCGCGGCTGCAGGCTGCGCTGGCCAACGCCAGCGGCGGCTTCGTGCACAAGCGCGCGCAGCAGGTGAGCGCCCTTGCGGAGTTCGAGGCCTTGCGCGAACGGGCCCGTGACCTGAAGGAACACGTGCTCGCGAACCTGGACGCCTACCTCGAGCGCTACGAAGCCGAGGTGACGCGCCAGGGTGGCCATGTCCACTGGGCGTCGACGGCAGAGGACGCCCGCCGGATCATCCTCGGGATCTGCCGCCAGGCGGGCGCGAAGACCATCACCAAGGGCAAGTCGATGGTCAGCGAGGAGATCGGGCTGAATGCGGCGCTCGAGGCTGCCGGCCACGAAGTGATCGAGACCGATCTCGGCGAATACATCATCCAGCTCGCCAAGGAGCCGCCGAGCCACATCGTCGCGCCGGCCGTGCACAAGACGCGCGAGCAGGTGGCCGACCTGTTCGACGAGCATCACCGGCCCCTCGGCTACACGAAGCACCTCACCGAGGTGGGCGAGATGGTCGACGAGGCGCGCCAGGTGTTGCGCCAGCACTATTTCCGCGCCGACGTCGGCATCACCGGCGGCAACTTCCTGATCGCCGAGACCGGCTCGAGCCTGATCGTCACGAACGAGGGCAACGGCGACCTGACGCAGACGCTCGCCCGCGTGCACATCGTCACCAGCGGCATCGAGCGCGTGCTGCCGACGCTCGACGACGCGGCGACCTTCCTGCGCCTGCTCGCGCGCAGCGCCACCGGCCAGGAAATCACCGCCTACACCACGCTGAGCACCGGGCCTAAGCGCGGCGGCGACCTCGACGGCCCGCAGGAGTACCACGTCGTGCTCGTCGACAACGGCCGCTCGAAGATGCTCGGCGGGCCGTTCCGCGAGATGCTGCGCTGCATCCGCTGCGGCGCCTGCCTGAACCATTGCCCGGTCTACAGCGCGATCGGCGGGCATGCCTACGGCTGGGTCTACCCGGGCCCGATGGGCTCGGTGCTGACGCCGCTGATCAACGGCCTTTCGACCGCCTACGACCTGCCCAACGCCTGCACGCTGAACGGCCGCTGCCAGACGGTGTGCCCGGTGAAGATCCCGCTGCCCGGCCTGCTGCGCGAATTGCGCCGCCAGCAGTTCGAGAGCGGCCTGACGCCGGCGCCGATCAGGCTGGCGCTGCGCGCCTGGGCCGCGCTGGCAAGGCGCCCTCGCCTCTACCACCTGAAGATGCGCTTCGCCATCGCGCTGCTGAGCCGTTTCGCGCGCCGCCGTGGTGTGCTGCGCAGGCTGCCGCTGGCCGGCGGCTGGACCGACACGCGCGACCTGCCTGCGCCGCAGGGGCGAACCTTCCAGCAGGCGTGGAGCGCGCGCAAGGGAGCGCGGCCATGAGCGCCGGCATCGACGACGGGCGCGCTCGCGTGCTGGCCGAGATCCGCAAGTCGCTCGGACGTTCGGACGCAGCCCCTGCAGCGATCGTGCCCCTCGGCGGCAAGGCCCCGCGGCCGGCCTTCGACGGCGACCTCGTCGAGCGCTTCGCTGGCAAGATGCTCGAGAAGTCGGCCACGCTGGCGCGCATCGCTACGCTCGCCGAGGCGGGCGAAGCGGTGGCCCGCTTCGTCGCATCGGTCGGCGCGAGCCGCCGCCTGTGCGTCTCGAGGGCGCTCGCCGCGATCGACTGGCCGGCGGGGTTCGAGATCGCACACCGGGCTGCGGTGCGCGAGGACGAGACCAGCGTCACGCCCTGCTTCGCCGCGCTGGCCGAGTCGGGCGCCATCGTCACGCTGTCAGGACCCGACACGCCGAGCACGTTGAACTTCATACCCGAGAACCACATCGTGATCGTCCATGCCTCGCAGGTCGTGCGCCACATCGAGGATGTCTGGGCGCAGTGGCGCGCCTCGGCGCTGCCGATGCCGCGCAGCGTCAACATCATCTCGGGGCCGTCGCGCACCGCCGACATCGAGCAGACGATCCAGCTCGGTGCTCACGGGCCACGGCGGCTCCACGTCCTGCTGGTCGCGGCCTGATCACAGGCCCGCGCGCTACCTGGGGTTCTTGATGTAGGCCACCAGGTCCAGCTTCTGCTGGGACGTCAGCGATATTGCTCTCATCTCTGCGATCTTGGCGATCGCGGCATCGAGCGCACTCACCGTGTTGGCACGAGCGACATTCATCACATTGGCCGCGACGTTGGCGGTGTGGCATCCGGAGCAGTACGTCGTGTACTCCGCCAGCCCCACGGTCGGCGGCGGTGGCGTCACGACGGGGGGCGGTACCACAACTGGCGGCGGTGTCACGACCGGCGGCGGCGTCACGACCGGCGGCGGCGTCACGACCGGCGGCGGCGTCACGACCGGCGGCGGCGTCACGACCGGCGGTGGCGTCACGGGTGCGGGCACCGCGGTCACCTCGCTCGCGCTCCAGGTACCCCGGTCGTCCCGTGCCGGGCCGGTCAGGGTTCCGCTCGCGCTGCCATCGGTGGCGGCAACGGTACCGGTGGCGCGCAGCTTGCGCTTGTCGCCCAGGTTCAGCGTCAGCGTGATCGCTCCGTTCGCGTCGATCGTGCCGTGGACTTCATAGCCCTTGCCGTCATGGTCGTCGTCACTTCCGTCATGCGAACCCGGGGCCGACGATGCGCCGCCCGTGGCGGCACGGTAGTCGGCAACCAGCGCGCTCAGGGCGGCGTGGTATTCCTGCATGCGCTGCCTGAACTGGGTCTTGAACGCTGCCAGCGCTTCCTTCTGCGCCGCGCTGTGTTCCTCGGAGCCGGGCACGGCGCCGGCGGCGAGCGCCGCCTTCAAGGTCGCCGACAACGCATCGACGTCTGCCCGCAGGGCGCTCTTCAGGGCCTTGCGGCTGGCTTTGAACTGGGCCTTCAACTCGGCATCGTTGGCCACCGGCGTCACCGGGGCAACGGTGTCGGGCAGGAAGCGTCCTTCGATCTCGGTGCCGGCTTCGTCCTCGCTCTCGCCCTTGAGCACCAGGGTCCCGTTCAGCACCATACCGGCACTGGGGCCGGCGTCGACCTGCGCCGAAAATGTGTAGAGCAGCGATTGCATCTCGATGTGCGTCGTGCTGGTGCCCGCCGGCACCTCGGCCCTGACCGACAGGATCGTGGCGGACTCGCTCACCAGCACCGACGCCGGTTGCGCGGTCGGGCCCGCACCGGTGTCGCCACCGCCACCGCAACCGAAGAGCATGGCTCCGGCCAGCGCGAGGGCCGACCACTGAAAGAACGGTCTGCTTTGATGTTGAACCTTCATTGCTCGCTCCTGTAGTTTTGACGGCCGCGCCTGCGTGCCGCGCCGGCGCAGCCCGCCGGCTTGCCACGGTCCGTTGGCGGCATAGCCGAATGGGATACTATCCCACATACACGGCTTGTCCAGCAGTTCCTGGTGACGATCTGTAAGCACCACGGGCGCGAGACCGGGCCCGGCGACCGCCGGGCCAGGGCACGCCGGCGCGACCCCGCTGCGCGCGGCGGCGCTGCGGCGTCCGGCAACGCGGGCCGGGCGTCAGCGGCGAAGGTAGGCGGTCACGGCAGCGGCTTCGGCGTGACCGTTCTTGATGCAGTCACCGACCGACACGCCACCCTTCCAGCTCGCACAGAAGAAGAGGCCCGGCAGCGACCCCGCCGCCGCCTCGGCGCGCGCCACGCGGCCCTGGTGCCCGAGCGTGTACTGCGGGATCGCCCGCGGCCAGCGCGTGACGGCCTGAAACTGCGGCGCCTCCCGCGCGCCGAGCAGCGCTGCGTGCTCGGCGTGGGCGAGCGCGCCGATGTCGGCTTCGGCCAGGCCCGGCAGTTCGGGGTTGCGCTGCCCGCCGACAAAGGTCGTCAGCAGCGCCGTGCCGGCCGGCGCCCGACCCTCGAACATCGTGCTCGAGAACAGCACGCCGAGCACGCGGCGCCGCTCCTTGCGCGGGACGAGGCAGCCGAAGCCGTCGAGCGGGTGCGTGATGCCCGCAGCGCGATAGGCCGATGCCACCGTCGCCACCGGCGCATAGGCGATGGCCTCGAGCGCGGCGGCGGCGTCGGCCGCATGCTCGCGAACGAGCGGCGCGGCCTTGTCGGCCGGCGTCGCCAGCACCACTGCGCGGGCCCGCCAATCGACGCTCGCGCCCTGCTGCTCGCAGCGCAGTCTGAAGACGCCGTCGGCATCGCGCGTGAGTCCCGTCGCCCGCGTGTCCAGGGCGACATCGCCCACTGCCGCGGCGAGTGCATCGGTCAGCACCTGCATGCCACCGGCGAACGAGAAACTCTTGGCGGTGTTCTTCGCCGCCTCCTTCTGCTGCCGGCGCTCGCGGGCACCGAGGATCTGGCCACGGATCAGGCTGCCCCAGCGCTGCTCGAGCGCGTGCAGCTTCGGGAAGGCGGCTCGCACCGAGATCGTCTCGGGGTCACCGGCATAGATGCCGGCGACGAAGGGATCGATGGCGTAGTCGAGGAACTCGGCACCGAGGCGGCGCCGCACGAAGGCCGCGATCGACTCGTCGGCATCGGCAGGCGACGCGCGCAGGAAGGGCTCGCGCAGCAGCGCGAGCTTGGCCGACGCCGAGAAGAGCTTCGTCGAGAGGAATGCACCGGGCGACATCGGCAGCGCAGTCAGCGCCCCGTCGCGCACGACGTAGCGCTTCGCCGCGGCCTCCGACGCGAAGCGCATCTGCGCATTCAGGCCAAGCTCGTCGACGAGTTCGCCGATCAATGGCGTCGTGTCGAGCGCACTGTTCGGCCCGCGCTCGTACAGGCAACCGTCGCGGGTCACTGTGCCGATCACGCCGCCGGGTCGCGCTCCGGCGTCGACCAGGCCCACGTCGAAGCCGGCGCGCTTCAGGCGATGAGCAGTCACCAGACCGGAAATGCCGGCGCCGACGACAACGGCATCGAGCACCCGGGCACTGCGCGCGAGCGCGACGTCTTCGGTATTCAAACGGGATCTCCTGCAAGAAACATCAGCGCGCCGGCGGCAGCTCGAACCGCGCCCGCTGCTCGGCCCGCTCGATCGCCGCGGTCAGTGCGACGTGGCGCGCGCTGTCCGGCGCCAGTTGCTCGAGCAGGCGCTTCCAGTGACGCGCTGCGGTCGTGAATTCTCCTCCCTCCCAGGCCGCACTGCCGGCCAGGTCGAGCGCCTTCGGATTCGCCGCGTCGATCGACAGCGCCTTGTCGATCGCCTGCCGCGGTTGACCGGTCAGGGTCCCGCCCTGGAGCATGCCGCGCGCCTCGGCGTATTCGAGCCACACGCCCGGGTCCCGCGCCACCTTGGACGAGCCCTCGAGCGCCCTTTGGTAGGCTCCTGCCGCCGCTTCGAAGCGCTGCGCCTGCATGTCCAGCCGCGCCTTCAGGACCAACGCCCGCGCGTCGGCGGGATGGCTGGCCAGGTGACGCTCGAGCTCGGCTGGGTTCGACGCGTCGGGCGTCGCCACCGCAGGAACTTCGGCGCCACGCGCGGACGCCGGACGGTCGGCACGCGGCCCGTCACCGGCGTCCGGATCGCCGCGCCCTGCGTACAGCGCGATGCCCGCCACCGCCGTCACGGCGGCGAGCGCGGCCAACAGCCGCTTTCCTCTGGTGTCAACCACGCCGGCGTGCACTGACCACCCGTGCGCGGATTGCCTTCAGGCGCATGCCCTCATTTCGTTGCAGCAGGGGCCGGCGCCGCGCTCGACACGCGCACGGCCGCACGGCGTTTGGCCATCGCCTCGTCGAGCAGCTTGACGCCCGACTGCGAGATCGCGATGCCCTTGTTGATCGAATCCTGCGCCTGATCCGGGTTGTGGAAGTAGCTGCCGTTCGACGCCGTCCACCATTCCCAGTGCACGTGCGCCTCGTAGTGCTTGAGGCGTGCTTCGTCGAGCACGGCGGCCTCGACGCCGAGGTTCTGCGCCTCCTCGAACTTGTCGACGAAGCGGGTCAGCCAGAACTCGGACTGACGAAGCTTGCCCTGGAACTTGTTCTTCAGCGAGTCGATGGCGTACACGGCCTGCTTCTCGCTCCATGCGGCGTGACAGGTCAGGCAGGTGTCCTTGATGTAGTGCTTCGGCGAAGTCTGCCAGTGCGAAGTGAAGACCTCGCCCGTCTTCGCGTCCTTCACCTTGGGCATGTGGCACGAACTGCACTCGGCGCCGGCCTTCTGGTGCGGGCCGTTGTAGTAGGTCTCGGCGTCCGGATGCTGGGCCTTCCACAGCATGGCGCCCGTGATGCCGTGCTTGAAGTCGCGGAACTTCAGGTCGGTGTAGTGCTGCGCAATGGCGTTGACGTCCTTCAGCGGGAAGTGGTTGGTGCGCTGATCGTCCATGCCGATCGGCTTGCCGGTGGTCGGGTCGGTACCGGGGTTGCAGTTGTACTCGACGTGGCACTGGGCGCACTGCAGCTTGACGTCGTAGCGGTCGAGCAGCGCGATCTTGCGCGTGAAGCCGCGCACGCCGAGCTCCTTGACGTCGATCTTCGCGCCCCTCGGGTCCTTGTGCCACAAGGTGTCCTGCTCCGGGCGCGTCAGGGCCTGGATCAGGCCGTCGCGGATGATGCGCGGCTTGGCCGAGTGCGGGTCGTGGCAGAAGATGCAGTTCAGCGAGTGGTTGATGTCCTTGACGAACTCGTTGACCTTGGACAGCCGGCTCCACTTCGCGTCGGGCGCCGGGTCCCCGAGGTAAGCCCAGTCGAGGATGTGGTCGGCCGACTTGCAGGACATGCAGACCGGGTTCGCGGCCGCTGCCGTGCCCGGCTTGAACGCCTTGTGCGGCTCGCCGGGATACTGGTCGACGAGCACGTCCCAGATCCTGAAGTCGCCGCCCGTCATGGCCAGCCCTCTCTTGCCTTCCTTGTTGACGAAGCGGCCGCCGAAGGCGCGGTCGACCACCACCTGGTCGTACAGCGCGAAGGCGTGCGAACGCGGCTCGTTGTGCTCGCGCGTGAAACCGTGCGGCATCATCAGCTTGTCGAACGCGGGGTTCGGCGACGGCCCGGCGGCAAGGCGTTTCTCCTTGAGGGCCGTCTTCTCGAAGTTCATGTTGTACAGCGTGCGGTACTGGTTCTCGTGGCAGCCACCGCAGGCGTTCGACCCGACCTTGGTCGTGGGCCGCCCACTGCCCTTCGCGCCGTGCGCGTCGAGACCATCGTGACAGGCATTGCAGCCGACCGACTTGTGCGCGGCGCCAGCATGAAAGGCCTTGATCGCCTCGTGGCACTGGTAGCAGGTGCTGGCGTCGAAGGCCCGCGCCTTGGCCTGCGCCTGTGCCAACGCCGGAGCGCCGCACAGGAACAGCGCCAACACGGCGGTGAACCACGCAGCCGCCGTTCCCCAACGCGCTTCACGATGAAACATGATCCCCCTCCTGAACCGTTCGTTGCGAGGTCGGGAAGCCTTGTGTACCCGACGCGAAAGAGCATCCCACACGGCTGCGGGCCGAACAACGACTGAATGAGTGGCGAATGACTCAAGTCAACGCGTCATCGGCTCCGCCCGGGTCCTCGGCTTCACGTGCCGCCTGCGCGCGGCCGCAGTCGAGCTTGCCGACGCGCCGAGAGCGGGCCGTGCTTCGCCGGCTGGGATCCGATCAGCAGTCGACAGCGATGCGACCTTCTGACCCCAAGTTGATCCTGCACAAGCTCTACACTGGGACACATCGAATAATCTCGCCAACTCGCGCAAGAGGAATTCATGCCTGCCACCAAGACCCGCGCCGTTCGTCCGCCCGTCCCTGCGTTGCCGCCATTCGAGGCTCTCGACCAGACCCACCGGCAGGTGATGCAGACGCTGGCCGAACTGGCGAAACTTCTCGATCATCTCGACGCCAAGGGCGCCGACGGCGCCGCGCGCAAGATCGCCGCGGACATCTGCCAGTTCTTCGACGACACCGCGCGCCCGCATCACCTGGCCGAGGAACAGCTCGTCTTCCCGAGCCTGCTCAGCGACGGCGACTCCGAGCTCGTGGGCCATGTGCACAGACTGCAGCAGGACCACGGCTGGCTGGAAGAAGACTGGCTCGAAATCGGCCCGCACTTGCGCGCCGTCGCCGAGGGCTACAACTGGTACGACCTCGACTTCCTGCGCCAGGGCCTGCCGATCTTCGTCGACCTCTACCGCGACCACATCGCGCTGGAAGAGTCGATGATTTACCCCGAGGCGCGTCGCCGGCACGATCTGCAGAGGGTCGCACAGCAGGGCCGCAAGGCCGCGAAATAGCGGCGGCGACACCGCGGATCCGCGCACGACGCACCTCGCGGCAGCACGGGCGGGGTTGCCGGCGCGCTTCAACGGTGGCCTGGCACGGCTTGTTCGGCAGCTTCCAGCGCCTCGGCCCGACGCGCGATCTCTCGCGTCAGTCGCCCGAACAGGAAGCCGTGGGCCGGGACCAGCGCGTACCAGTACAACAGACCCCAGACTCCCTGTGGATGCCAGTAGGCAGTGACGCCGACTTGCCCACCTCCGCCGGCACGCGGCTCGATCTCGAACTCCAGCACCGCGTTGCCCGGTGCCTTCAGGCCGAAATTCAGCGTCAGGCGGCGCGCCGGTTCGATGCCGATCACCGTCCAGTAGTCGACCGTGTCGCCGAGGCGCAACGATGCCGGATCGCGCCGGCCGCGCGTGAAGCCGGGTCCGCCGACGATCCAGTCGATCGCCTCGCGCAACCACCACAGCCAGTTCAGCGTGTAGTAGCGGTTGTCGCCGCCGATCGCGGTGACGACCTTCCACAGCGATTCGGGCCTCGCCGACGACTCGGCCGATGCACCCGCCCGCTTGGCGTAGAAGGAGTAGTCGGGTCGGTTGCCGCGGAACATCAGCCGCCCTTCGGTCCAGCGCGCTGCCACCGCGTGTTCCTGCTCCGCCTGCAACGCCGCCTGCACCGCCTCCCGAAAACCCAGCAGGCGCTGCGGCAGGATGCTGCGCAAGGCCGCGTCGTCGGCCGCAATGTCGTGCTTGAGCCCGCCGACCAGGGCGCTCGCGATGTTGACCGGCACCGTCGTGATCAGCGACAGCCACAGGGCCGAGAGCCCCGGCGACAGCACCGGCACCGGGACGATCCGCGGGCGCTTGCCGACCACCGCGCCGAACTCGCGCATCATCGCTTCGTACGACAGGAACTCGGGGCCGGCGGCCTCGTAGATGCGGCCCGCAGCCTCGTCGATGCAGGGAAGGCGCACCAGGTACTCGAGCAGGTTCTCGAGCGCGATCGGCGACGACTTCGACTTCACCCAGCGTGGTGTCACCATCAGCGGCAGGTGGTTCACCAGGTCGCGGATCACCTCGTACGCCGCTGACCCGGGCCCGACGATGATGCCGGCACGCAGTTCCGTGACAGGCACCGGCCCGGCGCGCAGGATCTCGCCGGTTTCACGCCGCGACACCAGGTGCTCGGAGTCGGCCTCGGGCGGCACCAGCCCGCCGAGATAGACGATGCGCGAGACACCGGCTTCGGCTGCCGCTGCAGCAAATGCACGCGCAGCGGCGGCGTCGAGTCGCCCGAAGTCGCGCCCCGCCGCCATCGAGTGCACCAGGTAGTACGCAACGTCGACGCCCTCGAGCGCCGCCGGCAGCGTGGCCGGGTCCAGCGCATCGGCCTGCACCAGCTCGACCCCCTGCCATTCGCGCGCCTCGAGCACCTTGACGTTGCGCGCCGCCGCGCGAACCCGTCGTCCCGCCCGCAACAGCCGCGGCACCAGGTTCGTGCCCACGTAGCCACTCGCGCCGAAGACCAGCGTCCGGCACCTGGCGACGGCATCCAGGTGACTGTTCACTGGACCGCAGGAGCGGGCTTCAGCTGCCTCGTAGGCACCAAACTCACGACGTGTGAAGCTCTTCGCGAAGAACTCGTCGAAGGGTAGCCACTGTGAGCACCTTCTCATCCGATTTTGACTTCTTCGAGTTCGTGACTGCCTTGCGCAGAAGAGCATTGATCAAGGTCTGGTATCCAATGCCTTCTGCCTCGGCCTGAGCTCGGAAGTGCTCGATGACATCGTCATCGAGCATGATGGTGATGCGCGTCTTGCCTGGGGAGAGAATGACCGCCCCGCGCCTTGCCTTGCTGAAATCGTATTCGTCACGCATGGTATCGATCTGCCTCGCCACGACTGGCCCTGCGAGCGGAAATGAGTCGCGTCCGCTCACCGCGTTGGGCGTGAACAACTACAAGCACTCGGCCCAGCGCATCCATTCCCAGGGTGACGAAGCGCTGCTCATTCACGCAATCCGGGTCCTCGATCGTGTGCGCCAGCGGGTCGCGAAGCGCCTGCTCGGCGTGCGCGAAACTGACCCCGTGCTTTCGCAGGTTGGATCGCGCCTTGGCCGGATCAAAATCGAAGGACATGCTGAATTATGCATACGCAGTACATATCCGCAAGCACGGTCGATCGAGGGGCGAAGTAGTCCTTATCCTGATACGCAGCACGCCCGACGCGTCACGCCCCCGCCCCCTGTCGCATCCAGATCGCGTCCTCCTGCTCCAGCTCCTCGAGCCGGTTCTCGATATCGTAGATGGAGCGGTCCAGCTCGGGCAGCATCACGTCCTGCAGGGCGCGCGCACGGCGCACTGCGCGACGGTATTCGAGCGAGAGGCGTTCCAGGTTGCCCGACAGCGCCGCGAGCGTCGCGGCCGCCGCAAGCACGGCGCCAAACGCGCGGCGGCAGGCTTCGGCTTCGGGGGACCGGTTCACCGCCTCTTCGGCCGGCGCCTCGCCCAAGTCGAGTTCAGCCTCCTGCAACCGCACGCCCATCAGCGCGTGCGCCTTCGTGCGCAACTGCGCGGCGGCCAGATCGGCCGGCGGATAGACCTGCAGGCCCTGCAGCCCGTGGCGCGCAACCGCTGCCTGAAGCGCGACGACCGCGGCATCGTGCAGCGCGAGGAAGTCGCGCTGCAGCCGAGCGTGGCGCTCCAGCTCACGCAGGATCTCCCCCGCCAGCAGCAGGCACTTCTCGTCGAGGAAGACGTAGCCCTCCTGCATCGCACGGCGTTCGTCCTTCATCTCGATGACGGCGCTGCGGGTCGGGTTGGCGTCGCTCATGCATGGCCCTCTAGGTGAGGTGGGCCGCGATCTGCGCATCGGACAGCCGCGACAGCTCGCTCCTGGGCAGGTCGGCGAGCAGCGTCCAGCCGATCGCCATGCTCTGCTCGAGCGAGCGCGCTTCGTTCTGGCTGGCCAGGGTCTGCTCGAAGGCGGTGCCGAAGCGCAGGTACCTGCGGTCGGTGTCCGCGAGGCCCTCTTCGCCCACCACGCTGGCGAGCACCCGCGCCTGCGCGGCGCGCGCATAGGCGGCGTAGAGCTGGCTCGCCAGCGCCGGGTGGTCGGGATCGGTGTACTTCGCCCCGGTGCCGTCCTTCATCAGGCGCGACAGGCTCGGCAGCACGTTGACCGGCGGGTAGATGCCGCGCCGGTCGAGGTCGCGCGAGAGCACGATCTGGCCTTCGGTGATGTAGCCGGTGAGGTCGGGGATCGGGTGCCCGATGTCGTCGGCCGGCATGGTCAGGATCGACAGCTGCGTCAGCGTACCCGTCGCTCCGCGCAGGCAGCCGGCGCGCTCGAACAGCGTCGCCAGGTCCGAGTACATATAGCCCGGAAAGCCCTTGCGGCTCGGGATCTCGCCCTTGCTCGACGAGACCTCGCGCAGCGCCTCGCAGTAGTTCGTCATGTCGGTCAGGATCACGAGCACGTGCTTGCCGCAGGCGAAGGCCAGGTACTCGGCCGCACTCAGCGCGAAGCGCGGCGTCAGCAGGCGCTGCGTGCTCGAGTCGCTGGCCAGGTTCAGGAACAGCGCCGTGCGCTCGAGCGCGCCGCCCTGCTCCAGGCTGCGCCGGAAGTACTCGGCGCTGTCGTAGGGCACGCCGATGCCGGCGAAGACGATCACGAAGTCGTCGGCAGGGGCCGTCCGCAGTGCCGCTCCCGAGGCCGGCCGCTCCCCTTGGGGCACGCCCACCGCCAGGCGCTCTCGCGGCGGTCTGTCGCGCAGTCTCGCGTGGCTGGCGATCTCGACCGCGAGCCGGTCGTGCGGCAGGCCGCCGCCGGAAAACAGCGGCAGCTTCTGCCCACGAACCAGGCTGTTCATCAGGTCGAGCGTGCTGATGCCGGTCTCGATGAAGTCGCGCGGCAGCGCGCGCGCCACCGGGTTCATCGGCAGGCCTTCGATCGGCACCTTGCGGTGCACGGCCACCGGCGGACCACCGTCGATCACCTGGCCGACGCCGTTGAAGACGCGGCCGAGGATGCCCGGGCCGAGGCCGAACGAGAGCGGCTCGCCCCGAAAGCGCACCACGGTGCCTTCGAGCGAGAGCCCGGCGGTATTTTCGAGCACCTCGATCGTCATGAACTGCTCGTCGATCGCCGCGATGCGCCCGAGCCGCGAGTGGCCGTCGCCGCCACGCACCTCGACCGCGTCGTACGAGCCCGACGTCCAGCGTGCGCCGCAGGAACAGGAGCGGGCCTTCGAGCCTTGTGGCGGCGCCTTCAACCGTGAGCAGCATCGCGGGCTTCCGTCGTGTGGGTGGCCGCTGGAGGCGGCGCGGCCATCGGGTCGGCCGTGGCCGGTACGGCGGCCGGCGTGATTTGCGCGAACTCGCGCTCCATGCGCGCTTCGAGCTCGGCCAGCCGCGGCAATTCGTGATCGGCGATTTCCTCGCCCATGCGCTGCAGCGAGCGCATGCAGTCGATCGCGCCGATGCGTTCGGGATCGGCTCCTGCCGCCTGCGCCGCTTCGGCGAGGTCGATGAAGCGGCCGAGCAGCCGCATCATCGCGCCCTGGCGGGCCGGGCTGCAGACGCGGTCGATCTCGGAGAACGCCGACTGGCGCAGGAAGGCCTCGTTGACGAGTTCGGCGCACAGCAGCGTGAGCTGCTGGCGCGCCGGCAGCGCGTCCTTGCCGATGATGCGGGCCATGCGTTCGAGCTGCGCCTGTTCGTCGAGCAGCGTCAGGAAGCGCCGCCGCAGCGCGAGCCATTGGCCGTTGCCCTGCGCCGCCCACCACGGTGCGAACTCGCGCGCGTCCTGCGCGTACGACTGCAGCGGGTGGATCGCAGGGTAGAAGCGCGCCTGGGCACGCTTCACGTCGAGCGCCCAGAAGGCCTTCACGTAGCGCTTGGTGTGGCTCGTCACCGGCTCCGAGAAGTCGCCCGACGGCGGGCTGATCGCGCCCATCACGGTCACCGAGCCGGTGTCGCCGCCGAGCGTCTCGACGAGCGCGGCGCGCTCGTAGAAGTCGGCCAGCCGGCTCGACAGGTACGCCGGATAGCCGCTCTCGCCGGGCAGCTCGCCGAAGCGCCCCGACACCTCGCGCAGCGCCTCGGCCCAGCGGCTGGTGGAGTCGGCCATCAGCGCCACGTGCAGGCCCTGGTCGCGGAAGTACTCGGCCACCGTGATCGCGCAGTAGATGCTCGCCTCGCGCGCTGCGACCGGCATGTTCGAGGTGTTGGCGATGATCACCGTGCGCTCCATCAGCGGGCGGCCGGTGCGCGGGTCGGTGAGCGTCGGGAACTCGTCGAGCACGCCGGCCATCTCGTTGCCGCGCTCGCCGCAGCCGAGGTAGACGATCACGTCGGCGTTGCAGCCCTTGGCCAGCGCTTCGAGCAGCACCGTCTTGCCGGTGCCGAAGCCCCCCGGAATGGCCGCCTTGCCGCCCTGCGCCACCGGGAACAGGCAGTCGAGGATGCGCTGGCCCGTGACGAGCGGCGCGCTCGTCGGCACGCGCCGCGTCACCGGCCGCGGCAGGCGCACCGGCCAGACATGGCTCATCGCGAGTTCACGCAGGCGGCCGTCGCCCTGGCGCAGCACGCAGATCGCGGCGTCGTCGGCATGCACGCCGGGCGTCACCACCGACTCGACGACGCCGCCCGCGTCCGGCGGCGCCAGGCAGCGCTGCGCGCGGCCGGTGCTGCCTTCGACGCCACCCGCCTCGCCGATCACGGCGCCCGGCGCGAGCAGTGCGCCGACGGCGATCCGCGGCTCGAAGTGCCGGCGTCCCGCCGCGGCGCTGCGCATGCCCGGCTGCACGAATGCCGAATCGGTGCCCGACAGCGGCCGAAGCAGCCCGTCGAAGATGTTGCCGAGCAAGCCGGGCCCGAGGCGGATCGCCAGCGGCTGCCCGTCGCCGTGCACCTCGGTGCCCGGCCGCAGGCCGGTCGTGTCTTCGTAGACCTGGACGACGATCTCCTCCCCATTGATGCGAACCACCTCGCCGAGCAAGGCCTGCGGCCCGACGCGCACCGATTCGCGCAGCGAGAACGGCCCCTGCTTCACCGCGTGCAGCACTGGCCCGGCGATCCAGCGAACGACCGCGACACTCATGTCAGTGGCTCCAGTTGGCGCAGCAGCCGCGCCTCGAACTCGGCGCGGTCGGCAAGCAGCCCGGCGAGCGTGCCGTCGATGACATTGCCGCCGGCCACGACTTTCAGGCCGGCCGGGACCTCGGCGTCGGCCTCGAATCGGGGCGGCTCGCCGGTCTCGGCCGTGAGGGCCTGCGTCAGCGCCTGCCGTTCCGCCGCCGGCCAGTCGGGCGCATGCACGACGTGCCAGTGACCCTTGGTCATGTGCGCCCTGGCCGACGCCAGCACGTGAGCCACCCAGCTCGCTCGCGAGTCCGGCTGTCGCCAGAGCGCCAGCAACTCAGCGGGGAGTTGCTCCCATGCCAAGCGCAGCAGCGCCGCGGTGCGCTGCTGCTCGTGCAGGCGGCGATGCGTGGCCAGGCGCGCCTGCGCCGCGGCGATGCGTTCGCGCTGCAACTGGCGTTGTTCCTCGAACGCGCGGCGCATGCGCGCGCGCGCATCGGCACGGGCTTGCGTCCGCACCGCCGCGGCGCGGCCGTTCGCTTCGCCCAGGATCTGCGCGCATTTCGACGCACGGTCGGTCTCGATCAACCCGAGCAGCGCGCGCGCCTGCTGCTCGATGAGCGTCGCGCTCGGCGCGTGCAGATTGGTTTCGACATCACATCGCTGCGCGACATGAGTCTGCACCGAAGTCGTGTCGACTTTGGTTTCGACATCACATCGCTGCGCGATATGAGTCTTCACCGGAGCACTCCGTGCTCTCATGCCTCGAGTCCGAGTTGTGCGCGCAGCCGTGCGGCGAGGTCGGGCAGCGGCACCTCGCCCTGCAGGTCGGGCACGACCAGCACCAGCGGCGTCAGTGCCGACAGCGCTCCGCGCAGCGCGGCCTCGCCGATGCAAGCCGCCACCGCCGCCGAGAGCAGCACCAGCGGCGAGCGCGAAAGCGCCCACGCCAGCGCGGCCGCCTCCTCGCCGGCAGCGGGCGAGCGCACCAGCGCACCAGCGAGCCGGTAGCCCGCCGCGCTGACCTCGTCGCCCAGGTAGATCGGGAGCGCTCATCACCCCAGCCTGTTCAGCATCAGGATCGCGACGATCAGCCCGTAGATCGCGATGCCTTCGGCCAGGCCGATGAAGATCAGCAGGCGGCCGAAGAGTTCGGGCTTTTCGGCCAGCGCGCCGACGGCGGCCGTACCGACCCTGGCGACGGCGAAGCCCGCGCCCAGCGACGACATGCCGGTGGCCAACGCAGCGCCGATGAAGATCCAGTTGCCGTCGATGCCTGCGCGCGCAACCGTGGTGGCAGCCGCATCCGACGCCGCGCGCGCTTCGGGCGCCCAGAACAGCAGCACCGTCGACGCAAGCCCGAGCACGAGGGCCAGCGCGATCAGCACGAGCGGAACGCGAAGCGGTTTGTTCATCTAGTTCTCCTGGGTAGTGAAGGGAGGAGCGGGCAGCGGCGAAAACGCCCTGCCCTGCCCCTGCATGAAGCGGGTGAAGAATTCGAACAGCACCAGCCGCGTCGTCTGGATCGAGACCACCATCGCCTCCAGCACGATCACGACGACGTTGCCGAGCACCAGCACCAGCGCCTTGGCGACGATGCTGTCGGCCGCGTCCATCAGCGCGACGATCGCCGACGACAGCCCGGCGTGGGCCAGCGCGAACGCGCCGACCCGGGCGAACGACAGCGTGTTGATCAGGATCTGCAGCGTCTTCTCGATCAGCTCGCCGATCGCGGTCAACGCCGCCGCGATGCGCCCCGCGTGCACGGCGTGCCCGAGGCAGAAGCCCGCCGCGCCCGCCGCGGCGATCGCCAGGCCCGACCGGTGCGAAGAAGGCTGCCAGCAGGCCGAGGTAGACGACGACCAGCGCCGCGTCGGTGAGCAGCCAGCGGCGCAGATCGTGGCGCCACCACGCCGCCAGCCCGTCGAGGCCGAGGCCGAGGGTCAGCAGCAGCGCGCCCCCGGCCAGCGGCGCGAGCAGCACCGCCATCGGCGCGTCCAGCGGATGCAGCCAAAGCGCAGGCAGCACACCGTGCAGGCTGAACACGCTGCCGAACAGCAGGCCGAACGCGGCGGCCGACAACCCGCCGACCATCAGCAGGCGCGCGATCGGATAGCGCTTGCGGAACCACCAGGCCGCGGCGGCAATCACCAGTCCCTGCCCGACGTCGCCGAACATGTAGCCGAACATCAGCGGCACGGCGATCGCCAGCAGCTGGCTGGGGTCGGCCTCGTTCGCCGCCGGCATGCCGAGTGCACGGCTGAAGATCTCGAACGGCCGCGCCCAGCGCGGGTTGCTCAGCAGCAGCGGCGCCTTCGCGTCCGCCGGCGGCTGCGCGAAGTGCAGCAGCGCCCGTGCGCCGCTTTGGCGCAGCGCCCGGGCCAGCGTCTCGCCCCGCGGGTCGCTCGACCAGCCGGTGATCCAGCACAGCAGCTCGCCGGCTTCGAGCGCGCGCACGTTGTGCATCACCCACTGCAGCCGGTTCGCGTCACCGAGCGCACAGGGCAGCTCGTGCCGCAGGTGCAGGGCGGCCAGTGCCGCGCTCGCCTCGGCGGTCTCGCGTTCGATCGCGGCCAGGCGCTCCGCCAGGTAGACATGGTTGCGCGTGGCGTCGGCCTGCAGCCAGCCGGGCACCTCGTGGGCGCTGCCCTTGAGTGTGGCCACCGCGTGGGCCATGGCCTGCAGGGCTTCGGGGCGGCCGGCGACGAGCAAGTGCGCCGCGCCGTCGATCTGCAGGCTGCTGGCCAGGGTCTCGAGCTCGCCGCTGGCGGTGGGCAGCGCCCGCTCGGGCTCTGTGCCAGGCGGCAAAACGAACAGGCGAACGGCGAGCCACGGGCCGGCTCCGGCCAGCAGGGCGGGATCGATCGCGCGTTGTTCGAGGGCGGCCAGGACGCGCTGCCAGAGCAGCAACTCGCCGCGCTCGGCTTCGCCGCGCTGCAGCACCTGGATCAGCGGCTCGCCTTCCTGCGCCCAGGCACGGATCGCCGCCAGGCTGTGCTGCAGCGTGGCCAGCGGCGCCTCGGGAAAGGCCGAGGGCCGGCAGACTTCGGGCTGCGGCCAGTAGGCGTGATAGCGCGCCGTCAGGTCGAGGTACTGCGCGAGCAGCGGCAGCACCTCGCTCAGCGCCGACGGCAGGCCGGCGCTGGCACGGGCTTCGAGCTCCACCGCGCCGGTGCGGGCGAGCGCCTCGAGCACCAGCGTCGCGTCGTCGCGCGCGGCGAGGATCTCGAACCAGCGGGCCGGGCGCGGGCGCAGCATCAGGCCAGCTTCCAGCGCCGGAACAGCACGCGGCGCAGCAGCTCGCCGCGCAAGCGCTCGAGGTCGAGCGCACACAGGGCGACGTGGATGAAGGCTGCCGCCGGCTCGAGCGCGGCGCGACGCAGCAGCAGCGACAGCCTGGCCCGCAGCGCGGCGCGCAGTTGCCAGCCCTGGCCGGGCGAGGCCCCGGCAAAGGCGCTGGCATGCTCGTCCAGCGTGCGCACGAGTTGCCCCAGCGCGTCGCCGGCCTCGCTCAGCGGCTGCGGCAGGCGGCGCTGCCATTCCTCTAGCCAGACGCGTCCGATCGAGTGTGGCGCGTGCCAGGCCGGGGCCAGCGCGGCGAGCGGCCCGCCGGCCAGCGCCGCCAGGCGGGCCGGCGGTGTCGCCGCGCACAAGTCGCCCAGTTCGCCGTCGTCCGCGATCCACGGCGCGGCCTCGCCGCCGCGCGCCAGGTGCTGCAGCGGCGCCAGGTCGGGCAGCACCGCGCACCAGGCGAGCGCGGCCTGCCAGGGCCGGGGCATCCAGGCGACGGCCTCGTCGACGAGCGCGCGCCAGTGACCGCGCAGCGTCGCCTCGACGCGATGCGCCGTGCTGTCCGCAGCGATGCCCACCAGCCAGGGCCGCAGCGCCGTGCCGCGTGCCAGCTCGAGCAGCGGCGCGAAATCGCGCATCGTCTCGATGCGCCGCCAGGCGGCCTCGTCGACGCGCTGGCCGTGGCGCGCCTGCAGGCGCGCCTGTGCATATTCGAGGCTGCCGCACTCGATCACGGCGGCGCTCCGGTCAGCTCCCGCGCAAGGGCGCCCACCGCCCGCCGCAGCGCCGCCAGTTCCTCGGCTGTCAGCGGCTGCGGGCTGTCCAGCTGGTCGGCCTCGGCGTCGATCGCGGCCACGCGGGTAGCGAGATCGCGCTCGAACGCGCCGACGACGATGCGGATGCGCCGTTCGGTGCGTTCGGCCAGGGCGCGAGCCTCGGCACGCGCCGTCTCGGCGATGCGGTGGACGTCGAGCAGCGCCCGCTCCACGGCGTCGCGCGCCTCGCGCTCGGAAGCGAGCACGCGCACGATGGCCGCCTCGGCCAGTTCGTTGGACGCGCCCCTCTCTTCGGTGGTCTTCACCCTCTTGCCTTGCATCGCGGCACGCGAAGCCTGCCTTGCTGCGATGTTGCTGCTGAGCGGTGCCGGCGGCGTTGACGCAACTCAAGGGGCACCTCGTGAACGTGAGGCAAGAGTGGACCTGCCGCTCCGGCACCCAAGCCGCCGGCACCGACACCACGCGCACAGAAGAAGGGGCGGCCGCAGCCGCCCCGTGCCATAGCGCCGCGAACGCGCTACTTGGCGAAGCGAAGGAACAGCGGCTCGTCGCCTGTGGTGTTCAGGACCTGCGCGTTGCCGAACGCGGCGACGCCGAAGCTGTACTGCGCGCTCAGGTCGCTGAACTGCACGTCGAACTTGCTGCCGGTGGTGCGCCTGCGGCTGACTTCGGAGGCGCTGACCCCGTTGGTCCAGCGCCGCACGACGTGGATGTCCTCTTGGGCGCCTACTTCACTTCGCTAGCGATCACCAGCGCGACGCCGGTGGTCCCCACGGCGGTCGCGGCGCTGAGGCCTTCGAGGTCGCCGGGTTGGGGCATGGCCTGGCCCGACTTGCTGACGCGAGCACCGATGATGACGCGCCCGGCCGTCGACAGCAGCGACTCCGGCGACATCGCCAGGCTGTCGTCGAGGCGGAACGCGTACGGCAGATCCCTGACCTGCTTGCGCACGATCGCGATCGGCACGCGGGAGCCTTCGGCGGGACGTGCGAAGACGAAGACCGTGTCGTCCGGCGCCGCCTTGGCCTTGAGCGCGGGCGCGAGGCTCACGGTCCCGGCAACCGCGCCGGCAGCAGCGCCGGTGCCGGCACCGGTCTTGGCAGTACGCGGAGCCATGTCGATGGCTGCGGGGGCGGGCGGGGCCTTGTCTGCGGCTGCAGTAGCTGACGCAGGTAGTTTGCCGCGCTCGCGCGCCTCGGCAGCGGCACTGCGCGCCTGCTCGACGATCGGGCTGTCGGGCGGACCGACCTTCACGGCGCGATCCCAGTACTGCACTGCCTTTGCGAAGTCACCGCGATTGAACGCGGCAGTGCCGGCCAGCGTCAGCGCCTTCAGATTGTCGGGGTCGGCCTTGAGCGCGCGCTCGATGAGCTTGGTCGGCTCGCCATCGAGCGAGCGACCGTTCTTCACGGCAAGCACATCGGCATAGTCGGCCAGGCGCGACGCGTCGTCGGGCAACAGCTTGACGGCGCGCTCGAAAGCAACCACGGCTTCATCCTCGCGCCCCATGGCCATGTAGGAGCGCCCCAACATGCTCCAGCCGTCGACGTCGTCGGGCTGCTCCTTCAGGCGCGCGACCAGTCGCTCGATCATGGCAGCGAACTCCGCGCTGTTCACCGAGTGCGGGGCGCTGGCGGCGGTGTCTGCACCGACCGCCGTTTGATCGCCGAAGCCCGAAGGTGACTGGCTGAGCTGGTCTGGCGCGCCCATCCACCAGTACCCTGCGGCCGCCACCAGCACGGCGAAGCCGCCGAGTGCCAGCCACAGCCTCCCGCCCGGGCGCGCCGGGCCGGATGCCTGCACTCCGGGGCTGGGCATTGTCTTCGGCCCAGCCGTTTGGTCGACCACCAGATCGACGAGACGGCGTTCCAGTGCCGCCCGCCTTTCAGCGTACTTGGCGTCCCCTAGCGCGCCGGAAGCATGCCGGGCGCGCAGTTGCTGCAATTGCTCTCGAATGGCTTGTACGGATTCGGTCATGGTGTTCAGGATGTGGGACTGTCAGCGGCGGGCTTCCCCTCCGCCGAATCTTCATCAGGTTCGAAGCTGTCCGCAGGCAGCCGTGAGCGGCGCCGCAACACGATGATCAGCGCGACGATGCCGCCGACCATCAGCAGCGCCGGGCCGAACCAGAGCAGCGCGGTGCTCTCCTTCAGCGGCGGACGGTAGAGAACGAAATCGCCATAGCGGGCGGTCATGTAGGCAACGACCTGCTCCTGGCTGTCGCCGCGACGCAGCATCTCGCGCACCTGGTTGCGCAGGTCGACGGCCAGGTCGGCGTGCGAGTCGGCGATGGTCTGGTTCTGGCAGACCAGGCAGCGCAGTTCGGCGGTGACGGCCATCACACGCGCTTCGAGTACCGGGTCTTCGGCGGCGGGAGCCGCCTCGCCGGCGCGCAGCGCGCCGCTGGAGCCGAGGAGCAACGCGCACAGCAGCATCAGCTGGCGCAGGAACGTGAGGGTACGGGTGTGCGTCATGGCGTCAGGCTTTCAGCGACGCGATCAGCGGCTCGATCCGGTCGCGGATCACCTCGGGCGTCAGCGGGCCGATGTGCTTGAGTCGCACCACGCCCTTGCCGTCGATGACGAAGGTCTCGGGAACGCCGTAGACACCGAAGTCGATGCCGACGCGGCCGTCGCCGTCGAAGATCGAGGCGTCGTAGGGATTGCCGAAGCGCGACAGCCATGCCGAGCCGTCGGCGCGCACGTCCTTGTAGTTCAGGCCGTAGATCGGCACGACCTTGCGCCTGGCGAACTCGACCAGCAGCGGATGCTCCTCGCGGCAGGCCACGCACCACGAGGCCCAGACATTGAGCATCCACACCTTGCCGAGCATGTCTTCGCGCGAGATCGTCGCTGCCGGGTCGTCCAGCCGGGTCAGCTTGAAGTCGGGCGCCGGCTTGCCGATCAGCGGCGAGGGCACCTCCCGCGGGTCGAGCTTGAGGCCGGCGGCGAGGAACAGCGCGAGCACGCCGAACAGCGCGAGCGGGATCAGGAACTTGAGGCTCTTCATGGCGTCCCTCGCGTCACCGTGCGGCAGCCGCACTGGCGGCCGCGCGCAGGGGTTCGGCCGGCGCATCCGTCGTCTCCGAGCCAGCCGCAGCGCGGCTGCGATAGCGGCGGTCGGTGGCGGCGATGAACCCGCCGAGCGCCATCAACAGGGCGCCACCCCAGATCCAGTCGACGAAGGGCTTGACGTAGACGCGCACGATCCACGCGCCGCCTTCGACCTGCTCGCCGAGCGAGACGTAGAGGTCGCCGGTCGAGCCGGGTGCGGATCGCCGCCTCGGTCATCGGGTTGCGCTGCACGCGGTAGACGCGCTTCTCGGGGAACATGTCGGCCACCTTGCGGCCGTCGCGCGACACCTCCACCAGGGCCTGCGCGGCACGGTAGTTCGGTCCGTCGATCTCGCGCACGCCGCGGAAGGTGAAGACGTAGCCTTCGATGGTCGTCGTGTCGCCCTTCGCCATCTTGACGTCGCGCTCCACCTCGTAGCCCTTGACCATCGTGACGCCGAAGATGAAGACCGCGATGCCGAGGTGCGCGACCATCATGCCCATCACGGCGCGCGGCAGCAGCGCGGCGCGGGCCGCGATGCCGGCGCCG
Source organism: uncultured bacterium (assembly GCA_963802435.1). Taxonomy (GTDB): domain Bacteria; phylum Pseudomonadota; class Gammaproteobacteria; order Burkholderiales; family Burkholderiaceae_C; genus CAIKUF01. Next base: position 338,613 of record CAWDIT010000011.1, read on the forward strand.
TTTCGCGGCCGGATGCGTTCCCACAGGTCGGTCGCGACGCTGGCGACGATCCACCAGCCCATCAGCAGCCCGATCGTGGCCACCACGGTGATGCGCCCCGCCAGCCAGCCACTGGCCAGCGCCGCGACCACCGCGACGGCGGCGGCCCAGCGCAAGCGCACGGCCAGTTCGGGCAGCGAGGTCTGTTTCCAGCGCGCCAGCGGCCCGACGCCCATCAGGAACACCACCGGCGCCATCAGCGGCATGAACACGGTGTCGAAGTACGGCGGCCCGACCGAGATCTTGCCGAGGCCCAGCGCGTCGAGCACCAGCGGGTACAGCGTCCCGAGCAGCACGGCGGCCATGGCGACGACGAGCATCACGTTGTTGCCGAGCAGCAGCGTCTCGCGCGAAAGCAGCCCGAAGCGCGCCCCCAGCCCGACCTTCGGCGCGCGCCAGCCGTACAGCGCGAGCGAGGCGCCGACGACGACGACGAGGAAGCCGAGGATGAACAGCCCGCGCCGCGGATCGGTGGCGAAGGCATGCACCGAAGACAGCACGCCCGAGCGCACGAGGAAGGTGCCGAGCAGCGACAGCGAGAACGCCATGATCGCGAGCAGCACCGTCCACGACTTGAACGCGCCGCGCTTTTCGGTCACCGCCAGTGAATGGATCAGCGCGGTGCCCACCAGCCAGGGCATGAAGGAGGCGTTCTCCACCGGGTCCCAGAACCACCAGCCGCCCCAGCCGAGTTCGTAGTACGCCCACCAGCTGCCGAGCGCGATGCCGACGGTGAGGAACATCCAGGCGGCGACCGTCCACGGCCGCGTCCAGCGCGCCCACTGAGCGTCGAGGTTGCCGCCGATCAGCGCCGCCACCGCGAAGGCGAACGCCACCGAGAAGCCGACGTAGCCCATGTAGAGCATCGGCGGGTGGATGACCATGCCGGGGTCCTGCAGCAGCGGGTTCAGGTCCCGCCCGTCGGCGGGCACCGGGAACAGCCGCTCGAACGGGTTCGAGGTGATGAGCGTGAAGAGCAGGAAGCCCACCGCGACCCAGCCCATCACGCTGAGGATGCGCGCCACCACCGGGAGCGGAAGATGCCGGCTGAAGCGCGCCACCGCGGCGAGCCAGACGCCGAGCATCATCGCCCACAGCAGCAGCGAGCCCTCGTGGCCGCCCCAGACGCCGGCGATGCGGTAGGCCAGCGGCAGCGCGCTGTTGGAGTGCTGGGCCACGTAGAGCACGGAGAAATCGTTGCCGACGAAGGCCGCAGCGAGGCAGACGAACGAGACGCCGATCGTGCCGCCCAGCACGAGCGACAGCGGCCGCGCGAGCGTCATCCAGTCTTCGCGTCCACGCAGCGAACCGGCGAGCGGCAGGATGCCCAGCAAGAGCGCCGTGGCGAGCGCCAACCAGAGCGCGAAGTGACCGAGTTCGGGGATCATGGGCGGGCTCCTGATGCGGCTGCGGGGCTGCTCTGCACGACGCTGCGCGCCGCGCGTTCGTTGACGCCCTGCGCGTTCTTCAGCGCCTCGGCGGCCTCGGGGGGCATGTAGTTCTCGTCGTGCTTGGCCAGCACCTCGCGGGCGACGAAGGTGCCGCCCTCGAGCCGCCCTTGAGCGACGACACCCTTGCCCTCCTTGAAGAGGTCGGGAAGGATGCCCTTGAAGCTGACCGGAATGGCCTTCACCGTGTCGGTGACGATGAAATTGACGGTCACGCCGTCGCGCTTGACGCTGCCTTCCTGCACCAGTCCGCCGAGGCGGAAGGTGCGGCTGATCGGCGCCTCGTTCGCCGCCACCTGCGTCGGCGAGAAGAAGAACACCAGATTGCTCTGGAATGCGTTGAAGACGAGCGCGGCAATCGCGGCCACCGCGACGAGCAGGCCGCCGGCGATCGCCAGCCGTTTGTGACGGGGTTTCATGGTCAGGTTTCCTTCCAGACTTCGGCCAGCGCCGCATCGCGCAAGGCATTGCGGCGGCGCCGCGCGGCGAGCCAGGGCTCCACCAGCATCAGCAGGGCCGTCACACCGTACGAGCCCCAGACATAGAGGCCGTGGCCTCCCATTGCGAAAAACTCAGACGCGCTGTTCCATTGCATGGTCAGGCCCTCCCGCTTGCGCGACCCAGCTCCGACACCCACGCCGTGTGCTGTTCGCGCTCGATGACGATTGCCCGCGCCCGCATGAAGACCACGGCGAACGAATAGGCCCAGAACGCGAACGTCAGGATCAGCATCGCCGTCAGCATGGTGGCGGCCATCTTCGGCGCTGCCGTCATGCTGATGGTGGCCCCCTGATGCAGCGTGTTCCACCAGCGCACCGAGAAATAGATCACCGGGATATTGACCGCGCCCACCACCGAGAGCAACGCCCCGGCCTGGTCGGCGCGACGGGGATCGTCGATCGCCTCGACGAGCGCGATGTAGCCTAGATACAGAAAGAGCAGGATCAGTTCCGAGGTGAGCCGCGCGTCCCACACCCACCAGGCGCCCCAGGCCGGCTTGCCCCACAGTGCGCCGGTCCACAGCGCGACGAAGGTGAACATCGCGCCGGTCGGTGCGAGGGCGCGCGCCAGCATCGAGGCCATGCGCGCCCTGAAGGCCCAGCCGATCGCCGCCCAGAAGGCCATCGCCAGGTACAGCACCATCGACATCCAGGCCGCGGGCACGTGAATGAAGATGATGCGGTAGGCGTTGCCCTGGGTCGCGTCGACCGGCGCGACGATGAACCCGATGTAGAGGCCGATCACCGAGAGCACGACTGTCAGCACCCACAGCCAGGGGATCAGCATGCCGCTGAGCGCGTAGAAGCGCGACGGTGCAGCGAAGTTGTAGAGTCGCATTCCTGCGGTCATGGAGGGTCCTGTTCCGGTCTCATTCAGTGGAGATGCGCAGCGCCGCTGCGGTGGCGATCGGCGCCCCGAGCGCCGTCGCGATGAGCAGCGCCCCGAGCAGCGAGTAGTGCCCGGCCGCCGATTGGCCCGATTCCACCGCGCCGACGGCGCCGGCACCGAAGATCAGCACCGGCATGGCCAGCGGCAGCACGATCAGGATGAGCAGCATACCGCCGCTGCGAACGCCGAGCGTCAGCGCCGCGCCGAGCCCGCCGAGCAGGCTGAGCACCGGCGTGCCGAGCAGCAGGCCGAAGACGAGCGAACCGAGCGCCGGCCCCGACAGGTCGAACAGCACGCCCACCAGCGGTGCAGCGACGATCAGCGGCCAGCCGTTGACGAGCCAGTGCGCCACGCACTTCGCGGTGGCGATGGCCACTGCCGGGTGCGGCGCCAGCAGCAATTGCTCGAGCGAACCGTCGGCCTGGTCGCCCGCGTAGAGGTGCTGCACCGAGAGCATGGTGGCGAGCAGCGCGCAGACCCAGACGATTCCGGGCGCGATGTGGCGCAGCGTCTGCGGCTCCGGGCCGACGCCGAGCGGGAACAGGCTGACCGCGACGATGAAGAAGACCAGCGGCAGCATGGCGTCGATGCGCCGCCGCGCGGCCAGCCGGAGGTCGCGCAGCAGCACGGCGAGGAACAGCGCCCTCATGCGGCGAAGGCGACCGCGAAGTCATCGAGGTTCAGTGTCTGCGGCTCGGGGTCGCGCAAGGTCACCACCTGGTGGCTGGTGAGCAGCACGCTGCCGCCGCGCCGGACCTGGGCCGAGAGCAGCCCGTGCAGGGCCTGGATGCCTTCGTCGTCGAGCGCGTCGAAGGGCTCGTCGAGCAGCCAGATCGACGGCGGCTGCGGCAGCGCCAGCCGCGCCAGCGCCGAGCGCCGCCGCTGGCCCTGGCTGAGCGTGCGCACCGGTCGGTCGCGCAGGTGGTCGACGCCGAGCAGCGACAGCGCGGACCCGATCTCACCAGCCGAGGGCGTGCGCCCGTGCAGCGTGCCGAGGAAGCGCAGCGATTCGGCCACCGTCAGGTCGTCCTTCAGCGCATTGGCGTGCGCGACGTAGAGCAGGCGGCGGCGCCACTCCGGCGTCCGCCTGGTCAGCGGATGGCCGTCGCACAGCACCGCCCCCGCAGCCGGCGTCGACAGGCCGGCCAGCAGGCGCAGCAGGCTGGTCTTGCCGCGCCCGTTGCGGCCGCGCAGCCAGACCACCGCCCCGGGTCGCAGCGTCAGCTCGAGCGCGCGAAACAGCGGCCTCTCGCCGCGCTGGCCGCCGAGCGAGGCCGCGGCGAGCGTCGGCGCCCGTGCGTCGGAACGCGTGGCGACGGCGGCAGCGGCAGGCAGGGGGGCTGGCGAATTCACTTCGGTGGGGGCGCGGAAGCGGCTCGGTGGGGGCTGGACTCTGTCGATGGATAGGGCACTCGACAGCAGCGCCGCGGGACAGACAAAAAGACAGCCCAAGACGGGCTGGCGAGGCTCGGATTATCGCTCAGCTCGCGAGTCCAGACTTAACGAAGGTCAATCTCCCTTCGACTCGGCGACGAGTGCGTCGGCGACGAGTTCGGCAATGTCTCGCGACTGGGTCCGGGCATCGCCCTGCACCGTGGCCAGGCCATCGGCCACCATCACCGCGCAGTAGGGGCAGGCGGTGGCGATCGTCTTCGGCGTCGCGACGAGCGCCTGCTCGACCCGCGCGACGTTGATGCGCGTGCCGAGGTTCTCCTCCAGCCACATGCGGCCGCCGCCGGCGCCGCAGCACATCGCCTTCTCGCGCGTCAGCGCGAACTCGAGCGGCTCGTCGCTGCACAGCCTGGCCAGCACGGCGCGGGCGGCGTCGAACTCGCCGTTGTGGCGGCCCAGGTAGCAGGGGTCGTGGTAGATGACGCGCTCGAGCGCGGGCGTGACGCGGATGCGGCCCTGCGCGAGCAGGTCGGCGATCAGCCGGGTGTGGTGGATCACCTCGTAGCGGCCGCCGAAGTCGGGGTACTCGTTGCGCAGCGAGTTCATCGCATGCGGGTCGCAGGTGACGATGCGCGTGGCGCCGACCTCGCCGAGCGTCGCGACCAGGCTCGCGGCGAGCTGCTGGAACAGCATCTCGTTGCCCAGGCGGCGTGCGCATTCGCCGGTCGAGCCTTCGCGCGGCCCCAGGATGCCGAACTTCACTCCGGCCTGCCGAAGGATCGTGACGAAGGCCCGCGCGATCTTCTGCCCGCGCGGGTCGAACGACATCGCCGAACCGACGTAGAACAGAACCTCGAGCCCGGCGAGCTCTTCCGGCGACGAAACCACCGGCACCTCGAGCCCTTTCGCCCAGTCGCCGCGCTGCTCGGCGGGAAGGCCCCAGGCGTTGCCCTGCACCTCCCAGGCCTCGAACACCTTCTTCAACTCGTGCGGAAACTCGCCGACGATCATCACCTGCTGCTGGCGCATGCGGAAGAACTTGTCCAGGTGCTCGAGTTCGATCGGGCACGCCGCTTCGCAGTAGCCGCAGGTCGTGCAGGCCCACAGCGTGTCCTGGCTGATCACGCCGTCCACCAGCGGCGGCAGCTCGTTCTTCGGGTCGTGGGCGACGATCGCGTCGCGCTGCTCGAACAGGTGGTGCTTCAGGCTGTCGTTCACCTTCTTCAGCGAGAGCGGCTTGCCGGTCAGGTGCGTCGGGCAGGCGTCCTTGCAGCGTCCGCATTCGGTGCAGGTGAAGGCGTCGAGCCCCTCCTTCCACGTCAGGTCGAGCGCGGTGCGCACGCCGGCCTTCATGTCGGCTTCGTCGGTCGCCTCCATCAGTTTCTCGATGTCGACCGCCGGCACGCGGTTGGCGGGGCGCCCACGGCGGAAGAACAGCGTCGGCAGCGCGGTGACGATGTGGAAGTGCTCGCCCACCGGCAACAGCACGAGGAAGGAGAACACCACGCACATCTGCACCCAGTACGTCAGCAGGTAGCCCGCATTCAATGCCAGCGGCGACAGCCCCGAGAACGCGTTCGCCACCGCGTTGCCGGCGTAGGCCCAGGAGCGCTCGTGCCCGATTCCCGGCACCTGTGCCGACAGCAACGCGAACCGGAAGCCGTCGAAGGCGAAGTCGGTCACCATGATCGCCAGGATCAGCGACAGCACGAGCACCGCCTCGCGGTTGGGCTCGAGGCGAGGCGGCCGGGACACGAAACGGCGGTAGAACGCATAGAGCACCGCCAGCACGACGACGATCTCGATCGTGTCCTTCAGCGCGGCGAACGGCCCCAGCACGTCGAGGTTCACGACGGAGCCCAGCACATCGGGAAAGGTGGCGGTCTCGCGGTAGCCGATGGCGATCAGCTGCAGCTTGCGCAGCAGCAGCGACATGAAGCCGAGGAAGATCGCTGCGTGCATCAGGCCCGGGCGCCACTCGCGCTCGACCATGCGGCGCTGCAGCAAGCCGTTGACGAGCACGCTGCGCAGGCGTTGCCAGGGCTGGTCCCAGCGGACTTCGGGCTGCAACGCCAGCACGATCTGCAGCTTGCGCCAGCTCAGCCACGCGAAGCCCGCGAAGGCCGCCAGTATCATCACGCTTATGCCAACAGGACTCATCGCCGTGTTCCCCTGATTCGCCCTGCCTGCGAGAGCCTCGCGCCAGTCCGCGAGCGACTCTACGGAGGGCTTCGGGCGAGGCGATTGATCCATGTCAAGCACAATGCCGGGCCGGCCCGCGAGGCCGCGAAAGCCCCGTGCCACGCGTTGCAGCGCTGGTTAGACTCGCCGCGGTGGCCAGCCCACCGCTATCGACAGAGAAAAGGATCCCGATGTCGCGGCACCGGCAAGAAAGGAACGACACGCTCGACGCAGGTTCGCTGCCCGTGCGGAGCGGATCGGACCGCCCGCAGCCGGGCGCGGTCTCTGCGCTGCGCGCCTGGCTGATCGCCTCGCGACCGCACACGCTGACGATCGGCATCAGCCCCGTGCTGGTGGGCGGTGCGCTCGCCTGGGCCGAGACCGGCCGCGTCGACCTCTCGCTGCTGCTGCTCTCGCTGCTCGGAGCGTTCCTGTTGCAGGCCGGCACCAACCTCGACAACGACGTGAGCGACTTCCAGCGCGGCACCGACCGCGCCGGCCGGATCGGCCTGCCGCGGGCAACGGCGCTCGGCTTGCTGACGACGCGCCAGGTGCGTGCCGCGTCGTGGGGCTGCTTCGCCCTGGCCACCGCAATCGGGCTGCTGCTCGCCTGGCACGGCGGCTGGCCGATCCTGATCGCGGGCATTGCAGCAGCGGCCGCGGCCCTGGCGTACTCGGGCGGCCCGCGACCGATCTCGTACACGCCGTTCGGCGACTTCGTCGTCTGGCTGTTCTTCGGACTGGTCGCCGTCGGTGGCACCTATTACCTGCAGACACTTTCGCTGAGCCCCGGCGTGCTGGTCGCAGCGACGATGGTCGGCCTGCCGGCCACGGCGGTGCTGGTGGTCAACAACTATCGCGACCTCGCTCCCGACACCCAGGTGGGCAAGCGCACCCTCGCCGTCTGCCTGGGGCCGGCCTTCAGCCGCTGGGAATACGCCGTGCTGATGCTGGCGCCCTTCGTGCTGCTGGGCCTGCTCTCGCCGCGGACGCCGCTCGGCATCGGCCGGCTCCTCCCGCTGCTGGCGCTGCCGATGGCCGTCGGGCTCGTGCGGCGCTTCTGGCGCGAGAAACCCGGCTCCAGCTTCAATCCGCTGCTCGCGCGCACCGCGAAGTTCCAGGTGCTGTTCTCGGTGCTGCTCTGCGTCGCGATCCTGCTGAACTGAGCTGACTCGGAGCCTGTCGGGCTTTGGGTTGGGCCCGCGCCGGGGTCCCGACTCAGGTCGCGGGCTTCAGGTGGACATGGGGCGCCTGCCGGGCGCCGCGGCCGTGCCGGTGCGGCTGGTGCTGCTCCATGCTGATCAGGTTGAGCTTGCCGTGGTGCACGCCGCGCTCGGCGCTGACGGCGTCGGCGAAGCGGCGAACCTCCTGCGTGGGGCCGCGCAGGATCACGGTTTCCAGGCAATGGTCGTGGTCCAGGTGGGCATGCATGGTCGACACCGTCAGGTCGTGGTGGTCGTGCTGCAGGCCGGTGATGCGCTCCATCAGGTCGCGCTCGTGGTGGTTGAACACGTAGGACAGGCAGGCGATGCAGTGCGCCGACGCGTCGTCGTGCTGGCGCGCACGCTCCAGCTCGCCGCGCAGCAGGTCGCGCACGGCTTCGGAGCGGGTGGCATAGCCACGCTCCGCGATCCAGTGGTCGAACTCGTGCGCCAGCTTGTCGTCGAGCGAGATCGTGAAGCGTTCCATGACGGTACCCTCCGTGGCCTGTAGCGCAGCGAACCATACACGAGGCGCCGCCGCCCCCGCCGGCCCGCGGCTTGATGTGAAACATTTGCACTTCCTCACACATTTGTGATACTTGCCCATCGCGGCTGCGCGGGCGCGGACGCTGGAGGGCAGAAGAATGCACATGGCCGATGCCTTGCTTTCCCCGACCGTGGGCATCGCGATGTGGGTCGCCTCGGGCACTGCGCTGGCCGTCGCCTCGCGCCAGGTCCGCGCGCACGACGACGACCGGCTGGTGCCGCTGATGGGCATGCTCGGCGCCTTCGTGTTCGCCGCGCAGATGATCAACTTCACGATCCCGGCGACGGGGTCGAGCGGGCACCTCGGCGGCGGCCTGTTGCTGGCGGCGCTGCTCGGTCCGCACGCGGCGTTCGTCGTCATCGCCTCGGTACTGACGGTGCAGGCGCTGTTCTTCGCCGACGGCGGCCTGCTGGCGCTGGGCGCCAACATGTTCAACCTGGGCGTGCTGCCCTGCTTCGTGGCCTACCCCCTGATCTACCGGCCGCTGGCCGGGGCCACGCCATCGAGGCGGCGCCTGGCGCTGGCGGCCGTCGTCGCGGCGACGCTGGGCCTGCAACTCGGCGCCCTCGGCGTGGTGCTGCAGACCACGCTGTCCGGCATCTCGAGCCTGCCGCCGAAGCCGTTCCTGACGCTGATGCTGACCATCCACCTGGCGATCGGCGTCGCCGAAGGGCTGGCCACCGCGGCCCTGCTGCTGTTCCTGCGCGGCGCGCGGCCCGATCTGCCGGGCAGCGCAGCCGCGCTGTCGCCGGCCCGTGCCGCGTCGGCGAGACCGCTGCTGGCAACCCTGGCACTGGCGGCGCTGCTCACCGGCGGCGTGCTGTCGTGGTTCGCCTCCACGCAGCCCGACGGGCTGGAGTGGTCGGTGGCCCGGGCGGCCGCAGCTGAACAGCCGCACGCGCCGATCGCTGCAGCCGCGCCTGACGCATGGCCCGACGTGAATCCTGGCACATCGCTCACCGGCGTGGCCGGCGGCGGCGTGACGTTGGCGCTGGTGATGGCCGTCGGTTTCGGTCTGCGCAGGCGCCGCGCGCGCAGCCAGTGACCGGTCGCCCGCCTCCGGGCGACGCCAGCGCACCGCCTTCACCGCGATGACCCGCCTCGACACCGCGCTGGACGACCTGCGCTCGCTCGACGCACTCGCGGCCTGCGACACCCCCCTCACCCGCCTGGATCCACGCGCAAAGCTCGTCACCACGCTGCTGTTCATCCTCACGGTGGTGTCCTTCGATCGCTACCGCGTGGCCGCACTGCTGCCGCTGGCGCTGTACCCGACCGTGCTCGCCGCCCGGGGCGAGGTGCCGGCACGCCTGCTGCTGCGCGCGCTGTGGCTGGCAGCGCCGTTCGCAGTGATGGTCGGCATCTTCAATCCGCTGCTCGACCGCACGCCGATGCTTGCACTGAACGGCATCGAGATCAGCGGCGGCTGGGTTTCGTTCGGGTCGATCCTGGTCCGGTTCGCATTGACGACGAGCGCCGCGCTGGTGCTGGTGGCGGGCACCGGCATGCACCCGCTCTGCGCCGCGATGAGCCGGCTCGGCGCGCCACGCGTGTTCACGGTGCAGTTGCTGTTCCTCTACCGCTACCTGTTCGTGCTGGCCGGTGAAGCGGCGCGCACGTCCACCGCGCGTCGCCTTCGCGCCGGCGAGAACGCGCGCATGAGTCTGGCGGTCTACGCCTCGCTGCTCGGGCACCTGCTGCTGCGCGCGTTCGAGCGCGCCCAGCGCATCCACGGCGCCATGCTCGCGCGCGGCTTCGACGGCGAGCTGCGCCTCGCCGACCGCTGGCGCTGGCAACGCGCCGACACGTTGTTCGTTGCCGCCTGGTGCGGCTTCTTCGCGTGGGTTCGCGTCATCGACGTGCCGAACGCGATCGGTGCACTCCTCGCCGGGGCGGCCCGATGAACCCGGCGGCCATCGAACTGTGCGGGCTGGGCTATGCCTATCCCGACGGCACGCCGGCGCTGCGCGGCGTGGACCTGCGGATCGCGCACGGCGAGTCGGTGGCGGTGGTCGGCGCCAACGGTGCCGGCAAGTCGACCTTGCTGCTGCACCTGAACGGACTGCTGCTGCCGAGCCAGGGCGAAGCCAGGATCGACGGACTGCCGGTCACGCGCGCTTCTCTGACTCAGGTACGACGCAAGGTAGGCTTCGTGTTCCAGGACGCCGACGACCAGCTCTTCATGCCCACGGTGCATGACGACGTGGCCTTCGGGCCGATGAACCAGGGCCTGCCGGCGCAGCAGGTTCAGGCCCGCGTGGATGCCGCGCTCGAGGCGGTGGGCGCAACGCATCTGGCGAAGCGCGCGCCGTACCGGCTGTCGGGCGGCGAGAAGCGCGCCGTCGCCATCGCCGGCGTGCTGGCGATGGAGCCGTCGATCCTGGTCCTCGACGAGCCCTCCTCCGGGCTCGACCCCGCCGGGCGGCGGCGCCTGATCGAACTGCTTCGCTCGTTCACACAGACCCGCGTGATCGCCACCCACGACCTCGACCTGGTGCTCGAGGTCTGCGAGCGCGTGCTGGTCATGCACGACGGCCAGGTGGAGGCCGACGGTTCGCCGCGCAAGCTGTTCGCCGATCTTGAATTGCTGCAGCGCTGTCACCTCGAGCCGCCGCTGGGAGGGTCTGGCAGGGACGTTCGGGAACTATGAGTCATGCGCAGCGTCGCGGTCCACTCCAAGCGGCACGGTCGCAAGCGACTTATCGACCGGGCGCCGCCCCCGCGGCAGCAGCATCAGGGCCACGAAAGCGCTCAGCCCCAGCAGCGTCGACAGCCACAGTGACCCGACGCCCCAGCGATCCAGCGCCAGCCCGAACACGAATGGCGCCGCAGCCTGCGCGACCCGGGCCGGCATCATCAGCCACCCTTGCCGGGCGCCGTAGCCCCGGACGCCGAACAGCACCAGCGGCAGCGTGCCCTTGGCGATGGTGAGGATGCCGTTGCCGGCGCCGTGCAGCAACGCGAACAGCACCGCCGCCGGCGCGCCCGCCACCAGCAATGCCAGCGCGCCGAGCGGGTGTGCCAGTGCTGCGAGCCGGGCCGACAGCAGCGGGTGCACCCGGCGCAGGAGGCCGAATTCGAGCAGGCGCCCCGCCACCTGGGCCGGACCGACCAGCGCGCCGACGCCGACCGCCACCGCGAGCGTCGCGCCGGCCGCCTGCAGCAGCACGGGCAGGTGCGCGGCCATCGCGGTGCTGGTGAACCAGGTCGCGGCGAAGACGAAAGCGAGCAGCGCCGTCGTGAGCGCCGGCCTCGGGTTGACGGTGGCCGGCGGCACGTCGGCGGCGACCGCGGCAGCGGGTGCCTCCGCAGCAATCGGCGTCGTGGCCGCCACGCAGGGCAACCATGCATTGAGCGGCAGGCCCAGCAACAGATGCAAGGCGGCCCAGGTCAGGCAGGCGCCTCGCCAACCGACCTGCGCTTCGAGCAGCGTCGACAACGGCCAGCCGACCGTGCTGGCAAAGCCGGCGATCAGCGTGATGCCGGTGATAGCGTTGCGCGCCTCGTGCCCGTACAGGCGCACGAGCGTGGAGAACGCGGCTTCGTAGAGGCCGCTGCCCATTGCCGCGCCGATCAGCACCCAGGCGGCGAACAGCGTCAGCGGCCCCTGCGCCAGGCCGAGCAGCGCCAGGCCGACCGCGAAGACGAGGCTGGTCGCCATCAGCACCGGCCGCCCGCCGCGCTGGTCTATGGCCCGGCCGGCCCAGGGCCCGACCGCCGCCGAGACGACGAGCGCCGCCGAGAACGCGGCGAACACCGTCGGTGTCGAGACCCCCAGGTCGCGCGCCATCGGCGCGGCGAGGATTGCGGGAAGGTAGTACGACGACGCCCACGCCAGCGTCTGCGCCGTGCCGAGCGCCGCCACGGTGGCCGCGCGGCGCTCGCGGATCATGCGCAGCGGCTCACCCGCGCCGTGGCCTGGCGGGGCCTTGCCGGACTCACGTGACGAGCTGCCCCGACAGCTCCAGCAGGCGATCGACGCCCACCGGTTCCGCCTTCAACAACGGAACGACTGCGTAGCGGCGCGCATGAACCGTCGCCACCGCGTCGATCTCGGCGCGCTCGTTGTGCGCGCGCTGGCGCAGCAGCGGCGAGATGGGATGCGCGGCGGCAACGCAGTTGTTGACGATCCACGCCCAGGGCTCGATGCCGGCGCGCCGCAGGTCGGCCTGCAGGCTGGCCGCTTCGAGCACCGGCGTCGTTTCGGCCAGCGTCACGAGCAGCACCTTGGTCTGCTTCGGGTCCTGTAGCTGCATCATCGGTGTCGTGAAGTGCAGGCCCGTACCGACCATCTGGCGATGGATCTCGCGGTCGTAGGCGCCGGTGGCGTCGAGCAGCAGCAGCGTATGGCCGGTGGGCGCGGTGTCCATCACCACGAACTTGCGCCCGGCCTCGCGGATGATGCGCGAGAAGGCCTGGAAGACCGCGATTTCCTCGGTGCACGGCGAGCGCAGGTCTTCTTCCAGCAGCGCGCGGCCGGCGGCGTCGAGCTTGGCGCCCTTGGTTTCGAGCACATGCTGGCGATAGCGCTCGGTCTCGGCGTGCGGGTCGATGCGGCTCACGGCCAGGTTGTCTCGGGCGCCCCTCAGTGTTTCGCTCAGGTGCGCTGCCGGGTCGGAGGTCGTCAGGTGCACGGGCAGGCCGCGCTCGGCCAGCGCAACCGCCACCGCCGCGGCGAGCGTGGTCTTGCCGACGCCGCCCTTGCCCATCAGCATCACCAGGCCATGGCCGTCGGCGGCGACGGCATCGATCAGCGCTGCCAGGTCGGGCGCGTCGAGCGCGGTCGGCTCGTCGGCACGGCCAGCGCTGGGTGGGTCAGCTGCATCGAACAACCGGTGCAGCGCATCGAGCCCCACCAGGTTGAAGGCCTTGAGCGACACCTGGTCGACCGGCAAGGCGCGCAGCACCTCGGGCATCGCCGCCAACGCCGCCTGCTCGCGCTCGAAGATCGCCGCGGCCAGCGGGTCCTGCGCGGCCTCGCGCTGCGGCAGCACGCCGTTGATGACCAGGTACTGCTTCGTCAGGCCGATGGCCGACAGCTCGGCGTGCGTGCGCGCCGCCTCGCGCAGGGTGGCCGGCTGGGCGCGCGCCACCAGCACCAGGCGCGTGCGTTGCGGGTCGGCCAGGGTATCGACCGCATCCTTGTACTGCGCGCGCTGCTTCTCCAACCCGGCTAGCGGGCCCAGGCAAGACGCGTCGCCCTTTCCGGCCTCGAGGAAGCCGCTCCAGGCGCCGGGCAGTTGCAGCAGGCGGATGGTGTGGCCGGTGGGTGCGGTGTCGAAGACGATGTGTTCGTAGTCGGCCCGCTGGGCCTGGCCGGTAAGTAGTTCGGTGAACTCGTCGAAGGCCGCGATCTCGGTCGTGCAGGCGCCCGAGAGCTGCTCTTCGATGCTCCTGACCACGGTGTCGGGCAGCACGCCGCGCACCGGGCCGACGATGCGGTCGCGGTAGGCCTGCGCCGCAGCCTGCGGGTCGATCTCGAGCGCCGACAGGCGCGGCACGGCGGGAATGGCGGTGACCCGGTTGCCGATGGCAATGCCAAACACCTGCCCGACGTTGGAGGCCGGGTCGGTGCTGACCAGCAGCACTCGCTGCCCGCCTTCGGCCAGCTGGATGGCGGCGGCACAGGCGATCGAGGTCTTGCCCACGCCGCCCTTGCCGGTGAAGAACAGGAAGCGCGGCGGCTGATCGAGGAATCTCAGTTTCGATCCCGCTGGCGCCTTCTCGGTCAACAGCACTTGGACGCGACCCTTGGGACGCCATCGACCGCAGGACCGCAGCAGGAGCCCTGCGCGACTGCGGAGGATCCGGTCACCGCGATGGCGGCCAACTTGGCGCCTGCCGACGTCACGGTCGGCTCGGGGGTTCTAGTGGCGAGACCGAGCCACCCGACCAGTTCGTCGCGCGTCGGGTAGCGGCCCGACAGTACCGCCTGCCCATCGACCAGTACCAGCGGCAGCGTCTGCTCGCCGTTGCGTTCCAGTGCGTCCCTGACCACCGGGTTGTCGGCGAAGGCCATCGGTTGCTGCGCCAGGTTGAGGCGCTCGATCTTCGCGCCCAGTGCCTTGGCCCAGTCGACGTCGGCCGAGAATCCGACCAAGGCCTGATCGACCTCGACGCCACAGACGCCGGTGCTGCAGCACAGCGCCGGGTCGAACACCTGCATCGCCTTCACGCCCTTGTCGGCACGACCGACAGCCGCTACTGGCTTGACCGCGCGGATGAAGCCACTGACGAACTTTCCGTCGACCTGCTGCGCGAGCTGCTTGATGTCAGCACCCTGCCCGGCCAGGAAGTCCTGCGCATCGTCGATGCTGTAGACGCGCGTGACTTCGATGTCCGCATGCTCGAAGCCGGCGGCGGCCAGCTTTGCGAGGTAGTCCTGGTCGGACAGCGCGCCGGCCACGCAACCGACCCAGAGCTCGACGCTCCTGCGGATCGCCGCCGGCACTTCCCCGCGCACGACGACGTCGGACACGGCGAAGCGGCCGCCTGGCTTGAGCACGCGAAACGCCTCTCTCAGCACGCGGTCCTTGTCGGCCGAGAGGTTGATGACGCAGTTCGAGATGACAACGTCGACCGAGTTGTCGGGCAGCGGGATGTTCTCGATCTCGCCCCTGAGGAAGTGCACATTCACCAGACCGCTCTTGCGCTTGTTCTCTTCGGCCAGGGCCAGCATCTGATCGGTCATGTCCAGGCCGAAGGCCTTGCCGGTGGGCCCGACGCGTTTGGCCGAGAGCAGCACGTCGATGCCGCCGCCGGACCCGAGGTCGAGCACGGTCTCGCCCGCCTTCAGTTCCGCGAGCGCCGTCGGGTTGCCGCAGCCCAGCGAGGCGAGCAGCGCCTTCTCGGGCACCTCGCCGGACTGGAGAGCGTCGTACAGGTTCGAAGTGATCGGGTCCGATCCCCCACCGTCCCCAGGCGCGCCACCACAGCAACTGCCGGTGGTGCCTTGGGCGACACGCGTCGCAGCCTGGCCGTAGCGCTGTTTCACGACCTCTTTCACGTTGGCGTTCGTGTCCATCTTCATCTCCTTCGTGCGAATGGCCCTGGCGGGCACGGGATCAACAGGCGGTGCGGCGGCGTGTCGGGATGACGCCGCAAGCGGCGCCCTGGCAACAGTGGGCAGTGAGGTAGGCCAGCAGGTCGTTCATCTGCTCGATGGACGGCCGGTAGATCAGGTTGCGGCCATCGCGCTCCTGCGACACCAGGCCGGCGTGCATCAGTTCCTTGAGGTGGAACGACAGCGTCGACGCGGGCACATCGAGGGTTGCGGACAACGCGCCCGGTGTCATGCCTTGCGGTCCCGCACCGACGAGCGCCCGAAAGACGCGCAGGCGCATCGCCTGAGCCAAGGCAGAGAGCGAAGCGACGGCAGATTTTTCATCCATGATGGCTTTTCAAGCGCGCGCCGGGAGTGCCGGCGCCACTGCGAAGTACTTTCTCTGGAACCAGAGTGCGATGTTGACCAGGAAGATCATCACCGGCACTTCGACCAAGGGTCCGATCACCGCCGCGAACGCCGCCCCCGAGTTGATGCCGTAGACCGCGATGGCGACCGCGATGGCCAGCTCGAAGTTGTTGCTGGCCGCAGTGAACGACAGCGTCACGCTCTTTTCGTAGTTCGCGCCCAGGCGCTTGCTCATGTAGAACGAGAACACGAACATGACCAGGAAGTAGATCAGCAGCGGGATCGCGATGCGCACCACGTCGAAGGGGATGCCGATGATCAGTTGGCCCTTCAGGCTGAACATCACGACGATCGTGAAGAGCAAGGCGACCAAGGTGATCGGCCCGATCTTCGACACGAAGCGGGTGTGGTACCACTCCTTGCTGACGAAGCGCAGCATCACGACGCGGGTCAGCACCCCGGCAATGCAGGGGATGCCGAGGTAGATGAAGACGCTCTCGGCGATCTGCCCGATGGAGATGTCGACCACCGACCCGGCCAGTCCGAACATCGGCGGCAGCACGGTGATGAAGAACCAGGCATAGACGCTGAAGAACAGCACCTGGAAGATCGAGTTGAAGGCGACCAGGCCGGCAGCGTACTCGGTGGAGCCCTTGGCGAGCTCGTTCCAGACGATCACCATCGCGATGCAGCGGGCCAGGCCGATCATGATCAGGCCGACCATGTACTCGGGCTTGTCGTGCAGGAAGACGATGGCCAGCACGAACATCAGCACCGGGCCGACGATCCAGTTCTGCACCAGCGAAAGGCCCAGCACCTTCCTGTCACGGAAGACATCGGGCAGTTCCTCGTACCGCACCTTGGCGAAGGGCGGGTACATCATCAAGATCAGACCCGCTGCAATCGGGATGTTCGTGGTTCCGACCTGGAAGCGGTTGATGAAGGCTTCGGTGCCGGGCACGAAGTAGCCCAGGCCCACGCCCAGCGCCATCGCCGCGAAGATCCAGACGGTCAGGTAGCGGTCCAGGAAGGGGAGTTTTCGTGTGACGGCGCTCATTGCTCGTGTTCCATGACGGCCTTGGGAAACATCCAACGTTTTTAGTATCGTGGAACTATTCAACTTTGTCAATCCGTCAAACTTCGCCCATGAACGATGTAGCCCTCCGGCCTCGGGGCGACGCCCCGGCCGCCGACGAGCCCGGCGCGATCGCAGAACTCGCACAGGAACTCATCGCATCGCGCCAGAACATATCGACGAGGCGGCTGATCGAGCCCGGTCCGGACGCGGTGCAGCTCGAGCGCATCTTTGCCGCCGCGGCGGCCGCCCCGGATCACGGCGAGATCACGCCGTGGCGCTTCGTGATCGTGCCCACAGAAGCGCGCGCGCGGCTGGCCGAGGTGTTTGCGCTTGCCCTTGTCGACCGCGACCCGAATGCCACGCCGGGGCAGATCGGCGAGGCGCGTCGCAAGGCGTATCGCGCACCCCTGCTGATGCTGGCGATTGCGAAGCTGGGCGCCGCCGATCCCGACATTCCCGCGGTCGAGCGCCTGTTGTCGCTGGGCTGCGCGGTGCAGAACATGTTGCTCGCCGCCCACTCGATGAGCCTGGGGTGCGGCCTCACCGGCGGGCAGGCGCTGGCCTCGCCCCGGATGCGGGAGCTGTTCGCGCTGGCCGAGGGCGAAACGCCGGTCTGCTGCATCAACATCGGCACGGTGGTCGGCAACCAATCGGGGCGCGTCCGGCCGGCACCGGCACTGTTCGTCTCGAGCCTGTAGTCGCAGGCCCGGTGCGATCGAGTGCAGGCTGGCTGCCGGCCTGCCACGGGCCCGGGTCAGTAGCGGCCGTGCTGCTTGAAGATGTAGTTCGTCAGTTCCGACGCCTGCATCGACAAGCGCGTCTGCACGCGATGCACCGTGCGCACGATGGCGCACATCACGGCATAGAGGACGCGCGGGTGAGTGTCGATCAGGCTCTCGAGCTTCTCGCGCTCGAGCACCAGGACACGGGCATTGCTCGACGCGACGAGCGACGCGTAGCGTTCGGCGCCGTCCAGGAAGCCGAGCTCGTGCGCGAAGTCACCGCTGTTCAGCGTCGCGAGCAGCGTCTCGTCCGGCGTGCCCTGGTGCTTGACGACGCCGAGCGATCCGTCGACGACGACGTAGAGGTGGTTGTCGGTCGTGCCTTCGCGCGCCAGCACCTGCTTCGCCTGGAACGATTCGAGGCTCAGCAAGGTCGCCAGCACGGCCGCCTGCTCGTCTGTCATTTCGCTGGCGAGCGGGCAGGCCCGGGTGGCTTCATACAGATGCGGGTCGATGGGGGTCATGTTCGTCTCGCTTGCGTTGGCGGTGGCTTGCGGTTCGGGCGCAGGGGGTGCCGCGGGTACCTCGGCGGCCAGCCGCACCGGCGGGTTCACGGTCAGCGTTTCCTCGGCTCTCTTGACGAATGCGTCGAGCATCGAACGCGAAACCAAGTCGACCGCCTTGACCGCGACCTTGTCGAGAATGCCATCGGAGATCTCGTACGACAGATCGAAGTCGATCTTGCAGCCCTGGGTGCCCAGCGGCGTGAGGTGCCAGTCGGCAAGAAAGCGCCTGAACGGCCCCTCGACGAGCCGGACCTGCAGCCACTCCGGGCGACGCTTCGGATTGCGCGTCTGGAAACCGAAACGCACATGCAGGTAGCTGAAGTCGATGCGCGCGGCGACCCACTCGTCGCTGCGCTCGAGGATCGTCGCCTTCGTGCACCAGGGCAGGAACTCCGGGTACGCCTCGGCGCGCTCGATCAGATCGAACATGCCTTCGGCCGAATACGGCACGAGCACCGAACGCCTCAATTCCAACGAGCACCCTCCCTCAGCAATGGCGGAAAAAGTGTACCTCCCTTCGTTGCGCGGAGGCCCTGAACCCGAAATGCCTCGGCGCATCCTCCGTTTGTCGCGTTGGGGTTAGCCCTTAGCAGCCAACCAGACGGCCATTGACGTGGATCACGTATGGCGCGACGCCGGACGCACACACTGGCGTCTGTTCATGCCGTGTGACCCGGTGCGTGGTCACAACCAGCCCAAACCAGGGGACGCCAAATGACCGAGACCTTCTATGAAGTCATGCGCCGGCAGGGGATCACCCGCCGCAGCTACCTCAAGTTCTGCAGCCTGACGGCGGCGTCCCTCGGTCTCGCGCCGGCCTTCGCACCGACCATCGCCCACGCGCTCGAGACCAAGCCGCGCACGCCGGTGCTCTGGCTGCACGGGCTGGAATGCACCTGCTGTACCGAGTCGTTCATCCGCTCGGCGCATCCGCTCGCCAAGGACGTGATCCTGTCGATGATCTCGCTCGACTACGACGACACGATCATGGCCGCCGCCGGGCATCAGGCCGAGGCCGCGCTCGAACAGGTGATGAAGGACTACAAGGGCAACTACATCCTCGCCGTCGAAGGCAACCCGCCGCTCGGCGAGGACGGCATGTTCTGCATGCCCGGCGGCCGTCCCTTCGTCGAGAAGTTGAAGCACGTGGCGAAGGACGCCGCCGCCGTCATCGCCTGGGGTTCCTGCGCCTCCTGGGGTTGCGTGCAGGCCGCCAAGCCGAATCCGACCACCGCGGTACCGATCGACAAGGTGATCACCGACAAGCCGATCATCAAGGTGCCGGGCTGTCCGCCGATCGCCGAGGTGATGACGGGCGTCGTCACCTACTACGCCGCCTTCGGGCGCATTCCCGAACTCGACCGCCAGGGCCGGCCGAAGATGTTCTACAACCAGCGCGTGCACGACAAGTGCTATCGGCGCGGGCACTTCGACGCCGGCCAGTTCGTCGAGAAGTGGGACGACGCCGGCGCCAAGGCGGGCCACTGCCTCTACAAGATGGGCTGCAAGGGCCCGACCACCTACAACGCCTGCTCGACCACGCGCTGGAACGAAGGCGTGTCGTTCCCGATCGGCTCCGGCCACGGCTGCATCGGCTGCTCGGAAGACGGCTTCTGGGACAAGGGCTCGTTCTACGACCGTCTGAGCAACATCACCCAGTTCGGCATCGATGCGAACGCCGACCGGATCGGTCTCGTCGCTGCCGGCGTCACCGGCGCCGCCGTGGTGGCGCACGCCGCCGTGAGCGCGATCAAGCGTGCTGCCGACCGCAACAAGACGCAGGCTGACGAACACGAACAAGGTGGAGAGCTGATCATGGCCGTCATCGAAACCCAAGGCTTCAAGCTCGACAACAGCGGCAAGCGCATCGTCGTCGACCCGATCACCCGCATCGAGGGCCACCTGCGCATCGAGGTCAACCTCGACGACAAGAACGTCATCCGCAACGCGGTATCGACCGGAACGATGTGGCGCGGCCTGGAGGTGATCCTCAAGGGCCGCGACCCGCGCGACGCCTGGGCCTTCGTCGAGCGCATCTGCGGCGTCTGCACCGGCGTCCACGCGCTGGCCTCGGTGCGCACGGTGGAAGACGCGCTGAAGATCAAGATCCCCGACAACGCGAACATCATCCGCAACCTGATGCACGCGACCTTGTACGCGCAGGATCACCTGGTCCACTTCTATCATCTGCACGCGCTCGACTGGGTCGACGTGGTCAGTGCGTTGAAGGCCGACCCGAAGAAGACCTCGGAGCTGGCGCAATCGCTCAGCAGCTGGCCGAAGTCGTCGCCCGGCTACTTCCGCGACCTGCAGAACCGTCTGAAGAAGTTCGTCGAGTCGGGGCAGCTCGGGCCCGTTCCGCAACGGCTACTGGGGCCATCCGGCCTACAAGCTGCCGGCCGAAGCCAACCTGATGGCGGTGGCGCACTACCTCGAGGCGCTCGACTTCCAGAAGGAGATCATCAAGATCCAGACCATCTTCGGCGGCAAGAACCCGCACCCGAACTGGCTCGTCGGTGGCGTCCCGTGCTCGATCAACCTGAACGGCATCGGCGGCATCAACATGGAGCGGCTGAACATGGTGTCGAAGATCATCGACGACACCATCGCGTTCATCGACAACGTCTACATCCCCGACCTGCTGGCCATCGCCTCGTTCTACAAGGACTGGGGCGCCATCGGCGGCGGCATCTCGAGCCAGAACCTGCTGTCTTACGGCGAGTTCCCCGACATCGCCAACGACGACTCGAACAAGAGCCTGCTGATGCCGCGCGGCGCGATCCTCAACGGCAAGCTCGCGGAAGTGCTGCCGGTCGACCTGAAGGACCCGCAGCAGATCCAGGAGTTCGTCGACCACAGCTGGTACAAGTACGCCGACGGGACCAAGGGCCTGCACCCGTTCGACGGCGTGACCGACCCCAGCTTCGTGCTCGGCAAGGGCACCAAGGGCACGAAGACGGCGATCGAGTCGATCGACGAGAGCGCCAAGTACTCGTGGGTCAAGTCACCGCGCTGGCGCGGCAACGCGATGGAGGTGGGGCCGCTCGCCCGCTACGTGATCGGTTACGCGATGGGACGCGCCGAGTTCAAGGAGCCGGTGGACATGGTGCTGAAGAAGCTCGACGTGCCGCTGCCGGCGCTGTTCTCGACGCTCGGCCGCACCGCGGCGCGCGGCCTCGAGTGCTCGTGGGCGGCGCACAAGATGCGCTACTTCTTCGACAAGCTGATGGCCAACCTGAAGGCAGGCAACCTCGCCACCGCCAACGTCGACAGCTGGGAACCGAACACCTGGCCGGCCCTGGCCCAGGGCGCCGGCTTCTGCGAGGCACCGCGTGGCGCGCTCGCCCACTGGATCAAGATCAAGGACACGAAGATCGACAACTACCAGTGCGTCGTGCCGACCACCTGGAACGCGGGTCCGCGCGACGCGAAGAACCAGATCGGCGCCTACGAGGCGGCGTTGATGAACACGCCGGTCGCCAAGCCGGACGAGCCTCTGGAGATCCTGCGCACGATCCACAGCTTCGACCCCTGCCTGGCCTGTGCCACGCACGTGATGTCCCCCGAAGGCGAAGAGATCACCCGGGTCACGGTCCGCTAAGGCCACGGAGGCGATCATGAGCACGCAACACGGCAAGCTCTTTCCGGTCTACGTCTTCGAGGCGCCGGTCCGCATCTGGCACTGGGTCATGGCCGGGTGCATGGTGGTGCTGGGCATCACCGGCTACCTGATCGGCACGCCGCTGCCGTCGATAGGCGGCGAGGCGAGCGAGCATTTCATGTTCGGCTACATCCGCTTCGCCCACTTCGCGGCGGCCTACCTGTTCGCGGTGACGTTCGCGCTGCGGATCCTCTGGGTCTTCCTCGGCAACCGCTTCGCGCGCGAGATCTTCCTGATGCCGCTCAAGCTGTTCAGCGCCGAGTGGTGGGGAGGCCTGATCGACCAGACCCTGTACTACCTGTTCCTCAAGGACGAGGCGCGGCCGTGGCAGGGTCACAATCCGCTCGCGATGGCGGGGATGTTCTTCATGTACGTGCTGGGCACGGTCTTCATGATCTGCACCGGCTTCGCGCTGTACGGCGAAGATCTCGGCATGCAGAGCTGGGCCTTCACGGCGTTCTCGTCCTGGGTCCTCCCGTTGTTCGGCTACAGCCAGAACGTTCACACCCTGCATCACCTGGGCATGTGGTACCTGATCATGTTCACCTTCATCCACCTCTACATGGTGGTGCGCGAAGACATCTGTTCCGGTGAAACCGTCATCAGCACGATGGTCAACGGCTGGCGGGTCGCGAAGCGGTGAACTCCCGGCCGGCCTCGGAGGAGCCCGCGGTTCCGGCGCCTCCGGCCGGCGTGCTGGTGCTCGGCATCGGCAACCTGCTCTGGGCCGACGAGGGCTTCGGCGTGCGCGCGGTCGAGGCGCTTCACCAGCGCTACCGGCTGCCGGCGGGCGTGGCGCTCGTCGATGGCGGCACGCAGGGCCTGTATCTGCTCGACCACGTGTGCTCCGCCGACCGCGTGCTCGTGTTCGACGCGATCGACTACGAGCTGGCGCCGGGCACGCTGCGCGTGTTCCGCGACGATGAAGTGCCGGTCTGGACCGACACGATGATGAGCCTGCACCAGGCGACCTTCCAGGAACTGCTGTCCCTGGCGCGGTTGCGCGGTCGCTTTCCGACCAGGATCACGCTGATCGGCGTGCAGCCCGACGTGCTCGACGATCTCGGCGGCAGCCTGAGCCCGCTGGTGCGCGCGCGGCTCGACGAGGCGGTGGCACTGGCGGTGGCCGAGCTGGCCGCCTGGGGCATGGCGGCCGAACCGCGCGACGAACCGCCCGACGAACCGCTGAGTCCCGACGCCCTGGCACTGCGCGACTACGAAGCCGGGCGCCCTTCCGCGGCCGACGCCTGCCGAATCGGCGATGCGCGGTTCCTCGCCGGGGCCCATGGCACGGGGAGCGCCTGATGTGCATCGGCATCCCCCTGCGCGTGACCACGCCCGATGGCAGCTTCGCCTGGTGCGAAGACGGCGCCGAGCGCGAGCGCCTCGACATGATGCTCGTCGGCGAGCAGCCGACGGGCACCTGGGTGCTTGCGTTTCACGGCGCGGCGCGACAGGTGCTGAGCGAGGAAGAAGCCGCCCAGGCACGCGCCGGGCGCAGGGCGCTGGCCGCGGTGCTCGGCGGCGACGGATCCGTCGACGAGTTCTTCGCCGACCTGGTCGGTCGCGAGCCCGAATTGCCGGCGCATCTTCGAAAGCGCCCCTGATGAGCGCGCCGACCGCTTCCCCGGCCGCGGTGCCGGCACTGCACCCGCTGCTGACGCGCCTGGTGGCGCAGACCGGCGCATCGGTGCTCGATGCCGAGACGCTCGACGCCTGGGCGAAGCAGCCCGGCGCCGCGATGCTCGTCTTCGTCGACGATCCGGATCGCAACAAGGAGACCCTCGACCTGGCGGTCATCGTGCCGGAACTGCACGCCGCGCGGGCGGACCGCTTCCGGGTCGCACTGCTCCCGCCAGCTGCAGCGCGGGCGCTGGCGCCGCGCTACGGCTTCGCGCGCTGGCCGGCGTTCGTGATGCTGCGCGACGGCCAGTATCTGGGCGCCGTCGACGGCCTGCGCGACTGGGACGTCTACGTCACCGAACTCGACCGCCTGCTGGCGGCCGCGCCGACGCGCCCACCGACCGTCGGCATCCCGCTGGTCGCCGCCGGACAGGCTGCGTCGCCGTCCTGCCGCTGAAACCCAGGAGCGCACCGATGCGACCCGTGACGATCCCGATCCGAAGCCTGATGCCCGCGCCTGAAGACGCGGTCGACTTCATGCCGATGCCACGCGAGATGACGACTTTCGAGATGCCGCGGCTGCCCGAGCCGGGTCCGGGCAACGACGTTGCCGGGGCACGCGACGTGCTGGCGACCTTCCTGTCGCACCTCGACGCCTGGCTGGCGGCAGGTGACGAACCGGCGCAGCGAAGCGCCCATGAAGCGGCGGATCCGGGTCCGGCCGAGCCGCCTGCGCTCGACCTCGCCGGCCTGGCTCCCGAGGCGCTGCGCGTGCTCAACGAGACGCTGGGCGAGGGCGAAGTGGCCGCCATCGTCGACGCGGACCACGAGATCCGCATCCAGGAGAGCGTGTTCGCGGGAGTCTGGCGCGAACAGCACTTCGACGCCAGCGGCGCGCTGCTGCACGACTACCTGCTCGCCGCGCCGATCCCGCCGGTGGTGGGAAGGCGCGCTGCCGAGCATGCCGCGACCACCCTGCGCGCGCTCGACCTGCCGGTCGGGGCCATGAACGTGCCGGCGCTGATTCACGAGCTGCAGAACGCGATGGATCGCAGCGGCCCGGGAGTACCCGCCCACGTGATCAACCTGACGCTGCTGCCGATGTCGCCCGAAGACACCGTCCACATCGACCAGGTGCTCGATGGCGGCTCGGTGGTGATTCTGTCGCGCGGCTTCGGCAACTGCCGCATCAGCAGCACGGCCGCGCGGGACGTCTGGCGGGTGCAGTACTTCAACAACATGCAGACCTTGATCCTGAACACCATCGAGGTCGTGCCCATGCCAGAGGTGGCTGTCGCCGCACGCGAGGACCTGCTCGAGAGTCGCAGTCGGCTCGCCGACCTCGTGCAGTGGATGGGCGACTCGATCGAGGACGCCTGAGCGACATGGGCGACGGTGACGCAACGGCCGGCCGGCAAGCCACGATCGGCCCCACGACCCGGCTCGAGTGCAACATCTGCTGGACCGTGTACGACCCTGCGCTGGGCGACGAGGTCTGGCAGATACCGCCCGGGACTCCGTTCAGCGACTTGCCCGCGCACTGGACCTGTCCGCACTGCTCGGCGGAGAAGCCCGGATTCCTGGTGCTCGATGACTGATCCCGCGCCTGCGCCGGCCGAGCGGCCTTCGCCGGCCGCCGCGCTGGAAGCCGCGTTTCGCACGATCCTGCAGCGGCATATGCAGGGCCTGCCGATGGTCAACCGCGTGCTGGCCGTCGAGGCCGTCGGCTTTCGCCCCTGGCGTGACCACTGGCTGGGCATCCTGGTCACGCCGTGGTTCATGAACCTGATGCTGCTGCCCCGCGTCACTTCCCGATGGCAGCCGATCGCCGGTGGTGCCAGCCGGCACTACAGCTTTCCAGCCGGCGTGTTCGAGTTCATCGGCGCGCGCGACCCCGCGCTCGGCGACTACCAGGCCTGTTCGCTCTTCTCGCCGATGTTCGAGTTCGCCAACCAGCAGGGCGCGCACGACACCGCCGTCGCGGCGCTCGACGCGTTGTTCGATGCGGCCAGTCGCGAGGCTGGCGAAGTGGCTGCGAAACGGCCCCTGGCCGGCGCCGCCCCTGAGGAAGTGGCCCCCCGCGCCGTCAGCAAACGAGACTTTCTGTTCGGCCTGGCGCCGCGGGTAGGCGATGGGCCTTGAGGGGGAACTGCGCGTCGGCCTGCGGCTGAGTCACGGGCGCATCGCTTCGGTCCGCATCACCTCGACACGACCGGACGTGGCGCGCTCCCTGCTGCAGGGACGAACGCGCGCCGAGGTGGCCGCCGCGGTGCCGCTGCTGTTCTCGATCTGCGGCCGCTCGCAGGCCGCGGCCAGTGAACTCGCCATTGCGGCAGCGGCCGGCGAGGCATCGCGCGCTGACGCACTGGCGCATTGCAGCGCCAGCGTGGCCGCCGAGACGGTGCGCGAATTCGCCTGGCGCACCTTGCTCGACTGGCCGAAGGAACTGGGCGAACAGCCCACCGCCGACGCCGTCGACGCCGCACGCGGCTCGCTCGGCATTCGGATCGGCTCGCCTGCTGGCCTGGACGCCGAAGCCATCGCAGCGGCGGCGTTCGGCGTCGCCGCCGACGACTGGCTGGCGCTGCGATCGCTTGCCGAACTGGACCGCTGGATCGATGCCGGGAAGACGGGCACCGCCCGCTTCATCCGCAAGCTTCGTGACGACGACAGCGCGGACGGCAGCGGTCCCGGCCGCCTGGCGGCGACCGTGCCACTGCTCGCGAGCCAGGATCACGCAGCCTGGATCGGCGAGTTGTCGGCAGCTTGCGAGGCCGACCCCGGGTTCGGCCGGCACCCGACCTGGCATGGCGAGCCGGCAGAAACCGGGGCTCTGGCACGGCTGCAGTCCGACCGGCTGATCGTCGAACTGGCCCGCAGGTCCACCTCGCGGGTGCCGGCCCGCTTCGTGGCGCGCCTGCGCGAGCTCGCATTGCTGCTCAGCGGCCGGACCACGGCGGCCGTCGGGGCGCAGGCCATGCCCTGCGGCGGCGGCATCGCATGGGTGGAGAACGCGCGCGGCCTGCTGATCCATAAGGTCCGGCTCGACGGAAGCCGCGTCGTCGACTACCGCATCGTCGCGCCGACGGAGTGGAACTTTCATCCGCGCGGTGCACTGGCGCTGGCGCTTGCCAATGTCCCTGTGAGCGACGCAGAGGAAGCGAGGCGACTGTCCCTTCGTCTGGTACATTCTTTGGACCCCTGCGTGGCCTGCCGTGTCGAGGTCGACGATGCATGAGATGTCGCTGGCCGAGAGCGTGCGCGAGATCGTCGAAGAGACCGCCCGTTCCAACGGCGCCGGGCGCGTCACGGCGGTGCGGCTGGAGATCGGCAGGCTCGCCCAGGTCGAGATCGAGGCGATGCGTTTTGCGTTCGACGTGGTCAAGCGCGGCTCGCTCGCCGACGCGGCCCGGCTCGAGATCGTCGAGACCGACGGCAGCGCCTGGTGCATGCGCTGCTCGGCAGCGGTGGCGATCGCGCGGCGCGGCGACGCCTGCCCGAAGTGCGACAGCTACCAGCTTCAGGTCACCGGCGGCGACCGCATGCGGGTGATGGATATCGAGATCGATTGAGCGAAGGAGGCACTGCATGTGCACGACCTGCGGTTGCGGAAGCGGCGATGTCCACGTCGAGGGGGCCGGGCACGCGCATGCGCACGTTCACCCCGACGGGACGACCCACAGCCACGTGCACGATCATGCGCAGGAAGCGCACGACCACGTGCACGAGCCAGCGCACGAACACCCGCACACGCACGCCGACGGCAGCGCGCATTCGCACCCGCACGAGCACGCGCACGATCACCCGCATCCGCACGACCACGCACACGAGCACCCCCACGAGGGCGGCACCGCGGCGCTGCACTACGGCACCGGCGCGGCCGGCGCGGCCGCGCCTGGCATCACGCAGGCGAGAATGGTGCAGATCGAACGCGACATCCTGGCCAAGAACGATGGCTTCGCCCAGCGCAACCGGGCCTGGCTCGCCGACCGCGGCATCTTCGCGCTCAACCTCGTCTCGAGCCCGGGCTCGGGCAAGACGACGCTGCTCGTTCGCACGATCGAGAAGCTGGCCGGGAAGCTGCCGGTCGCGGTGATCGAGGGCGACCAGCAGACGACGTTCGACGCCGACCGCATCCGCGCCACTGGCGCGCCGGCCCTCCAGATCAACACCGGCAAGGGTTGCCACCTCGACGCCGCGATGGTCGAGACCGCGCTCGGCCGCCTGACGCTGGACGAAGATTCGGTGTTGATGATCGAGAACGTCGGCAATCTCGTCTGTCCGGCCGGCTTCGACCTCGGCGAGGCGCACAAGGTGGTCGTGCTCTCGGTGACCGAAGGCGAGGACAAGCCGCTCAAGTACCCCGACATGTTCCACGCCGCCTCGCTGATGCTGCTGAACAAGGTCGACCTGCTGCCGCACCTGAGCTTCGATGTCGCGCGCTGCCTGGCCAACGCGCGTCGCGTCAACCCTGCGATCGAGATCGTTCAGGTCTCGGCGACCACCGGCGAAGGCATGGCCGCGTGGCTGGCCTGGATAGCGCATGGTGCGCGTGCGGCGCGCCAGCGGCGGCTCGACAAGGTGGCCGCGCTGCAGCGACGCGTGGCCGAGCTGGAAGCACAGATCGCGCAGTTGCGGTCACCCTGAGCCGCGCGGAGATGGGGGCCCTGGCCGATGCCGACGTCGAACGCCGTGCGATCCGCGTCCGCGGTTCGGTGCAGGGTGTCGGGTTCAGGCCGTTCGTCTTTCGCCTCGCGAGCGAGCTCGACCTCGCCGGATGGGTCTTCAACGATGCACAGGGCGTCGCGATCGAGGTCCAGGGCCCTCCTGCCGCGCTCACACGATTCGAACGAAGGCTGAGGGCCGACGCGCCGCCGCTCGCCCGCGTCGAGCATCTGGAGGCGACGACGTGCGCGGATCTCGCCTTCGAGCCGGGCTTTCGCATCCTGGCCAGTCAGCCGGGCCAGGTGACCACGTCGATCCCGCCCGACACCGCCACCTGTGACGACTGCCTGGCCGAGCTGTTCGACCCCGCCGACCGGCGCCACCGCTACGCCTTCATCAACTGCACGCAATGCGGCCCGCGCTACACGCTGACCCACGCCCTGCCCTACGACCGCGCGCAGACGAGCATGACCGCGTTCACGCAATGCCCGCAGTGCCTGCGCGAGTACAGCGATCCGCTGCACCGACGCTTCCATGCCGAGCCGAACGCCTGCCCGCTCTGCGGGCCAGCGCTCGCGCTGGTCGATGCACGCGGCGCGCCGATCGACGGCGATCCGATCGCGGTGACGCTCGCGTTGCTGGCTGCAGGCAAGGTCGTCGCCGTCAAGGGCCTGGGCGGCTTCCACCTCGCGTGCGATGCGCGCAATGCCGGCGCGGTGGCGAAGCTGCGCGAACGCAAGCAGCGCGAGGAGAAGCCCTTCGCCGTGATGGCCGCGAACCTCGCCTCGGCCGCGCGCTGGGTGCGCGCCGACGCCACCGAGCAGGCATTGCTGGCGTCACGCGAGCGGCCGATCGTGCTGCTGCCGATGCAGGAGGGCGTTGCCGCGGAGCTGGCCGGCGTCGCGCCGGGCCTGCGCGTGCTCGGCGTCATGCTCCCCTGCACGCCGATCCAGTTCCTGCTGTTCCACGAGTCAGCCGGTCGACCGACGGGCAGTGCATGGCAGCAATCCGCGCAGGACCTGCTGCTCGTGATGACGAGCGCCAACCCCGGCGGCGAGCCGCTGGTGATCGCCAACGACGAAGCACTGACACGGCTCGCCGGCATAGCCGACGCGCTGCTGCTGCACGATCGCGACATCGTTGCCCGTTGCGACGACAGCGTGCTGCGCATCGGCGCCACCGGCGCCCCTCAGTTCATCCGCCGGGCGCGAGGCTACACGCCGCGGCCGGTCAAGCTGCCGAAGGCCGGCCCCTCGGTGCTCGCCGCGGGTGCCTGGCTGAAGAACACGGTCTGCATCACGCGCGGTGACGAGGCCTTCCTCTCGCCGCACGTCGGCGATCTCGACAACGCGGCCACCTGTGCCGCACTCGTCGAGATGGCCGACCACCTCTGCGCGGTGCTCGACGTCAGGCCGCAGGCCGTGGCCCACGACCTTCACCCCGACTTCTTCAGCACCCGCTTCGCGCTCGACTTCGCTGCCGCGCGATCGCTGCCCGCGCACGCCGTGCAGCACCACCACGCCCATGTGGCGGCGGTGGCCGCCGAGCATCGCTTCGATGGCCCATTGCTCGGCCTGGCGCTGGACGGCATCGGCCTCGGCAGCGACGGTGCGGCGTGGGGCGGCGAGTTGCTGCGCGTCGCCGGTGCCGACTTCCAGCGGCTGGGTCACCTGGCGCCCCTCGCCATGCCGGGCGGCGATGCCGCCGCGAGAGAACCCTGGCGGATGGCTGCTGCGGCGCTGCATCGCATCGGCCGCGCCAGCGAGATCGACACGCGCTTTGCGTCCCGCGCCGGCGCCGCCACCGTCGCGCAGATGCTGGCGCGCAAGCTGCGCTGCCCACCGACCACCAGCCTGGGCCGCTGGTTCGACGCCGCCGCCGCGCTGCTGCAGGTGCGGCAGACCAGCGCCTACGAGGGCCAGGCGCCGATGTTGCTCGAAGCTCTGGCCGCCCGCGGTGAGCCCTGCGCGTCTGGGCCCGAGCTTATCGCGCTGGTCTGCATCCTGCCCGACGGCACGCTCGACCCGACGCCGCTGATCTCGCGCCTGGCCGACGAGGACGATGCGCTACGCGGGGCGGCGTTGTTCCACCACGCGATCGCCGACGGGCTTGCCCGCTGGGTGGCGCAGGCCGCAGAATCCACCGGCCTGCGCACAGTGGCGCTGGGCGGAGGGTGCTTCCTCAATACGCTGCTGACGACGCTGCTGGTGTCGCGCCTCGATGCCTTCGGCCTCCACGTCCTCGAGGCCCGCCAGGCGCCCCCCAACGACGGCGGCATTGCGCTCGGCCAGGCCTGGGTGGCGATCTGCAGGATGACCGACGGAGATTGAACGATGTGTCTTGCCATTCCAGTCCGGGTCATCGAACTGCTGGCCGAGTCGACGGCGATCGTCGACCTCGACGGCATCCGCAAGGAGATCTCGCTCGCGCTCGTCGACGGTGTCCAGGTCGGCGACTACGTGATCCTGCACGTCGGCTACGCGCTGTCGAGGCTGGACCCCGAAGAGGCCGCGCGCACGCTGGCGCTGTTCGCCGCCCTCCCCGCTGGACGCGCGGCGCAGGCGTCATGAAGTACATCGACGAGTTCCGCGACGGCGCGCTGGCGCGCAACCTCGCCGCCTCCATCGCCGCAGAGGCCGATC
Organism: uncultured bacterium; assembly: GCA_963802435.1. Classification (GTDB taxonomy): domain Bacteria; phylum Pseudomonadota; class Gammaproteobacteria; order Burkholderiales; family Burkholderiaceae_C; genus CAIKUF01. The sequence goes on from CAWDIT010000011.1 coordinate 369,179, forward strand.
CTGCCCGCAGCTACAACCTGATGGAGTTCTGCGGCGGGCACACGCATGCCATCTCGCGCTACGGCATCGGCGACCTGCTGCCTGCGCCGGTGCGCATGATTCACGGGCCGGGCTGCCCGGTCTGCGTGCTGCCGATCGGCCGGATCGACCTCGCGATCGGCCTTGCGCTCGAGCGGCACGTGATCCTCTGCAGCTACGGCGACTGCCTGCGCGTCCCGGCGTCGAACAACCTGTCGCTGCTCAAGGCCAAGGCACGCGGCGGCGACGTGCGGATGATCTATTCACCGATCGACGCGCTGAAGATCGCGCAGGCGCACCCGGATCGCGAAGTCGTGTTCTTCGCGATCGGTTTCGAGACGACGACACCGCCCACCGCGCTCGTCATCATGGAGGCGGCACGCCTGAACCTGGGCAACTTCAGCGTGCTGTGCAACCACGTGCTGACGCCGGCGGCAATCACCAACATCCTCGAGTCGCCCGAGGTGCGCCAACTCGGCACGCTGCCGCTCGACGGCTTCATCGGCCCGGCGCACGTGTCGACGATCATCGGCAGCCAGCCCTACGAGTTCTTTGCCGAGGAATACAGGAAGCCGGTCGTCATCGCCGGCTTCGAACCGCTCGACGTGATGCAGGCGATCCTGATGCTGGTGCGCCAGATCAACGAAGGTCGCGCCGAGGTCGAGAACGAATTCACCCGCGCCGTCACGCGCGAGGGCAACCTGAAGGCGCAGGCGCTCGTCTCCGAAGTGTTCGAGTTGCGGCGATCCTTCGAATGGCGCGGCCTGGGGCAGGTGCCGTACAGCGCGCTGCGCATCCGCGAAGGCTTTGCCGCGTTCGACGCCGAGCGGCGTTTCCAGCTCGAGACACGCTCGGTCGCCGACAACAAGGCCTGCGAATGCGGCGCCATCCTGCGCGGCGTCAAGCATCCACGTGACTGCAAGGTGTTCGGCACCGTCTGCACGCCGGAGAACCCGATCGGCTCGTGCATGGTGTCGTCAGAGGGCGCCTGTGCAGCGCACTACAGCTACGGCCGCTTCAAGGACGCGGCGATAGTGGCTGAACCGGCAGCAGCCGCCGGCGCAGGCGTCTGACGACCGCGGCGCGAGCCACCGCCAGACGCGGTGGCACGTCCGCACCGGGCCGACTGGACCTCGTCTGACAGTGGGCTCGACTGGGCACTTGTTGCCCGAGATCAACTGATCCGCAGCCTTTCTCACCAAAATCGGAGGCGCTCTATGGCGGTGGATCGTCCGTCGCAGTCGGGCACAACCACGGAGTCATGGTGATGAGGCGCATGGAATCCAGATCGACCGCGGGGCTGGCCGCGGTGGCCAGCCGATTGACACTGACAGGACTGCTCGCACTGCTGCTGACGTGCATGGCCGGTCCAGTGTCAGCCCAGGCCGTGGCGAAGACCGCCGCCGCCCAAGGCACAGCGAAGGTGGCCGCCCAGGGCCTGAAGGACAAGTGCCTCGGCTGCCACGACGACGCGACGATGAAGTCGGAGGACGGCAAGTCGGTCGCCGTGATCGCCGACGAGTTCGGTCGCTCGGCGCACCGCAAGCTCGACTGCGCAGACTGCCACAACGCGGCGCTCAGCGTGAACCATCCGAGCAACCCGCTCGGCGCAGTGAAGCCGCAGGTGTGCCAGGACTGCCACAGCGACGAGTTCAAGGCGATTGCAGGCAGCATCCACGGCCGCCGCGCCGCCGGCGAGAAGGCGATCAAGGACTGCATGGGCTGCCACGACAGCCTGCACCGTGTCCGCAAGGAGGGCGACCCGGCGTCCACGCTGTCGCCGGTCAACCAGATCAAGACCTGCGGCGGCTGCCATGAAGAGATGATGGCGAACTACGAACGCAGCGAGCACGCGCATGCGCTCCTGAAGTCAGGCCTGGTGGTCGGCGCGCCATCTTGCTCGAGCTGCCACGGCAAGCACGACATCCACCCGAAGAGCGACCTCGCGGCCACCACGAACCACACGAAGATTCCCGACACCTGCGGCAAGTGCCACGCCGGCATCCTGCGCGAGTGGCAGGAAAGCGCCCACGGCAAGTTGTGGGCAAAGAACATCGACGGCAAGAAGGGCACCGACACCTGGAGCGACAGCGACGGTCCGGTGTGCTCGTCCTGCCACGAGCCGCACGCCATCAAGCGCCCCGACACGGCCGTCGTACGCAACCAGGTCGCCGACCGCTGCGGCAATTGCCATACCGGTGTCTACGAGTCGTTCCACGACAGCTTCCACGGCAAGGCCACCGCGCTGAAGAACATGAAGGCGGCCGTGTGCGCCGACTGCCACACGCCGCACCACAACCTGCCGGCATCGGACCCGAATTCGAGCATCCATCCGGCCAATCTCGCCAAGACCTGCGGCACCTGCCACCCGAACGCCAACGCCTCGTTCCTGAGTTTCGATCCGCACGCCGACCCGAAGGACCCGAAACGCAACCTCTACGTCTACCTCGTCTGGGTGGGCATGACCGCGCTGCTGCTCGGCGTGTTCGGCTTCTTCGGCCTGCACGACCTGCTGTGGCTGCAGCGCGCACTCGTCGGCAAGCTGCGCGGCGAATACGGCCCTGCACACGACAAGAAGACGGGCCCGTACGTGCGCCGCTTCAGCGTCATGCAGATCGCCCTGCACGTCACGATCGTGACGAGCTTCCTGCTGCTGGCCGCGACAGGCCTGCCGCTGAAGTTCGCGCAGGCGACCTGGGCACCCAAGCTGATGTCGGTCTTCGGCTCGCCGGAATGGGCCGGCGTGCTGCACCGCCTGGCCGCAGTGGTGACCTTCGGCTACTTCGCGTGGCACCTCGGGGCCCTGGCCTACGGCTGGTTCGTCAAGAAGGAACGCGGCTACTTCTGGGGACCGCGCTCGATGACGCCTCAGCCGCGCGACCTCCTCGACCTGTGGGCGATGGTGAAGTACTTCCTCTACATCGGACCGCGGCCGAAGTTCGACCGCTTCACCTACTGGGAGAAGTTCGACTACCTGGGCGTCTTCTGGGGCGTGGCGGTGATCGGGATCTCGGGCCTGGTGCTCTGGATGCCGACGCTCGCGACCATGGTCTTCCCGGGCTGGGTGCTGAACGCCGCTTACGTGGTGCACAGCGACGAAGCCTTGCTCGCCACGGGCTTCATCTTCCTGTTCCACTTCTTCCACACGCACCTGCGGCCGGAGTCGTTCCCGATGGATACCGTCGTCTTCACCGGACGCATGCCGCTGGCGGCGTTCGAGGAAGAGCGGCCGCTCGAGTACGCACGGCTGGTGGCACAGGGCAAGCTCGAAGAGAAGCTGGGCCCGCCGCCGACCGCAGGACAGTTCAGGCTCGCCTATGTCTTCGGGTTCGCGGCCCTGATCGTCGGCATCGTGCTGGCGGTGTTCATCTTCCTGGGGCTGCTGGGCGGCTTCGGGCACTGACGGGAAGAGGAAGCGGGACTCGCTCCACAGGGCCCGCCCGTTCAGGGCGAACGCAAGTGCTGGTCGAGCGCTTGCGCGGGGTCGAGGCCACCGGGTGAGCGGCTGCCTCCGTGTCCCCCGACGCCTGCCGGCGGGCCGTCAGGCGTCTCCTCCTTTACCTACGGCATCCGCTCACCCGGCGTCCTCGACCCGGTGGCCGCGGGCCTGCCTCTGCGCGCCGGCGCCGGCGGTGCAGCGAGCGTCAGGGTGGGCTGGCGTGTTCTGCGCAGGTAAGGAGGAGGCGGCGGCCGAAGGCCGGCGCCGGGGAGTAAGCCCGGACACAAACAGTCCTGAGGACTGTTTGTGCCTGGCGAACGCCCGGGGCCTACGGCACCGGGCACGGAGCAGAACACGTCAGCCCGTCCTGGCGCTCCCGCGCCAAACTACCGGAGCGGGCGCCGTGATCTAAGCATTTGAATGCAAGACCGTATCAGAAGGATCCCGTGGAAGGCGGCTGACTGACGCGCGATACGGCATCAGCCAGCCGCGCAACGGCTACTTGGCCGGCTGGCTCGCGTACCAGGTGGCGACGCTCTCGATCATGGAGTTGCTGTACGGGAAGCTCATGCGGTGCATGGTCGAGCTTTCGCGATCGCCCGCGTCCCGGTAGTTCCGCAATGCCATGATGAGGTAGTCCTTGTCCTGCCCTCTCATCTTCGGCGCTACGTTGGCGGGGTTGCTGTCGTCGTCATGGCAGCGATCGCACTTGGCCGCCAGTTCCTGCGTCGAAGTCGGCATCTGTTCCGTGGCGCGTGGCTCCTGCACCGCGTAGTACGCGACGATGTTGTCGACGTCCTTCTCGCTCAGCCCCGACACATAGCGCTGCATGCCCCAGTTCTTGCGAACCGTCCAGTAGGCCTTCGTTGCCTTGGCCAGATAGTCGAAGTCCTGGCCCGCAAGGCTCGGCGTCTGCACGTCCCTGCTCACTCCATGGGCACCGTGGCACCCGCCGCAGGCCGTACTGAGCGCCTCGCCTGCCGCTGCGTCTCCGCGCTTGGGCGCGTCGCGTTTGACCGGTGTCTGAACCGAGAAGTAGAGCGCCAGGTTTTCCAGTTCCACCCGGTGCGAGTCGCTCAACATCGACCGCATCGAGCCAATCGCCCGGTCGCCGCGGTGGTACTCGTGAATCGCCGCCACCAGGTACGCAGGCTGCTGGCCGGCCAGGCTCGGCGTGCCAGGTGCCTTTGCGTTGCCGTCCTCGCCGTGACAACTCGAGCAGGCCTCGGCGAGCTTCTTGCCCTGCTCGTACGGAGACGAGTGCTTGACGTCGGCTGCGGTCTTCGCCACGACCGCCGGCTGGGCCGAGTAGTACGCGGCGATGTTGCGCATGTCCGCGTCGCTCATCTTCGTCGCCAGTTCGCGCAGCCCGCTGTGGTGTCGCTTGCCGTCCTTGTATTCCTTCAGCGCTGCGAGGAGGTAACGCTCCCTTTGCGCTGCCAGGTTGGGGATGCCCGGCCCCACGCCCTTGCCGTCGAGTCCGTGGCAAGCCTGACACATGCGTTCGGCGAGCGCCTTGCCCGCGCTGAGATCGGCGGCCGCAGCCTGCTGCGGCGCGGGCGCGGGCGCGGGCGCGGGCGTTGCTTCCTTGCGCTCGCCGCAGCCGGCCAGCGCCAGCGTGAACGCAATGCCCAGGAGAAAGTTTTTCATTGGTGTTCCATTGATAAGCAGTCCAGCGAACCGAATCCAAAACGACCGGCATGCCGTGTTTATAGCAATTCCCGTCGCCGAACTTGATCGGGCTCAACTGCGCACGCCTTTCTGCCCAACGCGTCGATTCGCCGCGACAGACCGGACAAACACCGACGACCCGTACTTTGAAACCTTGATGTAGGTCAGACGAGCGGCGTATCTCGGGTGGTCGAATGCCCAATCGCGTTGTCGGTCCCTCGAGTGCGGTGCGCTTGGCAAGAGGGGCCGTCGGGACGGGTGGCGGTCAGTCTTGGGCCCATTCGCGAGGGGACCGTTGCTGGCCGGCAGATGGCGGGCGGGCGATCACTGGGAACGGATGCGTCCACGAAGATTTCTTGTGCGAGCCGTCTGACAGCGCACTTGACGAAAGCCGCAACGGAGGCGGGACACTCATGCCCAAACACATCGCTCGACTGCTGACGCTGATGGGCGTCGCCGTGGTACTCGCGCTCGTCGCGAGGTACTTCCTGGTGCCCGACTCCTTCTACCGCTTCGGTCACTTCAGGGCCAACGCGGTGCCGGAGATCGCATCGAAGAAGCCCGTGTTCCAGGGCGCGGCTTACTGTGCCGACTGCCACGACGAGCGTCACGCCCAATGGTCGGCGAGCAGCCACAAGTCCGTGGCGTGCGAGACCTGCCACGGCGCTGCCCTCGGGCACCCGGACAACGGCAAGCTGCCCATTCCCACCGACACGGTCGCGCTGTGCACGCTGTGCCACGAGGCCATGGCCGGGCGGCCGAAGACGCAGCCGCAGATCGCGGTCGCGCAGCACAGCGCCGGGCAGCCGTGCAAGGCTTGCCACAACCCGCACGCGCCGAAGATCGTCGCGGCTGCAGCCAAGGTAACCGGCAACGTCGCTGCCGGAAAGAAGATGGCCGATTCCGATTGCGCGTCGTGCCACGGCGACAAGGGCATCAGCCCGAACGACACCTGGCCCAACCTGGCCGGCCAGCACGCGGCCTACCTGGTCCGGATCATGAGCGCCTACAAGTCCGGCGCCCAGCAGGACGTCATGATGACTCCGCTGGCCAAGGAGATCAGCGATCAGGACATCCGCAACCTGGCGAGCTACTACGCTGAATTGAGTTGCACGGATCGCAGCGCCGCTCCCGCCAAGGGTGGTGACGTCGAGGCCGGCAAGGTGCTGGCGAAGAACTGTGCCACCTGCCACGGCGAGACGGGCATCGGCACCAATCCGGCGTGGCCGAACTTCGCCGGCCAGAAGGCGGGCTACCTGGTCAACGTGCTCAAGGCGTTCCGCGGCGGGCTGCGCAAGGACCCGATGATGGCAGGTGTCGTCCGCGGCCTGAGCGACGCCGACATCACCAACCTCGCGGCGTTCTACGCGACACAGAGCTGCCAGCCGGCAAAGAAGTGAAAGGCACGACGATGACGACCGACTCCAAGCCAAGCCTCGACGCCCGCCGCATGTTCCTGGGCAAGCTCGGCGTCGCCGCGGCGACCTGCGCAGGCGCTGGCGCAGGTGCCCTGGCTGCCCTGACCCCGGCCGACGTCGGCGCGGCGAGCAGCACCGGCGAATCCTTCCCCACCAAGGACTACGACTGGACGCAGCACAAGTGGGCGTTCGGCGTGGACGCCAACAAGTGCATCGGTTGCCTGCGCTGCGTCGAGGCCTGCAAGACGGAGAACAGCGTTCCCGGCAACGCGCACCAGTTCCGCACCTGGGTGGAGCGCTACGTCTACCTCGAGGGCGAGCACGAGGCGCGGATCGACAGCCACTCGGATCCGGTCAACATCGCTGCCTCCGGCTCGGAAGACAAGTACCGCTTCGCCGACCGGTACAAGGACCAAAAGGTCGACAAGGCGTTCTTCGTGCCCAAGCTGTGCAACCAGTGCGAGCACCCGGCCTGTGTCCAGGTCTGTCCGGTGGGCGCGACCTTCCAGACCAAGGACGGCGTCGTGCTGGTCGACGAGAAGCAGTGCATCGGCTGCCGCTACTGCATACAGGCCTGCCCCTATGGCGCGCGCTACTTCAACGAGGCAAAGGGCGCCCCGGACAAGTGCAACTGGTGCTACCACCGGATCACCAAGGGATTGCAGCCCGCCTGCGTCGGGGCCTGCCCTGTCGGCGCACGCGTCTTCGGCAACACCAAGGACAGGCAGAGCCCGATCAACTTGTTCATCCGCAACAACCGCGTCCAGGTGCTGCGACCGGAAATGGGCAACGCGCCGAACGTGTTCTACGTCGGCATCGACAAGGAGGTCAGCTAGTGGAAGCGCACACGATCTTTGCCCAGTACACCGGTTGGGTGTTCCCGAACGAGACGATCATCGACTGGACCATCCTGCTCGCCGTCTACCCCTATCTCACCGGACTCGTGGCTGGCGCGTTCACCGTGTCGAGCCTGTACCAGGTGTTCGGCTTCGAGCGGCTGAAGCCGGTCGCGCACCTCGCGTTGCTCACCTCGCTGTGCTGCATGCTGTTCGTGCCGCTGCCGTTGCTGCTCCACCTCGGCCAGCCGCTGCACGCGATGAACGCGATGCTCACGCCGCACTTCACGCTCGGCGATGGCGATGTTCGGCTTCTTCGCGACCTTCTACGTCGTGCTGCTGATGCTCGAAATCTGGTTCGCCTACCGCCCCTACATCGTCGAGCAGGCGCAGAAGCGCAACGACCTGCTCGGCAAGGTTTACAAGGTGCTGACACTCGGTTCGTACGACGTCTCGGAGCGCGCACTGGCGGCCGACAGGAAGTGGGTGTTCTGGCTCGCCGTCACCGGCATTCCCGGCGCCCACGGCCTGCACGGCTACGTCGGCTTTCTGTTCGGCTCGCTGAAGTCGCGCGAGTGGTGGTCGTCGGACCTGATGCCGGTGATCTTCCTGTTCTCGGCGATCATCTCCGGCGTCTCGCTGCTGATCGTCCTGTACTTCGTGTCGTGCAAGTTGCGCAAGGTGGCGGTGGACGTCGCCTGCATGAAGGGGATGGCCTACACGGTCTGGGCGTTCATCATGGTCGCCTTCGTGCTCGAGTGGCTCGAGTTCGCGAACATCGTCTACAAGGGACGCGAAGGCATCGACATGATCATGCAATTCGTGACCGGGCCGCTGATGATCCCGTACTTCGTGCTGCAGTTCGGCATCGGCGCGGCGCTGCCGATGCTCTGGCTGACGTACATGCTGTGGCGGGGTACGACCGGGCGGGCCTTTGTCTTCGGCACCACGGCCTCGGCCTGCCTGGTGCTGTTCTCCGTGTTCATGATGCGCTGGAACGTCGTGATCGGCGGGCAGCAACTCGCCAAGAGCGGCAAGGGGCTCGTCTACTATGCGATGCCCTTCCTCGGCCAGGAAGGTGCGCTGATGGCCATCGCGCTGACCCTCGCGCCCTTCGTCGTCCTGCTGGGCGCCATCCGCTTGTTCCCGCCGTGGGAGGACGGGCACAATACCGGGTCGCCCGCACTTGCTGGCGCGCATTGAACCGCGAAGGACAATGGCGATTCCTTCGGGCAGTACCGGATAGTCTTTGAGGAACGAGTGATGAAGAGAGGATTGGATAGGCTCGCGTCTGCAGGATTCCTGTTGTGTGCGGCGTTGGTACTCGCAGGTGCAGCGCAAGCCCAGGGCAAATCCCCCCCACCGTCGAAGGACCCGACCACCGACTTGCGCGCTGTCTATGCCTCCCCGTCGGACGTCGCCGAGGGCAGGAAGGTTGCCCAGGCCGGTTGCGCCAATTGCCACGGCATGGACGGCCTCAGCACGGGCAAGACCGTGCCGCACATTGCCGGCCAGCGCCCGGGCTATCTCTACGCCGAGATGCGCGTCTACCAGCAGGGCGCACGTCCCGACAAGGCGATGGGAGAGGCAGTCAAGTTCCTGAGCGACGACGCCCTGGTCAAGGTTGCCGCGTACTACGCCAGCCTCGAACCCGCGGCGGCGAGCGTGGTTGCTGAAACCAAGTCGGCCCCGACGAAGGGGGCCGCGAAGCCGGCCGATCCGGTCAGTGCCGGAAAGGCCGTCGCCGAGGGCTGTTCCAGCTGCCACGGGGAATCGGGCGTCAGCGAGATGGCGGGGATGCCGAGTCTCGTTTCGTTCGACCCCAAGCACTTCGTCGACGCGACCCTTGCCTACAAGACCGGCCAACGCAAGCACGACATGATGAAGTCCGTTGCAGCGGACATGAGCGAAGCGGATCTGAAGAACACCGCGCTCTACTACGCGCTGCAGAAGCCGGCGAAAGCGAAGACACCGGCGGCCGGCGACGCCGCGGCCGGCGCCCGGGCATCCGCCGCATGCGCCGGATGCCATGGCGACAAGGGCACCACCAGCACGGCAACGGTACCGAACCTCGCCGGCCAGGACGCCGGCTACTTCATCGAGGCCATGCGTGCCTACAAGAAGGGAGCGCGCAGCGACGACTCGATGAAGGGCGTCGCGGCAACGATCGACGAGGCGACGATGAAGAACCTGGCCGCCTACTACGCCAAGCAGCAGCCGCTGCCGACCAAGGCCAAGGCACCGCTGAGCACGGCCGAACTGGTGCAGCGCTGCGACCGTTGCCACGGCCTGAACGGCAATTCGACCGACCCCCACATGCCCGCGGTGGCCGGGCAACGCGCCGACTACCACGCCAAGGTGCTGCACGCGTACCGCAGCGGCGAGCGCAAGAGTTCGGCGATGTCGGCGATGTCGGGTTCGCTGTCCGAAGCGGATGTCGAGGCACTGGCCGACCTACTACGCGCGCCAGAAGCCGCGCTCGGTCATTTTCGTACCGGTGCCGGCCAAGTAGGCGCCCAGACCCGTCTCAACAAGAGGAAGGAAGCATGAGCGAACCACTGCATCGACGGTACCTGCACTTCTCGGAGCTGCCCACCAGCCTGCGCGTCCTGTACACGGGGGTGCTGGCCCTGATGGGCGCCGGGTACCTGTTCGCGATCCTGTATCTCTACCATACGTACTCCGGACGCGACGGCGACCCGACGTCGATGACCTACCAGGACGTCGTGATCGCCTACTCAGGCAGCGGCAAGGGCTCGAAGCTGGAAGCCGCGCTGAACGGACCGATGGCGACGATGCTGCCCGCCGAGGACCGCAAGGGTGTCATTGCCTGGGTGCAGGGCGGCGCCGACCGTTCGCAGTTCGAAACCGACATCATGCCGGTCCTCGAGAAGCGCTGCGTCGCCTGCCACGACGGCGGCAACCCCCATCTGTCGAATCTCGCCGGCTACGACAACGTGAAGAAGACGACCGAGCAGGACACGGGCGCCGATGTCTTCACGCTGGTACGCGTCTCGCACATCCACCTGTTCGGCATGACCTTCATGTTCTTCCTGATGGGCCAGATCTTCAGCCATGCCTACGTCCGCCCGGTCTGGTTGAAGGCCTCGATCGTCGTGCTGCCGTTCATCGCCATTGCGCTCGACGTGAGTTCCTGGTACTTCATCAAGATCTACAAGCCGTTCGCCGCGGTCACGATGCTCGGCGGGGGACTGATGGCGTTCAGCTTCACCTTCATGGGCGTCGTCTCGATGTATCAGATGTGGCTCGGCAAGACACCCCCAGCGGTCGAGAAGCGGGGTCTGGCTGGCGGGGACTTGTGATCGGGCCAATCCGTGTCAACGCGCGGCGTTGCCGCGCGTTAATTCGAGTATGTCGGGTCTGTGCGATCGGGCAGGTGAAACCGGCAGCGTGGCCGGTCTTGATTGGGGTTACTTCATTTTCAACTTAGGAGGATCGATGAAATCATTCTTGATCACGGCGGTTGCCGTTGCTTCGGTGGCGTTTGCCGGTGTTGCCCAGGCTCAGGAGGCACTGGCCAAGGACAAGGGTTGCCTGATGTGCCACGCCATCGACAAGAAGAAGGTGGGCCCGGGCTTCAAGGACGTCTCTGCCAAGTACAAGGGCCAGGCCGATGCGGCCGCCAAGCTTTCCGCCGAGGTTTCCGCTGGCGCCGGCACCGAAGCCAAGGGTCACCCGAAGACCAAGGCCAACCCGGACGAGGTGAAGAGCATCGTCGCGTGGGTCCTGACCCTTTGATTCAGCGTTGAACGGAACTTGAATGGCCGGCGCAAGCCGGCCTTCTTTCTTGTTGCTGCCGCATTTCACGGCGATGATGGGTGCCAGCCGGCTCGAGATCCTCACGCGAGCCTACGCCGGCACCCAGACCGCCGGGCAGCGACTGCCTTGACCCCAACGTACCCCCATGAACGCCGCACGCAAGGACTACATCCGCCCGGTCGACTTCAAGCACGGCTGCGTCGACCTCTCGCACGGCGGCGGCGGGCGCGCGATGGCGCAGCTCGTCGACGAGCTCTTCCTGCGCGCTTTCGACAACGAGTGGCTGCGCCAGCGCAACGACCAGGCCACGTGCGCCGTGCCGCCCGGTCGCCTGGTGATCGCCACCGACAGCCACGTCGTCTCGCCGCTCTTCTTTCCCGGGGGTGACATCGGCTGCCTGTCGGTGCACGGGACGATCAACGACATCGCGATGTCGGGCGCCGTGCCGCTGTATCTGGCCGCCGGATTCATCCTCGAAGAGGGCTTCGCGCTCGCCGACCTGAAGCGCATCGTCCTGTCGATGGCCGCCGCATCGACGGAAGCCGGTGTCCCCATCGTCACCGGCGACACCAAGGTCGTCGAGAAGGGCAAGGGCGACGGCGTCTTCATCACGACCACCGGCGTCGGCGTGGTGCCCGGGGGCGTGCAGATCTCGGGCGATCGCGCGCGCCCGGGCGACCGCATCCTCGTCAGCGGAACGATCGGCGACCACGGCGTGGCGATCATGTCGCTGCGCGAGAACCTGAGCTTCGAGACGACGATCCGCTCCGACACCGCCGCGCTGCACGGCCTGGTGGCAGCGATGGTGGCCGCGGTACCGGCCATCCACTGCCTGCGCGACCCGACGCGCGGCGGCCTGGCGACCACGCTGAACGAGCTGGCCTCGCAGTCCGGCGCCGGCATGCTGATCGACGAAGCCGCCGTACCGGTGCAACGCGCGGTGGAGGCGGCCTGCGAATTCCTGGGCCTGGACCCGATGTACGTCGCGAACGAAGGCAAGCTCGTCGCGATCTGCGCGCCCGATGACGCCGGGCGGCTGCTCGCTGCGATGCGCGCGCACCCGCTGGGGCGCGACGCGGCGATCGTCGGCGAGGTGATCGCCGATCCGCACCACTTCGTGCAGATGCGCACCCGCTTCGGCGGCAAGCGCATCGTCGACTGGCTGACCGGGGATCAGCTGCCGCGCATCTGCTGAGCGCAGCAACCTGCCGTGCGCATCCTGTTTCTCACGCGCAGCTTCAACAGCCTGACGCAGCGCCTCTTCCTGGAGCTCACCGCGCTCGGACACGAGGTGGCCGTCGAGTTCGACATCTCCGATGCCGTGACGATCGAGGCGGTCGACCCTCTTCCGGCCGGACCTGATCGTTGCGCCCTTCCTGAAGAGGGCGATCCCCGAGGCCGTCTGGCGCCACACGGTGTGCCTGGTCGTGCACCCGGGCATCGTCGGCGACCGCGGACCATCGGCGCTCGACTGGGCAATCAGCGAGAGCGAGCACGAGTGGGGCGTCACCGTCCTGCAGGCGACCGGCGAGATGGACGCCGGCCCGGTGTGGGCAGCAGAAACCTTCCCGATGCGCGAGGCGACCAAGGCGAGCCTGTACCGAAACGAAGTCACCGAGGGCGCGGCGCGCGCGGTCGTCGCGGCGGTGCAGCGATTCGGCGAAATCGGCCAGCCGCCGACCATCGATGCGGCCAGCGGCCGCGGCCGTTGGCGGCCACTGATGGGGCAGCCAGACCGCCGCATCGCCTGGCTACGCGACGACACGCAGACCGTCCTGCGCAAGATCCGCGCAGCCGACGGCTTGCCGGGCGTGCTCGACGAGCTGTTCGGCACGCCTTGCCATCTGTTCGATGCCCACCCGGAGGCGTTGGGTCGGCTTCAACCGCCGGGCAACGTGATCGGCCGACGCCACGAGGCCGTGCTGCGCGCCACGGTCGACGGCGCAGTCTGGATAGGTCATGTGCGCCGGGCCGATCAGGACGGCGCCTTCAAGCTGCCCGCCGCACTGGCATTCCCGGGCGAGGTCGGGAGCCTGCCCGAGTGGCCGATTGCCATCGATGCGCCGGCGGGCGCATCGGGCTGGCAGGAGATCCGCTACGAGGACGAGCGCAGTGTCGGCGCCCTGCACTTCCCCTTCTACAACGGGGCGATGAGCACGGCGCAATGCGAGCGCCTGACGGCCGCCGTCCGCTTTGCGCTGGCGCAGCCGGTGCGCGTGCTGCTGCTGTTCGGCGGCCCCGATTTCTGGTCGAACGGCCTGCACCTCAACGTGATCGAGTCTGCCGAGAGCCCGGCCGATGAGTCGTGGCGCAACATCAATGCGATGAACGACCTGACCCGCACCCTGATCGAAGCGACCGACCGCATCGTCGTCGCCGCGATGCAGGGCAACGCCGGTGCCGGCGGCGTGTTCATGGCGCTCGCCGCCGACCAGGTCTGGGCCCGGCGCGGCGTGGTGCTGAACCCGCACTACAAGAACATGGGCAATCTCTACGGCTCGGAATACTGGACCTACCTGTTGCCGCGCAGGATGCGGTTTGCGACTGACGGACGATCCGATGAGCCGCCGGTTGCCGGTCTCGGCGACCCAGGCAGCGCGGATGGGTCTGGTCGATGCCGTCTTCGGCGACAGCCCGGCGCAGTTCGTCGCCATGGTCCGCGCGCGTGCGCAAGCCCTTGCCGCGAGTGCGGACCTCCCTGCCCTGCTGCTCGCCAAGCAGCAGCAGCGCCAGCGCGACGAGGCCCAGAAGCCGCTTGCCGCCTACCGCGCGGACGAGCTTGCACGAATGCGCCGCAACTTCTACGGCTTCGACACGAGCTACCACATCGCGCGTTCGAACTTCGTGCGCCACGTCGCGCCTTCGTGGACACCGCGCCACCTGGCGATCCATAGGCACGGGGCGCCAGCCACGACCACGACGACCAACGCCGTTGACAGGCATCAACCCCCGCGCAGTCGCTGATCGCAATAATCACCGTGGTCGTGCTGTCTTCGAAGTAGCCTGGCCCTGGACGACCCGCGGGCCCCGTCAAATTCAACCGGAGTGATCAACATGAAAAGATTTGCGCCCCTCTTGGCTGCCATGGCCCTTCTTGCCACGGTCGGAACGGCATGGGCAGGCCCAGGCGAGGACCTGATCGCCTCCAACAAGTGCGGCAAGTGCCATACCGCGACGACGACCAAGAAAGCACCGTCGTTCGCCTCGGTGGCCGAGAAGTACAAGGGCGACGCTGCGGCAGCGGGCAAGATCGCCGAGTTGCTCAAGACCGGCGGCAAGGACGACCACGCCAAGGTGGCCGGCAGCGACGCCGACCTGAAGGCCATCGCCGCCGTCGTGCTGGCGTCGAAGTAGCTTCACCGCGCTGAGGCCTGGCATGCCAGGCCGGATGCCGCGCAGTGCCCCGAGGCCGTCTTGGCGTTGAGCGGCGTCGGGGCATTTTCCTTTTGGCTGGCGTTGCCGGGCTCACAGGCACGCCGCCGCATACCTGCCATGCAGGCGTGAAGGCTGCCTCCGGCCGCGCCCGCGCGACTGGTCGCTCGCGCTACTTCTTGTCCGTGTAGAGCGCCGCGTTGCTCGCAGCGTCCTTGTAAGGCTGCTTGGCGACGATCAGCTTCTTGAGGTTCTCGTACTCCGCAGCATCGATGATGTTGCGTGACACGAGCTGCGCCTTGCTGCCGTAGAGCCGGCCAGCAATGATCTTCGCGGCCTTCGCGTCATCGATGCCGGGGAGCTTCTTGAGCTCCTTGCTCGTCGCGGTGTTGATGTCGACCAGTTTCGAGCTGGCAGGTGCCTGGTCGTGGCCGCGCTTGCAGTCTTGCTCGCGGCCACCGGGGGCGCTTTGGCCGCGCTGGCCGCGGGTTGCGACGCCGCGGCCTTGGTGCCGGCGGCGAGGGACGGGCCCGACAGCAGCATGGCGACGGTCAGTGCAAGGGCAGTGGATCGGAGTTTCATGATTGCTTTCCGCGTGTTCTTGCGTGAGTGTGATTGGGCAATTCTGCCCCACAAAATAAGGGCCCGGATGCGTTGCCGCATCCGGGCCGTCAAGTCAGATCCGGCAGAGGGGGTACGGTGTTCTGTACCCCCGCCTGGCCGGTGTCAGGAGGCGTCGATCACTTGTGAACGACCGCCGCATCCACGACCGCGCCGGCGCCGTGGCAGACGAGGCAGGCCTCACCCGCGCTGGCCATCGTGCTGCGTGGCTGGTAGATCGCCCCGCCTTGCGTCTGCATGTGGTTCTTGGCAGACGTCGTGTCGTGGCAGGCGAAGCAGGCCGACGAGATCGGCGAGTTCACCAGCGTCGTGGCAGCCGCTTCGACGGTCACCCCGGTGGACACGGTGTAGCTGAAACCGGAACCATAGGCCGTGCCGGGCACGATGTACGGCGAGTTCCTGTAGACAGCGCTTCCCGTCGGCGGATTGGCAACCGTACCCGTCGCGGTCGTGCTCCACAGCAGGTTAGGCTGCAGTGTGGCGCCGCTCGCACCGAAGTTGACGGTGTTGGGCAGGTGGCACTGGTCGCAATCCTGCAGCTTGCCTGGATACCCGATCATCGAGTAGTTGTCGGTCGCGGATGCAGCGGCCCAGGTGTAGGGAACGGTCCGCTTGCTGGCGCCGTGGATCGCGTGGACAAAGGTGCTCGAGTCGCCCGACCATCCGTTGGATGTCATGACCGGGTTGTGGCAGAAGGCGCATCCCGTCCCGTCGTTGCGCGCACCGCCGTGGAAGACCGGGGTGGTGCCGAGCTGATCGTGACAGCTGTTGCACTTGGCGTTATCGACGATCGCGCGACGTGCCGTGTAGCCGGTGGCGACGAGCTTCTTGAAGAGGCCGTTGCGCACCAAGCCGCCCGACGCCGATGTCGTCGGATTGACCGACACGTTCGCCGCCGTGTACGGATAGCCCGCCAGACCCTTCTGGGTGAAGGAGCCGTAGACCGCAGCCGTCAGCATCTTCGCATTTGCCGGGATCGTGATCGGGCTCGCGCTGACTGCCGTGATCACGCAGGTCGCGACCGCGGGAGCAACCGGTGCTGCGCAGCTGCCCTTGGGCTGGCCGACCAGGTCACCGGTCAGCGTCGCCGTGAAGTAGCCGTTGGCATCCGGGCCGGTCACCGTCCCCGACTTCGGCGAACCGCTGGGAATCAGCAGGTTCGTCAGGTTGGAGCTCAGGCCGCTTCTGACGTTGAAGTCTGCCGGCGCGGTGACGCCATCCTGCGGCATGGCCATGAAGACGGCGAGAGTCGGGCCACCGGTGGCGAAGCCGGGGATCGGCTCGTACGCGGGATTGACCACTTGCTGGCCGTTCTGCGCATTCGTCACCAGCGTCGGTACTGCGAACGACGTGACGGTCACGCCGTCCTTCTGGACGCGGAACGTGATCACCGGCTGCTTGCTCGAGTTCACCGTCACGCTCTTGATGTCGAACGCGAAGTTCGCAACGCCGGCCGGCGTGGCCAGGTTGTTCGCCGTGACATTGTTCGTCTGGTGATAGACGTCGGTCTGCAGGATCGTCGCGTTGTGGCAGGTCGAGCACATCGTGTCGTCGGCCGCCTGGCCGCCGAGGTGACCCGACTGCGTCGTGCCGATGGGCTTGGCAGGATGAGCTGTCGTGTTGACGAGGTCAGCAGCCTTGTCCGCGAGCGTGCTGCCCGTGCCGGTGGCGAAGTTGAGACCGTCGTGGCAGGCACCGCAGGCCAGCGCGCTCGGAACCATCTTCCAGTTGTTGCCGTCGGAGGTGACCTTGGCGGTGAGCGCGTTCGTCGTGCTGTCCGGGCCGATGTGGCACTTCGTGCAATTGCGCGGGTCTTGCGGCAGACCCACTTCGTTGAACTGCATGGCGCCGCCGTTGTTGTTGTAGTTGTAGCCCTGCTTGACCAGTTCCTCGCCCATGTGCACCTTGTGGATCATGTTCGGGAAGTTGCCGATCGCGCGGCCGTTCACGATCGCGTAGTTCGCGCGCTTCACTGCCGTGCTGGCGGTGGCGGACGGCGGTGCGAAGGTAAAGCCGTTCACCGTGGGCGGATTCGTTCCGGCCATCGTCGGCGAATCGCCCGCATTGAACGAGTACTTGATCTGGTCGGTGTGGCAGGTCACGCAGTAGTTCGGGTCCTTGCGGCTGCCGTGGGCCAGCACCTGGCCGGCGTGGCACGGCTGCAGGACGCGATGTCGACGACGTTGCGCGTCGAGGTGACCGCTGCGCCGGTCGGCACGAAGTCGTACACGGCATTCGCGGTGTTGACCATGTTCACGCTGGCAGGGGCGCCCGCGCTATTGGCCGTGGGGTTGTTGCTGCCGGTGCCGGGAGCCGCGCCACCGATCTGGATGCCCAGGCGGTGGGTCAGGCTGGCGTCGTAGCTGACGTCGCCCATATCGGCCTTCTTCGACAGGCCATCGACCGAGTCGGTCAGGCTGGCGACGATCGCCGTGGCCTGCGTGACATCGCGATAGAAGGTGTACTTGTAGCTGCCGTCACCGTTGTCGACCAGGGTACCCTGGGTGTCGCTGGTGGGGTAGGTGCCGCACCACGTGGCGGCGGCCGTGTCTGTCTTGTTGCACGAGTCGGCAGCGCCAATGGTGCCGGCAGCCTGTGCCACGGTGACCGGCTTCATCACCAGATAGCTGACCCACTTGCTGGGCTGGGCGCCACCACCGGCGTTGGCCGCACCCGGAACGAGCTTGGCCATCGTGAAGGCGATGTTCGTCAGCCCGGCCACGGTGGCCGTCGAGCTCTGCGACTTGTTGCCGAGGCCGACGAGCGGCAAGCCGTTGGCATCCGTGACCTTGAAGCTCACGACAGGCGCACTGTTGATCGTGACACCGGTGATCGTGACTTGCGGCGAAAGCGCTGCCCAGGCGGCGGCGCTTTCTGGCGTGGCCGGGGTGGTGTTGCTCGGCACGTTCACCACAGCGGTGGCATCCGCGCCCGGCGCGCCATCCGCTCCGGGTGGGCCTGCGGGGCCCTGCGGGCCTGCGGGGCCCTGCGCGCCGTCATCGCCGCCGCACCCGGCGAGGGCCGCGGCTACCAAGGCCGCCAAAGCGAATCTGGCCCAGTGTGGGGAGGGCCGGTAATTGCCTGACTGGTCAGAATGCTTCACGAAGGTTCTCCTTAGTCGTCGTGCCGAAACAGAACACGCGACGAATGTAGCTTCGGCGCATTGGTTTTTTACCTGCTCACATTCGCTATCTTTGCTCTGGATCAATCGCCGTGGGGTTGGCATTGAACCGAACGGCCGGGCTGGCAATCGCCCGTTGGGCTCGCAAATGACAAAAGGCCCAGCAGGTTTTCACCTGCTGGGCCTTGTCTTTCCTGGTCGGGGCGGCGGGATTCGAACTCGCGACCCCTTGCACCCCATGCAAGTGCGCTACCAGGCTGCGCTACGCCCCGACGTGCGGGGAATTATAGGGGCATGAGGCAACAGCCCCCCTGCTACGGCGACAGCAGCTTGCGAATCAGCAGCAGTTCCTGCCGCAGGGCAGCGTTGGAAATCTCTTCGATGTCGAAGGCGAGGCCCTCTGCGCCTGGCTCGAACCGGGCGTGGCCGCCCTGGCCCTCGGCCGCTTTGACCGCTTCGCTCGGCGCGACTTGAATCGCCGATTCGGCTGCTCCGCCTCGACTCGCAGCAGCGTCAATCGCGCGCTCAGCTGCCGGCCCGGTCAGCCGGCTGCGCGCGCCGTTGATCGTGAAGCCCTGGTCGTAGAGCAGTTCGCGAATCCGGCGGATCAGCAGCACTTCGTGATGCTGGTAGTAGCGGCGGTTGCCGCGCCGCTTCATCGGCTTGAGCTGCGTGAACTCCTGCTCCCAGTAGCGCAGCACGTACGGCTTTACGCCGCACAGCTCGCTCACCTCACCGATCGTGAAGTATCGCTTGGCGGGGATGGCCGGGAGTGCTTTCTCCATATGAATCAATAAGATCGGCACCGAAAGCTGAGACTTTACTCGAACTCACCCTCGCTCGGTATGTCGCCCTGCACAATGCCCTTGAGCTTGTGACTTGCGTGAAATGTGACCACGTTCCGGGCCTTGATCGGGATCGATTCGCCGGTCCGCGGGTTGCGTCCGGGGCGGGGTGCCTTGCGCCGGATATTGAAGTTGCCGAAGCCCGACATCTTCACGTCCCTGCCGTCGACGAGCGTGGCATGGATGATGTCGAAGAAGGCATCGACCATGTCCTTCGATTCGCGCTTGTTCAGCCCCAAGCGCTCGAACAGCAGCTCCGACAGCTCGGCCTTGGTGAGCGTGGGCGTCTCGAGCGTGGGCAGAAGCACCTTGGTGTCCTTCTTGTCGTTCATGATGGAGTCCGCCCTTCAGGCCCGCAGGCGCGCGCCGAGCTTCGTGCCGAGCCTGGCGATGACCCGCGCCACCTCGGCTTCGATGCGCTCGTCGGTCAGCGTCGATTCGTCGTCCAACAGTTCCAGCCTCACCGCCAGGCTGCGCTCGCCGGCCGCGATGTCTGCGCTCGCCGCGGCGGGCTTGTAGACGTCGAACAGCCGGGCCGTGCGCACCACGCCGTGCGGGCCCGCATCGATCGCGTCCATCAGCGCGTCGTGGCTGACCCGCTCGCGCACGATCAGCGCCAGGTCGCGCCAGGCAGACTGCTGGCGCGGGATGGCCTCGCAGGCGGGCAGCGTGCGCTGCTCGAGGGCCGAGGCGTCGAGTTCGAACAGCAGCGGTGCCAGTGGCAACTCGTAGGCCTGGCGCCACTTCGGGTGGAGCTCGCCGACGAAGCCGATGCGCACGCCATCGAGTTCGACCGCTGCACAGCGCCCCGGGTGCAGGGCCGGGTGCGTGGCCGGCACGAAGCGCGCACCGCGTGGCGCGAGCAGCAGTTCGACGTCGCCCTTGATGTCGAAGAAGTCCACCCCCCGCTCGCGCGTGCCCCACTGCAGCGCCTGCGCCGGTCCGTAGGCGAGCGCGGCGACGCGCATCGGCTGGCTCAGGCCGGCGACGCTGGCATCGCCGTCGCGTACCGACGCGTCGCGCGCATACACGCGCCCGGCTTCGAAGATGCGCACCCTGCCCGCCTTGCGCGCGAGGTTGAAGCGCAGCACGTTGACCAGGCTGCCGATCAGCGACGAACGCATCACGGCGAGCGGGCTGGCGATCGGGTTGAGCACACGGATCGGTTCGGCGTTGCCCGCCAGCTCGTGCTCCCAGCGCTCCTCGACGAAGCTGAAATTGATCGTCTCGTGATAGTCGAGCGCCGCCAGATCGTGGCGCAGCGTGTTGAGGCTGCGCCGCGCTTCGCTCTGGACCCGCGCCGTCACCGGCGCCAGCGGTGGCGCGTCGGGCAGGCTGGCGTAGCCGAGCACGCGGATCACCTCCTCGATCAGGTCTTCCTCGATCTGCAGGTCGAAGCGCCAGCTCGGCGGCGTGACGCTCAGGCGCCCCGGCTCGCTGGTGAAGGCCAGGCCGAGCCTGGACATCACGCCTTCGCATTGTTCCTGCGTCACCGGCATGCCGATGACCTTGGCGGCCCGCGCCACGCGCAGCGCCACCGGCGTGCGCGGGGGTAGATTCAACACGTGATCGTCGATCGGGCCGGGCTCGCCGCCGCAGATGTCGACGACGAGTTGCGTGATGCGCTCGATGTGCTCGACCGTCAGCGCCGGATCGACGCCGCGCTCGAAGCGATGGCCGGCGTCTGTCGTGAAGTTGAAGCGGCGCGAACGCCCCGCCACGGCCTCGGGCCACCAGAAGGCGGCCTCGACGTAGACGTTGCGGGTCGCGTCAGAGACGGCCGTCGCGGCGCCGCCCATGATGCCGGCGAGCGACTCGACGGCCTCGTCGTCGGCGATCACGCCGACGGTATCGTCGAGCTCGATGGTGTTGCCGTTGAGCAGCTGCAGCGATTCGCCCACCCGCGCCCAGCGCACCGTCAGGCCGCGATGGATCTTGTCGAGATCGAAGATGTGCGAGGGGCGGCCGAACTCGAACATCACGTAGTTCGAGATGTCGACCAGCGCCGTCACCGAGCGCTGGCCGCAGCGCGCGAGCCGTTCCACCATCCAGGCGGGCGTGCTGGCGCGCGGGTCGACGTTGCGGATGACGCGGCCGGAGAAACGGCCGCACAGGTCGGGGGCCTCCACCGTGACGGGCAGCACCTCGCGGTGGGCCAGCGGCACCGGATGGAACAGCGGCTGCTTCAGCGGGGCGCCGGTCAGCGCCGAGACCTCGCGGGCGACGCCGTACACGCTCAGGCAATGCGCCAGGTTGGGCGTGAGCTTGAGCGTGAAGATCGCGTCGTCGAGCTTCAGGTGGGCGCGGATGTCCTGCCCGACCACCGCCGCGTCGTCGAGCACGAGCAGGCCGCCATGGTCGTCCGACAGCTTGAGCTCGCGCGCCGAGCACAGCATGCCCTGGCTCTCGACCCCGCGAAGCTGGCCGGTCTTGATCACGAACGGCTTGCCGTCGTCACCACCGGGCAGTTCGGCGCCGACCCTCGCACAGGGCACCCTGATGCCCGGCTTCACGTTCGGTGCACCGCAGACGATGTTCAACGCCTCGCGGGCGCCGACATCGACCCGGCACACGCTCAGCCGGTCGGCGTTCGGGTGACGTTCGACCGACACCACGCGGCCCACGACCACCCCGCTGAAGGGGGGCGCGACCGGACGCAGTTCTTCCACCTCCATGCCGGACATGGTGAGCAGCTCGGCCAGCGCATCGCTGGCCATCGGCGGATTGCAGAACTCGCGCAACCAGGACTCGGGGAACTGCATGTCGTGGCTTTCCCAGTCACTTGAACTGCGCGAGGAAGCGCAGGTCGTTTTCGAAGAACAGGCGCAGGTCGTTCACGCCGTAGCGCAGCATCGCCAGGCGGTCCGGGCCGATGCCGAAGGCGAAGCCGATGTAGCGCTCGGGGTCGAGACCGAAGTTGCGCACCACGTTCGGGTGCACCTGGCCCGAGCCCGCGACCTCGAGCCACTTGCCTTCGAGCGGGCCGCTGGCGAAGGCGATGTCGATCTCGGCGCTCGGTTCGGTGAACGGGAAGAACGAAGGGCGAAATCGCAACGTCAGCGCGTCGGTCTCGAAGAAGCGGTGGCAGAAGTCGGTGAACACGACCTTCAGGTCCTTGAAGCTCACGTTCTCGCCGATCCACAGCCCTTCGCACTGATGGAACATCGGCGAGTGCGTGGCGTCGCTGTCGACGCGGTAGGTGCGCCCCGGGGCGATGACGCGGATCTCGGGCATCGGATCGCGCCCGGCGTGCTTCCTGGCATGGGCGCGGGCGTAGCGCACCTGCATCGGCGAGGTGTGCGGCCGCAGGTTGAGCCAGCGCCCTTCGGCGTCCTTCAGGTCGACGTAGAAGGTGTCCTGCATCGAGCGCGCGGGGTGGTTCTCCGGATTGTTCAGCGCCGTGAAGCTGGTCCAGTCGGTCTCGATCTCGGGGCCCTCGGCCACGTCGAAGCCCATCGAGCCGAAGATCGCCTCGATGCGCTCGATGGTGCGCGAGACCGGATGCAGGCCGCCGCTGCCGCGCTGGCGGCCCGGCAGGCTCACGTCGAGGGCCTCGGCCTGCAACTGGCGATCGAGCTCGGCGTCGGCCAGCGCCTGGCGGCGCGCGGCGAGCGCGGCCTCGACGCGCTGCTTGGTCGCGTTGATGGCGGCGCCTCGCGTCTTCTTCGCGTCGGCGGCGAGTGTCGCGAGACCCTTGAGCAGTTCGGTCAGCTGCCCCGACTTGCCGAGGAAGCGCGCTTTCGCGTTCTCCAGCTCGGCCGGCGTCGCGGCATGCGCGAAGTCGGCCTGCGCCGCATTCACCAGATCATCCAGTTCGTTCATCGCGTCGTCGTTGCAGGCAGCACAGGCAAACGGGCAAAGCGCTCCGCGCTTCGGTGACGGCTCTCAATCGCGAAGCGAATGATGCCGGAGTCAAAGAAAAGGGGCCGCTTTCGACGGCGGCCCCGGGGAGCTTGCCCTGCGCGGCACGCGGCCGCGCGAGGGGCTTGCCGTGTCGCCAGGCCGTCACCAGCCTGGCGTTTGCACGGCAATCAAGCAAGTTGGGCGCGCGCCTTCTCGACGATGCTGCCAAAGGCAGCCGGGTCGTTCACGGCCATGTCGGCGAGGACCTTGCGGTCGATCTCGATCGACGCCTTCTTCAGGCCTGCCATGAACTTGCTGTACGTCAGGCCGAGGCCGCGCGACGCCGCGTTGATGCGTGCGATCCACAGATTGCGGAACACGCGCTTCTTGGTGCGGCGGTCGCGGTAGGCGTACTGGCCGGCCCGCATCACCGCCTGTTTGGCGATGCGGAACACGTTCTTGCGGCGACCGCGATACCCCTTGGCGAGGGCGAGAACTTTCTTGTGGCGAGCGCGGGCGGTTACACCACGTTTGACGCGAGGCATGAGTCTTCTCCTTCAAGCGTTGATGACAATCACAGGCCGGCGAATGGCAGCATCTGCGCCATCTGGCCCATGTTGGTCTCGTGCACCGCGGTAATGCCACGCAGGTGGCGCTTGTTCTTGGTGGACTTCTTGGTCAGGATGTGGCGCTTGAACGCCTGGCCCCGCTTGACGGTGCCCCCCGGACGCACGCGAAAACGCTTCTTGGCGCCGCTCTTGGTCTTCATCTTGGGCATGACTGCTCCTTCTATGTTGCTCCTGCAGGCGCCCGCAAAGTGCTTGCGGTCTTGTTGGCCTGCAGGGGCTTCTTGCAACACCGCGGCGACCAGACCGCGGCGTTGAAACCTCAATAAACTGACGACCCCAAGCTAGCGGCTTCGCCGCTTCGCTGCCCCCCAAGGGTGCGCAGCCCGCCTTGGGGCGGCCCTGCGGTGGGCTAACTCTTCTTCTTCGGCCCCAGCACCATGATCATCTGGCGTCCTTCGAGCTTGGGCATGTTCTCGACCACCGAGATATCGGCCAGTTCGTCACGTATCCGCTCCAGCAGACGCATACCGATGTCCTGGTGGGTGATCTCGCGACCGCGGTAGCGCAAGGTCACCTTGCCCTTGTCGCCGTCCTCGCCGATGAAGCGGCGCAGGTTGCGCATCTTGATCGCGTAGTCGCCTTCGTCGGTGCCGGGACGGAACTTGACTTCCTTGATCTCGATGATCTTCTGCTTGGCCTTGGCGTCGGCGGCACGCTTCTGTTCCTGGTACTTGAACTTGCCGTAGTCCATCAGACGACAGACGGGCGGCTCGGCAGTGGCGGCAATCTCGACCAGATCGACATCCAGTTCGCCTGCCATGCGCAGCGCTTCCGTGATGCTCACGATGCCTAGCGGTTCGTTTTCGACGCCGTTCAAGCGGACTTCAGGTGCCATGATCTCCCGGTTCAGGCGGTGCTTGCGCTCGACATTGGGAGTCCGACGATCTAGGAAAGTAGCGATGGTGTGAACCTTTCAATGGGCCCGAAGGCAACGAGCCCCAACCAGACAAGAGCGCCTGCGAGCGACAAGCCTGAATCAGTGGCGGGATGCAATGTCGCCCGAGAGCTTCAGCGCGAAGTCTTCGAGTCGCATCACACCCAGATCCTGGTTGCCGCGGGCACGCACCGCAACGGTTCCGTTCGCCTTTTCCTTGTCGCCGACGACGAGGATGTACGGCACCTTCTGCATCGAATGCTCGCGGATTTTATAGTTAATCTTCTCGTTCCGCAAATCGATTGAAACTCTAACTCCTTGTTTTTGCAGCGTTTTCGCCACTTCCAGCGCGTATTCGGCCTGCCCGTCGGTGATATTGAGCAGCGCCACCTGGACGGGCGCCAGCCAGGCCGGCAGCGCGCCGGCGTGCTGCTCGATCAGGATGCCGATGAATCGCTCCAGGCTGCCGACGATGGCCCGGTGCAGCATCACCGGCGTGCGCCGCTCGCTGGTCTCGGCAACGTACTCGGCGCCCAGCCGGCCGGCCATCGAGAAATCAACCTGCATCGTGCCGCACTGCCATTCGCGGCCGATCGCGTCCTTCAGCGTGTACTCGATCTTCGGGCCGTAGAACGCGCCTTCGCCGGGAGAGATCTTGAACTCGCAGCCCGAGCGGCGCAGGCTTTCGATCAGCGCGAATTCGGCCTTGTCCCAGATCTCGTCGGCGCCGATGCGCGCGTCCGGGCGGGTCGCCACCTTGTAGATGATCTCGTCGAATCCGAAGTCGGCGTAGACGCGCTGCAGGAGCGCCGTGTAGGCCACGCACTCGTCGAGGATCTGCTCCTCGGTGCAGAAGATGTGGCCGTCGTCCTGCGTGAAGCCGCGCACCCGCATGATGCCGTGCAGTCCGCCGCTGGCCTCGTTGCGATGGCACTGGCCGAACTCGCCGTAGCGCAACGGCAGGTCGCGGTAGCTCTTGATGCCCTGCTTGAAGATCAGGATGTGGCCCGGGCAGTTCATCGGCTTCAAGGCGTAGTCGCGCTTCTCGCTCTCGGTCGTGAACATGTTGTCGCGGTACTTGTCCCAGTGGCCGGTCTTCTCCCACAGGCCCTGGTCGAGCAGTTGCGGACCCTTGACCTCCTGGTAGCCGTTGTCGCGATAGACGGCCCTCATGTACTGCTCGACCTGCTGCCAGACCGTCCAGCCCTTGGGGTGCCAGAAGACGAGCCCGGGCGCGTGGTCGTCGAGGTGGAACAGGTCGAGCTCGCGCCCGAGCTTGCGATGGTCGCGCTTCTCGGCCTCCTCGAGCATCTGCAGGTAGCGCTGCAGTTCGTCCTTCGTCGCCCAGGCCGTGCCGTAGATGCGCTGCAGCATCTCGTTGCGGTGGTCGCCGCGCCAGTAGGCCCCGGCCACCTTCATCAGCTTGAAATGCTTCAGGCGGCCCGTGCTCGGCACGTGCGGGCCGCGGCACAGGTCCTCGAACGCACCCTCACGATAGAGCGACACGTCCTCGCCGGCCGGAATGCTGCCGATGATCTCGGCCTTGTAGTGCTCGCCCAGGCCCTCGAAGTGGGCCACTGCCTCGTCGCGTGGCAGCACGCGGCGCTCGACACCCTCGTCCCTTCGCGCGAACTCGGCCATCTTCTGCTCGATCGCCACCAGGTCATCCGGCGTGAACGGGCGCTTGTAGGCGAAGTCGTAGAAGAAGCCGTTCTCGATCACCGGGCCGATCGTCACCTGCGCGTCGGGGAACAGCGCCTTCACCGCGTAGGCGAGCAGGTGGGCCGTCGAGTGGCGAATGATCTCCAGACCGTCGGCGTCCTTGTCGGTGACGATCGCCAGGGCCGTGTCGGCATCGAGCAGGTAGCTGGTGTCGACCAGCCGCGCGTCGGCACCCTGCCCCACGCGCCCGGCGATGGCCGCCTTGGCGAGGCCGCTGCCGATCGACGCGGCCACTTCGGCCACCGTGAGCGGTTCCGGGAACTCGCGCTTCGAACCGTCGGGCAAGTGAATCGAGATCATCGAAAGACTCCAGGGACGCATCCGCAGATGCAAAAAGGCGCGGTGATCGACCGCGCCTTTCGTACGAACAAGTTGGACGTGACGAGCCAGCGGTCAGCAAACCTCGAATCGGCAGGTGGGCGTTCGCGGTGTCATAACCAGGGTGCCTTTCTCGCTCTTGTTCGTCCAGACAGGTCGCGATTGTAGTTCAGCGCCCCGCGCAAGACGAGCGGCCGCGGCCGGGATCGCATGCACGTGGCCGGGACCGGGACCGCACTCGAGCAGATGTTTCGAGGCGCCGGGTCCGACGTGGATCTCGTGGGCCGTCAGGGGTGAGCTGACCCCGCCGACGCGAACGCCCGCAGTGCGAGCTTCGCGCGCAGCGCATCGCGCTGATCCAGTCCTTCGGGCATCGCCTCGAGCGCGAGGCGCAACACGGCCTCCCCCTCGCTCGTGCGGTCGTGCCGTTGCAACAGCCGCGCCAGGTCGGTCGCGGCGCGCAGCGCGAAGAGCCGCGCGCCCTGGCGGTCGGCGATGGCGATCGCCTCGCGCAGGCCGGCCTCGGCGGCAGCACGATCGCCCGCGTGCTGCGCCAGCCGGGCCCGCAGGCGCGCCAGCTCGGCGCCGAAGTAGAGTTCCCCGATGTCGGCCAGCGCCTTCTCGCCGGCGCTGACGAAGGGCTCGGCCTCGGCGATGCGGCCCGCCTCGAGCAGCGCGTCGGCGGCGATCGCCGCGAATTCGGTGATGCCGGTCTGCGAGCCGTCGGCAGACCACAGCGCGAAGCCCTCGTGCAGCAGCCGCGCGCCTTCTTCCACCTGGCCCTGGCCGACCAGCGCACGTCCGAGCAGCATCCGGCCCGAACCGAGCTGCGAGTCGAGTCCCAGCCGCTCGGCCAGTGCGAGCCGCTCCTTCGACAAGCGGATCGACTCCGCCATGTCGCCATGGCGAAACGCCATCCAGCGCTCGAGCGACATCGCCCAGGCCTGTGTCGGCGGATGGCCTCGCTCGCGCGAAACCTGCATCGCGGCCCGCGTGTGGGCATCGGCCTGGTCGAGCAGGCCCATCAAGACGCAGACCGAGACGCTCTGCGTGAGCACGACGACGCGCGCATCGGCGCCGCTGACGTCCTGAAGTGCCTCGGGCGGGACGGCCTCCAGTTCGCGCAGCGTGGCCACGTTCAACGCATGGGAGTCCTCCAGTCTGCCGAGGTGCAGCTTGATCAGCCCCGACACGACGGCAAGGAACACGCGGCTCATCGGCTTCATGCTCGCCAGCTCGGCGGGCCCGAACTGGTCGAGCAGCGCCAGCCCTTCGGCGAAGCGCCCGCTCGCCCACAGGGTGGCTCCGAAGGCGCTGCAAGCGACGACGCAGGTGTCGGTCTGATCGAGCTGCGAGGCCAGTTCGCGGGCGCGCGCAAAGCTCGCCACCGTCGCCGACGAGGTATAGCCCTCTGCCTGCATCAGCACGTGGCCGAGCTTCATCTGCAGGTCGAGCTCCCTCTCCTCGCGCTGCCGCGCCGACACGTCCAGGCGCGGCAGCAGCGCGAGCGCAGCGCGGAAGTGCGTCGCGGCCTCGCGATTGGACCAGCGCAGCACCGCCAGGTCTCCGGCGGCGGCCCAGAAGCGCAGGGCCGCCTCGGCCTGCCCGCCTTCCTGGCAGTGGTAGGCCAGCAACTCGGGCTGTGCGGCAACGGTGTCGGGCGCGATCTGCTCGATCGCCGCGGCGATGTGCCCGTGGCGAAGCACGCGCTGGCCCTTGAGCATGCTGTTGTAGGCGGTGTCGCGGATGAGCGCGTGGCGAAAGGTATAGACCGCATCGGGCGGCACGCCGCGGCGCGCCACGAGTTCGGAGCGCACCAACTCGTCGAGCGCCGCGTCGAGCCGCTCGGGCGGCATCCTGAGCACCGCGCCGAGCAGCCGATGCCCGAATTCGCGCCCGATCATCGCGCCGACCTGCGCCACTTCCTTGGCCGGCGCCAGGCGGTCGAGCCGAGCCATCAACGAGTCCTGCAAGGTCGAAGGGATCGCCAGCGCCGGCAGCGGCCCGCGCAGGCGGTAGCCGTCGGCGGTCTCTTCGAGCAGGCCCGACTGCACGACGGTCTTGGTCAGCTCCTCGACGAAGAGGGGGATGCCGTCGGTCTTGGCGATGATCTCGGCCAGCACTTCGGCTGGCAGGGCGCGCCGGCCCGCCACCGCGGCGACCAGTTCGGCGCACTGGCGCTGGCCAAGGCGGTTCAGCGCCAGCCGCGTCAGGTTGGCATGGTTGCCCCAGGGCGGCAGGTACTCGGGGCGACAGGTCACGAGCACGAGCAGCCGGGCGTCGCGCGATTGCTCGATCGCCAGGCCGACCAGTTCCTCGGTCGTCGGGTCGATCCAGTGCGCGTCCTCGATCAGCAGCAGCACCGGCAACTGCCTGGCCAGCGCGCGCAGCAGGTCGATCGGAGCCTGCAGGGTCTGCGCCTTTTCCTGCTGCGGGTTCTCGCCCGCCGGCGGCAGGCGCCCGCCGTCGGGCGCGCCCACCAACCGCAGCAACTGGCCGTGCGACGCCGCCGACAGGGCCATCTCGGCGCCCATCAGGCGTTCGAGCTTCTGGCCGCGCTGCACCGGCGGGTCGCCGGGCGCAATGCCGGTGGTGCGCTCGAAATACTGCAGCACCGGGTACAGCGCGCTGTTGCGGTGGTACGGCGAGCATTGCAGCAGCACGGTCGCGTGGCGCTCGTCGGCCAGCCGCTCGCGCAGCGTCTGGCAAATGCGCGATTTGCCGATCCCTGCCTCGCCCGACAGCAGCACGACCTGCCCTTCGCCGTCGCGCGCCAGGCCCCAGCGCTCGAGCAACAGCGACACTTCGCTCGCGCGGCCGATGAAGTCGATCAGCTCGCTGTCGTGCTGCGCCTCGAAGCGGCTCGCCACGCTGCGCTCGCCGCGCACGCGCCAGGCCTCGACCGGCGCGCCGAAGCCCTTGAGCTGAAGCGGTCCGGTCGGCTCGAGGTCGAACGACGCGCCCACCAGGTGGCGCGTCTCGACCGACAGCACGATCTCGCCCGGCGCGGCCTGCGCCTGCAGGCGCGCCGCCAGGTTCGGCGTCTCGCCGCTGGCCGTCTGCTCGACCGCCGCAGTGCCGGTGCCGATCTCTCCCACCACGACCAGGCCGGTGGCGATGCCGATCCGCGTCTGCAGCTCGAGGCTGCCCTGCGGCCTGAACGCCGCAACCGCCTGCAGCACGTTCAGCGCCGCATGCACGGCGCGCTCGGCGTCGTCCTCGTGCGCGCTCGGGTAGCCGAAGTAGACCAGGCAACCGTCGCCGAGCAACTGCGCCACGTGGCCGTCGTAGGGCGCGACTGCGGCCGTCACGACCTCGTGGTAACCACGGATCACGCGCTGCAGATCTTCCGGGTCGAGCCGGCCGGCCAGTGGCGTCGAGCCTACGAGGTCGCAGAACATCACCGTGAGCTGGCGCCGCTCGGCGTCTCGCGCCATCGGCGCCTGCGCCGAGGTGGCCGCAACGGCGGGCGCCGCCGCGCCAGGCTGCAGCGCAGCGATCGCCTTGAGCAGCCGCTTGCGGTGGCCCAGCAGCGCGACGCCGATCTCCTTCAGGTCGGCGTCGCCGAGTTGCGGCAGCAGATCGAAGTCGACGCCTTGCGCAACAAAGGCCGCGGCGTGCTCGTCGAGGCCGAGGGACTGAAGCCACTGAGTCAGGTCGTTCATCGGGAGTCAGCGTGAGGTGCGCGGGAGCGTCCGGATGATGCCCCAAAGTGCCGCCCACGGCCTGATGCGCAGCCGCGTCGCGCGAGTGCCTCCGATCAACGCGCAGCCAGCCAGCGCACGGCCCCCGAGCCTGCCGCCCGCCCGCTCGCGAAGCAGGCGGTGAGCAGATAGCCGCCGGTCGGCGCCTCCCAGTCGAGCATCTCGCCGGCGCAGAACACGCCCGGCCTCTCACGCAGCATCAATCCGGCGTCCATCGCCTCGAACGGCACGCCGCCGGCGCTGCTGATCGCCTCGTCGAGCGGCCGCGCCCGCACCAGGCGCAGCGGCAGGGCCTTCAGCGCGGCGGCCAGCGCCGCGCCGTCGTGCAGCGTCTCGCGCGGCAGCAATTCGTGCAGCAGCGCCGCCTTCACTCCGGCGATGCCGAGCCGGCTCTTCAGGTGCGTCGCCAGCGAGCGCGGTCCGCGCGGGTGAGTGACCTCGCGCAGCACGTTCGCCGCGTCGCGCCCGGGCAGCAGGTCGAGGTGGACCGTCGCCTCGCCGTGCGTGTCGATCGCGTCGCGGATCGCCCCCGATGCGGCGTAGACGAGGCTGCCTTCGATGCCGGTCGCGGTGACGACGAACTCGCCCTGGCGCGCGAAGCCGCTCCCGGCGAATGCAAGGGCCACCGGCTTCAACGGCTCGCCGGCGAAGCGGCTGCGAAAGTGCTCGCTCCAGCCGCCGCTCTCGGGCCCGGCCGCCGTGCGGCCGACGTCGAAGCCGCAGTTGCTCGGGCGCAGCGGCTCGACCGCCACGCCTTGCGCGGCGAGCAGCGGCACCCACGCGCCGTCCGAACCCAGGCGCGACCAGCTGCCGCCACCGAGCGCGAGCACCACCGCGGCGGGCGCAATCGTCTGTTCGCCCATCGGCGTCGCGAACCGCAGTGCACCGTGCTCGTCCCACCCGACCCAGCGCTGGCGCATGTGAAAGCGCACGCCCGCGATGCGCAGGCGATGCAGCCAGGCGCGCAGCAGCGGCGCGGCCTTCAGATCGGTGGGGAAGACGCGGCCCGAAGTCCCGACGAAGGTCGTCACGCCCAACCCGGCAGCCCAGGCGCGCAGTGCCTCGGGCCCGAAGCTGCGCAACATCGGTTCGAGCGCCACGCGACGTGCGCCGTAGCGGCCGAGAAAGGCCTCCAGCGGCTCGCTGTGCGTGAGGTTCAGGCCGCCCTTGCCGGCGAGCAGGAACTTGCGCCCGACCGAGGGCATCGCGTCGTGCACGTCGACGCCGAGACCGGCCTCGGCCAGCGTCTCGGCGGCCATCAGCCCGGCCGGGCCGGCGCCGATGACGACGACGGTGCGGCGCAGCACTCAGCCAGCGGCGCGCAGCGCGGCGCGCAGTCCCGCGCCGATCTCGGGCTTGCCCGCGAACGGGTCGGTCGGGTTGCGCCCCTGGATCACATCCTCCATCCGCCGCTGCACGCTGGCCAGCGCATGCGGATGGCTGTAGATGTAGAAGCGGCGCTCGGCCACTGCGTCGAAGACCCTCTGAACCATTTGCGCGGCCGTCAGCTTGCCCGACCCCACCGCCTTGTCGCTCATTGCCTGGGCGATCAACTGGCTCCTGGTCGGCGCCGCGTGCTCCTGCATCTCCGCTGGGCGATTGCGGTGGCTCGTCGATATGCCGGTCGGCACGAAGAAGGGGCACAGCACCGACGCCGAAATCTGCTCGGTGACCAGCCCGAGGTCGTGGTACAGCGTTTCGCTGATCGAGACCACGGCATGCTTGGTCGCGTTGTAGACACCCATGTTCGGTGCGTTCTGCAACCCCGACATGGATGCCGTGTTGACGATGTGGCCCTCGTAGGCCGGGTCGCCCTTCGCCGCGGCGAGCATCATCGGCGTGAACACGCGCACGCCGTGGACCACGCCCATCAGGTTGACGCCGATGACCCATTCCCAGTCCTTGACCGTCGCTTCCCAGATCAGGCCCCCCGTGCCGACGCCGGCGTTGTTGAACACGAAGTGCGGGGCCCCGAATCGTGCGACGGTCGCCGCGCCGAGCGCATCGACCTCACTGGCCTTCGAGACGTCGAGCCGGAACGGCAGCACCGGCGCACCGAGCGCAGCGATCTCGGCCGAGGCCTTGTCCAGCGCGTCCTGCTGCACGTCGGCCATCACGACGTTCATGCCCTCGCGCGCGGCGATGCGCGAGGCCTCGAGGCCGAAGCCCGAAGCGGCCCCGGTGATCACGGCCGTGCGGCCCTTGAATGTCTTCATTGAACTGCTTCCTGGATCAGCTTGACCAGCTGCTTGCCGAAGTTGCGTCCCTTGAGCAGGCCGATAAACGCTTCGGGCGCCGCCGCGATGCCCTGCGCGATGGTCTCGCGGTACTTGAGTTTCCCGCCAGCGACGAGGCCGCCGATCTCCTTCAAGGCCTCGGGCCAGACCTCCATGTGCTCGCTGACGATGAAGCCCTCGACCTTCAGCCGCGACTGCAGGATCAGCTGCGGCTGCGTGATCGGGATAGGTTCGCCGCTGTAGCCGGCGATCATGCCGCACACGGCGATGCGGCCGAAGGCGTTCATGCGCTGCAGCACTGCGTCGAGGGTGATGCCCCCGACGTTCTCGAAATTCCCGTCGATGCCGTTCGGGCACGCCGCCTTCAGCGCCGCGCTGAGCGACTTCAGGTCCGGGTGCAGCCGGTAGTCGATGCAGGCGTCGAAGCCGAGCTCGTCGACGACGTAGCGACACTTTTCCGGTCCGCCGGCCAGGCCGACCACGCGGCAGCCGCGCAGCTTGGCGAGCTGGCCGACGACGGTGCCGACGGCGCCACTCGCGGCGCTGACGACGACCGTCTCGCCGGCCTTGGGCGCGATGATCTTCACGAGGCCGTACCACGCCGTCACGCCCGGCATGCCGACCGTGCCGAGGTAGGCGGAGAGCGGGATGTGCGTCGTGTCGACCTTGCGCAGCATCGCCGGCTGGTGGCCGTCGACCACCGAGTACTCCTGCCAGCCGCCAAAGCCGACGACCTTGTCGCCGACCGCGAAGCCGGCGTGCCTGGACGCCACCACCACGCCTGCGGTGCCGCCCTGCATCACCTGGTCGAGCGGTTGCGGCAGCGCGTAGCTCTTCGCGTCGTTCATGCGCCCGCGCATGTACGGGTCGAGCGACATGAAGTGGTTCCGCACCAGCACCTCGCCGTCCTTCAACTCCGGTACGGGCGCTTCGACGAGGCGGAAGTTGTCGGCCGTCGGCTCGCCCTTCGGGCGCGAGGCGAGCAGCCATTGGCGGTTCATCGTGGTCATGGTCTGTGTCCTGGTGTGCGGAAATGGTCAGTCGGATGCATCCGGACTGCGGATCTTGCGCCCGCCGGCCGGGAGGCCGGCGAGGTACTTGAAGGTGCCGGTCGCATGGGCGATCAATTGGCCGGCCTCGTCGAACGCGGAAGCCTCGCAGAATGCCATCGTCGGTGTGCGCTGCAACAAGCTGCCCCTGGCGACGATGCGGCCGAGCCCGGGTCGCATGAAGCTCGTCTTCATCTCGACGGTCACGACGCCCGCGCTCGTCGCATGGCCGGGCTGGTTCGGGCTGCGCGCGGCGCGCGCCATCGCCACGTCGAGCAAGGTCATCGTCACGCCGCCGTGCACGACGCTCCACGAGTTGCAGAGTTCCTCGCGCAGAGTCAGCGCGATTTCGGAGCGCCCTCCTTCCCAGGCGAGGAACTCGAAGCCGAGCAGGTCGACGAACGGGATGCGCACGCTCGGCCTCGATCCGGGTCGCGGGCTCGCGTCACGCGTGCACTGCGCTGACGCCGCCGTCGACGGCGAGGATCTGCCCGGTGATGTGCTTGCCGGCCTGCGACGCGAACAGCAGCGCGGCGCCCTTCAGGTCGTCGTCGTCGCCGAGGCGACGCAGCGGCGCGTGCTCTGCGAGCTTGTCGGCGCCGAAGGTCTGCAGCACGCCCTTGGTCATCCGGCTCGGGAAGAAACCCGGCGCGAGTGCATTGACGGTGATGCCGTAGCGCCCCCACTCGCCGGCCAGCGTGCGCGTGAAGTTGACGACCGCGCCCTTGCTGGTGCCGTAGGCGATGAACTGGATGTCGGCGCCGGCACCCGCGAGGCCGGCGATCGACGCGATGTTGATGATCCGCCCCTGCCGGTTCGGGATCATGCTCAGCTTGCCGATCGCCTGGCTCATCAGGAAGACGCTGCGGATGTTCAGGTTCATCACCTTGTCCCAGGCCTCGAGCGGATAGTCCTCGGCCGGCGCGCCCCAGGTGGCGCCAGCGTTGTTGACGAGGATGTCGATGCGGCCGAGGCGTTGCATCGCCTCGCTCGCGACGCGCTGGACTTCCTCGGGCCGGCTGGCATCGGCGGCCACCCAGCGCGTGTCGATGCCCTTGGCCTGCAGGTCGGCAGCGGCTTCTTCGAGGTCGCTCGCCTTGCGCGAGGTGAGCAGGATCTTCGCGCCCGCTTCGCCGAGCGATTCGGCGATCTGCAGGCCGAGCCCCCTCGAGCCGCCGGTGACGAGCGCGGTGCGTCCGCTCAGGTCGAAGAGTTTCTGGACAGGTGTGCTCATGGCAGTTTCTCTCGGTTCAGGGATCGATCGGTGGCGTGGCGACGCACCGTCAGAACCACGCGTCGGCCATCGTCCGGCAGGTGTCGTCGCGCGTCTCGACGACAGCCAGCCAGGCGTCGATGCGCGGCAGTTCGTAGCGGAAGAAGTAGCGGCACGCGGCGAGCTTGCCACGCAGCAGGGCTTCGTCGCCACCATGGGCCAGGCGCGACTGGGCGCACAGCGCGACATCGAGCCAGATCCACGCCAGCACGACGTGGCCGAAAGCCTGCAGGTAGGGCGTGGCGTTGGCGAGTGCCTCGGCGGGTTCGGCCCCGGCCCAGGCGGACCGTGTCGCCTGCCCGACGCGGGCCAGGGCTGCGGCCAGTGCCTGTGCGTGTTCGGCCAGGTCGGGCTGTTGCGCGGCGCGACCGGCCGTTGCGGACGCCCGCTGGGCCAGCAGGCGCAGGCCCTGCCCGCCCTGCATCAGCACCTTGCGGCCGAGCAGGTCGAGTGCCTGGATGCCGTGCGTCCCCTCGTGGATCATGTTCAGCCGGTTGTCGCGCCAGTACTGCTCGACCGGGAAGTCGCGCGTGTAGCCGTAGCCGCCGAGCACCTGGATCGCCAGGCTGTTCGCCTCGAGGCACCATTCGCTGGGCCAGCTCTTGGCGATCGGCGTCAGCATCTCGAGCAGCAGCCCGGCCTCGGCGGCGGCCTCGGGCGCACCGGTGTGCAGTTCGTCGACCAGCCGCGCGCAGTACAGCTCGAGCGCGAGCGCGCCCTCGCAATAGCTCTTCTGCGCGAGCAGCATGCGCTTGATGTCGGCATGGCGAAATGATCGGGATCTGCGGCTGCGCGGGGTCCTTGCCGGCGGGACCGACGGCCCGGCCCTGCGACCGCTCCTTCGCATAGGCGAGGCTCGCCTCGTAGCCCGCATAGCCCAGCATCGTCGCGCCGAGCCCGACCGCGATGCGCGCCTCGTTCATCATGTGGAACATGCAGCGCAGGCCCTCGCCGGGCTGGCCGACGAGGTAGCCCACGGCACCGGCGCCGGCGCCGTCCAGACCCCCGCCGGCGCGCACCGGGTGCTTGCCCTCGCCGAAGTTCAGCAGCGTGTTCGGGATGCCGCGGTAACCGAGCTTGTGGTTCAGGCCGGCGAGCGCGACGTCGTTGCGCTCGCCGGTGAGCCGGCCTTCGGTGTCGACCAGCTTCTTCGGCACGATGAAGAGCGAGATGCCCCGCGTGCCGGGAACGAGCTTGCCGTCGGCGCCGGGAATCTTCGCGAGCACGAGGTGGACGATGTTCTCGGTGAGCTCGTGATCGCCGTTCGAGATCCACATCTTGTTGCCGCGCAGCCGATAGCGCGGGCCGAGCGGCTCGGCCTCGAAGTCGCTGCCGTCGGGCACGGCACGGGTCGTGATGTCCGACAGGCTCGAACCGGCCTGCGGCTCGGACAGGCACATCGTTCCCGCGAAGCGTCCGTCGAACTCGTTCCTTGCGAACACCGTCTTCTGCAACTCGGTGCCGTGCACCATCAGCAGGTTCGCGTTGCCGCTGGTCAGCATCCCGCCACCGCCGACGCCGATGCCGCCCTTCGCGAAGAACGCATTGGCGGCCATTTCGACCACGCAGGGCAGTTGCATGCCGCCGACGTCGTAGTCCTGCGCCGCGGCGAGCATGCCCGACCCGGCATAGGCGCGCGCGGCGGCGTGGCTGGCCTCCGGCAGGCGGACCGTCTCGCCGTCGAACCAGGGTTCCTCGGTGTCGGCGAGGCGGTTGAACGGGATGAACTTCTCGGCCGCCAGCTTCTGGCACATGTCGAGCACCGACTCGAAGGTCTCGCGCGAATGGTCGGCGAAGCGCGGCCGCTGGGCGAGCGCCTCGACCGCGAGCCAGTCGTGAAGCAGAAAGTCGAGTGTGCGGCGCATGGTGGACCTCAGGACAGATTTCCGGTGCTCAACGCCCCAGCGTCGCATGGCCGCGACGCGCGTCGGGCAACGCAGCAGGGCGTGCCCTCGATGTCGTGCTGTCAGAGCACCTCGAACACGCCCGCTGCACCCATGCCGCCGCCGATGCACATCGTCACGACGACGCGCTTGGCACTGCGCCGTTTGCCTTCGATCAGCGCGTGGCCGGTGAGGCGCTGGCCGCTCACGCCGTAGGGGTGGCCGACGGCGATCGCGCCGCCGTTGACGTTGAGCCGGTCCATCGGAATGCCGAGCGTGGCGGCGCAGTAGAGCACCTGCACCGCAAACGCCTCGTTGAGCTCCCACAGGTCGATGTCCGCGATCGTCAGGCCGAGGCGCTTGAGGACCTTGGGAATCGCGAAGACCGGGCCGATGCCCATCTCGTCGGGCTCGCAGCCGGCCACCGCGAAGCCGAGGAAGCGGCCGAGCGGCTTCAGGCCCTTCTGCTCGGCGAGCTTCTCGTGCATCAGCACGCAGGCGCCGGCACCGTCGCTGAACTGGCTGGCGTTGCCGGCAGCGATCACGCCACCGGGCACGGCCGGCTTGATGCCGCAGATCGCCTCGTAGGTCGTGCCGGCGCGAATGCCCTCGTCGTTGGCGACCGTCACTTCCTTGGTCCGCAGCCCCATCACCGCGTCCGCCACACCGGCGATCACGGTGATCGGTGCGATCTCGTCCCTGAACTTGCCGGCTTCGAGCGCGGCGCTGGCCTTCTGCTGGCTGGCCGCACCGTAGCGGTCCATGGGCTCGCGCTCGATCTTGTAGCGCTTGGCCACCTGCTCGGCCGTCTGCAGCATGTTCCAGTAGATCGTCGGCTTGTGCTCGACCAGCCAGGGGTCGGCAATCATGTGCCGGTTGGCTTCGTTCTGCACGCACGAGATGCTCTCGACGCCGCCGGCAACATAGACCTCGCCCTCGCCGGCGATGATGCGCTGCGCGGCCATGGC
Organism: uncultured bacterium; assembly: GCA_963802435.1. Classification (GTDB taxonomy): domain Bacteria; phylum Pseudomonadota; class Gammaproteobacteria; order Burkholderiales; family Burkholderiaceae_C; genus CAIKUF01. The sequence continues at coordinate 406,800 of CAWDIT010000011.1, forward strand.
GATCGTCTGCAGGCCGCTCGAGCAGAAGCGGTTGATCGTCATGCCGCTGGTCGTGACGGGCAGGCCGGCGCGCAGCGCGATCTGGCGCGCGATGTTGCTGCCGGTGGCGCCTTCGGGCGTCGCGCAGCCCATCAGCACGTCGTCGACGAGCGCGCCTTCGATGCCTGCGCGCTCGACCGCGGCCCTGACCACGTGGCCGCCCAGCGTCGCGCCGTGGGTCATGTTGAAGGCGCCCTTCCAGCTCTTGGCAAGCGGTGTGCGGGCGGTGGAAACGATCACGGCGGCGGTCATGGGCTTCTCCTGAAGTCAAGCGAACGGGCCGGGCGCTTTACTCGAAGCGGCGGCCCTGCAGAGGGTGTCGGATCTGGTGCTGGAAACGTGGCGCAACCGGGTCGGAGCGAAGCTCAGCTGAAGCTCTTGCCTTCGGCCACCAGCTTCTTCAGCAGCGGCGCGGGCTCCCAGAACGTCGCATCGTCGTGCGGGTTCCGCTGGAAGCGCTTCATCGCCTGGACCACGTTGAACAGGCCCACCGTGTCGGCATAGCACATCGGCCCGCCGCGGTGCAGCGGGAAGCCGTAGCCGGTGAGGTAGATCATGTCGATGTCGGAAGCGCGCAGCGCGATGCCTTCCTCGACGATCTTCGCGCCCTCGTTGACGAGCGCGTAGACGAGCCGGTGCACGATCTCGTCGTCGCCGATCTTGCGCGACGTGATGCCCAGCGCCGCGCGGTGCTTCTCGATCATGTCGGTCACGATCTTGCTCGGGATCGCGTCGCGCTTGCCCGGCACGTAGTCGTACCAGCCGGCACCGGTCTTCTGTCCGTAGCGGCCCATCTCGCACAGCAGGTCGGCCGTCTTGCTGTAGCGCAGGTTCGGCTTCTCGAGGTAGCGGCGCTTGCGGATGTACCAGCCGACGTCGTTGCCGGCGAGGTCGCCCATGCGGAACGGCCCCATCGCGAAGCCGAACTTCTCGACCGCCTTGTCCACCTGCTCCGGCGTGCAGCCCTCCTCGATCAGGAAGCCGGCCTGGCGCGAGTACTGCTCGATCATGCGGTTGCCGATGAAGCCGTCGCAGACACCGGAGACGACGCAGGTCTTCTTGATCTTCTTGCCCAGCGCCATCACGGTGGCGAGGACGTCCTTCGCCGTCTTCTCGCCGCGCACGACCTCGAGCAGCTTCATCACGTTGGCCGGACTGAAGAAGTGCGTGCCGATCACGTCCTGCGGCCGCTTGGTGAACGCGGCGATCCTGTTCACGTCGAGCGTCGAGGTGTTGGTGGCCAGGATCGCGCCCGGCTTCATCACCGCGTCGAGCGCCTTGAACACCTGCTCCTTGACGGCGATGTCCTCGAACACGGCCTCGATTGCCATGTCCGCGTCCGCGAGGTCCTCGTACTTCAGCGTCGTGCTGAGCATCGCCATGCGCTGCTCGACCTTGTCCTGCGTCGACTTTCCCTTCTTGACCTGCGCCTCGTAGTTCTTGCGGATCGTCGCCACGCCCTTGTCCAGCGCGTCCTGCTTCATCTCGAGCATGACGACGGGAATGCCGGCGTTGAGAAAGTTCATGCTGATGCCGCCGCCCATCGTGCCGGCCCCGATCATCGCCACCTTGTTCACCGCGCGCAGCGGCGTGCCGGCCGGCACGTCGGGGATCTTGCTCGCCGCGCGTTCGGCGAAGAAGGCGTGGCGCAGCGCCTTGCTCTCCGGCGTGAACATCAGCGCCGTGAAGATCTCGCGCTCCTTCTTGAGGCCGGCCTCGAACGGCAGCTTGACCGCCGCGGCGACCGCCTCGACGCACTGCAGCGGCGCCGGGAAGTTGCGCGACATCGCGCCCACCGTGTTGCGCGCGAACTGGAAGTAGCCATCCGGGTTCGGATGCGTGGCCTTCAGGTTGCGCACCAGCGGCAGCGCGGCGCCCTTGGCGTGCTCGGCCGCCTTCTCGCCGGCGAACGCGATCGCGCCGCTCAGCAGGTCGCCGTCGACGATCTTGTCGAACAGCTTCTGGCCGGGCGCTGCCGCGAGCAGTTCGCTCTTCACCGGCTGGCCGCTGACGATCATGTTCAGCGCGTTCTCGACGCCGATCGCACGCGGCAGGCGCTGCGTGCCGCCGGCGCCCGGGAGCAGCCCGAGCTTGACCTCGGGCAGTGCGACCTGCGCGCCCGGCGAGGCGACGCGGTAGTGGCAGCCGAGCGCCAGTTCGAGCCCGCCACCCATGCAGACGCTGTGGATCGCCGCCACGACCGGCTTGGAGCTCGCCTCGATGGCGAGGATCACGCTCAGCAGGTTGGGCTCCGCCAGCGCCATCGGCGAGCCGAACTCGCGGATGTCGGCCCCTCCCGAAAACGCCTTGCCGGCACCCGTGATGACGATCGCACCAACCGCCGGATCGGCCAGCGCATGCGTCAGCCCGTCGGCGATGCCCGCGCGCGTCGCGTAGCCGAGCCCGTTGACGGGCGGGTTGTCCATCGTGATCACGGCGACGTTGCCGCGGACTTCGTAGGTGGCGCTCATGGAAAGACCTCTGCGAATGGAAATGGAACGGTCGTTCGATTCTAGGATGCAAGACGAAGAGCCGCCTGTCCCTGCGGCGACAGTGCTGACTGCGCCGGGGGCTGCGCAACTGCGATCCGGCCACTCCCCGCCCCTCGCCCCTGCCCTCCCCCGGGAGCGGGAGAGAGGGGTGAACGCGAGAGGCCCGTACGCAATCAGACTTCGAGCCACTCCTTGCGGACTTCGTCACTCGCGCGCAGCTCGGCCGGCGTGCCCTCGAACACGATGCTGCCGTGCCCCATCACGTAGCAGCGACCCGAGATCTGCAGTGCGATGGTGAGCTTCTGTTCCACCAGCAGCACCGAGACGCCGCGGCGCTGAAGCTCCTTCAGGTACTCCGCCACCTGCTCGACGATCTTCGGCGCGAGGCCCTCGGTGGGCTCGTCGATCATGATCAGGTCGGGGTCGCCCATCAGCGTGCGGCACAGCGTGAGCATCTGCTGCTCGCCGCCCGACAGCACACCCGCCAGCGCGTTCTGGCGCTCTTTCAGTCGCGGGAACAGCGCGTACATGTCGTCGAAAGACCAGCGCGGGTTGGCCTTGCCGCGCTTTTCGCCCAGAAGCAGGTTCTGGTGCACCGTGAGCCTCGCGAAGATGTCGCGGTTCTCGGGAACGTAGCCGATCCCGCGGTGGGCGATGTCGAATGCAGGCTGGCCGAGGATCTGCTCACCCTTGAACTGCACCGATCCCTGGCCGTGCACCAGCCCCATGATCGTCTTCACGGTGGTCGAGCGCCCGGAGCCGTTGCGCCCGAGCAGGCTGACGATCTCGCCCTCGCCGACCTGCAGGTTGACGCCGTGCAGGATGTGGCTCTTGCCGTAGAAGGCATGAAGGTCCCGGAGTTGCAGCATGGTCGCTCCGTGCTCAGACCCCGGACGCAGCCGACTGATGCTCGGCGAGCACTGAACCGAGGTAGGCTTCCTGCACGCGCGGGTTGGCGCGCACGGCTTCAGGCACGTCGAAGGCGATCACCTCGCCGTACACCAGCACCGCGATCTTGTCGGCCAGACCGAAGACGACGCCCATGTCGTGCTCGACCGTCAACAGCGTCTTGCCGACCGTGACTTCGCGGATCAGTTCGATGAAGCGGGCCGTTTCGCTCTTGCTCATGCCGGCCGTGGGCTCGTCGAGCAGCACCACGCTGGCGCCGCCGGCGATCGTGATGCCGACCTCGAGCGCGCGCTGCTCCGCGTAGGTGAGGTTCATGGCCAGCGTGTCGCGCTTGCGTTCCAGCCTGATCATGCGCAGCAACTGGTCTGCGCGCTCGTTGGCGTCGCCCAGGCCGGCCAGGAACTTCCAGAAGGCGTATCGGTAACCGAGCGACCAGAGCACCGAACAGCGCAGGTTCTCGAACACCGACAGGCGACCGAAGATGTTGGTGATCTGGAAGCTGCGCGCCAGCCCCTTGCGGCTGATCTCGTAGGGCTTGAGCCCGTCGATGCGCTCACCGTTGAGCAGGATCTCGCCGCTGCTCGGGCCGAAGCGGCCGCTGATCAGGTTGAAAAGCGTCGACTTGCCTGCGCCGTTCGGCCCGATGATCGCCACCCGCTCCCCGGACGCCACCGCCAGATTGGCGCCGCGGATGATCTCGGTCCTGCCGAAGGCCTTGCGCAGGTTCTTCAACTCGATGGCAAACGGAGAATTCATGCCTGCCTCGCCTGCCTCGCCTGGATCGCAGCCTCGATCTCGCCCTGGACCTCGCTCCAGCGCCGGGCAAAACCCCGCCGCGTGGCCTCGAACAAGGCCCCACCGAGCGCAGCAACTGCGAGCGCACCGATCCAGCTGGAAGCGGCCTGCACGTTCAACTCCAGACTCACGAAGCGAACCGACGGGCCGAGCCCGGATTCGAGCTGCAGGTGGTAGACCATTTCGATCAGTGCGGCAGCACCGACGAACATCAGCAGCCCAGTCGCCGCGAGCAGCAGGTACCAGCCAAGCAGCCCGCGCAACTTGCCGAAAGCCGCCACGCGCCGGTTCAACATGATCAGGCTGGCGATGCCGCCGGGCGCAAACATCACCATCAACATGAACAACAGGCCGAGGTAGAGCAACCAGGCCTTCGTGAGCTCCGACAGGAGCACGAACGAGAGCACCATCAGGATCGCTCCGATGATCGGGCCGAAGAAGAACGTCGCGCCACCGAGAAAGGTGAACAGCAGGTAGGCACCCGAGCGCCCCGCGCCGACGACCTCGGCGGTGGCGATCTCGAAGCTGAGCGCGTACATGCCACCGGCGATGCCCGCGAAGAACCCGGAGATGATGAACGAGATGTAACGCACGCGCTGCGTGCTGTAGCCGATGAACTCCACCCGCTCGGGGTTGTCGCGCACCGCGTTCAGCATGCGGCCCAGCGGCGTGCGCGTGAAGGCGTACATGCCGGCGGTGCACAGCAGGGTGTAGATCGCGAGCAGGTAGTAGACCTGAATCTGCGGGCCGAAGTTGACGCCCAGCACCGGCTTGCCGACGACGCGGTTTGCCGAGATGCCGCCCTCGCCGCCAAAGAACTCCGGCATCATCAGCGACATCGAGAACACCAGTTCGCCGATCCCCAGCGTGATCATCGCGAAGGTCGTGCCCGCCTTCTTCGTCGTGACGAACCCGAACAGCACGGCGAACCCCAGGCCGGCGGCACCGCCGACCAGCGGGATCAGGCTCACCGGTATCGGCAGGGTTCCGTCGCCCGCGGCCTTCAGCGCGTGAATCGCGACGTACGATCCGAGACCGGTGTACACGGCGTGGCCGAAACTCAGCATGCCGCCCTGCCCGAGCAGCATGTTGAACGACAGGCAGGCGACGATCGCGATGCCCATCTGCGACAGCATCGTCACCGCCAGACCGCTCGAAGTGATCAGCGGCGCCACCCCTGCCACCACGGCGGCAATGCCCCAGACGACCATGTCCCGCGGACCCAGCGCGCCGAACCGGTTGCCAGCCGACTGCTGCACCGTCAGTCCTCCCGCGTGCCCATCAGGCCCTTGGGCCTGAAGATCAGGATCAGGACGAGGAACAGGTAGGGCAGGATCGGCGCCACCTGCGCGAGCGTGAGCTTCAGCAGTGAATGGTCGGCCATCGCGGGCCCAAGCGTGATGCCGACGTTCTTCAGTGCGCTGAAGACCGAATAGTCCAGCGCCACCGCGAAGGTCTGGATCACGCCGATCAGCACCGACGCGACGAACGCCCCCGCCAGCGAACCCATGCCACCGACCACCACGACGACGAAGATCACGGACCCGACCGTCGCCGCCATCGAGGGTTCGGTGACGAAGGTGCTGCCGCCGATCACGCCGGCCAGGCCCGCGAGCCCGGCGCCGGCGCCGAAGACGAGCATGAACACGCGCGGCACGTTGTGGCCGAGCGCCTCCACCATCTCGGGGTGCGTCAACGCACTCTGGATCACCAGGCCGATGCGCGTGCGCGTGAGCATCAGCCACAGCGCCAGCAGCATCACCAGCGCAATCAACATCATGAAGCCGCGCGTCGCCGGAAACGGCGAACAGACGATGCGCACCGCCGCATCGGCGGCACTGCACATCGCGGCAGGCACCTCGCCCCAGATCAGGCGCAAACCATCGACCGACGAATTCAGCAGGGTGAACACCGGCCCGCGCAACACTTCGGGCGGTTCGAAGCCGACCGCGGTGCGGCCCCAGATCAGCTGTACCAGCTCGAGCAACACATACGACAGCCCGAAGGTGATCAGCAATTCCGGCACATGGCCGAACTTGTGCACGCGGCGCAGGCAAAGGCGCTCGAAGGCGGCACCGAGCCCGGCAACGACGAACGGTGCAATGAACAGTCCGGGCCAGAACCCGACCACGCGTGCGATCGAGTAGGCGACATAGGCACCGACCATGTAGAAGCTCGCGTGCGCGAAGTTCAGCACGCCCATCATGCTGAAGATCAGGGTCAGGCCCGAACTCAGCATGAACAGCAACAGCCCGTAGCTCAGGCCGTTGAGCATCGAGATCGTGAAGAACTCCATCGTGGGGCGCGCGTCGGGTAGCGGATTGCGGGGAGTCTCGAACGACGGTCACAAACAGGGCCCGACGGGTCTTCCCCGTTCGGGCCCTTACTGTAGACGCTAACGCTCAGGAGGCCGCAGGGCGCACCATCTGGCAACTGGTCGGCGTGCTCGACACGTAGTTCGGGAACTCCTTCAGCGGCACCAGCGTCATGCCGGTCTTCTCCGGGCTGTACGGGTACTTCGCGCTCGCCTTCTGCCACACCGTCAGGTACAGCGGCTGCTGGAGCTGATGGTCGGCCTTGCGCATCTCGACTTCACCGTTGACGCCCGTGAACTTGAGGCCCTCGAGCGCGAAGGCGACCTTGACCGGATCGGTCGACTTGGCCTTGGCCATCGCCGCACCCAGGCTCTCGAGGATGCGGATCGTGGAGAACGGTGTAGAAGTCGTCGTTGTACTTCTGTTGAACTCGGCCATCCACTTGTCCATCTGCCCACCCATGTTGTAGTGGTTGTAGGCGATCTGGAAGACGCGGCCGGCACCGTTGGCGCCCAGCGCAGTCGGTGTGCCGGTGACGCCGGTGTAGTAGGTGTAGAACTTGCCGGTGTAGCCGCCTTCGTTCGCCGCCTTGACGAGCAGCGACAGGTCCGACCCCCAGTTGCCGGTGATGACGGTGTCGGCGCCGGAGGCCTTGATCTTGGCGATGTAGGGCGCGAAGTCGCGCACCTGCGCCAGCGGGTGCAGGTCCTCGCCGACGATCTGCACGTCGGGGCGCTTGCGGGCCAGGGTTCTCCTTCGCGAACTTCGCGACCTGCACGCCGTGCGAGTAGTTCTGGTTCAGCAGGTAGACCTTCTTGATGTCCGGCTGGTCCTTCATGAACGTCGTCATCGCCTCGATCTTCATCGAGGTGTCGGCGTCGAAGCGGAAGTGCCAGAAGCTGCACTTGCTGTTCGTCAGGTCGGGGTCGACCGCCGAGTCGTTGAGGTAGATCACCTCCTTGCCCGGGTTGCGCTCGTTGTGCTTGTTGACCGCGTCGACCAGCGCCAGCGCGACCGACGAGCCGTTGCCCTGCACGATGTAGCGCACGCCCTGGTCGATGGCGGACTTGAGCGCATTCAGGCTCTCGGTCGGGCTCAGCTTGTTGTCGATGAAGCTGATCTCGAACTTCACGCCGGCCGGGTTCGACGCGCTGAACTTCTCGGCAAAGAACTGGTAGCCCTTGCTCTGGCTCACGCCCACCGGACCGAGCAGGCCCGACAGCGGATCGATGCGCACCAGCTTGACGACCTGGCCTTGCAGCGGCTTGGCCTGAGCGAACGCGACCGAGGCCGAGGCAACGAGGGCGGCGCCAACGGCCAGCGTGAATACCCTGCGTGAGGTGTGGATGCTTCCAAGGTTCATGACAAACGTCTCCTGCGACAAGTGGGATGGCCCCGAGGGTACGGGAGGCTCACTCCGTCCGTTACAGGGACTTCCCTCAATTCGCTGTCACTTGCGCAACAACTTGGCGCACCGCCCCTCGACTCCCGGCGGTCAACGCCGCGACGAAGCCGTCGGCGAGAAGACCCTTCACCGTGCCCAGCAAGCTTCGCTGACTACACTGAGCCGATGAACGCCGTCCTCCAGCCCCGCGTCGCACAGTCGCCGGCACTCCGCTGGAGCAACCGCTTCGCTGCACTGGGCGAGGGGTTTCACGTCGCGCTGGCGGCAGAACCCTTGCCTGCGCCGCACTGGGTCGCCCGCAGCCAGGGCTGCGCCGATCTGCTGGGGCTGGCCGCCGACTGGTCGGAGCGCGACGACGCGCTGGAGGTCTTCAGCGGAAACGCGCTCTGGCCCGGCATGCAGCCGCTGGCCAGCGTCTACAGCGGACACCAGTTCGGCGTCTGGGCCGGCCAGCTCGGCGACGGACGCGCGCTGTGGCTGGGCGAAGTGGAAGCGCCGGGCGGTTCGCTGGAAGTCCAGATCAAGGGCTCCGGACTGACGCCGTACTCGCGCATGGGCGACGGCCGCGCCGTGCTGCGCTCGTCGATCCGCGAGTTCCTGTGCTCGGAGGCAATGCACGGACTCGGCATTCCGACGACGCGTGCGCTGTGCGTCACCGGCTCCGCGCTGCCAGTGCGGCGCGAGACGATCGAGACGGCCGCGGTCGTCACGCGCGTCGCACCGAGCTTCCTCCGCTTCGGCCACTTCGAGCACTTCGCCCATCACGACCAGCATGCCGCGCTGGCAAGGCTCGCGGAGTTCGTGATCGACCACCACTACCCGCAATGCCGCGACGATGCGCAGCCGGTGGCCGCGCTGCTCGAGGCCGTGACGCGGCGCACCGCCGAGCTGATCGCGCACTGGCAGGCGGTCGGCTTCTGCCACGGCGTGATGAACACCGACAACATGTCCATCCTCGGCCTGACGATCGACTACGGGCCGTTCGGCTTTCTCGACGCCTTCGACCCCGGCCACGTCTGCAACCATTCCGACCACCAGGGGCGCTACGCGTTTGCGCGGCAGCCGAACGTGGCGCTGTGGAACCTGCACGCGCTGGCGCAGGCGCTGTTGCCGCTGCTCGGCGCCCCCGACGAGGCCAGCGAGCGAGCGCAGGAAGCGCTGGAGCCCTATGCAAGCACGTATCAGCAGGCGATGCTGGCGCGCATGACGGCCAAGCTCGGACTTGCGGTGGCGGACGAGTCGGGGCGCGCGCTGGTCGACGATCTGCTGCGCCTGATGGCCGCCGACCGCGCCGACCTGACGATCACGATGCGGCGCCTCTGCGACTTCGACAGCACGCCCGGCGCCTGCAACGACGCGCTGCGCGACCTGTTCATCGACCGTCCGGCGTTCGACGCCTGGGCGCTGCACTACGGCGAGCGCCTGCGCGCCGAAGGCAGCGTCGACGCCGAGCGGCGCGAGCGGATGCGCCGCGTCAACCCGCGCGTCGTGCTGCGCAACCACCTGGCCGAGACGGCCATCCGCCGCGCTGCCGCCGGCGATTTCTCTGAGGTCGAGCGGCTGCTGAAGGTTCTGGCGCGGCCTTTCGACGAACCTTCAAGACCGTCCGCGCAAGACGTGTCCGATGCCGGCTTCCCGCCCGACTGGGCGGGCACGATCGCGGTGTCCTGTTCATCATGAAATCCAGCGACGACAAGACCTACCCGGTACACAAGACCGACGCCGAGTGGCGCGCCGAGCTCGACCCGATGCAGTACCAGGTGGCCCGCCACTCGGCAACCGAGCGGCCGTTCAGCGGCAAGTACTGGGACCACTTCGAACCCGGACGCTACGAGTGCGTCGGATGCGGCACGCCGCTGTTTGCGTCGGAGACGAAGTTCGATGCCGGCTGCGGCTGGCCGAGCTATTCGCAGCCGATCAATGCCGAGGTCGTCGAGCGCATCGAGGACCGCAGCCTCGGCATGGTGAGGATCGAAGTCCGCTGCAAGCGCTGCGGCTCGCATCTGGGCCATGTCTTCGACGACGGCCCTGCGCCGACGGGCGAACGCTTCTGCATCAATTCGGCGGCCATGGCCTTCGACCCTTCGCGGTAACATCGCGGCCCCGACTCGCCCCGTCCTTCGCCCCCGAGGGCCACTGCGGCCTCTTGCGCGCAAGGCAGCGACCCGGCGCAGCCGGTCGCACATTCAACGCCACCCCCGATGAAGATCCTGCTCGACTTCCTGCCGATCCTGCTGTTCTTCGGCACCTTCAAGTTCGCCGAGCGCGACGCGCAGGGGGCGGCCGATTTCGCGACGCAACACTTCGGCTTCCTGGTCTCGGGCGGCGTGGTCGGGCCGGTCGAAGGGCCGGTGCTGCTGGCCACGCTGGTGGTCATCGCCGCCACGATGGTGCAGATCGCGTACCTGATGGCGCGCGGGCGCAAGATCGACCTGATGCTCTGGATCAGCCTCGGCCTCGTCACCGTGCTCGGTGGCGCGACGGTCTGGTTCCACAACGAGACCTTCATCAAGTGGAAGCCGAGCGTGCTGTACTGGGCGATGGCGATGTCGTTCTGGGTCAGCCAGTTCGTCTTCCGCAAGAACCTGCTGCAGACGCTGATCGGCGAGCAGCTCGAACTGCCTGCGGCGATCTGGCAACGCCTCAACTGGGCCTGGATCGCGTTCTTCGGCGTGATGGGCTTGCTCAACCTGGCCGTCGCCTACAGCCTGTCGACGGCCGCGTGGGTCAACTTCAAGCTCTTCGGCGGTCTGGGTCTGATGCTGCTGTTCACGCTGGCGCAGGGCCTGTACCTGAGCCGGCACGTCAAGCCGGCCGGGGACGACGCAGCGGCCCCGCCGGAGACGCGCTGAGGGAGAGGACATTGCGGATGGCCGTGACCCGTGAAGACATCGAGAGTGCATTGCGCCAGGCGCTCGCGCCGCTCCACCTCGACGTGCAGGACGACAGCCATCTTCACGTCGGACACGCCGGCGCGCGCGAGGGCCGGCACTTCAGCGTCACCGTCACGGCCGAAGCGTTTCGCGGCCTGTCGCGGCTGCGCCGGCACCGCCTCGTATATGATGCCGTCGCTCCGCTGATGAAGCAGGGCGTTCACGCGCTGGCGATCGCCGCGCAAGCCCCGGACGAGACCTGATTCCTCCGCACCGAACCGCCCTCGCGCCCGCCGCGCCGCAGGGTTCACCGATTCAACCGATTCCCCCTGAAAGGCCCGTGCCCCATGTTCGCTTCGCCTTGCCCCTCGTCCCCGAAGAAGCCGCTGCGCGTCGCGGCCTGGCTCGCCGTGTCTGCCGCGCTGCTCCTGCCGCTGGCGGCATTCGCGCAGAACGTGGCCGTCGTCAACGGCAAGGCCGTGCCGAAGTCTCGCGTCGAGGCGCTGCTCGTTCAGGCCACGAGCCAGGGCCAGCCGCTGACTCCCGAGCTCGAGGCGCAGGTCCGCGACGAAGTCGTGCTGCGCGAGATGTTCACGCAGGAGGCCGAGCGGCAGGGTATCGCCGCCTCCGCGCAATACAAGGCGCAGATGGAACTGGCCCGCCAGAGCATCCTGATCCGTGAGCTGTTCACCGACTACCAGAAGAAGCACCCGGTCAGCGATGCCGACATCCAGGCCGAGTACGACAAGTTCAAGGCGCAGGCTAGCGGCATGGAATACCGCACCAGCCACATCCTGGTCGAGGACGAGGACCAGGCCAAGGCGCTGATTGCGCAGATCAAGGGCGGCGCGAGCTTCGAAGACCTGGCGAAGAAGAACTCGAAGGACCCGGGATCGGGCGAAAAGGGCGGCGACCTCGACTGGGCCAACGCCGGTTCCTACGTTCCCGAGTTCTCGCAGGCGATGGTCAAGCTGAAGAAGGGCGAGATGACGGACGCGCCGGTGAAGTCGCAGTTCGGCTGGCACGTCATCAAGGTCGTCGACGTGCGCGACGCGCAGTTCCCGCCGCTCGACGAGGTGAAGCCGCAGATCCAGCAGCGCCTGATGCAGATGAAGATGGCGCAGTTCCGCGACGAGATCCGGGCCAAGACGAAGACCGACTACAAGTTCGCGAACTGAACACTGAACTCACAGTACGGCCAGTTGCGCCGCGACGCGGCCGGCCTCGATGTGCAGCTGACGGTCGCAGCGCGCCGCGATCTCGCGGTCGTGAGTGACGAGCACCAGCGTCGTGCCGACCTCGCGGTTCAGTTCGAACATCAGTTCCATCACCGTGGCGCCCGTCGCGAAGTCGAGGCTTCCCGTCGGCTCGTCGGCGAGCAGCACGGCCGGCCGCACGACGAAGGCGCGCGCCAGCGCCACACGTTGCTGTTCACCCCCGGAAAGCACCTTTGGATAGTGCCGCAACCGTTCGGCCAGGCCCACGCGGCGCAACATCTCGGTGGCCTGCGCGCGCGCGTCGCGCCGGCCCTGCAGCTCGAGTGGCAGCATCACGTTCTCGAGCGCGGTGAGGTTGGCGAGCAACTGGAAGCTCTGGAAGACGAAGCCCAGTCGCTCGGCACGCAGCGCGGCGCGTGCGTCCTCGTCAAGCGCGAACAGGTCGACGCCACAGACGCGCACGGTGCCGCTGGTCGGCGCATCGAGCCCCGCGATGATGGCCAGCAGCGTGCTCTTGCCGGAGCCCGACGCACCGACGATCGACAGCGACTCCTCGGCCATCAGAGTGAAGGCGATGTCGTGGAGAATCGTCAGCGTGCCGGTCGAGTCCTTCACCTGCTTGGTGACGCGCTCGACGGCGATGATGGGTTCGGGCATGGGGGAGGCTCTGCGGATGAAGGCGAAACGGCGCGGGTTCCTGGCCCACTGTAGCGGCTGGCTGGCGCTGGCGCTCGGGCTGCCCTTGCAGCGTGCCGTCGCCGCCGCTTCGCGCCGGACCGTGCTGGTGGTCGGCGACAGCCTGTCTGCCGAGTATGGCCTGGCGCGCGGCACCGGCTGGGTCGCGCTGCTCGAGCAGCGACTCGCGGAGAAGAAGCTCGACATCGCCGTCGTCAATGCCAGCGTCAGCGGCGACACCACGTCCGGAGGCCGCTCGCGCCTGCCCGACCTGCTGGCGCGCCACCGCCCGACGCACGTGATCCTGGAACTCGGCGGCAACGATGCCTTGCGCGGCCTCCCGCTCGCCATGACCCGGGGCAATCTGATCGACATGACGGGCGCAGCCAGGGCGACCGGGGCCAGGGTGCTGCTGGTCGGCATGCAGGTCCCGCCGAACTATGGCCGCAAGTACGCCGAGGATTTCGCGGCGCTGTACGCCGGCGTCGCCAGGGCCGAAGGCGCGGTGCTCGTGCCGTTCCTGCTCAAGGGCGTCGCCGATGCGCCACAGTCGGAGACGCTGTTCCAGGCCGATCGCATCCACCCTAACGCAGCGGCGCAGGCGACGATGCTCGACAACGTCTGGGCCGTGCTGCAACCGTTGCTCCGCTGAGCGCTACTTGTCGGCCTTGCCTTTCTCGCGCGGTTCGTCCCGCGGCTCGCGGACCCGCGGTGCGGCTGCCGGGGAAGTCTTCGGGTCCGCGGGCGCAGCCGCCGCCGGGACCGGCTTCGCGGCATGCGCCGGCCCCGCCCCCGTTTGCGGGGGCTGAGGCCGGACCGAAGGAGTCCCTGCGGACTCCTGAGAGCCTGCCGAAGGCCCGGGCGCCTGCCCGCGACCGGGCTGAGGCCGGACCGAAGGAGTCCCTGCGGACTCCTGAGAGCCTGCCGAAGGCCCGGGCGCCTGCCCGCGACCGGGCTGCGGCCGGACCGAAGGAGTCCCTGCGGGTTCCTGAGTGGTGGCCGTTGGCCCGGGCACCCGCCTGCGATCAGGCTGGCGTGCTGGCAACGGTACCGGGCGCGGTGTCTCCACCACAGGCGATGCGCCCTTCCCGACATCGGCACCCTGCTGCGGCTCGCGGACCATCGGCCGCGCTGCCGGCGCTGCCGGTGCTGGCGGATCGCTTCTGCGCGTGGGCGGCGCGGTGATCACGGCGGGTGTCGCCGCGGGAGAGGTCGCGCTCGACCTGCCACCGCCTGCCGCCGGCATGCCTGCGCGCGACGACGCACCCGGCCGCGCGAACCCGGCCCCGTCACCGTGCGTCCGCGCCGGCGCCTGGATCTCCGGGGCTGCCATGACCCTGGCGGGTGGCGCAGCGGCGATGCCGCGCTCGCGCCCGGCACCGGGGCGCGGGTCGGTCAGCTGAACCCGCGCCGGGGCCACCGGTTGCCTGCCGCTGACGACGGTGGATGGCACCACCGTCATCGCCCCCGGTACGCCGCGATTGCGGTAGCTCGTCCGTTCCACGACCGCATTCGGGTCGTTCACGATCTCGGTGACGTTCCTGATGTTCGTCACGTGCGGGACGTTGACGTTGCGAACGTAGTGCGGGCTCGTGCGATAGCCGGGAATGAAGACCTCGCGCGGGGCGAGCGGGAACCAGCCCACCGCCGGGCCGATGCCGATCGAAACCGAGAGGCCCGGCGACCCGACCCACGCCACCAGCGCCGGGGCATAGACCGGCCTGGCCACCCAGCGCCCAGGGGCCCACCCCCAGACGTTGCGATGGTGGACCCAGCGGCCGTAGTGGAAGGGCGCGAAGCCCCACGGTGCGTCGTCGACCCAGGTCCAGCCCCAGGGTCGCACCCAGGTCCAATGGCCGAAGCGGTACGGCGCCCAGCCCGGCTCCACGACCCGCGGCACCCAGAGCGCACCGTACTCGGGGTCGTCCTGCCAGCGTCCATAGCGGTCGAGGTCCTCGCCGCCGGTCATCTCCGGCGAGACATAGGTCGCCGACACGCTGCGCTCGTCGGCGAGTTCGCCGGCCGCCACTTCCTGATCGAACGCATCTTCCTGCGGCTGGATCAGGGTGTACTGCGACCGCCCGTCGCTCCAGGCGTCCGCGCGCTGGCCGGCATGAAGGCTGACGGCGTTGCCCGGCGCCTCGAACAGCAGTTGGCCGCTCCAGACCGTGATGCTGCTGATGGCATCGACGCGGTCGAGGCGGTAGCGGCCGGCGCGTTCGGGCTTGAAACGGCCCTCGACGGTGACGAGCTCGACTTCGCGCGCCGCCTCGTGAGTGCGCAGACGCAAGGCCATCAGGCCACCGTGGAGTTGCACGCGCACGGCGTCGTCGTCGAGTTGCAGAAGTTCGACTTCGGTGCCACCGGCCAGGCGCAGCACCGTCGATCCGATGCGCAGCTCGGCGCGCGCGGCATCATCGGTCGCCAGGCGATCGCCGGTGGTCAGCGGGCGGTTGCGCTCCGCAGCCACCCACTCGGCCGCCTCGGCGTCGAAGCGCCAGACGGTGCCTTGCACGTCGGCCAGCCGGCCGACGCGCCCTGGCGGATCGGCGAACGCTGCCTGCGACAGCATGGCCATCAGCAATGCCGCGAGCAGGCTGGACAACAGTCTTGAGGTTCTCGAGAGGCTCGGCACATCAGGCTCCTTGCGAGTCGGTGCAGCGGTCGACAGCCGCCGCGCGAAGCTTTCCGGGTCGCTGGCGACTCCGCGCTCCGCTTGCACCCTCAACGCGGCAGCGGCTGCTTCGGCTGACCGTGGATACAGCTGCTTGCGCTCGACCGCAAGCGCCGCTTCAGTCCTCGCTCTCTTCAGCCAGATCGGGGAACAGCACGCTCGTGTAGCCGAACTGCGTGAAGTCGCGCATGCGCGTCGGGTACAGACGGCCGATCAGGTGGTCGCACTCGTGCTGCACGACGCGGGCGTGGAAGCCCTCGGCCTCGCGCTCGATGGGCTTCCCCAGCGGGTCGAAACCGCGGTAGCGGATGCGCGCCCAGCGCGGCACGACGCCGCGCAGCCCGGGCACCGACAGGCAGCCTTCCCATCCCGTCTCTTCCTCCTCGGACAGCGCCGTGATCGTCGGGTTGATCAGCACCGTGCGCGGCACCGCGGGCGCCTCGGGATAGCGCTCGTTGTGCGAGAAACCGAAGATCACGAGCTGCAGGTCGACGCCGATCTGCGGTGCTGCCAGCCCGGCGCCCTGGGCCGCCTCCATCGTGTCGAACATGTCGGCGATCAGCGCATGCAGCTCCGGCGTGTCGAAGCGCTGCACCGGCGGCGCCACGCGCAACAGACGGGCATCGCCCATCTTCAGGATCTCTCGAACGGCCATCTTCAGCATCCCTTGTCTCTAGGGCCTGTTGGAAAGGCCCGAGCCTGTCACGTCGCTTCGCCCAGCAGTGCTCGCAGCCCCGGCTCGTCGATCAGCGCGACGCCGAGCTCGCGAGCCCTGTCGAGCTTGCTGCCGGCCTCGGCGCCGGCAACGACGAAATCGGTCTTCTTCGACACCGACCCCGTCACCTTCCCGCCGGCTGCCTCGATCATCGCCTTGGCCTCGTCGCGCGTCAGCGACGGCAGAGTACCGGTAAGCACGAGTGTCTTGCCGGCGAGCGGCTTCGGACGGGTGTCGGCAGTCCCGTCAGTCTCGTCCCACGTCACGCCGCAGGCCCGCAACTGGCCCACCACCTCGCGATTGTGTGGCTGGTCGAAGAAGGTGCGGATGCTCTGCGCGACCACCGGCCCGACGTCGGCGACCTCCAGCAGTTGCTCGACGCTCGCGTCGACGATGCGCTCCAGAGAGCCGAAGTGCCTCGCCAGGTCCTTCGCCGTCGTCTCGCCGACATGGCGGATGCCGAGCGCGTACAGGAAGCGCCCGAGCGTCGTCTGCTTGCTCTTCTCGAGACCGGCGACGAGGTTCTGCGCGCTCTTCTCGGCCATCCGGTCGAGCGCCGCGAGCCTCGCCACGTCGAGCGCGTAGAGCTCGGGCAGCCTGCCGACCAGTCCCCCGTCGACGAGCTGATCGACCAGCTTGTCACCCAGGCCTTCGATGTCCATTGCCCGCCGGCCGGCGAAATGCAGCATCGCCTGCTTGCGCTGCGCCGGGCAGAACAGCCCCCCCGAACAACGCCAGTCGACCTCGCCCTCCTCGCGCGTGATCGCGCTGCCGCACACCGGGCACTGGCCTCGAAGGCGCTGGCAGAGGTCGAACGGTTCGCCGGCGTCCGGCGCTCGCCTCTCGAGCACGACGCCGACGACCTCGGGAATCACGTCGCCCGCACGGCGCACGATCACGGTGTCGCCGATGCGAACGTCCTTGCGCCGGATCTCGTCCTCGTTGTGCAAGGTCGCGTTGCTGACCGTCGTGCCGCCGACGAACACCGGCTGCAGCCGCGCCACCGGCGTGAGCTTTCCGGTGCGGCCGACCTGGACGTCGATGCCGAGCAGCCTCGTCATCTGTTCCTGCGCCGGGTACTTGTGCGCCACGGCCCAGCGCGGCTCGCGCGAAACGAAGCCCAGGCGCTGCTGCAACGCCAGCGAGTTGACCTTGTAGACGACGCCGTCGATGTCGAAGGGCAGCGCGTCGCGCTTCTCACCCATCGCGCGGTGGAAGTCGATCAGGCCCTGCGGCCCGGCAACGACGGCTCGATCGGCGCAGACCGGCACGCCCAGCACCTGCAGCGCGTCGAGCAACGAGCTGTGCGATTCGGGCAGCGGCCAGCCGCGCACTTCGCCGATGCCGTAGGCGAAAAAACTCAGTGGGCGCTGCGCGGCCATCGCCGGGTCGAGCTGGCGCACCGCGCCGGCGGCGGCGTTGCGCGGGTTGACGAAGGTCTTCTCACCCTTGGCTCGCTGACGCTCGTTCAGCGCCTCGAAATCGTCGCGCCGCAAGTACACCTCTCCGCGCACCTCGAGCACCGCGGCCTCGCTGCCGGCCAGGCGCAACGGTATGTGCTGGATCGTGCGGATGTTCTGCGTCACGTCCTCGCCCGTCTCGCCGTCTCCGCGCGTCGCCGCCTGCACCAGCACGCCGTTCTCGTAGCGCAGGTTGATCGCCAGACCATCGAACTTCAGCTCGGCAGCGTACTCGACGGGCGGCTCCGCGGCCCCGAGTTCGAGCTCGCGCCGGACGCGGGCGTCGAATGCCCCCGCGCCGGCGGCCGTGGTGTCCGTCTCGGTGCGGATCGAGAGCATCGGCACTGCGTGGCGCACCGCAGTGAAACCCTCGAGGACCTTGCCGATCACGCGCTGCGTCGGCGAGTCGGCGCGCAGCAGTGCGGGGTGCGCCGCCTCGAGCGCCTGCAGTTCGGCGAAGAGCCGATCGTATTCGGCGTCGGTGATCTCCGGATCGTCGAGCACGTAGTAGCGCTGCGCATGGTGGTTCAGCAGCGCACGCAGCTCGGCAGCGCGCTCGGCAGCGGCCTGCATGGCGGAGCTCGTGGCGGAAACCGGACGCTGCGTCATGGCGGCAAGTGTAGACAGGCGGCCTTGGCTCAGCGCTCGTGTGGCTCAGCGCGCGCTTCGAACAGCGCCTCGCCAGCCGCTCCACCGCTCGCCGGTCGGGTCTCCGTTCATGGGCGCCTTGGCGAGCCTGCGGCTCGTGTGAGGGCGAGGACGACCGCGATCGCGTAGCCGAGCAGCAGCCCCCACTTCAGGCTCGAACACGTGGCGGAGAGCGCATAGGGCCACGGGACGCCAGGGCGCGACGCTTCGATGAGCCACCAGTGCAGCACATTCTCCGCGGCGTCGAATGCAGCGGCGAGAGGCAGTGCCCAGCGCACGGCGACGCGCACCGCCGGCGAGCAGCGTGCGAAGATCGTCGAGCGCAGCGCAAGCAGGTAGCCGAAGCTCCCGTAGCAGGCAAGGAGGAGGCCGTCGACCGGCAGATGAGCGCGGTACCTGGCCAGGTGCTCGGCCGGCCACGCATCGACCACCGCCGCGAAAGAGCTCGGCGTGAACGCGAACTGGAGCGCGACGATGCCCGGCTCGAGGGGGGCGAGAGTCCAGGCGAGCCCGATGAAAAGGGCGAGCACCGCGATGCCGGTGAGCCAGACGAGGAACACGGCGTGCTGCCTGTCTGCCGGCGCGCGCCGGCGTCAATTGAACAGGCGTCTCGCCGCACCCGATCCGGCCGCCAGGCCGTGCGTCGCGAGCGTTGCGTACAGGCGCTCGAGTTCGGAGGCGATGCTGGCGAAGCCGTCCTCGCTCAGCGGCCGCCCCTGATCGTCGACGACGAGCGCGTCCATGCTCGAAGCCAGCGCCTGCGCAGTCGCCTGCCACGCAGTGAAGGGCTGCTGCGCCGGGTCGGTCTGGGCGACGTCGAAGCTCAGCGTCAGGTCGCGCACCGCCGCCAGGTTCGGATCGTCCGCAAGGGCCGCCTGCGCGTCGAAGGCGAGCACCAGCACCGGCGGCCCCCCCTCGTCGGCCGCAGGCAGCACCATGCGGCCCGACACCGCGCCCGCGACAAAGCCGTGGCGCGCCGCATGCTGCTGGATGAAGCCGATCGACCAGGCCGCGGCGCGCCCCCTCAGGTGCAGCGCGAGCTGGGCGTCGTGCTCGCCCGCGAAGGCGTCGAGCTCACGCGCCCGGGCCACCACGTCGAGCATGTCCGGCAGCTCGGGCATCGCGCCGAGCGCGTCGGCAAAGGCCTGCACCTTCTGCACGAACTCCGAGTACTCGATCTCGTTCAGCGCGCCCGTGCGGTTGGCCATCTGCACGCCGGCCTGCAGCTCGCCGTAGCGGGCGCCGAGGGCGATCGCCTCCCACTCGCCCGTCTCGGCGTTCAGTCCTTCGATCAGGAAAGGCTTGCTGCCGGCGCGCCGCGTGTGCGGCAGGTGCGCGAGCACGAGTTCGGCGGCCAGCGGCGCCTCGAGCCTGAGCGCGGCAATGGCGTCGATCAGTGCATCCAGGCGCGGACTCACCCGGCGAGCCCCCGCTCGCGACAGCACGACATCACCCTCCCCGACCGCGCCCGCACTCGGGGCGAGCACGGGCTCGATCTGTGCGGCAGGCTGCCCGTCGCCGCTGGGAGCGGCGCGCCGCGGTCCGGCCCGGCGCGCCTGCCATGCGCCGTGCGCCACCACGGCGGCGAGCGCGACGCCGCCGACGATCGCGAGTCCGACGGTCAAGTCGCTCATGATGACAACACCCCTCTCGCCGCGTACGGCGATCGACCCTCCGGGAGGGTCGGGCCTTGCTTGGGGCGGCCCGGCGCGGCGGCCCGCAATGGCGACTTCTGCTTCGCGCGCATCAGGCCGCCTCCGCCATGCCGGCCGCGGTCTTCATGTCGACGGCAACGATGCGCGACACGCCCTGTTCCTGCATCGTCACGCCGATCAGCTGCTCGGCCATTTCCATCGCGATCTTGTTGTGGCTGATGAACAGGAACTGCGTGCCCTGCGCCATCTCGCGCACCAGCGCCGCATAGCGATCGGTGTTGGCGTCGTCCAGCGGTGCGTCGACTTCGTCGAGCAGGCAGAACGGCGCCGGGTTCAGCTGGAAGATCGCGAAGACGAGGGCGATTGCCGTCAGCGCCTTCTCGCCGCCCGACAGCAGATGGATCGAGCTGTTCTTCTTGCCCGGCGGCTGCGCCATGACCTGCACGCCGGCGTCGAGGATCTCGCCGCCCGTCATCACCAGCCGCGCCGTGCCGCCGCCGAAGAGCGTCGGGAACATGCGTCCGAAGTGGCCGTTCACCGCATCGAAGGTGCTTGCCAGCAACTCGCGCGTCTCGAGGTCGATCCTGCGGATCGCGTCCTCGAGCGTGACGATCGCCTCGAGCAGATCGGCCATCTGCGCGTCGAGGAAGGTCTTGCGTTCGCGCGAGCTCGTCAGCTCGTCGAGCGCCGCCAGGTTCACCGCGCCGAGCGCGGCGATCTCGCGGCTGATGCGGTCGATCTCGCCCTGCAGCCCCTGGAGTTTCACTGCACCGTCCGTCACGGTCTGCGCGAGCGCCTCGAGATCGACCTGCGCCTGCGTCAATTGCTCGAGGTATTGCGCTCCACCGAGGGCGGCCGCCTGTTCATCGAGCTGCAGCTTGACGATGGCGTCGCGCAGCGGTTGCAGGCTGCGCTCCAGGCCCATGCGCCGTTCGTCGGTGCTCTTCAGCCCAGCGCTCAGCTCGTCGTAGGCGCTGCGCCGTGCCGAGAGCGCCTTCTCTCGCTCGAGCCGCAACGCAAGCGCGCTCTCGAGCCCGGCCTGTTCCGACGTGTCGGCCATCGCGGCGAGCTCGACGCGCAGTTGCGCCACCGACTGCTCGTTGGCCTCGAGCTGCTGCTGCGCACTCTCCACGGCGCGCTCGAGCTCGGCGCGCCGCGCGACGAGCGCGCGCAACGCGAACTGCGCCTCCTGCGCCTGGTGCTCCAGTGAACGCAACTTCTCGCGCGCCGCGGCCAGCACGCGCTCGGCTTCGAGCACGGCCTCGCCGAGATCGGCATCACGCTCCTGCATCGCGCCGAGCTGCATGTCGAGTTCCTCGAAGTGCA
The DNA here is from genome assembly GCA_963802435.1 of uncultured bacterium. Lineage (GTDB taxonomy): Bacteria > Pseudomonadota > Gammaproteobacteria > Burkholderiales > Burkholderiaceae_C > CAIKUF01. Next base: position 427,998 of record CAWDIT010000011.1, read on the forward strand.
CCTCGCCGGCCGCACGGCGCCCGGCCAGAGCCTCGAGGTGCTGGTCGATCTCGACGAGTTCGTTCGCCAGCCGCTCGCGCCGCGCCTGCGTGGCCTGCGCCTGCTCGCTCAGACGCAGCAGTTCGACCTGGATCCGGTGCGCGCGCGTCTGCAGATCGGCTGCTGCGCGGCGAGCCTGCTCGAGCCGCTGCGCAGCGTCGGTGGCGGCGGCCTCGCTCCTGACCAGCGCGCCGCGCGACTCGTCGGCGATCAGCGCCTGGGCGCGAAGCTGCAGTGTCAGGTTCTCGATCTCCTGCGCCCGCGCGAGCATGCCGGCCTGTTCGGAGTCGGGCGCGTAGAAGCTGACCGCGAAGGCGCTCACCGCGTGCCCGGCCGCCGTCATGATCACTTCGCCGTGACTCAGCTTGTCGCGCGCGGCCAGTGCGTCGGCCAGGGTCGGCGCGGTGTACACGCCTTCGAGCCAGTCGTTGAGCAGCGCCTGCAGACCGCTGTCGCCGAGGCGCAGCAGGTCGGCGAGGCGCGGCAGCGTGCGATGCGTGCTGGCGATAGCCGCCGCCGGCGTCGTGTAGAAAGCCAGTCGCGCCGGCGGCGCATCGTCGCCGAAGGCGCACACCGTCTCGATTCGGCCCACGGCGAGCGCGTTCAGGCGCTCACGCAGGGCGGCCTCGAGCGCGGGCTCCCAGCCGGGCTCGATGTGCACACGGGTCCACAGGCCCTGCAGGCTGTCGAGGCCGTGGCGGGTCAACCAGGGCTTGAGCTTGCCTTCGGTCTGCACCTTGTCCTGCAGCGCGCGCAGCGCGTCGAGACGCGCCGCCAGGCTGGCTTGCTTGGCGGCCTCCTGGTTCGAGGCGGCCTGTCGGGCGCGCCGCTCGTCGTCGAGTGCGGGCAGCTCGGCATCGAGCGCCGCGAGCTGCACGTCTGCCGCCGCCAGCGCCTGCGCAGCATCGCCGCCCTGGCGCTGCAGTTCGACCAGGCGCACCTCGTCGGGCGCGGCAAGCCCCTTGTCCTCGGCGGCAAGCCGCTCGCGCCGCAGCGTGAGCGCCCGCCCCTGTTCCTCGACGCTTCGCGACTCCGCCGCCAGCACCTGGATCTGCTGCTGGACCTGGGCCACCTGCGCGCGCTGTTCGCTGCTGCGACCCTGCGCAGTGCGCAGCACCTCTTCGACGTCCGGCAACTCCCCCGCCTGCTTCCCGGTCTGCGCGGCAAGCAGATCACCCTGCTCGCGGGCCTGCACGATGCGACCCGCGACGAGCTCGAGCTCCTGCTGCGCCTCGGCCTTCTGGCCGCTCCAGCGCGCGTTCTGCGCCTGCAGCTCGAGCAGGCGCTGCTCGAGCCGCCGCCGGCCTTCGACGACGTAGCGGATGCGCTCCTCGAGCCGGCTCACTTCCAGCGATGCCTCGGCGAGCAGCCCTTGCGCCGCGTGCAGATCGTCGCCTGCCGCGTAGTGCGCCTGACGCAGCGTCTCGAGTTCTGCCTCGACCTGGCGCAGCTCGGCGAGCCGTGCCTCGAGCGCGTTGGTCGCGGCCAGCATCTCGCGCCTGACGCGCTCCGCCTCGCCTGCCGCGCTGCGGTGCTTCAGGAACCACAGCTGGTGCTGCTTCAGGCTGCCTTCCTCCTGCAGGCCGCGGTACTGAGCCGCGACCTCGGCCTGGGCTTCGAGCTTGTCGAGGTTGGCGTTGAGCTCGCGCAGGATGTCGTCCACGCGGGTCATGTTCTCGCGCGTGTCCTTCAGCCGGTTCTCGGTCTCGCGACGGCGCTCCTTGTACTTCGAGACGCCGGCCGCTTCTTCGAGGAACATCCGCAGTTCCTCGGGCTTGCTCTCGATGATGCGGCTGATCGTGCCCTGGCCGATGATGGCGTAGGCACGCGGGCCCAGTCCGGTGCCGAGGAACACGTCCTGCACGTCGCGCCGCCGCACCGGCTGGTTGTTGATGTAGTAGCTGCTCGTGCCGTCGCGTGTCAGCACGCGCTTGACGGCGATCTCGGCGAACTGGTTCCACTGGCCGCCGGCGCGCGCGTCCTCGTTGCTGAAGACGAGCTCGACGCTGGCCCGGCCGGCCGGCTTGCGCAGGCCCGAACCGTTGAAGATCACGTCCTGCATCGACTCGCCGCGCAGTTCGCTCGCCTTGCTCTCGCCGAGCACCCAGCGCACCGCGTCCATGATGTTCGACTTGCCGCAGCCATTGGGCCCGACGACGCCGACCAGCTGGCCGGGCAGCTGGAAATGGGTCGGTTCCGCGAACGACTTGAAGCCGGAGAGTTTGATCGAGTTCAGGCGCATTGGAGAGCGGCGGCGGGAGCGGCGCTGTCGCGCGCAAGTCTTTGATCTGGTTGAGAAAACACGCGGATTCGCGGGCTCTCTGGCGGGCCTGATGATACCATCGCGCCCCGCGTCCCCACCCCCGCCGAAGATCATCGCCATGGCCAAGAAGACCCCCCGTGTGCAGGCCCCGAAAGAGCGCGCCGCCCCGCCCCAGCCGCCCACCGTCCCGAGCCGGGAATTGCAGGTGTTCGCCAATCCGGCGGCCGAGCGCGACTACGCGATCCAGTTTCAGGTGCCCGAGTTCACCTGCCTCTGCCCCCTGACCGGGCAACCGGACTTCGCCCACTTCACGATCGACATCGTCCCCGACAAGCTCTGCGTCGAGCTGAAGAGCCTGAAGCTGTACTTCTGGAGCTACCGCAGCGAGGGCGCGTTCCACGAAAAGGTGACGAACACCATCCTCGACGACATCGTGAAGGCCACCGAGCCACGCTTCATCCGCATCAGCGCGAAGTGGTACGTGCGCGGTGGCATCTACACCAACGTGGTGGCCGAACACCGCAAGAAGGGCTGGAAGCCGCTGCCACAGGTCGATTTGCCGACGCATCCTGGGCAGACGGGGCTCGCGGGGTGAGATGGACGGTCTCCCGGTTCTGGATGCATCGCCGTCTGCTTGCGGCCCATTGCGGCCGTTCGTGGGTGTCGCTTCTGGGGCGAGCCGGCCGGCGCGTGGCCGTGGCAGTTCGACGCGGGAGCACCAGGCCGGGCTGGCGTGTCCGCTCCGTGTCCCCCGACGCCAGCCTGTCGGCTGCCGTCTCCTCCTTTACCTGCGCAGACCGGCAGCCCGTCCTGACGCTCGGCCCAGTGCCAGCGGCACGCGTGCCGGGCACGCGTGTCTGCGCAACGCGATGCCGCTGACAGGGGCCGAGCGTCAGGCGGGCAAGCGGTTCTGCGCAGGTAAAGGAGGAGACGGCAGCCGCAGGCTGGCGCCGGGGGACACGGAGCAGAGCAGCCAGCTCGCCTGCGCTCCCGCGTCGAACGCCACGCGGGCACCGCCGCCGCGCCGCGCTGAAGCCAGCCGGAAGCGGACATCCGCGAACGGCCGCAATGGGCCGCAAGCAGACTTTCGCAGACGAGGGCTAATCGCGCGTGAGACCTACCTACCAGAAGTACGACGTCGCGGTGCGTGCCAGCGCGATCGATGGCCAGGGCGTGTTCGCCGCCGAGGGCATTGCGCGCTGGCGCAAGATCGGCGAGATCCGTGGCGAGGCGATCAGCGTCGTCGAGGCGCGCATCCGGGCCACGCGCCACGAGCGGGTGATGATGGTCGAGATCTCGCCTGAACGAGCGATCGACTTCACCCGTTCGACGGACCCCATGCGCTACACCAACCATTCGTGTTCGCCCAACGCCCGCCTTTCCATCCGACAGGGGCGGGTCGAGTTCTATGCGCTGCGCGAGATCGCTCCGGGCGAGGAGATCACTGTCGACTACGGGCCGACGCACCATGAAGGTCGCCTCGCCTGCCGCTGCGGAGCGCCGGGCTGCGCCGGCTGGCTGTAGCGGCGGGCGCCGCGGGCGCTCTCGGATAATCCACGCATGAACCCGCTGCTGTCCAGGCTTCACCCCTATCCGTTCGAACGCCTGCGCGAGCTGGCGCGCGACATCGCGCCGAACCCGGCCTTCGCGCCGATCAGCCTCGGGATCGGCGAGCCTCGCCACGCCACGCCCGAACTGATCCAGCGTGCGCTGGTCGCTGCCCTGCCCGGTCTGGCGAGCTATCCGGCGACGGCCGGCGAGCCGGCCCTTCGCGAGGCGTGCGCGCTGTGGGTGCAGCGCCGCTACGGCGTGACGCTCGACGCCGCCACGCAGGTGCTGCCGGTCAACGGTTCGCGAGAAGCGCTGTTCGCGCTGGCGCAGACGGTGATCGACCCGACGCGCCGCGGCGCGACGGTGGTCTGCCCGAACCCGTTCTACCAGATCTACGAAGGCGCGGCCCTGCTCGCCGGGGCCGACACGGCATTCGCCAACAGCGACGCTAGCCGCAATTTCGCCGTCGACTGGTCGCAGATCGACACGGCCACGTGGTCCCGCACCCAGCTGCTGTACGTCTGCTCGCCGGGCAACCCGACGGGCGCGGTGATGCCACTGTCCGAATGGCGGATGCTGTTCGAGTTGAGCGACCGCCACGGCTTCGTCATCGCCAGCGACGAGTGTTACTCCGAGATCCACGCAGGCAACGACGCGCCGCTCGGGTCGCTCGAAGCGGCGGCCCGCCTCGGCCGCGAGGGCTTCCCGAACCTCGTCGCGTTCACCAGCCTGTCCAAGCGCTCCAACGTGCCGGGCCTGCGCTCCGGATTCGTCGCCGGCGACGACCGATTGCTGAAAGCCTTCCTGCTCTACCGCACCTACCACGGCAGCGCGATGAGCCCGCCGGTGCAGCGCGCCAGCATTGCGGCCTGGAACGACGAGCAGCACGTAGTCACCAATCGCGAGCTCTACCGTCGCAAGTTTGCCCAGGTCACACCGCTGCTGGCGGGCGTGCTCGACGTCGCGCCGCCCGACGCCGGGTTCTATCTCTGGGCCGGCGTGCCCGGGGGCGACGACGTCGCCTTCGCACTCGCGCTGCTGGCTCAATACAATGTGGCCGTGCTGCCGGGCAGCCTGCTCGCGCGCAAGGCGCACGGCGCGAACCCCGGCGCCGGCCGGATCCGCCTGGCGCTGGTGGCCGGCGTGGACGAATGCCTGGAAGCGGCGCAGCGCATCGTCGCCTTTGTCGAGTCTCATCGAACCTCCCCATGACCCCAGCAACGCACGAGCAACTGCAACACATCATCGACCTCGCCTGGGAGGGCCGAGCCCAACTCAGTGCCATCAACGCACCCGAGGTTCGCGACGCCGTCGAGCACGTGATTGCCGACCTCAACGCCGGGCGCCTGCGTGTCGCCGAACGCCAGGGCGTCGGCCAGTGGACGGTGAACCAGTGGGTCAAGAAGGCCGTGCTGCTGAGCTTTCGACTGAACGACAACGAGATCATGCGTGCCGGCGACCTGACCTTCTTCGACAAGGTGAGGACGAAGTTCTCGCACATCGACGAAGCGGCCGTTCGTGCTGCCGGCGTGCGCATCGTGCCGCCGGCGGTGGCGCGGCGCGGCGCCTACCTCGCGAAGAACGTCGTGCTGATGCCGAGCTATGTGAACATCGGCGCCTATGTCGACGAGGGAACGATGGTCGACACCTGGGCGACCGTGGGCTCCTGCGCGCAGATCGGCAGGAACGTGCACCTGTCGGGCGGCGTGGGCATCGGTGGCGTGCTCGAGCCGATCCAGGCCGGCCCGACGATCATCGAGGACAACTGCTTCATCGGCGCGCGCTCCGAAGTCGTCGAGGGCGTGATCGTCGAGGAGAATTCGGTCATCAGCATGGGCGTCTTCATCGGCCAGAGCACGAAGATCTACGACCGCGCGACGGGCGAGGTGAGCTACGGCCGCATCCCAGCAGGTTCGGTGGTGGTGAGCGGCAACCTGCCCAGTGCGGACGCGCGTTACAGCCTTTACTGCGCGGTGATCGTCAAGCGGGTCGATGCACAGACCCGCGCCAAGACCAGCATCAACGAACTCTTGAGGGCCTAGGATGAAAAGCCACACGCTCGCCTTGTTTGCCGCCCACCTTGCAGGCGCAGGCTTCCTTCGGGGCGGCCCGGCAGGAGACCTGACATGACCCGCATCGAGGAAACCACGATGAGCAGCGGCAACATGGAACGCGTGCTGCGGCTGATGTCCGACAAGGGCGCGTCGGACGTCTACCTGTCGGCGAACACACCGATCCTCATCAAGATCAACGGTCAGATATTGCAGTTGAGCGATCAACCGCTCACGGCGAACCAGCCTCGCCAGTTGCTGGCCGAGCTGCTGACGCCGGTGCAACTCGAGGAGCTCGAGGAAACCGGCGAACTGAACGTGGGCATCGGACTGCCGGGGGTCGGCAGCTTTCGCCTCAGCGGCTTCAAGCAGCGCGGCACCCTGGCGGCCGTGTTCCGCTGCATCCCCTACCAGATCCCGACACTGGAAAGCCTGAACATGCCGGATCTGCTCGCCACGCTGGCCGTCGCGAAGCGCGGCCTGGTGCTGCTCGTCGGCGCCACCGGCACCGGCAAGAGCACGACGCTGGCGGCGATGCTCGAGCAGCGCAACCAGCAGATGGCGGGCCACATCCTGACCATCGAGGACCCGATCGAGTACCTGTTCTCGAACAAGAAGTCCGTCATCAACCAGCGCGAGGTCGGGCGCGACACGCAGTCATTGCAGGTCGCGCTGCGCAATGCGCTGCGCCAGGCGCCCGACTGCATCCAGATCGGTGAGATCCGCGACCGCGAGACCATGACCTCCGCCCTGAGCTACGCGCTGTCGGGGCATCTCGTACTGTCGACCATGCACGCCAACAACAGCTATCACGCGCTGAGCCGCATCCTGTCGTTCTACACGCCCGAGTCCCGTCCATCGCTGCTGGCCGACCTGGCCGCCGGACTGCGTTCGATCGTCTCGCAGCGACTGCTGCGCGCCACGGCCGGCGGCCGCATCCCGGCGGTCGAGGTGATGTTCAACACCAAGCTGATCGCCGAGATGATCGAGCAGGGCGACTTCAGCAGCATTCGCGAGGCGATGGAGAAGTCGCTCGCCGAAGGATCACAGACCTTCGAGCAGGACATCGCACGCCTGATCAACTCCGGCTTGGTCTCTCGCGAAGAGGGCCTCGCCTACGCCGACTCGCCGACCAACCTGATGTGGCGGCTGCAGAACGACCTGACGCCGCAATCACAGCTGCCAGCCGCGAGCGAAGCGGCCGATGATCACGCGACGTTCACCGAGATCATGCTCGATGCGCCGCCTCACTAGGCTGGAGCAGCTCCTTGGCGGAACGACATCGAGGTCTGCTCCCGGCCCGTTGCGGCCCTTCGTATTGAATGCTGGAGCGAGCCAAGGCCTGCGCGTGGCCGAGGGCGGCGGGCAACCGGCTGCCTCCGTGCATTGGGCAGAGCCCACATGCGCTCGCCAGGCACAAACAGTCCTCAGGACTGTTTGTGTCCGGGCTCTCTCCCCCGACGCCATCCTGACGGCTGGCGTCTCCTCCTTTACCTGCGGCAGCCGGTTGCCCGCCGCCCTCGGCCCGGTGCCAGCGGAGCGTGCCGACACACGTGCCTGCGCAAGCGATGCCGCAAAGGTGGCAGAGCGTCAGGACGGGCTGGCGTGTTCTGCGCAGGTAAAGGAGGAGGCGGCGGCCGGAGGCCGGCGCCGGGGGACACGGAGCAGAGCACGCCAGCTCGGCCTGGCGCTCCCGCGTCGAACTGCCAGAGCGGGCACCGCCTGCCGCGCCGCGCTGAAGCCACCCGGAAGCGGACGCCCGCGAACGGCCGCAATGGGCCGAAAGCGGACGACCACATTGCCGCGCTTCATGCTCCGCGGCTCCCGCGAAGCGCGGTGGGGCCACTGACATGTCGCGTGCACTGCGCCTTGCCGAGCAGCTGATTGCCTGCCGTTCCGTCACGCCCGACGACGCCGGATGCCAGGCCTTGATCGCCGATCGCCTGCGGCCGATCGGCTTTGCCTGCGAGACGCTGCAATGCGGCCCCGCCGACGCGCTGGTCACGAACCTGTGGGCCGTGCGCCGGGGCACACCGGACGGCAAGCTGCTCGTCTTCGCCGGCCACACGGACGTCGTGCCGACCGGCCCTCTCGCGCGATGGCAGAGTGACCCGTTCGTGCCGAGCCATCGCGACGGCAGACTCTACGGGCGCGGCGCGGCCGACATGAAGACCTCGATCGCCGCGATGGTGGTCGCGGTCGAGGAGTTCGTGCACGCACACCCCACGGCGCCGGGATCGATCGCGCTGCTCGTCACGAGCGACGAGGAGGGCCCGTCGATCGACGGTACGGCAAGGGTCTGCGCGGCGCTGCAGGCGCGCGGCGAAAGGCTCGACTACTGCATCGTCGGCGAGCCGACTTCGGTCGAGCAACTGGGTGACATGGTGAAGAACGGCCGCCGTGGCAGCCTGTCGGGCCGGCTCGCCGTGAGGGGCGTGCAGGGGCATGTCGCCTACCCGCAGCTGGCGAGGAACCCGATCCACCTCGCCGCGCCGGCTCTGGCCGAACTGGTGACTACCAAATGGGACGCCGGCAACGACCACTTCCCACCGACCGGCTGGCAGATCTCGAACGTCCATGCCGGCACCGGCGCCGCGAACGTGATACCGGGCGAGATGGTCGTGGACTTCAACTTCCGCTTCAGCACCGAATCCACGCCCGAGACGCTGAAGCAGCGCGTGCACGCCGTGCTCGATCGCCATGGGCTGGACTTCGACATCGAATGGACGCTAGCCGGCGAACCGTTCCTGACACCCGTCGGCAACCTGAGCGAGGCGCTGCGCAACGCGATCCGCAGCGAGGTGAAGATCGACGCACAGCTCTCGACGAGCGGCGGGACGTCCGACGGCCGATTCATCGCGAAGATCTGCCCGCAGGTGGTCGAGTTCGGCCCGCTCAACGCGAGCATCCACAAGATCGACGAATGCGTCGAGGTGGCGAGCATCGAGCCGCTGAAGAACATCTACCGCAAGACCCTGGAATCCCTGCTGACATGATGCCCCCAAGCTCACTTCGTTCGCGGCCCCCCAAGGGGGCGGTCACGGCCCTTCGGGCGGCCGGGCGGGCCCCGACATGACCCTGATCGATCTCATCACGGCGCAGAGCGCCCGCCTCAGACAGGCGGGCGTTTCGTTTGGGCACGGCACCACCAATGCGTTCGACGAGGCGGCCTGGCTGGTGCTGTGGTCGCTGGCGATGCCGCTGGACGAACTCGAATCGCAGGCCAGGCGCGAGTTGACGGACGACGAGCGCACACGCGCCGAAGCGCTCGTCACGCAGCGCATCGAGACCCGCAAGCCGGCTGCCTACCTGACCCACGAGGCCTGGCTGCAGAACGTGCCGTTCTATGTCGACGAACGGACCATCGTGCCGCGCTCGTTCATCGCCGAACTGCTGGCTGACGGCGAAGGCGAAGGCACGCTGGACGCGTGGCTCAGCGACCGCACGCATCGCGTGCTCGACCTGTGCACCGGCAACGGCAGCCTGGCCGTGATCGCCGCGATGGCCTATCCGGAGATCGCGGTCGACGCCTGCGACATTTCCGAGGATGCGCTCGCGGTGGCGCGCATCAACGTCGAGCGGCACGGCCTCACGCACCGCATCACGCTCATGCAGTCGGACCTGTTCGCGAACGTTCGCGGCACCTACGACCTGATCGTCTGCAACCCGCCGTACGTGAATGCCGCCAGCATGGCTGCGCTGCCGGCCGAGTACCAGGCCGAGCCGGCGTCGGCGCTGGCCGGCGGGAACGACGGCATGGACCTGGTACGCCGCATCATCGCCGACGCGCCGGCGCACCTGAGCGACGAGGGCGTTCTCGTCCTCGAGATCGGTCACGAGCGGCACCACTTCGAGCACGCCTTTCGCCGCCTCGAAGTGGCGTGGCTGGAAACGAGCGGCGGCGACGACCAGGTGCTGCTCGTCACACGCGACGCCTTGCAGAAGTGGGGTCGCCGATGATCACGCTGCGCAACCTGACGCTGCGCCGCGGCACCAAGGTCGTGCTGAACCAGACCAACCTGACGCTGAACCCTGGCGAGAAGATCGGCCTCGTCGGTCGCAACGGCGCGGGCAAGTCCTCCCTCTTCGCGCTGCTGACCGGGAAGTTGCAGGCCGATGCCGGCGACGCCGAAGTCCCGGCTCGCTGGCGGCTGGCCGAAGTCGTGCAGACGATGCCCGAAACCGACGACGGCGCCACTGACTACGTGCTGCAGGGCGACACCCGGCTGATGGAGGCCGAGGCTGCGCTCGCCGTTGCGGAAGCGTCGGACGACGGCCACGCGATGGCCGACGCGCACCATGAACTCGCCGAGGCCGGTGTGTTCGACGCCCGGCCGCGCGCCCAGGCGCTGCTGATGGGCCTCGGGTTCAAGCTCGAACAGCTCGATGCGCCGGTGAACAGCTTCTCCGGCGGTTGGCGGATGCGGCTGCAGCTGGCGCGCGCGCTGATGTGCCCGGCCGACCTGATGCTGCTCGACGAGCCGACGAACCACCTGGATCTCGACGCCCTCGTCTGGCTCGAAGCCTGGCTGCAGCGCTACGAAGGCACGATGATCGTGATCAGCCACGACCGCGAATTCCTCGACGCGATCACCCGCGTCACGGTGCATCTCGACGAGGCGCAGCTGACGCGCTACACCGGCAACTACAGCGCCTTCGAGGAGATGCGCGCGATCCGCCTCGAGCAGGCTGCGGCTGCGTTCGGCAAGCAGCAGGAGCGCATCGCGCACCTGCAGAAGTTCATCACCCGCTTCAAGGCCAAGGCGAGCAAGGCCAGGCAGGCGCAGAGCCGCGTCAAGGCGCTCGAACGGATGGAGCGGCTCGCCCCGGTGCTGACGGCGAGCGACTTCGGCTTCGAGTTCCGCGAGCCGCTCTCGCTACCGAACCCGATGTTGAGCTTCGACGATGTCAGTTGCGGCTACCGCAGCGACGAGGGCGAGACGACGATCGTGCGCGGCATCCGCCGCTCGGTGCTCGCCGGCCAGCGCATCGGTATCCTCGGTGCCAACGGCCAGGGCAAGTCGACGCTCGTCAAGACCGTGGCGCGCATGCAGCCGCCGCTGGCGGGCCACATCGTCGAGGGCAAGGGTCTCGTCATCGGCTACTTCGCGCAGCAGGAACTCGACGTGCTGCGCCTCGACGAAGGCCCGATGGCACACATGGTCCGCCTGGCCAGGGATATCGGCCCGATGGCCCGCGAGCAGGAGCTGCGCGACTTCCTCGGCAACTTCCGCTTCGTCGGCGAGATGGTGCACCAGGCGGTGGGGTCGCTCTCCGGCGGCGAGAAGGCGCGGCTCGTGCTGGCGATGCTGGTCTGGCAGCGCCCGAACCTGCTGCTGCTCGACGAGCCGACAAACCATCTCGACCTGCAGACACGAGAAGCGCTGTCGATGGCGCTCAACGAATACGAGGGCACCGTGATGCTCGTCAGCCACGACCGCGCGTTGCTGCGCGAGGTCTGCGACGAGTTCTGGCTCGTCGCCGGCGGCACCGTGCAGGCCTTCGATGGCGACCTGGACGACTACCAGCAGTGGCTGCTCGAACAGTCTCGCGAGGCGGCACGGGCGGCGAAGGCGGCACGCGGCGACGGCACGCCGGTGCCCGCAGTCGCAGCGCCGTCGAAGACCGCGACGCCAGCGCCGCCGGTACCCGCCGGCAAGCGCGCCGATCGCAAGGCGGGCGCGGCGGCGCGGCAGAAGATCGCCGAGCAGGCGAAGCCCCTCAGGAGCGAACTGGCGCGGGTCGAGAAACGCATGGCCGAGGCTGGCGCCGAGCGCGAGCGACTGGCCGAGGCGCTCGCCCGACCGGACAGCAGCCCGGCCGAGCGGGCCGAGCAGGGGCGGCAGCTTCGCCGCGCCGGGAACGAACTTGAGGCGCTGGAGGCGCGCTGGCTGGAACTCGGCGCGCAGATCGAGGCACTGGCGTCGCACTGACGCGACCACGCCAAGCCGCGACGCTCACTTCGGACTGGACACGCGGCAACATCGACGTCGGATCGACGATCGACGGAACCCGCGCCACCGCGCACGCCGGCGAACTACGCCGCACGCATCAGCCGCAGCATCAGTTCCACCCTCGACTGCGCGGGGGTGAGCGCGCCGGCCGATTCGAACGTGTCGCGCCCGGTCGGCACGACGGCGCCCTCCGCGACGCGCGAGCAGCGCAGCACCTGCACGCCGCCTTCCTCGCTCGCCCGCCGCAGCGCCTGCCCCAGGCCGTGGTGCAACGTGCCGTTGCCGGTGCCGGCGACGACGATGCCGTCGATGCCGTGCGCCCGCAGCGCATCGACGACGCTGCCGTCGGCGTCGGCATGGCTCGTGACGATCGCCACGCGCGGCGGCTCGTCGCGCTCGAGCACCGACAGGCCGAGCGCGTCACCCTCGGGCCAGGGGCGCCAGAGCGTCGGCACTCCTTCCTGCACCGCACCGAGCGGCCCCGCATCGCCCGACCCGAAGGCGTCGATGCGATAGGTGTGAACCTTGCGCACGTCGAGCGCGCCGTGGATGCGTCCTGCGAGCACGGCCACGACGCCCCGTGCGCCAGGGTGGCGGGCCACGCACACGGCGTCGAGCAGGTTCTGCGGCCCGTCGCTGAGCAGCGCGCTGGCCGGGCGCATCGCTGCGGTCAGCACCACCGGCTTCGTCGGGGCGAGCACGCGCTGCAGCAGGTAGGCCGTCTCCTCCAAGGTGTCGGTGCCGTGGGTGATCACGATCCCCGTCACGTCGCCACGCTCGAGGTGGTGCGCGACGCGCGCTGCCAGGCGGCGCCACACCGCAAAGCCCATGTCCTTGCTGTCGAGCTGCGCCACCTGCTCGGTCTGCAGCGCCACGCCCGCCGCGTCGGCAATGCGGGCCACGAGTTCGGCGATGCCGATCTGCCCGGCAAGGTAGCCGACGTTGTCGCCCGGGTCGCTCGCGGTGCCGGCCAGCGTGCCGCCGGTGCCCAGCACGACGATCTTCGAAGCGGTGTTTTGCATTTTTGTCGAAGCTGGATGAAAATACAGTCACTGGATGGAACTTCAGCCATTCCAAGCACGAGGTCGCCATGCAAGAAAGCCCGAAGCTCACCCCACGTCAGCAGCAGGTTCTCGATCTGGTGCAGAGCGCCATCGAGCGCACCGGCGCCCCGCCGACCCGGGCCGAGATCGCCGCCGAACTCGGTTTCCGCTCGGCCAACGCAGCCGAAGAGCACCTCCAGGCCCTCGCCCGCAAAGGCGTGATCGAACTGGTGGGCGGCACCTCGCGCGGCATTCGCTTGCAGTCTGACACATTGCGAGCACTGCACCTGTCGCGCAACCGGCAGTTCTCGCTGCCCTTGCCGGGAGTTGCCCAACTGATGCTGCCGCTGGTCGGCCGTGTCGCGGCGGGCAGCCCGATCCTGGCGCAGGAACACATCGACCAGACCTACGTGCTGGAAGCGAGCCTGTTCCCGCGCCGCCCGGACTACCTGCTGAAGGTCCGCGGCATGAGCATGCGCGATGCCGGCATCATCGACGGCGACCTGCTCGCCGTGCAGAGGGCGCACGAGGCGAAGAACGGCCAGATCGTCGTCGCGCGGCTGGACGACGAGGTGACGGTGAAGCGCTTCAGGCGCACCGGCACGCGCATCGAGCTGCTGCCCGAGAACCCCGAATTCGAGCCCATCGTCATCTCCGGCAGCCGCAGCGGCCACGCCTTCGCGATCGAAGGCCTGGCGGTCGGGCTGATCCGCAACAACATGATGCTGTGACGGGCTGAACATGCCTCTGCCAAAGGCGCGCTCGGCAGCCGAGTGCGAGAGACTCGAACAGCTGCCAAACGTCGGACCCTCGATCGCCGCCGACCTGCGCGCGCTCGGCATCGTGCATCCCCGCGAGCTGGCAATGCGCGACGCGCTCGTGCTCTACCGGGCGCTTTGCGCGCACACCGGAAGACGCCAGGATCCTTGCGTGCTCGATACCTTCCTGGCGATCACCGACTTCATGCGCGGCGCAGCGCCCGCGCCGTGGTGGGCCTACACCGCCGAGCGCAAGCGGCGCTTCGGCACCGTCTGACCAGGCGTCTGCCCCCGTCGCGGCGCGCGCAAGGCGAGATCTGGCCGCCCCGCAAGCCGCTTTTCGGGGGATTCGGCTGCCGCAGGGTCGGCAACACTGGGCCTTCATCCAGCCACCGATCCACGCCGCACCCCCGCCATGCTCCTGGACCTCCTGCACCGGATGGGACGTCCGGACAAGCCTGCCCAGGCTCGCGGCCGGACGGAGGTCTGCCCGCCTTCACTGCTGCAGGGCAGTGCGCTCGCCGCCGCCGGTTGGCGCGCCGGACTGCGCGAGTGGTTGAGCACCGGCTGGAACGCATCGGCGAGCGAATCCCAGAGCCGGGCGTGGAGACAAGGTGGCGGCGACCGCTCCGCCGACCAGCGGCTCTGCGCCGTGCGCAACGAATTCCTGGCGGCGCTGCAGGACGTCGGCACCCAGGAGCTTGCCTCGCTGCGCCACCGCATCGGCCTCGCGCACTCGTTGCGTGAACTCTGGCACTTGCGCCCGCAAGTCTTCAAGCTCGTCGCGCTGGCCTTCAGTCAGGCCGAAGCGCAGTGCCGCCTCGACCACCTGAATCGCCACTTTCCGACGCGCTCGCCGCGCTCCGGATTCGCGCCGCTCGACGGCTAGAAAGCGCCGAGGTAGTCGGACTTGCCGAGCTCTACGCCGTTGTGGCGCAGCAGCGCGTAGGTCGTGGTGACGTGGAAGAAGAAGTTCGGCAGCGCGTAGTTCTTGACGTAGACCTCGCCCGCGAGCAACAGGGGGCCGGCGCGCCGGGGCACGGTGATCTCGCGCTCCTCGCTGCCATCGACCTGTGCCGCCGGCACCGACTGCACGAAGGCCACCGTCGTGCGCACACGCTCCCTCAGTTCGGCGAGCGTGGCCTCGGTGTCGTCGAACTTCGGCGCCTCGACGCCGGCCAGGCGCGCGACGGCGAACTTGGCCGTGTCGCAGGCGATCTGGACTTGCTTGACGAGCGGCAGCATGTCGGGCGCCAGGCGAACGCCCAGCAACACGGCGGGGTCGAAGTTCCGCGCCCTGGCTGAAGCCTCGGCCTTGTCCAGCCACTCGCTGAGGTTGCCGAGCATGCGCACGAAGATCGGGACACTGACTGAATGCATGGACAGGGACATCGCGGATCCTTCGGTGTTGGCTGAGAGCGCGATGCTATCGGCAATGCCGCCGGCGTGCACAATCGCCGTGAAGTGCAACCTTCGTGTCTGCCGTGAACATCATCATCCTCGACGACTACCAGGACGCCGTGCGCAAGCTCAAGTGCGCAGCGCGGCTGGAACACCTCAATGCCAAGGTGTTCACGAACACCGTCAAGGGCATCGGCCAGCTCTCGGTGCGCCTGCGCGACGCCGACGTGCTCGTGCTGATCCGTGAGCGCAGCCACTTTCCGCGCCAGCTGCTCGAGAAGTTGCCCAAGCTCAAGCTGATCGCGCAGACCGGCCGCGTCGGTGCGCACATCGACATGGAGACCTGCACCCGGATGGGCATCGCCGTCGCGGAGAGCGCGGGGTCGCCGGTGGCGGCGGCCGAGCTGACCTGGGCGCTGATCATGGCCGCGATGCGCAGGCTGCCGCAGTACATCGGCAACCTCAAGCACGGCGCGTGGCAGCAGTCGGGACTCAAGGCGGCGTCGATGCCGCCCAACTTCGGCATCGGCGTGGCGCTCAAGGGGCGCACGCTGGGCATCTGGGGCTACGGACGCATCGGCGCGCTCGTCGCCGGCTACGGTCGCGCGTTCGGCATGCACGTCACGGTCTGGGGCAGCGAGGCCTCGCGGCTGCGGGCCGGCGCCGACGGCCTGGTGGCGGCGCCGTCGCGCGAAGCCTTCTTCGACGCATGCGACGTGCTGTCGCTGCACCTGCGCCTGACCGACACGACGCGCGGCCTGATCCGCCTCGGCGACCTCTCGCGCATGAAGGCGACGTCGCTGCTCGTCAACACCTCGCGCGCCGAGCTGATCGAGGAAGGCGCGCTCGTCGGCGCGCTCAATCGCGGCCGGCCCGGCCTGGCCGCGATCGACGTGTTCGAAAGCGAGCCGATCCTGCAGGGTCACCCGCTGCTGCGCCTGGAGAACGCGATCTGCACGCCGCATATCGGCTATGTCGAGCAGGACTGCTACGAGACCTTCTTCAGCGGCGCCTTCGACAACGTCGTCAATTTCATCGAGGGGAACCCGACGCACATCGTCAACCCCGACGCGCTGCGCGTGCTGCGCTAGGGCCTCCGCCGGTGGCGACGCCCCCCGACGACGGTGGCCTGGTGCCGGCCGCAACACCCGCACCTGCCGGGCGCTGCGCGCCACGTTCGACGCGCGAGTTGTACCGTGTCTTCAACCGCCTCGCGCTGCAGGGCTTCGGTGGCGTGCTCGCGGTGGCGCAGATCGAGCTCGTCGAACGCACCGGCTGGTTGACGCACGAGGAGTTCGTCGAGGCGTTGTCGCTCGCCCAGGTCCTGCCAGGACCGAACGTGTGCAACCTGGCGCTGATGACCGGCGACCGCTTCTTTGGCTGGCGCGGCGCCGTGGCCGCGCTGGCCGGCATGATGCTCGTGCCACTGCTGATCGTCCTCGCGCTCGCCGCGGCCTACGTGCACTGGGCCCACCTGCCGGCCGTCAGCGGGGCGCTGCGCGGCATGGGCGCAGTGGCCGCTGGGCTGGTGATCGCCACCGCGCTGAAGCTGGCCCGCGCGCTCCGCACGAATCCGCTCGGCGTGCCGCTGTGCGTGGCGTTCGGCAGCGTCACCTTCGCCACCATCGCGCTCGCGCGCCTGCCGCTGGTGTGGGTGGTCTGCGGGCTGGGTGGCGTGGCAGTCACGACGGCATGGTGGAGGCTGCGTTGACCCCCCTCGGCACCCTCGACCTGCTGTCGCTGTTCGCGCACTTCATGCTGCTCTCGCTGCTTTCGGTGGGCGGCGCGATCACGACCGCGCCCGACATGCATCGCTATCTGGTGAGCGATCAGCGCTGGATCACCGACGCGCAGTTCACCGCGTCCGTTGCGCTCGCGCAGGCCGCTCCGGGCCCGAACGTGCTGTTCGTCGCGGTGCTCGGCTGGAACGTCGCCGGGCCGCTCGGTGCGATGGCCACGCTGGTCGGCATCATGCTGCCCTCGGCGACGCTCGCGCTCTGGGCTGCGCGCTGGGAGGCGAAGCGGCGCGACACGCTCGCCGTGCGCGCCTTCACCGCCGGCCTGGCGCCGCTGACGATCGGCCTGCTGCTCGCCACCGGCTGGGTGCTGACCGACCCGGCGCGCGGTCACTGGGAGTTGCTGGCGCTGGTGGTGCTCACCGTGGTGGTGACGCTGCGCAGCGCGGCGAGCCCGATCTGGATGGTCGCCATCGGCATGCTGGCCGGCGCGCTCGGCTGGGTATAGCGGCCAGTGGATCGAGCGTGCGCCCGTCAGCCGCGGCCGACGAACGGCATCTTGGTCGCCATCACGGTCATGAACTGCACGTTCGCCTCCAGCGGCAGGCTGGCCATGTGGACGACGGCGTTCGCGACGTGCTGCACGTCCATCACCGGCTCGATGGCGATCTCGCCGTTGGCCTGCGGCATGCCAGTTGTCATCGAGCGGGCCATGTCGGTCAGCGCGTTGCCGATGTCGATCTGGCCACAGGCGATGTCGTAGCGCCGCCCGTCGAGAGAGGTCGACTTGGTCAGCCCGGTGATCGCGTGCTTGGTCGATGTGTAGGGTGCCGAATTGGGCCGCGGCGCGTGGGCCGAGATCGAGCCGTTGTTGATGATGCGGCCGCCGCGCGGCAGCTGGCGCTTCATCAGCTTGAACGCCTGCTGCGTGCACAGGAAGGCGCCGGTCAGGTTCACGCCGACGACGCTCTGCCATTGCTCGAACGAGACGTCTTCGAGCGCCGCACCCGAAATGCCGAGTCCGGCGTTGTTGAACAGCAGGTCGAGCCGACCGAACGCCGCTTCGGTGCGCTCGAAGAGCATCGCGACCGATACCGGGTCGCGCACGTCGGTGCCGATGGCCAGCGCCCGTTGCGCACCGGAACCCGACTCGGCCACCACCTCGTCGAGAAGCGCCTTGCGCCGCCCGGCCAGCACGACGCGGTAGCCGGCGGCGAGCAGCGCGAGCGCGACCGCCTTGCCGATGCCGGTGCCGCCACCGGTGACGATCGCGACCTTGTCGTGTGGACTCATGCAGCACCTCTGTTTGAACTGAACGCCGCTACGCCAACGGCGGGCTTCGCAGCGTGAACATCGCCTCCATCGCCTTGCGGGTGCGGTAGGCGTCGGTCGTGGTGTCGATCGCGACGTCGGCCCAGCTGAGGCTCTGGCCCTTCGTGACCGGCCGCAGGACCTTGACCTGGTGCGCCAGTCCGAGGGGCAGGCCGCCCAGCGCCGCCGAAGTGCTTGCCGGCAGCAGCTTGCCCCAGACCGTGTAGCCGCCCTCGCCGTCGAGCAGTTCGCCCGGCGCGAGGTCGCGCTTGGCGGTGGCCACCACGTCGGCATTCCAGCCGGTCGCGACGCCGGTGGCCTCGCCGCGCAGTGCGACGCTGGCCACCGAGAACCCGACTTCCAGCCCGATCAGATGCCAGCGCTTGTACAGCGTGAAGTAGCGGCCGCTCGGGTCGGTGTGGGCGTTGTATTCCTCGAAGCAGTTCTTGATGTACTCGGTCTCGGCCTCGACGGTGACCCACACGCCCATGCGGATGTCGTACGGGATCCTGCGGCCGTCGGTCTCGAGCGACGAGATCACCTCGACCATGCCCTTGTGCTCGAGCACGCCGCCCTCGTCGATCGGCCGGGTCACGAACGGGATGTCCTCGACGCTCGCCGGCGGATAGCGCAAGCCGTTGCTAGGCACCATGAGGCCCGTGGCGTTCGAGACGGCCGTCGATTCGATCGCCGGCTTGGACCCGTCGAGAAAGCTGTTGAACATCTTCGGGTTCAGCCCGCCGCGCGCAGCCTGTTCCGGCGTGAGTCCGTAGTAGCCCCACACCGTCTCGGGCGTCGACTCGCAGAAGTGCGGCAGCCACTTGTGCCCGCGCCCCGCGGCGACCACCGGGAAGCCGCAGGTGCGGGCCCAGTCCACCAGGTCGCAGATCAGCGCCGGCTGGTCGCCGAAGGCCAGCGAATAGACGACTCCCGCCTCGGCCGCCCGCTGCGCGAGCAACGCGCCGCAGAAGGCATCGGCCTCGACCGTCACGTTGACCACGTGCTTGCGCTGCGCGAACGCGGCCAGGCAGTGCTCGACCGCGGCGACCGGGTTCCCGGTGCACTCGACGATCACGTCGATCGCCGGATGTCGAACCAGCGCCAGCCAGTCGTCGCCGACATGGGTGTGGCCATGACGGATCGCGTCGTCGAGCGACGTGGCCTGCGCCCGCTGCGCCTCCCAGCCGACGCGCTGCAGGTTGGCACGAGCGGCGTCGGGCGACAGGTCGGCGATACCCGCCAGGTGCACGCCAGGTGTGCGGGGGATCTGTGCCAGGTACATCGCACCGAACTTGCCGGCGCCGATCAGGCCGATGCGCACCGGCCGGCCTTCGGCGGCGCGTTGCAACAGCTTTGCGTGCAGACTCATTTCAGCGCGGGCTTTCGAAGAACACGTACTGGCTGAAGTCGCTGACCTCGAAGTACACGCGCTTCTCGTTGTTGTCGACGATGCCGTTCAGGTTCTCGTCGAGCACGCCATAACCGAAACGGTAGGCGCGTGGCGCCTTGTCGTCGGTGCCGAGAGCGGTGCTGAGCTTGTCGATCCTCAGGAAGCGCTTGACGACCTTGTCGCCGCCGTAGACCTCGAGCACGCCGTCGGTGCCGGTCCAGTTCTGGATCTCGCGCTTGAGCTGGTTCTGCCGCTCCTGCGTACAGCCGACGAGCGCGAGCGCAAGGCTGAAGGGCAGCAGCAACGCCCGCATCACATCTCCTTGGTGCCGAAGATCTTGTCGCCCGCATCGCCGAGCCCGGGAATGATGTAGCCGACCTCGTTCAGATGGCTGTCGACGGCTGCCGTCCAGCAGCGCACGTCGGGATGCCGGCTCTCGAGAGCCGCAATCCCCTCGGGTGCGGCCACCAGCACCAGCGCGCGGATGTCCTTGCAGCCGCGCTGCTTCAGCAGGTCGATCGTCGCGATCATCGAGCCGGCGGTGGCGAGCATCGGGTCGACGATGATCGCGGTGCGCTCGTCGAGGTGGCCGACGAACTTCTCGAAGTAGTTCTCCGGCTGCAACGTCTCGTGATTGCGGCTCAGGCCGACGACGCTGATCTTGGCGCTCGGGATCATGTCGAGCACGCCGTCGAGCATGCCCAGGCCGGCACGCAGGATCGGTACGACGGTGACCTTGCGGCCGCGGATCTGCTCGATCTCGGTCGGTCCGCTCCAGCAGGCGATGGTCGTCTTCTCGAGTGGGAAATCCGCCGTCGCCTCGTACGCCAGCAGGCGCGCCAGCTCGTTCGTCAGCTCGCGGAACTTCTTCGTCGAAATGTCGTCCTCGCGCAGCAGGCCGACCTTGTGCTTGACGAGCGGATGCTGGACATCGATCACTGGCATGGGATTCTCCCTAGGGCTTGTTCTTGATCCTCTGGCGCAGCGCCTCGTACAGGCAGATGCCGCTGGCCACCGACACGTTCAGGCTTTCGACCGCACCGCGCATCGGCACGCGCACCAGCTCGTCGCAATGGCGGGACGTGAGCTGGCGCAGGCCGGAGCCCTCGGCGCCCAGCACGAGCGCCACGGGTCCCGTCAGATCGATGTCGTAGAGGGATGTCGATGCGTCGTCAGAGGTGCCGACGACGCGGATGTCGCGCTCTTTCAATTCGCCCAGGGTGCGCGCCAGGTTGGTCACCATGAAGTAGGGCACGGTCTCGGCCGCCCCGCTCGCCACCTTCGCCACGGTGGCATTGATGCCGACCGCGTGGTCCTTCGGCGCGACGACCGCATGCGCCCCGGCGCCGTCGGCCACGCGCAGGCACGCGCCCAGGTTGTGCGGATCGGTCACGCCGTCGAGCACGAGCAGAAGCGCCGGGCCTTCGACGGCGTCGAGCGTGTCGTCGAGCGAGTGCGACCGCGAAACAGGCGTCACGCGCGCCACGACACCCTGGTGACGAGACGTGCCGCTGAGGCTGGCCAGACGCGAGTCGTCGCTGTCGATCAGCTTCGCGCCGGCCTCCTTTGCACGCTCGACGAAGCCGCGCATGCGCTGGTCGCGCCGGCTGGCGTCCACGTGGATCTCGACGACCGTCGACGGCGCTGTCTTCAACCGCACGGTGACGGCGTGGAAGCCGAACAGGATCCTGTTGCTCATGCGGCGATGGTAGCGGCTGGCCGCGGATCGGAATTCATGCGCGAAGCTTCAGCCACAGCATCAAGGCCCCGATCAGCAGCGGCTGGTGCAGCATGTAGAAGGTGAGCGACCAGCGCCCCAGCACCGCGAGCGGCCTCAGCGCGGCGGGCAGGAAGCCTTCCAGCCACGGCCGCCGGTTCGCCAGCAGCCATTGCCCCGCCGCCAGGCCCCACCACATCACGCCCAACCACGGCAGCAGCGGCACGTAGTCCTCGGTGATCGGCTTGTGCGTGACCAGTCCGGACCAGCTCCACAGCGGGCTGTCGAAGAACGGGTGCGCGACGAGCCGCGGCAGCGCGATGGCCAGCGCGCCCAGCGGCCACAGCCAGCGGCCCCAGCCGCCCGTCAGGCGGGTGACGATCAGCATCACGGCAATGCCGTGCAGCACGCCGAACGCGATGTAGCTCCTCGGGAACATCTGGTACGAGCCGACCGTCACGAGCAGCGCACAGACGGCCACTTGGGCCCAGCGCTTCCAGAAGCGCGGCCAGCCCTGGCCCTGCCCCAGCGCGACCGCCTGTCCGAGCCCGGCGCAGAACAGGAACAGGGTGACGATGCAGGCGCGCTGCACCGTCCACAGCGGGTCGTGATAGAAGTCCTGGCGGGCTACCAGGCCGAAGTGGTTCAGGTCGAACCCGAAGTGGAACAGCGCCATCCAGACGATCGCTGCGCCGCGCAAGGCGTCGAGGCGGCCGAAGCGCTGAACGGCAGGCTGGTTCACTGGGGACACCGCTGAACGATATCGCAAGCGCTCCGGCGCCTGCCGATCAGCCCACCCAGCGCCGCGCATTGGCGAACATGCGCAGCCAGGGGCTCGCGCTCGCGAGGTCGCCCGAGGTCCAGCTCATCTGCAGGTTGCGAAAGACCCGCTCGGGATGCGGCATCAACGCCGTGAAGCGGCCGTCGGTTGTCGTCACTGCCGTCAGCCCGCCCGGGCTGCCATTCGGATTGAACGGATAGGCCTCGGTCGCCACGCCGCGAGGGTCGACGAAGCGCATCGCGGCGTGCACCGCAGTCGCGTCGCCGCGCTGCGAGAAGTCGGCAAACCCCTCGCCGTGCGCCACCGCGATCGGCAGCCGGCTTCCCGCCATGCCGGTGAAGAAGAGACTCGGACTGTCCAGTATCTCGACCAGCGACAGCCGGGCCTCGAACTGCTCGCTCCGGTTGCGCGTGAACTTCGGCCAGGCCTGCGCGCCGGGAATGAGCGGCGCCAGCGCGGCCATCATCTGGCAGCCGTTGCAGACACCGAGCGCGAAGCTCTCGCTGCGCTGGAAGAACGCTGCGAACTGCTCGGAGAGCCGAGCATTGAAGAGGATCGATCGGGCCCAGCCCTCCCCGGCGCCCAGTGTGTCGCCGTAGCTGAAGCCGCCGCAGGCGACGAAGCCCTGGAACCCGTCTAGCTTCGTGCGACCGGCCTGCAGGTCGGTCATGTGGACGTCGAAGGTGTCGAAGCCGGCCTGGGCCATCGCGTAGCTCATCTCGACCTGGCTGTTCACGCCCTGCTCGCGCAGGATCGCGACCCTCGGCCGCGCAGTGTTCACGAACGGTGCGGCGACGTCTTCGGACACATCGAAGCTCAGGTGCAGATGCAGGCCCGGATCGTCCGGCGCCCCCGCGGCTGCGTGCTCGGCATCGGCGCAGGCCGGGTTGTCGCGCAGCCGTGCGATGCGCCAGCTCACCTCGTCCCAGGTCTGCTGCAGCTGCGCCAGCGGTGCACTGAACACCGCTTTCGCGTCGCGCCAGACTTCGATCGCGCCGCGCGTGTTCGGCTTGCCGATGGCGTGGCTGTGCCGGCTCAGCCCGTGCTCGCGCAGCGTCGCGAACACCGCGTCGCGCTCAGCCGTGCGGACCTGGATCACGACGCCCAGCTCCTCGCTGAACAGTGCCTTGAGCGTCAGCTCGTTGCGCCGCTCGCCGACCTGCGTCGCCCAGTTCTTCGATTCGCCGGAGTCGGCCCGGCTGTCGGTGATGCCGTCGCCTTCGGTCACCAGCATGTCGACGTTCAGGCTCACGCCGCAATGCCCGGCGAACGCCATCTCGCACACCGTCGCCCACAGCCCGCCGTCGCTGCGGTCGTGGTAGGCGAGCAACCGGCCTTCGCCGCGCAGGCGGTTCACGACATCGAAGAGCCGCCGCAGGCGATCGGCATCGTCGAGGTCGGGCACGCTGTCGCCGCTCTGGACCAGCGTCTGCGCGAGGATCGAGCCGGCCATGCGGTTCCGTCCGTGGCCGAGGTCGATCAGGATCAGCGTGGTGTCGCCGGGCTGCAGCTGCGGCGTGAGCGTGCCGCGTACCTCGTCCATCGTCGCGAAGGCGGTGACGATCAGCGACACCGGTGCAGTCACCTGCTTCACCTCGCCGCCGTCGCTCCATCGCGTGCGCATCGACAGGCTGTCCTTGCCGACCGGCACGCTGATGCCGAGCGCCGGGCAGAGCTCCATCCCGACCGCGCGCACGGTGTCGTACAGCGCGGCATCTTCGCCAGGCTCGCTGCAGGCGGCCATCCAGTTGCAGCTGAGTTTCACGCGACTCAGCTCGACCGGCGCCGCGAGCAGGTTGGTCAGCGCTTCGGCCACCGCCATCCGGCCCGAGGCCGGCGCGTCGAGCGCGGCCAGCGGCGTGCGCTCGCCGAGGCTCATTGCCTCGCCCCGAAAGCCGCTGAAGTCGGCCAGCGTCACCGCGCAATCGGCGACCGGAACCTGCCACGGTCCGACCATCGGGTCGCGGTGGCTCAGGCCGCCCACCGTGCGGTCGCCGATCGTGATCAGAAAGCGCTTGCTCGCCACCGTCGGGTGGCGCAGCACGTCGAACGCCACCTCGGCGAGTGCTACACCGGTCAGGTCCAGCGGACTCCCCTGCCAGGAGGCGCGCTGCGCAACGCGCTGCATGCGCGGTGGCTTGCCGAGCAGCACCTCCATCGGCATGTCGATCGGGCGGTCGCAGCTTGCCGGGCCGTCGAGGATCAGCTGCCGCTCGTCGGTGGCCACGCCGACGACCGCGAACGGGCAGCGCTCGCGCTCGCACATCGCCTCGAACAGCGGCAGCGCATCTTCGCGCAGCGCGATCACGTAGCGCTCCTGGCTCTCGTTGCACCAGATCTCCTTCGGTGCGAGACCGGTCTCCTCGAGCGGCACCTTCGAGAGGTCGAACCTCGCGCCCTTGCCCGCGCCGTCGACGAGTTCGGGAAATGCGTTGCTGATGCCGCCGGCGCCGACGTCGTGGATCGCGAGAATCGGGTTCGCGTCGCCGAGCAACCAGCAGTGGTTGATGACCTCCTGCGCCCTGCGCTGGATCTCGGGGTTGCCGCGCTGCACCGAGTCGAAGTCGAGCGCCGCGGCGTTCGTGCCGGCCGCCATCGAACTCGCCGCGCCGCCGCCCATGCCGATGCGCATGCCCGGCCCGCCGAGCTGGACGAGCAGCGTTCCGGCGGGGAACGCGATCTTGTGCGTCTGCGCCGCCGCGATCGTGCCCAGCCCGCCGGCGATCATGATCGGCTTGTGGTAGCCGCGCTGCACGCCTGCGACCTGCTGCTCGTAGACGCGGAAATAGCCCGCCAGGTTGGGCCGGCCGAACTCGTTGTTGAACGCCGCGCCACCGAGCGGCCCGTCGATCATGATCTGCAGTGCGCTCGCGATGTGGCCGGGCCGGCCGATGGGTGAACGCTCCCAGGGTTCGCTCGTGCCCGGCAGGCACAGGTTCGAGACGCTGAACCCCGTCAGCCCGGCCTTCGGTCGGGAACCGCGGCCGGTCGCGCCCTCGTCGCGGATCTCGCCGCCGGCACCCGTGGCGGCGCCCGGGAAGGGCGAGATCGCCGTCGGGTGGTTGTGCGTCTCCACCTTCATCAGCACGTGCATCGTCTCGCGCCGCCCGCCGTACCGAGCGCCCCCAAGGCCGCCGCCTTGCGGCGTCCGCCCCTCCGCGGGGGAGCAAGGAAACTTGGGGCGGCCCGGCGTTTCCTTGAGCGGCGCGTCGGTGAAGCCCTGGGGTGCCCAGCGCTCGACCTCGCCGCCCTCCATCACCGAGGCGTTGTCGCTGTAAGCGATCACGGTGCGCTGCGGCGCCAGCGCGTGCGTGTTGCGGATCATCTGGAACATCGATCGTTCCTGCACCACGCCGTCGATCGTGAAGCCTGCGTTGAAGATCTTGTGCCGGCAATGCTCGCTGTTGGCCTGCGCGAACATCATCAGCTCGACGTCGGTCGGGTTGCGATGCAGGGCCTCGAAGGCGTCGACGAGGTAGTCGATCTCGTCGTCGCTGAGCGCGAGGCCGAAGTCGCCGTTCGCATCGACCAGCGCAGCGCGCCCGCGCACCAGCACGTCGACATGCGCCATCGGCTGACCGGGTTGCTCGTCGAACAGGTGCCGCGCGTCGTCTCGGTCGAGCAGCACGCTCTCGGTCATGCGGTCGTGCAGCAGATCGGCGCAGGCCAGCAGCTCGGGCCCGGCAAGCGGCTTCGCGCCGCCCAGCAGGCCGTGCGCCGGCGTCAGCCGCCACTCGGTGACGCGCTCGACGCGGTGGATCGCAAGGCCGCAGTTGTGTGCGATGTCGGTCGCCTTCGAAGCCCACGGCGAAACCGTGCCCAGGCGCGGCGCGACGACGATCAGGGGCCCGTCGCTCGGGCCGGTGTACGCGTCGCCGTAGTCGAGCAGCGCAGCGAGCCGGGCGGCCTCGGCGCGCGCCAGCAAAGCGTCACTCCACGCCCAGTGCACGTGCCGCGCGTGCACCGCGGCGATCCGACGGCTCACGCCCTGAAGCCGCTGCAGCAGCGCCTGCGCACGAAAGCCGGACAGGGCGTTGCCGCCTTCGAAGCACAGCAGGTGTTTGGCGGTGAAGGTCACGAGGGGGCCCGGTGGCGACTCAAGAACGCAGTTTCAGTGGAGACTGACCGGAACTCGGGTCATGTCGAAACTAAAGACCGGGAACGCGCGAAGGCCACCCGGGTGGGATGCCGTTGATTTTACGGGGCCGATGAGACAATGCCCGTCGAGTCATCGCGTCGAAGGCCCCCTTCGCGCAGTGAAGTGAAGGCGCGAGAGCGCCGCGGCGTAGACATAATTGCCCAATGACGATCACCATCAAGACCGCCGAACAGATTGCCGCCATGCGCATCGCCGGGCGGCTCACGGCCGAAGTGCTGGACATGCTGACGCCGCATGTCAGGCCCGGAATCACCACCGAACAGCTCGACCGCCTCGCGCACGACCACATCGTGCACGTCCAGCAAGCCATCCCGGCGCCACTGCATTACGCACCGCCGGGCTACGTGCCGTATCCGAAGTCGATCTGCACCTCGATCAACCACCAGGTCTGCCACGGCATCCCGAACGAGCGGCCGCTGAAGAACGGCGACATCGTCAACATCGACGTCACCGTCATCAAGGACGGCTGGCACGGCGACTCGAGCCGCATGTTCATCGTCGGCACGGGTTCGATCGCCGCGAAGCGACTTTGCCAGCTCACCTACGAAGCCATGTGGCGCGGCATCGAGCAGGTGCGCCCGGGCGCGCGCCTCGGCGACATCGGGCACTCGATCCAGACCTTCACCGAGAGCGCCGGGTGTTCGGTCGTGCGCGAATTCTGCGGCCACGGCATCGGCGCGCGGTTCCACGAGGAACCCCAGGTGCTGCATTACGGGCGCCCCGGCACGCTGGAGGAACTGCTGCCCGGCATGACCTTCACGATCGAACCGATGATCAACGCCGGCCGGCGCGAGATCCGCGAGATGGGCGACGGCTGGACGATCGTCACGCGCGACCGTTCGCTCTCTGCGCAGTGGGAGCACACGGTGCTCGTCACCGAGACCGGCTACGAGGTGCTCACCGTGTCTGCCGGAACGCCCGCCCCGCCGGCCTTCGTCGCGAGCGCTTTGGTAACTGCCTGAGATCATGGCCGCGGTGCTGCACCAGGCACCTGCGCCGTCGCTGGGCGAGCTGCGCCAGCGCTTCCGAGACGGCAAGTTGGCGCTGCTCGAGCACTTCCGCCTCGCGCGGCCGACGGGACCGGCCGCCACGCGGCTCCTCCGCAGACTGACGCGACACGTCGACCGCACGCTGATCGACCTCTGGGAGCGCACCCGCATGCCGTCGGACGCGGCACTGCTCGCCGTCGGCGGCTATGGCCGCGGCGAGCTGTTCCCGCATTCCGACATCGACGTGCTGGTGCTGCTGCCGCCCGGCCACACGCTGGCCGCCTGGGAGGCATCGGCCAGCGGCGGCGAGCTGAAGACCGCCATCGAGGGCTTCATCACCGCCTGCTGGGACAGCGGGCTGGAGATCGGCTCGAGCGTGCGCACCGTCGACGAATGCATCGCCGAAGGCCGGCGCGACGTGACGGTTCAGACTGCGCTGCTCGAATCGCGCTTCGTCTGCGGCTCGCGGCGGGTCTTTGCCACTTTTCGCGTTGCCAACACGACGGCGATGGACGCGAAGGCATTTCTCGTCGCGAAGACGCTCGAGATGCGCCAGCGCCACCAGAAGTTCGAGGAGACGCCCTACTCGCTCGAGCCCAACTGCAAGGAGAGCCCCGGCGGCCTGCGCGACCTGCAGACCGTGATCTGGGTCGCGCGCGCTGCCGGCCTGGGCAGGAACTGGAACGAGCTCGCGGCGAATGGCCTGATCACCGCATTCGAGGTCAAGCAGCTGCAGCACAACGAGGGGCTGCTCAAGCTGATCCGCGCCCGGCTGCACATGGTGGCGGGCCGGCGCGAGGACCGGCTGGTGTTCGACCTGCAGACCGCCGTCGCCGAGAGTTTCGGCTACCGCGGGACCTCCACGACGCGCGCATCCGAAGTGCTGATGCGCCGCTACTACTGGGCGGCCAAGGCCGTGACGCAGCTCAACCAGATCCTGATCCTCAACATCGAGGAGCGCGTCAACGGCTCGCAGGATGCACCGATGCGGCCGATCAACGCGCGCTTCCTCGACCGCGGCGGCATGCTCGAAGTCGCCAGCGACGACCTCTACGAGCGCGAGCCGCACGCGATCCTCGAGACCTTCCTGCTCTACGAACAGACGCCGGGCATCGAGGGCCTGTCGGCACGCACGTTGCGCGCGCTGTACAACTCGCGCGACGTGATGGACGGCGCGTTCCGCAAGGATCCGGTGAACCGCGACCTGTTCCGCCAGATCCTGCAGCAGCCCGAGGGCCAGACGCACGCCTTCCGGCTGATGAACCAGACGAGCGTGCTCGGGCGCTACCTGTGGGTCTTCCGGCGCATCGTCGGCCAGATGCAGCACGACCTGTTCCACGTCTACACGGTCGACCAGCATATCGTCATGGTCCTGCGCAACGTGCGCAGATTCTTCATTCCGGAGCATGCGCACGAGTACCCGTTCTGCTCCCAGCTCGCGTCGCAGTTCGACAAACCCTGGGTGCTCTACGTCGCCGCCCTCTTCCACGACGTGGCCAAGGGCCGCGGCCGGGACCACTCCGAGCTCGGCGCGGCCGAGGCACGGCGCTTCTGCCGGGACCACGGCATCGAGCGAGACGACGCGGCGTTGATCGAGTTCCTGGTCAGGAACCACCTGTTGATGAGCCAAGTCGCGCAGAAGGAAGACCTGAGCGAGCCCGAAGTGATCGAGGCCTTCGCGCGCCGCGTCGGCAGCGAACCGCGGCTGACCGCGCTGTACCTGCTGACGGTGGCCGACATCCGCGGCACCAGCCCGAAGGTCTGGAACGCCTGGAAGGGCAAGTTGCTCGAAGACCTGTACCGGCTCGGCCTGCGCGCGCTCGGCGGTGCGCCACCGCACATGGACGCCGAGATCGAGGCGCGCAAGCTCGAGGCGCGCCACATGCTCAACCTGCTGTCGCTGCCGCAGGGCGTCGAGACCGCGCTGTGGCAGACGCTGACCGTCAGCTACTTCGCGCGCCACGACGCGGGGGAGATCGCCTGGCATGCCCGCGCGCTGCACCGCCACGTGAATACGCCGAAGCCCATCGTCAGCGCGCGCCCGTCGTCGCTCGACGAGGGGCTGCAGGTGCTCGTCTACGCGCCCGACCAGGCCGACCTGTTCGCCCGCATCTGCGGCTATTTCGACAGCGCCGGTTTCAACATCCTCGACGCCAAGGTGCACACTTCGCGCAGCGGGTTCGCGCTCGACACTTTCCAGGTCATCAGCCCGCACCTCGACCTGCAGCACCGCGACCTGCTCTCGCTCGTCGAGACGCAGCTCGCGCTCGCGCTCGCGGCCGTCGGGCCGCTGCCCGAGCCGAAGCGCGGCCGCGTGTCGCGCCGGGTCAGGAGCTTCCCGATCACACCGCGCGTGACGCTGCGGCCCGACGAGCGTGCCCAGCGCTGGCTGCTCGGTGTCTCGGCGAGCGACCGCACCGGCCTGCTCTACGCGATCGCCCGCGTGCTGGCGCGCCACCACGTGAACCTGCAGCTCGCGAAGATCACGACGCTCGGCGAGCGGGTGGAAGACATCTTTCTCGTCGACGGCCCGGCGCTGCAGCAGAACCGCGAGCAGATCGCGATAGAGACCGAGCTGCTCGAAGCGATCGCACCGTGAGGGCCACCAAGCGGCCGACCCCTCGCCAGGCGCTGGCGCGACACTGATAAGCTGAGTCGATGCGCAGCCCCACCGCACTCCAGGAGTCACGCCGCGCCGAAGTGAAGGCACTGCCGCTGCTGCGGCCGCTGGCCTGGTTGGCGCTCGGCTGGCAGGACCTGCGGCTGTGTCCGGGCCCGGCGCTGCTGCACGGCGCCGTGCTGGCGCTATTCGGTACCGCGCTGCTCCTGGCGGCGCGCGGCCAGTTCTGGTGGCTCGCCGGGGCCTTCTCCGGCTTCCTGCTCGTGGCGCCGGTGCTCGCCACCGGGCTCTATGCGATCAGCCGCGCGCTCTCGCGCGGCGAGCCGGCCGGCCTGCACACGGCCCTGGGCGCCTGGCGCCCGCGCGACGGCCGCCTCGTCGCCTTCGGCCTGCTGCTCGCGCTGGCCGGCACCGGCTGGGTGCTGACCTCGGCCGCGCTGATCACCCGCTTCGCCTCCGCACCGGTCGACAACCCGGCGGACTTCCTGCGCGTCGTCGTTCTGCGCCCCGATTCGCTGCTCTTCGAGGCCTGGCTGGCGCTCGGCGGCGTGCTCGCCGCGCCGATCTTCGCTTCGAGCGTGGTGGCCATCCCCTTGCTGCTGGACCGCCGCATCGGCGTGTTGGCGGCCGTGCTGACGAGCTGGCGCGCGGTGATGGCGAACCCGGTGCCGCTGGCGCTGTGGGCCGCGCTGATCATGGGGCTGACGCTGGCGGGCATGGCCACGGCGATGCTCGGCCTGGTGCTCGTCGTGCCGCTGCTCGGGCACGCGAGCTGGCACGCCTACCGCGACCTCATCGACACCTCGGGCCTGCCCGGGCAGGCCTGACAGCCAGTCGGCCGGGGCCACCATGTTCGGCTTCACCGAAGAGCAGATCGCGCAGTTCGGGCTGACCTTCGGCGTCGGCGCGTTCATGATCTACATGGTGTTCATCATCCTGCAGCTGGCGCGCGAGTCGAAGGCCGGCCGCTTCGGCACCTTCATACTGCTGCTCGGGCTCGGGTTCGGCATGGTGGGCTTCGTCGCCAAGGGCGTGCTGAAGTTGTTTTTCGACGCCGGCTGAAGTGCGCCGCTCTCCTGCCAACGCTGCATACCCATCGCCAATCCGGCCCATGACCATTCAAACCCTCACCGCCGAACAGGCCATCGCCAGGCTCGGCAGCTTCGGCGCCGTGATCGACGCGCGCTCGCCCGGCGAATTCGACGAAGACCACCTGCCCTGCGCCGTCAACTGGCCGGTGCTCGGCGACGCCGAGCGCAAGCTGGTCGGCACCGAATACAAGCAGGTCTCGGCCTTCGAGGCCAGGAAGCGCGGCGCGGCGTTGGTGGCGAAGAACATCGCTGCCCACATCGAACGCGACGTGATGCACCTGCCCAAGACCTGGCAGCCGCTGGTGTACTGCTGGCGCGGCGGCCAGCGCTCTGGCAGCATGGCCTGGTTCCTCGACCAGATGGGCTTTCGCACCCACGTGCTGGACGGCGGCTACAAGGCCTTTCGCGCCGCGGTGATGGCCGAGCTCGAAGCGCTGCCGCTGGGCCTGCGGTTCGACGTGGTCTGCGGCAAGACGGGCAGCGGCAAGACGCGCCTGCTCGGCGCGCTGCGCGACGCCGGCGCCCAGGTGCTCGACCTCGAGGCCCTGGCCAGCCACCGCGGCTCGGTGCTCGGCATGCTGCCCGGCCGGCCACAGCCGTCGCAGAAGGCGTTCGAGACGGTCGTCTGGAACGCGCTGCGGCACTTCGACGCGCAGCGCCCGGTGTACGTCGAGGCCGAGAGCAAGAAGATCGGCAACCTGCGCGTGCCGGAGGCGCTGATCCGCCGGATGCGCGAGCATGGCCGCTGCCTGAACGTCGAGATGCCCGACAGCGGGCGCCTCGCGCTTCTGCTGCAGGACTACGACTTCTTCGTGCGCGACGTCGAGCTCTTCTGCCGCCAGCTCGACGCCCTGCTCACGCTGCGTGGTCGCGAGACTGTGCAAGCCTGGCAGGCCGCCGCGCGCGCCGGGCGCATCGCCGAGGTGTTCCTCGAGCTGATGCGCGTGCACTACGACCCGGGGTATCTGAAGTCGATGAAGGCGAACTTCGCAGGGTTCGAGGATGCTCGTGTTGTTGCGCTGGCGGATGGCGAGGCGGCGACGCTAGAACGGGCTGCGATCGAGTTGCTGGAGGCGTGCGCAGCGTGTTGAACGAGGCAATTCTTCCGATCGGTTCGCCGTCGAAGCTTGCTGTCGTCTTTCAACTGCCATTCGGTCGTCGCCCGGGCTGGCGCATGGGCAGTGTCAGAGACTATGCGCCGACACGTCGCCCGCTCATGCCGACGCCTTGACCTTCACATAGCGCCCCGGCGCCGGCTCGATCGGCCTGTAGGCCCGGTTGCCCGGCGCACGCGGCGCTGCGATCTGCTTGCCCGCGTGGCTTGCGAGCCAGGCTGACCAATCGGGCCACCAGCTGCCGGGAATCTCCTGCGCGTGTGCCAGCCAGTCCAGCCCCTTCGCGGGCAGCGCACTGCCGGGCGGATTGGCCCAGTAGTTGCGCTTCCCCTTCGCCGGCGGATTGATCACGCCGGCGATGTGGCCCGATGCGCCGAGCACGAAGCGCTTCTCTCCGGAGAGCGCCTGCGTGCTGAGGTACGCGCCTTCCCAAGGCACGATGTGGTCCTCGCGCGACGCGTAGATGTACACCGGCGCGTCGATCTTGCGCAGGTCCACCGGCACGCCGCAGGTCGTCGCCGTGCCAGGCATGACGAGCTTGTTCTCGTGATACGTGTTGCGCAGGTACCAGCAGTACATCGGCCCCGGCAGGTTCGTGCCGTCGCCGTTCCAGTACAGCAGGTCGAACGGCGGCGGCGTCTCGCCCTTCAGGTAGTTGCCGACCACGTAGTTCCACACCAGGTCGTTCGGGCGCAGGAAGCTGAAGGTCGATGCGAGCTCCTGGCCCTTCAGCAGGCCCCCCCCGTTCGGGCTGTCGGGCCCGAGTGTCATCTCGCGCATCTTCACCATCGCCTCGTCGATGAAGATGTCGAGAATGCCGGTGTTGCTGAAGTCGAGCAGCGTCGTCAGCAGCGTCATGCTCTGCGCCGGCTGGCGGCCACGCGCCGCCAGCACGGCGAGCGCGGTGGCGAGGATGGTGCCACCGACGCAGAAGCCGAGCGTGGCTATCGTCTTCGCGCCGGTGATCTGTTGCACCACGTCGATGGCGCGAATCGCGGCATGCTCGATGTAGTCGTCCCAGGTCTTTCGGGCCAGGCTCTGGTCGGGGTTGCACCAGCTCACCACGAACACGCGGTGCCCCTGCGCCACCGCGTAGCGGATCAGCGAGTTGTCGGGCTGCAGGTCCAGGATGTAGTACTTGTTGATGCAGGGCGGCACCATCAGCAGCGGCCGCTCGTAGACCTTCGGTGTCAGCGGCTTGTATTCGAGCAGCTGGAAGAACTCGTTCTCGAACACCACGCTGCCTTCGGTGGTGGCGACGTTGCGTCCGACCTCGAACGCGCTCTCGTCGGTCTGCGAAAGATGGCCTTGCTGCACGTCCTGCCAGAGGTGGCGCAAGCCCTGCGCGATGCTTTCGCCCTTGGTTTCCAGCGCCAGGCGCTGCGCTTCGGGGTTGAGCGCGAGGTAGTTGCTGGGCGAGGCCATCTCGACCCACTGCTGCACGCCGAAGCGGATGCGCTGGCGCGTCTTGGCGTCGGCTTCGACACTCTCGGCCAACTGCATCAGCGTGCGCGCGTTGAGCAGGTAGATCTGCGCCATGTAGGCGGCCGTCGGGTTGGCCGCCCAGTCCTGACCGGCGAAGCGGCGATCGGTCTGCGCCCCGGCCTGCGGCTGCGCGACGGTCTGGTTCCACAGCGCCGCGGCCTGCTGCAGATATTCACCCTGCAACTTCGTCAGAACCGGCAACGGCACGCTCGTTGCGGCCAGCGTCTGCAGGTTGCGCGCAAGCTCGGCGCCGAGTTCGGCCACGCCAGCAGGCATTGCCGGCGGGCGCTGCGCGGCCTTGGCCGCGGGCGCGGCAGGTTTGCTCTTCATCGCTTCTCCATGTTGTCGCCCCGCGGGGCCTCCGCCGTCGTCACTGTGCAGCCGCACCGGCGAGGCCACCATTCTGCTGCCTTCGCCCGCATCGCGTTGCATCGCATCCCGCTGACCCGGTCATGACGTTCGGGGCGCCCCGGCATCCGGTGAGGAGCCGGCGTCAATGCCGAATCCAGATGGCAGCGGCCATGCGTCCGGTTGCTGCCGTCGCGCCGGTACGAGAAGAACCTCGACGGTTCCTCCGCCGTGCACCAGGCGCCGCCACCGATCGCGCGGACCCCGGCGGCATGAAGACGATCGCGCGCCAATTGCGGCAGGTTCGCAAACCACTTGCCCGGCGGCCCACTGGTGCGAGGGGTGAAGTGCTGCCCGTCTGGCTGCGCAGGGTCGGCACCGAAGGCCTGCAGCACGTCCACGCCCACCTCGAAGCGGCGGGGCCCGATGCAGGCGCCGAGCCACACCCGCACGTCGCCGGCATCGCATTGCGCGGCCTCGCACAGCGCGCGCAGCGTGGCCTCGACGACGCCGGCCGCCAACCCGCGCCACCCGGCGTGGGCGGCAGCCACTGCGCGGCCGCCGGCAGCCGCGAACAGCAGCGGCAGGCAGTCGGCGACCAGCACGGCACAGGCGATGCCGGGCTCGGTGGCCAGGCTCGCATCGCCTTCGTGCAACGCGGCTCGCGGCTCGGTGTCGTGACGCCCGAGGCGCACGACCTTCGCACCGTGCACCTGCCTCAGGTAGACCGGCGTGGCACCGATCGCCTGCGCGAACGTACGGTGATTGCGTGCCACCGCGGCAGCCTCGTCGCCCACTGCAACGCCCAGGTTCAAGCTGGCCCACGGCCCGCCGCTGGCACCGCCGTGGCGCGTGCTCATCACGGCGCCCACCCGTGGCGGCAGGTCTTCGGGCCGCAGCCAGTCGGGGTGCACGCGCGTCAGGCCGCGTCGGGACAGCGGCTCGGCTGCGCGCCGTCGAACGCCGGCAGGCACATGCATTCGTCGAATACGCGCATCACCGTCGGCACATGGTCGAGCCGGCAGTCGACACGTCGCGCGTTGAAGATCTGCGGCACGAGCGTGCAGTCGGCCAGCGTCGGCGTGTCGCCGTGGCAGAAGCGCCCGGTCGCCGGATGGCCGGCCAGCTGCCGTTCCACGGCCGCGAGACCGCCTTCGACCCAGTGTCGATACCAGGCGTCCTTCGCGTCCTCGCTGACGCCAAGTTCGCGCACCAGGTAGCGCAGCACGCGCAGGTTGTTCAGCGGGTGGATCTCGCACGCGACGTCGAGCGCGAGGGCGCGCACGCGGGCACGCCCCGGCGCATCGCCCGGCAGCAGCGGCGGTTGCGGATGCAGCTCGTCGAGGTACTCGATGATCGCCAGCGACTGCGCGATGCGTATCTCGCCGTCTTCCAGCAGCGGCACGAGCTGCGTCGGCGCAAGGCCGGCATACGACGGCGCGAGGTGCTCGTCGCGCTGCAGATGCACGGGCACGTAGTCGTAGGCCAGACCCTTCAGCGCCAGCGCGATGCGCACGCGGAAAGACGCCGACGAGCGGAAGAAGTTGTAGAGCTTCACCTCAGTGCCCTCCGGGCCGCCCCAAGGGCGCTGAGCGCCCCCTTGGGAGGCCGAGCCCGGACATGAGCAGTCCAGTGGACTGATCGTGCCTGGCGAGGCGCTGGGCCAGTGGCCCGGCGCGGCCTGCGAAGGTGCGAACGAAGTGAACTTGGGCGTGCAACATTTCAGACAATTCTCAGCTGCAACGACCCCACGCCTTCCACGCTGGCGCACAGCGTGTCACCCCGCACGACGGCCGCCACTCCCTCGGGCGTGCCGGTGTAGATCAGGTCGCCCGGCGCCAGCGTCCACGCGCTCGACAGCTGCTCGATGATCTCCGCAATGCTCCAGATCAGCTTGCCGATGCGGCTGGCCTGGCGCGGCTGGCCGTTGACGTCGAGGCGGACCTCGGTCTCGGCGTCGATGCGGCATTGCGCGGCCGGACGAAGTTCGCCGATCGGCGCCGACTCCTCGAACGCCTTGCCGATGCACCACGGCCGGCCCTGCTTCTTCATCGCGCCCTGCAGGTCGCGCCGCGTCATGTCGAGACCGACGGCGTATCCCCACACATGCGAGAGCGCGTCTTTCGCCGCGATGTCGCGCCCGCCCTTCCCGACGGCCACCACCAGTTCGACCTCGTGTTGAAGGTCGCGCGTCAGGCTCGGGTAGTGCATCTCGCCGACTGCGCCCTCGCGCACCGGCAGCACTGCGTCGGCCGGCTTGATGAAGAAGAACGGCGGCTCGCGCCCTGAGTAGCCCATTTCGACCGCGTGCTCCACATAGTTTCGGCCGACGCAGTAGATGCGATGCACGGCAAACCGCGCGCCCTCCGCACCGTGGACGGGAACGCTGGCAGGTGGCGCGACGGGAATGACGAACGACATGGGAGCAGACTCCGTGAACACGGGAACAGAGGGTGCCCGCATCATGCCACGCGCACTGCGACGCGGAGGCTTCGACCATGGTCCGGCGATACACTGCCCCCCATGTTCGAAGCACGAAGTTTCAAGCATTGCAAGGCCTGCGGCGGACCGGTGCGCTACCAGGTTCCGGCCGACGACAACCGCGACCGCGCGACCTGCACCGTCTGCGGGCACGTGCACTACGAAAACCCGCTGAACGTCGTCGGCACGGTGCCGGTCTGGGGCAACGAGGTGCTGCTCTGCCGACGCAACATCGAGCCGCGCTACGGCTTGTGGACGCTGCCGGCGGGATTCCTCGAACTCGGCGAGACGATCGCCGAGGGCGCCGTGCGCGAGACGGTGGAGGAGGCCGGCGCGCGCATCCAACTCGAGGGGCTGTACACCGTGCTCAACGTGGTGCGTGTCGGCCAGGTGCACCTGTTCTACCGTGCGCGCCTGCTCGACACCGAGTTCGCGCCCGGCCCCGAGACCATCGAGGCGCAACTGTTTTCCGAGGCCTCTATCCCTTGGGACCAGCTTGCCTTTCGCACCGTGCGCGAGACGCTGCGGCGCTTCTTCGAAGATCAGCGGCGCGGCGAATTCGGCCTGCACTGCGCCGACATCGGCTGAGCTCCGGCGATCCCTCAAGTCCGCGCCATTGGCCCGGCGCGCGCCGCGCCTCAGCCGCCCACCGCGCTCGTCCGCTCCGTCGCCCAGGGCCCGGTGATGGCGTCGATGCCGCAGGCCCACAGTGCGCGCGCATCGTCGTCGTCGCATACGCCTTCGGCATAGACCTGAAGCGACAGGCTGTGCAGCAGTTCGACGCTGCACTGCACGACCTTCATGCGCTTCGGGTCGCTGCCTGCGCCGCGGGTGGTTGTCGCGTCGAGCTTGACGAACTCGAGCCCAAGATCGAACAGGCGTTCGATCTGGCCGAGCCGCGCACCGGCGTGTTCGAGTCCGAGCCGGACCCCGCACGGGCGCAACTGCCTGCAGAGTTCCTGCAGCAGGGTGAAGCGCTCGATGGCGGCAACCTCGGCCAC
Organism: uncultured bacterium; assembly: GCA_963802435.1. Classification (GTDB taxonomy): domain Bacteria; phylum Pseudomonadota; class Gammaproteobacteria; order Burkholderiales; family Burkholderiaceae_C; genus CAIKUF01. The sequence goes on from CAWDIT010000011.1 coordinate 465,282, forward strand.
CTCGAGCGAGAGCTTGCGCGCCACACGGGGCGCGGCGAACAGGAGCGCACGCAGCCGCGGTACGAAGCCACTCTCGGCCAGCGAGGCGGGCGCCAGGTTGACGCAGCGCGGCTTGCCATCCTGGGCACTCTCGGACAGCGCGAGCGCGACGGCGCAGAGGTCCACATCGGACGTCATCCGCACACGAACGGCGAGCGGCAGCCAGCGCGCGGCCACTTCGAAGGGGCCGCTCGGCTCGAGCTGCAGGCGCAGCGGGGCCTCCAGGTGGACCAGTTCGCCGGCGGCGTCGAGCAGCGGGAACTCCACCAGTTTCAGGCGGCCGTGCGTCAGCGCGTCGGTGATGTCCAGGCGCCAGGCGTCCTCTCCCTTCAGATCGCCGGCGCACTCGCCGCCCAGTTCCACTTCGTACGCGCCGCGGGCCTCGGCGCGCGCCAGAGCTTCGTCGGCAGCCGCCAGCGCATGGGCCAGCGGCGTCTCGCGGCGCAACTCGACGGCACCGGCCGCCACCGCGATGCCCTGCCCGAGCCCGGGCAGCACGGCCCGCAGCGCGGCTGCCAGAGCCTGCGCCGACTCGCGCGCGACGCCGCCGACGGGCAGGCAGAGCGCGAAGTCGGCCCCGTTCAGGCGGCCCAGCATGCATCCCGGCACGCGTTCGCCGTACGGGAGCAGCGCCTGGGCGATCGCGCCGAGAATGCGGTCGGTCGCGGCCCGACCGATCTCGCGATTGAGTCCCGCCAGATCGCGCAGACGCAACAGCACCAGGCCGCAGTGCTCGGCGCCGTCCTCGCGCTGCAACGTGGCCTCGAGCTGGGCGAGAAAGTGACTGCGGTTCGACAGGCCCGTGAGCCCGTCACATTGCACCCGATGGCGCAGCCGCTCGAGCTGGGCAGTTTGGACGTCGAACGTCGCCTTCAGGCGAGCGACCGCCGCGTTCATGCCGCGCGTCAACGAGCGCAATTCGGGTTGCGCAGGCTCGGGCCGGGTGACGAATCTGCCCTCCAGCAGCGCCTGCGCCTGGCCCACCGTCGCGGCGAGCGCGCGACGCACGCGCAGCAGTCCGAGCGCCGCGATCAAGGCGGCTGCCAGACCGGTCGCGCCGAGCACGGCGGCGACGCGCAAGCCGGCGCGCCACAGCTCGTCTTGTGCAGGCACGATGCTGCCGGTGACTTCGATCGTGCCCAGCGCGCGCGAGCCATCGAAAACCTGCGCCCGCCCCGCAACCGGCTCGAGCGCAGCCCAGCGCAGGAACCAGGCCGGGGCCTCGCCGATCGGCTGCGCGCGCTCGCGAACGAACGGAGCACCCCCGTCCGCGGGCTCGAATTGCAGCTGTTGGTAGACGCCGCTCGCAAGCTCGGTGGCGAGCCGCAGCTCGATCTGCGCACGATCGACGCGCGGGCGCGACAGCGCCAGGGCCAGCCGCGCCGCGCTCTCGCTGTTCACGAGCTGGAGCCGGTTCTGCGCCCAGCCGTGCGCCGACAGCATGTTGATTCCCGCCCCGCCGAGCAGCGCCAGCAGCAGCGTGAACAGCAGCAGCCCCCCGAATTGGCGAATCAACGACATGGGCGATTCCCGCCGAAGCCTGTCGGTGCCCGCGGGACCGCCCCAAGAGCACCGGGCATCCCCTTGGAGAAGCGGACGAGGCGAGCCTGGAAGTGCCGCATCACGGGAAGCCTTCGCTGTGAGCCAGGGCCAGCACTTCGCGCCAACGTGACAGGCGCGCCAGCGGATCACCGGCCGGCTTCGTGCCGAGGCCCTGCCACATCCCGTCGGCGTTGAAGCTGAACACCGGCGTCAGGTCGCTGCGCTGCTCGGCCGGTCGCACCGCCGTGACCAGGTTGTCGAGGATCGCCGGCTCGGCGCCCGGCGCGGCGTAGTGCGCCAGCACCATGTGCGCCCGTGGACCGGCGGACGCATCTGCCAGCCGCGCCTCCACGTAGACGAGGCGAAGCTGCGAGCGCGGGATGCCGAGCGCCAGCAGGCTGAAGTACTTGGCGATCGCGAAGTCCTCGCAGTCGCCCTCGCCCTTGGCCAGCAGTTCGAGCGGACTCGCCCAGCGATCACTTTCGCCCCAGACCTCGACATCGTCGCGAAAGCGGATGCGCTCGTTGAAGAACCGGTTCGCCGCGAGCAGCTTGCCCGCGTCGTCGAGCCCGGACGCCGCCTTCAGCAGCGGAGCCAGCGCCCCCAGGCCTGCCGCCGCGGCGTGGATCCGCTCGACCTCGCGCGCGCCGGGTGGTGCCGGCGCCGCGATGGCCCAGCCCAGGGCCAGTGCCGTCAGCGCGATCGCGAGCCGGCGCGCCACTGCCGCGCGGGCGCGGCGGAGGACCCGCGGCGAACGACCAAGGGGAGTGGACGACGACAAAGTCAGGCGCATCGCCTAGATGTCGTCCAAGGCGGCGCGGACTTGAGCGGTTTGCCGGCACCGCTGTCGTTGCGGGCGGACCGGCCTCCCGCTTCACACGGCCCGACAGCTTCCTTGGCTCCGGTTCGAGATCAGCGCGTGCACGGCATCCCCCCTGCCGCCCCCACGAGCAGATCGGCCGCCGGCCCCGACGATCCGGCGCGGCTGCCCAGGCCTCAGGCGACCGCGCTGTCAGCGCCTCGGCGGGGGCAGGTCGGTGCAGGCTCCTTCGAACGCCTCGGCCGCGAGGCCGATGCTCTCGCCCAGCGTCGGGTGCGGGTGGATCGTCTTGCCGATGTCCACCGCGTCGGCGCCCATCTCGATGGCGAGCGCGATCTCGCCGATCATGTCGCCGGCGTGCGTGCCGACGATGCCGCCACCGACGATGCGGTGCGTCTCCGCGTCGAACAACAGCTTCGTGAAGCCCTCGTCGCGCCCGTTGGCGATCGCACGGCCCGAGGCCGTCCAAGGGAAGAGGCCCTTGCCCACTTTCAGGCCCTGGGCCTTGGCGTCGTCCTCGGTCACGCCGACCCAGGCCACCTCGGGGTCGGTGTAGGCGACGCTCGGGATCACGCGTGGGTCGAAAGCCGCCTTGTGCCCGGCCGCCGCTTCGGCCGCCACGTGCGCTTCGTGCACCGCCTTGTGCGCGAGCATCGGCTGGCCGACGATGTCGCCGATCGCGAAGATGTGCGGCGCGTTGGTGCGCATCTGGTTGTCGACGGCGATGAAGCCGCGCTCGTCGACGACGACACCGGCCTTCTCGGCCGCGATCTTCTTCCCGTTAGGCACCCGGCCCACGGCCTGCAAGACGAGGTCGTACAACTGCTCCTTCATCTGGACCGCGGCTCCGTCGACCGCTTCGAACTTCACGAGGATGCCGTCCTTCCTCGCCTCGGCGCCGACGGTCTTCGTCTTGAGCATGATGTGGTCGAAGCGTGGCGCATTCAACTTCTGCCACACCCTGACGAGATCGCGGTCGGCGCCGAGCATCAGGCCGTCGAGCATCTCGACCACGTCGAGCCGCGCACCGAGCGTCGAGTACACCGTGCCCATCTCGAGGCCGATGATGCCGCCACCGATGATCAGCATGCGCTTGGGTCGCTGGCGCAGCTCGAGCGCGCCGGTGCTGGTGACGACGCGCGGGTCGTCCTTCGGCAGGAAGGGCAGCTTCACCGCCTCGGACCCGGCGGCGATGATGGCCTGCCCGAACCGGATCGTCTGCAGGCCTCCCTTGGCGAGTTCGACCTTCAGGTGGAACGGGTCGACGAACTCGCCCGCGCCCTGCACCACCGCGACCTTGCGCATCTTCGCCATCGCGGTCAGGCCGCCGGTAAGCTTGGCGACGACCCTTTCCTTGTGCAACCTGAGCTTGGCAATGTCGACGGTCGGCTCGGCGAAGCTCACGCCGAGCGACTCGAAGTGCTTGACCTCGTCGATCACCGCGGCCACGTGCAGCAGCGCCTTCGAGGGAATGCAGCCGACATTCAGGCACACGCCGCCGAGCGTGGCGTAGCGCTCGACGAGCACGGTCTTCAACCCGAGGTCGGCAGCCCGGAACGCCGCCGAGTAGCCTCCAGGGCCGGCGCCGAGCACGAGCAGATCGCATTCGAGATCGGCGGTGCCGGTGAAGGTGGAGGGGACCGGAGCGCCTGGCCGACCCTCACCGCGCTCCTCGCCCGCCGAAACGGAAACCGGGGCTGGCGCGGCGGGTGCGGACCCGGGTCGCTCTCCCGCAGCCACGGGAGCGGATTGTTGGCGTGGGTGCCGCCGCAGCCCCTTCTGCCTCGAGCGTCAGGATCACCGCGCCCTCGTTCACCGTGTCGCCGAGCCTGACCTTCAGCTCCTTCACGACGCCGGCGTGCGACGACGGGATCTCCATCGACGCCTTGTCGGACTCGACCGTGATCAGGCTCTGCTCGGCCTTCACGCTGTCGCCAGGCTTGACGAGCAGCTCGATGATCGCGACATCCCTGAAGTCGCCGATGTCGGGTACCTTGATGTCGATCTGTGCCATGTCAGGCCTCCTGCCGGGCCGTCCCAAGGGAGGCCTGCGCCCCCTCGGGGGGCAGCGAACGAATGTGAGCTTGGGGGCACATGTCAGTGTCCGTTACAGCAAGACGCGGCGGAAGTCCGCCAGGATCTGGCCGAGATACGCATTGAAGCGCGCGGCCGAAGCGCCGTCGATCACGCGGTGGTCCCACGACAGCGATAACGGCAGCATCAGCCTCGGCACGAAGGCCTTGCCGTCCCAGCGCGGCTCGGTGGCGCTCCTGCAGACGCCGAGGATGGCCACTTCCGGCGCATTGATGATCGGCGTGAAGTAGCGCCCGCCGATGCCGCCTAGCGAACTGATCGAGAAACACCCGCCGCTCATCTCTGCCGGTGAGAGCTTGCCCTCGCGCGCCTTCTTTGCGAGTTCGCCCATCTCCTGCGAGATCTGGAAGATGCCCTTCCTGTCGGCGTCCTTGATCACCGGAACCATCAGGCCGTTCGGCGTGTCGGCGGCGAAACCGATGTGGAAGTACTGCTTCAGCACGAGCTGCTCGCCGTCGAGCGAGGCGTTGAACTCGGGAAACTTCTGCAGCGCCGCGACCGAGGCCTTGATCAGGAAGGCGAGCATCGTGACCTTGATGCCGGACTTCTCACTCTCCTTGTTCGTCTGGACGCGGAAGGCCTCGAGCTCCGTGATGTCGGCATCGTCGTGGTTCGTGACGTGCGGGATCACGACCCAGTTGCGGTGCAGGTTCGCGCCGCTGATCTTCTTGATGCGCGAGAGATCCCTTCGCTCGACCGGTCCGAACTTCGCGAAGTCCACCTGCGGCCACGGGAGCAGGCCCGGAAAGGCAGCGCCGGCGGCAGCCAGCGTTGCGGCCGGCGCCCTGGTCTGCTGCGCGACGGTCTGCACGCTGCCGCTCATCACCCCCTTGACGAAGCCCTGCACGTCACCCTGCGTGATGCGGCCCTTCGGCCCGCTGCCGCGAACCTCGGCCAGCGGCACGCCCAGCTCGCGGGCGAGCTTGCGGATGCTGGGCGAGGCGTGAGGCAACGCCCCGGCGGCTGGCTCGGGCGCCACCGCCGGCAGCGCTGCGGTGGGCGCAACGTGCTCCGTCGGCGCCGGCGCGGCCACGACCACCCGCGGCGCTCCGCCGGGCGTCTCCTCGCGCACGACGACGGGCGCGGTACCGGTCGCATCGAGCAACACGACGACGCTGCCCTGCGAAACCTTGTCGCCGACCTTGACGCGAACCTCCTTCACCACGCCCGCATGCGACGAAGGGATTTCCATCGACGCCTTGTCGCTCTCGACGGTGATCAGGCTCTGCTCGGTCCTGACGCTGTCGCCGGGCGCGACCATCAGCTCGATGATCTCGACCTCCTTGAAGTCCCCGATGTCCGGAACGCTGACTTCGATCAGTGCCATCTGTTGTCTCCGTAGGCGGGGCGTCTTCGGCTTCGGCTCACGTCGCGCTGCGCATCGCGAGCCTGCGCCGCAGGACCGACCCCGTTTTGCGCTTACGCGTGCAGCGGGTTGATCTTGTCGGCATTGATGCCGTACTTCGCGATCGCCGCGGCCACCTTCGCCGCGGGCAGCGTGCCCTCGTCGGCGAGCGCCTTCAGCGCAGCGACCACGATGTAGTGGCGGTTGACCTCGAAATGCTCGCGCAGCTTGCTGCGGAAGTCGCTGCGCCCGAAACCGTCGGTACCGAGCACCTTGTACGTCCGCCCCTTGGGCATGAAGGCGCGGATCTGATCGGCGTAGTTCTTCATGTAGTCGGTGGCCGCGATCACCGGGCCGGCGAACTTGCCGAGTTGCTGCGCGACGAACGGCACGCGAGCTGCTTCGGTCGGGTGCAACAGGTTCCAGCGCTCCGCGTCCTGGCCATCGCGCGCCAGTTCGTTGAAGCTCGGGCAGCTCCAGACGTTGGCAGCCACGCCCCAGTCGGCGTCTAGCAGCTCCCTCGCCGCCATGCTCTCGCGCAGGATCGTGCCGCTGCCGAGCAGGTTGACCCGCGGGGTCTTCTTGGCGCCCTCCTCCAAGAGGTACATGCCCTTGACGATCTGCTCCTCGGTGCCCGGCTTCAGGCCGGGCTGCGGGTAGTTCTCGTTGAGCAGCGTCAGGTAGTAGTAGACGTTGTCCTGCTGCTCGACCATGCGCTTCAGGCCGTGGTGCAGGATCACGCCCACTTCGTGCGCGAAACTCGGGTCGTAGCTGACGCAGTTGGGAATCGTGCCGGCCAGGATGTGGCTGTGCCCGTCCTCGTGCTGCAGCCCTTCGCCGTTGAGCGTCGTTCGACCCGAGGTCCCGCCGAGCAGGAAGCCCCGCGCCTGCATGTCGCCCGCCGCCCAGGCGAGGTCGCCGATGCGCTGGAAGCCGAACATCGAGTAGTAGACGTAGAACGGCACCATGATGCGGTTGTTCGTCGAGTACGACGTCGCCGCGGCGATCCAGCTGCTCATGCCGCCGGCCTCGTTGATGCCTTCCTGCAGCACCTGTCCGGCCTTGTCTTCCCGGTAGTACATCACCTGGTCCTTGTCGACCGGCGTGTAGTTCTGGCCCTCGGGGTTGTAGATCCCGATCTGGCGGAACAGGCCTTCCATGCCGAAGGTGCGCGCCTCGTCGACGAGGATGGGCACCGCGCGCGGCCCGAGATCCTTGTCGCGCAGCAGTTGTGTCAGGAATCGCACGAAGGCCTGCGTCGTCGAGATCTCGCGCCCCGCGGCGGTCGGCTCGAGCACGGCCTTGAAGGCGTCGAGCGGCGGCACGGCGAGCTTCTCGTCCGCCCTGGCGCGTCGACGCGGCAGATAGCCGCCGAGCGCCTTGCGGTGATCGTGCAGGTACCTCATCTCCGGAGTGTCTGCGGCCGGCCTGATGAACGGGATGTCGGCCAGCTGGTCGTCGGGAATCGGGATGTTGAAGCGATCGCGGAATGCCTTCACGTCCTCGTCGACGAGCTTCTTCGTCTGGTGCGCGGTGTTCCTGCCCTCCCCGCTCTTGCCCATGCCGAAGCCCTTGACTGTCTTGATCAGCAGCACGCTAGGCTGGCCCTGGTGATGGACCGCGCGGTGGAACGCCGCATAGACCTTTTGCGGGTCGTGGCCGCCTCGGTTCAGGCGCCAGACGTCCTCGTCGCTCATGTTGGCGACCATCTCCAGCAGCTTCGGGTGGCGGCCGAAGAAGTTCTTGCGCACGAAGGCGCCGTCGTTGGCCTTGAACGCCTGGTAGTCGCCGTCGACGGTGTCCATCATCACCTTGCGCAGCAGGCCCTCCTTGTCGCGCGCGAGCAGCGGATCCCAGTAGCTCCCCCAGAGCAGCTTGATGACGTTCCAGCCCGCGCCGCGGAACTCGCCTTCGAGCTCCTGGATGATCTTGCCGTTGCCGCGCACCGGACCGTCCAGGCGCTGCAGGTTGCAGTTGACGACGAAGATCAGGTTGTCGAGCTTCTCGCGCGCGGCCAGGCCGATGGCGCCGCGCGATTCGGGCTCGTCCATCTCGCCGTCGCCGCAGAAGACCCAGACCTTGCGGTTCGCGGTGTCGGCGATGCCGCGTGCGTGCAGGTACTTCAGGAAGCGCGCCTGGTAGATCGCCATCAGCGGGCCGAGGCCCATCGAGACGGTCGGGAACTGCCAGAACTCGGGCATCAGCTTCGGGTGCGGGTAACTCGAGATGCCCTTGCCGTCGACCTCCTGGCGAAAGTTCAGCAGTTGTTCCTCGCTGATGCGCCCCTCCATGAAGGCACGCGCATAGATGCCGGGCGACGAGTGACCCTGGAAATAGAGCAGGTCGCCGCCGTGGCCTTCGCTCTCGGCGTGCCAGAAGTGGTTGAAGCCGGTGCCGAACATCGTCGCCACCGACGCGAAGCTGGAGATGTGCCCACCCAGGTCGCCCCCGTCGGCAGGGTGCAGGCGGTTCGCCTTGACGACCATTGCCATCGCATTCCAGCGCATCGTCGCGCGCAGGCGCTCCTCGATCTCGATGTTGCCCGGGGTGCGCTGCTCCTGATCGGCCGGGATCGTGTTGACGTAGGCCGTGTTGGCGGAGAACGGCAGGTCGATGCCAGCCTGCCTCGCGTGGTCGATCAACTGCTCGAGCAGGAAATGCGCGCGCTCGCCGCCTTCGGCACCGATCACGGCCGACAAAGCATCGAGCCACTCGCGTGTCTCCTGCGCATCGACGTCGTTCGTCGCGGCTCCCAGGAATGATTCGGGCAATGCTGACATGCTTGTCTCCCTGTTCCGGCATTTTTGCGCAGTGTCGCATACGCGAGCGTCATTTCGCATAACAAGACTGCATGCCACTTTATGAACTATCTTCGACGAGCCGCGGTCGCACTGCCGTTGCGCGCGGCGATGCGCCGCCACGCGCATGCCGCGGTTCGATAATCAGTCGATGCAGCCCGCGGCCTCAGCCACGCCTACACCCACCCCCGCTCCGCCGCGCGGGCGGCTCCAGCGCCTGCTCGGTCGCTGGTGGCGCCGCCAGACCCCCGCCCGGCAAGACCGTTTCGCCACGCTCGGTCCCCTCGTCTCGGTGCTGCTCTTCCTGGCAGCGATCATTTCGGCCTTCTGGTACCTGCGCAACGAGGAGTTCGAGCGCGAGCAGGAAGCCGTCAAGCGCGACGCCGAAATCTCGCAACAGCAGATCCGCCTGCGCCTGATCGAGAACCAGGAACAGCTCGTCCGCATTGCGCGTGAGCTCGCGACGCGCATGATCGACAAGGAAGAGTTCCTCGGCCAGGCCGCGAGCTTCACCCGCGAACGCCCTGAGATCAACGCCCTCGTCTGGCTCACCGCTGCGCGAAAGAACAGGGCGAGCTACTCGGCCAGGACCTTGCAGGGCCGCGCAAGCGAAACCGAGGACGACATCGCCCTGGAGTTGCCGGCAGAGGATGGCAAGGGTGAGTCAGAAGCCACCTTCGCCGCCGCGCGCAGCCAGCGCCTGCCCGTGTACTCAAGACCCTACACGAACGCCGCGGGCCAGCCGGCGTTCCAGATCCAGCTGCCGCTGCTCGACCGCAGTGCCTTCGTCGGAACGCTGCTCGCCGAGTATTCGATCGAGAGCCTGCATCGCTACTACGTGCCTGCCGAAGTCACCCACCGCCATGTGGTCGTGCTGCTCGACGAACAGGGTCACACCCTGGCCAGTTCGGTGATGCCGATGCCTGGCCGCGCCGTGCGACCGGCGGCGTTCGTGCACGACCTGCCGCTCTCGCCGCCGGGCAACGGGCTCGTGCTGCGCAGCCGCGGATTCCGCACGTCGATCGGGCTGATCGGGAACACGCTGTTCTGGATGGTCGTCGCACTCAGTGTGCTGACGCTGTGGATGCTGCTTGGAACGTGGCGCCACATGAGACGACGCGTCCAGATGCAGAGTGCCCTCGTGTCGGAAACGAACTTCCGCCGCGCGATGGAGAACTCGATGCTCACCGGCATGCGCGCGATGGACATGGAGGGCCGCATCACCTACGTGAATCCGGCGTTCTGCGCGATGACGGGTTTTGCCGAGTCGGAACTGATCGACCGCCGGGCGCCGTTCCCGCATTGGCCGACCGATCGACAGGAGGAGAACAACCGCCTGCTGCAGCAGGAACTCCAGGGACGCAGCCCGGCCGGTGGCGTGGAAGTCAAGGTGATGCGCAAGGACGGATCGGTGTTCGACGCGCGCAACTACGTGTCGCCGCTGATCGACTCGAAGGGGCAGCAGACCGGCTGGATGACGTCGATGACGAACATCACCGAAGGCAAGCGCGTGCGCGACCAGCTCTCCGCGTCGCACGAGCGCTTCACGACCGTGCTCGAGGGGTTGGACGCCGCCGTCTCGGTGGTCTCCGTGCAGCAGGGCGAGTTGTTGTTCGCCAACCGCTCGTATCGGCTGTGGTTCGGCGCCGAGGGCGGCGGGCACACCTTGCTGGCCGGAGGCGAATCCGGCCCGCCGCAGCCGGTAGGCGAGTTCGACGATTCGATCGACGGCCTCGGCGGCCTGCCGACACACGATCTCACCGACGCCGGCGCCGACACCCGCGAGGTCTATGTCGAGAGCCTGCGCAAGTGGTTCGACGTGCGCGCGCGCTACCTGCAGTGGACCGACGGCCGGCTCGCCCAGATGCTGATCGCCACCGACATCACGGCGCGCCGCAGCGCCGAAGCGCTCGCCGCCAGCCAGGCCGAGAAGGCGCAGGTCACGAGCCGGCTGGTGACGATGGGCGAGATGGCTTCGTCGGTGGCGCACGAACTCAACCAGCCGCTGACGGCGATCACCAACTACTGCAACGGCATGGTCACGCGCGTCCGAGCCGACGTGATCGCGAAGGACGATCTGATCGCCGCCCTCGAGAAGACGGCTCGCCAGGCGCAGCGGGCGGGCCAGATCATCCACCGCATCCGCTCGTTCGTGAAGCGCAGCGAGCCCCAGCGCCAGGCTACGCAGGCCCAGACGATCATCGACGACGCGGTCGAGCTGGCCGGCATCGAATTGCGGCGGCGCAACGTGACGATCCACACCTACGTCGCTCGACGGCTGCCGCCGCTGCACGCCGACCCGATCCTCATCGAACAGGTGGTGCTCAACCTGCTGAAGAATGCCGCCGAGGCGATCGACGCTGCCGGCTTGCCGCAGGCGCGGCGCAACATCGAGTTGCGCGTCATTCCCCGCCACACGGCCGAGGAAGGCGGCGTGGTCGAGGTCAGCGTAACCGACATGGGGCCGGGGCTGAAGGATGAAGTCCTGGCTCGCCTGTACGAAGCCTTCTTCTCGACCAAGCCCGAGGGACTGGGCATCGGGCTGTCGCTGTGCCGCTCGATCGTCGAGTCTCACCGGGGCAGGATATGGGCGGAGAACTTATACAATGGGACCGTCGCCGTGGGCTGTCGCTTCGCGTTCACGCTGCCTGTCGAATCCGCCCGGATCGAAGGCCATGCAACTTCCGTGAGTCTGCCTTCATGAGTCTGATCCCCAAGCGCGGTACGGTCTATGTCGTCGACGACGACGAGGCGGTGCGCGATTCGCTGCAGTGGCTGCTCGAGGGCAAGGACTATCGCGTCAAGTGCTTCGACTCCGCCGAGTCGTTCCTGTCGCGCTTCGACCCGCGCGAAGTGGCCTGCCTGATCGCCGACATCCGGATGGAAGGCATGAGCGGCCTCGAACTGCAGGATCGCCTGGTCGAGCGCCGCTCGCCGCTGCCGATCGTCTTCATCACCGGCCACGGTGATGTGCCGATGGCGGTGACGACGATGAAGAAGGGCGCCGAGGACTTCATCGAGAAGCCGTTCAAGGAGGACGCCCTCGTCGCTCTCGTCGAACGCATGCTAGACCGGGCGCGCACCGCCTTCTCGCAGCACCAGGAAGCGGCCAGCCGCGACGCTCTGCTGTCCCGGCTGACGTCGCGTGAAGCGCAGGTGCTCGAGCGCATCGTCGCCGGCCGGCTGAACAAGCAGATCGCAGACGACCTCGGGATCAGCATCAAGACAGTCGAGGCGCACCGAGCCAACATCATGGAGAAGCTCAACGCCAACACGGTCGCCGACCTGCTGAAGATCGCGCTCGGCGCGCAGGTCAAGGTTTGAAGCAAGGTACGCACAAAGGGCCGCTGCGAAGCGGCCTTTGTCGTTATGGAGGTGTCCCGATGAAGGTCTCCGCGCACATGGGGCAAGGCGGTCTGCTTTCGGCCCATTGCGGCCCTTCGGTTTTGAGTGCTGAAGCGAGCCAAGGCCAGCGCGTGGCCGAGGGCGGCGGGCAACCGGCTGCCTCCGTGCATTGGGCAGAGCCCACATGCGCTCGCCAGGCACAAACAGTCCTCAGGACTGTTTGTGTCCGGGCTCTCTCCCCCGACGCCATCCTGACGGCTGGCGTCTCCTCCTTTACCTGCGGCAGCCGGTTGCCCGCCGCCCTCGGCCCAGTGCCAGCGGAGCGTGCCGATACACGTGCCTGCGCAAGCGATGCCGTAAAGGTGGCAGAGCGTCAGGACGGGCTGGCGTGTTCTGCGCAGGTAAAGGAGGAGGCGGCGGCCGAAGGCCGGCGCCGGGGGACACGGAGCAGGACACGCCAGCCCGGCCTGGCGCTCCCGCGTCGAACTGCCAGAGCGGGCGCCCACGAACGGCCGCAATGGGCCGCAAGCAGACCTTCACACCCGATCAGGACCTCGCGTCGCGGGGCGCGCCAAACACGATGGAGCCAATGACATGACTGCCCAACTCATCGACGGCAACGCGCTCGCGAGGAGCATTCGCGCGGAGGTTGCACGGCGTGCGGCGGCGCTCACGGCGCGCGGCTGCCAGCCCGGGCTGGCGGTGATCCTGGTCGGCGAGAACCCGGCTTCGCAGGTGTACGTGCGACACAAGGTGAAGGACTGCGAGGACAGCGGACTGCGTTCGGTGCTCGAACGCTACGACGCCTCGCTGACCGAGGAAGCGCTCCTGGCGCGCGTGCGGGCTCTCAACGCCGATCCGTCCATCCACGGCCTGCTGGTTCAGCTGCCGCTGCCGCCGCACATCGACACGAACAAGGTGATCGAGGCGATCTCGCCGTTGAAGGACGTCGATGGTTTCCACGTCGCCAACGCAGGCGCACTGATGATCGGGCGTCCCGGCTTCAAGGCCTGCACGCCGTACGGCTGCATGAAGATGCTCGAGTCCATCGGCTGCGACCCGCGCGGCAAGCATGCCGTCGTGATCGGGCGCAGCAACATCGTCGGCAAGCCGATGGCGATGCTGCTCTTGCAGGCGAACGCCACCGTCACCATCTGTCACAGCGCGACGCCGGACATCGGCCACCATACCAGGCAGGCCGATATCGTCGTCGCGGCGGTCGGCAAGCGCAGCGTGCTGACGGCCGACATGGTCAAGCCGGGCGCGGTCGTCATCGACGTCGGCATGAACCGCGACGAAGACGGCAAGCTCTGCGGCGACGTCGACTTCAAGGCGGTGTGCGAGGTCGCCGGCTACATCACACCGGTGCCGGGCGGGGTCGGTCCGATGACGCGCGCCATGCTGCTCGTGAACACGATCGAGGCCGCCGAGCGCGCCGTCCGCTGAAGAACAGTACCGATGAAACCTGAATTGCCCAACCCGCTTCTGGACTCGCCGTCGCTTCCGGCCTTCGCCGATATCCGCCCTGCGCACGTGACACCGGCGATCGATGCCCTCTTGCGCGACGCCAACGCCGCGCTCGAGCGCGTGACCAGCGACGCCGTGCCGGCCGAGTACGACGCGCTTTCGGCCGTGCTCGACGTCGCCACCGAGCGCCTGGGTCGTGCCTGGGGTGCCGTGAGCCACCTGAACGCCGTCGCCGACACGCCCGAGTTGCGCGCGGCCTATACCGCGAACCTGCCCAAGGTGACCGAGTTCCACACCCGCCTCGGCGCCGACGAGCGTCTCTACGCGAAGTACAAGGCGGTGCTGACCGGTTCGGCGGCGGCCGCGCTGAGCCCGCCGCGACTGCAGGCGCTTTCCAACGCGATGCGCGACTTCGTGCTCGGCGGGGCCGAGTTGCAGGGCGAGGCGAAGCTGCGCTTCGCGGCGATCCAGGAACGGCAGGCCGATCTTGCGCAGCAGTACTCCGAGCACGTGCTCGATGCCACCGACGGCTTTGCCTACTACGCCGAAGCGCGGGAGCTGGCCGGTCTGCCCGGCGATGACCTGGAGGCGGCACGAGCGGCAGCCGATGCGCAGGGAAAGGACGGCTACAAGCTCACGCTGCACTACCCGAGCTACGCTCCGCTGATGCAGTACGGCGAGAACCGCGCGCTGCGCGAGAGGCTCTACACCGCGTACATCACCCGGGCCAGCGATCTGGGCCCGCCGGCGCTGGACAACAGCGCCGCAATGCGCGAGATCCTCGCCCTGCGCCAGGAGGAAGCGCAACTGCTCGGCTACGCCAGCTTCGCCGATCTGTCCGTCGTGCCGAAGATGGCCGAGTCGCCTGCGCAGGTGACCGGCTTCCTGCGCGACCTCGCGGCCCGCGCCCGCCCGCATGCCGAGCGCGAGCTCGCCGAACTGCGCGAATTCGCGCGCACCGAACTCGGCCTGCCAGAGCTGCAGACCTGGGACCTGCTGTTCGCGTCGGAGCGGCTGAAGGAGAGGCGTTACGCCTTCAGCGACCAGGAGGTCAAGCAGTACTTCACCGAGCCGAAGGTGCTCGAGGGGCTGTTCCGCATCGTGGAGACGCTGTTCGACGTGAGTATCCGGGAGGACAGCGCACCGGTCTGGCACCCGTCCGTGCGCTTCTTTCGCATCGAGCGCCACAGCCTGGACAGCGCGCCGGGCAGCGAACTCGTCGGCCAGTTCTACCTGGACCTGCAGGCCCGCCCCGGCAAGCGGCCCGGCGCATGGATGGACGACGTGCGCGGGCGCTGGGCACGCCCGGAGGGCTCGCTGCAGACGCCGATCGCCGCTCTCGTCTGCAACTTCGCGTCGCCGGTAGCCGTCGACGGTGTCCTGCGTCCGGCGCTGCTGACGCACGACGACGTGACGACCCTGTTCCACGAGTTCGGACACGGTCTGCATCACATGCTGACCCGGGTCAACGACATCGGCGTCGCCGGCATCTCCGGCGTCGAGTGGGACGCGGTCGAACTGCCGAGCCAGTTCATGGAGAACTTCTGCTGGGAATGGGACGTGCTCGGGCGCCTGACCGCCCACGTCGACAGCGGCGAGGCGATGCCGCGCGCCCTGTTCGACCGCATGCTGGCCGCGAAGAACTTCCAGAGCGGCCTGCAGACGCTGCGCCAGGTCGAGTTCGCGCTCGCCGACATGCGCCTGCACGCCGAACCGGGCAGCGAAGGTCGCATCCAGCAGGTGATCGACGAGGTGCGGCGCGAGGTCGGCATCGTCCCGACACCGGCCTTCGACCGCTTCCACCATGGCTTCTCGCACATCTTCGCCGGCGGCTATGCAGCGGGCTACTACAGCTACAAGTGGGCCGCGGTGCTGAGCGCCGACGCCTGGAGCGCCTTCGAGGAAAGCGGCGTCTTCGACCCCGCCACCGGACGGCGCTACCGCGAGGCCATCCTCGAAGCGGGGGGCAGCCGCCCGGCGCTGGAGAGCTTCAAGGCCTTTCGCGGCCGTGAACCGCGCATCGACGCGCTGCTACGCCACCAGGGCATGGCGTGATCTCACTCGGCGCGCTTGATATTGAAGCAGCGAGGCCGATAAACTCGATCAGGCCGAAGCCCTTCTCCGGCCTTCCCAGGAGATCGTCGATGCGCAGCCCCGCCCTTCCTCGCTTCGGGAAAGCAGCCCGCCTGCTGGCCGTGTCCGCGCTGGCGATGTGCCTGCCGGCGCATGCGCTCTACAAGGTGGTTGGACCGGATGGCAAGGTAACCTACACCGACCGCGTACCGGGTCCGTCCGAAGGCCGGGTCACGCCGCTCGGCGCGAGCGGAACCGCCGTCAGCGAACCCGTCGACCTGCCCTTCGAGCTGCGACAGGTGGCGACACGCTATCCGGTGACGCTGTACGCGTTCGCCGATTGCACGCCGTGCGGCAGCGCTCGAGCCCTGCTGCGCCAGCGCGGAGTCCCCTACGTCGAGAAGCTCGTCCTGACCGAGCAGGACGCCGCGGCCCTGCAACGCCTGACGGGAACGCGCGAAGGGCCGACACTGATGATCGGCCAGCAGCCGTTGCTGGGGTTTTCCGCCGAGACATGGAATGCCTACCTCGACTCGGCCGGTTACCCGCGCGAGAGCCGGCTGCCTGCCGGCTATCAGTATCCTGCCGCGACAACGCTGACCGAGCCCATCGAGCCGTCCCGCGCCGCGCCGGCCGCACCGAGGGCGCCGGTCGCACCCGCAGCGTCCGAGCAACCCCCAGCGACGCCATCGGGCATCCGGTTCTGACCCGGGCGCACGCTGCGCCGCCGGCTCAGAGCCGCCTGGCCTGCAGGCTGCCGGCGCCGACCGCTCCCGCCATCACCCAGAACAGCGCGCCCGCCCCGAGCGCGGCGCCGCCGACGCCGAACGCGAGCGGCATCACCGTGCTCGACAGGTTGATCGCCATCGAGCGCAGCGCGATCGCCTCGCCGTGGCGCTCGTCGGGCGTGATCTGGTGCAGCGTCGACATGATCATCGGCTGCACCGCGCCGAGCGCGAGCCCGAGCAGCACCGCGCAGACGGCCATCAGCCAGGCCGAGCGCACCAGAGGGTAGACAGCGAGCACGGCCGCCGTGCAGAGCATCGCGCGAACCAGCACCTGGCTCTCGCGCAGCTGGTGCGCCAGCAACGGCACGAGCAGCCGCACCGCAGCCACCGCAATGGCGAACAGTCCGAGGATGGTGCCGATCGCCGAGGCGCTCATGCCGCGCTCGTGGCCGAGCACCGGCAACACGAAATTGTGCATGTCCCAGCTCGCCGACAGCAGCCAGTTCACGAGCAGCAGGCGACGCAATTGCGGCGACTGCAGCAGGTTCCAGGCGGCGCGGCGCGGCAGCGGAGCCGCCCGTGCGGCACCAGCCGCCTCCCGCTCGACGAAGCGCGACCACGCCAGAGCTGCCAGCGGCATCAACGTCAGCACCACGAACGCGACGCGAAAGCCGCCGTGGTCGATCAGCACGCCGGCCGTGATGGGGCCGACGACGTTGGCCATGGCCGGCGCCAGGCCGATCCAGCTGAAGACGCGCAGTCGTCCGGGTCCGTCGTGCGCCAGACGGCCGGCGCTGCGCTGGATGGTGATCAGTCCGACGTTGGTGCCGGTGCCGGTGAGCAGCGCCGCGATGCACAGCGCCAGATAGTGCTGCGACACGCAGGCCGCGAAACCACCGGCCACGCACAGCGCCACGGCCAGGTTCTGCGGGCGGTGGTAGCCGTGGCGATCGGCCAGGCGCCCGGCCTGCAGCGCGAAGGCGATCGGGCCCGCCGCAAAGAGCGCCATCAGCACGCCGACCGCCCAGGCGCTGTAGCCCGCCTGCAGCGCCTGCAGCGGCGCGGCAACGCGCACGCCCGCCATGCAGGCATGCAGGCAGACCTGGCCGACGATGATGGCCACGAGCGGCAGTTTCGACGATCTCCGGGGAACCCGCCGTGGCTCGCCCTCAGGAGACGTCTTCATCGACCTCCGGCGCCTCCGTGCCCGGCAGCAGCAGGTCGGTCTGCGTCTGCGGCAGCGCCTCGACGCTCTTCAGCTTTCGCGTCATCACGTTCGTGCGCGTCTGCGCCTGGTCGATCGTGTTCGAGGCCTCCTCGAGCTTCTTCCTCGCGCGCGCCAGCACGGCGCTGAAGGCGGCGAACTCTGTCTTCACTGCGCCCAGCACCTCCCACACCTCGGCCGAACGCTTCTCGAGCGCCAGCGTGCGAAATCCCATCTGCAGACTGTTCAAGGTGGCGAGCAGCGTCGTCGGCCCGGCGAGCACGACCTTGTGCTCGCGCTGCAGGCTCTCCATCAGCCCCGGTCGGCGCAGCGCTTCGGCGTACAGGCCTTCGGTCGGCACGAACATGATGCCGAAGTCGGTGGTGTGCGGCGGCGCGATGTACTTCTCGCGGATCGTCCGCGCCTCGGCTCGCAGGCGGCTCTCGATCGCCTTCGCCGAGGCCTCCACCGCGACGGGGTCGGCACGCTCCTGCGCGTCGACGAGGCGCTCGTAGTCCTCGCGCGGGAACTTGGCGTCGATCGGCAGCCACAGCGGCGCACCGTCGTCGCGACGGCCAGGCAGGCGGATCGCGAACTCGACCCGCGCGCCGCTGTCGGGCACCGTCTCGACGTTGGTTGCATACTGCTCGGGAGTGAACACCTGCTCGAGCAACCCGGCGAGCTGCACCTCGCCGAAGAGGCCGCGCGTCTTCACGTTGGTCAGCACGCGGTTCAGCGAGCCGACGTCCTTCGCCAGCAACTGCATCTCGCCGAGGCCCTTGTGGACCTGCTCGAGCCGGTCGGCGACCTGCTTGAAGCTCTCGCCCAGCCGCGCCTCGAGCGTCGCGTGCAGCTTCTCGTCGACCGTGGCGCGCATCTGCTCGAGCTTCTTCTCGTTGTCGGCCTGCAGCGCGGTGAGCCGCTGCTCGACCGTGTTGCGCACTTCGAGCAGCCGCCTCTCGTTGGCATCGGAGAGCTGGCGCAGCGCTTCGTTCTGCGTGCGCGCGACGTCGCCCGTCTGCGCGAGCAGCGTCTGCTGGAACACGGCCAGCGCCTGCGCCAGTTCCTGCCGCGTCGTGCTGCCGCTGCGCGCGACTTCGTCGCGCACCTCGCGCTCCAGCCGCTCGCTGTCGGCACGGCCGGCCTGCAGCAGCGCCTCGGTGGCACGCAGCAGCGCCGTATCGTCGGCACGCCGCAGCAGCAGCCAGATCAGCAGCACCAGGGTGGCCGCGGCGAGCGCGACGGGAAGCCATTCGAACATGAATCGATTGTCGCAGGGCTCCGTCGGCCGGATCGCCGACGCGCGCCGGCAGGCTGCTGCCGGCGATTGCGGCTATGCCCTGCAGGCGATGCTCATCTGAGCCTGGTCAGGCTGCTGGTAGTAGCTCAGCGCGGCGACGCCGAGGGCCCACGTCGCCGAGGCGTCGGACGCGTCGGCCGGGCGGTTGCTGCGCTGCCACTGGCGCATCACCGCATGGCCCTGCGGACAGAGCCTCACGGCCTCGGTGGCGAGGATGTCGAGACTGGGGCCGACAAGGTCATACGCGGCCTGGCCGGTGTTCGTTCCGACACTGTGCACCTGCACGCCCGCGCACCCGGCGGCGCCCGCCGACAAGACCAGTAGACCGATCCGGATGATTGACTTCACGGCGAACCCTTCCCCGCAGACCGGGCGCGAACCGCGCCGCGCCTGCTGGCGCGACGGCACGCGGTCATTGTCGGGTTCGCTCGCCCGCCGGGTGCGCCCGAAATGGACGGTGAACGCCCGCCAGATTGGCGACTCGCTTCAACGCGACGCCAGCACGCCGGGATTGACCGGTGTCGGTGGCCGGCCGGCGTGCGGCCCGCAACCGAGTGCCGCGATCAGGTTGTCGGCCGCCAGGTCGGCCATCGCCAGTCGCGTGGCGACGGTGGCGCTCGCGATGTGCGGCGTGAGCACGACGTTCGGCACGTCGAGCAGGCCGGGATGAACCTTGGGCTCGCCCTCGAAGACATCGAGCCCCGCCGCCGCGATGCGTCGCTCGCGCAGCGCAACGGCCAGCGCGGCGTCATCGACCACCCCCCCGCGCGCTATGTTGGTCAGAGTCGCCGTCGGCTTCATCAACGCGAGTTCGGCCGCACCTACTGCGTGGTGCGACGCCGCCGAATAGGGCACGACGAGCACCAGGTGGTCGGCCTCGCGGAACAGCGTCTCCCGGTCCACGTAGCGCGCGCTGAGTGGCGCCTCGGCGGCGGCGTCCAGCCGCGTCCGGTTGTGATAGATCACCTTCATGCCGAAGCCTAGCGCGCCGCGCCGCGCAATGGCGCGGCCGATGCGGCCCATGCCCAGGATGGCGAGGGTCGCGCCATGCACGTCGCTGCCGGTGAACATGTCGTACGACCACGTCTTCCACTCGCCGGCACGCAGGAAGCGCTCCGACTCCGCCATGCGCCTCGCGGCGGCCATCATCAGGGCGAAGCCGAAGTCGGCCGTCGTCTCGGTCAGCACGTCGGGCGTGTTGCTGACGAGCACGCCACGCGCAGTGCAGGCGTCGACGTCGATGTTGTTGTAGCCGACGGCCATGTTGCACACCGCCCTGAGTTGCGGGCAGGCGGCGAGCAGCGCCGCGTCGATACGCTCGCTGCCGGTAGTGAAAGCCCCGCTCTTGCCCTGCAGGCGACGCGTGAGTTCTGCGCGGTCCCAGACCGCGTCGGTCTCGTTCGCCTCGACCTCGAAATGCTCGCGCAGCCGCGCCAGCACGGAGGGGAATACGTTGCGTGCAACCAGCACCTGGGGTTTCATCGTCATTGCTCCCATCGTCGGGCGGGCCGCCCGGGATACTGCAGGTTCGCTCGAGGCGTCACACGCGCGCCGCCAACGCTGCATCAAACATCAGGTGCTTGCGGCCCGGTCGTGCGCGCATGCGAGGGGGGAACGAGCGGATCCTTGCATTGTGCCCGCACTGTACCGATCCCCTGAGCCAGCGCTTCGCTCGGAAGCCAACGGGCGTCCGCCAGGTCTAGGTGACGCTGCCTAGATTGCTGCACCGCAGCAAGAATCACTTGATTTGTCTGCAAACGCCCGCTACTATTGCGGCATTGGTGCAGTGCACCATTTTTGCCCCAGAACCAATTTCACCACCGACTGCCAGGAGTTTCACCATGCTGACCGCTGAACAATTCATCGCCGCCCACAAGGCCAATGTCGAAACACTCTTCGGCCTGACCAACAAGGCTTTCGAAGGTGTCGAAAAGCTCGTCGAGCTCAACCTGCAGGTCGCCAAGGCGACGATGGGCGAGACCGCCGAGAGCGTCAAGGCCGCGTTGTCGGTCAAGGACGCCCAGGAACTGCTCGCGCTGCAAGCCGGGCTGCTGCAGCCGGCCGCCGAGAAGGCCGCCGCTTACAGCCGTCACCTGTACGAGATCGCCGCCAGCACCAACGCCGACCTGTCCAAGCTCGTCGAGTCGCAGACTTCCGAAGCGCAGGGCAAGTTCCTGTCGGTCGTCGATGCTGCCGTGAAGAACGCTCCGGCAGGTAGCGAGAACGCCGTCGCGCTGATGAAGAGCGCCGTCGCCGCCGCCAACAACGCCTTCGAAGGCGCGCAGAAGGCCGCCAAGCAGGCCGCCAGCGTTGCCGAATCGAGCTTCCAGGCGATCGCCGCCTCGGCCGAGAAGGCCACCCAGACGGCAAGCAAGGTTCGCCGCGCTGCCTGAGCCGCCACGGCGCCGACAGTTCGGCGCCGGTCCAGATTGAGCGAGTGTCTCCTCGGTATCTCCCGAAGCAAGGCTTCAAGATGCCCTTCGGCCCGGTCTCCGACCGGGCCGTTTTCATTGCTAAGCCGCATCTGCGGCCTGCAGTTCAACGGCTGCGCGCGGTGATCCTCGCCTTCAGTTCCGGCAGCATCGCCAGCGCCGCATCGCGCCCGGCCTGGATCGCCCGCTTGCGGGCCGCGAAGTCTGCGCCAGATACACCGCGCAGGCTGGGCCGCAGCACGACGTCGGCATCCAGCAGTTCGAAGCGACTGATGCTGCGCCCCATGATCGAAAAGGTCTGGAGCAGGATGCGCATCACGTCGCCGGTGGGCGCGCCGTCGGGCAGTTCGGTGATATCGACGGCGATCACCAGTTCGGCCCCCATCTGGCGCGCGAAACGCACCGGCACCGGCGAGACGAGTCCACCGTCCACGTATTCGCGGCTACCGATCCGCACCGGCTGGAACACGGCCGGCACGGCGCTCGACGCGCGCACGGCGACGCCCGGATCGCCGATCTGGAACAGGATGGCCTCACCGTTGTCGAGGTCGGTCGCGACGATGCCCAGAGGCAGGCGCATCTGCTCGATCGAGCGCCCGCCGCTGTGCTCGCGAACGAAGCGGGCGAGTGCCTCGCCACGGATCAGCCCGCGGCCCGGAAACGACCAGTCGGTGATCGCCGACTCGTCCATCGCATCGGCCAGCCGGGCCAGTTCGGCGCCGCTCTTGCCCGAGGCGTAGAGCGCCGCCACCAGGCTGCCGGCCGAGGTCCCGACGACGAGCGACGGGCGGATCCCCGCCTCCTCGAAAACCTGGATGACGCCGATGTGGGCGAAACCGCGCGCAGCGCCACCACCGAGCGCCAGCCCGATGCGTGGCGGCCGCGGCGGCGGCTTCGGAGCGGCGGGCGGCGCCGGCGCTTCGACGGGCGGTGCCGGTGGCGCGACTGGCGCTGTCTGGCACGCCGCGAGGCCGAGCAGCACCGCTGCCAGCCAGGCGCTGCCCATCCAGCGGAACATCCGGTTCATGCGAACCCGCGCGTCGCTACGCGTCGGCCCAAGGCGACAACCACAGCCGGTCCGTCAGCGTTCATGCGCCGGCCGGTTTCGATGCGTGCAGCAGCGCTGCGATGCGGTGTGCCATCCGGTCGGCGGCACCACGATGTTGTGCCGCAAAGGCCAGGCAGCGGGCGAACTGTTCGCGGCGTCGAACCGCACTCGTCGGTTCGCAGGCCAAGGCAACTGCCTCGCGCAGCGTCCGCACGCGACGGGCAGCGCCGGCCTCCTGCGCCAGCTCGGCGGCCAGGGCGAAATTGAAGGTGTGCGGCCCCATCAGCACCGGGCATCCGCAGGCCGCAGCTTCGATCAGGTTCTGCCCCCCCAGTGGGGCGAAGCTGCCACCGAGCAACGCCACCTGCGCCAGGGCGTAGTACAGCGGCAGTTCGCCCATCGAGTCGCCGAGCCAGACCTCGGCATCCAGGGCCGAGACCGGCGGCTGATCGGCCCAGCTGCTGCGCCGGGCCAGGCTCAGCCCGGCGGCCCGGACGAGTCTGGCCACTTCGTCGAAACGCTGCGGATGGCGCGGCACGATCAACAGCAGCGGCCGCGGCACGGGCTGCGCCGTCCAGGTCGCCAGCAGTTCGGCCTCCTCGCCCTCGCGCGTACTCGTCGCAAGGACGACGGTGCGCTTCACCGCGTCGCGCCAGCGACGCCCCTGCGCCAACAGTGCCGGCCCGGGGGTCATGTCGAACTTGAGGTTGCCGCAGACCTCGACGTGTCGTGCACCGGCCGAGCGAAGTCGCACCGCGTCGGCTTCGGTCTGTGCCAGCACGAGCGCCAGGCTCTCGGCTGCCGGACGGATCATCGGGCCGAGCCGTTCGCCGCGCCGGCGGCTGCGCTCGCTCAGCCGCGCGTTGGCGAGCACCATCGGCACGCCGGCGGCTTTCGCGGCGTGCAGCAGGTTGGGCCAGACCTCGGTCTCCATCAGCACGCCGAGCAGCGGCCGGTGCTGGGCAAAGAAGCGCCGCGTCGCGCCGGCGCTGTCCCACGGCAACCAGGCCTGGCGGTCGCCCGGATGCAGCAGGGCCGCGCCCGCGGCGCGCCCCGTCGCGGTGCCGCTGGTGAGCAGCAGGCGCAGCGTCGGTTCGCTCTCTCGCAGCGCCTCGACGAGCGATGCGGCGGCTCGCGTCTCGCCGAGGGAGACCGCATGAACCCAGAGCCAACCGCGCGTCACGGGCTCCTGGTAGCGCCCGAATCGCTCGCCGATCGCCGCGCGGTACAGCGGCTCCTTGCGCCCGCGCCAGTGCAGCCGCAACCACACGGCCGGGGACAGCACGGCGGCCAGCCACGAATAGGCCCTGCGGATCATTCGGTCGGCTCCCGGATCGCCGACCGCGCCGCCCACGCCTGCCGCCACGCCGCCCACACCTCGTCGGCGGTAGGCGCCGCGTCACCGCCCACCGCGAGCTGATGGGCGCTGCCGACCGGCCCGGCTCGCCAGGCACGCGGCTGGCTGAAGATCTGCACATGGCAGAGGTCGAGCGCCACCGCGAGGTGACTCAGGCCCGAGTCGACGCCGATCACGCCGGCGCAGGCCGCCATGCGCCGCGCGAGCGCGTCCAGAGGCATCGGCGGCAGCACTTCGACGCCGGTGCCGATCGCCGCGGCGAGCCGCGCGACCCGTCCCGCCTCGGCCGCACCGGCCTGCGGCAGCACGACGCGATGGCCCGCCGCGACGAGCCGCCGACCGACCTCTCCCCAGCCAGCCTCGGGCCACTCGTTGTCGCTGCGCGTCGTGCCATGCGCAAGCATCACGTCGCGCGTGATGCTCGGCTGCGGCCTGAAACGCCAGTGAACCCGCGGCGGCGCGTCCGCGAAGTCGTAGCCGAGGGCGCGCGCGGCAAGCAGCCGGTAGCGGCGAACCGCGTGCACCCGGCGCTCCATCGGCAGCGCGCGGTCGACCATGAAGCGCACCGGCCATTCGTAGCCGCACAGCTCGCTGCGGTTGGCATAGGTATAGCGGTGGCCACCCGGCGCGAGCCGCGCCCGGCGCGCGACGAGCGCCGACTTGATCAGGCCCTGGAAATCGATCACCGCGTCGTAGCGCTCGCGCTGCAGTCTTGCCTTGAACGCCCGCCGCTCGCGCAGCGTGTCGACGCCGAACACGCGCCTGCGCCAGCGCCGCTCGGCGAGCGGCAGCAGTCGATCGACGCCGTCCACCTCGGCGAGCAGCGGTGCGAACGCTTCCTCGACGACCCAGTCCACCGTCGCCCCGCCGACGTGCTCGTGGATGTCGTGCAGCACCGGCAACGTCTGGATCACGTCGCCGAGCGACGAGAGCTTGACGATCAGGACGCGCAAGGGTCTGGCGAGCCGTGGCTAGTGTGCGGCGGCGGCGAAGCGGGCGTCGGGCTTCACGGCGCGCAACGCGGCCATGAAAGCGGCCTCGATGCGGTGCAGCGCGTCCGGCGTGTGACCCTCGAAGCGCATCACGAGCACCGGCGTCGTGTTCGAGGCACGCACGAGGCCGAAGCCGTCGTCGTACTCGGCGCGCAGCCCGTCGATCGTGATCAGCTCGCGCGCGCCGGGAAACTTCGCTTCGGCGAGCAGCCGCCCGATCACCTTGCGCGGCTCGCCTTCGGCGCACGGCACGTTCAGTTCGGGCGTGGAATAGCTCGTCGGCAACGCGTTCAGCACGGCGCTCGGATCGCTGGCGCGGGTCAGGATCTCGAGCAGCCGCGCCGCCGTGTACGTCGCGTCGTCGAAACCGTACCAGCGCTCGGCGAAGAAGATGTGCCCGCTCATCTCGCCGGCCAGCGGCGCGCCGGTCTCCCTGAGCTTGGCCTTGATCAACGAATGCCCGGTCTGCCACATCAGCGGCACGCCTCCCGCCGCGCGGATCGCCGGCGCGAGCCGCTGCGTGCACTTGACGTCGTAGATCACCGAGGCGCCCGGGTTGCGGGCGAGGACGTCGCGCGCGAACAGCATCAGCTGGCGGTCGGGGTAGATGATCTGGCCGTCCTTCGTCACGACGCCGAGGCGGTCGCCGTCGCCGTCGAACGCGAGGCCGAGTTCGGCGTCGCCGGCCTGGACGGTGCGGATCAGGTCGGCGAGGTTCTCGGGCTTCGACGGGTCGGGGTGATGGTTCGGGAAGTCGCCGTCGACCTCGGCGTACAGCGCCTTCACCTTGCAGCCGAGGGCGCGCAGGATGCCGGGCGCAGACGCTCCGGGGATGCCGTTGCCGCAGTCGACGACGACGCTGATCGGCCGCGCGAGCCGGCAGTCGCGTACGATCCGCGCCCGGTACTC
This sequence comes from uncultured bacterium, assembly GCA_963802435.1. Taxonomy (GTDB): domain Bacteria; phylum Pseudomonadota; class Gammaproteobacteria; order Burkholderiales; family Burkholderiaceae_C; genus CAIKUF01. The sequence continues at coordinate 490,775 of CAWDIT010000011.1, forward strand.
GGCGAGGATGTCCATGCGCGCCGAACGGCCCCTGCCCGTCGCGTAGTCCTCGGCCTCGATGCGACGGCGCAGACCCTGGATCTCTTCGCCGTAGATCGCCTTGCCGGCGAGCACCATCTTGAAGCCGTTGTAGTCCTTCGGGTTGTGGCTGCCCGTCACCTGAATGCCGCTCGTGCAGCCGTGCGCGCCACGCGTCGCGGCGACGTAGTAGAGCATCGGCGTCGTGACGGGTCCGAGATCGACGACGTCGATGCCCGTGGCAACGAGCCCGCGCGTCAGCGCGGCGACGAGCGCCGGGCCAGACACCCGGCCATCGCGACCGACGACGACGGCCTTCTCGCCGAGTCGCAGCGCTTCGGTGCCGAAGGCGCGTCCCAGATGCTCGGCGAGCGTCGCGTCGAGTGTCGTGCCGACGACGCCGCGGATGTCGTACGCCTTGAAGATCGAGCCGTTCACGTTCACGCTGGAGCCCTCCTGCCCTTCGATGAGCCATTGTAGGCAGCCCCCCTTGCCGCCCCTCCGCGGCCGAAACGACATGTCCGGAAACGGCGAGCAGGCGCCCGCCTGTTGCCGATAATCGCCGTCATGGACCTGTCGACGCACCCCGCCATCGATGCCGACGCCGCCTACCGCGCGCTGCTCGCCCGCGACGCCCGGCTCGACGGAAAGCTGTTCGTCGGCGTCACGTCGACGGGCGTCTACTGCCGGCCGGTCTGCCGCGTGCGCACGCCCAGGCGCGAGAACTGCCGCTTCTTCGACACAGCGGCCCGGGCCGAGGCTGCCGCGTTCCGCCCCTGCCTCAAGTGCCGGCCCGAGATCGCTCCCGGTCCAGGATTCGCCTGGTCGGTGATGGACGCGTCGCGCACGCTCGCCCGCCAGGCTGCGCAGTGGCTCGACGCCCATGCCCACGCGGCCGACGACGCCGGAGCGACGAACATCGCGGCGCTCGCGCGACATCTCGGCGTGAGCGACCGCCACGTACGGCGCATCTTCGCCGCCGAGCACGGCGTCACGCCCCTGCAGTACGTGCAGACGCGACGCCTCCTCCTCGCCAAGCAGTTGCTGACCGACACGGCGATGCCGATCTCGCAGGTCGCGCACGCGAGCGGGTTTCGCAGCCTGCGCCGCTTCAACGCGGCGTTCGCCGGAAGCTACCGGCTGACTCCGAGCCGACTGCGCCGCGACGCGGCGCCCGATGCTCGGGGCTCCGAAGACGCCCTGTGCGTCAGGCTGGCCTTTCGCGAACCGCTGGCCCGGGAGGCGCTGCTGCGCTTCCTGGCGCAGCGGGCGATCCCCGGCGTCGAACAAGTCGATGCCGGCGCGCTGCGCATCCGGCGCACCGTGCGGCCCGGCACCGTTGGCAACGAAGCGGGCTGGATCGAGGCGAGCTTCGTGGCGCAGCGGCCGCAATTGCAGTTGCGCTATTCGGCCTCGCTCGTCGCCGGGGCCGGTTGGCTGCTGCCGGCGACCCGGCGCTGGCTCGACCTCGACGCCGACCCGCAGGCGATCGCCCGCGCACTCCAGGGCTTGCCTGGCGACGACGGGCTGCGCCTGCCGGGTGGCCTCGACGCGTTCGAGCTTGCCGTGCGGGCCGTGCTCGGCCAGCAGGTCACGGTGGCGGCGGCGCGAACGCTCGCCCAGCGCGTCGTCGAACGCTTTGGCGCGCCCATCGTCACGCCATGGGCCGAACTCGACCGCTGCTTTCCAGCGCCTTCAACCCTCGCGCGCCTTGCGGTCGAACAGATCGCCGAGCTCGGCATCATCCGCAGCCGCGCTGCTGCCATCATCGCGCTGGCTCACGCCTGGCCCGCGTTGGAGTCTCTGCTGCAGGCGCACTCGCCGGCGCCGCCGCTGCTCGAGAGGCTCTGCGCCCTGCCCGGCATCGGCCCGTGGACGGCGCACTACGTTGCGATGCGTGCCCTCGGCTGGAGCGATGCGTTCCCGCCCGGCGACGTGGCGGTGTTCAACGCGATGGGCCTCGCCCGCGGCGCGCGTTCGCAGCGCGAGGCCGAGGCACGCTCGCTGGCATGGCGGCCCTGGCGCTCGTACGCCGTGCTCAGACTATGGAACAGCCCTTCCTGGGCCTCGGGGGCCGGCGCCTCCGGCGTCTCCGGGGCGAACGAGGAGTCCCGATCATGAGCCTTGCTTCACTCGCCGCCGCCTGCACGGCGCAGACGACGATCACGACCCCGCTCGGCGCGGTGCTGCTGGCGCGCACGGCGTCCGGCCTCGCCGGCGCCTGGTTCGAGGGCCAGAAGGCCTACCCCGTCGTCATCGGCGCGCCGCGACGCGACGACGATGCCCTGCTGCGCGAGGCCGCATCACAGCTCGCCGAGTACTTCGCCGGACAGCGCAGGCGCTTCGATGTGCCGCTGGACCTGCGCGGCACCGATTTCCAGCGCAAGGTGTGGCGCGCACTGCTGCGCATAGCTGCCGGGCAGACGTCGAGCTACGGCGCCATCGCGCGCGAGGTCGGCTCGCCACGGGCAGTGCGCGCCGTCGGTGGCGCCGTGGGGCGCAACCCGATCTCGGTGATCGTGCCCTGCCACCGCGTGCTCGGCGGCGACGGCAGCCTCACCGGCTATGCCGGCGGCCTGCAGCGCAAGAGCGCACTGCTGCGCCTCGAAGGTGTGCTTTGAGGGTGCGATGGCACCGAGCTCGGACCGCCGAGTGCGGCGAGCCGATTGCGACGATCGACCTTCACAACGTCTCGAGGGAGCAACGCGAATGAAGGCCGTGGTCTGCTGCGTCCTGACGGCGCTCCTGTTTGCCACAGGCGCGGTGGCAGCCGACTTCGGAACGCCGGGCGGGTCGGAGCCTGCCAACCTCGACGCGGTGACGAACACCCTGCGGCAGGACCGGTACGACTTGGAGCTGCTGATCAGCTTCGGCACCTCCAAGGGAGGTTCGGCGGGCCACCTCGCCCTGGCCCTTCGCGACCAGGCACCCGGCGACGACCTGGTCTATTCGGCTAACTTCTACGCCGACCGCGCGCCGGAGCACGCCAAGGGCTTCTACACCGACGATCTCATGCTCAGGATCCCGAAGAAGGAGTACCTGTTCAAGACGAGTTCGTCACTCGGCGACACGGCCTCTTTCGGCCTGGACTTCGGCGAGGTCTACAAGAGATCGGTCGTCGGCGTGCGCGTGTACGGCGTGCCGACCTCGGAGAAGGAGGCGCTGGCCGCCTTCTTCGAGCGCATCAACGACGACTATCGCAAGCGGGTCCGGCGGACCGAGTACCACGACGGCGAGGTCCGGTACGGCTACCTGAGCCTGAACTGCGCGAAGACCATCGGCATGGGATTCAAGTTCGGCGCCGGGTACAAGGATCTCGACGTCAACAACGTGAGCCTTCTTCTCGGGGTAAGGCTGGTGGCAGCCGTCAACGCCAACATTCCGACCGAGATTGCGATGAAACTGCTCAAGGAGTGGAACGCACGCGGGTATGGTCTGGACGTCGTGCTGTACAGGAAGTACGCGGGTTCGACCTACGTGGATCCGCACGAGGAGGAGACCGTGCCGTTCAAGGACCTGCCCAACCGGTTCCCGTCCGTTCTTTCGCGCGACTTCCGCAAGGAACAGGGCCACTACGAGGACTTCGACAATCTGTTCGCGATGTACCTGCTCTACAACATGGGCAAGTACAGCGTGCGTGTAGACGACGCGACGAAGCTGCTCGAGATCGAAAGGACCAAGACCCCCATGCCCTATCCGCAGGCCGTCGAACTCGCAACGCAGAGCGCCAGGTCTGACAGCGAGAACTTCCGGCGGCGCACACCGTTCCGGCCACAGGGAACGGAAATCGGCGGCAGCGCTGCGAGCGGGGACCTCTCCATGTGCTGGAATCGGGAGTAAGGCAGCGACTTCATCGGCTCGACGCGCCTCGCACCGCTGGTGCCGATGACCGCAGACGGAGGACCCGACGCGACATGAACATCGACAAGGGCAGGAGCGGCCCGTCGACCGCCGATGAAGCACTCACGCGACTGATGGACGGCAACGCGCGCTTCCTGCGCGGTGAGCCACGCTTTGCGCGCACCTCCAAGCAGGCCCTGGCCAGCCTCGCCCAGGGGCAGCGGCCCTACGCCGTGATCCTGGGCTGCAGCGATTCGCGGATTCCGCCCGAGCTCATCTTCGACGCCGGATTCGGCGACCTGTTCATCATTCGCGTCGCCGGCAATGTCGTGTCGCCAGCGGTCATGGGCAGCCTCCAGTACGCCGGCACGCATCTCGAGACGAAACTCTTCATGGTGCTCGGGCACGAGGGCTGCGGTGCCGTGCAGGCCGCGCTCGCGGCGAAATTCCAGGGCGCGCGGGAACGCTCGCGCATCGCGCTGTTGCTGCAGGACATCCTGCCTGCCCTTGCCGATGTCGACCCGGCGCTTGCGCCGGCGAAGCAGCTCGAACGTGCCGTCGAAGCCAACGTCCGCCGGGCCATGCGCCAGATCACTGAAACGCCGGAAGGCCGCGCGCGGCTGGCCGAGAACGCATTCAAGCTCGTCGGAGCGGTGTGCGAGATCGCGACCGGGCGGGTGCGGCTGCTCGCCTGACGGATTGCGCATGGATATCGCACATCCCCGTTGATATCACTCCATCAACCGCTTCGATGTTGTCCGGAATCAATCCTCGCCTGTCTGATTTCATTCCGCGCCCGCCCAATGTTGATAATGGAGTTGGTCCTTCGTGAACTCGACGGGAATTCGTGACCCTGACAAGCTCGTCTCGGTCTTGTCGATCCTGACCCGTGCCGGATCGAAGGTGACGAAGTGCAACCACGGCCAGACGACAATGGACCGCCACGACGTGCAAGGTGCCGCAAGGCGCGATCAGGACTTGGAGCCATCATGACGAACGATCTTCGAACCCTTACGGCAGAGCGCAGCGGCCGCTCGCCCTGGGCCGTGCTGCTGGCGGCGTTCCTGCTGCTCGCCTTCGCGATGAATTCCATCGCGCAGGCGCCGGCGGCGGCCGGGGGTGCGGCACCGCCACCGGATACCGCGCAGATGGACTACCTCGTCGGCCCGATCGCTCTCTACCCCGACGATCTGGTCGCGATCATCCTGCCGGCATCGACCAGTCCGCTGCAGATCGTGCAGGCCGATCGCTACCTCGACAAGCGCAAGGCCGATCCGAAGCTGCCTTTCGACGACAAGTGGGACGATCCGGTGAAGTCGCTGCTGAACTACCCAGAGGTCGTGAAGAAGATGAGCAACGACCTGGACTGGACGAGCGCGCTTGGTGAAGCGGTCGTCGCCGACCAGGGTGCGGTGATCGAGGGCGTGCAGAGCTTTCGCCGCCGGGCGCAGGCCGCAGGCAACCTCAAGTCAGACGGCAAGCAGGTGGTGAAAGCCGAGAAGGAAATCATCATCATCGAACCGGCCGATCCGCAGGTGATCTACGTGCCGCAGTACACGCCGAGCACCGTGGTCACCTATGGCGTGGCGCCAATCTACGGCTACTACCCGGCACCGTACCCGTCGTACTACTACCCGTACGCGCCGGGCGCGGCGCTGGCCGCAGGCGTGATATGGGGCGCCGCCATCGGTGCCGCCTGGAGCGGCAACCACTACGGCTACGGCGGCGGCAACAACACGATCAACGTCAACCGCAACACGAACATCAACGCCGGCAACACCAACATCAACCGCGGCGGCGGGGCAGGCGCGCAGGGCGGTGGCTCGGCGTGGAAGTCCAACAAGCAGCCCGGCCAGGTGAGCAGTTCGGTCGGCAAGACCGCCCCCTCGGCGCGCGCGGGTGATGCGCGCGGCGGCGCAGCGGGTCCTGGCGGTGCGGGTGGCTTCGGCGGTGCCGGCGGCGCGGGTGCCGGTGGTGGCGCGCGCCCGTCGGCACAGCCTTCGATGGGCGGCGGTGCCGATCGTGGCGGTGCGTCGGGCGGCAATGCCTTTGCCGGCTCTGGCGCTTCGGGGCGGCAAACGCAGATGGACAGCTCGCGTGGCGCCTCGAGCCGCAGCGCGGCGCCCAGCGCGGGTTCCCGTCCGGCACCGAGCAGCGCTGGTTCGTTTGGCGGTGGTGGTGGCGGTGGGGCGCGTAGCAGCGGCGGTGGCGGTGGCGGAGGGGCGCGTAGCGGTGGCGGGGGCGGCGGTGGCCGCGGCGGTGGCGGTGGCGGCGGTCGTCGTTGAAGACAGGAGCATCGTCGTGCACCCATCCCATTCAATCGAACGCAAGGCCTCAGCCATGAACATCATCCGCCCCTGGTCATTCCTGCGACGTCTTGCGCTGGCGGTCACGCTGGCGCTTCCGCTCGCCGCAGCGGCCGCGCCACAGGAGACCTTCGCGACGCCGGAAGCGGCCGTCGATGCGCTGATGGCCGCGCTCAAGGCCGACAGCGATGCGTCCATGCTCGCGATCTTCGGCGAGGAGCACAAGGACCTGGTGATCCAGTCCGATCGCGCGGAGTCGAGCGCCTACCGGGCAAAGGTCCTCGCGGCCATGCAGACACTGCGTGTCCTTCACGACCCGAGCCCTGACCGCCGCGTGCTGCTGATCGGCGACCAGGCGTGGCCGGTGCCCATTCCGATCGTTCGCAAGGGCGATCGCTGGCGCTTCGCCAGCGAGGAGGGCAAGGACGAGCTTCTCAACCGGCGCATCGGTGGCAACGAGCGCAACGCCATCTACGTGCTGCGCGCCTACATCGATGCGCAGCGAGCCTACGCCGCGCTCGACCGCGATGGCGACGGCGTGCTGCAGTACGCGCAGAAGATCGCCAGCACGCCTGGCAAGCGCGACGGGCTGTACTGGCCTGCCGACACCACCAAGGGCGAAGCGGAGAGCCCGTTCGGACCGCTGATCGCCGAAGGCGGCGCCTACCTGAAGGGGCACGCGGTAGGCGATGCGTACCGCGGCTACTACTTCAGGGTCCTGCCGCAGCAAGGAAAGAGCGCCCCGGGCGGCGCCTACGGCTACGTGATCAACGGCCGCATGATCGCGGGCTTCGCGATGGTCGCCTACCCCGCCGAGTGGGGCAAGAGCGGCGTGATGACGTTCATCGTGAACCAGAACGGCAAGGTCTACGAGAAGAACCTCGGCAAGGATTCCACCGCCGTCGGCGCAAAGATGTCTAGCTTCGACCCCGGCGCCGGATGGAAGGAAGTGGCGCCCTGACAGCCCTCTTCTTGCCTGCCGGTCCGTGCCGAAGCGTCGATGCCATGGAGAATGAGCCCCGCGAAGGCTGATGCGCGATGGCGCAGCCATGGGCCGGCGCGCCCGACAGCACTCAGCCCGTCGCCAATCCCCCGGCCACCAGGGCCTCGCGCAACTCGCGCTTGAGCACCTTGCCGATCGCGTTGCGCGGCAACGAGGCGACGAGGCGCACGTCGTTCAGCCGCTGCGTCTTTCCGAGCCTGGCATTGGCCCAGGCCCTGATCTCTTCGGCCGCCTCCCCCGCGCCCGCGGCTGGCACGACGATCGCGACCGGCGTCTCGCCCCAGGCCGCCGAGGGGACGCCGACGACCGCGACGTCTGCCACCGCCGGATGGCGGCGCAGCACGGCCTCGAGGTCGCTCGGGTAGACGTTGAAGCCGCCGCTGATGATCATGTCCTTGCGGCGGTCGAACAGCGTCAGGAAACCGTCCGCGTCGAAGCGGCCGATGTCGCCGCTGCGGATGTAGCGCCTCCCCTCGGCGTCGTGCCACTCGGCCTCGGCCGTCATCTCCGGACGGCCGTGGTAGCCCGTCATCATGGCCCCCGACCGGCCGACGACCTCGCCGGCTTCGCCGCGCGGCACCTCGTTGCCGTGCTCATCGATCAGCCGGATGTCGTGGCCCTCGGCCGCTTGTCCGACGGTGTGGAGCTTGTCCGGGTGCAGGTGCGCGGCGAGGATGCAGGAGCCGCCACCCTCCGTCATGCCGTAGAACTCGACCAGCCCGCCGGGCCAGCGCCGCAACACCTCGGCCTTGAGCTCGGCGTGGAACGGTGCGCTGGTGCAGAACTTGAACTCGAACGACGACAGGTCGTGCGCGTCGAATCCAGGCCAGTCCATCAGCCGCCGGTACTGCACCGGCACGAGCATCGTGTGCGTCGCGCGGTGGCGCTCGGCCAGCCGCAGGTAGGCGGCGGAGTCGAACTTGCCCATCAGCACGACGCTGCCGCCGGCAGCGAGGGTCGGGAAGAACACGACGAGCGTCGTGTTCGAGTACAAGGGTGTCGCGAGCAGTGTCACGCTTTCGGGCGAGTAACCGAACGCCGCCGCGCGCTGCACGTGGCCCCAGCGCATCGCGTGGGGCTGCACGATGCCCTTGGGCGAGCCGGTCGTCCCCGACGAGTAGATGATGTTGAACGGCCCCTCGGGCTCGACGTCGACCGGCCGCGGCTGCGCGCCGATGGGGGCCAGCCAATCGTCGAGCGCGCGACCCGCTGCCGATGCGTCGAGTGAAACGCGATTCACCTGTGGATCGATCGTCGCGCTGTCGATCATGCCCGCCGCGGCCGCGTCGAGAAACAGGTGGCTCGCGCCGGAATCCGACAGCATCGCCGCGAGTTGCTCTGGCGTCGAGCCGGTTGCCAGCGGTGCAACGGCCACCGCGGCGCGTAGCGCACCGAGGAAGACGGCGGCGTACTCGATCGACGTGTCGGCGCAGATCGCGATCGCGTCGCCCGGCACCAAGCCGTCCCGCTGCAGCGCGCAAGCGATGCGGTCCATCAGCGCATCGAGCGCGGCGTAGCTCAGGCTGCGCTCGCCATGCACGAGCGCCGGGCGCTGCGGTGCCCGCGCGGCATGTTCGCGCACCAGGTCGGCGATCGCCCGAAAGCGCAGCTTCAGCGGAGACTCACTTGTACTCAAGTGACGTCGTAGCTAAACCGAAGGTTCGGCGGAGACTCACTTGTACTCAAGTGACGTCGTAGCCCAAAGCGCAGCTTCAGCGGAGACTCACTTGTACTCAAGTCAGGTCGTAGCCAACCGGTGCAGGCGAGTCCACGGCCCCAGGGGCCTAACCGCGCGTCGCGTGGGCCATCGCCTTGCCGACCTCGGCCTGACCCTGCGCCAAGCCGCTGTCGGGAACGGTTTCGCCCTGCCGATCGGTCACGGCCGCCAGCGCCGCGGCAAGGCGTTCCGGCGCGTCGGCACCGAGGCCGATCCAGCTGCCCGCCGTCAGCGTGACGTGCGCCGCCTCGAAGCTGCCGGCCCCCGCGCAGAGGATCGTGCGCGTCGGCGCATCCTGCGCCGTCAGCACGAGCATCGCGGGGACGACGGCCTCGGGCTTGAGCGCGTCGAGCACGGCCTGCGGCAGCAAGTCCTGCGTCATGCGCGTGGCCGCCGTCGGCGCGAGACAGTTGACGCGGATGTCGTGCTTGGCGCCTTCGAGCGCCAGCGTCTGCATCAGGCCGACGAGCGCCATCTTCGCCGCGCCGTAATTCGCCTGGCCGAAGTTGCCGTACAGGCCGGTGGACGAAGTCGTCATCACGATGCGGCCGTACTTCTGCGCCATCATGATCGGCCAGACGGCCTTCGTGCAGTGCACCGCGCCCATCAGATGCACGTCGAGCACGAGGCGGAAGTCGGCCAGCTCCATCTTGGCGAAGCTCTTGTCGCGCAGGATGCCGGCGTTATTGACGAGCACGTCGACGCGCCCCCAGGCCTCCATCGCCTGCGAGACCATCGCCTGCACGGCGTCGAAGTCCGTCACCGACGCGCCGCTGGCGATCGCCTCGCCGCCGGCACGAAGGATTTCCTGCACGACGGCATCGGCGGTGCTCGTCGCAGCACCGGAGACGCCGCCTGCGCCGCCAAGATCGTTGACGACGACGCGCGCACCACGCGCGGCCAGCGCCAGCGCGTGCTGGCGGCCGAGGCCACCGCCGGCGCCGGTTACGATCGCGACGCGGCCCTTGAAGTCAATGCTCATCGAGATGTTCCTGTCCTGTGTCGAAGCCGCGGTTCGTGGAAGAATCAGCGCAGCGGGTTCATTGCGATTCCCCGGCGGGCAAGCCGCCACGGCACCTGCAAGAATGATAAGAGCAGCGCAATCATCGCCCGACCCGACCCATCATGGAGCCCCGAATGAACCAGAAAGCCCGTGCCGTGATCTGCCGCGCCATCGATCAGCCGGTGGTCGTCGAAGACATCGTCGTCGAGGCGCCGCGCCGCAACGAGGTGATGATCAGGCTCGCCGCCTGCGGTGTCTGCCACAGCGACCTGTCGGCGACGAACGGAACGATCCCTTTCCCGCCACCGCTGGTGCTCGGTCACGAGGGGGCGGGCACCGTGGTGCAGGTGGGCGACGGCGTGACCGAGTTCGCCGTCGGCGACGCGGCCATCAGCTCGTTCGTCAGCATGTGCGGCAAGTGCCGCTACTGCGTCACCGGCCGCCCGCAGCTGTGCGACCAGGCGGCGAAGGCGATGTTCACGTTGCCCGACGGCAGCGTGCGCACGCGTGACGCCGCCGGCCAGCCGCTCAACGTCTTCAGCGGTTGCGGCGTGATGGCCGAGTACGCGACGCTGCATGTCGACAACCTCGTGAAGATCGGCCACGACGTGCCGCTCGACCGTTGCGCGCTCGTCGGCTGCGGGGTGATGACGGGCGTCGGCGCGGCGTGCAACACGGCGCGCGTGGAGCCGGGGGCGATCGCCGTCGTGTTCGGCGCCGGCGGCGTCGGGCTGAACGCGATCCAGGGCTGCGCGTTGAGCGGCGCGGCGATGATCGTCGCTGTCGACACGAGCGACGCCAAGCTCGATCTGGCGCGCGTCTTCGGCGCCACCCACACGCTGAACGTGACCGGCGAGGAGAACGTCGTGCGCGCACTGCGCAAGATTACCGGCGGCGGCGCCGACGTCGCGTTCGAGTGCGTCGGATACGGCACCGTGCTGGCCCAGGCCTACGGCGCACTGCGCAAGGGCGGCACGGCGGTGATGGTCGGCGTGGCCGGAGCCAAGGACACGACGACGATCCGCACCAGCACGCTGACCTTCGAGGAGAAGACGTTGACCGGCAGCTACTTCGGCTCGGCGCGGCCGCGCGAGGATTTCCCCCGCCTGCTCTCGCTGTACAAGGCGGGCCGGCTCAAGCTCGACGAACTGATCACGCACCGCTATCGCATCGACGAAGCGCCGCAGGCGTTCGCCGACCTGGCCGGCGGGCGCAACGCGCGCGGCGTGATCATGTTCGACTGACCTCGCCGCACTCGCCACGCCAACGGAGAATCCGATGAAAGCCTTGTTGTGCCGGGCCTTCGGCCCGATCGATACGCTGCGCGTCGAGGACGTGCCCTCCCCTGTCCCTGGCCCGGGCAAGGTGCTGATCGACGTGAAGGCGGCCGCGATCAACTTCCCCGACGCGCTGATCGTGCAGGGGTTGTACCAGTCGAAGCCCGCGCTGCCGTTCTCGCCCGGCTCGGAACTGGCCGGCGTGGTCGCTGCCGTCGGCGAGGAGGTGACGAACGTGCACATCGGCGACCACGTGATCGCCCTCGTCGGCAGCGGCGGATTTGCCGAGGAGTGCCTGGCCGACGCACACCAGGTCCTGCCACTGCCCGCCGGCATGGATTTCGACCTCGGCGCGGCGTTCGTGCTGACCTACGGCACCTCGCTGCACGCTCTGCAACGGATCGCGAACCTGAAGGCCGGCGAGACGGTGCTCGTGCTCGGCGCGGCCGGGGGCGTGGGCATCGCCGCGATCGAGATCGCGAAGGCGCTGGGCGCGCGCGTGATCGCCGCTGCGTCGAGCACCGACAAGCTGGCTCTGTGCCGCAAGGTCGGCGCCGACGAGACGATCAACTACGCCGAGGAAGACCTGCGCAAGCGCGTCGACGCGCTGACCGGCGGCAGGGGCGCGGACGTGGTCTACGACCCGGTCGGGGGTCCGTACGCGGAGGCAGCACTGCGCGCCACGGCCTGGCGCGGGCGCTTCCTCGTCATCGGCTTCGCCGCCGGCGAGATCCCGAAGATCCCGCTCAACCTCGCGCTGCTGAAGGAGCGCGCGATCCTCGGTGTCTTCTGGGGCGACGCGATGCGGCGCGAACCGGCGGCGCACCTCGCCAACATGAAGCAGCTCGGTGAATGGTTCGCTGCCGGCAAGGTTCGACCCGTCATCAGCGAGCGCATCCCGCTCGCCGAGGCCGGCGCGGCGATCAAGCGGCTCGCCAATCGGCAAGCCATGGGCAAGCTCGTCGTGCTGCCGGAGGCCTGAGCCGGACGTACGGGCCCTGCCTGCGCAGGGACGTACGCCTACGAAGGGGCTCGCGCATGCAAGCGCGAGCGCGGCCGGCAAGGCTTGATCAGGTTCCGGCGCGCTTGGCGACCGGCGAGTACATGTCGAGCAGTTGAACACGCGTTGCGCGCAGGCGCTCCGACACGACGCCCATCAGGCGCATCATGAAGGCGAGGCCGAATTCGGGGTCGCTCTTGAAGGCCTTCTGCAGCTCCTCACCCTCGAAGGCCAGTGCGCTCACCGGGCTGAGCGCGCGTGCCTGAAAGTGCTTGCCGGCATGCGGCAACAGCGCCGACCAGTTGAACTCGTCGCCGGGGTACAGCGTCTGCACGCGCATCACGTGCTCGGGCATTTCGAGTTCCAGCGCGACCATGCCGTCGTTGAGCAGGTAGAACACGGAGAAGGCCTCGCCCTCGTGAAAGATGACCTGGCCCGCTTCGAAATGCACCGGCTTCGCGAACGCGGCCAGTCTCTCCTGATGCTCGGGACGGAACCCGGCCACGAACGGATGCGCCTGAAGGACTTCCTGCGGGTTCTGTGTCATCAACCGACTCCTGAAAGGACAGCGTGATTCTGCACCGGGGCGCTCTCAAGTTCGCTTGATCTACCGCAAGGAGCAACCGCGCCAGGCCGATACGATACACGCCATTCCAAACCCGCGCGGCCTTCGGTCAAAGCGTGATCTCCGGCGCAGCGTCGAGGGGTCGCGGCGCCAGAGCCGCGCCCTCCCAGAGCCTGCCATGTCCGACTTCGAGATCGTCACGCGTGCGGATTTCTCCGACGTCACCTACCTGCTCGAGATCCGCCACCCGGCGATGGCCAAGGCAGCCAAGCCCGGCCAGTTCGTGATCGTGATGGAGCACGAACACGGCGAGCGCATCCCGTTGACGATCGCCGACTTCGACCGCGACAGGGGCACGATCACGCTCGTCATCCAGGCGGTGGGCAAGACGACCCGCGAGATGCAGCAGAACTGCCGTGTCGGCACCCGGTTGCATGCCGTGGTCGGGCCGATGGGCATTCCGAGCCACATCGGCCAGGCGAAGAAGGTGATCTGCGTCGGTGGCGGCCTCGGCGTCGCGCCGATCTATCCGCAGGCGCGCGCCTACAAGGAAAGCGGCGCCTACGTGATCGGCGTCGTCGGCTTCCGCAACAAGGCCCTGATGTTCTGGGAAGACAAGTTCCGCGCCTGCTGCGATGAGCTGATCGTCTGCACCGACGATGGCTCGGCCGGCATCAAGGGGCTGGTCACCGCGGGCATCGCGCAGGCGATCGCCAGTCACGCCGACATCGACGAGGTCGTCGCCATCGGCCCGCCGATCATGATGAAGGGCTGTGCCGAGGCGACGCGGGCGCACGGCATCAAGACCATGGTCAGCCTGAACCCGGTGATGGTCGACGGCACCGGCATGTGCGGCGGCTGCCGCGTGAAGATCGGCGACACGATCAAGTTCGCCTGCGTCGACGGACCCGACTTCGACGGGCACGAGGTCGATTTCGACGACCTGATGGCCCGCCTCGGACGCTACAAGCCCACCGAAAAGGCGGCGATGGACAGCTGGAAGGAAGAGAGCTGCCGCATCCGCGGCGCAACCGACCCGGCCGAGGCGACCCCCACCGCCACCGGCCACTGAACCCCGCCTGCGAACCGCAAGGAACCGACGATGGCCAAGAAGAAGACGATCCGCTCGATACCGCAGGCCCGCACGCCGATGCCCGAGCAGGCACCCGAGGTGCGCGTCAAGAACTTCGAGGAAGTGGCCTGCGGCTACCGGCTCGAGGACGCGCTCGTCGAGGCCAGGCGCTGCCTCGACTGCGCCGACCAGCCGTGCGTGAAAGGCTGCCCGGTCAGCATCGACATCCCCGGCTTCATCAAGAAGATGGAGGCGAAGAACTTCCACGGCGCCTACGACGTGATCACCGACACCAACTTGCTGCCCTCGGTGTGCGGGCGGGTGTGCCCGCAGGAGAGCCAGTGCGAAGGCGTCTGCACGGTGGGCGAATCGCTGGAGCCGGTGGCGATCGGCCGGCTCGAGCGCTTCGTCGGCGACATGGCGATCGCCGAAGGCTGGGCCAACATCCCGTACATCGAGCGCAACCGCTTCAGGGTCGGCATCGTCGGCTCCGGTCCGGCCGGCATGGCCTGCGCAGCCGACATGGCCAAGGCCGGCTGCGAGGTCGTCGTCTACGAGGCCTTCCACGAGCCCGGCGGCGTGCTCAAGTACGGCATCCCCGACTTCCGCCTGCCCAACAGCGTGGTCGACGTCGAGATCGGCAAGCTCGAGAAGCTGGGCATCAGGTTCGAATGCAACACGCTGGTCGGGCGCTTGTTCACCGTCGAGCAGATGCTCACCGAGATGGGCTTCGACGCGGTCTTCATCGGCACGGGTGCAGGCTATCCGAGCTTCATGGGCATCCCCGGCGAATCGCTCAACGGCGTGCTGTCGGCCAACGAATTGCTGACCCGCTGCAACCTGATGCACGGCCGCGAGTTCCCGAAGTTCGACACGCCACTGCAGCCCGGCAAACGGGTGGCGGTGATCGGCGCCGGCAACACCGCAATGGACGCGATGCGCGTCTCGCTGCGCGTGGGTGCCGAGAACGTCTATTGCATCTACCGCCGCAGTGCGGCCGAGGCCCCGGCGCGCGCCGAGGAGATCCACCACGCACAGCAGGAAGGCGTCGAGTTTCACTGGCTCACGAGCCCGCTCGAACTGCTCGGCGACCCCGCCAACAACGTGCGCGCGATGCGCTGCGAACGCATGGAGCTCGGCGAGCCCGATGCCTCGGGCCGCAGGCGCCCGATACCGGTGCCCGGCAGCGCGTTCGAGATCGAGACCGACATGGTCGTTTTCGCGATCGGCACCAACGCAAACCCGATCCTCGGCCAGACCTCGGGCCTCAGGCTCGACAAGCGCGGCTACATCGCCACCGACGAGAACCTCGCGACCTCGATCGCCGGCGTCTATGCCGGCGGCGACATCGTCACCGGGGCGGCCACCGTGATCAAGGCCATGGGCGCCGGCCGCAAGGCCGCGCGCGGCATGAAGACCTACCTGGGCCTGCGCGACACCGAGAATGTCTACCTGCCAGATGCCATCGGTCCGGAGGGCAGGCTCTTCGGCATCGACAGGCGGGAGCGCAACTTCGCCCGCGTCCACATCGCCTGACCCTTCTGCCACTGCGCAGCACCAGCACCATCATGAACGACACGTCGACCCTCACTCCAGCCAAGGCCCCTGCCCGATCCGTGCGGCCGGCCACCCAGATCAGCGAAGCCATCATCGAGGTCATCAGCGATTCGGGCGAGGGCGCGCAGCGCTGCGGCCAGTCGCTGGGTGCGATCGCGGCCCGCATGGGCAACGGCATCTGGACGACCGAGATCATCCCGGCCGAGATCCAGCCGCCCGCGCGCAGCGTGGCCGGCGCGAGCGGCATCCGCATCCGCATCGGCTCCGAGCGCGTGACGAACGGCGGCGACCAGACCGAACTGGTGGTCGCCTTCAACGAGCAGGTGCTGATCGGGCGCGTGCAGGCGGGGGAACTCAAGCCCGGCGCGCGGATCCTGCTCGAGTCGATGTGGGGCAAGCATCGCGACCCGGCCGTCGTGGCTTCGTACCTGCAGACGGTCGATTCGCTGCGGCGCGACGGCTTCGAGGTCTACGAGGTCCCGCTCGAGGACCGCTGCAAGGAACTCGTGAACGACCCGCGCAAGGGCAAGAACATGTTCGTGCTCGGGATCCTGTGCAACGCGTACGGACTCGACGCGACGCTGGCGCACGAGCAGATCGCACGCATCTTCGGCAAGAAGGACGCCAAGGTCATCGCGAGCAACGTGGCGCTGTACGACGCCGGCGCGGCATGGAGCGAGGCGAACCTGGACTTCAAGTACCGCATCCCGGCACAGAAGTCGACCGTGCCGCAGGTCGTCATCAACGGCAACACCGCGGTCGCCCTCGGCGTCATGGCCTCGGGCATGGACATCTGCGCGATGTACCCGATCACGCCTGCCACCTCGGCGTCGCACTATCTGAGCGAAGTCTTCGAGAAGGTCGGCGGCCTCGTCCACCAGGCCGAGGACGAGATCGCCGCCTGCGCGTTCGCCGTCGGCGCGTCGTATGCCGGCAAGTGCGCCGTCACGATCACCTCGGGGCCAGGCTACTCGCTGAAGCAGGAAGTCATCGGCCTGGCGGTGATGGCCGAGATCCCGCTCGTCGTCGTCAACGTCCAGCGCGGCGGCCCGAGCACCGGCCAGCCGACGAAGGTCGAACAGGGTGACATGCTCGCCGCCGTGTTCGGCAGCCACGGCGATGCGCCCAAGGTCGTGATGGCCCCGTGCAGCATCGAGGATTGCTTCTATTCGGTGATCACCGCGCGCAAGATCGCCGAGACCTTCGGCATGGTCGTCGTCGTGCTGTCGGATGCCAGCCTGTCGACCGCGCAGCAGCCCTTCCCGCGCCCGAACTTCAGCGAGGACTGGCTTGCGCCACCGGTCGACCAGACTCCCGTGCCGCCGGGCGCCAAGCCCTACGACTGGGACGCCGTCACCGGGCTGTCGCGACGCTTCCAGCCGGGCCGTCCCGGCGGCATGCACACCCTTACCGGTCTGGCACACGACCGCTCGAGCAAGGTCGCCTACGACCCGGCGATCAACGAGGAAGGCCTGCGCGCACGCAGCCTCAAGCTCGCCGCGCTGCAGAAGACGCTGAAGGCGCCGCCGGTGTTCGGCGGCGACAGCGGCGACATGCTGCTCGTCGGCTGGGGCAGCACGATGGGCGCGATCGAGGAGTCGGTGACGCGACTGCGCGCCGAGGGCCTCGCGGTGTCGTCGATGCACCTGCGCTTCATCCAGCCGATGCCTTCGGGCATCCGCGAGATCCTGGCCCGCTTCAAGCACGTGATGACGATCGAGAGCAACTGGTCCGACAAGCCGCAAGACGAGTTGATCGACGAGGACAACCGCCGCTACTCGGCACTGGCGATGATGCTGCGCTCACGCTTCCTGGTCGACATCGACTGCTGGAGCGAAGCGCGCGGCCAGCCGATCAAGCCCGCCGACATCTGCCGCGTGACGCGCGAAGCATTGCAAACTAAAGGTCTTGCATCATGAGCCGATCCCTGAGCCAGTGTGTCATCAAGCTGCACGAGGAGCACCACGCGGTCGAGGACTACCAGGGCGGCGTGCCGCGCTGGTGCAACGGCTGCGGCGACAACGCGATCCTGGCCGCGATGCAGCGCCTGTGCAGCGAGGAAGACCTGGCGCCCGAGAACACCGTGTTCGTCTCCGGCATCGGCTGCTCGAGCCGGCTGCCGCACTACATGAAGACCTACGGCTTTCCACAGCCTGCATGGCCGTGCGTTCCCGGTCGCCGAGGGCATCAAGATGTCCCGCCCCGACCTGAACGTGTTCGTCAGCACCGGCGACGGCGACTGCTGCAGCATCGGCGCCGGACACTGGATCCACGCCCTGCGCTACAACATGAACATGACGGTCGTGCTGCACGACAACCACGTCTACGGCCTGACCAAGAAGCAGGCGTCGCCGACCTCGCCGCGCGGCTTCAAGAGCAACACGACGCCCTACGGCTCGGCACTCGAGCCGATGAACCCGCTGACGGTCTCGCTGGGCGTGCAGGGCGCATCGTTCGTCGCGCAGGCGGTGGACTGGGTGCCCGAGGTGCTGTTCGACATCATGCAGGCGGCGTTCAGGCACCGCGGCTTCTCGTTCGTGCGCGTCCTCCAGCGCTGCCCGGAGTTCATGCCCAAGGCGTTCGACCCCTGGCTGCACGACCCGCAGCGGACGATGCTGCTGACGCACGCCGACGGCCTGCAACTCAGCACGACGCTGTCGAGCACCTATCGCAATCAGCGCGAACACGATCCCCTTGACATCGACCGCGCGCGCGAAATCGCCTCGCTCGACGAGCCGATCCCGGTCGGCATCCTCTACCGCAACCCCGATGCCCCGTGCTACGAAGACCTGCGCCACCCAGCCCAACTGCGCTCGCCCGAGCAGATCCGTGGCGGCCTGAACCGCGAGCTTGACAAGTACACCGTGTGGCCGGACGACAAGGAGCAGGCATCGCGTGCAGCCTGAAATGACGACCCCAATGCTCACGGCCGAGGCGAGGCCCGGCCAGAACGAGAACGTTTGATGGACATGCAGACCAAGCAGCAGGATCAGCTGATCTTCCACTTCACGGGCCAGCGCCAGGGTGACGGCGTGGCGGCGATCGCCGGCCTCGACCTGCGCCCCGCCCTGCTCGCGCCCTACCGCGACCTCGCCGCGCTGCGTCACGATTTTCCCGTCGTCCTCGCCGAGCGCGCGGGCGGGCAGGACTTCGTGCGCTCGCTGTCCGGTCTGGTCGACGCAATGCTCAAGGACGTCGCACCACGCGGCATCGAAGGCGAGCGCCTGCGCCGCCACGCGCTGCAGCTCGAACACGAGATCCGCCGCGCCGTGGACGAAGGCGCAACCGGCTCGCTGGGCGAATTGTGGGAGCAGGCCGCCGCCCGGCTCGGTGCGCGGGAGGGCGAGACGCTGGAGCAGGTGCTCGTCACGGCCGGCAGCGCCCTGCAGGCCGACGGCGAAGTGCTGGGCTGCACGCGGCAGCTTCCGGAAAAGTTGATCCGGCACGCCTGGCAGGCGGCGCGGCGCGCCAAGGCGCGGCAGTTTCACGCCGATCTGAACCGCCTCGTGATCAAGCTGTCCGATATCCTGCGCGCCGCGATCAGCCACTCGGACGCCGGCCGCAAGCCGCAGAGCCTGCAGGCTTCGGTCGGCGGACCGCATCGCGAGCAGTTCGACTTCGACGCCCTCTCGCGCATCCTCGGCAAGGGGACGCCAGGCGTCGAGCTGCCTGCCGCGCGGCGCGAGCGGCTGGTCCGCACGCTGGGCGTGCTGGAATCGCAGCGCTTCTTCGCGCCGCCCGAACTCGATGCCGCCGAGGAAGACGGCGATTGTTTCGCCTTCGTGTTCGACAACTGCACCGCCGCGGCGCAGGCCTTCCGCGACCGGCTGCCCGACGTCGCCGCAATGGTCAAGGCGATCTCGATTGCCGAGCTCGAAGCGCAGGGGCACTACACCGACGCCGAGCACAAGCTGGTGTTCGACAAGTTCGACGCGGATTCGCTCACCGCCGACGACCTGGCACGCTTCCCCGACTATCTGGTCTGCATTTCCCCCGATCGCAACGACGCGCCGGAGAACGCCAACCTGCTGGAGATGCTCTCGTCGGGCCTGCCGGTGAAGGTGCTCGTGCAGACCTCCAACCTGCTCGAAGACTCGTCGATCGGCACCGGCCGCTTCGCCTTCGGCGTGCGCAGCGCGCGCCTCGCCACCGCGGCGATGGGCCTGGGTGGCATGTTCGTGCTGCAGACGACGAGCGCGAACCTGTTTGCGCTGCGCGCGAAGGTCGGCCGAGGCCTGGCCTGCAGCGGCCCGGCGCTGTTCAGCGTGTATGCCGGCGAGGCGCTTCCGGCGCCGCGCCTGCCGCCGTACCTGACGGCCGCGGCGGCGATGCAGTCGCGTGCGTTTCCGGCCTTCAGCTACGACGCCGAGGCCGGCAGCAACTGGGCGGAGCGGTTCTCGCTCGAGAACAACCCGCAGCCCGAGGACGACTGGCCGGTCGAGACGCTGGAGTACTTCGACACCGCGCTGCAGCGCGCGAGCGAGCGCTGTGCCTTCAGCTTCGCCGACTTCGTGCTTTGCGACGCCCGGCACGGCGCCCACTTCGCGCTGGTCCCGCGTGAGCGCTGGGGCGCTTCGATGATCCCTGCCGCCGACTGGCTCGCGCTCGACGAACTCGATGCGGCACAGCGCGTACCCTACCTGCTGGCCGTCGACGACGACGACGTCCTGCAGCGCGTGATCGTCGACGCGCGCCTGATGCAGGCGACACGCCGCTGCCTGCTCTTGTGGCACCGACTGCAGGAACACGGCGGCGTGCACGACTCGCATGCCGAACGCTTGCTGGCCCGCGAGAAGGCGGCCTGGGCGACGCAGCAGGCTCCGACACCCGCACCTGCGGCGGCCGAAGCTGCGGCCAAGACCCCCGCAACGCCGGCTCCCGCCGGCGCCGAGAACGAACCCGCGGCGCCGGTGCATTCGCGCGACGAAGCGTGGATCGAAACGGCGCGCTGCCCGAGCTGCAACGAATGCCAGTTGATCAACGACCGCATGTTCAGCTACGACGAACGCAAGCAGGCCTTCATCAAGGATCTGGCCGCGGGCACCTACCGCCAGCTGGTGGAAGCGGCCGAGAGCTGCCAGGTCGCGATCATCCACCCTGGCGCACCACGCGATCCGAAGGAACCCGGGCTCGAGGCACTGCTCGTTCGTGCCGAACCCTTCCGCTGACAGCACTGGGAGGAACGTCATGTCCACGATCGTCAAACACGCCGATTTCGTCGAGAGCATCGCCGCGGCGCTGCAGTACATCAGCTACTACCACCCGGCCGACTTCATCGAGCACCTCGCCCGCGCCTACGCGCAGGAACAGAGCCCTGCCGCGAAGGACGCGATCGCGCAGATCCTCTCCAACTCGAAGATGTGCGCCGAGGGGCACCGCCCGATCTGCCAGGACACGGGCATCGTCAACGTGTTCCTGAAGATCGGCATGGACGTCCGCTTCGAGGGCTTCGCCGGCAGCATCACCGATGCCGTGAACGAGGGCGTTCACCGCGCCTACACCGACCCCGACAACACGCTGCGCGCGTCGCTCGTCGCCGACCCGCACTTCGAACGCAAGAACACCCGTGACAACACGCCGGCCGTGGTGCACATGAGCGTCGTGCCGGGCAAGACGATCGACGTGCAGGTGGCCGCGAAGGGCGGCGGCTCCGAGAACAAGAGCAAGTTCGTGATGCTCAACCCGAGCGACAGCCTCGTCGACTGGGTGATGAAGACGGTGCCGACGATGGGCGCCGGCTGGTGCCCGCCGGGCATGCTCGGCATCGGCATCGGCGGCACGGCCGAGAAGGCGATGCTGATGGCCAAGGAATCGCTGATGGAGCCGATCGACATGTTCGATCTGAAGGCGCGCGGGCCGAAGAACAAGACCGAGGAACTGCGCATCGAGTTGTGCGACAGGATCAACGCGCTCGGCATCGGCGCACAGGGTCTCGGTGGCCTGACCACCGTGCTCGACGTGAAGATCGCGATGTACCCGACACACGCGGCGGGCAAGCCGGTGGCGATGATTCCGAACTGCGCCGCGACGCGACACGCGCACTTCGTGCTCGACGGCTCGGGTGCGGCGTACCTGACGCCGCCGAGCCTCGACACCTGGCCCGACGTGCAATGGGCACCCGACTACAAGAAGAGCCGCAAGGTGGATCTCGACACGCTGACGCGCGAACAGGTCGCCGCCTGGAAGCCGGGCGACACCCTCTTGCTCAGCGGCAAGATGCTGACCGGCCGCGATGCCGCGCACAAGCGCATCCAGGACATGCTCGCGAAGGGCGAGAAGCTGCCGGTGGACTTCACGAACCGCGTCATCTACTACGTCGGCCCGGTCGACCCGGTGCGCGACGAGGTGATGGGACCGGCCGGCCCGACGACCGCGACGCGGATGGACAAGTTCACCGAGATGATGCTCGCGCAGACCGGACTGATCGCGATGATCGGCAAGGCCGAGCGTGGCCCGGTGGCGATCGAGGCCATCCGCAGGCACAAGAGCGCTTACCTGATGGCCGTCGGCGGCGCCGCCTACCTGGTGGCCAAGGCGATCAAGGCCGCCAAGGTGGTGGGCTTCGCCGACCTCGGCATGGAGGCGATCTACGAGTTCGACGTGAAGGACATGCCGGTCACGGTGGCCGTCGATGCACAGGGCACGAGCGTGCACGAGACCGGACCCAGGGAGTGGCAGGCCCGGATCGGCAAGATCCCCGTCACCACGGCCTGAGGGCCCGGAGGGGCCACGCAGCGCTGCAGAGGCGGGTGGCGGCTAGTTGGACGGAGTGCCTCGGCATATTGCCGAAGCCCCTGTCGTTGGCTGCCCGACAATCCAGAGCATGTCCCAGTACTTCGAAGTTCACCCGGAGAACCCTCAGGCACGCCTGCTGAAACAGGCGGTCCAGGTGCTGCAGGCCGGCGGCGTCGCGGCCGTGCCCACCGATTCGAGCTATGCGCTGGTGTGCCGCCTCGACGACAAGGCGGCCGCCGCGGCCTTGCGGCGCATCCGCGGCGTCGACGACAGGCACCTGCTGACGCTGCTGTGCCGCGACTTGTCGGAGCTGGCGAGCTATGCGCGTGTCGACAACCGGCAGTTCCGCCTGGTCAAGCTCGGCACGCCCGGTCCCTTCACGTTCATTCTCGAGGCGACGAAGGAAGTGCCGCGCCGCGTCTCGCACCCGTCTCGCCGCACGATCGGCCTGCGCATGCCGGACCACAAGGTGACGCAGGCGCTGCTCGAACAGTTGGGCCAGCCTCTGCTGGCCACGACGCTGATCCTGCCAGGCGACAGCGAACCGCTGAACGATCCGGACGAGATCCGGGATCGGCTGGGAGAGAGGGTTCTGGCGGTGGTCGATGCCGGCGCGTGCCCGAGACTGCCGACGACCATCGTCGACCTCACGGGCGACGAGCCCGTCGTGCTGCGGCGCGGTCGCGGCGACCCGGCGCTTCTCGGGCTCAGCGCGAGCTGAACGGCTTCGGGCGCCGGCCCTGCGCTGCTTCGTGGCCTACTCGGCCCAGAGCGCCGCGGTGACGACGACCTCGATCTTCCACTCCGGCCGCGCGAGCCTGGCTTGCACCGTCGCGCGCGGCGGCGCGTCGCCGGGCGCGACCCAGTCGTCCCACACCTCGTTCATCGCGGCGAAGTCTGCAATGTCGGCCAGATAGATCTGCGCCCGCAGGATGTGCGCCTTGTCGGTGCCGGCCTCGTGCAGCAGGCGGTCGATCGCCGCCAGCACCTGCGCCGCCTGGCCCTTGACGTCCTGCGAGGCATCGCCGGCCACCTGGCCCGCCAGGTACACCGTCCCACGGTGGACGGCGATCTCGCTCATCCGGTCGCCCACATGAAACCGCCTCACGCCCTCGGTCATCGCTTTTCTCCGGTGTGTGCCCGTGCCCGCTTGCGCTCGGCGTGCGCGGCGTGGTGTGAATGCTTGTGACCGCCCTGGGCCTGCCGCGCCGGCGCCGCCACGACGGCAGCCCGCTGGCCGAGCTTGCTCTCGGTGCCGGCGAGCAACTTGCCGATGTTGGCGCTGTGACGCCACACGAGCAGCAGGCTGATCGCGATCATCGACGGCACCATCGGTCCGAAGTCCCAGAACAGCAGCTGGTAGAACGGCGCGAAGACCGCGGCCACCAGCGACGCGAGCGATGCGTAGCGGAAGAAGAACGCGACGATCAGCCATGTGGCCAGCGTCGCGACGCCGAGCCAGGGGTTGAGGGCCAGCAACGCGCCCGCCGCCGTCGCCACGCCCTTGCCACCCTGGAAGCGGAAGAACACCGGCCACAGGTGGCCGGCGAAGGCAGCCAGGCCCACGAGCCCCTGAGCGCCCTCACCCAGGCCCCAGCGCGCGCCGAACAGCACCACCAGCAGGACAGGCACGTAGCCCTTGAGCACGTCGAGCAGCAGCGTGAACACGGCAGCCGCCTTGTTGCCGGAGCGCAGCACGTTGGTGGCACCGGGGTTGCGGGAACCGTAGCTGCGCGGGTCGCTCAGGCCCATCGCGCGACTGACGATGACGGCGAAGGACAGCGACCCGATTGCGTAGGCGAGCACGACGGCGACCGCGGTGATGAGTATCTGCATGGCGCTATTCTGCACTGGCGCAACGCACCGGCCGGGCACCGAGCAGCCGCACCAGCACGTCCGGTGCCATGCCCACCAGGTAGCCACGCTGGCCGCCATTGATGCGAATCAGCGGCAACTCGAGCACGCTGGCCTCGACAAACAGTGGCATCGCCTTGCGGATGCCGAACGGAGACGTGCCCCCCACCTGGTAGCCGCTGTGCCGCTGGGCGACCTCGGGCGTGCACGGCTCGACCCTCTTGCAGCCGATCTGGCGCGCCAGGTTCTTCAGGCTGACGCTCTTGTCGCCGTGCATCAGCACGACGAGCGGCTGCGCACGTTCGTCCTGCATCACCAGCGTCTTGACGACCTCGTGTTCGGGCACACCGAGCTGGCGCGCCGATTCGGCCGTGCCGCCGTGTTCGACGTAGTCGTAGACGTGCTCGCTGAAGGCGACGCCATGCCGGCGCAGCCACTGCGTGGCCCGGGTCTCGCTGACATGACCGCTCCTGCGGTTCATCTTGGCGCACCCGAGGCCCCGGCAGGCTGCCTGCGCGCGCGCTCTTCCTCCTGCATCCGCAACACCCGCCGCTGCACCTTGCCGGTGGTCGTCATCGGCAGCGCGGCGATGAACTCGATCTCCTTCGGGGTCTCGTAGGGCGCGAGCTTGCCGCGCACGTGCTGCTGCAACCCGTCGATCAAGTCCGCACTCGCTTCGAACCCCGGCGCGAGCACCACGTAGGCCTTGACCAGCGCACCGCGTTCGGCATCGGGCTTGGGCACGACGGCGGCATTGGCCACTGCCGGGTGCTTGACCAGGCAGTTCTCGATCTCGCTCGGCCCGATGCGGTAGCCCGCGGCCTTGAACATGTCGTCGCTGCGGCCCTGGTACCAGAGGTAGCCGTCGTCGTCCATCAGCGCCATGTCACCGGTGCGGCACCACGAGTCCTGCGGATCGCCCGTGAATTTGGCGCGCGTCGCGGCGTCGTTGTTCCAGTAGCCGAGGAAGAACACCGGGTCGGGGTCGCCATGGATGTCGCGCCGGTGCACCGCCACGTCGCCCGGCGTTCCGCGCGGGCAGGTGTTTCCTGCGTCGTCGAGCACCTCGACGCGATGCCCGGGGTAGGGCCGGCCCATGCTGCCCGGCCGCGCGGGCCAGGCGCTGTGCGTGCGGCCCTCGCAGTCGACGAAGCTGCCGCAGTTGCCGACGATGTAGTTGACTTCGGTCTGGCCGAACATCTCGTTGACGGTGACACCGAGACGATCGCGGCAGTAGGCGAACACCGCATCGCCGACGGCCTCGCCAGCGCTCATCACCGCGCGCAGTTGCAGATCGTAGTGCGCACGCGGCTCGGGCACGGCCTTCATCATCGCCTTCAGCGCCGTCGGAAAGAGAAAGCTGTGCGTGACGCGCTGGCGCTGCATCAGCTCGAACGCCTTCACCGGATCGAAGCGCGCCCGGCTGGCGACGATGGGGCGGCCGAAATAGAGGCTGGGCAGGAGCGCATCCATGAGTCCACCCGTCCATGCCCAGTCGGCAGGGCTCCAGAACACGCTTTGCGTGTTCTGGTCCCTGCCGCTGGGCCGAGGCCCTGAATTGACACCCCCCATCTCCCGCTCCCTCTTCCCCAGGGAAGAGGGCCTGATGGCTTCGCCCATGGGGAACCAGTTCTGGCTGCAGACGAAGCCGCTGAGGTTGCCGATCAACCCGCGGTGCGCGATCAGCGCGCCCTTCGGCGGCCCTGTCGTGCCACTGGTGTAGACGAGCACGGCGGCCTCGTCGGCTCGCGTGTCCACCGCGCTGAAGCCGTCTCGCTCGCGTTGCAGCACCTGGCGCCAGCCGAGGTCGCCCTGCCCTTCGGCGTCGCCGACCGCAATGACCGTCTGCAGCGCCGCACAGGCCGGCCGCGCCGCGAGCAGGTTGGCCATCGAGCTCTCGTCGGCGATCGCGACGCGCGCCTCGCTGTCGTTCAGGCGGTACTCGAGCGCCTCGGGGCCGAACAGCATCGACAGCGGCATCGCCACCGCACCGAGCCGATAGCAGGCCAGGTGGGCCACGGCCGTCTCGACGCGCTGCGGCATCACGATCGCGACGCGGTCGCCGCGCCGAACGCCCAGCCGCCGCAGCCCGCGCGCCAGGCGGTTCGCTGCGACCTGCAACGCGCCGAAGCGGCAGGTCTCGACGACGCCGTTGCCGTGCTCGACGACGATCGCCGGCGCATCGGGCGTGGTGCGTGCCCAGCGCGCACAGCAGACTTCGGCGATGTTGAACCGCGCGGGCACCCGCCAGCGGAAGTCGCCGTGCAGTTCGGCGTAGTGGTCGGCGGTGGCGCGAGCCGTCATGTCGCAAGCGTAGCAAAGCCTCAAGTTCACACCGCCCGCTCCGACAACGACTTGATCCGGATCCCGCCGCGCGAGCGGGTCCGCCCGCCGCGAACCGAACCCCCGACGCAACATGCAGACTCCTCCGCTTTCCCCCCATTGGCAGCAAGTCAGGGTGGGCCACCCGCTGCACCTCAACGTCCGCGACGCCGAAGGCACGCTGCTGCTCGCGCGCGGCCAGGTCATCACCAGCCAGGCCCAGCTCCAGGCCCTGCAGGAACGCGGCGTCTGGTTCGACAGCAACGCGGTGCACACCACCGAGGCACAGGTGCGGCACGCACCGCCCGAGCAGTTGCCCGCGTTGTGGACGCACTGCATGGACGGTGTCGCGCACGCCCTGCGCACCTCGCAGCGCGAGCACTTCAGGGCTGCCCTCGACGACGCAGCAGTGCCGGTGGTCGCGCTGATCGAACGCGACCCCGACCTCGCCATCTTCCAGGTCGTGCGCCAGCAGGCAGGCGCTCTGGTCGAGTACGGCGTGACGCACTCGGTACACGCCGCCATCACCAGCCGCCTGGTGGCGCAGCGCCTGGGCTGGGACGCGGCGCAGCTCGGCTGCGTGTTCAAGGCCGCGCTGACGATGAACCTCTCGATGCTCGAACTGCAGGGCTGGCTGGCCACCCAGGTGACGCCGCTGACGGCGCTGCAGCGCGAGGCGATACGCAGCCACCCGACACGCAGCGTGGCGATGCTCGAGATGTCCGGCATCACCGATCCGGACTGGCTTGCCGCGGTGGCACAACATCACGAGAAGCCGGACGGGTCGGGCTATCCGGGCCGGCTGCGCGAGGTCGGCGAGATTCCTTCACTGCTTCGCCGCGCCGACATCTACACCGCCAAGCTCAGCGCGCGCAGCACGCGCAGCGCGATGGCGGCCAACCGCGCCGGGCGCGAGATCTTCATGCAGGACCCCGAGCACCCGATGAACAACGCCATCGTGAAGGAATTCGGCGTCTACCCGCCGGGCTGCTTCGTGCGTGCTGGCCTCGGGCGAGACGGGCGTCGTCGTCAGGCGCGGCGCCAGCGCCAACACGCCGATCGTCGCGTCGCTCACCGGCAGGCAGGGCGAGGCACTGCCGGAGCCGCTGCGGCGAGACACCGCAATGCGCGAGAACCAGGTCGTCGAGGTCGTCGGCGAACACACGCTGCGCGTTCGCATTTCGCCGGAAAAGCTCCAGCTGCTGGCCGCCGCCTGAGCGTGACTTCGCCGCTCGTCGTCGGCAGCGACGACTCGGCGAAGCTCCATGCACCGCGCAGCCGTAGCGTTCATTCGTGGCGAGGGTCGGCCGTGCGATGCCGTTCAATTCCTCCCTTGCGCTTCGCAGTACTGTCGAGCCCGCTCACCAGCGATCGGCGAGTATCGATCCTTCTGCGCGACCAGCCACTGGAAGTAGGTCCCGGCGCCCCGGTCGAGGACGACGAGCGCCGCCATGACGGCGAGCCAGAAGCGTCTCACGGGCAATCGACTCTCTGGCACGAGGCGCCTGCTGCCGCCGCGCTCATGCATGCCTGGCAAGGCGAGCCGCCAGGCAAGGGCACCAGCCCTGGAAATGCGATCACGGATATATACATTTGCACAAATCTTAGGTTAGTATCGTCGCCGCGGGATCGAAGAATCACCGCCACACTGCGTCCACGGAGAACTGCCGATGAATCGATTCCATGTCTGCGCGCTAGTCATCGTCCTGACTGGTGCCTTTGCGGGTTGCAGCAGCACGCCAGTTGCCCCTGCCCCGGTTGAGACGGCAACGGCGACAACGCCGCCCACAACATCCGCGGCCGCCGGATCGTCGGGCGCGTCCGGCGCGGTCGCTTCTTCGTCGGTGACGACGGTGCATCTTGCTCCACACCTTGACCCGTCGAGCCCGATCTCGAAGGAACGCAGCGTCTACTTCGACTACGACGACTTCTCGGTGAAGAACGAATACGCGGGCCTGATCGAACGCCAAGGAAAGTACCTTCTATCGAAGCCCACCTTGACGGTCAAGATCGAAGGCAATGCCGACGAGCGTGGCAGCGCCGAGTACAACCTGGCGCTGGGCCAGAAGCGTGCCGAGGCTGTGCTGAAGGCTCTCAAGATCTACGGCGTGAAGGACGCGCAGATGGAGGCGATCAGCTGGGGCAGGGAGCGCCCCAAGGCGACCGGGCACGATGAAGCCGCGTGGGCACAAAACCGTCGCGCCGATCTCGTCTATCCGCGGCAGTAGTGCGAGGCGTCAGGCAGATGGCTCGCCCCGAGTCTGCGCTGGCCGCCTCATGCCTGACCGAGCGGGATGTTCGCCGCACGCGCATCGGCGCCGAGAGCGGCGATCAACATGGCAAGATCCTTGTCCAGGCGCGCGAGCGTTGCAGCATCGAGACTTGCAAGCGCTTGCGGCAACACGCCCGTGAAAGGTCCCGGCGCCCGCCGCAGGACCCGGCTGCCGGCGGGCAGCATCCGCAACTGAACAGCGCGTCGGTCGGCACCGGCCTTGGCTGTGCCGATCAATTCGCGCTCGACAAGCGCCTTGACGAGGTTGCTGGCGGTGGACTGATGCACATCCATCGCGCGAGCCAGATCGCTGACGCCTATGCCGGCGCTGGATTGAATGATGCTGAGCGCCCACAGCTGGGCACCGCCCACGCCAGCCTTCTTCTCGACCTGCTGAAAGTGCGTCTTCACGGCATTGAAGACCAATCTGAACTGGCGCAGCACGCGCACCGCGGGCTCCGCGCGTTCGCGACCCGTTGGGCCAGCCGGTGCCACGAGCTCAGTGCCTGAGGTTGTGTTGCGCTTGACCATGACGCGATCATATGAGAGGCGAGAAGCCTTGAAAGGGAGTCAGTGGTGACGAGCTCGCGATTGCGCCGCCATTCATCGCCGGGCCAAGTGCGGTAGATGAAAGGCGATCTCCGTCTTCTTGTCCGGCTGAGAAGCGAGTTCTCAGACTGGCGACTATGGCTTGCGCGGACGGTAGTGATTGCGATTGCAGCAGGTGCCGGACTCACCGTCGTCGGATTCACTTGGCTGACCGAGCTGGCGCTGCGCCAGTTCTTCGCGCTCCAGGCGGCGTGGTGGTGGATCCCGCTGCTCTGGACTCCGCTGTGTACTGCGGCAATTGTCTGGCTGACCGGTCGATACGTCGCAGGCGCTGCGGGATCGGGCATTCCGCAGGTGATGGCCGCGCTCGACCCCTCCGTGGACGCCGCTCACCGAGGCCTCTACGTCTCGATGAAGCTCACGCTCGCCAAGATTGCCCTGACGACTTGGGGGCTGTTGGCAGGACTTTCACTGGGCCGCGAGGGACCCTCGGTGCAGGTTGCCGCAGGCGTCATGCACGGCGCCAGGCGCTGGCTGCCAAAGCGGTCGGCAGTGACAGAACACGGCCTCCTGGTTGCAGGCGGAGCGGCCGGCATCGCGGCCGCATTCAACACGCCCTTGGCCGGCGTCATGTTCGCCATCGAAGAACTATCGCGCAGGCCTGAGCAGCGCAATAGCGGGTTGATCATTTCCGGCATCGTGCTGTCGGGCCTGGTGGCGGTGTCGACTTACGGCAATGCCACCTACTTCGGCGTGATCCGCGTGCCGGAGATCGGAGTGTCCCTGCTCTGGCCTGGACTGCTGACAGCCTTGTCGAGCGGCGTGGCTGGCGGATTGTTCGCTCGACTACTGCTCATCTCGTTGGGCAGTCAATCCCGGGACGGGCTCAGCCGCTGGCGGCGAAGCCGGCCAGTGACTTTCGCCTTTGGCTGCGGACTTGCAGTGGCAGTCATCGGCATTGCCACCAGCGGAGCCACGTTCGGCAGCGGCTACGCCTACACCAGGTCCATGCTGGAAGGCAACGAAGACATTCCCGCGACGTACGTCGTGCTCAAGTTCATCGCCACCTGGCTGACCACCTGGTCCGGGGTTCCGGCGGGCATCTTTGCCCCATCGTTGGCCATCGGCGCTGCGCTCGGCAATGACGTGGCGATTGCCACCAGCTACCCGCACGCCGCGACCTTGATCGCTCTGGGCATGGCAGGTTTTCTTGCCGCAGCGACTCAGGCGCCGCTCACCTCCTTCATCATCGTCATGGAAATGGTCGACGGCCACGCCATGGTACTCAGCCTCATGGCCTGTGCGCTGATCGCGAGCGGCATTTCGAGGACCGTGAGCCGGCCGCTCTATGCGACGCTTGCACAGATGCAACTCGCTCGTCTACCGAACTCTGTCGCTTCCGACGCACAGAAGAGCACATAGATGAGACTCGATGGTCGGTGGTCGAATTCAGCGGTAAGTGAAGGCGCCGGGGTCTTCTCGCCACACGTCGTTGTATATTTGGACAAATGCAGCGTCTTGGCACGACCGCCCGGGATTGGAGCGCTACGGGCCACGGCGTGAGTCACCGACGGCCAAGAGATCGATGCAAGGAGGCTCCAGTTTGAAGCGAACTTGGGAAATTGCCGCAGGTGTTGTCGTGCTCGGGCTGCTCGGCACCGCCGCCTTTGTGTGGCTGAATGAGTCACCTCCGCCCGTCGTACCACCCACGGCGGCGGCGCCGCCCTTGGTCGAGTCTCCGCCGCCCGCTGCTGCTCCTGCTTCGGAGCCCGTTGTCAAGTATCCGGTCGACCTGAGCCCGGCGGAGCAGGAAGCAACGACTCCACTCGATCCGGGGGCGGCGCTGACCGAGTTGTTCGGGCGCAAGGCTGTCTTGTCGATGTTCCAGCTTCAGGACTTTCCTCGTCGGTTCGTCGCGACAGTGGACAACCTCGCCCGGTCGCACGCGCCTGTCGGCCTGTGGCCGGTCAATCCGGTGGGCGGGCGATTCATCGTCGAGAAGCAGAATGGCGCCGATGTGATCAGCGCCGACAACGAGTTGCGCTACACGCCCTACGTGCTGCTCATCGAGACAGTCGACCTGCGTCAGGTGGTCGCCGTCTATCGACGGCTCTACCCGCTGCTGCAGAAGGCCTACGAAGACATCGGCTACCCGAAGCGCCACTTCAATGACCGACTGGTCGACGTGATCGACCTGCTCCTCGCGACACCAGACATCACGGGTCCGCAAGCGGTCCACCTGCCAACGATCAACGGGCCGATGCAGCCCGAGCGCCCATGGGTGCTCTACGAATTCGACGACCCGGCGCTGCAGTCACTGGCCGCCGGGCAAAGGATTCTTCTGCGCATGGGACCGGTCAACGAGCGGCGCATGAAGACCAAGCTTGCGGAAGTGCGCCGCCTCGTGACTGCCGGCGAACTACCGCGATAGGCCGGCCATGTTGCCTAGCCTGGTGTCCCTGGTCGGCGATCTTGCATGGCCCGTTGCCGTCGCAGTTGCTTGGGTCATCGGGGAGTTGGGGCACCGGTTAACCTCGCTACCGAGAATCAGCCTCTACGGCCTTGTGGGCTTCGGGCTGGGGAGTGCGCAACTGGGCCTGCTCCCGCCGGCTGACAAGGGCAGCGTCATGCTGCTCGCCAACGTCGCCTTCGGATTGATCCTCTTCGAGTTCGGCTACCGCATCAATCTGCGCTGGCTTAGCACCAATCCCTGGATCGGCGCGACGGGCGTTCTCGAGGCAGCTGCGACGTTCGTCCTCGTCTATTTCTGTGCGGTCGCCTTCGGCATGCCCGTCGTTGCGTCCCTGCTGCTGGCCTCGCTCGCAATGTCCACCTCGCCAGCCGCAGTCTTGCGGGTGATCAACGAGGAGCGCAGCTCGGGTCAGGTCACCGAGCGCGTCATGCATCTCACGGCGCTCAACTGCGTGCTTGCCGTCTTCGTGTTCAAGGTCATCGTCGGCTTCTGGACGTTCCAGACCTCCGGAAGCGTCTGGCAGGCGGTCTCGAACAGCCTGGTCGTCCTGTCTGCATCGGTAGTACTGGGCGCCGCATTCGGTGTCGGCGTGCCCGCCCTGCTCCGGCGTCTCGGTCGACTCACGCGCGACGCGACTCTGGGCTTCGCGATCGGCGTGATCCTGCTCGTCGCGATCGCGCACACCTTCAAGGTCTCACCGGTACTCGCGGCGCTGACGTTCGGCCTTGTCGCACGCCATCGCCGCGTCGTCATGAACCACACCCAGCGCAATTTCGGGGCCCTCGGCGATCTGCTCGCTGTACTGCTTTTCGTCTTTGTCGCGACGACGATCGAGTGGCATCGCGTCTGGCAGGGTCTGGGTGTCGCGCTCGCGCTGATTGCCATTCGGCTCGTCACCAAGGTTTTCGTCGTCGGCGCGTTCGCGCGGGTGAGCGGCATCTCGTGGCGCAAGGGCGTATTGACGGGCCTGGCGATGACGCCGATCTCGGTCTTTGTCATCCTGCTCCTGGAGCAGGCGCGCTATCTCGGGATCGATCTCGTCGATCAGGTGGCGCCACTGGCCGCTGCAACGCTGCTGCTCGAATTGATCGGCCCCGTCGTCACGCAGCGGGCCTTGATCCTGGCGGGCGAGAGTTCCGATTCTGCGGAGGGGTGAGATGCCGCTGGAACCATTCAAGGTGTCCAGGCCGCTGACTCTCGGCGTCGAGCTGGAACTGCAGCTGGTGAGCCTGAGCGACCTCGACCTGATCAACGCCAGCCCCGACATGCTCGACCTGCTGAGCCAGCGCCGCTTCCCGGGCAACGTCGTGCCCGAGATCACCGAAAGCATGATCGAGGTATCGACCGACGTGCAGACGGACCATACCGACCTTCTCGCGCAGTTGTGCGACATCCGCGCAGCGCTGGTGGCGGCGGGCGATCGGCTCAACGTCGGCGTCTGCGGAGGCGGAACGCATCCGTTCCAGCATTGGTCCGAGCGAAAGATCTTCTCCAAGCCGCGCTTCAAGGAGGTGTCCGCGCTGTACGGCTATCTGGCCAAGCAGTTCACGATCTTCGGGCAACACATCCACGTCGGCTGCGCGTCCGGCGACGACGCGATGTTTCTGCTGCATTCGCTCAACCGCTACGTGCCGCACTTCATCGCTCTGGCGGCGGCGTCACCGTTCGTGCAGCGTCGCGACACTCTCTTCAACTCGGCGCGGCTCAACTCGGTGTTCGCATTTCCGCTCAGCGGCCGTGCACCGTTCACGCTGAGCTGGAACGAATTCGAACACGGCTACTTCGCCCGCATGGAGCGCACCGGCATCGTCACGAGCATGAAAGACTTCTATTGGGACATCCGGCCCAAGCCCGAGTACGGCACGATCGAGCTGCGCGTCTGCGACACGCCTTTGACCGTGGAGCGTGCCGCCGCTCTCGCCGGTTACCTGCAGGCCCTTTGTCATCGCTTGCTTGAACACCGGGAGCCGGCGCCCAGCGAGGAAGACTACCTCGTCTACAACTACAACCGCTTCCAGGCCTGTCGTTTCGGGCTGGAGGGAATGTTGGTGCATCCAAAGACCTACGACACGGTCTCGTTGCGTGAGGACATTCATTCGACGCTTGACGGGCTGCTGGGCAGCGCGCAGCTCACGGGCAGCAAGGCGGCACTCGAGCATCTCTCTCGCGCCATGCACGACGGCATCGATGCCAGCTATCTTCGGCGTCAGTACGAGGAACGCGGAAGTTCCGAGGGAATGGTCGACGCGGCGATCGCCCGCTTCCGCGAGGGGATGTCGTGACGGAGCGACACCCCGGGCCGGTGTGCTACGAGTTGAATTGAACGTACGTGGCGCACTGCCGCAATCGGCCTGATGGCCAGGACCGTCTACCTGTGACCCGGTCGGTCCGGCACGGCGGGCGAGTTGCTGGTTGCTCCGATGCACCAGCTTCTACGCGACTGCGCAGCCTGGCATGTCGGCCCCTACTCAGTGCCTCAATTGATGAGCGAGTACTGAACCAGATAGATTCCCGCGCCCGCCAGATAGCCCAACAGAGCCAGGCCGCTGATGCGCTTGACATACCAGCCGAAGTTGATTCGTTCAAGCCCCATTGCGGCGACGCCCGCTGCTGAGCCGATGATCAGGATGGAGCCGCCCGTGCCAGCACAGTAGGCCAGGAACTCCCAGAAGAAATGGTCGGTCGGGAAGGTCGTCAGGTTGTACATGCCCATGGACGCGGCCACCAGCGGAACGTTGTCCACGATTGCGCTGACGATCCCGATGATCAGCACGATGAGATCCTGCCGCCCAACGGCCCGGTCCAGCCAGGTTGCAAGCGATGTCAGCACATGGGCATGTTCTAGCGTGGCCACCGACAGCAAGATGCCGATGAAGAACACGAGGGATCCCATGTCGATCCTGCTCAGCGCGTTCGCCAGTGTCAGGTGCTGCTTGTCGTCTTCCAGCTTGTTGCGATGGACCAGGTCGCCGACGAGCCACAAGATTCCCAGGCCGAAGAGGATGCCCATGAACGGCGGCAGCTGCGTCGCTGCCTTGAAGGCAGGCACTGCCACCAGGATGGCCAAACCAAGGAACAACATCAGGTTGCGCTCGAACACCGTGGTGCCCAATGCTTCCTCGCCGCCGGCCTTCGGTGGACTGACGACCCGGCGGCCCCGCAGGATGAAGGCCGTCACCCCCATCGGGACCATCATGCTGACCAGTGATGGCAGGAACAAGCCCTTGATGATGGCCAGACTGGTGATCTGCCCGCCTATCCAGAGCATCGTGGTCGTCACGTCCCCAATGGGTGACCACGCCCCGCCGGAGTTTGCGGCGATGACGATGATGCCCGCAAAGAGCAGTCTGTCCTCGCGCTTGTCGAGCAATTTGCGGATCAACGAAATCATCACGATGGTGGTCGTCAGGTTGTCGAGCATGGCACTGAGGAAGAATGTCACCAGGCCGACAAGCCACATCAGACTGGGGAGATTGGCCGTCTTGACGCGTGCCGTGATGACATCGAAACCGTTGTGCGCATCGACGACTTCCACGATCGTCATCGCCCCCATCAGGAAGAACACGATCCGCGCGACGCCCAGGAGAGATTCACCAAGCTGTTCGCTCACCAGATGGGCGTCGCCCATCGACATTGCGTAGATCGTCCACAACAGGCCTGCGCCAATCAGAGCGGATGCGGACTTGTTGATTCCTATAGGGTGCTCCATCGCGATTGCGGCGTAAGCGATGACGAAGACAGCGGCGATGGCGGTGAGCATGCTGTTGACACTCCAGAAGGGAATTGCGGTCGGCGGTGGCACTCGCTGCCGTGACAAGCTCTCTCGCTGACGATGGCTGGCAGATGCAGACCGCCGGCCCACGCGGCCGCGGCGCCGTTCCGCCTAGCGCTCGCCGAAAGCCTTCAGCGCATCACCGGCGATGCGGCAGATGCGCCAGTCGGGCATCATCGTCGCACCCATGCGCTGGTAGAAGCGGATCGCGTTCTCGTTCCAGTCGAGCACGCTCCATTCGAAGCGGCCGTAGCCACGCTCCACCGCCAACGCGGCCAGCCGCGTGAGCAGCGCCTCGCCGATGCCGCTGCCGCGGTGCGCGGGCTGCACGAACAGATCCTCCAGGTACAGGCCCGGCTGCGCGAGGAAGGTCGAGAAGTTCGTGAAGTAGAGGGCGAACGCAACCACCTGGCCCTGCACGTCGGCCACCATGGCCTCGGCAGCCGGCTTCTCGCCGAACAGGTGCGGGCGCAGCTTCTCGGGCGTGACCTGCAGCAGGTGGGTCAGGCGCTCGAACTCGGCGAGTTCACGGATCAGCTGCACGATGGGCGCGACGTCGCGCAGTTCGGCCGCACGCAACGTGAAGGCCTTGGGTTCGGTGTTCGGGGAAGAGGACATCGCTCGATTCTCGCAGCGTCAAGCGGCTGCGCTGCCTGGCGACGCTGCGGCAATGAACTTGCGGATCTCTTCGAGCGCATCGCGCGCCTCGGTCAGTTCCGGATTGAAGATCTGCCAGGCGTGGACCATGTGGCTCCAGGTCTGCAGCCTGACCGGCGACCCGGCCGCCTGCGCCCGGTTGACGTAACGGCGGCTGTCGTCGAGCAGCATCTCCGCCTCGCTCGCGTGCACCAGCACGGGCGGCAGGTTCGACAGGTCGCCGTAGACCGGCGAGATCACCGGGTCTCGTGGATTGATGCGGTTCTGGATCCAGCCCATCCACAGCAGCAGGCTGCGCGGCACGCGGGCCAGCTTGCCGAACAGCGGGCCGAGCATGGGGTCGCTGTGCAGGTTGGCCTTCAGGCTCGGGCTGGCGAGCGTGCTGTCGGTCGCCGGGGACAGCGCGACGACGGCATCGGGCGCACGCAGGCCCTGGTCGCGCACCCAGGCGATCAGCGACAGCGCCAGGTTGCCGCCGGCGGAGTCGCCAGCGACGAACACCGCGCGTGCCGGCTCCGGTCCGCCCGGGCCGTTGTCCAGCATCCAGCGGTAGGCAGTCCGGCAGTCCGCGATGCCCGCCATGCGCGGATGTTCGGGCATCAGCCGGTAGTCGATCGCCAGCACTGCCCCGCCGGTCAGCTCGGAGAAGCGGCTCGTCAGCGTGCGGTGGCTCTTCGGGCTGCCGATGATGAACGCGCCGCCATGGATGTAGAGCGTGCGCCGGGCGCTGTCGGCGCCGGGGGCGAGCACCCATTCGCCGGGCACGCCCGGGCAGGCGGCCGGCGTGAAGCTGGCGTCGAAGCTGCGGCCGGCGAAAGCATTGTCCAGCCAGTCGCGCAGCACCGCGGTATGCCGGCGGCGCGGGACCCCGCGCAGAGCGTCGGCGATGCCCGCGAACGACGCGACGACCGCCTTGTGTTCGGCGCTCGGCTCGGGCCCGGTGGAAAAGCGCTCGCCGGTGACGCGGTCGAAAGGCGACAGGTCTTCGCCAGTCAGATGGAAGGCCGCCACGGCCCAGACGATGCCCGCACAGGCGAGGATGAACAGCAGGATGTCGATCAACACAGGTTTCTCCCGGCGCACGTAAGGAAGCCTGCGTGCAGCCACAGTCGGCGCGCCAGTGTAGCGACCGGCCGCTGCCGCGTCGGCGACAGCCCGGCGGTCACGCTTGCCCTACAGTGCAAGCCATGACCGACCCGATGCCCTATGTCGCACGGCGCGCGCCGCGCAGCGAGTTCCTGGCCGTGCGCGGCCTGCGCTGCCACGTCAACCTGTGGGGCGACGCGTCGCTCGTGACGCCCGAGCGCCCGCCGCTGGTGATGCTGCACGGCTGGATGGATGTGGGTGCGTCGTTCCAGTTCGTCGTCGATGCGCTGCGCGCCGGGCGATTCGTGATCGCGCCCGACTGGCGCGGCTTCGGCCTCAGCGAAAGCCCGCGCGCCGATTGCTACTGGTTCCCCGATTACCTCGGTGACCTGGACACGCTGCTCGATGCATTGCTGCCCGCGCAGACCATCGATCTGCTCGGCCACAGCATGGGCGGCAACATCGCGATGATCTATGCCGGCGTGCGGCCGTCGCGCATCCGCCGCCTCGTCAATCTCGAAGGCTTCGGCATGCCCGAGAGCCGAGCCCGAGCAGGCACCGAAACGCTACCTGCAGTGGCTGGACGGGCTGAAGCAGCCGCAGCAGCTTCGAAGCTACGACAGCGTGGACGCAGTGGCCGAACGGCTGCGCAAGACGAACCCGCTGCTGCTGCCCGAGCGCGCGGCGTGGCTGGCGCCGCACTGGTCGCGCCGGCGCGCCGACGGCCGCTGGGAGATCCTCGGCGATCCGGCGCACAAGCTCGCCAACCCGGTGCTGTACCAGAAGGACCAGGTGCTCGCGTGCTGGAAGCTGATCGCCGCGCCGCTGCTGTGGGTCGAGGGCGACCTCACCGACACCGCGCGCTGGTGGGGCGACCGCTACTCGAAGGAGGAGTTTCACCAGCGCCTGGCCGTCGTTCCCCGGGTCGAGAAGCACGTGCTGTCACCGGCCGGCCACATGCTGCACCACGATCAGCCGGAAGCGCTGGCCGCGCGGCTCGAAGCCTTCCTCGGCGCCGCCTGATACGGCTTCGCATTCAATCAACAAGGAATCCGGGTGGTTTCGGACTCGTTGAGATCGGTGCGACAAGCCGCCTTTGATCCGACCTGTATCGACACCAAGGCCTCAGCGAGGCCGAGGGCGGCGGGTGACCGGCTACCTCCGTGTCCCCCGCCGCCAGCCTGACAGCTGGCGTCTCCTCCTTTACCTGCGGCAGCCGGTCACCCGCCACCCTCGGCCAGGAAGCAGCGGGATAGTCTTGCGTGCACGGCGGTGCGACAGCGGTGGTGCAGAGCGTCAGGTCGGGCTGGCGTGTTCTGCGCAGGTAAAGGAGGAGGCGGTGGCCGAAGGCCGGCGCCGGGGAGAGAGCCCGGACACAAACAGTCCTGAGGACTGTTTGTGCCTGGCGAACGCCCGGGGCCTACGGCACCGGGCACGGAGCAGAACACGCCAGCCCGACCTGACGCTCCCGCACCAAACCACCGAAGCGGGCGCTGTGATCTAAGCAATTGAACGCAAGACCGTATGAGCGGCGCCTCGGCGCTGCTCAGCGCTGCAGCCAACCGGCCTGCGCGGCCAGCCGCTGCAGAGCGCCGAAATCCGCAGCGGGTGCCTGCGCGCGCACCGCGGGCCACAGCACCTGCAGCAATTCGGCCGTCGCCAGCGCATCGGCGGCCGGCTGATGGCGCACCGCACACTCGATGCCGAAGTGGTCCAGCCATTCGTCGAGCAAACGGGCCTCGACCATCGGATGCACTGTGGCCGCCACCGGCTGGAGGTCCACCCAGGCGTTGGCCAGCCGGCGCCCCAGCGCGGCCTCCATTGCGCTCCCGATCATCGCTTCGCCGAAGGCGGCGTGAAACGCGATCAGCGGCGCATCGTCGAGCCAGCGCTCGAAGGCCTCGAGCGCCACGCGCGGCTCCACGCCTTCACGCTGTGCGCCGACGCCGATGCCGTGCAGCAGGATGTTCGCCTTGTCGGGCGCGAACTCGGGTTGGCGCAGGACGACCTCGAAACTGTCGCCCAGCGCGACGCGCGGGAACCCCTGGTCGAGATGCACGGCGACGGCGGCGATCGCGATCAGGCGATCGCGCTGCGCAACGAGGCCGCTCGTCTCGACGTCGAGCACGACCCACCGCCAGGACGACAGCACCTCCGGTGCGCCGAACAGCCTGGACAGTCGAGCCCACAGAGTCATCGCTGGTAGTCCAGCTCCATGCGCTGCTGCAGGCGGCGCATGACGCGAAAGCACTCCTTCAACACACGGCGGTCGATGTCGTTCAGCGTCGAGGGTTCCACGAGATTCGGGTTGCCCGCCGGCGCGCCCGTGTCGGTCGCCGGCCGCAATTGGACCTGCAGGCGCAGCATCTGCAGGAACTCGAACGCACTGCACCAGCCCTCGCTCTCCTGCGATTCCGCGTTGAGCGCCGCGGCGATCGCCTCGAAGCGGCGCCGCGTGTTCCTCTCGGCGATGCCATGGGCCAGCGCATACAGTCGTGCCACGTCGACGAAGATGGCCGTGCCCTGCATCTTCAGGTCCACCACCTTGCGGCCGTCGACTTCCTTCGTATCGATGCCGCCCAGCCAGTCCAGCGGCGCCTGGCTGCGCAGTGCGTTGTCGGCCATCTGCTTGATGAAGCGCGGGACGCGCGAGGCACGGCTGGCGACGAGTTCGCGCATCGGCTCGACGAACGTCCTGTTGCCGGCGATCGGCCGGAAGTCGAAGTAGATGCTCGCGTTGAGCAGATCCTCCGGCGAGCCTTGTTCGATCCAGCGGTCGAAGCGCGCACACCACTCCACCGCGGTCAGGCAGCAGGCCGGGTTGGAGGCCATCACGTTGCCCTTGCACAGCGGGTAGCCGCAGGCGTCCAGCCCCGCGTTCACGCTGCGCGCGAAGGCGAGCCAGGCGGGTCGATCGTGATCCGGGTCGTCGCTCTCGAACACCAGGCCGTTGTCCTGGTCGGTCGCAATGGTCTGCTCGCCGCGGCCCTCGGAGCCGAATGCAAGCCAGCAGGCCCGCTGCAGGTCCATCCCGTGCTCCACCGCACAGAGCTGCACCAGCCGCTCGGTCAGCACGTCGTTCAGGTGACTGATCAGTTCGGTGAGCTGGCGCGCGCCGATCCCCTGGCCGAGCAGCCTGCCGGCGAGGTCGCGGATCTGCCGCGCGCCGCGGCGCAACTCGGCCACGTCGGTGGCGCCACGCATTGCCGCGCTGACCTGCTTGATCGAGAGCTTCTGCATCGAGAACAGGTCGCGCTCGCTGACGATCCCCACCACGCGGCCGCCCTGCGTCACCGGCACGTGCCGAATGCCGTGGCGCGACATCAGCAGCGCCGCGTCGTGGGCAGTGGCCGCGACGTCCAGTGCGTGCACCGGCGCACTCATGACCTGCGAGATCGGCGCGGCGAGCGGCACCTGAGGCAGCGTGACGCGGTCCAGGATGTCGTGCCGCGTCAGGATGCCTTGCGGTGCGTCGGCATCGTCGGTCACCAGCACCGATCCGATGCGCCGCTCTTGCATCAGCTGCAGCGCCTGGGCGAGCGGAGTCTCACCGCGCACCGCCACTGGCGCGGCGCGCACCAGGCTTGCCAGCGGCGTCTCGAGGGACTGCTCGGACAGCGCCTGCAGGGAATACTCGGCGCG
This sequence comes from uncultured bacterium, assembly GCA_963802435.1. GTDB lineage: Bacteria > Pseudomonadota > Gammaproteobacteria > Burkholderiales > Burkholderiaceae_C > CAIKUF01. The sequence continues at coordinate 531,495 of CAWDIT010000011.1, forward strand.
CAGCGCACTGCGCGACAGATCGAGGAAGTGCAGCATGCGCGCATTGAGAAACTCGGTGAACGGCGCGCTCTCGGCAGCCAGCGCCTTGACCGCGGGCGCCGCGACGAGCAGGCAGAAGGTGTCGACGTTCGCCTTGTAGGTGGCCGTGACCGGGCGCTCACCCATCAGCGCGCCGACCGGGAAGAGATCGCCGGCCTCGAGCTCGAATCCGCCCACGGCCTCGGCCAGGCCGCGACGGCCAGTGATGCTGCCCTGGCGGACCAGGTAGAGCTGGCGGGCCGGGCCATGCGCGGGCGAGAGCACGACTTCGCCCGGCGCGAAGTAGGCCTGCGTCGATGCCGCAATGAAGCGCTCCACGTGCTGCGGCGCCATCTGGGCGAACGGCGGCAGGCGCATCAGTTCGGCGCGCAGGATCGAGAGCAGGCTGGCTGATGGCGAGGTGGAAGGAAGGCTCATCGACGGGCTCCACGACGATCGATCGGCCGATCTTAGAACTGCGGCCGGATCGCCACCAGCGGGTGAGATCAAGACATCGTCTGCAAGCGCATCCGCCCGTCAGAACGAAAACGCGGCCCCGTTCCTGCGAACGGGGCCGCGCGACACGCGCCTGCGGAGCAGGCACGCGAAGGGTCGGCGCCTCAGCGCCCTGCGAGGTTCAGGTCGGGGTAGCGCACGTGCTCCACCAGTTCCTGCGTGTCCTGCCGCGGCTGGCCGGTGATCAGGCTGACGATGATGATCACCACGAAACCGACCGGCACGCCGAACAGGCCGGCCGAGATCGGCGAGATGCCCCACCAGATGTGGTCGGCGATCGGGCTCGTCACGCCGAACACGCCGCGCAACCACGGCTGGGTCGTCGCCATGTAGTAGAACGTCGTGCCCAGGCCAAGAAACATGCCGAGCGACGCGCCCCACTTGTTGGCGCGCTTCCAGAAGATGCCGAGCACCAGCACCGGGAAGAACGCCGCCGCTGCGAACGAGAACGCCGCCGAGACGAGGAACAGGATGTCGGCCGGCTTCTGCGCCGCGACCGATGCCGCCGCCACCGCGACGACCAGCAGCAGCGCCTTGGACAGCGTGACGCGGCGGGCGGTCGAAGCGTTCGGGTCGATCATCTTGTAGTACAGGTCGTGCGACAGCGCGTTGGCGATCGTCAGCAGCAGCCCGTCGGCAGTGGACAGCGCCGCCGCCAGACCGCCGGCCGCCACCAGGCCCGACACCACGTACGGCAGGCCACCGATGGCTGGCGTTGCCAGCACGATGATGTCGCCGCCGATCTTCATTTCACCAAGCTGGAAGATGCCGTCGCCGTTCACGTCGGCTACCGACAGCAGGCTCGGATCGACCCTGTTCCAGGCGGCTATCCAGTCAGGCAGCTGGGCGAACGGTGTACCCACCAGAGCGGTGAAGACCTCGTACTTGACCAGCACCGCCAGCGCGGGCGCCGTGAAGTAGAGCAGGAAGATGAAGAACAGCGACCAGGTCACCGACTCGCGCGCCTGCTTGACCGACGGCGTGGTGTAGTAGCGCATCAGGATGTGCGGCAGCGCGGCGGTGCCGATCATCAGGCAGAACACCAGCGCGAGGAAGTTGCGTCGAGACTCGTCGAAAGTCTTGCGCGCCTTGTCGTCGCCATTCGGGTCGCCGGCGAACTGCTGCGCATGACGTGGCATGCCGGCCAGCGGCTTGGCGCGGGCCTCGTTCGCGGCCTTGCCGGCCGTCCATGCGGTCTTGGCGGCCGCAGCGTCCTTCGGCAGCGCTGCGAGCGCCTTCTCGGCCGCCTGAACTTCGGCGGCCGGTGCATTGGCGGCCTTCATGTCGCCGAGCTTCTTGCTAGCCGCGGCCTTGTCGGCCTCGAGCGCGGCGGGAACGTCCTTCAGCTTTTCGCCGAGATCGTCGGCGCGCTTCTTGAAGATCGCGATGACCTCCTTCTCCTTCGGGTCGTCGATCAGTTGCTGTTCCCGTGCGGTGACCTTCTCCAGCTGGTAGCCGTAGACGGCCTGCGGGATCGGCACGTTGGTCTGCTTGACCGCCAGCCAGACCACCGGAATCATGTAGGCGACGATCAGGATGATGTACTGCGCTACCTGCGTCCACGTGACGGCGCGCATGCCGCCGAGGAACGAGCAGACCAGGATGCCGCCGAGGCCGACGAAGATCCCGACCTCGAACGCCAGGCCCGACAGCCGCGTCGTGATCAGACCCACGCCGTAGATCTGCGCGACGACGTAGGTGAACGAGCAGAGGATCGCAGCGACGATGCCGAGGAAGCGCGGCAGGTTGCCTTCATAGCGCGCGCCGAGGAAGTCGGGGATCGTGAACTGGCCGAACTTGCGCAGGTAGGGCGCGAGGAACAGCGCCACCAGGCAGTAGCCGCCGGTCCAGCCGAGGATGAACGCCAGGCCGCCGTAGCCGGTGAGGTAGAGCGTGCCGGCCATGCCGATGAACGACGCCGCGCTCATCCAGTCGGCACCGGTCGCCATGCCGTTGTAAACGGCCGGCACGCGCCGCCCGGCGACGTAGTACTCGGCCGCGTCGGTGGTGCGACTCATGATGCCGATGCCGGCATACAGGCCCACGGTGGCGATCAGAAAGATCAGGCCGATCCAGTTCTTCGGCAGACCCATCTGCTCGAGGATGGCGAGCACGATCACGAACGAGAGGAATCCGCCCGTGTACCACTTGTAGACTTTGTTGAGCTGCTGTTTGAAGCCCTTGTTGGTGGTAGCGCTGAATGCGCCGCCGCCGGAACTTGGTGTCATGCCTGCCATGTCAGTCCTCCTCGATCTCTGCAACGCCGAACTCCTGGTCGAGCCGGTTCATGTAGTACGCGTAGTAGCCGATGATCACGCAGTAGACGATCAGCGCACCCTGCCCGGCGACCCAGAAGCTGAACGGCCAGCCGAAGAACGTGAAGTTCAGGTCGCGGGCGAAGTAGCCCAGGACGAAGGTCACGAAGAACCAGATGGCCAGCAGAATTCCCGTGATCCTCAGGTTCCTTCGCCAGTACTCGTGGTGTTTTTCAGTCAGTTGTTGCATTGCAGCCCCTCCAACGTTGCCCCAACCCCGGAACCGCCCGGGGACCCCTTCGCTGCCCCGCCATCGGCACGCAGTGCCCATGGCGCGACATCGACCCCTACCGTCACACGGCGAGCCCGGTCTCGCGCACGAGCTGCGCGGCGACCTTGGGCTCGAACTCCTTCAGGTGGCGAATGATCTTGCGCGCCGCCTCGGGCTCGTGACGATCCACATGCACCCGCGCCAGCTGGTACCAGCCGTACGGACTCATCGGTTGCAGTTCGGTATTGCGCTCGAGCGCCACGATCGCTTCGTCGAAGCGTTGCATGCGGATCAGCAACAGGCCGAGGCCGTACCAGGCGCGGTCGAGCTTCGGGTCGAGCGCGACCGCCTGGCGGAATGCCGGTTCGGCCTCGGCGTGGCGGCCGGCTTCGTCGAGCAGGTAGGCGAGGTTGAACCAGTCGGCGGCGCTGCGTCGCGGATGCGCATGCGTCAGCGCCTGCGCGTCGGCCAACGCCTCGTCGCGTCGCCCGAGCTGGGCGTGCAGGTGGGCGCGGCTGGCCAGCGCGTAGGCATCGCCCGGCCAGCGCGAGAGCATCGTCGTGAAGACGTCGAGCGCCGCCTTGCGCCGCGTCAGCACGAGCAGCCCGAGGGCCTGAAGTTTGAGTTGCCAGTAGGCCAGACGTCCGGTGTTCAGCGACATGCATTGACTCCAATTTCCAGACACAGGCTTATTCGGGATGCCGTCAGCGCCACCCAGGCGACGCTGAGCAGCAGGAAGGCGGCCAGCGGCAGATGACGGTCGAGCACGACCCGTGGCGTGATGAGCCGCATCAGCTTGATGAAGGGAGACGCCACGACTTCGAACAGCTTGTAGAAGACGTTGTGATCGCGTCGCGCTCCGGCGAGCAGGCCGACCACCCATTGGCCCGCAAGGGCCATCAGGGCGATCTCGGCAATCAGCTTCAGCGAGGTGACGAGCAACAGCATGGGGGGGCGAACGGAGCCTCGTTTCGAATGGGGCCGACTGTGTGCGGCAACCGCTTACGTGCGTCTGACAAAAAACCTGGCACTGGCGAAAGCCCTCCCCGGGACAACCCTCGCCAGACGGTGCCGGGTCGTGTCGCGGAGGTCGGCGCGGGGCAGCGTGTCAAAATTCGCCGATCCTGCAATTCACAAGGCTCGCTTCATGGACGTCGAACACATCAATGCCATCGGCAATGCCCTGGCCGACCTGACCGGGCGCACGACCGCCCTTCGGGGGTATCTTTGACTACGACCGCAAAGCGCTCCGCCTGAACGAGGTCAACGCCGCGCTCGAGAACCCGAACGTCTGGAGCGAGCCCAAGCGGGCGCAGGAACTCGGGCGCGAGAAGAAGCTGCTCGACGGCGTGGTCGCGACCATCGACCACCTGACGGGCAACCTCTCCGACAACAGCGAGCTCTACGAGATGGCCAAGGCCGAGGGCGATTTCGATTCGCTGCAGGCCATCGAGGCCGACGCCGGCAAGCTCGAGGCGATCGTCGCCGGGCTCGAGTTCCGCCGAATGTTCGACAACCCGGCCGACCCGAGCAACTGCTTCCTCGACATCCAGGCCGGCGCGGGCGGAACCGAGGCCTGCGACTGGGCCGCGATGCTGCTGCGCCAGTACCTGCGCTACTGCGAGCGCAAGGGATTCAAGACCGAGGTGATGGAAGAGAGCGAGGGCGACGTGGCCGGCATCCGCAGCGCGACGATCAAGATCGAGGGCGAATACGCCTTCGGCCTGCTGCGCACCGAGACCGGCGTGCACCGGCTGGTTCGCAAGAGTCCGTTCGACTCCGCGGGAGGGCGGCACACCAGCTTCGCGAGCGTCTTCGTCTACCCGGAGGTCGACGACACGATCGAGATCGACATCAACCCCGCCGACGTGCGCGTCGACACGTTCCGCGCCAGCGGCGCCGGCGGCCAGCACATCAACAAGACCGACTCGGCGGTGCGCCTGACGCACACGCCGACCGGCATCGTCGTGCAGTGCCAGAACGACCGCTCGCAGCACCGCAATCGCGACGAGGCCTGGCAGATGCTGCGCTCGCGCCTGTACGAGCACGAGATGCGCAAGCAGAAGGCCGAGCAGCAGAAGCTCGAGGACAGCAAGACCGACGTCGGCTGGGGCCATCAGATCCGCTCCTACGTGCTCGACCAGAGCCGCATCAAGGACCTGCGCACCGGATTCGAGGTCTCGGCGACGCAGAAGGTGCTCGACGGCGACCTCGACGGGCTGATCGAAGCGAGCCTGAAGCAGGGTGTCTGAGGCCAGAGAAGTACGACAGGGACGAGACAAGACATGCGTGAAGGCACAGCCACCACCATCCGGCGCGAGGACTACGTCCCGCCGCCCTACTGGGTCCGGAGCGTCGAGCTGACGTTCGACCTCGACCCCGCCAAGACCATCGTCGCCAGTCGCATGACGGTCGTGCGCAACGCCGATGTGCCGGCGCAGCCGCTGCGCCTCAATGGCGAGGGCCTCAACCTGATGCGGGTGCTGGCCAATGGCCAGAGCGTCTCGTTCCGCAACGAGGACGACCTGCTCGTCATCGACAACCTGCCCGAGGGCGAGTTCACGCTCGAGATCCGCAACACCTGCGCACCCGAGAAGAACACCCGGCTGTCGGGGCTGTACACGAGCAGCGGCGGCTTCTTCACGCAGTGCGAAGCGGAGGGCTTCCGCCGCATCACGTACTTCCTGGACCGGCCCGACGTGATGGCGGTCTACACCGTCACGCTGCGCGCCGACAAGGCGAGCTACCCCGTGCTGCTGTCCAACGGCAATCTCGTCGAGCAGGGGGAACTCGACAACGGGCGCCACTTCGCGAAGTGGCACGACCCGTTCCCGAAGCCGAGCTACCTGTTCGCGCTGGTCGCCGCCGACCTGGTCGCGCGCGAGCTGCAGGTCCGCACCCGCGGCGGCCGCGAGCACCTGCTGCAGGTCCACGTGCGGCGCGGCGACCTTGGCAAGACCGAGCACGCGATGAATTCTCTCGTCGCCAGCGTGATCTGGGACGAGGCGAGGTTCGGGCTGCCACTGGACCTGGAGCGCTTCATGATCGTCGCCGTCGGCGACTTCAACTCGGGGGCGATGGAGAACAAGGGCCTCAACATCTTCAACACCAAGTTCGTGCTGGCCACGCCGGCCACCGCGACGGATGCCGACTACGCGGCGATCGAAAGCGTGGTCGGCCATGAGTATTTTCACAACTGGACCGGCAACCGCGTGACCTGTCGGGATTGGTTCCAGCTGAGCCTGAAGGAAGGCCTGACGGTCTTTCGCGACCAGGAATTCAGCATGGACATGGCCGGCAGCGAGGCTGCGCGCGCCGTCAAGCGGATCGAGGCAGTGCGCAAGCTGCGCCAGGTCCAGTTCGCCGAGGACGCCGGGCCGATGGCGCACGCTGTGCGTCCGGACAGCTATCAGCAGATCGACAACTTCTACACGCCGACGGTCTACGAGAAAGGCGCCGAAGTGGTGCGCATGATGCAGACCCTGGTCGGGCGCGCCGGCATGGCGCGCGGCCTGACGCTGTACTTCCGCCGTCACGACGGGCAGGCCGTGACCTGCGACGACTTCGCCCAGGCCGTCTCCGACGCCAACCCCGACAGCCCGCTCGCAACGCACCTGCCGCAGTTCAAGCGCTGGTACTCGCAGGCCGGCACGCCCCGGGTCACCGCGCGCGGCCGCTACGACGCGCCGACGCGCACCTACACGCTGGGCTTCGAGCAGCAGGTCGCAACGCCGGGCGGCGCGCGCGCGAGCCAGCCGTTCGTGATCCCGCTGGCGATGGGCCTGCTGACGCGCGACGGGCGAGCGCTGCCATTGCAGCTCGAGGACGAACCGCCTGCGGTCACGCCACAGACGGAGCGCGTGCTGGTGCTCGACGAGACGAAGAACTTCTTCACCTTCGTCAACGTCGACGCCGAGCCCGTGCCATCGCTGCTGCGCGGATTCTCGGCGCCGGTCGTGATCGCCGATGGCCTCGCCGACGCCGACCTGCTCGTCCTGCTGCAACACGACGGCGACCCCTTCAATCGCTGGGAGGCTGGACAGCGGCTGGCGCTCAACCGCCTGCTCGTCGCGTTGCGCGAAGGCGCTGCGCCGGTGCTCGACGCAGCGTTCGGGCAGGCGCTGCGCGACGTGCTGCGCGACCCGCAACTCGACGCAGCGTTCAAGGAGCTGCTGCTCTCGTTGCCGGGCGAGGCTTACATTGCCGAACAGCTCGCGGTGGTCGACCCGCCGCGCATCCGCGAGGCCCGCGATGCACTGAGATTGCAGCTCGCGCAAGCCTTGCGCGACGACTGGGCCTGGGCCTTCGAAACGCACCAGACCGCGGGCGGCTTCTCGCCCGACCCGGTGGCGGCAGGTCGACGCGCACTCTCGAACATGGCGCTGACGATGCTGTGCCTGGATGCACAGCAGCGCGGCGACGCGGCGTGGCCCGGGCGCGCCCTGCAGCGCGTGAAGGACGCCCGCAACATGACCGAGCGGCTGGGCGGTCTGACGGCACTGATCGAGTCGCGCTCCGGGTTCGCCGAGCCGGCGCTGCAGCGCTTCTACGAGATCTTCCGCGGCGAGCCCCTGGTGATCGACAAGTGGTTCGCCTGGCAGGCCGGCATGCCCGACCAGGACGGCAGCGTCCTCGCCCGCGTCAAGCAGCTGATGCGCCACCCCGACTTCTCGCTGAAGAATCCGAACCGCGCGCGCAGCCTGGTCGCAACCTTCTGCCACGCCAACCCCGGCGCCTTCCACCGCGCGGATGCGGCAGGAGTCGTGTTCTGGGCCGACCGCGTGCTCGAGCTGGACGCCATCAACCCGCAGCTCGCGGCACGCCTGGCGCGCGCGCTCGACCGCTGGAGCGTGCTTGCCGAGCCGTATCGCAGTGCGGCGCGCGAGGCGCTCAAGCGCGTCGCCGCCAAGCCCGATCTTTCGAGCGACGTGCGCGAGATCGTCGAGCACGCGCTGCAGGTGCCCGCCTGAACCAGCATCCCCAGACCGACCTCGAGGAGCACGGCATGGCCAAGAAGAACGCCTTCTACGCGCAATCCGGCGGCGTCACCGCCGTCATCAACGCATCGGCCTGCGGAGTGATCGAAACGGCGCGCCGCCACAAGGACCGCATCGGCAAGGTCTACGCCGGCCGCAACGGCATCATCGGCGCGCTGGGTGAGGACCTGATCGATACCGGCAAGGAATCGGCCGCCGCCATCGCCGCACTGCGCAGCACGCCGTCGGGCGCCTTCGGTTCGTGCCGTTTCAAGCTCAAGTCGCTGGAGGCGAACCGCCGTGAATACGAGCGGCTGATCGAGGTCTTCAGGGCGCACGGCATCGGCTACTTCTTCTACAACGGCGGCGGCGATTCGGCCGACACCTGCTACAAGGTGAGCCAGCTGTCGGAGGCGATGGGCTACCCGATCCAGGCCCTGCACGTGCCGAAGACGGTCGACAACGATCTGCCGATCACCGATTGCTGCCCCGGTTTCGGTTCCGTCGCCAAGTACGTGGCGGTCTCGGCACTCGAGGCATCGTTCGACGTGCGTTCGATGGAGCGGACCTCGACCAAGGTGTTCGTGCTCGAGGTCATGGGGCGCCACGCCGGCTGGATCGCAGCCGCAGGGGGCCTCGTCGAGGACCAGGGCATCCCCGTCGTCGTGCTGTTCCCCGAGATCGAGTTCGACCAGGCCAGGTTCATCGCCCGCGTCGATGCGCTGGTCCGCGCGCACGGCTACTGCACGGTCGTCGTGTCGGAAGGTTGCCACTACGCCGACGGAAGCTTTCTCGCCGAGCAGGGCACGAAGGACGCATTCGGTCACGCACAGCTCGGCGGCGCCGCGCCGGTGATCGCCAACATGGTCAAGCAGGCGCTCGGCCACAAGTTTCACTGGGCGGTCGCCGACTACCTCCAGCGGTCGGCGCGTCACATCGCATCGGCAACCGACGTGAAGCAGGCCTACGAGCTCGGCGCCAAGGCGGTCGAACTGGCGCTGGCCGGGCACAACGCAGTGATGCCGACGATAGACCGCATCTCCGACACGCCTTACCGCTACCGCATCGGCGTGGCCCCGCTTGCCAAGGTGGCCAACGTCGAGAAGTTCATGCCGCGCGACTTCATCACGAAGGACGGGTTCGGCATCACCGACAAGTGCAAGCGATACCTGTTGCCGCTGATCCGCGGCGAGGACTATCCGAAGTACAAGGACGGCCTGCCACGCTACGTGACCTTGAAGAACGTCGCCGTGGCGAAGAAGCTGCCACCGTTCCTGCCGAGCTAGCACTGCCTGCGCGTCAAGTCGTCGCGCTGCGCGGCTTTGCTAGAATGCCGGGCTCTTGCCGGTGTAGCTCAGTTGGTAGAGCAGCGCATTCGTAATGCGAAGGTCGGGAGTTCGACTCTTCTCACCGGCACCAAGAAGGACGGGGGTTGGCAGGTTTGCACTTGCTGGCCCCTTTGTCTTTGCAGAGCCCCATGTGGCCGGCGCTGCACGAATCCTGACTTGCGGAAGCGACACACCCGTCACTGCCAATGCTAGCGACCGCGAACCCCGTTCGACGCCTTGCCCGTGCCATCACGGCAGGTCCAACCGCAGCGCGGTCATGGCGAGTGCTCTTGGTCCTGCTGTTCTGCACGATTACCTGGCTGGCCCTGACTCCTGCGCCCCCTCAGCACGCAAACCTCGGCTGGGACAAGTTGAACCACGCAGCGGCCTTCGTCACCCTGGCTGCCGTTGCCTCCCTGGGCAGGGTCAGCGGCTGGGTGCGAATCGCATGGGCGCTGCTGGCCTACGGGGCGCTCATTGAGCTATTGCAGTCCTTCACCGCCACACGTTCTGCGGAGTGGGGAGACTTGCTGGCCGATGGAGTCGGCATAGCTTCGGGCTTGCTCCTGGCGGCAGTCGTTGCAAGGGCGGCATCGGGCCCTGGCAGAAGCCTTCAATGACGACGCACCCTGCTCGGTGACCGTGTTCCGGCTAAGAACCTATCCGTGAATAAGGCGACCCTGCGCCAGGGTCGGATCGGGCGCAGGCGTAGGAGCGAGTCGCGCCGTGGTGCCGATCACCACAAGCGGCTCGCGACACCCGCATGCGCCCGTTCCGGCCCCGGCCCGAAGGGTTGCGACGACAAAGCGCGTCTGCGGCGTTGCAAGCCTTGCCCAGGGGCCGACCCTGGACGGCGGCTTGCGCCTTGCATCCATCGCTTTGTCGTCACAACGCAGGGCCGCCTTATTCACGGATAGGTTCTAAGGGGACGAAATGCTCACCTGGTCAAGGCCCGGTACCGCATCACTGCGAGTGCGTGGTGTGACAGTTTCACCGGTTGTGTTCCCGACAGGTGGGTGGCGCTGAAGAGATTCAACGATACGGTCAACGCAAGCTGGCACCCGGTGCTGGTGCAGCAGTCCAATGCGAATTACTGGCTCCGCAAGTCTGACCGGCGCAACACGTGGGGCCGCTGTGAATGGGGCTCAAGGCTTCGCGTACCAGGACTTCACGCCGGCATGCTCGCGCACGGCCAAGTAAACCCCCAGGAGCTTGGGGTAGCCGTCGAAGATCGTGGCCGGAATGTGGTCGACCTTGCCGCCGATGAACCAGCGCACCGCCATGTGCAGCTTGAGGTCCACGACGTGAAGCTTCGCGCCGCCAAAGAAGGGCCCACCGTGGATGTTCTTCTCCGCCGACCTCGCCCAGGCTGGCAGGAAGCTCGCCACGATCGCCTCGCGCGCGGCCTTCTTCTCGGCGTCACCCATGCGGATGGTCGGCGCGACGACGCCGCGGAGGTCCTCCACGTGCTGCATCATTCCTTCGTGGCGCGCCGCCTCGAAATCGTCGGCAGGGTGAAGACCCTGGCGGCGGCCGATCAGCACGAGAATGGCGTTCGAGTGCGCGAGCGGTGGGTGTCCCGGTAGCTCGAGAACGGGCAAACCGCCGTAGGGCGTCTGCTCCTTCATTGCAGGCCATGCAGCGGCGTTGATGCGCACGTCTTCGAATTCGATGCCCGCGAGGTGCAGGGCGAGGCGGCACTCCTCTCCGCGACTCACGGGAGCGTCGAAGTAGATCAGCCTGGCTTGGGTCATGGATGGCAAGCGTACTACGCATCGGATATCCCCTCGAGGCTTCGCACCGAATCGGTCGACGATCGGGCGACGGCTGGACACGGGCGGCGATGCGTCCCGAAGACAATCGCGTGTCATGACCGAACCTGCAGCGCGCGAGCGCAAACTCCACCTCGACACCCTGGCCATCACGTTGCTGGTGCTGTGTTGCACCTTCTGGGGCTTCCAGCAGATCCTGATCAAGTTCGCGGTCGCCGAGATCCCGCCGCTCTGGCAGGCGGCCCTGCGATTCTGGGGCGCCACGCTGTTGCTGTGGCTGTGGTGCGGGGTGCGCGGCGTGCCGCTCTTCGATCGCGACGCGACGCTGAAGGCCGGTCTGCTGGCGGGGCTGTTGTTCGCCGGCGAGTTCGCTTGCATCTACTTGGGTCTGATGCTCACCAGTGCCTCGCGGCTGACGGTCTTCCTGTACACCAGCCCCTTCGTCGTGGCCTTGCTGTTGCCGCGCGTGGTGCCGGGCGAAAGACTGCGCCGCCTGCAATGGACCGGCCTGGTGATGGCCTTCGTGGGCGTCGCCGTGGCCTTCAGCGAAGGCTTCCTGCAAGGATCACCGGCGGCCGGCCAGTGGCGCGGCGACGCGCTCGGCCTGGCCGCCGGCATCTTCTGGGGCCTGACCACGCTCACCATCCGTGGCACCGTGCTCAGCGAGGCGAGCGCCGAGAAGACGCTGTTCTATCAGGTGGCAGTGACCGCCGTGGTGGCCCCCTTGTTGTCGCTGGCCCTGGGCGAAACATGGTCCTTGCACTACTCGCCCGCGGCCTGGGGCTCGCTGGGCTTGCAGACGGCGGTGGGCGCCTTCGCCAGCTACCTGACATGGATGTGGATGCTGCGCCACTACCCCGCCACGCAGATGGCCACCTTCACGTTTCTCACGCCGGTGTTCGCGCTGGTGTTCGGCGTGCTGCTGCTGGGCGAGCCGCTGACGCTGCAGTTGGTGCTGGCGCTGGTGGGCGTGATCGCCGGCATCGTGCTGGTGAACCAGCGGCCTGCACCGGTCTGAGCGCTGCGGCTCTGTAGCAACCGATGCTGGCTCATTGCGATCAAGAGATGCGCCGAGGTGTACCGTGTCATGCTGCCGTCGTGCAAGCCTGAAAGGCTCCTGACGTGATTCAAGACTTCCCGATTCGCTACATCGACCCCGTCTTTCGACCGCCCAGCGAGGCGGAGTCGTTGATCCTGCCGGTCACCAATGGCTGCTCGTGGAACCAATGCACCTACTGCGAGATGTACACGGCGCCGCAGAAGAAGTTCGGGCTGCGGGGCGACGAGGAGACGCTGGAATCGATTCGCCGCTGCGGCGAGCAGCTCGGCAGCAGCGTGCAGCGGGTCTTCATGGGTGACGGCGATGCAATGGCGCTGTCCACGCGCCGGCTGATGGCCGTGCTGACTGCCATCCGGGCGCATCTGCCAAGGGTCCGGCGCGTTTCCAGCTACTGCCTGCCGCGCAATCTGCGCCACAAGTCCGTGCAGGAACTGCGGGAACTGCGCGAGGCAGGCCTGTCGCTGGCTTACGTGGGTGCGGAGTCGGGCGATGACGAGGTGCTGCAACGCGTCCACAAGGGCGAGACGTTCGAGTCGACCCGCGACGCGCTGGACAAGCTGGGCGCCGCCGGCATCGCGCGCTCGGTCATGCTGCTCAACGGGCTGGGCGGGCGGGGGCTGTCGCGCCAGCATGCAGAGAACTCGGCCCGGCTGGCCAACGCAACGCAGCCCGAATTCCTGGCCACGCTGGTGGTGAGTTTTCCGCAGGGCGAGCAACGCTTTCGCACCGCCTTCCCCGAGTGGGAGCCGCTGGACCAGCGCGGGCTCTTCAAGGAGATGGAGCAGTTCCTGCAGGCGCTGGACCTGAAGCGCACGGTGTTCCGCAGCGACCACGCCTCCAATTGGCTGGTGCTCAAGGGCGTGCTGGGCGCGGAGAAGGACCGACTGCTGCAACTGGTGCGCAACGCCATCCAGCATCCCGAAGCTGCCCTGCTGCGGCCGGCGTGGCAACGCGGGTAGGACGGGCACGATGGCCTTGGCGGTGATGCCGCGCGCACAGGCTCCGATAATCCCCAGAAACTATGGGTTCCAACCATGCGCAAGTATCTGCACATCAATCTCGCGGACCGCAACATCAGGACGGAAGACCTCCATGGCGAGGCGATCATTCGCGCGGGCCGCCACTTCATCGCCAGGACGCTGCTCGAGATGGGTGCTGCCAGCGTCGATCCGATGTCCTCGCGCAACCCGCTGATCTTTTCTGCCGGGCCATTTGCCGGCACCAACTTCTCGAACGCCAACCGGCTCAGTGTCGGCTGCCGCAGCCCGCTGACCGGCGGCATCAAAGAGGCCAATACCGGCGGCACGTTTGGCTTCGCGCTGGGGCAACTCGAAATCGCCGGATTCACGCTCTACGACGCGTCGCCCGACTGGACCCTCGTCCGCATCACCAAGGACGGTCAGATCGCGTTCGAAAGCGCGCAACCCTACCTGGGCAAGGGCAATTTCGAGGTCGCCCGCATGCTGATCGAGAAATACGGCAAGAAGATCAGCTTTGCGATCTGCGGCCCGGTCGGCGAAACCCTCGGCCTGATGGCCGGCATCTCGTTTGCCGATACCAACCTTCGACCCTCGAGGCTGGCAGCGCGCGGGGGCGTTGGCGCCGTGCTCGGCTCCAAGAAGGTCAAGGCCATCGTCGTCGACACCCACAAGATGCCGACTTTCCATGACCGTCAGAAGGTGATGGGGGCGGTGCGCGAATACGGCGCGAAGCTCGGCAAGGAGCCGGCCATCGACAACTTCAAGCGACTGGGAACCGCGATGGTCGGCGACATGACCAACTACATCGGCGGTCTGCCGGTGCGCAATTTCAGCGCCGGGCGCCTGGTCGAGGAAAAGGACGGCCCGTTCATGCTGGGTGGCAGCTACATCCGGGAACGCAATCTGGCGCGCGGCGGCGAGACCGCGCACGACTGCATGCCAGGCTGCATGATCGAGTGCAGCAACGTCTATGTCGACGACAAGGGCCATGAATTGGTGTCGCCGCTGGAGTACGAGACACTGGGCCTGGTGGGAAGCAACTGCGGTTTGCACGACCCCGACGACGTGGCGCGGCTGAATGCGGTGGCCAACGACTTGGGGCTGGATACCATCGAGCTCGGCGCGACGCTCGGTGTGCTGATGGAGGCCGGGCAGGCTGCCTTCGGCGATGCCGACTTCATGCACGCTGCACTGGACGACATCCGCCAGGGCAACCCGCGTGGCCGCCTGCTGGCGCAAGGCGCCGCGCGGGTGGGCGAGCATTTCGGAGTGGCACGCGTGCCGGTCATCAAGCGCCAGGCAATCAGTGCCTACGACCCGCGCGTGATCGAAGTGACCGGCATCTCGATGATGCTGACCGCGCAGGGCGCCGACCACACGGCGGGCAACCTGCCGGCCTTCGAATGCAAGGGCAAGAGCACCGAACAACTGGTGACTGCCAGTCTGGGCGCGCAGGTCTCGGCCGCGGCCGCCGATTCCCTGGGTCTTTGCATTTTCGGGCGATCAGTGACCGACGCCCATCCACGGCTGATCGTGAGTGCACTCAATGATGCGCACGGCACCCAGCTCGAGGAATCGTTTGCCAGGACGCTCGGACTCGAAGTGCTCGAAATGGAGTGGAAGTTCAACCGGCTTGCCGGCTTCACCGACCACGACGACGAGCTGCCGGAATTCTTCTACCGCGAGGCGCTGGCACCTACCGGAAACGTGGCGCGTCATCGCGCCAAAGAAGTCAATAGATGCCTGGATGAGCTGATCAAGCATGCGTAGTGCGGCGATCACGATGTAGTCGCTGTCGCCGCCTCGCCTCCGCAGGTGGGCGCACCAATGCCGACGGCGCGTCGTCTGTGCAAGCCTGCACCAGGCTGTCGCGCTGTCTGAAGGGGTACGACCTTGCATGGTGGTCCAGACCGCTCGTCTTCCCGCTCTGCTCTTGCCCACTTCGGTAGTCTTCCTGCCGATCCCGCGCCGCCGGTGCGCGGCATCCGAAGCTCCAGCGCGCTGACCCATCGAACAATGGCGATGCGGTTACGCTCGCGGCAATGACGCCCACCGAGAACTCCCCACCTGGGCATGCCGGATCCTGGGTCATGCTGCTGGCGCTGGCAGCAGCGTTCACGATGAGCCAGGCCTTCCGGACCGTCGCAGCCATACTGGCAACACCGCTGCAGACAGAATTTCACCTGTCTCCGCAGCAACTCGGCACGTTCGCCGGCTCCTTTCATTTCGCATTCGGCGCCATGCAGCTGTTCGTCGGAATCGGCATCGACCTCCACGGCGTGCGGCGCACGGTTCTAACCGGATTTCCACTGGCCATCGCCGGCGCCGTGCTGTCGGCCGTCGCCCCCAGCTACGCCACGTTGGTGCTCGGTCAGGTGCTGATCGGCGTGGGCTGTGCCCCGGCCTTCCTGGTGTGCACCGTGTTCATCGCGCGGCACTTCGCCGCAGATCGATTTGCCGCAATATCTGGCGCCATCATCAGCATCGGCGGTATCGGGCTGCTGGCCACCGGCACCCCACTGGCCTGGCTGGTCGAGGCCACCTCCTGGCGAATGGGCTTCTGGGTGCTGGCGGGCTGCTCGGCCGCGGCGTGGCTGCTGATCGCATGGAAGGTGCACGAACCCGGATCGCAAGAGCCAGAGCCTGACTTGCCGAGGGAGTCTCTGGGCCGTGCAGCACTGACCTTCGTGTCGCTGTTCCGGCTGCCATACACGGCGGGCATCGTGGCGCTGTCGTTCGTCTGCTATGCCTCGTTCATCTCGCTGCGTGGCTTGTGGCTGGGACCGATGCTGATCGAACGGCACGGCTATTCGCTGGTGCAAAGCGGCAACGTGGCGCTGGCGGTGTCGGCCGTGTCGCTGGTCAGCCCGGCGCTGTTCGGTCGCTTCGACCCGGGAGACGGAACGCGGCGCCGCTGGCTGGTCGGCTGGACGCTGTTGACGGCGGTCATGTTCGCTGCGGTGGCGCTGGTGCACAGCGCCACGTTCGACGTGGCGATGATGCTGGCGGTCGGGATGCTGTCGGGATACATGATCCTGCAGTATTCCGAGGTTCGCGCGGCCTACCCGGCACAGATCGTCGGCCGCGCGCTGGCGCTGTTCACGATGTCGATGTTCCTCGGCGTCGCGGTGATGCAATGGTTCACCGGCCTGGTCGCCTCGATGGCCAAGGAGCAGGGTGCAGACATCTATGGCGCGGTGCTATTGACCATTGCCGTGCTGCTCGCGGTCGGCGCGATCGCCTTCGCCTGGCTGCCGCGCGCGCCACGACCACTTGCGAGATAGCCCGCGAGTCTCGTCGGCGGTCTTCCTGCTCCTGAGCCGCTGAAACTCTACGTTTCCCGAGGGTTGACAGATTTGCCCGGTAGCCGCAGCAATCACTCGACCGCCGCAATGCCAAGTTGCCATTGTCTGCGCGAGGATGTTGAGAAGTCTCCAGAACAGGTGGGATCGGAAGGTCCAGAGCAGCAAGGGATTCGTTCTTCAGGGACAAGGTCACTGTGTCAGCCCCGCCGCGCCGCCTCAATCGCAGCGATGTCGATCTTTCGCATCGTCATCATCGCTTCGAACGCCCGCTTGGCCGCCGCGCGATCGGGATCGGTCACTGCTGCAGTGAGGGCGCGTGGGGTGATCTGCCACGACAGGCCCCAGCGATCCCTGCACCAGCCGCACGCGCTTTCCTGACCGCCATTGCTGACGATCGCGTTCCACAAGCGGTCGGTTTCAGCCTGGTCGTCGGTCGCGATCTGGAACGAGAACGCCTCGTTGTGCTTGAACTGCGGGCCGCCGTTCAGTCCCAAGCAGGCGATGCCGACCACGGTGAACTCGACTGTGAGCACATCGCCTTGCTTGCCGGCAGGGTAGTCGCCCGGAGCGCGGTGGATCTCGCCAACCGAGCTGTCAGGGAAGGTTTCGGCATAGAACCTTGCGGCGTCGACGGCGGTGCCGTCGTACCACAGGCAGATCGTGTTCTTGATGGCCATTTCGTTTCTCCTGAGGAGTTGAAAACCTCGATATCGCCGAAGTTGCCTTTTGGTCAGGCGCCGAGTCGGGACGCAAGATCGGCGTCCGATCGGATTGACGAGTGACGGGCTTCAATCATCCTCAACGCGGGGACCTTGGTCTATCGGATTGGCCTGATGCCGTTGTGGGGATCCGCCGACTCCGCACTATTGATCACGACCCTGCAGCAACGCGCCCCGCCCTGCCGCCAAGGCCGCCCGCCAGGCTTCGATCGGACAGGCAATTCAATCGCGTGCGCCTGAACTGGTCGGGTCGGCGGTCCGGGTCAAGCATGGATATTCGGCGACAACGGGCTGTTCCGCGCGCTAGTCGCCGGTCGCCTCGTCAATGGCAACTTACCGGAAGATTCCGCGGCGACCTTGAAGGGCAGCTGTTGGCAGGTTGTGACCCGTCGACCTTGCACGGCTGAACAGACGCAAACGCTGCAAAGGGAACGCTCGCAATGCCGTGCGCGAGCGTCGCTTGAGGGTCGGACTGGTGAAGTCAACGAACCCTTTGCGACACGGGTCGCTGCCTCCTTCGTAGATCTGGCCAGTGTGACCGCTACGAAACGGTCGTTCGACGTCGCCAGGTCCACTGCAATCGTGGTCCGGGCAATCGTGCACGACCCGTCTGGCAAAGCTGGACGGGCGTCCCGGCCGAGGTGAGCGCGCAAGTGCTGCCCGAAAGCGGCCCTTGGCTTTCGGCCATCGGCCACGAGCGGGCGCTTCCGAGCGTCTGCTGTCTGCAGGTGAGACTTGGCGCAGTCGACACGTAACGCAGACTGCTTCGCGCCTGACGCGACATTGCCTGAACTTGTCCTATTGCCAGGACATTTGAACCACTGCACACTCGGATGCCATGTCAAATGCCCTGCCGCTGCCCAAGTATCACCAGATCTACTTGGTGCTTCGAGAGCAGCTTGAGGAGGGGCGGTTTGCCTCGGGAGTGCCAAGCGAAATCCGCCTGATGAAAGAGTTCGGCGTTGCGCGCGTGACTGTGCGTTCGGCGCTCAAACGACTCGTGGACGATGGCCTAATCGAGCGATCGCCGGGACGCGGCACCGTGACCGTAGCTCAGGTGGGAGATCGCACCGGGAGCGCAGAGCCACTCACGAAGAGCGTCCACCTCACAGGCCTTCTGGAAAACATCGTGAACATGGGCCTGCGCACGTCCGTGAAGGTCGTTCGGTGCGAGGTGTTACCCGCATCGGAACAAGTGGCCCGTCAGCTAGACCTTGCGCCAGGAGCGCTCGTGCAGAAGGCAGTGCGGGTGCGCTCTACCCACGAAGGGCCGCTCTCGCACATCACTACCCACGTGCCTCAAGCCGTTGCCCAGTGCTTCGGCCGGCGAGAGTTGGGCAGGAAACCCATCCTGATGTTGTTAGAAGCGTCAGGGGTTGTTATCGGCCGCGCGCGTCAGAGCATCTCGGCCAAGCTGGCCGACGCTGCAGTGGCGCGGCTGCTATCTGTCGACGTGGGCTCGGCGTTGCTGGCCGTGCAACGCCAGGTGTTCGACGTTAACGAACATCCGGTGCAGTGGCTGCAAGGTTTGTACCGGCCCGATCGGTACCAGTACGAGATGCAGCTCTCGCGCGTGGGCGGTATCGACGCCAACGTATGGGTAAGCGACGCGTTGTCCGCACAGTTTCATTGAATTCAACCCGCAGGAGATCGTATGAAGAACCGTCGAGCTTTCATTCAGCAGTCGGCCGCTGCAGCCTCTAGCCTCGTCTTCCCGCTGGTTGGCGGGGCGCAGCCGGCACCGGTCAAGATCGGCTTACTCCACCCCGTGACCGGGGCACTGGCGTTCTCGGGCCAGCAGTGTCGAGAGGGCGCGCTGATGGCCATCGAGGACATCAACAAGGCTGGTGGCATCAAGTCGCTGGGCGGCGCGAAACTCGAGCCGCTGCTCGGCGATGCGCAATCGCAGCCGCAGGTGGGTGCGGCCGAAGTCGAGAAGATGAACGAGGCCGGCGTGGTGGCGGTGCTTGGTGCCTATGCCTCGGCCATCTGCCTGGCCACCACGCAGGCCGCTGCCAAGTACAACCTGCCGCACGTAGTGGACGTCGGCGTGGCCGACCAGATCGTCGAGCGCGGGCTGAAGAACACCTTCCGTTTCGGCCCCGGCTACGGCGTCTGCGCACGGGTGGCGGTGGTCAACCTTCACGTGCTCAACACCGCGGCGGGCAAGCCGGCGAAGACGGTGATGATCATCCATGAGGAGTCGCTGTTCGGCAGCGGCACCGCCAACCTGCTGGCGCGCGAGCTGCCCGGCTACGGCTTCGAGGTCAAGGAAGTCGTCAAGCATGCCAACCCGACCCGCGACTTCAACAATATCGTGCTGCGCATGAAGGCGCTCAACCCGGACATCGTGATCCCGGCCAATTACTACAACGAATACGCGCTGCTGGTGCGCACGATGCAGCAGCAGAAGGTCACGCCGAAGGCCATCTACTCGGTGCTGGGAGGCGCAGCGTCGAGCTTCAAGTTCGTCAAGGAGGCCAGCGAGGCGGCTAACGGCATCATCGACTGCAACCACTGGTACAACCCTAAGGACGCGCGTGCGCTGGCCTTGCGCAAGCGGGTCGAGGCCAAGGGCCTGTTCTTCACCTACGAGATCTTCAACACCTACACGGCGATGATGTACCTCGCCGACGCGATCAATCGCGCCAAGTCGGTCGACCGCGCTACTGTCACCGACGCGCTAGCGAACAGCAGCTTCGCCGACCACTTCATGCCCTATGGACCGACAAAGATGGTCAACGGCCAGAACACCGGCGCGCAGCCCTTGATGACGCAGGTGCTCGGCGGCGACATCAAGGTTATCGTGCCGCGCGAATACCGTCAGGCCGACCCGGTGTTCCCGATGAAGGCCTGAAGCAGCGGCTCTGCGTCGCGCTGCAAGGGGCGAGGACTGCCCGGTGAGTTCGATCCTCGACTTCGGGATCCTCTTCCCGTCACTGCTCAACGGGCTGACGACCGGCGCTGTGTACGCGCTGGTCGCTCTCGGGCTGACGCTGATCTACGGCGTGCTGCACATCATCAATTTCGCGCACGGCGCGGCGCTGATGCTGGCGCTGTACGGTGTGTATCTGCTGCGCACTCATTTCGGCTGGGACCCGTATCTCTCTCTGCCGGTCATGGTGGCTGGCATGTTCGCGCTCGGCTACGCGCTGCAGCGCGTCGTCATCAATCGCGCCAGCCACGGCAAGGACGAGAACATCCTGCTCGTCACACTGGGCCTGGCGATCGTGATGGAGAACCTGGCGCTGCTCGCGTTCAAGTCCGACACGCGCAGCATCGAGACCGCCTACACGTTGACCACGGTGCCGATCGGGCCGGCAATGATCGCGCTGCCCAAGCTGATCGCCTTCGCCGGCGCGCTGGCGGTGGCTGCGATGCTGCTGTGGGTGGTCCGGCGCACAGACCTCGGCCGCGCGATCCGCGCCGTTGCGAAGGAAAAGCAGGGTGCCCGACTGATGGGCATCGACGTCGAGCATGTGTATGCGATGAGCTATGGCATCGGTTTGGCCTGCCTCGGCGCGGCGGCTTGTTTCCTGCTGCCGGCGTACTACGTGAACCCGCAGGTCGGCTCGGGCTTCGTGTTGGTGGCTTTCACAGTCGTCGTGCTCGGTGGCATGGGCAGCTTCACTGGCGCGCTGGTCGGCGGGTTGCTGATCGGAGTCGTCGAGTCGGTGTGCGGGCTGCTGCTGGGCGACTCACTGGGGCAAGTGGGCATCTACATGATCTTCATCGCGGTGCTGTTGTTCCGGCCGCAGGGCCTGTTCGGCGAGAGGGCATGAAGGACGTCGCCGCGATCGCCATGTTCGTGCTCGTGATCGGGGTGGTAGCGGTCGCGCTCGACTCGGGTGTCGCGCTCACCTTCATGATGATGGCGCTCTACGCCACTCTGCTGGCGCAGGCCTGGAACCTGCTGGGCGGTTTCGGTGGCCAGTTCTCGTTCGGACATGCGCTCTTCTTCGGCAGCGGCGCCTATGTTCAGGCGATCGCGCAACTCAGCGGCGGGCTGAACGCCTGGCTGGCGTTGGCGCTCGCGGTCGGCTCGGCTGCGCTGGTTGCGCTGGGCGTGGGCGCGCTCGCGTTCCGCTATGGACTCAAAGGCTCGTACTTCGCACTCGTCACGCTTGCCTTCGCCGAGGTGTTTCGCATTGTCGCGCTGTCGCTGCCGTTCACTGGCGGCGGCGTCGGCCTGATGCTGCCGCTGCGGGCATCGGCGGCGAACCTGCAATTCGGCTCGCCGCGCGGCTACGTGCTGCTGCTACTCGCCTTCGTCACGCTGGCGCTGACGGTCACGGCGTGGCTGCGTCACTCGCGCTTCGGCGCCCGGCTGCAGGCGATTCGCGACAACGAGGACGCCGCGCGCGCGCTGGGCATCGCGCCGTTTCAGGTGAAGCTCGCCGCCTGCGTGCTGTCGGGTGCCTTCATGGGCGCGGCCGGCGCGTTCTATGCGCAGGCATTCCAGTACATCGACCCAGCGCTCGCCTTCGGCCCCACCACTTCGGTCGAAGCGCTGCTCGGAGCGATCGTCGGCGGCATGGGCACGCTGTGGGGGCCGGTGCTCGGCGCGCTGTCGCTGCACCTGCTGTCAGAGGCGACGCGCAACCTGTTCGGCGCGCTGCCCGGCATCAACATGGTGATCTACGGCTCGGTGCTCGTGCTGATCGTGATGTTCATGCCGCGCGGCATCGCCGGGCTCGGCCTGTCGGTACGCGCTCTTTGGGGGCGTCAGGGAGCGGGGGATGACTGACGCGCTGCTCGACGTGCGCGACCTGTCGATTGCCTTCGGCGGCCTGCGCGCGGTCGAGGGTGTGAGCCTCGCCGTGTCGCGCGGTTCGTTGGCTGCCCTGATCGGACCCAACGGCGCCGGCAAGACCACGCTGTTCGCTCTCATCTCGGGCTTCCTGCGGCCCGACCGCGGCAGCGTGCGTTTCGACGGTCGCGACATCACCGGCGTGGCGCCGCACCTGAACGCGCGCGCCGGCATGACACGCACCTTCCAGATCGTGCAACCTTTCGCCACGCAAACGGTGCGCGAGAACATCGCCGTCGGCGCGCACCTGCACATCGCCGGTCGCGCCGCCGCGCTCGCCGAGGCCGAGCGCGTCGCTGCCCGCGTGGGCCTCACCTCGCAACTCGACAAGCCAGCCGCCGACCTGACGGTGGCCGGGCGTAAGAGGCTCGAACTGGCGCGCGCGCTAGCGACCCGGGCGCGGCTGCTGCTGCTTGACGAGGTACTGGCTGGCCTGAACCCGCAGGAAATCGCCGAGATGATTCCAGTGGTTCGCGGCCTGGCCGACACCGGTGTCACGGTGCTGATGATCGAGCATGTGATGCAAGCAGTGATGAACCTGGCCCAGCATGTGTGGGTGCTCGCGCAGGGCCGCCTGATCGCCGAGGGCTCGCCGGCCGAGGTGACGCGCGACCCAGCCGTCATCGAGGCCTACCTGGGTCACGGCACGGCCGAACGGCTGCGCCGGGCGGCGGGATGACACACCTGCTCGCGATCGAACAGCTGCGCGGCGGCTACGGGCGCGTCGAGGTACTGCGCGGCGTCGACCTGCACGTCGACGCGGGCGAGGTGGTGGCGCTGCTGGGCAGCAACGGCGCCGGCAAGTCGACCCTCAACAACACCGTCTGCGGCCTGTTCCCCGCCTGGTCGGGGCGCGTGATGTTCGACGGCGCCGAGCTGACCAACGCGCACTACCGCGCGGTGGTGCAGGCCGGGCTGATCCAGGTACCGGAGGGCCGGCGTGTGTTCCCGAACCTGACCGTGCTCGAGAACCTGGAACTCGGCTCGTTCACGCGCGCCCGCGACCGCCGCGCGACCAACCTGGACAAGGCGTTCGCCATCTTCCCGCACCTGCGGGAGCGCATCGCGCAGAAGGCGGGCACGCTGAGCGGCGGCGAGCAACAGATGCTTGCCATCGGCCGTGGCCTGATGGCCGAGCCGAAGCTGTTGATCCTCGACGAGCCTTCACTCGGCCTGTCGCCGCTTCTCGTGGAGGGACTGTTCGCGCTGATCGCACGACTCAACCGCGAAGGCCTGGCCGTGCTGCTGGTGGAACAGAACGTCGTGCAGTCGCTGGAGATCGCCGGCCGCGCCTATGTACTCGAGAACGGCAGCGTGCGCTTCGCCGGCACGCCCGCTGCACTTCTGGCGAGCGACGATCTTCGTCGCGCCTACCTAGGGCTGTGAGCTGGCGATGAACGCGCCGCAGACCCTGGCCCAGAAGCTCGTCGCCCGCGCGGCCGGACGGGCGCAGGTGACGCCGGGCGAGATCGTCACCTGCCGCGTCGATCTGGCGATGTTCCACGACTCGTCGGGCCCGCGCCGGCTGCAGCCGATGCTGCAGGAGCTGGGGGCTCGAATCTGGGACCCGCAGCGCGTGGTCTTGGTGATCGACCACTACGTGCCCGAGCAGGACGACGAGTCGCGCCGCATTGTGCGCATCGCGCGCGACTGGGCACGCGAGCAACGGCTACCGCACGTCTACGACTCGCAGGGCATCTGCCATGTGATCGTGCCGCAGCACGGGCACATTCGGCCGGGCATGTTCTGCGTCGGTGGCGACTCGCATTCGCCTACCGGTGGTGCGTTCGGCGCGTACATGTTCGGCATCGGCGCGACCGAGATGCTCGGCGTCGTCGTCACCGGCGAGATCTGGCTGCGCGTGCCGCAGACGATCACGATGCGCTGGCTGGGCCGCCTCGGCGCCGGGGTGACGGCCAAGGACATGATGCTTCACATGATCGGGCGCTTCGGCATGAACGGTGGCCAATACCAGGCGGTGGAGTTCGACGGCGACGCGGTGCGCGCGCTGAGCATGCAAGAGCGCATGACGCTGGCCAACATGAGCGCCGAGCTGGGCGCGCAGGTCGGCCTGATTGCGCCCGATGCGGTGACGCAAGCCTGGCTGCACGAGTGTGGCGTAGCTGCCGCGGATGCCGATGCCGCGAGCTGGTACACCGATCCCGGCGCCGCGGTCACGCTGAACGAATTTTGCGCCGACGGACTGGCGCCGCAGGTCGCGCTGCCGCACAGTCCAGCCAACTCGGTGCCGGTCACCGAAGTCGACCTGGTGCCGGTACAGGTGGCCTACGTCGGCGCCTGCACCGGAGCCAAGCTCGACGACCTGCGCGCTGCGGCCAGCGTGCTGCGCGGCCGACGCGTCGCGCCGGGCGTGCGCCTGATGGTGGCGCCGGCCAGCCAGCGTGATCTGCTGCAGGCGCGCGACGAGGGCGTGCTGCAAGTGCTTCAGCGGGCGGGCGCCGAGCTACTTCCCACCTCCTGCGGCGCCTGCGCCGGCTACGGCAGTTCAATCCCCGACGGCGCCACCGTGATCTCGACCACCGCGCGCAACTTCAAGGGCCGCATGGGCTCGGCTACGGCGCAGGTCTACCTTGCGTCACCGTACACCGTGGCCGCATCAGCGCTGCGCGGGCGCATCACGGATCCGAGGGAGTTGATGACATGACGGGTGAGGGCACCCTTGCTCGACATCGCGTCTGGCGCCTGCCCGCCGACATCGACACCGACGCGCTCGCGCCGGGAGCGACGATGAAGTTCGTCCTCGACGTAACGGCCCGCCATTGCCTCGAGGCCGTACGGCCGGAGTTTGCCGCCCAGGTGCGGCGCGGCGACGTGATCGCGGCCGGCGCCAACTTCGGTATCGGCTCGTCGCGCGAACAGGCCGTGGCCGTGCTGGTTCAGCTGGGCGTGGTGGCGGTGATCGCGCCGTCGTTCAGCGGCCTGTACTTGCGCAACGCGTTCAACCTCGGCCTGCTGCTGCTCACCTGCCCGCAGGCCGAACGGCTGCGCGACCGCGAACGCATCGCGTTCGACGCCTGCGCCGGGCTGGTATTTCGCGAAGATGGCGAGACGCTCGCCTGTGAAGCCATTCCCGAGTTCCTGCTGGCCATGGTGCAGGCCGGTGGCCTGCTCGAGCAATTGAGACATCGCAACCGCAAGGAGGAAACATGACGGCACCCACATTCGACCTGCTGATCAAGAACGTTCGTGTCGTGCGGCCGCATGGCAACACCGTGCACCATGCCGACATCGCAATCGCCGGCGGCAAGGTGGCGTGCGTCGCACCGGGCATCGATGCGACGCTGGCAAAGAGCGTTCACGACGGCCAGGGCCGGCTCGCATTTCCGGGCGTGGTCGATGCGCACATGCACAGCGGCATCTATTCGCCGCTGGCAGAAGACGCGGTCAGCGAGAGCCGCGCCGCGGCCATGGGAGGCGTGACCTCGAGCCTGAACTACTTCCGCACCGGCCAGTACTACCTGAACAAGGGCGGACCGTACCGCAATTTCTTCCCCGAGGTGCTCAAGCTCTCGAAGGGACGCTTCCACGTCGACTACGGCTACCACCTGGCGCCGATGGACGCGACGCACATCGACGAGATTCCCGAGCTGATCCGCAAGCACGGCGTGGCCAGCTTCAAGATCTTCATGTTCTACGGCTCGCACGGCCTGCACGGCGCCTCGGATGCGCAGCGCGATTTCCTGATGATCGGCAAGGACGACCGCTACGACTACGCGCACTTCGAGTTCGTGATGCGCGGCGTGCAGAAGGCACGCGAGCAACTGCCACAGCAGGCGGCGCAGATTTCGCTCTCGCTGCATTGCGAAACCGCCGAGATCATGACCGCCTACACGAAGATCATCGAGAAGGACCGCTCGCTGAAAGGCCTGCCCGCGTATCACGCGTCGCGGCCGCCGCACTCCGAGGGGCTCGCGGTGTTCATCGCCAGCTACCTTGCGCACGAGACCGCGCTGCCCAACATCAACCTGCTGCACCTGTCGTCGCGCAAGGCGGTACAGGCGGCGCTGATGATGGCCGAGACCTTCCCGCACATCGACTTCCGCCGCGAGGTGACGATCGGCCACCTGATGCTCGACATCGCGAGCCCTGCGGCCGAACTCGCCAAGGTGAACCCGCCGATCCGCCCGCGCGAGGACGTGGAGTACCTGTGGCAAGCATTGCTCGCCGGCGAGCTCGACTGGGTGGTGTCCGACCATGCCTGCTGCCGCCACGAGATGAAGATCCCGAAGCGCTACTTCGGTAATATCTGGATGGCCAAGAGCGGCTTCGGCGGTACCGAGTACCTGCTGCCAGCGCTGGTCAGCGAAGGCAGCGGCGCGGCATGAGCTACAACCACATGGCGCGGGTGACAAGCTGGAACCCGGCGCAGCGCTTCGGCCTCAATGCAAAGGGCGACATCGCGGAAGGCTTCGACGCCGACATCGCGCTCGTCGACCCGGCCCGAAGCTGGGTCATTGCGGCGAAGGACTCGCCGTCGACGCAGGGCTATACGCCGTTCGAGGGGCTGCCGATGTCGGCCCGCGTCGATGCCACATTCCTGCGCGGCACGTTGATTTGCGAGAACGGCCACGTCATCGGCAAGCCTCGCGGCGAGTACCTGTTCCGCCCGACCGCGTGACAACAAGACCCGAACCCCACGTCGTCAGCGCCGCGGCGATGCCTGCCGAGGCGGCGCGGGCGCAGGTGGCGATCGTCGGTGCCGGCGCCTGCGGGCTCACAGCAGCGACGCGCCTGGGCGAGGCCGGTATCGACTGTGCGGTGATCGAACGCGACGCAGTGCCCGCCGGCTCCACCGCGCTGTCCTCCGGCTTCGTCCCCGCCGCAGGCACACGCACGCAGGCCGCGGCCGGAGTCGCCGACAGCCCCGCCGCGTTCGCCGCCGACATCCAGGCCAAGGCTCACGGCCACGCCGCTCCGCACCTGGTCGAGGCTTATACGCAGGCGATCGCGCCGGCGCTCGACTGGTTGCAGCAGCGCCACGGCCTGCAATGGGAACTGCTCGACGGCTTTCTCTACCCCGGCCACTCGACTCGGCGCATGCACAGCCTCGCGGCGCGCACCGGCGCCGCGCTGGTATCCGCGCTCGACGCCGCGGCGCAGCGCAGCGGCGCGCTCCTGCTGACTCGTGCACTGGTACGCGAGCTGTGGTGCCAGCCGGGCGGCGCGGTCATCGGCGTCGGCATCGAGCGCCCCGATGGCTGTGTCGAACGCCTCGGCTGCGACGTGCTGCTGCTCGCCTGCAATGGCTTCGGTGGCAACCCGGCGATGGTGCGCGAGTGGCTGCCCGAAATGCGCGACGCGATCTTTGCCGGCCATACCGGTAACGACGGCAGCGCGGTCGCCTGGGGACGCCAGCTCGGCGCGAGGCTAGCCGACCTGGGCGGCTACCAGGGTCACGGCTCATGGGCCGTGCCACAGGGCGCGCTGATCACTTGGGCGCTGATGATGGAAGGCGGCATCCAGGTCAATGCCGACGGGTGTCGGTTCCATGACGAGACTGGCGGATACTCCGAAGCCTCGGTGCATGTGCTGGCGCAACCGGGCGGCACGGCCTGGAACGTGTTCGACACGCGGCTCCTTGCGCTTGGCCGCACGTTCCCCGACTTCGTCACGGCCGAGGAAGCAGGTGCGCTACGGCAGGCAGCTGACGTGGCGTCGCTTGCCGCGTTGATCGGCTGCGAAGTGGCGACGCTCTCGGCCACGCTCGGCGACTCGCGACTGTCCGCACCGTATTGCGCGATCAAGGTCACTGGCGCGCTATTCCACACACAGGGCGGCCTGGACATTGACGCACATTGCCGCGTGCTGCGTGATGACGGCACACCGCTGCCAGGATTGCTCGCTGCCGGTGGCGCAGCTCGAGGCGTGTCGGGAAACGCGGTGTGGGGTTACCTGTCGGGCAACGGTCTGCTCAGCGCATTGGCTGGCGGCTTTATCGCGGCGCGTACCGCGGCTCATGAACTCGGAGTACACCTATGAACATGAGTCCATCTGCACTGGCCGCTCCGATTCGCGAAGTCGCCACAGCCGAACCGAGTGCAGTTCGATGATTCGCCGACAAGGTTTGGCATGCCGCCTCGCCGAAGCCCGCCCGCTGCTCGCACCGGGCATCTACGACGCGCTGTCTGCGCTGATGGCTGAACAGGCTGGCTTCGAGGCGCTGTACCTCTCGGGCGCGTCGATTGCCTACACGCGGCTCGGCCGTGCCGACATCGGCCTGACCACCTTCAGCGAGGTCGAGGACACACTGGCCCGCATTACCGAGCGCGTTCGCGCGCCGGTGATCGTGGACGCCGACACAGGATTCGGCAACGCGTTGAACGTGCAGCGCACCGTGCGCGGGTTCGAGCGCGCCGGCGCGTCGATGATCCAGTTGGAGGACCAGACGTTTCCGAAACGTTGCGGCCACCTCGACGGTAAGGCGGTAGTGCCGATCGCCGAGATGCAGGGCAAGTTGCGCGCGGCCCTCGATGCGCGGGCCAGTGCCGAGACCCTGATCCTGGCGCGCACCGATGCGGTCGCAACAGAAGGCTTGGACGGCGCACTCGACCGTGCCGAAGCCTACCTTGATTGCGGTGTCGATGCCTTGTTCATTGAAGCGCTGCGCACATCGGAACAGATGGATACCGCTTGTCGGCGCTTCGCAAGCCGTGTGCCACTGCTGGCCAACATGGTCGAAGGTGGGGTGACACCATTGCAGAGCGCGGACGAACTAGGGACCCGGGGATTTCGGATCGTCATCTTTCCTGGCGGTACGGCTCGCGCCGTTGCACGCACCTTGTCGGGGTACTACGCGAGCCTGATGATCCACGGCAGCACTGCACCTTGGCGAAGTCAAATGCTCGACTTCGACGGGCTAAATGCCATCATCGGCACCGCTGACTTGATTGCCCACGGCAAGCGGTATGAATGAGGGTTGTCGTGCATGTCATCGAAGGGTGACTCTCGATTGGTTGAATCGCAGAGTCTGTCTGGGTAGCGGCTCGTCTCAGCGACGCTCTGCCTGGTCGGTGGTCGTCCCTCCGCCGTGACACCCGGGCTGGTGCAATGCGTCGCACGTACTCGAACGCACAAGGCCATTGCCCGACGGCACCGCACGGCCGACGATGTCGCTTGGTCGAGTTGCTGATCGTCTGCTTTCGGTCGACGAATCGAGCCGTGCGTGCTTCTGCTGCGGGTCAATCGGGAGCCCTGACAGTTCCGTTTCTGGCGTGCGTTTGATGGACTCAACGGGCGCTGACGAAGGTGGGCGACTGAGAATGCCCGGGCCAGACGGCGCAAGCAGGCCCGAAATGCGCCCTCGATGGGCAAACTGAGAATGGCCCTATCGGCCTGCAGCCCGCGTGGCGCGGGGCTTTCCAAAAGATTAGGGCCCTTCGCTGGGAAGGGCCCTG
>CAWDIT010000012.1:0-92537 GCA_963802435.1 uncultured bacterium
AACGTCTACCCGGCCGAAGTCGAGCGGGTGCTGGAAAGTTGTCCCGGTGTCGCTGCGGCCGGCGTGTTCGGGCTTGCGGACGGGACCTGGGTCAGACGGTCGCGGCGGCGCTGGTTGCCGACGAGGTCGGGCCGACCGAGCAGGCGCTGGTCGACTACATCGTCGAGCACCTGGCGCCCTACAAGAGACCGCGCATGTCCTGTTTCGTACCGGCGCTGCCGCAGACGAGCGCGGGCAAGCTCGATCGCCAGGCGCTGGCTGCATTGGCCGGTGCACTTCGACCGTTGCAGCCCGTTCGCAGCAAGGAACCCGCCATGCACCCACGCACGATCGCGCCCTTCGGCAACTGGAAATCACCGCTCGGCGCGCAGCCAACTCTCCGCGGGCACGAAACCGCTTTCTGCGCCGCAGATCGACGGCGTGCACGTCTACTGGCTCGAGGGCCTCTGGCCGCCGAAGGGGGCCGGGTCGCCGCGGTGCGTGCCGGTCCCGACGGCACGAGCACTGTCGTGACGCCTGCGCCGTTCAACGTGCGCAGCCGTGTGCACGAGTACGGTGGCGGCGCCTTGCTGGTGGCTGGCGGCACCTTGTACTTCTCGAACTTCGCCGACAACCTCGTCTACCGCCAGCACGGCGCGTCGGCACCCGAGGCGCTGACGGGCAACAGCCTGCACAGGCACGCAGACTTCGTGTTCGACGCCGCACGCCAGCGGCTGATCGCGGTGCGCGAAGACCATTCGCAGGCCGGGCGGGAGGTACGCAACACCCTGGTGGCCATCGGACTCGACGGTAGCGATTGCGAACTGACGGGCGGCTTCGACTTCTATGCCGCGCCCCGGCTGTCGCCCGCTGGCCGGCAGCTCGCCTGGCTGTGCTGGAACCACCCGCTGATGCCTTGGGAAGGGAACGAGCTCTGGCTCGCCGACGTGACGGCCGAGGGCCACCTCGCGAATCCGCGACGCGTTGCCGGCGGGCCGGAAGAATCGCTGTGCCAGCCGCTGTGGTCGCCGCGCGGCGAACTTTTCGTCGTCTCCGATCGCTCTGGTTGGTGGAACCTCTACCGCGTCGCAGGCGGGGCGCTGCGCGCGGTGTGCCCGATGGAGGCAGAGTTCGGCCAGCCGCAATGGGTCTTCGGCCAGGCGATGTTCGGCTTTGCCGCGGACGGCGAAGTCGTCGCCACGGTCATCGAGAAGGGCTTGAGCAGACTGCTGCGCATCGACCTGGATCGCGGCACGTCGCATCACATCGAGTCCCCCTTTACCGATCTCGACGAGCTGTGCGCCGGCGCCGGCTTCGTGCTTGCGATCGCGGGCTCGCCCACCGTCCCGGAGCAGATCGTGCGCATCGACACGGTGAGCGGCGCGCACCAGGTGCTGGCGCGCAGCGTCGACGCGCTGCCCGACGCGGGCTACCTGTCGGTGCCGGAGCGCATCGGCTACCCCGGCACCGGCGGGCGCAGCGCGCACGCATTCTTCTACCCGCCGTGCAACCGCGATTTCGAGGCGCCGGCGGGTGAACTGCCGCCACTCGTCGTGTTCAGCCACGGCGGACCGACGTCGATGAGCACGAGCAGCCTGAAGCTCTCGATCCAGTACTGGACCACTCGCGGCTTCGCCGTGCTCGACGTGAACTACGGCGGAAGCAGCGGCTTCGGCCGCGCGTACAGGAACCTGCTCAAAGGTCGATGGGGCGTGGTCGACGTCGAGGACTGCGTCGCCGGGGCGCGCCACGTGGCCGCGGAGGGCCGCGTCGACGGCGGGCGCATGGCGATCCGCGGCGGCAGCGCCGGCGGTTTCACGACGCTGTGCGCGCTGGCCTTCCATCGCGTTTTCAAGGCCGGCGCAAGCTACTACGGGGTCAGCGATCTGAAGGCGCTCGACGACGACACGCACAAGTTCGAGTCGCACTACAACACCTACCTGGTCGCCCCGCCGCCCGAGCGCGAGCGCCTCTACGCCGAGCGCTCGCCAGCGCTTCATGCCGACAGGATCTCCTGCCCGGTGATCTTCTTCCAGGGACTGGACGACAAGGTCGTGCTGCCGGCGCAGTCGGAGGTGATGGTCGAAGCCTTGAAGGCGCGCGGCATCCCGGTCGCCTACCTGACGTTCGAGGGCGAGGGACACGGCTTCAGGCGCAGGGAAACGATCCAGCGCACGCTCGAGGCCGAGGCATTCTTCTACGCCCGTGTGTTCGGCTTCGTGCTGGCAGATCCCGTAGACCCGGTGGATATCGACCCGGTGAGGTGACGCCGCGTCGGTCTCGGCCGAAGACGGCAGGCCGTCGCCGACCGGCGCGTCACTTCGCGAACGAGTCCCTCAGCGTGGTCGTCCGGTTGAACACGAGGCGGTCGGCGCCATGATCGACACGGTCGGCGACGAAGTAGCCGTGCCGTTCGAGCTGGAAGCGGTCTTCCTTCTGCGCAGCGGCCAGTGACGGCTCGACGACGGCGGTCACGACACGCTTGCTGCGCGGGTTCAGGCTGGCCTTGAAGTCTCGACCGCCGGCGTCGGGCTGATCTTCGCTGAACAGGCGTTCGTAGATTCGCACCTCGGCCTCCACGGCGTCGTGCGCGCCGACCCAGGTGATCACGCCCTTGACCTTGACGGCGTTGGCGCCCGCCGTGCCGCTCTTCGTGTCGGGCACGAGCAGTGCCTGCACCTCGGCGACGCGGCCGTCGGCGGCCAGCGTGCAGCCGGTGCACTCGATCACATGACCGTACTTCAGGCGCACGCGGTTGCCGGGGAAGAGGCGGAAGTAGCCCTTGGCCGGCGCCTGCATGAAGTCGTCGCGCTCGATCCAGACCTCGCTTCCGATGCCGAAGGTGCGGAGTCCCCGGTCGGGCTGCGCCGGATGGACCGGCGCGCTGCAGGCGTCGATGGCGCCGGCGCCCATCAAGGCGTCCCAGTTCGTCAGCACGAGCTTGACCGGGTCGAGCACGGCCATCGCGCGTGCCGCCTTCGGGTCCAGGTCGTCGCGCAGCGCGATGTCGAGGCTGGCGTAGTCGATCCAGCCTCCGGCCTTGCTGACGCCGGTGCGCTCGGCGAAGAGCTGGATCGCTTCGGCCGTGTAGCCGCGGCGGCGCAGCCCGACGATGGTCGGCATCCGCGGGTCGTCCCAGCCGTCGACGATCTCTTCGTCGACAAGCTGCTTCAGCCTGCGCTTGCTGGTGATCACCGTCGTCACGTTCAGGCGCGCGAACTCGTACTGGTGCGGCCGCGGCTGCGCGAGCAAGCCGAGCGTGCAGAGCGTGTCGAGCAGCCAGTCGTAGAACGGCCGCTGGTCCTCGAACTCGAGCGTGCAGATGCTGTGCGTGATGTTCTCCAGCGCGTCCTCGATCGGGTGCGCGTAGGTGTACATCGGGTAGATGCACCAGCGGTCGCCGGTGGCATGGTGCGTCGCTCGCTTGATGCGGTACAGCGCCGGGTCGCGCAGGTTGATGTTCGGGCTCGTCATGTCGATCTTCGCGCGCAGCACGGCGGCGCCATCGGCGAGGCTGCCGTCGCGCATCGCGCGAAAGCGCGCCAGGTTCTCGGCGGCCGCGCGGTCGCGGAACGGGCTGTCGGTGCCGGGCGTGTTGAAGTCGCCGCGTAGCGAGCGCATTTCGTCCGCACTCTGCTCGTCGACGTAGGCGTGGCCAGCTTCGATCAGCGCCTCCGCGGCGCGATACATGAAGTCGAAATAGTCGCTCGCCTGGTAGAGGTGGCGCACGCCGTTCGCGTCCCACGAGAAGCCGAGCCAGCGCACCGATTCGAGGATGCTGTCGACGTACTCCTGCTCCTCCTTCTCGGGGTTGGTGTCGTCGAAACGCATGTGGCAGACGCCGCCATAGTCGCGCGCGAGCCCGAAATTCAGGCAGATGCTCTTCGCGTGGCCGATGTGCAGGTAGCCGTTCGGTTCGGGCGGGAAGCGGGTGCGGATGCGCGCCGGGTCGAGCGGCCCCGCCGCGTGGTGCGCGGCGTCGCCGGGCGTGCCGGCGAAGCGACGCTGCGCGTAGGTGCCCGCCTCGAGGTCGCGCTCGATGATGGCGCGCAGGAAGTTGCCGGACTTGATTTCTTCTTTGGGGGCGCTCATGGGCCGGGGCGCGCGCGGTCGGCGCGGCGTCGAGATGGGGTGCGGCCGATTCTATCGGCGCCCATCTCAGGGCTTGTCGCGCAGCCGCTCGATCTCGCGTTCGAGCATGCGTCCTCGCACGCCCTCGCCGCTCAGGCCGATGAAGGTCACGATGCCGTGGATCGCCAGCCCGACGCCCCATCCGAGCAATGGCCAGACGTGCCAGTTGCCACGCCCGGACACGCTGCTGATGGCGAACAGCCCGAGGTTCACGAGCACGTAGACGAGGGCATGGGTGTAGAAGCCCAGCTTCATGCCGACACGGCGGCGCGCGCGGGACTCGATGTCGTTGCTTTCGGTTGAGCGGCTCACGGGGTTCTCCTCTCGGGGTATCGGAAGATCATGCGGCGGCAAGCGGGGCTACATCGCCTTGAAGCGATGCGCGTACAGCCGGCTCACGCTCAGCCGGTCAGGGTGGCCGGTGAGGGCAATTGTGAGCTTGCCCGTCTCGTCGCGCAGCGCGCTGGCGATGGCGTCGGCGCGCACGACGGTGCCGCGGTGAATCTGCCAGAAGCGTTGCGGGTCGAGCTGCGGCAGCAGTTCGCGCAGCGAGGTGCGGATCAGGTGCTCGCTCTCGGCCGTGATCACACGGAGGTACTTGTCGGCCGCCTCGAAGTACAACACGGTCTCGACCGGCACCATGTGAATTGCCGAGCCGAGGCCGGCGACGATCATCTTCAACCGCTCGGCTGGCGCTGCGTCGGGCGCGCCAAGGCCGGGTGCCTGCAGCAGTTGGCGCAGGGTCTCGACCGCAGCCTGGAACTCGGGCGCCGCTGCCGGCGCCGCGCTGCGCTGTCGCAGCGCGGCCTGCAGGCGGGCACAGGTCTGCGCCAGGCGCGCGGGCTGCACGGGCTTGAGCAGGTAGTCCACCGCTGCGTGCTCGAAGGCCTGCAGCGCGTACTGGTCGTAGGCGGTGACGAACACGATCAGCGGAAACCTCGCGCTGCCGGCGTCGCCCGGCCAGTCCTCGGCCAGCGCCTGCGCCGCCTCGAGCCCGCTCATGCCGGGCATGCGGATGTCGAGGAACAGGACATCGGGCTGCAGCGCCAACGCCTGCTCGACCGCCGCCGCGCCGTGGTTCACGCTGGACACGACGACGAGCCCGGGCCACACGTGCGCGAGCTCGGCGCGCAGGCTGTCGGCGAGCAGCGGTTCGTCTTCGGCGATCAGTGCGGTGGCGGCAATCACAGGGGCATTCTCAGCGTCGCGAGCGTGCCGCCTTCGCCGTCAGGCGGCAGCGCGAGCTCGAGGCTTGCGCCGGGGCCGTAAAGCGCCAGCAGGCGCTCGCGCACCTGTTCGAGGCCGAATCCCGTCGCGGGGCCGGACGCGGCGGGTGCCAGCCCGGCCCCGGTGTCGCGCACGCTCAGCACGAGTTGCCTGCCCGAGCGTCCGGCGCTGACGTCGATGCGCCCGCCGCGCACCTGTGGTTCGAGCCCATGCTTGATGGCGTTCTCGACCAGTGGCTGCAGCAGCAGCGTCGGCACCTGCTGCGCCGCCAAGGCGTCGGGCAGCGTGAGCCGCGTCTGCAGGCGAGCTCCCATCCGGATCTGCATCAGTTCGAGGTAGTCTGCCAGGCGCGCGAACTCGGTGGCGAGCGGGTGCATGCCGGTGCGCGAGGCGTCCAGCGTCGCGCGCAGGAAGTGGATCAGGCGATCCAGCATCTCCTGCGCGCGGGGTGGGTCGACCCCGATCAGCGCGCGCAGGTTGGCCAGCGTGTTGAACAGCATGTGCGGCTCGAGCTGCGACGCGAGCAACCTGAGACGCTGTTCGGCGGCCAGTCGCTCGGCGCGCTCGGCCTGGGCCCGACTGGCGGCGAGGTGCGCGCGCGATGAGAAAAAGTAGGTCGCGGCGATGCCGGGAATCATCGACAGGACGAGGATCGTTGCGAAGGACCGCAGGTCGGTGTCGAAGGCGCCGGGCGTGGCCCGGCCGAGCAGCCGGCTGGCGACCCAGACTCCGATGCTGTAGCCCGCCAGCGTGCCGAGCGGGAGCACGGCCGACATCCAGCCCCAGCCTGGCCACTCGCCGCGCGCGCGGCGAAGCTCGGCGGGGTCGTTGCGGTGCGCCCAGCGCGCGGCCAGCATGCGCCCGCAGTCGATGAACAGCCAGCAGCCGAGCGCGATGCAGACCGAGAAGACGAGCGTCGGCAGGACGCGTCTTCCCGGCAGCAGGGCCAGGAACGACCCGACCAGCGCGCCGATTCCGACGGTGTGCAGGCCGCGCAGCGCGAAGCGCTTGAATCGCTGCGGGCCCGCGTGCAGGGAAGGGGAATCGTTCATCGGCGGGAATTCTGGACCACCGGCCGCGACAGACGTCATGCCGTGCGGACCTGCCAGCCGGGCCGGGTGAGGCGCCACAACGTCATCGCTCGGGCTGCGAACAGTCCGCTGAAGGCGCCATAGGTCAGGCTGGCGACGAGCACGAAGGAAACCGTGCCGCGCAGCGCCGGGTGTTGCGCGAGGCTCATTCCGACGCCGAACTTCGTGCAGAAGATGCCGAGGATCAGCGCCAGCGGCACCCAGCTGCCCGGCATCCGAAAGACCTGTTCGGCGGCCGACCAGCGCACTCCGCGAGGGCTGCCGGCGTGCAGGCTCCAGCTTGCCGCGGCGAGGCCTCCGAAGGCCCAGGCCCCGAGCGCCGGGACCGACCCGAAGACCGAGACGACGCCCCAAAGCGACAGCGCGAGCATGGCCACCGGCAAGAGCGTGGCGCGACGCAGCGTGACCGTCCGCGGGAAGACCTGCCAGAAGCCCAGCGACAGCAGCGCCGCCAGCAGCGGCCAGACCCAGACCGGGGTGTGCTGAAGAACGGCGAGGAGGAAGTCGGTTCGTGGCATCGCGCAGCTCCGTGCTTGGGTGTCCGGACTGTGCCGAAGCGGCCGGCGCGAGGCGAGCGGCGTGCGACGATTCGCTGCAGGGCTGCCGCGAAACGACTTTGCAGGGTGCGAAGTGTCAGCGGTGCCCGGCGGCCACACCGCTGCGCACGGGCTACTGGACCTGCACGGACCGGATTCGCTCGAGCTTGGCAGCGTACAGATCGCGATCGCCGCGCGTGGTGCTGTTTTCCATGGCGAGCGCCAGGTGCTCGCGGGCCTGCTTCGCGTCGCCGAGCCTGGCGTAGGCGATGGCGAGCCAGTAGTGGAACTCGTGATAGTACGGCGCCCGGGCCACTTCGCGCTCGAACAGATCGCGTGCCTTCTCGACCTCACCGTTGCGCAGCGCCGCCAGGCCGCGTTCGAAGTAGCTGAACGGCGGCTCCGACTCGAGCTGCGCGAGGCGCCGCCGCAGCGCGCCGGCCTCGGCGAGGCGACCCTGGTCGGCGAGCACCTGTGCCAGATTGGAGACGATCTGCGGGTTCGACGGTTCCTGCAACAGCGCGTGACCGAGGGAGCGCTCGGCCTCCACCAAGTCGCCATGACGACGGTAGACGACGCCGAGCGTGTTGTAGGCGCGGGTGAAGGCCGGGTCCTGCACCACGGCCTCGCGCGCCCACCAGTAGGCGTCGTCCAGGTGTCCGCGCGCCAGCGATTCGGCGGCGCGGTTGTTCATGTACATCGCGATCACCGTCTTCTCGGAGAGCAGGCGCACGCGTTGCTTGCTCGAATCCTGCGCCGGCAGGAAATCGACCGTCACCACTTCCGGGAATCGTGCACCCCCGAGCGCATCGCCGAGGCGTTTGCCCAGGCTGAGATTGATGTGATCGATGACGAAGTGGATGTCGCCGGTGCGGGCCAGTGTCTCGTCGGTGTAGAGGCTCTGGTAGTTCACCGCCAGGCCGAGCTCCTTCGCGAATGCGGCGGTCATGATGACCAGCGACAGGCAGTTGCCCGAGCGCGCCTCGAACGCCTGCGCCGCGTTGCGCGTCATCGTCGAGTCGTACTCGAGCCTGAGCTCGCCCTTGCTGTAGAGCGCGTCGACGAGCCCCTGCTGACGGTTGCCGCGGCGCAGCTTGTCGCCGATGTCACGCTCCAGGTAGCGCTTCATCGCCGGGCTGAGCGCAAACACGTCCTCGGCCCGGATGCGCTCGGCCGGCGCAGCGAACTTCTGGTCGCTGAAGAAGCGCTCATCGGCGCGCTGCTCGGGCCCCGTGGCACAGGCCACAAGCAGCGCGGACAGCAGCAAACCGGCCCAAGCTTTCATCCTGCGTCTCCTTGCAGGATTCCATGGTAGACCCAAACGCCGGGCGAGGACACCGGTTTGACCCTGTTGCCCGGGTCGCGGCCGCGGTCGGCCGGCCCCGCGCCGAACCGGTCGGGCCTCGCCTGCCACAAGTCAGCGCTCAGGCACGGCCTGGCGCGCGGGCGTCAGCGGCGACGCGATCCGCCGAGCAGCGACCCGAGCACGCCGCGCACGATCTCGCGGCCGACCGACGAGCCCATGGTGCGCATCGCCGAGCGCGCCGCCGATTCGGCAAGGCCCTCGTGCTTGCCGCCACGCGGGCCGGTCGATCCGAACAGCACGTCCTTCAGT
The DNA here is from genome assembly GCA_963802435.1 of uncultured bacterium. GTDB lineage: Bacteria > Pseudomonadota > Gammaproteobacteria > Burkholderiales > Burkholderiaceae_C > CAIKUF01. The sequence goes on from CAWDIT010000012.1 coordinate 8,580, forward strand.
CCGCCGAGCAGCCCACCGTCGGCTGTCCCCGCGGTGCCGCCGCTGGCCGTGGTGGCACGCGCGCCTTCGTCGGCCAAGCCGCCCGGCTTGCCGCCTGCGGGTGCGACGCGACCCCTGAGCCTTTCGTAGGCCGATTCGCGGTCGATCTCTTTCTCGTAGACGCCAGCCACGAGGGAACGGGCGATGAGTGCCCGGCGCTGTTCGGGCGTGATCGGTCCGATCTGGCTGCCCGGCGGGATCACGTAGACGCGCTCGGTCGGGCAGGGCCGGCCCTTGGCGTCGAGCAGGCTCACCAGCGCCTCGCCGACGGCGAGCTCGGTGATCGCGGTGGCGACGTCGAGCCCCGGATTGGCGCGCATCGTGTCGGCCGCCGCCTTCACTGCCTTCTGATCGCGCGGGGTGAACGCGCGCAGCGCATGCTGGACCCGGTTGCCGAGTTGCGCCAGCACGCTGTCCGGGATGTCGAGCGGGTTCTGCGTCACGAAGTACACGCCGACGCCCTTGGAGCGGACCAGCCGCACGACGAGTTCGATGCGCTCGACGAGCGCCGCCGGTGCGTCCTTGAACAGCAGGTGCGCCTCGTCGAAGAAGAACACCAGCTTGGGCGCGTCGAGGTCACCCACCTCGGGCAGTTGCTCGAACAGCTCCGACAGCATCCAGAGCAGGAAGGTGGCGTACAGGCGCGGGCTGTTCATCAACTTGTCGGCGGCGAGAATGTTGACGACGCCATTGCCGTCGGCCGTCTGCATGAAGTCGGCGATGTTGAGCATCGGCTCGCCGAAGAAGTGCTCGCCGCCCTGTTCCTCGATCTGGAGCAGCCCGCGCTGGATCGCACCGATGCTCGCTGCGCTCACGTTGCCGTAGCCGGTGGTGAACTGCGCCGCGTTGTCGCCGACGTGCTGCAACATCGCGCGCAGGTCCTTCAGGTCGAGCAGCAGCAGACCGTTGTCGTCGGCGACCTTGAAGACGAGGCTCAGCACGCCCTGCTGGGTCTCGTTGAGCGCCAACATGCGCGCGAGCAGCAGCGGGCCCATGTCGCTGACGGTCGCCCGGACGGGGTGACCCTGTTCGCCGAACACGTCCCACAGCGTGGTCGGGCAGGCGAACGGCTCGGGGGTCGCGATGCCGCGTTCCTGCAGCACTGCGGCGAGCTTGCCGCCGATGCTGCCGGGCTGGCTGATGCCGGTCAGGTCTCCCTTCACGTCGGCCAGGAACACCGGCACGCCACGGCGGCTGAAGTTCTCGGCCAGCGTCTGCAGCGTGATCGTCTTGCCGGTGCCGGTGGCGCCGCTGACGAGGCCGTGGCGGTTCGCCAGCGCGGGCAGCAGATGACAGTCGATGTCGCCATGCTGGGCAAGAAGAATCGGTTCGGCCATGCGGTGCTCCTGTGCATGCCCCCCGTGACGCGTTCGGTGTCGTCGCCCAGCGGCGGCCCGGTAGTGAAGGGTGGCACGTAAAATCGGAGTCTATCGAAAGAAACCCAGCGGCAACGCAACAGCGGGCGGGTCACGCCAGGACTGTCACCAGGAGCTCAGAACGACATGGCCGGACATTCCAAGTGGGCCAACATTCAGCACCGCAAGGGCCGCCAGGACGAGAAGCGCGGCAAGGTCTGGACACGCGTCATCCGCGAGATCATGGTCGCGGCCCGCCTCGGCGGGGGCGACCTGGGCATGAACCCGCGCCTTCGGCTGGCGGTTGAAAAGGCCAAGGCGGCCAACATGCCGGCCGACACGGTGAAGAAGAACATCGACAAGGCCACCGGCAATCTCGAGGGCGTGAGTTACGAGGAGATCCGCTACGAGGGCTACGGCATCGGGGGCGCGGCCGTGATCGTCGACTGCATGACCGACAACCGCGTGCGCACGGTTGCCGAGGTGCGTCACGCCTTCAGCAAGTACGGCGGCAACCTCGGTACCGAGGGCTCGGTGGCGTTCCAGTTCAAGCACTGCGGGCAGTTCGTGTTCGCCCCCGGAACCAGCGAGGACAAGGTGATGGAGGTGGCGCTGGACGCCGGTGCCGAGGACGTGTTGAGCGATGACGACGGCACCGTCGAGGTGATCTGCGCGGCGTCTGACTTCGAGGCGGTGAAGGCCGCGCTCGAGGCCGCCGGGTTGAAGCCCGAACTGGCCGAGGTCACGATGCGACCCGAGAACACCGTCGAACTGGTCGGCGACGACGCGGTGCGCATGCAGAAACTGCTCGACGTGATCGAAGACCTCGACGACGTGCAGGACGTTTATCACAACGCGGAGATCGACGCGTGAGCGCGAAAGAGGGGCCCCGCGAAGCGGGGATCGAAGCGCGAACGCGGCGGGATCGCCGACCCCACGGTCGAACCGGGCCATTCGGCTTTGCAGAGGCGATCAGCGTGAGCGCGAAAGAGGGGCCCCGCGAAGCGGGGATCGAAGCGCGAACGCGGCGGGATCGCCGACCCCACGGTCGAACCGGGCCATTCGGCTTTGCAGAGGCGATCAGCGTGAGCGCGAAAGAGGGGCCCCGCGAAGCGGGGATCGAAGCGCGAACGCGGCGGGATCGCCGACCCCTGCGCAGCGCGCTCTGTCTGGCTTGGCGGAGGCGATCGGAATGAAAGTCCTCGTCATCGGTTCCGGAGGGCGCGAGCACGCGCTGGCGTGGAAGATCGCCGCCTCGCCACGGGTGCAGAAGGTCTACGTGGCGCCGGGCAACGGCGGCACGGCTCGTGACGCCAGGCTGCAGAACGTGGCCATCACCGACGTGGGCGGGCTGGCCGACTTTGCGATGGCCGAGAAGGTCGCCCTCGCCGTCGTCGGCCCGGAGACGCCGCTGGCCGCCGGCGTGGTCGACGAGTTCCGTTCGCGCGGCCTGCGCATCTTCGGGCCGACGCGCGCCGCCGCGCAGCTCGAGAGCTCGAAGGCCTTTGCGAAGGACTTCATGCAGCGCCACGGCATTCCCACGGCGCTCTATGCGACCTTCACCGATGCGGCCGCGGCGCACGAGCATGTCGATCGCCACGGCGCGCCGATCGTCGTCAAGGCCGACGGGCTGGCCGCCGGCAAGGGCGTCGTCGTCGCGCTGAGCCTCGACGAGGCGCACCAGGCGATCGACGCGATGTTGCCGCCTGTTCACGGTGAAGGCCCAGGCGCTCAGCAGGTTACCGGTGGCGCGCGCGTCGTGATCGAGGAGTTCCTCGAAGGCGAGGAGGCGAGCTTCATCGTGCTGTGCGACGGCCGCAACGTGCTCTCGCTCGCCACCAGCCAGGACCACAAGCGCCTTCTCGACGGCGACCGCGGGCCCAACACCGGCGGCATGGGGGCGTACTCGCCGGCGCCGGTGGTGACGCCCAACGTGCATGCGAAGGTGATGCACGAGATCATCCACCCGACGCTCGCCGGCATGGCCGGGGACGGCAATCCGTTCACCGGCTTCCTCTACGCCGGACTGATGATCGATGCGCAGGGCCGGGTGAAGACGCTCGAGTTCAACACCCGCCTCGGCGACCCCGAGGCACAGCCCATCCTGATGCGGCTGAAGAGCGATCTGTTCGAGGTCCTGATGCACGCCGCCGACGGCACACTGGACGAAGTGGAGCTCGAATGGGACCGGCGCGTCGCGCTCGGGGTCGTGATGGCCGCGCACGGCTATCCGCTCGCGCCGCGCACGGGCGACGCCATCCGCGGCCTGCCGGCGGAAGCGCCGGATGCGATGGTGTTCCACGCCGGCACTGCGCTGCAGGGCAAGACGGTGGTCACCGCGGGAGGGCGCGTGCTCTGCGTCACGGCGCTCGGCGACTCGGTGAAGCAGGCACAGCATCGTGCCTACGAGGTGCTGGCGGGCATCCGCTTCGACGAAGCCCAGTACCGCGGCGACATCGGCTTTCGCGCCATCAAGCGCTGAACGGGCGGGACGATGGAGCTTCGCAACCAAGGGGTGCAACTCGAAACCGACGGTGCGCTGCCGATGGCCGCACCGGGCGGTTCAGTCCCGCCCCCGAGCCAGCGCCTCGCCGATGTGCGCAGCTACCTGCTGGGCTTGCAGGGCCGAATCGTCGACACACTGCAGGTCGAGGAGGCCAAGCCCTTCATCAGTGACGCCTGGACGCGCGAGCCGGGAGGCGCGCCGACGACCCCTCAGACGCCTTCGGCGTCGCCCCCCCGAGGGGGAGCGCCCGGCTCGGGGCGGCCCGGCGCCGGGCTCGAAGGCGACGGCTTGTCGCGTCTGGTCGAGGAAGGCGAACTTCTCGAACGCGGCGGCTGCAACTTCAGCCACGTGAAGGGCCAGGCGCTGCCGGCATCGGCGACGCAGCATCGACCGGAACTGGCCGGTGCGCCGTTCGAAGCGATGGGCGTGTCGCTCGTGTTCCATCCGCGCAACCCCTATGTGCCGACGGTGCACATGAACGTTCGCATGTTCGCTGCGCTGCCTGCGGGCCGTGAGCCCGTGGTCTGGTTCGGTGGCGGCATGGACCTCACGCCCTACTACGCTTTCGAGCAGGACGCGGCCGAGTTCCACCGCGTCGTGCGCGACGCGCTGGCGCCCTTCGGCGACGACAAGTACCCGCGCTTCAAGCAGTGGTGCGACGAGTACTTCTTCCTGAGGCACCGCAACGAGCCGCGCGGCATCGGCGGTGTGTTCTACGACGACTTCGCCGAAGGCGGCTTCGACGCTGCCTTCGCGATGACGCGTGCGGTTGGCGACGCCTTCCTGCCTGCCTATCTGCCGATCGTGCAGCGGCGCCGCCATCTGCCCTACGGCGAGCGCGAGCGCGACTTCCAGGCCTACCGGCGCGGGCGCTACGTCGAGTTCAACCTGGTGTTCGACCGCGGCACGCTGTTCGGCCTGCAGTCTGGCGGACGCACCGAGGCGATCCTGATGTCGATGCCGCCGATCGTGAAGTGGCGCTACGCCTGGGTGCCCGAGCCGGGCACGCCCGAGGCGCGCCTGACCAGCGACTTCCTGCGGCCACGTGACTGGGTGAACTGGGCTCCTGATTGATGCCTCTCCCGAAGCGCGCGCGACGCGTGGGCCTTTTCGGCGGCAGTTTCGACCCGGTCCACAACGCGCACCTGGCGCTGGCCCGCAGCGCCTTCGAAGCGCTCTCGCTCGACGAGTTGCGCTGGATTCCGGCCGGCACACCGTGGCAGAAGGCGCGCGTCCTGACGCCGGCGGCGCAGCGTGCCGACATGCTGCGCCTGGCGATCGCCGGCCAGGCCCACTTCCGCCTGGAACCCTGCGAAGTCGAGCGCGGCGGGGCGAGCTACACGATCGACACCGTGCTCGAGTTGCAGCGGCGGGAGCCGGGCACGCAGTGGTTCCTGCTGCTCGGGCAGGACCAGCTCGCGCGCCTGCACACCTGGCACCGCTGGCCCGAGCTCGTTGCGCTGGTCGCTCTGGCGGTGGCCAACCGCGCGGGTGAGCATCCCGCACTCCCGCCCGAACTGGCCGATGTGCCCGTTGAACTGACTGAGGTGCCGCTGCCGGCGTTCGCGATATCGTCGACCGCGATTCGCGAGCGCGTCGCGGCGGGGCTCGACATCGCTGCGCTGGTGCCTGCCGCGGTGGCAGGCTATATTGCCGATCACGGTCTCTACCGGAACCCCCTCAGGAGCTGAATGGACATTCGAAAACTGCAACGCGCCATCGTCGATGGGCTGGAAGATGTCAAGGGCCAGAACATCGTCGTCTTCAACACTGAACATCTGTCGCCGCTGTTCGAACGCGTGGTCATCGCATCGGGCACGAGCAACCGGCAGACCAAGGCCCTGGCGGCCAGTGTGCGCGATGCGGTGAAGGCCAGGGGCTTCGGCCCGACCCGTACCGAGGGAGAGGAAAACGGCGAGTGGATCATCGTCGACTGCGGCGCCGCGGTGGTGCACCTGATGCAGCCGGGCATCCGCGAGTACTACCACCTCGAGGAAATCTGGGGCGACAAGCCCGTCCGCCTGAAGCTCGAAAGTTCGCCGCCGAGGCTCGTCAAGGCGTCCGAACCCGAGCCCGCGCCAAGCAGGGCGCCGGCGAAGAAGAAAGTCGCTGCGAAGCGTGCAGCGCCGACGAAAGGCGCGGCGAGCAAGCCCGCACCGCGCGTCGCGCGCCAGCCGGTCGCGACCTCCGCGCCGGTGAAGAAGGTGACAGCGACGGCGGCGTCCACGAGGAAGCCGGTGGCGGCGAGGGCACCGGCGACGAAGACACCCACGCGCAAGGCGCCACCGGTGAAGAAGGCCGTCACGCGCAGCGTCGGTGTGAAGGGCAGCACTGCAGCTGCGCCAGCGTCGAGGGCATCGAAGACACGCGCGGCAGCGGCGACGAAGCGCCCGGCCGCGGGGACGAAATCCGCACGCCGCAAGGCATGAAGCTCTGGCTGGTGGCGGTGGGCCAGCGCCAGCCGGCCTGGGCCGACGCGGCCTACGAGGAGTTCGCCAAGCGCTTCCCTCCCGAGCTGCGACTCGAGCTCAAGGCCTGCAAGGCCGAGCCGCGCAGTGGCCGCAGCGCACAGCAGCTGATGGCTGCGGAAGCGCAGCGCATCGAGGCCTCGTTGCCACGCGGCGTGCGCCGCGTCGTGCTCGACGAGCGGGGCGACCGGTTGAGTACCCGTCAGCTTGCTGCAAGGCTCGAGGCCTGGGCGAGCGACGGGCGCGACGTCGCGCTGATCGTCGGCGGCCCCGATGGCCTCGATGCGAAGCTGAAGACCAGCGCCGACGAGACGCTGCGCCTGTCGGACCTGACCTTGCCGCACGCTTTCGTGCGCGTGTTGCTCGCCGAGGCGCTCTACCGCGCGTGGTCGGTGACGGTAAATCACCCGTACCACCGCGAATGAGGTGCCTGCCGATGTCTCGCCACGCCTTCATCTACCTCGCCTCGCAGAGTCCGCGCCGCCGCGAACTCCTCGACCAGCTCGGCGTGCGCCACGAGCCCCTGCTGGCCGGGCCGGACGAGGATGTCGAATCGCTCGAGGCCGTGCGCGCCGGCGAGCTGCCGGCGGCCTATGTCGATCGCGTCACGCGGGCCAAGCTGCGCGCGGCGCAGCGGCGACGCCGCGCACGCGGCCTGCCCGCGGCGCCCGTCCTGTGCGCCGACACCACCGTCGCGCTCGGCCGCCGCATCCTCGGCAAGCCGATCGACGCGGCCGACGCGCTGGCGACACTGCGCCTGCTCTCGGGCCGAACGCATCGCGTGATCACCGCGGTCGCGCTGGCGGGTGCGCGCAGCGAGCGCATTGCGGTGAGCGTCTCGAGCGTCCGCTTTGCGGCGATCGCCGAGGCCGAGCTGGCGCGCTATGTCGCCGGTGGCGAACCGTTCGGCAAGGCCGGCGCCTACGCGATCCAGAGCGGCGCGGCACGCTGGATCTCGCGCATAGCCGGCAGCTACTCCGGTATCATGGGTTTGCCCCTGTACGAGACGGCCGTTCTCCTGCGACAGGCCGGCGTTCAGTTCTGATCGCCGAGACCCCCATGCAAGACATCCTCATCAACTGGGCTCCCCAGGAAACGCGCGTCGCCATCGTCGAGAACGGCGCGGTGCAGGAACTGCACGTCGAGCGCGCACTCGAGCGCGGACGCGTCGGCAACATCTATACCGGCCGCGTGGCGCGGGTGCTGCCCGGAATGCAGTCTGCCTTCGTCGACATCGGGCTCGAGCGCGCCGCGTTCCTGCACGTGGCCGACCTGCAGGTCAACAGCGGGCCGCGGGGCAGCAGCACGGGCGCGGCGCGGGGTGAGGGCGTCAATCCGCCCGCGCAGCCGATCGAGAAGCTCGTGTTCGAAGGCCAGACGCTGGTCGCGCAGGTGATCAAGGACCCGATCGGCAGCAAGGGCGCGCGGCTGTCGACGCAGATCAGCATCGCCGGGCGGCTGCTCGTCTTCCTGCCGCAGGACGACCACATCGGCGTCAGCCAGAAGATCGCCTCGCACGAACTGCGCGAGGAGTTGCGCGCGCGCGTGCTGGCACTGGCCGGGGACGGCGGCGGCGGGTTCATCCTGCGCACCAACGCCGAGGAGGCGACCGACGACGAACTCGCCGACGACATCCGCTACCTGCGCAAGACCTGGGCTGCGGTGCGCGAGCGCAGCTTCAAGAGCCCGGCCGGTACCTTGCTGCACCAGGACCTGAGCCTGGCCGAGCGGGTGCTGCGCGACATGGTCGACGACTCGACGCAATCGGTGCGCATCGACTCGCGGATGCAGTTCGAGCTGCTGCAGAAGTTCGGCGCCGAGTTCACGCCGACTTCGGTGAAGAAGCTCGAGCAGTACGTCGGCGAACGGCCGATCTTCGACCTGCACAAGATCGACGAGGAGATCGAAGGCGCGCTGGCGCGGCGCGTGGAGCTGAAGTCGGGCGGCTACCTGATCATCGACCAGACCGAGGCGCTGACGACGGTCGACGTGAACACCGGCGGCTACGTGGGCGCGCGCAACTTCGACGACACGATCTTCAAGACCAACCTCGAGGCGGCGCTGACGATTGCGCGCCAGCTGCGGCTGCGCAACCTCGGCGGCATCATCATCCTCGACTTCATCGACATGGCGCGCGAAGACCACCAGGCCGCCGTGCTCGCCGAGTTGCGAAAACAGCTGGCACGCGACCGCACGCGCATCACGGTGAGCGGATTCACGCAGCTCGGCCTCGTGGAGATGACGCGCAAGCGCACCCGCGAGTCGCTCGCCCACATGCTGTGCGAGCCCTGCCCGACCTGCCAGGGCAGGGGACAGGTGAAGACGGCGCGCAGCGTGTGCTACGACATCCTGCGCGAGATCCTGCGCGAGGCGCGCCAGTTCAACCCGAAGGAATTCCGCATCGTCGCCTCGGCCGCCGTGGTCGAGATGCTGCTCGACGAAGAGGGCCAGCACCTCGCCGGGCTCTCGGAGTTCATCGGCAAGCCGATCTCGCTGCAGGCCGACCCGGTCGGGTCGCCGGAGCAGTACGACATCGTGCTGCTGTAGCCGGTAGGCGCGGCTGATACATTTCGCGCCATGGCCGACGCCCCCTCCACCCGCACTGACCTTGCCGGCCGTCACATCGTGCTCGGGCTGACCGGCGGCATCGCCTGCTACAAGGCGGCTGCACTGACGCGCCTGCTGGTCAAGGCGGGCGCCACCGTGCAGGTGGTGATGACGCAGGCGGCCGAGCAGTTCATCACGGCGGTGACGATGCAGGCGCTGTCCAGCCGCAGCGTCTTCACGAGCCAGTGGGATGCCCGCGAGCCGAGCAACATGGCGCACATCAACCTGTCGCGCGAGGCCGATGCAGTGCTCGTGGCGCCGGCGAGCGCCGACTTCATCGCCAAGCTCGCGCACGGCCACGCGGACGACCTGCTCAGCCTCTTGTGCCTTGCGCGGCCGGTCGCACGCTGCGCGCTGCTCGTCGCGCCGGCGATGAACCGCGAAATGTGGGCGCATCCGGCGACGCGGCGCAACGTGGCCCGGCTGCAGGCCGACGGCGCGACGCTGCTCGGCCCCGACAGCGGCGAGCAGGCCTGCGGCGAGGTCGGCGACGGCCGCATGCTCGAGGCCGAGCAGTTGCTGGAGGAGGTGATCGCGTTCTTCCAGCCCAAGCTGCTCGCGGGCCGCAGCGTGCTGATCACCGCCGGGCCCACCTTCGAGGCGATCGATCCGGTGCGCGGCATCACCAACCTGTCGAGCGGCAAGATGGGCTTCGCGATCGCGCGCGCTGCGCACGAGGCAGGCGCCGAGGTCACGCTCGTCGCCGGGCCGGTGCAGTTGCCGACGCCGCGCGGCGTGCGTCGCATCGACGTGACGACGGCGCAGCAGATGCACGACGCAGTGCTGCCGCTGGCGCCGCGCCACGGCGTGTTCGTCGCCACCGCGGCGGTGGCCGACTGGCGGCCCGCAGCGCCGGCGCACGCCAAGGTCAAGAAGCAGGGCGGGCACTCGGCGCCGAGCATCGAGTTGACGGAGAACCCCGACATCCTGGCGGCGGTCGCCCGCCTGCCGGATCGGCCCTATTGCATCGGCTTCGCCGCCGAGACGCACGACCTGCTCAGGCACGCCCGCGAAAAGCGCGAACGCAAGAACGTGCCGCTGATCGTCGCCAACCTCGGCCCGGCGACGTTCGGACGCGAAGACAACGCGCTGACGCTGGTCGACGCCCTCGGCGAGCGCGAGTTGCCGGTTGCCGACAAGCTCACGCTGGCCCGTGCGCTCGTGGCAGACATCGCACGCCGCCTTGGCGAACCCGAGCGATGACGACGATAGACCTCAGGGTGCTCGACGCGCGCATGGCCGAGGCCTTGCCCGCCTACGCCACGCCGGGCAGCGCCGGGCTCGACCTGCGCGCCTGCCTCGATGCGCCGCTGGTGCTCGAACCCGGGCAGGCGCAGCTGATCCCGACAGGCCTGGCGATCCACATCGGTGACCCCGGCCTGGCGGCGATGATCCTGCCCCGTTCGGGGCTCGGTCACAAGCACGGCATCGTGCTCGGCAACCTCGTCGGCCTGATCGACTCGGACTACCAGGGGCCGCTGATGGTGAGTTGCTGGAACCGCGGCGCACTGGCGTTCACGGTGCAGCCGATGGAGCGCATCGCGCAGCTCGTGATCGTGCCGGTGGTGCAGGCGAGCTTCCGTCGCGTCGACGAATTCGCTGCGTCCGATCGCGGCAGCGGTGGCTTCGGCTCCACCGGAAAGCACTGAAGGCGCACCGCCCGCCCGCGTCCCGCTGACGGCTCCCTCGGACCAGCTTCAGTGCGTGTGCGGGCTCGGCGGCACCGTGCTGAGCACCGTCAGCGACGCGTCGCCGACACTGCCGCATTCGATTTCTTCCGCGCTGGCGTTGCGCACGTCGCGCACCGTCAGGTCGATCCGCAGCGCGATCCCGGCCAGCGGATGATTGCCGTCGAGCACCACGTGGGTCGGGTAGATCTCGGTCACGGTATAGATCGCATCGGACCGCAGGCCCCGGGTCGTGCAGCCCGCGGGCAACTCGTCGAACTGCATGCCGACTTCGATGCCCTCGGGGAACACGGAGCGCTCCTCGAAGAACACGAGCGCGGCATCGTAGTCGCCGAATGCATGCTCGGGCTCGAGGTGAAGCTTGCCGTGAAAACCCGACTCCTGGCCGGTGAGCGCCTGCTCGACCTTCTCGAGCAAATCGTCGCCGCCGAAGAAGAACTCGGTCGGGTCGGACAGTTCGTCGATGAGGTTGCCGAGTGTGTCTTCGAGACGCCACGTCAGCGTGACGACGCAGGGTGCGTTGATCTGCATCGGACAATGATCGCACAGCCGTCGCGCCCGCTTCGAGCCGCGGCACAATGACGCCATGAACACTGCTGATTCGACTCCGCTCCTCGGCGGTCTGTCGCCGGCGCAGTTCATGCGCCGCCATTGGCAGAAGAAGCCGCTGCTGGTGCGCCAGGCGATCGCCGACGTCCTGCCGCCGCTCGAACTTGCGGCGCTGCTGGCGCTGGCCCGGGGCGAGGAGGTCGAGTCGCGCCTGCTCGTGCGTGATGGCCGGCACTGGGCGCTGCGTCATGGCCCGCTGCCGCGGCGCGCCCTGCCTTCGCTGAAGAGGCCGGGCTGGACCCTGCTCGTGCAGGGGCTCGATCTGCACGTCGAGGCTGCGCGCGCGATGCTCGACCGCTTTCGATTCGTTCCCGAGGCGCGGCTCGACGATCTGATGGTCTCCTACGCCAGCAACGGCGGCGGAGTCGGCCCGCATTTCGATTCGTACGACGTGTTCCTGCTGCAGGTGCAGGGCCGGCGTCGCTGGCGAATCGGGCGCCAGAAGGACCGCAGCCTGCTGTCCGGTCTTCCGCTGAAGATCCTGGCGAACTTCGAGGCCGAGCAGGAATGGGTGCTCGAACCGGGCGACATGCTGTACCTGCCACCGGCCTGGGCTCACGATGGCGTCGCCGTCGGTGACGATTGCATGACCTGTTCGATCGGCATGCGCGTGCCAGCGCGCGTCGACCTCGCGCGAAACGTGCTGCAGCGCGCGCTCGACGAGACCGAGGTGCCGGACCCGGACGTGCTGTACCGCGACCCATGGCAAGGCGCCACCGAAGTGCCCGGACGCATTCCGCCTGCGCTGACAGCATTTGCCGCCGACGCCGTGGCGCGCTTCATGGCCGACCCGCAGGCGCTGGCCTGTGCGCTCGGCGAGGTGCTGAGCGAACCCAAGCCACGCGTCTGCTTCGATGAAGGCGACGAAGCCAGCCTGTCGACGGACGTGCGTCTCGATCGCCGCAGCCGCATGCTGTACGACGACAAGCGCATCTACCTCAACGGCGAGTCGTACCTGGCCAGTGGCCACGATGCACGAGCCATGCGCCGCCTCGCCGATCGTCGCCGCCTCGCCGCCGCCGCAGTACGCAGGCTCAGTGCCGACGCGCGCCGCCTGCTCTGTGAATGGTCGCGTGCCGGATGGCTGCACGACGAACCCTGAAGGACTGAAGTCCAGGAGCGCTCCGATGGACACGATCACACGCATTGAGGGCCGTCAGGCGTTCCACGCCGCGGTTCGGGAGGCACTGGCCGAGGCCGCCACCGCGGGATGGCGCGAGATCTGGCTGTGCGACCCTGACTTCGCGAAATGGCCGTTGGGTGAGCGCAGCGTGGTCGAGAGCCTCACCCGCTGGGCGGGGGCGCAACGGCGCTTGACGCTTCTGGCGCTGCACTACGACGAAGTGCAGCGGCGCCATGCGCGGTGGGCGCAGTGGCGCCAGCGGTGGGGGCACGTCGTGCACTGCCGTGCGCTGCACGAACTCCAGGCAAACGACGTGCCGGTCATGCTCTACGCACGGGGGGGCGTGACGCTGCGGATGTTCGATCCGTTGCGCTATCTGGGCACGCTCTCGCGGGACGCGGCCGACGGTGTGCGCGCACGCGAAGAGATTGATGTAATTTCGCAACGTTCGATCGAGGCGTTTCCTGCAACGACGAGCGGTCTGTAGGTGAAATCCCTGAGCTCGGTATACTTCACAACTGGACACAGCCAGGGCCTGCGCCAGGCCGTGTCCCCGAACGCTGGGGCTCTTGGAAAGCAAGTGGTTCCCACAATTCCCGGTAATTGTCTGACTCTTTGATTGAGGATAACCATGAACAAGTCGCTCCTGTTGGCCTCCCTGGTGGCCGCTGTCGCCCTCGCCGCCTGCGGCAAGAAGGAAGAAGCCGCTCCCGCAGCAGCTGCTGCTGCCTCGGCCGTCGCTGCCACCGCCGCCGTGGCCGCTTCAGCTGCTGACACTGCCGCCTCCGCGGTCACGGCCGCCGCGTCGGCTGTCGACGCCGCTGGTGGCGCTGCCGCTGCCGCTGCCGATGCCGCCGGCAAGGCTGCCGAAGCTGCCGCTTCCGCAGCGACGAAGTAATCGCGCGGTCCTCGCGGACTCGGCGATCTGCGAAAGGGCCGCCTTCGGGCGGCTTTTTTGCGCCCCTGCACCGCGCCTGGCGTGCACCTTATGCCATGCCGAGCCACCCCGCGCCTGTTGCTGCGCCGGCGACGACGATGTCGGACGGCAGTGCGCCACAGGCTGCTGCAAGCGCCTCGGCAGCCAGCGCCGAGATGTTGTTCCGCTCGCTCAGGTGGGCCGCAACGATGTGGCGCAGCCCGCCGTGGTGGCACTGCGCGAGGATGCGCGCCGCACTCTCGTTGGCCAGGTGGCCGTGCGGGCCGGCGATGCGCGCTTTCAGTGAAGTCGGGTAGCGCGACTGCGCAAGCATCGCAGGGTCATGGTTGCACTCCAGCACCAGCGCATCGCAGCCCTGCAACTGGGCCAGCAGATGGGCGGTGCTCGAACCCGTGTCGGTCAACATGCCAAGGCGCCATCGACCGTCGGTGCAAGTGAGCTGAAGCGGTTCCAGTGCATCGTGCGGGACGGTGAATGGATTCAACTGCAGGTTGCCGACGACGATGGCCTCGCCGTCGCGGGCGAAGCGCAGCAGGCCGTCGGGCAAGGTCGGTTCGCCGAGAGCGCGCCAGGTGCCTCGACTGGTCCACAGAGGCAGGCCGTGGCGGCGCGACAGTGTCAGCGCGCAGCCGACGTGGTCGCCGTGCTCATGGGTCACGAAGAGGGCGTCGAGATCGGCGATCGCCAGTCCGGCACGCGCGAGCCGGGTGTCGAGTTCGCGCTGCGAGAAACCGCAGTCCACGAGCACGCGGCTCGCGTTCGTGCCGCTGCGCGATTCGATCACCAGCGCGTTGCCGGCACTGCCGCTGCCCAGGCTGCAGAATCGCATCGCTCGGTCGGCGTGTCAAACGGCTCGCAGGGCAGCGAACGATGCGCGCTGGCAGGCCGTCAACTCACTTCAGGTCGGCGAGCAGCAGCTTGACGATGCGCTGGCCGGCCTCGCCCTTCTCGGGCGCGCCCTGGTTGTCGAGCACGGTGACGATGCTCGCGTTGCCTTCGCCCTTGACACTGACGCGGTAGCGCACCGGGCCGGTCGGGTCGCCCTTGCTGCTGAACATCTTGGTGATGAAGTTCGGCTCTTCCTTCCCGGCCTGCGCGGGGTCGACGTAGCGCACGAAGTACAGGCCCTGCGCGCGGTCGCGGTCCTCGACGGTGAAGCCGCTGCGGTCGAGCGCCAGCCCGACGCGACGCCAGGCACGGTCGAAGCTGTCGTCCACCTGCAGGGTCGGCGCCGGGCGGTCCGGGACCAGCCTTGCGCGGGCCACTGGCTCTGGCGCGCTTGCCGCTGCCATCGCCGCTGCAGGGGTGACGGCTCGCGGCGGCTTCGCTGCGAGCTTCTGCAGAAGGCGCCCCAGCATCTCGGCCTCGACGCTGGGGTCGGCCGGACGTGACTGCCATGTCGTCTGGCTCTTGTCCACGACGTTGTAGACCTCGACCATCCCGCGCATCGTGATGAAGACGTCGCTGCCGGTCTCGGTGCGTTCGACGCGCGTGCGGTACTTGTCGCGTTCACCGCTCGAGTAGGCCGAATCGAAGACCTTGCCGATCACGGCGCGCAGTGCATCCTGCGGGATCTTGGCGCGGTTCTCGGCCCAGTCGGTCTCCATCACGCCAGCCTCGGGGCGGTCGACGACGAGGGCGAGTCCCATCTCCTGCCAGAACGCGCGCAGCTGCGGCCACATCTGCTCGGGCGTCAGCGGTGATGCGAGCCAACGCTCGGTGCCGAGGCGCATGATTTTCGTCTCGCCGGCCGCAGTGGTGGCCGAGTTGACTGCAACGGCTGTGGTCCCGGCCGCAGAAGGGGAAGGTGCGGCAGCGCCGGCCTGGAACGCGCTGGCGCTGACGCTCTGACCCTGCGGTGCATAGCGCGGGTCGCGCGACAGCTGTGTCAGGTCGGGCGGGATGTCCAGCGGCGCGGTCTTGTTGCCGGAGGTGCGGTAGTCGACGGTTTCGTTGCCGGTGACCTGGTCGATCGAGCCGCAGCCCGCGAGCGCGAGGGTGATCGCCAGGCACAACGGCCGAACAGGGGAGGGAAAGCTCACGTTGGAAATCTCCATGGAGTCGCGCGGCATGCGCTCTGCCGACTGCGGCACGGTGGCCGGGTGCGGATTAGGGGTGCGGGATCAGGCCGGCGTCGATCAACACCTTCTCGACCGTCGCCTGCCCTGCGGCGCTGAGCGGCGTGATCGGCAGGCGCACGCTGCTGCCACAGCGCCCGAGCCGGGACAGCGCCCACTTCGTGGCTGCCGGGCTCGGCTCTACGAACAAGGCGTAATGCAGCTCGAGAAGCCGCAGGTGAATTTGCCTCGCTTCGCGCACGCGGCCGTCGATCGCGGCCATGCACAACTCGTGCATCGCGCGCGGAGCAACGTTGGCGGTGACGCTGACGTTGCCCTGTCCGCCGAGCAGCATCAGGGCGATGGCGGTCTGGTCGTCGCCCGAATAGATCGAGAACCCCGCCGGCGCATGCTTGATGAGCCTGGCGGCGCGGCCGATGTCGCCGCTGGCCTCCTTGATGCCGACGATGCCCGGCACCTGCGCCAGCCGCAATGCCGTTTCCGGTTGCATGTCGGCCACGGTGCGTCCGGGAACGTTGTAGAGCACCATCGGGATGTCGCAGGCCTCTGCGATCGCCCTGAAGTGGCGATAGATGCCTTCCTGCGAGGGTTTGTTGTAGTAGGGAACGACAGACAGCGTGCAGTCGGCGCCGATGCTGGCTGCATAGCGCGAATGCTCGATCGCCTCGAGTGTCGAGTTGGCGCCCGTGCCCGCCATGATCGGCACCCGCCCGCGCGCATGCTCCACCGCGAAGCGGATGACCTCCCAGTGCTCGTCGACCGACACCGTCGGTGATTCGCCGGTCGTGCCGACGACGCCGATGCAGTCGGTGCCCTCGCCGATGTGCCAGTCGATCAGTCCGCGCAACGCCTCGTAGTCGATGCTGCCGTCTTCGCCCATCGGCGTGACCAGCGCGACGATGCTGCCAACAATGGATTTCATGCAGGTTCCTCGCAATCGCGCGATTTTAGCTGTGTGCGTTGCGCCGCATCGTCATTGCAGGAGATAGCGGCGCGGTGTTCCGTCGGCGCGATCCTCGCGCACGGCCGCCAGGCGCTGCACGAAGCGCGGTACGGGATCGGCGACGAAGCCGTCCTCGAAGGCGACGACGCGCAGTCCTGGCACCGCGCCGAGCAGCTCGCCCGGCTCGAGCAGGAACACCGGCTTCGACGGCCGGCCCACCGTCTCGTTTCCGCGGGCGAAGGTCTCGTAGATCAGCACCCCGCCGTCGGCTACGCTGGCCACGAGAATCGGCAGCAGCGGGCGCCACAGGTAGTTCGTCACCACGACGGCATCGAAGCGGCGCCCGGCAAGCGGCCACGGTGCGTTCTCGATATCGGCTTCGACGATCTCGATCGCCTGGTCCGTCAGGGTGCGCAGGGATGCGAGCGCCAGCCCGTCGCGATCGAGCGCCGTGACCCGCGCACCCCGGCCGGCGAACCATCGCACATGCCGCCCCGAGCCACAGGCCACGTCGAGGACGCGCGCAGCCGCAGGAACCAGCGCCGACCAGCGCTGTACCCACGCGGAAGGCAAGAGGCTTGAGTGCTGCAGCGTCATCGGGGACGCACCTCCCGCTTCAACGCCGCCAGCGCGAGCCGGTCGACGACGCCCGGCGCGATCAGCTTGAGCCAGCGCCCAACCCGGCCCCTGGCCGTCATCACGATATCGCGCCGGCGTGCCTCGGCGCCGCCGACGATCAGGCGGGCGCATTCCTCCACGCTCATCGCACCGCTTTCGTCGAGTCCGCTGCTGCCGGCGGTCTCGCCGCGGGCATTCAGGCCGCGATGGCGGATCTGCGTCGCCACCACGCCCGGGTAGGCAATCGTCACGCTGACGCCGGAGACGGCAAGTTCGACGCGCAGCGCCTCGAAGAATCCGGTCATCGCGAACTTGCTGGCGCAGTAGGCCGTGCGCCCCGGCACGCCGACGAGCCCGGCAAGGCTGCTGACGGCGACGATGCGCCCGCGCGAAGCCTTCAGCGCCTGGAGCGCGGCGTGGGTGCACCACACGCTGCCCCAGTGGTTGACTCGCATCAGTTGCTCGGTCCAGCCGAGGTCGTTTACCTCGGCGAACAACGCCTGCGCCGACACGCCGGCGTTGTTGACCAGCGTGTCGATGCGGCCGAAGGCGTGCAGCGCGGCAGCGATCAGTTCGATGCAATCCCCCTGCACACCGACGTCGCAACGCTGAACCAGGACTTTCGCGCCGCTGGCACGGCAACTTGCCGCCACCGCCTCGAGCCTGTCTAGATGGCGGGCAGCGAGCACCAGCGCGACACCGTTGCCGCCCCGCAGCGCCCACTGGCGCGCCATCTCGGCCCCGATGCCTTCGGATGCGCCTGTGATGACGATGACGTTCAAATCAGTTGCTCCATGACACTTCGAACGTCCAGAAGTCCATCAGGCGCGGACTTGCGAACGTCGGCTTTCGGCCCATTGCGGCCGTTCGCGGGCGTCCGCTTCCGGGTGGCTTCAGCGCGGCGCGGCAGGCGGTGCCCGCTCTGGCAGTTCGACGCGGGAGCGCCAGGCCGGGCTGGCGTGCTCTGCTCCGTGTCCCCCGGCGCCGGCCTTCGGCCGCCGCCTCCTCCTTTACCTGCGCAGAACACGCCAGCCCGTCCTGACGCTCTGCCACCTTCGCGGCATCGCTTGCGCAGGCACGTGTGTCGGCACGCTCCGCTGGCACCGGGCCGAGGGTGGCGGGCAACCGGCTGCCGCAGGTAAAGGAGGAGACGCCAGCCGTCAGGCTGGCGTCGGGGGACACGGAGGCAGCCGGTTGCCCGCCGCCCTCGGCCACGCGCTGGCCTTGGCTCGCTCCAGCACTCAATACAAAGGGCCGCAATGGGCCGACAGCGGACTGCCAGGCGACTCGGGCTTCGGGACGGAGCATCTCAGAAGCAGTTCCATAATTGATTCGCGAGCGTGACTGCCAGGTCCGGCTGGAGATAGACGGAGAACACGGCAAGCAGCACCAGGATCGCGCCGCCCCACAGCGCGATGCGGCGCGTCGACCTGCGCTTCATGCGGGAGCCGGTGCACGCCGCGCAATCGCGTGCTCGCGCACCGGCAGGTTGACGATCGCCGCGAACACGCCGAGCGCGACGGCGATCCACCAGACCACGTCGTAGCTGCCGGTCGCGTCGTAGAGCTTGCCGCCGAGCCACACGCCCATGAAGCTGCCGAGCTGGTGCGACAGGAACACGAAACCTCCCAGCATCGACAGGTACTGCACGCCGAAGATCTGCGCCACCACGGCACTCGTCACCGGCACGGTGGACAGCCAAAGCAGCCCCATCACCGACGAGAAGAGATAGACGCTCCAGGGTGTCAGCGGCGCAGCGAGGAAGGTGATGATCGCTACCGAGCGCAGCGTGTAGATCGTCGACAGGATGTACCGCTTCGGAAACCGCTGGCCCAGCGAGCCGGCGGCATAGGTGCCGAACACGTTGAACAGGCCGATCAGCGCGAGCGCCGTCGTCGCCACGTTCGGCGTGAGGCCGTGGTCCTTCAGGTAGCTCGGCATGTGCACGGCGATGAACACGACCTGGAAGCCGCAGACGAAATAGCCCGCCATCAGCAGCTGGAAGCTGCGATAGGCGAAGGCCTCGCGCAGCGCTGCGGCGATGCTCTGTTGCGGCCGCGACCGGCCACTCGCGAGGCCGGGCTCGTGCAGGCCGAACGCGAGCGGCAAGATCAGCAAGGCCGCAGCGCCGAGTGCGAGCAACGCACCCTGCCAGCCCAGGCCGTCGATCATGGCGTTCTCGACCGGCACCATCAGGAACTGGCCGAACGAGCCGGCGGCGGCTGCCACGCCCATCGCCCAGGAGCGCTTCTCCGGCGCGATGTTGCGACCGATCACGCCGTAGATCACGGCGTAGGTCGTCCCGGCCTGGGCAATGCCGACGAGCACGCCGGCGCTGGCCAGAAAGGCCCAAGGAGTGCTTGCGAGTGCCATCAGCACCAGCCCGGCGGCGTAGGCCAGGCCGCAGGCGATGAGCACGCGAAAGGCGCCGAAGCGGTCGGCCACCATGCCGGCGAACAGGCCGGCCACGCCCCAGGTGAGGTTCTGCACGGCCATTGCGAAGGCAAAGGTCTCGCGCGTCCAGCCGCGATCCATCGTCACCGGCTGCAGCCACAGCCCGAAGCCGTGGCGAATGCCCATCGACAGCGTGACGATCGCGGCGCCGCACAGCAGCACCTGCGTCATCGAGAGTCGGGCAGGTGTCGTGGAACTCATCGTCGCACTCTAGCGCAAGGTCGATGTTCCGGTCGGCGCGGGAGCCGCCTCAGGCCGGGCCGGCCGAGGCCCGCGCCTAGAATCCGCCGCCATGGCGAGCAGACAAGGAAAGTACGAAGAAGCATCGATCCGCGTTCTCAAGGGGCTCGAGCCCGTCCGCCAGCGGCCGGGCATGTACACCCGCACCGAGAGCCCGCTGCACTGCATCCAGGAAGCGATCGACAACGCAGCCGACGAGGCGTTGGCCGGGTTCGGCAAGCGCCTCGCGCTGACGCTGCACGTCGACGGCTCGGTCAGCGTGGAAGACGACGGCCGCGGCATTCCGTTCGGCCTGCACCCCGAAGAACAGGTCTCGGTGCTCGAGATCGTGTTCACGCAGTTGCATGCCGGCGGCAAGTTCGACAAGGGCGCGGGTGGCGCGTACAGCTTCTCGGGCGGGCTGCACGGCGTCGGCGTGAGCGTGACGAATGCGCTCGCGCGGCGCCTGGAGGTCACGGTCTACCGCGAAGGGCAGGTGGCGACGCTGGCCTTCGGCCACGGCGACGTGATCGAGCCGCTGAAGGTTCGCAAGGCCGGCGCGGGCGACCGCAAGCAGGGCACGACGGTGCGCGTCTGGCCAGAGCCGAAGTACTTCGAGAGCGCCGACCTGCCGCGCAACGACCTGACGCACCTGCTGCGCAGCAAGGCGGTGCTGATGCCCGGCGTCGTGGTGACGCTGACGGTCGAGAAGGGCGGCCAGAAGGAAGCCGCCGCTGTCGCCGGGCCGCCCCAAGACGGCAGCGAGCCCCCGCGGGGGGCGGACGCAAAGCGGCCGGGGGCCGACGTCACGCAGACCTGGCTCTACAAGGGAGGACTGCGCGACTACCTGATGCAGACGCTCGTCGCGGACCCGATCGTTCCGCTGTTCGAGGGCGAGCAGTACGCGACCGGCAGCGAAACGGAGAACGTCGCCGAAGGCGAGGGCGCGGCGTGGTGTGTCGCCTTCACCGAAGACGGCGCGCCGGTGCGCGAGAGCTACGTCAACCTGATCCCCACGGTGGCCGGCGGCACGCACGAATCGGGGCTGAAGGACGGCCTGTTCGGCGCGATCAAGAACTTCATCGACCTGCACGGCCTGCTGCCCAAGGGCGTCAAGCTGATGCCCGACGACGTGTTCTCGCGCGCCTCGTTCGTGCTCTCGGCCAGGGTGCTCGACCCGCAGTTCCAGGGCCAGATCAAGGAGCGGCTGAACAGCCGCGACGCGCTGCGCCTGGTCGGCAACTACGTCAAGCCGCCGCTCGAACTGTGGCTGAACCAGCACGTCGAGCACGGCAGGAAGCTCGCCGAGCTCGTGATCCGCCAGGCGCAGACGCGCCAGCGCGCCTCCCAGAAGGTCGAGAAGCGCAAGGGCTCGGGCGTGGCCGTGCTGCCCGGCAAGCTCACCGACTGCGAGAGTCGCGACCTGAACCTGAACGAACTCTTCCTCGTCGAAGGCGACTCCGCCGGCGGCAGTGCAAAGATGGGCCGCGACAAGGAGACGCAGGCGATCCTGCCGCTGCGCGGCAAGGTGCTCAACGCGTGGGAGGTCGAGCGCGACCGCCTGTTCGCGAACAACGAGATCCACGACATCGCGGTGGCCGTGGGCGTCGATCCGCACGGCGCCGGCGACACGCCGGATCTCGGCGGCCTGCGCTACGGCAAGGTCTGCATCCTCAGCGATGCCGATGTCGACGGCTCGCACATCCAGGTGCTGCTGCTGACGCTGTTCTTCCGCCACTTTCCGCAACTGATCGCCCGCGGCCATGTGTACGTCGCCAAGCCACCGCTGTTTCGCGTCGATGCGCCGGCTCGCGGCAAGAAGCCGGCGGCCAAGTTCTATGCGCTCGACGACGGAGAACTCACCGCCATCCTCGACAAGCTGCGCAAGGAAGGCTGTCGCGAAGGGGCCTGGAGCATCAGCCGCTTCAAGGGCCTGGGCGAAATGAGCGCCGAGCAGCTGTGGGAGACGACGCTCAATCCGGAGACCCGGCGCCTGCTGCCGGTGGCCTGCGGACAGCTCGATGTCGGCGCCACCACCGACGCGCTGACCCGATTGATGGGCAAGGGCGAGGCCGCCGCGCGGCGCGAACTGATGGAGTTGCATGGCGATGCGATCGAGGTGGACGTGTGAGTCCGGCGCCGAACTGCCTCGAACCTGGCGAACGTCCCCGCGTGGGGCGTCGAGCGAAGCGACCGTCTGGGCGCTGATGAGCAGCAGCGCGCAACTCCGCCTTCGCCCGACGATGCTGTCGGACCTCGACTTCGTGCTCAGCGTCGAGCGCGACCCTGACAACCTGCCCTACATCACGCCGTGGGAGCGCACGCAGCACGAGGGCGCGGTGCGTTTCCCGGACTTCCGTCACTTCATCGTCGAGGCGGGAGCCGGCACCCAGGCGGTGGGCTTCGTGATCCTGCAGGGTTGCCGAAGCCAGCACCGTTCGGTCGAGCTGAAGCGCATCGTGCTGCAGGTCAAGGGCCAGGGCCTCGGCCGCGCCTGCGTACGGCTGCTCAAGCAAATGGCGTTTCGCGACCTTCACGCACATCGCTTCTGGCTCGACTTCAAGGCGCGCAACGCGCGCGCGCGGGCCTTGTACGACAGCGAGGGCTTCGTCGTCGAGGGCACGCTGCGCGAGGCGGTGCGTATCGACGGGGGGTATGACTCGCTGGTGGTGATGTCGATGCTCGAGAGCGAATATGCCGTACGCCGTCTCGCCGGAGACGAGGCCTGTTGAAGTGTCTCCGTCTGGAGTTGATCCGAGAGGGACGCCGCTTGCGCGGCCGCGGCAAGCGCGGCGGAACGGGCCGAACCCGGACAAACCTACTCAGCGATGAACGAACAACTCGAACTGACGCCGATCGGCGATGACAACGCCATCACGCTCGCCCGCTACGCCGAGCGTGCTTACCTCGAGTACGCGCTCAGCGTCGTCAAGGGCCGCGCGCTGCCCGACGTCTGCGACGGCCAGAAGCCGGTGCAGCGGCGCATCCTCTACAGCATGGAACGCATGGGCCTCGCGTTCACGACAGCCAGCGGCCCGAAGGCCGTCAAGAGTGCACGCGTCGTCGGCGATGTGCTCGGCCGCTTTCACCCGCACGGCGACCAGGCGGCCTACGACGCGCTGGTGCGCATGGCGCAGGACTTCAGCCAGCGCTACCCGCTGATCGACGGCCAGGGCAACTTCGGCTCGCGCGACGGCGACGGCGCAGCGGCGATGCGCTACACCGAGGCTCGCCTCGCGCCGATCACGCGGCTGCTGCTCGACGAGATCGACGAAGGCACGGTGGACTTCATCGCCAACTACGACGGATCGACCGAGGAGCCCAAGGTCCTGCCAGCGCGCCTGCCGTTCGTGCTGCTCAACGGTGCCAGCGGCATTGCCGTCGGCCTGGCGACCGAGGTGCCGAGCCACAACCTGCGCGAGGTCGCCGCCGCCGCGGTGGCGTTGCTGAAGGACGAGCGCCTCGGCGACGACGCGCTCTACGCGCTGATCCCTGCGCCCGACTACCCCGGTGGTGGGCAGATCATCAGCAGCAGCGACGAGATCCGCGCCGCCTATGCCACCGGGCGCGGCTCGCTCAAGGTGCGCGCGCGCTGGAAGATCGAGGAGCTGGCGCGTGGCCAATGGCAACTCGTCGTCACCGAGCTGCCGCCGGGCGCCAGCACGCAGAAGGTGCTGGAGGAGATCGAGGAGATCACGAACCCGAAGGTCAAGGCCGGCAAGAAGGCGCTGAGTGCCGATCAACTGCAGCTCAGGGCCGGCCTGCTCGCGGTGCTCGACGCAGTGCGCGACGAGTCGGGCCGCGAAGCCGCGGTGCGGCTGGTGTTCGAGCCGAAGACGCGCAGCGTCGAACAGCAGGACTTGATCAACGCCTTGCTCGCGCACACCAGCCTGGAAAGCACGGCGCCGATCAACCTGACGATGATCGGCGCCGACGGCCGGCCGACGCAGAAGAGCCTGCGCCAGATGCTCGCCGAGTGGCTCGGCTTTCGCCAGCAGACGGTGCAGCGGCGCACGCGGTTCAGGCTGTCGCGCGTGCTGGACCGCATCCACATCCTCGAGGGGCGGCAGCTCGTGCTGCTCAACATCGACGAGGTCATCCGCATCATCCGCCAGGCCGACGAACCGAAGCCGGCGCTGATCGAAGCGTTCCGCCTGAGCGAGCGCCAGGCGGAAGACATTCTCGAGATCCGCCTGCGCCAGTTGGCGCGGCTCGAGGCGATCAAGATCGAACAGGAACTCGTCGGGCTGCGCACCGAGCAGGGCAAGCTCGAAGACATCCTGGCCAGCCCGGCGGCGCTGAAGCGCACGATGATCAGGGAAATCGAGGCCGATGCGAAGCAGCACGGCGACGAGCGGCGCACGCTCGTGCAGGCCGACAGGCGGGCCGTCGCCGAGATCCGGATCGTCGACGAACCGGTGACGGTCGTCGTCAGCGACAAGGGTTGGGTGAGGGCGCTCAAGGGCCACGAGATCGACGTCGCGGGCCTCGTGTTCAAGGCTGGCGATGCGCTCTACGACGTGTTCACTTGCCGCAGTGTCGACACGCTGGCGGTGATCGGCAGCGACGGCCGCGTCTATTCGGTCCCGGTCGGCGCGCTGCCCGGCGGCCGTGGCGACGGACAGCCGATCACTTCGCTGATCGATCTGCAGACCGGCACCCAGCCCGCGCATTACCACGCCGGCGACGCCGCCCAGATGCTGGTGCTCGCCGGCAGTGGCGGCTACGGCCTGCTGGCCCGCGTCGGCGATCTGCTGAGCCGCCAGAAGGGAGGCAAGACCTTCCTGTCGCTCGAAGCCGGCGAGAGGCCGCTCGCGCCGGGTGTCGTGCCGGGCGGTGAACTGCTGGGCGCGCAACTCGCCTGCCTGTCTGCGGCAGGGCGCCTGCTGGTGTTCCCGCTCGATGAACTCAAGCACCAGCCCAAGGGCGGTCGCGGCCTGACGCTGATGGACCTGGACGCGAAGGACTCGCTCGCCAGCGTCGCCGCGTTCACGCAGGTGCTGCGCGTGCTCGGCAGCGGACGCGGCGGCAGGGCGAAGGACGAGACGCTCAAGGGCGCGGCGCTCGCAGTCCATGCCGGCAAGCGCGCACGCAAGGGCAAGCTGGTCGCGGGGATGAAAGCCTTGCGGGTGCTGGCCGCATGAAGCGAAGGGCGAGGGGCCCCGTTCACGGGGATCGACCCGCGAAATGCGGCCGAGCCACCGACACCACGGTGCCAGGGACAACCACCATGCAAGCGGAGGTGGCCGCATGAAGCGAAGGGCGAGGGGCCCCGTTCACGGGGATCGACCCGCGAAATGCGGCCGAGCCACCGACACCACGGTGCCAGGGACAGCCACCATGCAAGCGGAGGTGGCCGCATGAAGCGAAGGGCGAGGGGCCCCGTTCACGGGGATCGACCCGCGAAATGCGGCCGAGCCACCGACACCACGGTGCCAGGGACAGCCACCATGCAAGCGGAGGTGGCCGCATGAAGCGAAGGGCGAGTGGGCCGGCCGCGTCTGGTGGGGCGCGCGGCGGCACGGCGTCGAGAGTCGGACGCTACGCCTGGGTGATTGTCGGGGTCGTGCTCCTCACCGTTGCGCTGGCCTTCTGGCTGTTGCGCGGCACTCGCCCTGCGGCAGAGGGCGTTGCAGCGGTCTCTTCGCCGGCGGCGGGCATTGCCAGCACCGTTGCGCAGGCGCGCCCGACCCTGGTCGACAACCGGCTCTGCGTCGGTTGCCACCGGGAGGCCGCCGCGAAATGGCAGAACTCTCACCACTTCATGGCGATGGCCATCCCGAGCGAAGCGAGCGTACGCGGTGACTTCGCGAATGCCACGTTCAAGCACCAGGGTGTCACTTCGCGCTTCTTCCGTCGGGACGGCAAGTTCCATGTCAACACCGACGGCCCCGACGGCAAGCTGGCCGACTTCGAGATCAAGTACACCTTCGGCATCGATCCGTTGCAGCAGTATCTGATCGAGCTGCCCGGGGGGCGTCTGCAGGCGCTGACGATCGCCTGGGACACGAACCGCAAGCGCTGGTTCCACCTCTACCCGAGGGAGAAGGCGCCTGCGGGCGACGTGATGCACTGGACTGGCAACTACCAGACGGGCAACACGATGTGCATCGAGTGCCACACCACCGGCTACGAGAAGCGCTACGACCCGAAGACAGGTCACTTCGACTCGCGCTGGACCGAGATCAACGTGAGCTGCCAGTCGTGTCATGGCGCGGGCCAGGCGCACGTGGCTTGGGCGCTGGCGCAGGCGGAGCCGGCAGTCAGACCGGCGCCGACGGCGGACGCCGCCTCGGCAGCGCGGAACTTCGGACTGACGGTCGACCTGAAGACTGCCGGTGTCGCGGGAGCGAAGGTCGAGCTCGAGGTCTGCGCCGCCTGCCATTCGAGGCGCAGCAACCTTGCAGCCACACCGATGGCCGGCGAGCCGCTGCTCGACAACTTCCTCCCCGCGCGCTTGGGCCCGCCGCTGTACTACGCCGATGGGCAGCAGCGCGAAGAGGTTTACGCCTACGGGTCGTTCCGCCAGAGCAAGATGCACCAGCACGGCGTGCGTTGCACCGACTGCCACGATGCTCACACCAGCAAGCTCAAGGTCGACGGCAACGGTGTCTGCCTGCAATGCCACCAGAGGCCCGCGAACCCGCGCTTTCCCACCGCCTCCGGCGACTTCGACAGCCCGGCGCATCACCACCACCGACCGGGCACGCCGGGCGCGCAGTGCCTGAACTGCCACATGCCGACCACGAACTACATGATCGTGCATGCGCGCCCCGACCACAGCATGCGCGTGCCCAGGCCGGACTTGGGCGCCAGCACCGGTTCGCCCGACGCCTGCACGGCCTGCCACAAGGACAAGACGCCGGCATGGGCGGCAGCGGCGGCCGAGCGCTGGTACGGCACCGGGCGCCACCATGTGCCGCACTTCGGTCAGACGCTGGCCGCGGCACAGGCCGGCGCGCCGGGGGCCGACGCTGCTCTGGCGCGGCTCGCCGTCGACCCGGCGAACCCGGCCATCGTGCGCGCCAGCGCGCTGGCGGCCTTGCGCGCTCGCACCTCCGGCCACGAGGCCGAGCGCATCGCCGCCACCCGCGACGCCGATGCCGAAGTCCGTGCCGCGGCCGCCGACAGCTTGGAGAGCTTCCCTCCCCTGCAGCGCGTCCAGGCATTGGCGCCCTTGCTGCGCGACCCGGTTCGCGCCGTGCGTGCCACGGCGGCACGCGCGCTCTCGTCGCTGGACCCGACGCGCCTGGACGCGACGACGCGCCCGGCCCATGACGCCGCACTCGCCGAGTACATCGCGGCGCAGAGCGCCGCGCTCGACATGCCGGGCTCGCGGCTGAATCTGGCCGTGATCTACCAGAACACGGGCCAGCCCGACCTTGCAGAAGCGGAGTACCTGGCTGCACTGCGCATCGACCCCGACTTCACGCCGGCGCGGGCCAACCTGGCGCAGTTCTACGGCGCGCGGGCACGCCTGGCGGACGCCGAGCGCGTGCTGGCCGAAGGCGTGCGGCGCGTGCCGGCGCAGGGCGAGCTGCAGTACTCGCTCGGTCTCGTGCTGGCCGAGCAGGGCCGCATGAGCGACGCGGCTGCTGCGCTCGGGCGTGCGGCCGTGCTGCTGCCCGACCGCGCACGCGTGCGCTACAACCTGGGCCTGGCCTTGCAGCAGGCCGGCAAACGCGCCCAGGCGCAGCGCGCCTTTGCCGAGGCCTACCGTCTCGATCCGGGCGACCCCTCGATTCCCTACGCGCTGGCCCTGCTCTACGTGCAGGATCGTCGCTGGGCCGACGCGCTGATCGTGGGCCGAGCGCACCGAGCGCATCGCCCCGAACGATCCACAGGTGCGGCAGTTCGTGGAGCGACTTCGCGCGCAGACGCAGGGCGGCCCGGCGAGGCGGCCCGGGCCGTGAGCCCGGCCCGTCGGGTCGGTTATCTTCCGGGCATGAGCGAACCCAGCTTCTTCTGGCACGACTACGAGACCTTCGGCATCGTGCCGCGGCGCGACCGCCCGGCACAATTCGCCGGTCTGCGCACCGATGCCGAGCTGAACGAGATCGGCGCGCCGGTGATGCATTACTGCCAGCCGGCGCCCGACTACCTGCCGGACCCCGAGTCTTGCCTGCTGACCGGCATCCTGCCGCAGACCTGCCTCGAGAAAGGCCTGCCCGAGCACGCGTTCGCCGTGGCGATCGAGGCCGAGCTTGCGCGGCCGGGAACGACCGGCGTCGGCTACAACAGCATCCGCTTCGACGACGAGGTGACCCGCCATCTGTTCTGGCGCAACCTGATCGACCCCTACGCTCGCGAATGGCAGAACGAATGCGCGCGCTGGGACTTGCTCGACGTGCTGCGCTGCACCTACGCGCTGCGCCCCCAGGGCATCGTCTGGCCGAAGCGCGACGATGGCAGGCCGTCGTTCAGGCTCGAACACCTGACCGCTGCCAACGGCGTCGCGCACGAAGCTGCGCACGAAGCGCTGTCGGACGTGCGCGCGACCCTCGCGCTGGCGCGCCTCGCGAAGGCGCGGCAGCCGAAGCTGTGGGAGTTCTGCTTTCGCCTGCGCAGGAAGGACGCGGTGCTGGATGAGATCGGCCGCGCGGGGCCGAAGCCGTTCCTGCACATCTCGGGCAAGTACCCGCCGGAGCGCGGCTGCCTGGCCGTGGTGTGGCCGCTGGCGCCGCACCCGACCAACAAGAACGAGATCATCGTGTGGGACCTCGCCTCAGACCCGGGCGAACTGGCTGGCCTCGACGCCGAGGCGATCCGCCAGCGCGTGTTCACGCGGCAGGAGGATCTGCCGGAGGGCGTCGCCCGCCTGCCGATCAAGACCATCCACATCAACAAGTCGCCGATCGTCATCGGCAACCTGAAGACGCTCCGCGACGCGCAGGCCGTGCACTGGGGGCTGGACGTGTCGCAGGCGCTGCGCCATGCGCGGACCGCCGCGCACCTGCCCGTCGTACCGCGTGAACGGTGGGCAAGCGTGTTTGCGCGCCCCGTGCCCGAGCGCGCGGCCGATGTCGACGAAGACCTGTACAGCGGCTTTGTCGGCAACAACGACCGCCGCGCGCTCGAGCGTCTGCGCCGGATGGGCGGCGACAAGCTCGCCATCGCGCGCCCCAGCTTCGACGACGTACGGCTCGAGGAACTGGTGTTCCGCTACCGTGCGCGCAACTTCGCGCAGACGCTCTCCGCGGCCGAACAGGAGCGCTGGGCGGCGCATTGCGCCGAGAGGCTGCACCAGGGCAGCGGAGGAGGGCGCACGCTCACGGCATTCTTCGATCGGATCGACGCACTGGCCGAGACAGCGGACGAGCGCGGGCAGGCGATTCTCGGCGAGCTGTACGACTATGCCGAGCAGATCGCGCCGCCGCTCGACCGTTGATGGCTCGGCGACCGTTCTTCGAATCCGGCATCACCCGCCCCAGACCCCGAAAGGGGGCCGCACCGAACCCGCTCTCGATCGAACCTCGGTCCCCTGCAAGTGGCGACATGATGTGTGCGGCGAGCGGGTGAAGGCGTTCGACCGCCACGCCCAACTTCAACTTTCAGCCGTGCCCGCCAGAGGTGCAGGCTTGTTCACACCGTGATGGTGAACTTCGCGCTGCGGCAATGGAATGACGCTTGCAGCGCCGTCGAGCTTGCGCAGAATGGCAACGCGCAGCGCGTTCTGCGCCTGGTCCCCGACGTCGATGGTCTTGACCCAGGCGAGCAGCTTGAAGTCGAGTGAACTGGTGCCGAAGCCCTCGAACGTGGCGAGTGGCGCCGGAGTGGCCATGACTTCCGGAACTTCCGCGGCGGCTTCCAGCAGCAGGCGCATCACCTGCTCAGGTTCGGAGCCATAGGCAACGCGGACATCGATGTCGTACCGCCGCTGTCGGTCCGAGCGGGTCCAGTTGATCACTTCCTTCGACGTCAGGTCCGAGTTGGGAATGATGACCTCTGCCCCATGCGTCGTCCTTACGCTCGACGATCTGATGCCGATGCGCTGGATTGCGCCAGTCAGCGGCCCGATCTCGATCAGATCGCCGACGCTGACCGGCCGCTCGACGATGAGAATCAGGCCAGACACGAAGTTGCTGACGACGTTCTGCAGTCCGAAGCCGATGCCCACGCCCAGAGCACCGGCGATGAGCGTGACCTTCGTCATGTCCATCCCGAGCGCGGCCAGTGCGAGCGCGGCGCCGGCGATGATCATGATCCAGCGAGTGAACGTGGCGATCGCATAACCGACGCCGGGGCGCAGTTTCAGTCGGGGAAAGACTTCGCGATCGAGAATGAACTCGGTCACCGCGGTCAGGACGAGCGTCGTCAAGGCAATCCCGACCGACGCCGCAATCGCACTGGCCGAGATGGACAGCGCACCCACTTCCAAGGTGGATCCGAGCAGCGAATCGACTGCAGACAGCGTCGCTGCCGTCAGGCGCAGGTTGCCCAAGGTGACGATCGTGATGCCGCCGATGGCCAGCACGGCGAGCACCAGGCGTACCGCACGCAACAGCGCCGGGTCCGCTGCGCGCGCACTTCGAAGCCAGCAAAGCGGGGGCTTGGCAAGCAGCGCGAGCACCACGCCATAGAAGGCAAGCGCGGTCGCACCGAACACGAGTCCGAACCCGAGGACGCTGCCAGCGCCCGTGCGCAACGATCGTGCCGGGCCGGAGAATCCGCTGAAGACATGCAAGGCGGTCAGCGCCGACGCGGCGATGACGAACAAGGCGGCGACGCGCACGGCGTCGGGGCCCCAACGCGGGAACGCCCGCTGCAAGCGTCCGCGCCTGAGGTCGACGGCCACAGGCAGGCCCAGGCTGATGGCCTGCAACAGCAGCAAGGCTCGATCCGCGATCGGGCTGGCCTCGACGAGGTTGCGCAACGACAGCAGTACCGTAGCGAGGGCGAGGCCGCCGAGAGTGAGCGGAATCGCCGCGGCGAAGGTGTGCCTTGCCAGCAGCGCGGCGGGAATCGGCGCCAGCACGAGCAGCACCTCGTAGAAGACGATCGGCGGGGCGGGGGCCAGCCCCCAGAGCGACATCAGTGCGATCAGTATCGAGGCGGCGACCGGGTGGCCGAAGGCACTCTGCGCGGGCCCCGTGTCCGGCAAGGACTTCCTGCCGAGGAGCCACCAGGCCAGCACAAGGATGCCGAAGAAAAACCCGGCGAGCCGCGCACCGCTTTCGACAAGATAGTCGCGCATCAAGCGGTCGCCCGTGCGCAGTCCTGACGCGACCAGTTCGAATTGCGATGGTGCCGCGCCGAGTTGCCACAGCGAGGATGTCTCCAGCTCCATCCTCTGCGTGCGGATGTGCTCGATTCGCGCTGAAATGCGTGCACTCGCCTCGACGATCCGCGACTGCAGCGTGAACGCGCGGACAAAGTCAAGCAACGCGCTGTCGCGCACCTCGCGGACGCGATCGCCGGAGCTTTGCAGAGTCGCCTCGACGGCCTGCGCGCGATCGAGAACGGGTGCAGGAACCATTCGATCGCGCAGGAACGAGAGACGCTCCTGCCACATCCGGGCCTCCGTCTCGAGCGCGCTGCGATCTTGCTCGAGGCGTCGGAGGATCGACGCGAGTTCGTCGACGATGGCCGAAGCCGTGCCTCTGAGCGCCCAGGCCCGATGCTCGAGCCCCAGCAGTTCGACGAGCTCGGCCTGGGCCGCCCGGTTCACCTCGAGGCGGTCG
This sequence comes from uncultured bacterium, assembly GCA_963802435.1. Classification (GTDB taxonomy): domain Bacteria; phylum Pseudomonadota; class Gammaproteobacteria; order Burkholderiales; family Burkholderiaceae_C; genus CAIKUF01. Next base: position 39,905 of record CAWDIT010000012.1, read on the forward strand.
AAGTCTGCCTCCAATGCCGCGGTGCGTTGGGCCAGAGCGCGCCAATGCCGGGTCTGCTCCAGATGGGCCAGCGCCGCACGCTGCAAGTCTTCACTGGCGGCAATCTGGGCGACGGTGTCGGCAACCGTCAGCACGGCCGATGCGGCCGGGGCTGGCGCCGGGGCTTCGGGCGTGCTCGTCGCAGCCCATGCACCGGTGAACACCGACGTCACCAGCAGCAGCGTGGCCAGCAGAGTCTGCTGCAATGTTCGATGCATTTCAGAGCCCCGCCCCCCAGCGAACCTGCCACGCGATACCGACGATCTTGAAGTCGGTTCCGGTGCGCGCCGACACCCCGGAACTGAAGTAGCCCTTGATCGAGTTCATGCGATCGAGCGAGTACGCGAGCGTTGCGCCCCAGCGCGAGTTGTTCTGCAGATCGTTGTCCACGTTGCCATTCAAGGTCGTGCGGCCACCGGTGTAGTAGGTGCCGTCCAGCGCAGCCCACACCCTGGGGTTGACGTTGTAGATCGCGTGGCCCTGGATCGAGTACAGCGGGTCCTGCTGGCGCACGCCGTTGCCGAAGAATTGTTCGTTGTCGCTGAAGAAGGTGACGCCCGCAGCCCCCTCGAGCGTCCAAGGTCCCAGCGCCTTGGAGACGCCGAGTTCCGGCTTGAACGACCAGCGGTTGGTGCCGATGTTGACCAGCCTGCTCGGGTCGTACTGTCCGGAAGGCGCGGTCACCAGCAGCGTGACGCCAACGATGGTGTCTTGCTGATAACTGGCAAACTCCGGCAACGAAAGCGCCGGTGCTCCCAACAGGTTGACAGACAGGCGTATCGTGAGATCCGCGAGTCCCGTCCGAGTGATGCTCCTGGCCTGATCGAAGACCTCGCCGCTGGCCGAGAGCCAGGCGTTGGGCACCACCATCGCGAGGCTTCCGGACTGGCCCCAGAAGTCGATGACACGCATGTAGGCCAGCGTGGCGGCATCGACGGAGGCCGTGACGTCCTTGACGGGCAGGGTCGGGTCCACCAGCACACTGCCCCATTGGTGGGTGGCGCCCGCGATCAGGAAGTTGAGACCGACGGGCGCATTCGAGTACGAGAGAGGCTCCATCGACTGCGCGCCTGCGCCTGGAGCAACGCCGAGGCCAGCGCCGCGATGGCGAGCATCGAATGCAACGCGCGCCAAGCCAAACGCTGCGCCGGCGGCAGCAGCACGCCGCACGGAACGAGCGACTTACTCAAGCTCTGGCTGCACCAGGGGATGTGTGCGATAGCGGTATCCCGGCGTTCCAGTCGGCCCGACCTTGCAAGGGCGCGCATTGTTTGACGGTCTGAGAAGCTGTCATGGGGCGGTGGCCGGCGCGCCTCCGACAGCGGACGGATCGGCGACGACTTTCACGCCAGCATCCTTCAACAACCGCTGGAACTCGGGCGATGCGCCGATGATTGTTCCCGCTGCGGTGCGCAGCCGATCCACGGCCTCGGCCGGCAAGACGAAGGAGGTGGGCTGCAGGTTCAGGTAGTCGCGCTCCGCCTTGTCCTTCAGCGCAGGAAACGACACATCGATGGCGTAGATCTTCGCCTGCGGTACACGTATCGCGGCGCAGACCGCCGACTCCCTGTCGCTCGAGCAACCGGCCAGCTCACGAAGGTGCCTTGCCGTGTCCCAACGCGCCGAGATGTCCTTCAGCAGCTCGACCGCCTCGTAGGAATAGTGATCGATCGGCACGCCGCTGGACTTCAGCAGCACGTCCACCATGCCGGGGCCCTGTTCCGAGGTGTCCCAGGCGGTGGGGGGCGACGACAGAGAGTTCACGACCAGGACGACGATTCTCTTCACGTCGTCGAGCGGTGTGGGCACGCCGGCGCTGTGCAAGGCTTCGAGCAACTGCAACGCATCGAGCACGCCGCGCATGCCCACGTTGTCGGAGATGCCGCCGTCCACCAGGTGGATGTACGGGCGATTCACGCCGTCGGCAAGCGCTGCGCCCTCCTTCAGCTCGCGTATCGCACGTGCTGCAGGCCGCGGTGGATTCTCGGATTGGGTGAACATCTTGACCCACGACGGGACATCGAACTTACAACTGCCGCCATAGTTGTTGATGGTGACGGTGGAGAGCACCACCGGAACTGCCGACGATGCGGCGGCGGCACGCGACAGCCGTACGGCATTGAGATCCGAGCACAGCAGGTTGAAGACGCCCTGCTGGAAGGGCACGCGGCTGCCGCTCGAGATGTCGGTGGCCGAGGCCACGACGAAGGGGCCATCGCCGCGATCGAGGTCGCCGAAGGTTGCGCCGTTGAAAAGGATCTCGTCGTAGTAGTTCGCCGCGAGTTCCGAGCGCCCGGCAGTGCCGCCGATGTAGTCGCCCCAGTACTTCGGGCTCAGGGCTCGCGAGACCAATTCGCCCTGCACGTCGCGCTTGAGAAAGCGCTGCTCGTAGTCGGCAAACAGCTTGTCGCCGTAGAGGCCATAGGCAAGCGCGGTGAAGCTGCCGCCGGACACGCCGGTGATCATGTCGACGGCATCGAGCAAGCGAAGCCGATCGCCGTTCGGGGCCACGACCTCGGTTCTTTTCAGGAACTCCAGATACGCCATAGGAAAACGCGGCAGCCCGGGTGCCGCCTCCGGAGAAGGCAAGAGCGACCAGGGTCTCCTTGCTCTTGAAGTGCTTCTGGCGCGTTTGAAACGTGTACCCACCGTCCGCGTCGACCTGAGTGATCGGCGGGTTGACCGGACGGGTGGCGCAACCGGCCAGGCCGAGCATGGCGGCGAACGTGAGTGCCGCCAGTGCGCGGGTCGTCGACATGGCGCTGATCCCTTGCATGGGGTCGTTCAATTGATCGAGCTGCCGTTGCGTTCAGCGCCGTCCGGCCCGATTCACGGGCCCGCCCTGGTTCGCAGGCCCGGCACCGGGACCTGGGGCCCCCGCACCGACTCCGGGTCCAGCGGGTCCACCTGGCCCCCCCGGCCCAGCCGGTCCGCCCGGACCGCCGGGACCACCGGGACCACCAGGCCCGACCCCCGGCGCGGCACCCACACCCGGCGCCCCCACGCCGACAGTGGAACGCTCGGCCACGCCGGCATAGCTGACCGGCGTCGCCGGTCTACCGATGACCGCTTCGGCGGAGGTCACCCATTCTCCGGGGCCGTTGCTGGCCCAGCCTGCCGCGGCCAGGCCCAGCATGAGCACCGTTCTGTGGATCGAGGTCTTCACTTGCCTTCTCCTCGTGCTGCGCTCGGCGGCAGTTCGTCGAGCAAGATCAGATCGTCGGGGCGGAGCTTCTGCGCATTGGCCGGGGGCACGAACGCGAAGGCGGCGGGCGCCGGCTCTGACGTCGGTGTTCCAGGTCTTGACGCGAAGCGTGTACTGCGGGGCGCTGTTCAGCGTCTTGCTCGTGATTACCATCTTGCGCGGAATCGGCCGCGCGCCCACCTCGACCCAGAGCTGCCAGTCGGTGTCGAAATTGCGGAACGCGAGGTGCTCGCACTCGCGGCCGTCGATGACGCCTCGCCCGATGTGCTTGGCCTCCATGACGCCGGCGACGAGCGCGTCATACGAGTTCGTCAGCAGACAGGTCTGCAAACGGCAACGCGACCCCGTGGCCCGCCCGCAGCGCCGCGAACAACTGGTCCACGCCGCCCGGCGCGTCGAACTGCGCGTAGGCGTTGAGATGCTTGCCGAGGATGCCGACGGTCTTGCCATCGAAAGTCATCGCCACGTCTGCATAGCCGCCGACGCGGTGGGCGCGCAGCTTGTTCGGCCGGCTCAGCAGCGCCTCGCCGGAATTCGTGAACTGGATCTTCTCCAGTTGCGGCGTGATGACTTCGATGTCGCTGTCGAACGTGAGTTCGATGGTCTTCTGGCTGCCCACGTAGTCCGACATGGCCTTGAGCATGGCCTTCGCATCGCCCGCCTGCGCCTGTGCGCCCGACGCCGACAGCACGAGCGCCGCTGCAACGAGGAGCATGTGTCCGAGCGACGCAGCGCCCCGCCTTGCCATCATCGTCCCGGCTTTTGCATTCATTGGGTTGGCTCCTCTGCATTGACCCACAGCCCTGCTTGCGGGGCCCGTCCGACGGCAGTCAGGGCCGCAGACGCAGGTCCTTCCAATTCCTACCACTGGAACGCCACGCCGATGAGCGCGCCGTTCATTGTCATGCTTTGCAGGGCTTGTCCGGACTTGAACTGGTAGTCGAGGTAGCGATAGGTGGCGAACACCGAACCCCAGTCGAACTTGTATCCCACACCGCCATTGACCTGCCAGGTGAGTTGGGACTGGCCGGCGCCGATGTCGGCGTAGTACGGCAGGAACCACTTGCGCTCGGCGCCGAGGTAGTAGCGGCCCTTGACGCCGACGATGGCGTCCCAGTTGTTGCCGTCGACGCTCGCCTCGCCGCTGCGCCCGAGCGGCGGTGCTCTGGAAGGCTGGCGCCCAGCGACCACTTCAGCGTCTGCTTCATGTCCAGCAGCCGGGCGCCGAAGAGCAGGTCGGTCGTGTTCTCGGGGGTCGACGCCAGGTTGTAGAGGCCGGCCAGCGACCACACCGTCGACTTCACGTCGAGTTGCAGATTGCCGTCGACGGTGACCGGCTGGCCGTCGACGGTGAAACTGCGGATGCCGTCCTTCGATGCCGCCGAGATCGGCGTAGACCACGTCGCTCCACGCGCCCCACTTGCCCCTGCGGACTTCGATCTGCCCCATGAAGGTCATCTTGAGCGCATCGATCACGTCCTGCGCGCTCACGTCGAGGTTGGGCCCGCTGCTGCCGTTCGACGGGAACGACGTCGTGCCGCCGATCGCCGGGAACCAGCCGTAGATGGCCACCTCCCATTGCCATTTGTCGTTCGCTGCCTGGGCCTGCGCGGCGATGGGCGCGAACCCGGTCAGGCCGAGGGTGAGCAGGCAGGCCGCGGCGCGCGCGTTGATGCGAAGCTTCATGACGAAATCCCCTTGAAAGATGTTATCGGGAACGGCGCTACGGCTTGAAGTTGCTGTAGGGGCCGCCCACGCGGTCGTAGGTGTTGCCGAAGTTGTCCTGCGTGATGTGCGCGGTGCCGGTCTTGTCCGGGGTGAGGATCAGGTCCTGCTCGAGCACCACCGAGCGGAACTTCCAGCCCACCGGAGGCTTCAGGCGGCTGCCAAGGCTGGCGATCTCGTCGAACTTCTGATCCGGATGGGTGATCAGGCTGAACGACTTCATGACCCACGGGTTGCCGTCGGGATCATCCAGCACGGAGATGCGCGTGCCCTTGTTGAAGCCGAATCGGGTGTGGCGCGTGACGGTGATGTTCTTGTAGTCGGCCGCACCGGGTTCGGTGCTGATGCCTTTCAGGTCCAGCCAGTTCACCCAGCGCGTCTTCATGCCGCCGAAGTCCACCTCCTTGCCCATCTCGACCTCGATCCAGTCCAGCGTCCACAGGCGAGGGCCGTTCTTGAACACGGCCAGCATGCCGAACTGCTTGGCCATCTCCTTGACGTCGATCTTGTCGAGCAGCGCCGGGGGTGAAGAGTCGCGGGTGGTGTCGCTGCCGTTCAGACCCCAGGTGTTGTAGACGTTCGCCTCCAGAGTCTTGGTGATCGCGTTGCCACCGATCTGGAACATCTCGGTGTAGCGGCCTCCGTACGTATCCTTGAACGTGTTCGGCTTCGCTTCGGCGCCGTCGTTCGGCAGGGTCACGACCAGCTTGGGATACAAGACGGCCGCCACGACGACGAGCACGGCAACGATGCCGAGCGCCCATTTGACTGTCTTGCTCATTTCGGTGGTTCTCCTTGAGCTGGTTCAGCCTATGGCACGAAGTTGCAGGTGTCGTCGAAGCCGCAGCCCTGGTAGGTATTCAGGAACTCGTCCTGTGTCACGTAGCCGTAGTAGGGTGCTTCTTGGGGGCGACGGTCAGGTCCGGTCGAGCACCTTGACGCGGAACTTCCAGCCCGGCGGCAGTTGCTTGAACTGGCTGCCCAGGTCCTTGAGGTTGGCGGCCGTCTCGCCCTTGTTGCGTGGTTGGTCCAGGACTGCATGACGAATACTTTGCCGTCGGGCATGTCGAGCAGATAGACCGGCATGCCCTTCTTGAACTTGAATGCACGGTGGGCGACGATGCCTGGCGTACCGGGGGTGTGGGCCAGGTAGTGGCCCGCACCCACCGCCTTGGCCGCCACTTCCGCCCCCACGACGCCCAGCCACAAGCCCTTGACGCCTTCGAAGTCGCGGGTATCGCCGGCGCTGTAGGCCCAGATCTCATTGAAGGTCCAGTGGCGTCTCGGGTTCAGCCAGACCTTCTGCGCGCCGGTTGCCGCCTTGATTTTCGCGCCCTGGTCCGCGAAGATCGCGTCGATCTTGTCCGGCGGGCAATCGCCGACGCTGGTCGTGTTCCAGATGTTGAGCACCGCGTTCGCTTCCGAGGTGCCGGTGATCAGCCCGATCTCGCAGAACGGGTAGTTGTTCATGTCGGCGACGTGCATCACCTTGCCCGGCACGGCGTATTGCTTGATGGAAGCATCGAGGTTCTGGTCGAGGCTGGCGCAGCCGGCGAGGGCCAGAACCCCCGCCAGCGCGCCAAGTGCCGAGACGGTGCGCAATGTCGTTCCAAAGTTCTTCATGGGTCGTTTCCTTTCGTCTTGGGTTGAGATGGGGCCCGGGTCCCCTAGGGCACCCGCTTCACCGGCGGCGGCGTCCACGTGCCATCGAGGATCGACGGCGCCGACTTCTTCGGCGCATAGATGCGCATCACGAGTTGGAACTTGCCCTTCGGCGCGGGCAGCCAGTTGGCCTCCTTGTCCTTGCCGGGCGACTCGGCCTGCAGGACCATGTCGACCGAACCGTCGGCGTTGGCGACGAGCTTGTCGCGCTGTGCCAGGTCGTAGCGCTTGATCGCGTTCGGCACGAAGAAGAAGTCTTCGTCGTACATCGTCAGCGACCAGAAGGCGTCGGCCGGCGGCAGCTTGCCCTTCTCGAAGCGGACCACGTAGTTGTGCTTCGAGCCGTCGTAGGCGTCGCCCTTGGCGTCTTTCTGCGACAGCGGGTAGACGGCGTCCTGCGGGCGGTTCCAGCCCGGGCCGAGCAGGTTGGCCATGCCGCGCAGCTTGTAGTCGGTGCCGAAGTTGCCGACGCCCTTGGTGAAGTAGAGCCAGCCATTGGTCGTCTTCTGCTTCTTCAGCAGCAGGCCCATTTCCACCAGCGCCAGCTTGGGCACGATCCTGATCGCCTCGCGGTCGATGAAGCCGAGCTTGGCGGGGTCGAAGTCCTTGCCGGGGACGAGGCCGATGCGGGCCATCTTCGCCACCATCGGTGCGTCGGCTGAGGTCGGCGGGTTGGTCTTCATCAGTTCGGCCATTCGGCGGAAGTAGGCTTCCGCGTCGAGCGCGTCGACCTGCTTGCGCACGGAAGTCTTCATGTCGAACGCGCCATCGACCACGCCTTGCGTCGGCGTGGTGGGCTTGCCCCAGGCCGACAGCGGCACGACGGCGAACTTGTCTTGCAGCGCGTGCACGGCCGCATAGTCCTCGGGCGTGCCGGTGCTGTAGATGCGCCCGAGGATCCACACCATGCCGGTCGGCGACTTCACCTGCGCCGCGCCCGGCGGCAGCGTGCCGCTCCAGCCCGGCCCGGTGATCGCGTAGGTCTGCGCCTTGCTGCCGGTGGTGGTGCTGGCCGCGACCTTGATCACTTCGGACCAGCCGCTCAGCATCGGCATCATGTAGTAGCGATCGCCCATGTCGGGGATGCTGAACACTGCCGGTTCCTTGCTCACGTCTAGCCAGGTGATCGTGTACAGCGTGTCGGCGTTGGGCGCGGCGCAGCAGTGGTTGTCGACCGCGGGATACGAGCGCATCCTGATCATCTGGCCCATCGGCGCGTGCTCGGCATCGGGCACCGCGACGTTGGTCTGCTGCTTGCGCGCCATGTCGAACGTCACCAGCGGGTAGCCGTAGATGTAGGCCTCGGTGGCGATGCCGACCGCCTCGATCGCGCCGAGCGTGGGCGAGTCTCCCGCCCGGGCGATGAAGGGAACGGCGGCGAAGGCGGCCAAGACCAGGACCGCCAATCGATACAGCTTCATCTGCCATTCCTTCCACATGAAATCACTGGCGACCGCCCGTGAGAGGAGACAAGCGCAACACCACCTCGAGCTGATCGTGCCCAACTTCGAGTGTCCGGCTCAGCGTGTCCGGCACATTGCTGATTTGCGACGCTGGATTGACAATTCGCGACACTCCAAGGGAATCATGGACAAAGTTGACCCAAGTCAGACTCGTCGCCGGGAGTCCCCCGGGCGTGGAACTGCGCGTGCTGGGCTGGGGACCACGTCGCGCCTCGGGCCGGCGGCCCAACTTCCGCAAGTGATCAGGGAACTCGGGTTCGCCCCCTCGACGATCCTGGCCGATACCGGCTTCGATGAAGCGTATTTCGCGGATCCCGACATGCCGATCCCCTACGCCACCGGGGCTCGGCTTCTCACCCACTGTGCGGCCGCGACCGGGTGCGAGCACCTCGCACTGCTCCTTGGCGAGAAGGCCGGACCGGGTTCACTGGGGCTGGCGGGCCTGCTGCTGATGAGCGCCGACAGCGTGGGCTCGGCGCTGGAGGACTTGATCCGGCACTTCGAACTGCACGACCGCGGTGGCATACCGACGCTCGAGAAGCAAGACGACACGAGCCTGCTCGGCTTTGTCGTCGTCGAACCCGCTGTCGACGCACCCGAACAACTCTACGACCTCGCGATGGCGATGGCGTGCAACATCATGCGCGTCTTGTGCGGACAAAGCTGGAATCCGACCGAAGTGCTGTTGCCGCGTCGGCGTCCGGCCGATGCCACGCCTTGGAAGAAGTTCTTCCGTGCGTCGGTCCACTTCGGCGCCGTCCGATGCACGATGGCCTTTCCGGCGCGTTGGCTCGCGCATCCAGCGCCTGTGGCCAACCCGTTGCTTCACCAGCATCTCGAGAAGCAGGCGGCCGAGTGGCGCGACCAGCAACTGGCTTCAAGCTTCGCAGGTGAGATACGCCGCCTGATTCACGGCACCATCACCCATGAGCGGTGCAGTGCGGACCGGGTTTCGCAACTGCTCGGCATGAACGCAAGGACGCTCAACCGGAGGCTTCGGGCCGAGGGGACGACATTCAAGGCGCTGCGCGGTGAGGTGCTTTACGACATGGCGCAACAACTGCTGCGCACGACCTCGCTGGACCTGACCGCTGTGGCCCACCTCCTCGGCTATGCCGAAGCGAGTTCGTTCATACATGCGTTCTCACGCCGGTCGGGCCACACGCCGCAGCAGTGGCGGCGTGCCAACAAGCGGCGCGACGACGACGAGGTCGACCGGACGGGTGCGCCCGTCGCCACCGACCGGTCAGGAACGCCGCACGGCTGAACAACGCGACTTTCGCGCGCGGGCGAGGGCAACGCAACCGTCGAGTCTCTCGCCCGGACCGCCGGGATGTCGCGGTCGTCCGGGAAACGCCCAGGCGCGGCTTGCGTCGAGTCGAACTCGCGCTGCGGGCGCCTTCGGGGCCGCGAGTCGCCACGACGTCGAAGGCGTTCAGCAGCAGATTGAGCAACACGTGCTGGATCCGGACGCGGGCGCCGAAGAGGCGCTGCAATGCTTGCGGCACATCGAGCGTGATCTCGATACTCCGACACCAAGGCAGCCACAAAGGCTCCCCTGAATCGGTGGCAGGGCGCCGGCAACGTGTGTTGTTGCTCTCGACGCCCGGCCGGGTGCGGCGCACGGCAACCGGAACGGGTGACGGCCGATCCCTGGACCGGTTTCGCACGACCGGCCGCGATGCGTGCTCTTCTCGTCGCGGGCGATCAGGCGCCGACCGTGTCGGCCACCGCCTTGAACTCCTGAATCCGGTCGAAGTTCAGGTACTTGTAGATCTTGTCGCTGCTCGCCGTCAGCACACCCACGCCGGCCATGTATTCGTCCTTCGTCGGGATGCGGCCCAGGCGCGAGCAGATCGCGGCGAGTTCTGCCGAACCGAGGTACACGTTGCTGTTCTTGCCGAGCCTGTTCGGGAAATTGCGCGTGCTGGTGGAGAACACCGTCGCGCCTTCCTTCACCTGCGCCTGGTTGCCCATGCAAAGGCTGCAGCCGGGCATCTCCATGCGCGCACCGGCCGTGCCGAGCACGCCGTAGTGGCCTTCCTCGCTGAGCTGCTGCGCGTCCATCTTGGTGGGCGGCGCGACCCACAGCTTGACCGGGATGTCGCGCTTGCCTTCGAGCAGCTTGCTCGCAGCGCGGAAGTGGCCGATGTTGGTCATGCAGCTGCCGATGAACACCTCGTCGATGTTGGCGCCGGCGACTTCGCTCAGCGTCTTCACGTCGTCGGGGTCGTTCGGGCAGGCGACGATGGGTTCGCGGATCTCGGCGAGGTCGATCTCGATCACCGCCGCGTACTCGGCATCGGCATCGGCCTTCAGCAGCTTCGGGTCGGCGAGCCAGGCTTGCTGGGCCGCGATGCGTCGCTGCAGCGTGCGCGCGTCGGCGTATCCGCTGGCGATCATGTGCTTCATCAGCGTGATGTTGCTGTTGAGGTATTCCTTGATCGGTTCCGGGTTCAGGTGCACCGTGCAGGCAGCCGCGCTGCGCTCGGCCGAGGCGTCGCTGAGCTCGAACGCCTGTTCCACCTTCAGGTCGGGCAGGCCCTCGATCTCGAGGATGCGGCCGGAGAAGATGTTCTTCTTGCCCTGTTTGGCGACAGTGAGCAGACCCTGCTTGATCGCGCAGAGCGGGATCGCGTTGACCAGGTCGCGCAGCGTCACCCCCGGTTGCATCTTTCCCTTGAAGCGCACCAGCACGCTCTCCGGCATGTCCAGCGGCATCACGCCGGTGGCGGCGGCGAAGGCCACCAGGCCCGAGCCGGCCGGGAAGCTGATGCCGATCGGGAACCGCGTGTGGCTGTCGCCGCCAGTGCCGACGGTGTCGGGCAGCAGCAGGCGGTTGAGCCAACTGTGGATCACGCCGTCGCCCGGGCGCAGGCTGATGCCGCCACGGGTGCTCATGAAGGCCGGCAGCTCGTGGTGCATCTTCACGTCGACCGGCTTCGGGTAGGCCGCGGTGTGGCAGAAGCTCTGCATCACCAGGTCGGCGCTGAACCCCAGGCAGGCCAGGTCTTTCAGCTCGTCGCGCGTCATCGGGCCGGTCGTGTCCTGCGAGCCGACCGAGGTCATGCGTGGTTCGCAATACGTGTCGGGGCGAACGCCCTTCTGCTTGCCGCGACCACCGGCAGGCCGCAGGCCTTGCCGACCATCTTCTGCGCCAGCGTGTATCCCTTGCCGGTGTCGGCAGGGTCGTGCGGCAGGCGGAACAGCGTCGAAGGCGCCAGGCCCAGCACCTCGCGCGCCTTGGCCGTGAGGCCGCGCCCGACGATCAGCGGGATGCGCCCGCCGGCGCGCACCTCGTCGAACAGTACTTCGCTCTTGACCTTGAACTCGGCGATCACCTTGCCGCTCTTCAGCGCCTTGCCTTCGTAGGGGCGCAACTCGACGACGTCGCCCATTGCCATCTGACTGACGTCGAGCTCGATCGGCAGCGCGCCGGAGTCTTCCATCGTGTTGTAGAAGATCGGCGCGATCTTGCCGCCCAGGCACACGCCGCCGAAGCGCTTGTTGGGCACGAAGGGAATGTCCTCTCCGGTGAACCAGAGCACCGAGTTGGTGGCCGACTTGCGGCTCGATCCGGTGCCGACCACGTCGCCGACGTACGCCACCAGGTGCCCGCGCGCGCGCAGGTCTTCGATGAACTTCACCGGGCCGCGCTTGCCATCTTCCTCGGGAGTTATGCCGGGCCGTGCGTTCTTGTGCATCGCCAGCGCGTGCATCGGGATGTCGGGCCGGCTCCAGGCGTCGGGCGCGGGGGAAAGGTCGTCGGTGTTGATCTCGCCGGCCACCTTGAAGATGCTGACCGTGATGCTCTTCGGCACTTCGGGGCGGCTGGTGAACCACTCGGCGTCGGCCCAGCTCAGCAGCACCGCTGTGGCGTTGGCGTTCCCCGCGTCGGCCTTGGCCTTTACGTCGTGGAAGGCGTCGAACATCAGCAGCGTCTTCTTCAGTGCCTCGGCGGCGATGGCGCCGACCGCGGCGTCGTCGAGCAGCTCGATCAAGGGCAGGATGTTGTAGCCGCCGAGCATGGTGCCCAGTAGCTCAGTTGCCCTTTCGCGCGAGATGAGTGGGCACTTCTCCGTGCCGTGGGCGACGGCCGCAAGGTAGCTCGCCTTGACCTTGGCGGCGTCGTCGACCCCTGCCGGCACGCGGTGGGTGATCAACTCGACGAGTGCCGCTTCCTCGCCGGCCGGCGGTGCCTTGAGCAGTTCGATCAGCGCGGCGGTCTGCGCGGCGGAAAGTGGCAGCGGCGGGATGCCGAGCGCAGCGCGTTCGGCGACATGGGAGTGGTAGGCTTGCAGCATGGTCGTTTCCAGGGTTGGCAGGGTGGGAAGCAGGGACGGAGGGGCGCTCAGTCGGCCATTGGCGCAAGGATCTTGAGTCCCTTGAAGTAGTCGCGAAAGAACGCGCCGTCGCGAGTGATGAGCCCGTCGCACTGGAGCAGGGCGTGGGCGCCGACGATGAAGTCGGGCACGGTACGCAACCGGCCTCCGCCGCGGGCGCGGTACCGGCGCTGCATCTCACCGGCGCGCACGGCGGCCTTGCGTTCGACGGCGCTGCAGGCGATGCCCATCTCCTCGAGCGCCTGCATCGCCTGGTCGCCCTCGCGCAGCGAACTGCAGACCTCGGCGACCACGACGTCGCAGACGACCACCGGACCGCGGGCCAGCGCGTCGCGCAAGGCGATCTCGGCGCTGCCTGCGCGCTCGCTGCCGCAGAGCAGATCGACCAGCACCGAGGAATCGATGGCGATCATCTCAGCCGGCGGCCTCCCCCCCGAGGGGGAGCAAGGAATCTTGGGGCGGCCCGGCGCTTCCTCGAGAGGGCCGGCCGGCCAACACGGCCGACGTGAGCCAGGGCGTCTTCATCGATCGAGTGGATCGCCCGGGGCGCGGCCACGAACCGAGCGCATCGCGTCGTCCACCGACTCGAAGCCGTCGAGTCTGAAGCGGCCGCGGGCGCGCGAGATCGCGTCGCTGACGTCCTTGCGGATGACGATGCGGCTGCCGTCGAGCTCGACTTTCAGCCGTGTTCCCTTGCTCAGGCCGAGCGCGTCACGGATTGCCTTCGGCAGCGTGATCTGGCCGCGTTCGGCGACGGTTGCATCCATGCGGGGCTTCGCGTGAAAAGTATGCACGAAGTATACATACCTGACACGGCATACCCTGGGGCATGCCCGACCCGGCGGAGGCGGGCGGGGCTACTTGCTCGGGGCGGCTGCCGCGGCGGCGTTGACGGCTGCCACTGCGGCGCGCTGCTCCGACTGGGTGCAGCGATCGACCAGCCGATGCCCTTCACGGCCATCCAGCAACATCGACTTCGACGGAATCTGCAGCCACACCATCCCCGTCCTGCGATTGAACAGGCGAACGGCACCGGTCGTGGTTTCCTCGGGCACCATCATGTAGCTCTGTCCCTTGTAGCTGACCTTGAAGATGCCCGGGCGATCGGGCACCGCGTCGACGTCGACGGCCTGGCTGTATTCGCATTCGGCCTTGCCGGTGAGCACCCGCGCCGCGATGTCGAGCTGGGTGGCGTTGATGGCCTCGGCCGTATCGGTCGCCAGTGCCAGGCCCTTGGCCTCGGACTTCAACACCTCGCGCGAGGTGGCCGGCTGCGGTGCCGTCTTCGCGGCCGGTTTGGCCGCCTTCGGCTTGGCGTCCACACTGGTCTGTGCGAAGGCGCCCGGGCCCGTCAGGGTGAAGCCGAGGGCAAGGGTCAGGGCAGCGATGCGGTGCATGGAATCGATCCTCGAGTTGCAGACCCTGCTATTTTCGGCCGGCCGGGCGCCGAGCTTCAAGCCCCGGCGCCTTCGATTGCAACAATTTGCACCTGCCGGCCCTGGCGACGCGTGCCGTCACGGACCGGCATCGTCGAAGAAGGTCTGCAGGACCTCGGACGGCAGCGGTTGCCCGGTGCGGTGCGCGAGCTCCAGCACGCGCCAGAAGTAGCGGTAGCTGGCCCGATCGTGCAGCGTGGCCGCCGCTCCAGGCGGGTGGCTGATCGGAGCCCATTGCGCGGCCTGCGCGGCGAGCAGGATCTCTATCGCCAGGTCGACTTCGGCGGTCGACGGGGCGAAGGCATCGATGATGGGCTGGATCTGGTCGGGGTGGATGCTCCACATGCGGGTGTAGCCGAAGCTTCGCGCAGCCCTCTCGGCGGCGGCCTCGAGCAGATCGAGCCGCCTGTATTCGGTCACGACGCAATGCGAAGGTGTCTTCGCGTGCGCGTGGCAGGCGGCCGCGATCTCGAGCTTGGCTCGCACCACGAGGGGATGCTCGAACTGACCGCTTGCGCTCATCGCCGACTGCGGGATCGCGCCGCGATGGGCGGAGACGAAGTCCATCAGCCCGAACGACAGCGATTCGACGCGCGGATGCGCGGCGATCGCGGCCACCTCGGCCAGCGCGCCGTGGGTCTCGATCAGCACATGCAGCGGAATCCGTCTCTTCAGGCCCTGCACGCGCGACAGGCGGTCGATTTCGTCACTGGCGCGCTGCACATCCGCGAGCCCGTGAACCTTGGGCAGCATCAGGTAGGCCAGGCGATGCCCGCAGCGGCGCACCAGGATTTCGGCCTCGAGTGCAAATGCCGCGTGGCGGACCGGGTGCAGCCTTGCGCCGACGCGCTCGTGCAGGTTCAGCGGCGAGTCGACGAACTCGGCCACCCGATGGGCCTGCTCGGTCTCGGCGCCGACCGGCGCGCCGTCCTCGCAGTCGAGCGTGATGTCGAACACCGGGCCCAGCTCGGCCTGCATCGCCAGGCTCTTGCGCATCCGCGACTCGAGCCCGGCGTAGTGGTCGCAGACCGGCAGCGCCGGCGCGACATCGGCGGCGTCGAGCAGCGCCAGGCGTGGATGGACGGCGCGCATCGGGGTGTCCGTTCAACCGTTCGTCGGAATCGCACCGGCGCGCGGACCGAGGACCGCGCGTGCCCGCGTTGCGCCGTGCGTCGTCCGGCGTTCAGAGCAGGTGCTTCACCCCATCCTGCTCTTCGAGCAGTTCCTTCAGCGTGAGGGCAATGCGCTGCTGCGAGAACTCGTCCATCGCCAGCCCTTCGACCAGCTTGTACTCGCCGCCCGCCGTCGTGACCGGGTATCCGAACATCACGTCCTTCGGAATGCCGTACTCGCCGTTGCTCGGCACGCCCATCGTCACCCACTTGCCGGCGGTGCCGAGGACCCAGTCGTGCATGTGGTCGATCGCGGCGTTGGCGGCCGAGGCGGCCGACGAGACGCCGCGGGCCGCGATGATCGCCGCGCCACGCTTGCCCACCGTCGGCAGGAACACGTCACGGTTCCATGCGTCGTCGTTGATCATCGCCTTGACGCTCTGCCCGCCGATCGTCGCGAAACGGTAGTCGGCGTACATGCTCGGCGAGTGATTGCCCCAGACGGCGAGCTTCTCGATCGATGCCACCGGCTTGCCGGTCTTGGCGGCGATCTGGCTCAACGCGCGGTTGTGGTCCAGACGCAGCATCGCTGTGAAGTTCTTGCGCGGCAGGTCGGGGGCGCTCTTCATCGCGATGTACGCATTGGTGTTGGCCGGATTGCCGACGACCAGCACCTTCACGCTGCGGCTGGCGACGGCATTCAGCGCCTTGCCCTGCGCCGTGAAGATCGCGCCGTTGGCTGCCAGCAGGTCGGCGCGCTCCATGCCGGGGCCGCGCGGGCGGGCGCCGACGAGGATCGCGTAGTCGGTGTCCTTGAACGCCGTCATCGGGTCGCCGTGGGCCTCCATGCCGGCGAGCAGCGGGAAGGCGCAGTCCTGCAGTTCCATCATCACGCCCTGCAGCGCCTTCTGGGCCTTTTCGTCGGGAATCTCGAGCAGCTGCAGGATCACGGGCTGGTCCCTGCCGAGCATCTCTCCGGAAGCGATGCGAAACAGGATGGCATAGCCAATCTGGCCTGCGGCGCCGGTGACGGCCACGCGTACGGGGGTCTTGCTCATGAGGAGGCTCCGTTTGAAGTGGGTGGGTGGCAACGGACCCGGCACGACCGGCAGTCCGCATCGCTGCAAGTGTAGCCATCCGCAGCCGCGCGCCAGGGGCTGTCCTGCGACACTTCTGTCTTAGATCAGTCATCGTTCAATGCAGCGTGGACGTCGGCCGGGGGCTGTGCTGCAATGGCGCCGATGGCCCGGCCAACAACCCCTGCCCACGTCACGCGGGGCGCAACCGATGCCGGGCGAGAGCTGGCGCCAGCCTTCAGCCCGCTGTATCAGCAGATCAAGGCGCTGCTCACGCACAGCCTGCAGGGTGGCGAATGGCGCCCCGGCGAGGCGATCCCGAGTGAAGTCGAACTCGCGGCACGCTTCAAGGTCAGCCAGGGTACGGTGCGCAAGGCGATCGACGCGCTGGCGGACGAGCACCTGCTCGTCCGGCGCCAGGGCAAGGGCACCTTCGTGGCGACCCACACCGAGCAGCGTGTGCAGTTCCGATTCCTGCGTCTGATGCCCGACGTCGGCGAAGTGGCCGGCATGGCGCGCCGTTTCATCGACTGCCGGCGCCTGCGCGCCCCGGCCGACGTGGCGCGTGCGCTGGCGCTGAAGGCGGGCGACGCCACCGTGCAGGTGCGGCGCGTGCTCTCGTTTCGCGGCAGGCCGGTGGTGTTCGACGACATCTGGCTGCCGGGACACGCGTTCAAGGGACTGACGGCGGAGCGCCTGGCCGCCTACAGGGGGCCGATGTACGGCCTGTTCGAGTCGGAATTCGGCGTTCGCATGATTCGCGCGGAAGAGAAGCTGCGCGCCATTGCCGCCGACGCCGAGGCCGCGGCATTGCTGGGGCTGGCGCTGGGCGCGCCACTGCTGAGCGTGGAGCGGCTGTCCTTCACCTATGGCGATCGGCCCGTGGAGCTGAGGCGCGGTCTGTACGACACGACGGAGCACCACTACCGCAACGAACTCAACTGAACTGATCTGCAACAAGGCGCTGCGACACCGTCGTGCGACACTGCTTCATGGCAATAGAATGATTTTTTGAGCCAGGGTTGCCACCTCGACGAGAACAAGGATGGGTATGGCTGAGACCGCGAAGACCAGACCGGGAACGATTCATCTGATCGATGCATTGCAGTACCGGATGCCGCTGGCCAGCGTCGTGTCGATCCTGCACCGCGCCAGCGGGGCCATCCTCTTCCTGCTGCTTCCGTTCGTCGTCTGGATGTTCGACACCAGCGTCACCTCCGAAGTCTCATTCGACCATTTCACTAGCGCCTTCGTCGCCGGGCTTGGGTTCGTGCCGGCATGGCTCGTCAAGCTCGCCGCGCTGGCGCTGATCTGGGCCTACTTGCATCATTTCGTCGCCGGTTTGCGCCACCTGTGGATGGACGCGACGCACAGCGTGAGCAAGGAGTTCGGGCGGCAGTCGGCGGTCTTCACGCTCGGCCTGAGTGGCCTGCTGACGGTGCTGCTCGGCGCCAAACTGTTCGGCCTGTATTGACGGCGCGCCCGCTGGTCGCACAAGGCACCGATCCGCCCCGATCCCACCTGGAGCCCATCCTGCCATGACGCAGAATTTCGGAACGAGGCGCATCGTCGTCGGTGCGCACTACGGCTTGCGCGACTGGCTCGCGCAGCGCATCACGGCCCTGCTGATGGCGCTGTTCACGCTGCTCGTGCTGGTGCAACTGTTGATGCCCGGAGACTTGGGTTACGACCGCTGGGCCGGCATCTTCGCCGCACAGTGGATGAAGGTGCTGAGTTTCGTCGTGATCCTGAGCCTGACGCTGCATGCCTGGGTGGGCGTGCGCGACATCCTGATGGACTATGTCAAGCCGGTCGGCGTGCGCCTGCTGGCGCAGGTGTTCGCGATCGTCTGGCTGCTCGGTTGCGCCGGCTGGGCGGTGCAGGTTCTCTGGAGACTTTGATGTCGTCGACTTCCAGGCTGAGCAGACGAAAGTTCGACGCCATCATCGTCGGGGCCGGTGGTTCGGGCATGCGGGCCTCGCTGCAATTGGCGCTGGCCGGCCTCAACGTGGCCGTGGTTTCGAAGGTCTTTCCGACCCGCTCGCACACGGTGGCGGCGCAGGGCGGCATCGCCGCCTCGCTGGCGAACACGAGCGAGGACACCTGGCACTATCACTTCTACGACACGGTCAAAGGCTCGGACTGGCTCGGCGACCAGGATGCCATCGAGTTCATGTGCCGCGAGGCACCCAAGGTCGTCTACGAGCTCGAACATTTCGGCATGCCGTTCGACCGCAACTCGGACGGCACGATCTACCAGCGCCCGTTCGGCGGACACACGGCCAACTACGGCGAGAAGCCCGTGCAGCGCGCATGCGCCGCGGCCGACCGCACCGGTCACGCGATGCTGCATACGCTGTACCAGCAGAACATCAAGGCGCGCACGAACTTCTTCATCGAGTGGATGGCGCTCGACCTGATCCGCGACGCCGACGGCGACGTGCTCGGTGTCACCGCGCTCGAGATGGAGACCGGCGAGGTGCATATCCTGGAGGCCAAGTCCACGCTGCTGGCCACCGGGGGCGCCGGCCGGATCTTTGCCGCGAGCACCAACGCCTTCATCAACACCGGTGACGGCCTCGGGATGGCGGCGCGCGCCGGCCTTCCGCTGCAGGACATGGAGTTCTGGCAATTCCACCCGACCGGGGTGGCGGGGGCCGGAGTGCTGCTGACCGAAGGTTGCCGCGGCGAGGGCGGCATCCTGCGCAACGTCGACGGCGAGCGCTTCATGGAGCGCTATGCGCCGACACTGAAGGACCTGGCGCCGCGCGACTTCGTTTCTCGATCGATGGACCAGGAGATCAAGGAAGGCCGAGGCTGCGGCCCGAACAAGGACTACATCGTCCTCGACATGACGCACCTCGGCGCCGAAACGATCATGAAGCGGCTGCCGTCGATCTACGAGATCGGGCACAACTTCGCCAACGTCGACATCACCAAGGAGCCGATTCCCGTCGTGCCGACGCTGCACTACCAGATGGGCGGCGTCCCGACGAACATCCATGGCCAGGTCGTGGTGCCCAAGGGTGGCGACCCCGTCGCGCCGGTGAACGGCCTCTACGCGGTGGGCGAATGCTCCTGCGTAAGCGTGCACGGCGCCAACCGCCTCGGGTGCAACTCGCTGCTGGACCTGGTCGTCTTCGGGCGCGCGGCGGGCAACCACATGGTCGCAAGCATCGGCCACGGCAGGGTGCACAAGCCCCTGCCTGCCGACGCGGCTGACCGTTCGCTTCAGCGCCTCGCACGGCTCGACGCGTCGACCTCCGGCGAGTACTCGCAGCGGGTGGCCGACGACATCCGCCAGACGATGCAGCAGCACGCCGCCGTCTTCCGCACCCAGGCACTGATGGACGAGGGCGTCGTCAAGATCGCCGCGGTGGCCGAACGCGCGGGGACGATCGGGCTGAAGGACAAGTCCAAGGTCTTCAACACTGCCCGCATCGAGGCGCTCGAGGTCGAGAACCTGGCAGAAGTTGCGCGCGCGACGATGGTGTCTGCGGCAGCCCGCCATGAGTGCCGCGGTGCCCACATGGTGAAGGACTACGAGCGCGGCGCCGACGACGCCGAGCATCCGCTGGGACGCAACGACGTCGACTGGCTGAAGCACACGCTCTGGTTCAGCGAGGGCAACCGCCTGGAATACAAGCCGGTACGCATGAAGCCGCTGACGGTGGACAGCGTTCCGCCCAAGGTGCGCACGTTCTAGGCCACGCAATCGCAGGACGACATACATGGCAATGCGCACATTCCAGATCTACCGCTACGACCCGGACAGGGACGCCAAGCCCTACATGCAGACGCTGGAGGTCGAGCTCGACGGCTCCGAGCGAATGCTGCTCGACGCGCTGATCAAGGTCAAGGCGGTCGATCCGAGCCTGAGCCTGCGCCGTTCGTGCCGCGAAGGCGTGTGCGGCTCGGACGCGATGAACATCAACGGCAAGAACGGACTCGCGTGCCTGACCAACATGCGCACTCTGCCGGGCAGCATCGTCCTGAAGCCGCTGCCCGGGTTGCCGGTGATCCGCGATCTGATCGTCGACATGACGCAGTTCTTCGCCCAGTACGAGTCGATCAAGCCCTATCTCGTCAACGACACCCGGCCGCCGGAGAAGGAGCGCCTGCAGAGCCCGCAGGAGCGCGAGGAGCTGAACGGCCTGTACGAGTGCATCCTGTGCGCGAGCTGCTCGACGGCGTGCCCGAGCTTCTGGTGGAACCCGGACAAGTTCGTCGGTCCGGCCGGACTGCTGCAGGCTTACCGTTTCATCGTCGACAGCCGCGACCACGACACCGCGGCGCGCCTGGACAACCTGGAAGACCCATATCGCCTCTTCCGTTGCCGCAGCATCCTGAACTGCGTCGATGTCTGTCCGAAAGGCCTGAATCCGACGCGTGCGATCGGCAAGATCAAGGAAATGATGGTGCGCCGCGCCGTGTGAGCGCCGGCCGCGTTCACCCCTCGCAGGAATGACATGCATAGCGTTGTCGAGCCCCGAATGCTGAGCCGCCTGCGCTGGCGTTGTCGGCGCGGCTTGCTCGAGAATGACCTCCTGATCGAGCGCTTCTTCGCGCGCCACGAGGCGACGCTGACGCAGGCGCAGGCCGAGGGCCTGCAGGCGCTGATGGACCTGCCGGACAACGACTTGCTCGACCTGCTGCTCGCGCGCAACGAGCCGAAGGGCGAACTGGCCCGACCCGAGGTGATCGAGGTCCTGGGCCTGATGCGCCCGCCGCGAGATTCTCTTTCTGTCTGCCAACCAACCGAGGAAATGCCATGACACCGTCTGACGTAAAGGCCACTCTCTCCTTTTCCGATGGAAGCCCCGCGATGGAGCTGCCGATCTACAAGGGCTCCGTCGGGCCCGATGTGATCGACATCCGCAAGCTGTACGGGCAGACGGGCAAGTTCACCTACGACCCCGGCTTCCTGTCTACCGCCTCGTGCAACTCGAGCATCACCTTCATCGACGGCGACAAGGGCGAACTGCTCTACCGCGGCTACCCGATCGAGCAATTGGCGCAGAAGTGCGACTACCTCGAGACCTGCTATCTGCTGCTCAAGGGTGAACTGCCCAACGCGTCGCAGAAGAGCGAGTTCACCAACCTCGTGACCCATCACACGATGGTCAACGAGCAGATGCAATTCTTCCTGCGCGGGTTCCGCCGCGACGCGCACCCGATGGCGATCCTGACCGGGCTCGTGGGCGCGCTGTCGGCCTTCTATCACGACTCGACCGACATCAACAACGCCGATCACCGTGAGATCGCGGCCATCCGGCTGATCGCCAAGATGCCGACGCTGGTGGCGATGGCCTACAAGTACAGCGTGGGCCAGCCCTACATGTACCCGCAGAACCAGCTGTCGTATGCGGGCAATTTCATGCGCATGATGTTCGCCACCCCATGCGAGGACTACGAGCCCAACGACGTGCTGATTCGGGCAATGGACCGCATCTTCATCCTGCACGCCGACCACGAGCAGAACGCCTCGACTTCGACCGTGCGCTTGTGCGGATCCTCGGGCACCAACCCGTTCGCGGCCATCGCCGCCGGCGTGGCCTGCCTCTGGGGCCCGGCGCACGGCGGGGCCAACGAGGCCTGCCTGAACATGCTGGGGGACATCCAGGCGATGGGCGGCGTCGAGAAGATCGGCGAATTCATCAAGCAGGTGAAGGACAAGAACTCCACCGTCAAGCTGATGGGCTTCGGCCATCGCGTGTACAAGAACTACGATCCGCGCGCCAAGCTGATGCGCGAGACCTGCCACGAGGTGCTGGGCGCGCTGGGCCTGCACGACGACCCGTTGTTCAAGCTCGCGATGACGCTGGAGAAGATCGCCCTCGAGGACGACTATTTCGTTTCCCGCAAGCTCTATCCGAACGTCGACTTCTACTCCGGCATCGTGCAGCGCGCGATCGGCATCCCGGTGAGCCTGTTCACCGCAGTGTTCGCACTGGCGCGCACTGTCGGCTGGATCGCGCAGCTCAACGAGATGATCGCCGATCCCGAGTACAAGATCGGCCGTCCGCGCCAGCTCTTCAACGGCGCCACGGCGCGCACGGTGGTTCCGATCGCGAAGCGCGCTTGACGCGGACTGCGGCGGATGCCGCAGCGGGGATGAACACAGTCAGGGCGTAGCGCGCTTCGGCGCGCGCGGCCTGACTGCCGCCCGAGGGGCCTGCACGGCGGCGGCGAGGCCGCGCCGAAAGTGCTGTTCGCTCAACGCTGCGGCGGCGGGCGGGTCGCGGCGCTTGAGCGCCGACATCAGTGCCCGATGCTCGGCCAGCGACTCCTCGAGCCTGCCCTGGCGGAACAGCGAGTGGTGCCGGTTGAGCTTCATCACCTTGCGCAGGTCGGCCACGATCTGGCTTCGCCAGCGGTTGTCGGCAATCGCGAGGATCCGCAGATGAAACGCCTCGTTGAGGCGGAAGAAGCGCGCGCGGTTGCCGAGCGCCCCCTCGAGTTCGGCGTGCAGCGCCTCCAACTCGGCGATCTGCGCGTCGCTGGCCTGCTTCGCCACGGCGGCAACGGCGTCGCTCTCGAGCAGACCCAGCAGGTGATAGATGTCGGTCACGTCGCGCTCGGACATCTCGGTCACGTAGGCACCGCGGCCGAGCTTCATCGTCACCAGGCCTTCGACGGCGAGCACCTTCAGCGCCTCGCGCAAGGGCGTGCGGCTGATGCCGTAATCCCGGCTCAGCTTCATTTCGTCGATCCATTCGCCGGGCTCGAGCGCGCGGCTGAAGATCTGCTCGCGCAGGCGGTCGGCCACCTCCTGGTAGAGGGCGCGCCGCGAGAGCGGCCGGAACTCGGGGGTGAGGGCGGTCATGCTGGACACGCGAGGATCAGTGCCGTGAGCGGGAAGCTGAATTGCCTCTGCATTCATAATTATGCATAATTGCCGCGACGGCGCAAGGCCGAGGAGCATATCGATGAGCGCTGAATCCCCCCGCGATCCCATCCGTCCCGCGCTGGAGCAGTGGTCCCGCGCGGCGGCGAAGTCGTCTCCTCGAGGCGATGTGTCGGCGCTGAACTGGGTCACGCCCGAGGGCATCGTCGTCAGGCCGCTGTACACGGCGGCCGACGCCGCCGGACTGGCCAGCGCCGACACGCTGCCTGGCTTTGCGCCGTTCGTGCGCGGGCCGCAGGCGACGATGTACGCGGCGCGGCCGTGGACGATCCGCCAGTACGCGGGCTTCTCGACCGCCGAGGAGAGCAATGCCTTCTACCGCAAGGCGCTCGCCGGCGGCGGGCAGGGCGTATCGGTCGCGTTCGACCTCGCCACGCACCGCGGCTACGACAGCGACCACCCGCGGGTGACGGGCGACGTCGGCAAGGCGGGGGTGGCGATCGACTCGGTCGAGGACATGAAGATCCTGTTCGACGGCATTGCACTCGACCGTGTCAGCGTGTCGATGACGATGAACGGCGCGGTGCTGCCGGTGCTCGCCGGCTACATCGTCGCGGCCGAGGAGCAGGGCGTGGCCCAGGGCCAGCTCTCGGGGACCATCCAGAACGACATCCTCAAGGAGTTCATGGTTCGCAACACCTACATCTATCCGCCGGCGCCGTCGATGAGGATCATCGGCGACATCATCGAGTACACGGCAAGGCAGATGCCGAAGTTCAACTCGATCAGCATCTCCGGTTACCACATGCAGGAGGCCGGTGCGAACCAGGCGCTCGAGCTCGCGTTCACGCTCGCCGACGGCAAGGAGTACGTGAAAACCGCGCTTGCGCAGGGGCTGGACGTCGATGATTTCGCGCCGCGCCTGTCGTTCTTCTGGGCGATCGGCATGAACTTCTACCTCGAGATCGCCAAGATGCGCGCCGCGCGCCTGCTGTGGCATCGCATCATGAGCGGCTTCGGTGCGACGAACCCGAAGAGCCTGATGCTTCGCACGCACTGTCAGACCTCGGGCTGGAGCCTGACCGAGCAGGACCCCTACAACAACATCGTGCGCACGACGATCGAGGCGATGGCGGCGGTGTTCGGCGGCACGCAAAGCCTGCACACCAACAGCTTCGACGAGGCGATCGCGCTGCCGACCGAGTTCAGCGCCCGCATCGCGCGCAACACGCAGTTGATCATCCAGGAGGAGACGCACATCACGAACGTCGTCGACCCCTGGGGTGGCAGCTTCATGATGGAGCGGTTGACGCAGGACATGGCCGATGCCGCATGGGCCATCATCGAGGAGGTCGAGGCAATGGGTGGCATGGTCAAGGCGGTCGCCAGCGGCTGGGCCAAACTCAAGATCGAGGCCAGCGCGGCCGGGAAGCAGGCGCGCATCGATGCGGGCAAGGACGTGATCGTCGGCGTCAACAAGTACCGCCTCGACAGCGAAGACGCGATCGAAACGCGCGAAGTCGACAATGTGAGGGTGCGCGAGAACCAGGTCGAGCGCCTGAAGCAGCTTCGGGCACGCCGCGACGCGCCTGCCGTGCAGGCGGCACTGGCGGCGCTGACGGCCTGTGCCGAAGGCGATGTCTCTGGCAACCTGCTCGATCTGAGCATCAAGGCGACACGCCTGCGTGCCACGGTGGGAGAAATCAGCGATGCACTGGAGAAGGCCTGGGGACGCCACCACGCCGACACGCAGAAGGTGAACGGGGTCTATGCCGCTGCCTACGACTCCGCCGAGGGCTGGGACAAGTTGCGCAACGAGATCGCCGCCTTCGCCGAGAGCCAGGGCCGGCGGCCGCGCGTGATGATCGCCAAGCTCGGCCAGGACGGCCACGACCGTGGCGCCAAGGTCGTGGCCACGGCCTTCGCCGACCTCGGCTTCGACGTCGACATCGGGCCGCTGTTCCAGACGCCCGAAGAGTGCGCGCGCCAGGCGATCGAGAACGACGTGCACGCGGTCGGTGTCTCCACGCTTGCCGCGGGGCACAAGACCCTGGTGCCGGCGATCATCCAGGCGTTGAAGGCGCAGGGCGGCAACGACATCGTCGTCTTCGTCGGTGGCGTGATCCCGAGGCAGGACTACGCCGCCCTCTACGAAGCCGGCGTGAAGGGCATCTACGGCCCGGGGACGACGATCCCGGCGAGCGCGAGCGACGTGCTCGAACAGATCCGCAAGTCGTTGCGCGCCTGAGACCGATGCTCGCGCCAGCCGATCAGCCTCTGCTGGAAGCATTGCTCGGCGCGCCGGGTGCCGCACAGCGCCGCGCCATCGCGAAGGCGATCACCTTGCTCGAATCGACCCGCGCCGACCACCGCGTTCGCGCCGACGCATTGCTCAACGCCTTGCTGCCCCGCAGTGGGGAGTCGTTCAGGCTCGGCATCAGCGGCGTGCCGGGAGTCGGCAAGAGCACCTTCATCGAAGCGCTGGGCCTGTTCCTGGCGGAGCGCGGTCATCGTGTGGCCGTACTCGCGATCGATCCGTCGTCGAGCCTATCGGGTGGCTCCATCCTCGGCGACAAGACGCGGATGGAGCGCCTGTCGCTGCACGAGCGCGCCTACATTCGCCCCAGCCCGGCGAGCGGCACGCTGGGCGGCGTGGCCGCGAAGACGCGCGAGGCGATGCTGGTGTGCGAGGCCGCCGGATACGACATCGTGATCGTCGAGACCGTGGGTGTCGGGCAGAGCGAGACGGCGGTGGCCGGAATGACCGACATGTTCGTGCTGATGCAGTTGCCCAATGCCGGCGACGACCTGCAGGCGATCAAGAAGGGCGTGATGGAGCTGGCTGACCTGATCGTGATCAACAAGGCCGATCTCGACGAGGCCGCCGCGACGCGGGCGCGGGCCCAGATCGCCTCCGCGCTTCGCCTGTTCAGCCAGCACGGCCACCCGGGCGATGCGCGGCAGGATGCCAGCCCGTGGCACCCGCAGGTGATGCAGCTCAGCGCGCTCGAGGGGACCGGCCTGGCCGAGTTCTGGCAGACCGTCACGCGGTTTCGCGAGTCGCAGGACGCAGGCGGGCGGCTCGCCGCACGCCGCCATGCACAGGACCAGGCCTGGATGTGGGAACGCATCGAAGCCGGCCTGCACCAGCGGTTCAACACCCATCCGGCGGTGCTCGAGGCACTTCCGCAGATCACTGCCGAGGTGCGAGCCGGGCGGCTTGCGGCGTCGGTGGCCGCCCGCCGCCTGCTGGACCTGACGACTCAAAGAGGAGACCCTCAGTGCACGACATCATCGAACTGCTAGAGAAGAAGCGCGAAGCGGCACGCCAGGGGGGCGGCGCGAGGCGCATCGAAGCCCAGCACGCGAAGGGAAAGCTCAGCGCGCGCGAGCGCATCGAACTGCTGCTCGACGAGGGCAGCTTCGAGGAATGGGACATGTTCGTCGAGCACCGCTGTGCCGACTTCTCGATGCAGGACAACAAGATACCCGGCGACGGCGTCGTGACTGGCTACGGGATGATCAACGGCCGCCTCGTGTTCGTCTTCAGCCAGGACTTCACCGTCTTCGGCGGTGCGCTCTCCGAGGCGCACGCCGAGAAGATCTGCAAGGTGATGGACCAGGCGATGAAGGTCGGTGCGCCAGTGATCGGTCTGAACGACTCGGGGGGCGCGCGCATCCAGGAGGGCGTGGCGTCGCTCGGCGGCTATGCCGACGTTTTCCAGCGCAACGTGATGGCCAGCGGAGTGATCCCGCAGATCAGCCTGATCATGGGTCCGTGCGCCGGAGGTGCGGTCTACTCGCCAGCGATGACGGACTTCATATTCATGGTGAAGGACAGCTCGTACATGTTCGTCACCGGTCCGGAGGTCGTGAAGACGGTGACGCACGAGGAAGTCAGTGCCGAGGACCTGGGCGGCGCGGTGACGCACACCAGTCGAAGCGGCGTCGCAGACCTCGCGTTCGAGAACGACGTCGACGCGCTGCTGATGTTGCGCCGGCTCTTCAACTACCTGCCGCTGAACAACCGCGAAAAGCCGCCGGTACGGCGCTCAGACGACCCGGGCGAACGCCT
Organism: uncultured bacterium; assembly: GCA_963802435.1. Classification (GTDB taxonomy): domain Bacteria; phylum Pseudomonadota; class Gammaproteobacteria; order Burkholderiales; family Burkholderiaceae_C; genus CAIKUF01. The sequence goes on from CAWDIT010000012.1 coordinate 66,888, forward strand.
CGACGCGTCGCTCGACACGCTGGTGCCCGACAACCCGAACAAGCCCTACGACATCAAGGAACTGATCCTGAAGGTCGTCGACGACGGCGACTTCTTCGAACTGCAGCCGGATTACGCGAAGAACATCGTCATCGGTCTGGCGCGCATGGAGGGGCAGACGGTCGGCATCGTCGCCAACCAGCCGCTGGTGCTGGCCGGCTGCCTGGACATCAGGAGCGCGATCAAGGGTGCGCGGTTCGTGCGCTTCTGCGACGCGTTCAACATCCCGGTGCTGACCTTCGTCGACGTGCCCGGCTTCATGCCCGGCACGGCGCAGGAGTACGGCGGCATCATCAAGCACGGTGCCAAGCTGCTCTATGCCTACGCCGAGTGCACCGTGCCGAAGATCACCGTGATCACGCGCAAGGCCTACGGCGGTGCGTACGACGTGATGAGCTCCAAGCACCTGCGCGGCGACGTCAATTTCGCCTGGCCGAACGCCGAGATCGCGGTGATGGGCGCCAAGGGTGCGGTGGAGATCATCTTCCGCGAGGACAAGGGCGACCCGGCCAAGCTCGCCGCGCGCGAGGCCGAATACAAGGCGCGCTTCGCCAACCCCTTCGTCGCCGGCAGCCGCGGCTTCATCGACGACGTGATCCAGCCGCACGAGACGCGCAAGCGCATCTGCCGCTCGCTGGTGATGCTGCGCGACAAGAAACTCGACAACCCGTGGCGCAAGCACGGCAACATTCCGCTGTGATCGGACTTGCAGGAGAAACGAAGATGTTCAGCAAGATCCTGATCGCGAACCGGGCGGAGATTGCGTGCCGGGTCATCAAGACCGCCCGCAAGATGGGCATCACGACCGTCGCCGTCTTTTCGGAAGCCGACCGGGATGCGCGGCATGTCGACCTGGCCGATGAGGCGGTGTTCATCGGCGCCGCGCCGAGCCGCGAGTCGTACCTGGTGATGGACAAGATCATCGCGGCGTGCAAGCAGACCGGCGCGCAAGCGGTGCATCCCGGCTACGGCTTCCTCAGCGAGAACGCGGCGTTCGCGCGCCGCGTCGAGGACGAGGGCATCGTCTTCATCGGCCCCAAGCACGGCTCGATCGGCGCGATGGGTGACAAGATCGCCTCGAAGAAGCTCGCGCTGGCGGCGAAGGTCAACACGATCCCGGGCTGGAACGACGCGATCGAGACGGCCGAGCGCGCGGTCGGGATCGCGAGCGACATCGGCTACCCGGTGATGATCAAGGCCAGTGCGGGCGGCGGCGGCAAGGGCCTGCGCGTGGCGTGGAACGACAAGGAGGCCTTCGACGGCTTCAGCGCCTGCCGCAACGAGGCCCGGGCGAGTTTCGGCGACGACCGTGTCTTCATCGAGAAGTACGTCGAGGAACCGCGCCACATCGAGATCCAGGTGCTGGGTGACGCGCATGGCAACGTGGTCTACCTGCACGAGCGCGAGTGCTCGATCCAGCGCCGCCACCAGAAGGTGATCGAGGAGGCACCGTCGCCGTTCATCAGCGAAGCGACGCGCATGGCGATGGGCGAACAGGCGGTGGCGCTCGCCAGGGCCGTGAACTACCAGAGCGCGGGCACGGTGGAGTTCGTGGTCGGCAGGGACCAGAGCTTCTACTTCCTCGAGATGAACACGCGGCTTCAGGTCGAGCATCCGGTGACCGAATGCATTACCGGACTCGACCTCGTCGAGCAGATGATCCGTGTCGCGGCCGGCGAAAGACTCGGTTTCGTCCAGTCCGACATCCCGCGCCGCGGCTGGGCGATGGAATGCCGCATCAATGCAGAGGATCCGTTCCGCAACTTCCTGCCCTCGACCGGGCGCCTCGTGAAGTACCAGCCGCCGGCGCAGACGATGGAGTCATCCCTGCCGGTGCCCGAGGGTGGCGGCGTGCGGGTGGATACCGGCGTCTACGAGGGCGGCGAGATCCCGATGTACTACGACTCGATGATCGCCAAGCTGATCGTCCACGGACTCGACCGCGACGACGCGATACGCAGGATGCGCGAGGCGCTCAACGCCTTCGTGATCCGCGGAGTCTCGAGCAACATTCCCTTCCAGGCGGCATTGCTGGCGCACCCGAAGTTCGTCGCCGGGGACTTCAACACCGGATTCATCGCCGAACAGTACCCGATCGGGTTCTCGGCGGAGCTCGTCGCGCACGACGACCCGCGGTTCCTGCTGCTGCTTGCCGGCGCGACGCATCGCCGCATGCGCGAGCGCGCGGCGCGCATCTCCGGGCAACTGCCGGGTCACGAACTGCAGATCGCCGACGACTTCGTCATCGTGCTGACCGACACCCACGGCCGGCGCCAGCAGACCGCCGTCAAGGTGGGCAGTGTCGACGGGTGCTACCGCGTGACGATTGGCGGCCAGACGTCGAGCGTGAGCTTCGTCGGCCCGCTGCGCGACATCGTCGTGCAGGGCGAGATCGACGGGCGGAGCTTCTTCGCGCAGATCGAGCGCATCGGCCTGCACTACCGCATCACCTACAACGGCCTGCAAATCGATGCCCGCGTGCTGTCGGCACGCGCCGCCGAGCTGCAGGCACTGATGCCGTTCAAGGCGCCGCCCGACATGTCGAAGTTCCTGCTCTCGCCGATGCCGGGCCTGTTGGTCGACGTTGCGGTGCAGGCGGGGCAGAAGGTCAACGCCGGGGAGAAGCTCGCCGTGATCGAGGCGATGAAGATGGAGAACATCCTCACCGCGACGCGCGACGGTACCGTCGGCGAGTTGCTGGCGAAAAAGGGCGACAGCCTGACCGTGGACCAGCCCATCCTGAGCTTTGCATGATGACGACGACGAATGGGAAGCCCTTTCGGATTCTCGGTGTCCAGCAGATCGCGATCGGCGGGCTCGACAAAGCACGGCTGAGGGCGCTGTGGGTCGACATGCTCGGCCTCAGCGTGAAGAGCCGCTTCGTCTCCGAGCGTGAGAACGTCGACGAAGACGTCTGCCAGCTCGGTCACGGGCCATCCGCGGTCGAGGTCGACCTGATGCAGCCGCTCGACCCGGCGAAAACGCCCGCGGTCCATGCGACGCCGCTCAACCATGTCGGACTGTGGGTCGACGACCTGCCCGCGGCCGTGGCCTGGATGACGGCGCAGGGTGTGCGCTTCGCGCCCGGCGGTATCCGCAAGGGCGCCTCGGGTCACGACATCTGCTTCATCCACCCGAAGGGCAGCGTCGAGGCGCCCCTCGGCGGCGAAGGCGTGCTGATCGAGCTCGTGCAGGCGCCGCCGGAGGTCGTCGCTGCACTTGCGCCTGCGCACGCGACCTAGGCCGATCTCCCTGCGTGAACAGGCCCGGACCCGGGCGTCGCGAGACGGCCCGCGGCGGGCCTGGCCGGCAGCGCCGGAGGGCCCATCCACCAGGCGGCGAGAACTGGTGACAATTCGCAACGGTCGCCCCGTGGTGCTCGGGGGCTCGGGAATCCGGGACAATGCCGGGTTGGAGAATTGGCTGCATGACCGCACGAACGCTTTACGACAAGCTGTGGGACGAGCACGTCGTCCGCACCGAGGCTGACGGAACGGCCTTGCTCTACATCGATCGCCACCTGGTGCACGAGGTCACCAGCCCGCAGGCCTTCGAGGGTCTGCGCCTGGCCGGGCGCAAGCCCTGGCGTGTCAGTTCGATCGTCGCGACGGCCGACCACAACACGCCGACCACCGATTGGGCGAGCGGGCTGGCCGGCATCCGCGACCCGATTTCGCGCCAGCAAATCACGACGCTGGACGCCAATATCCGCGCCGTCGGCGCGGCGGCCTACTTCCCGTTTCTCGACAAGCGGCAGGGCATCGTGCACGTGATCGGCCCCGAGCAGGGCGCCACGCTGCCGGGCATGACCGTGGTCTGTGGTGATTCGCACACCTCCACCCACGGAGCGTTCGGCGCGCTGGCGCACGGCATCGGGACGAGCGAAGTCGAGCACGTGCTGGCCACGCAGACGCTGCTTGCGAAGAAGGCGAAGAATCTGCGCATCCAGGTCGAAGGCAGCCTGCCGCGGGGATGCGGCGCGAAGGACATTGCGCTTGCGATCATCGGGCGCATCGGCACCGCGGGCGGCACCGGCTGCACGATCGAGTTCGCCGGTTCGGCCATCCGTGCGCTCAGCATGGAGGGACGCATGACGGTGTGCAACATGGCGATCGAGGCAGGCGCCCGTGCCGGGCTGGTGGCCGTGGACGAGACGACGATTGCGTACGTCAAGGACCGGCCGTTGAGCCCGAAGGGCCTCGAGTGGGAGCATGCCGTGGCGATCTGGCGAACGCTGCGCTCGGATGCCGGCGCGACCTGGGATGCCGTGGTCGAGATCGACGCGACACGGCTTGCGCCCCAGGTCACCTGGGGCACATCGCCCGAGATGGTGCTTTCGATCGAAGACCGCGTACCCGACCCCGACAAGGAAAGCGACGCCGTCAGGCGTGGCGCGATCGAGCGCGCACTCGCCTACATGGGGCTGGAACCGAACAAGCGCATCGCCGACATCCGGATCGACAAGGCATTCATCGGCTCGTGCACCAACAGCCGCATCGAGGACCTGCGCGAGGCGGCGGCCGTGGTGCGCCGGGTCGGCGGCAGGATCGCAGCGAATGTGAAGCTGGCGTTGGTCGTGCCCGGTTCGGGTCTCGTGAAGGTGCAGGCCGAGCGCGAAGGCCTGGACCAGGTCTTCAGGGGCGCCGGTTTCGAGTGGCGCGAACCGGGTTGCTCGATGTGCCTGGCGATGAACGCCGACCGGCTCGAGCCGGGCGAGCGCTGCGCGTCCACGAGCAACCGCAATTTCGAGGGGCGCCAGGGCGCCGGGGGCCGCACCCACCTGGTCAGCCCCGGCATGGCCGCCGCTGCGGCGATGGAAGGCCATTTCGTCGATGTGCGGCGACTGTCCTGATCAAGGAGTGCTTGAATGAAGAAAGTCGCAATGCTGATGCTCGCGCTGCTCTTGCTGGCGGGTTGCAACACGATCAACGGGATGGGCAAGGACATCAAGGCCGCCGGGTCGACGATCGAAGACGCGTCGAAGAAGAAGTGACATGTCGACCCCTGGACACCTGCGGCGTCGTCCCCCGAGGGGAGCTCAGTCCTCTTGGGAGCGGCCCGGCGAGGACTGAGACCGTGCAAGCCTTCCGTACCCACCAGGGCCTGGTCGCGCCGATGGACCGCGACAACGTCGACACCGACGCGATCATCCCTAAACAGTTCCTGAAGTCGATCCAGCGCAGTGGCTTCGGGCCGAACCTGTTCGACGCCTGGCGCTACCTCGACCCGGGTGAACCGGGTCAGGACCCCGCATCGCGCCGGCCCAACCCCGACTTCGTGCTCAACCAGCCGCGCTACCAGGGTGCATCGATCCTCCTGGCGCGCAGCAACTTCGGCTGCGGTTCGTCGCGCGAACACGCGCCGTGGGCGCTCGATCAGTACGGTTTTCGGGTGCTGATCGCGCCGAGCTACGCCGACATCTTCTTCAACAACTGCTTCAAGAACGGACTGCTGCCCATCGTGCTGCCCGAGAGCACCGTGGCGCGCCTGTTCGACGAGACGGCGGCCTTCGTCGGCTACTCGCTGACCGTGGATCTTGGCCGTCAGGTCGTCGTCAAGCCCGACGGCACCGAACTCGCCTTCGACGTCGAGCCGTTTCGCAAGGAATGCCTGCTCGGCGGCTACGACGATATCGCCCTCACGCTGCGCCATGCCGACCAGATCCGGGCGTTCGAAGCGGCGCGCCTGTTGCGCATGCCCTGGCTGGGCGCGAGGCTCTGATGCAAGTAACGGCCGTTGGCCCAGCGCCGAGAAGGGAACACGATTCGTGAAGATTGCCATCCTGCCTGGTGACGGCATAGGCACGGAGATCATCGCCGAAGCGCTGAAGGTGCTGCACGCGCTCGACCTCGACTTCGAGATGGAACAGGCCGAGGTCGGCGGCGCGGCCTACGAGGCGCACGGTCATCCCTTGCCCGAGGCCACGCTCGAACTCGCGCAGCGGGCCGACGCGGTGTTGTTCGGTGCCGTCGGCGACTGGAAGTACGACAAGCTGGAAAGGTCGTTGCGCCCCGAGCAGGCGATCCTGGGCCTGCGCAAGCACCTGCAGCTCTTCGCCAACTTCCGCCCGGCGATCTGCTACGAGCAGCTCACCGACGCGTCGAGTCTGAAGCCGGAACTCGTCGCCGGCCTCGACATCCTGCTGATCCGCGAACTCACCGGCGACGTCTACTTCGGCCAGCCGCGCGGCCGGCGCCGCGCGCCCGACGGCGCGTTCGCCGGTGCGGAGGAGGCGTTCGACACGATGCGCTACGCGCGGCCGGAGATCGAGCGCATCGCCCATGTGGCGTTCCAGGCGGCACGCAAGCGAGACCGGCGCGTGACCAGCGTCGACAAGGCCAACGTGCTCGAGACCTTCCAGTTCTGGAAGGACGTCGTCACCGAGGTGCATGCGCAGTACCCGGACGTGGCGCTATCCCACATGTACGTCGACAATGCGGCGATGCAACTCGTCAAGGCGCCGAAATCGTTCGACGTGATCGTCACCGGCAACCTGTTCGGCGACATCCTGAGCGACGAAGCGGCGATGCTCACCGGATCGATCGGCATGCTGCCGTCGGCCTCGCTGAACGCCGCGGGCAAGGGCCTCTACGAACCCAGTCACGGCAGCGCGCCCGACATCGCCGGCAAGGGCGTCGCGAACCCGCTGGCGACGATCCTCAGCGCGGCGATGATGCTGCGCTTCAGCCTCGACCAGGCGGCTGCGGCGGATCGCATCGAGGCCGCGGTGAAGGCGGTCCTCGCGCAGGGTCTGCGCACGGCCGACATCTTCAGTGCGGGCACGACGCAGGTGGGCACGAAGGCGATGGGAGACGCGGTGGTCGCACAGCTCAAGCGGCAGGGCTGAAGCAAGCATTGGAATCCCGCGCTAACGCGGGGAGCGGATTTGGAAACTGAAACGGGAAGACACGACATGGCGACGACTCTGGTAGGTTTGGTGGGCTGGCGCGGGATGGTCGGTTCGGTGCTGATGGATCGCATGCAGGCGGAGGGCGACTTCGGCCTGATCGAACCGCTCTTCTTCAGCACCAGCAACGTGGGGGCCGCGGCCCCCGCGCACGCGAAGAACGAGACAGCGCTGCAGAGCGCCTACGACATCGCCGCGCTGAAGCGCTGCGAGATCGTCATCACCGCGCAGGGCGGCGAATACACGAAGAAGGTCTATCCCGAACTCCGCGCTGCCGGCTGGAAGGGCTACTGGATCGACGCCGCGAAGACGCTGCGCATGAACGACGACGCGATCATCATCCTCGATCCGGTGAACCTGCCCGTCATCAAGAGCGCACTGGCCAGGGGCGTGCGCGACTACATCGGAGGCAACTGCACGGTGAGCTGCATGCTGATGGGCGTGGGCGCGCTGTTCAAGGCCGACCTCGTCGAGTGGATGAGCTGCACGACCTACCAGGCTGCCTCGGGGGGCGGCGCGCAGCACATGCGCGAACTCCTGACGCAGTACGGCACGCTCAACGCCGAGGTGCGGTCGCTGCTCGACGATCCGGCGTCGGCAATCCTCGAGATCGACCGCAAGGTCGCTGCCCGCCAGCGCTCGCTGAGCGCGGACGAAACGGCGAACTTCGGCGTACCGCTCGGTGGCAGCCTGATTCCCTGGATCGATGCCGACCGCGGCGACGGCACCAGCCTCGAAGAGTGGAAGGGGGGCGCCGAGACGAACAAGATCCTCGGCAGAGGTCCTGGCTTCGGCACTGCGCCGACACCGATCGATTCGCTCTGCGTGCGCGTCGGCGCGATGCGTTGCCACAGCCAGGCGCTGACGATCAAGCTCAAGCGCGACCTGCCGCTCGCCGATATCGAGCAGATGATTGCCAATGACAACCCCTGGGCCAAGCTGGTGCCGAATACGCGTGAGGCCTCGATTCGGCATCTCACGCCGGTGGCCGTGACCGGCACCATGGACATTCCGGTCGGGCGGCTGCGCAAGATGGCGCTCGGGCCGCAGTACCTCGGCGCCTTCACGATCGGGGATCAATTGCTGTGGGGCGCGGCCGAACCGCTGCGCCGCATGCTGCGCATCCTGCTCGAGCGCTGAGGCCAGGCAATGCAGGTTGCGTTGTCGATTCACCACAGCTCGGGCTCTCGACAGGGCCCGAAGAGGAGCCTGCAGAACATCAGCCTTTGCATGAGCTTGTCAGCGTATCTTCTTGATGTTATTTTGATTTCTGCCATTGAAGCGGCATCGCCAGGGGTTTGGCGACGCGCTCGAATCGCAGGGCGACATGCTTCGCACAAGTCTGGGCCGACAATGGCCGAGTTGCAGGGATCGCCGTGCTGATCCTCTTGACCGATAGGGAGATGCCTTGAAAAGTTCGTCGCTTGTGCCGGGGCGTTTCGCCCTGTCGGGGATTGCTGCCGCAGCCCTGTGTCTGGTCATTCCGAGCGCATTTGCCCTCGGTCTGGGTCGCCTGGTCGTTCAATCGTCGCTCGGCGAAAGCCTGCGCGCGGAGATCGACGTCAGCAGCCTGACGCCGGAAGAAGCGTCGAACCTGAAGATTCGAGTCGCTTCGCCAGACGCCTACCGCGCCGCCGGAGTCGACTACAACGCCGTGCTGCCTGGCGCGCAAGTGGTGCTGCAGCGACGCAGCGACGGTCGCCCCTATCTGCGCCTCTCGAGTGACCGCGCCGTGCAGGAGCCGTTCGTCGACGTGATCCTGGAGCTGACCTGGAACACCGGCCGCCTGGTGCGCGAGTACACCTTGCTGATCGATCCCCCGACAGCCCGAGCCCAGGCGCCGGCGCCGACCATCCCACCGGTGATCACCGCAGCCCCCGCGCCTGCCAGACCGCGCACGCCGGAGGCATCACCGGAGACCCGACCCGCCACGACGCCGCCGCTGGCGATCCGGACGCCCGAAACCAGGCCGGCTCCTCCCAGATCGACTCCCGTCCCGGGTCCGGCTGCCGAGTCACGCAAGGCTTCCGCGGTGCCGGCCGGGGCCTCGGCAGACAGTTATCGCGTGAAGTCGGGCGACACGCTGTACGGCATTGCCAGTCAGACCCAGCCGCGCGGCGTATCGCTCGACCAGATGCTCGTGGCGCTCTATCGGGCCAACCCAGTGGCCTTCGTCGAAAACAACATGAACCGGCTGAAGGCCGGCGCCGTGCTTGCCGTTCCCGACGCCGACGCCGCCAAGTCGGCGTCGGCGGCCGAAGCGCGCCAGGTCATTCAGGCGCAGAGTGCCGATTTCGCTGCCTACCGCCAGCGCCTTGCCGGGGCTGCGGTCCCAGCCGAGGGCGCGGGGTCGCCGCGCCAGGCCAGTGGCAAGGTGCAAGCCGCAGTCGACGACCGCAAGCAGGTGTCTGCGCCTGCACCGGACAAGTTGACCCTCAGTGCGGGCGGCGCGAGCCTCAAGGCTTCCGCGCCCGAGGAACGCGTGTCGAAGGAGCGCGAGGCCAAGGACGCTGCGGCGAGGGCGGCCGAGTTGAAGAAGAACGTCGACGAGTTGCAGCAGCTTGCCGCAGCTGCGAAACCGGCGGCTTCGGCTGGTGCGGCACCCTCGACTGAGGCCGCAGCGGCATCCGGTGTCGTGCCGGTGGCCGCCGTGGCGGCCGCGGTGGCGCCGGAGGCTGCCGCTGCTTCCGTGCCTGCCTCGCCGAAAGTCTCTGCCGCCGCGTCGCGTCCCGCGCTGGCGCCCTCTGCGGCAGCATCCGAAGAGCCCGGCCTGATCGGGGCCCTTCTCGAGGACCCGCTTGCTCGCGTCGGTGGGGGGCTGATCGTTGCCCTGCTCGCCGGCTTGGGCATCTACAGCTACAGCAAACGGTCGCGCAAGGACAGTGGAGAGACTTCGTTCCTCGAGAGCCGCCTGCAGCCTGATTCCTTCTTCGGCGTCAGCGGCGGCCAACGCATCGATACCCGCGATGCCGCTGCCGGTGCGCCGTCGTCGGTGAGCTACTCGATGAGCCAGCTCGACGCCATCGGCGACGTCGACCCTGTCGCGGAGGCAGATGTCTACCTGGCCTACGGACGCGATCTGCAGGCGGAAGAGATCTTGAAAGAGGCGATGCGCAGCAATCCCGATCGCCTTGCCATCCGCAGCAAGCTGCTCGAGGTCTATGCCAAGAGGCGCGACGCCAAGGGTTTCGAACTGCTCGCACAGCAGCTGTACACGCTGACCCGGGGAGAGGGCGAGGATTGGGCCAAGGCTCAGGAGCTGGGTGCGCAGATCGACCCGGGCAACCCGCTTTATCGGCCGGGGGGCCAGCCCGAACTGCCGCTGGGTGGCGATGCACAACCGGTGGAGCCGCTGGGCGCGAGCACGATCGCGCAGTCGGTGCTGCCTTCGCCGTCGCGATTCGGCGAGATCGCGCTGGCCACCGCGGTCACTGCACCACCGGAGGGTGCCGACGTCGATATCGACCTCGACTTGAACGTCGACCTGGATCTCGACTTGGGGTTGCCGTCGACGGCCAGCAGGGCCTCGCCCGAAATGCCCGAGGCCACGCAGCCGATGCCGGCACGGCCGCCCCTGCCCATGGATCTGGATTGGTCGCCTGAAGCGCCCGGACCGAGCCCGGCGGAACCGCGGCGCGACCAGGCCCTCGACTTCGATCTGGCAAGCATTTCGCTCGACCTCGATGCCGCACCGCCCTCCGCCCCGGCGCAAGGCGAGGGCGACAGCGAAGCCCTCGATCTGGGCGAGGAGGTCGGCGAAGGCAGCGACCCGTTCGAGCGCAAGCTCGAACTCGCCGAGGAATTCAGGCAGATCGGAGACACGGATGGCGCGCGCGACCTGTTGCAGGAAGTGATTGCCCAGACCACGGGAGCCCTCCAGGCCAAGGCGCGCAACATGCTCGACCGCCTGGGATGAAGGCCTCCGGCGCGCCGGAACGAGCCGACGCCGGCTGAGCGAGAGGTGCCCGCAAAGGCCGGCGCCTCGAAGGGACGCCTCGCGTGAGACTTGCGATCGGGGTTGGCTATCGCGGCCAGGCCTATCAGGGCTGGCAGAGCCAGACCTGCGGCCGCACCGTGCAGGACCGACTCGAGCTTGCACTGGCACGCTTCGCCGACCGGCCGATCCGCACGCTGTGCGCCGGGCGGACCGACGCCGGTGTGCACGCGATCAACCAGGTGGTGCACTTCGACACCGAAGTCGTGCGCGCGCCGTTTTCGTGGGTGCGCGGCAGCAACCGCTTCCTGCCCGATGACATCGCGGTGCAGTGGTGCACACCGGTGGCCGACACCTTCCATGCACGCAATCACGCGCAAGGACGCCGCTATCGCTACGTTCTGCTCGAGTCGGCCGTGCGACCGGCCCTCGAGTCGGGATTGACAGGATGGACCTGTCGTCCTCTCGATGGCGAGGCAATGTCGCGCGCCGCGGCAGGGTTGCTCGGCGAGCACGACTTCAGTTCCTTTCGTGCGGCCGAATGCCAGGCTGCGTCTCCAGTCAAGACGCTCCGAGAGATCGCGATCGTCCGCCGCGGGGCCTACTGGCGCTTCGACTTCGACGCCAGCGCATTCCTGCACCACATGGTGCGCAACATCATGGGGTGCCTCCTCGCCGTCGGCACCGGACGGCGCCCGCCGCACTGGGTGGCGGAGGTGCTCGCCGCGCGGGATCGCCGTGCCGCGGCGCCGACCTTCGCCGCCGCGGGCTTGTACTTTGTCGGGCCATACTACGCCGCGCAGTGGGCCATACCGGACCACGTCCCGGCCAGCGACTGGCTGGCCTGAGCGAGCACATTGAACCCACGTACACGCATCAAGATCTGCGGCCTGACTCGCGAAGCCGACGTCGAGGCGGCGGTCGAGGCGGGCGCCGATGCGATCGGATTCGTGCTGTACGAGAGGAGTCCGCGGTTTGTCGGCGTCGAGCGCGCTGCCGAACTGGCGCGCTGGCTGCCGCCGTTCGTCATGCCCGTCGGGCTGTTCGTGAATGCCGACGCCGCAGCCATCGCCCGTGCGGTGGCCGCCATACCGGGACTGCTGCTGCAGTTTCATGGTGACGAGACGCCGGCCGAGTGCCGTCGCGCGGCGCGGCCCTACCTGCGCGCCGCGCGCGTCGTGCCGGGTCTCGATTTGCTAGACTTCGCGCGCTCCCATGCGGACGCCCAGGGCCTCCTGCTCGATGCTCAGGTCGACGGCTACGGTGGCGGCGGAAAGGTATTCGATTGGTCTCTCGTTCCTCGCGACGTGCCCCTTCCGCTCGTCTTGTCTGGTGGGTTGCATGCCGCAAATGTGGCGGCGGGCATCCTTCGCGTCCGGCCTTGGGCCGTTGACGTGAGTTCCGGCGTCGAGGCGGCCAAGGGCATCAAGGATGCTGCCGCGATGCGGCGCTTCTGCGATGCCGTGCGTGAAGCCGATGCGCGCCTCGCCGACACCGATTCCTGAAGAGACCGATCCCATGTTGAACTACCAGCAGCCTGATGCCCGCGGGCATTTCGGGCCCTATGGCGGCACCTTTGTTGCCGAGACCCTGATCCACGCCCTCGACGAGTTGAAGGCGGCCTACGAGCGCTACCGCAACGACCCCGAGTTCGTCGCCGAATACCGCTACGAGCTCGACCATTTCGTCGGCCGACCGAGTCCGGTCTACCACGCGGCGCGGACGAGCCGCGAGCTCGGTGGCGCGCAGATCTACCTGAAGCGCGAGGACCTCAACCACACCGGTGCGCACAAGGTCAACAACACCATCGGCCAGGCGCTGCTGGCCCGCCGCATGGGCAAGCGTCGCGTCATCGCCGAGACCGGCGCCGGCCAGCATGGGGTGGCCACGGCGACGATCTGCGCCCGCTACGGCATGGAATGCGTCGTCTACATGGGCAGCGAGGACGTCAAGCGCCAGTCGCCGAACGTCTACCGCATGAACCTGCTGGGGGCCACCGTCGTGCCGGTGGAAAGCGGCTCGCGGACCTTGAAGGACGCGCTCAACGAAGCGATGCGCGACTGGGTGACAAACGTGGAGGACACCTTCTACATCATCGGCACCGTGGCCGGTCCGCACCCGTACCCGATGATGGTGCGCGACTTCCAGCGCGTGATCGGTGACGAATGCCTGCTCCAGATGGCCGCGATGATCGGCCGCCAGCCAGACGCGGTGATTGCCTGCGTCGGAGGGGGCAGCAACGCGATCGGCATCTTCTACCCGTACATCGAGCATGAGGACACGCGGCTGATCGGCGTCGAGGCCGCCGGGCTCGGGCTCGACAGCGGCAAGCATTCGGCCTCGCTGCAGCGCGGCTCGCCGGGCGTGCTGCACGGCAACCGGACCTACCTGCTGCAGGACGACAACGGCCAGATCACCGAGACGCATTCGATCTCGGCCGGGCTCGACTATCCCGGCGTCGGCCCCGAGCACGCCTACCTGAAGGACATCGGCCGTGCCGAGTACGTCGGCATCACCGACACCGAGGCGCTGCGTGCCTTCCATCACCTATGCCGCACCGAAGGCATCATCCCCGCGCTCGAGTCGGCGCATGCGCTGGCCTATGCGATGAAGCTCGCGCCGACGATGCGCGCCGACCAGCACCTGCTGGTCAACCTGTCGGGCCGCGGCGACAAGGACATCGGCACCGTTGCCGACCTGTCGGGCGCCGAGTTCTACTGCCGGCCGTCCTGCCGGGGGCGCCAGTGAGCCGGATCGCGGCGGTCTTCGAGGCCTTGAAGGCGCAGGGCCGCAAGGGCCTGATTCCATACGTGATGGCCGGCGATCCCTACGCCGACGCAACGGTCGAGATCATGCTGGCGCTGGCCGCTGCGGGCGCCGACCTGATCGAACTCGGCGTGCCGTTCTCCGACCCGATGGCCGAGGGTCCGGTGATCCAGAAGGCCTGCGAGCGCGCCCTTCGCAAAGGCATCGCGCTGCCCCAGGTGCTGGCGTCGGTGAGGGCGTTCCGCGCGCACGATGCGAAGACGCCGGTCGTGCTGATGGGTTACGCCAATCCGTTCGAGCGCTTCGACCAGCGCCATGGCGAGAACGCCTTCGTCGCGCAGGCGCGCGATGCCGGCGTCGACGGCGTGCTGGTCGTCGACTACCCGCCCGAGGAGTGCGAGGCCTTCGCTGCACGGCTGAAGGCGGCCGGGCTGGACCCGATCTTCCTTCTCGCGCCGACATCCACCGAACAGCGGATGAACGACGTCGGCAGCGTGGCGCGCGGCTACGTGTACTGCGTGGCGCTGACGGGCGTGACGGGCGCCGGGCACCTGAACACCGCAGTCGTGGCGGCCATGCTGCCTCGCATCCGCGCCCGGGTAGGGCTGCCGCTGGCCGTCGGCTTCGGCATCCGTGACGCCGCCACGGCGTGCGCGGTGGCCGAGGTCGCCGACGCGGTCGTGATCGGCTCCAGGCTGGTCGAGTTGCTGGAGCCCCAGCCGCGCGACAATGTGGCCCGGGCGGCCGGGCAGTTCATCGCCGGAATCCGCGCCGCCGTCGATGCAAGGACAGGAGGATCCCGGACATGAGCTGGCTCGAGAAACTGCTGCCGCCGAAGATCCAGCAGACCGACCCGAACGAGCGCCGCACGGTGCCCGAGGGGTTGTGGATCAAGTGTCCGTCGTGCGAGACGGTGCTCTACAAGACCGATCTCGAGCAGAACATCAATGTCTGTCCGAAGTGCGCCCACCACCACCGCATCGGCGCGCGGGCGCGGCTCGACGCCTTCCTCGACCCAGAGGGTCGCTACGAGATCGGGCAGGAGGTGCTGCCGGTCGATGCGCTCAAGTTCCGCGACAGCAAGAAGTATCCCGAGCGCCTGAAGGAAGCCCTCGAGAGCACTGGCGAGACCGACGCGCTGGTGGTCATGGGCGGTGCGGTGCACACCATCCCGATCGTCGCCGCGTGCTTCGAGTTCGACTTCATGGGCGGCTCGATGGGCTCGGTGGTCGGCGAGCGCTTCGTGCGCGGTGTCGAAGCCGCCGTCGAGCAGAAGACGCCTTTCGTCAGCTTCGCCTCGACGGGCGGCGCGCGCATGCAGGAAGGCCTGCTGAGCCTGATGCAGATGGCCAAGACCAACGCCGCGCTGACCCACCTTGCGAAGGCCAGGCTGCCCTACGTCAGTGTCCTGACCGACCCGACGATGGGCGGCGTCTCGGCGAGCTTCGCCTTCGTCGGTGATGTCGTGATCGCCGAACCGAAGGCGCTGATCGGCTTCGCCGGACCGCGCGTGATCGAGAACACCGTGCGCGAGAAGCTTCCCGAAGGATTCCAGCGCAGCGAGTTCCTGCTGCAAAAGGGTGCGCTGGACATGATCGTCGATCGCCGCGAACTGCGTGGCGTCATCGCGCGCACGCTTGCAATGCTGCAGCGCCAGAGCGCCGACGCGGTGGCGTAGGTCGGCTGTTCCGCAGAGTCGCCTGCCCCGCCGGGACCATGGGGGCAGGCGATACCATCGCATCGCCTCCTATGTCCACGCCCACCACGCTCGCCGGCTGGCTGGCCCATTGCGAGCGCCTGCACCCGAAGACGATCGACCTCACGCTCGAGCGCATGCAGGTGATGCGCGAGCGGCTCGATCTCAGGATCGGCGCGCCCCTGGTGGTCGTCGCCGGGACGAATGGCAAGGGCTCGACCTGCGCGATGCTGGAGGCCATCGCGCTTGAAGCGGGCTACCGCGTCGGTCTGCACACCTCACCGCACCTGGTGCGATTCGAGGAGCGTTGCCGCGTCGACGGCCGCGCGGTCGATGCGGCGGCGCTGCTGCCGCATTTCGAGGCCGTCGAGCGCGTGCGAGGCGAGATTGCGCTGACCTTCTTCGAGTTCACGCTGCTGGCGATCGCTCGCCTGCTGGCGGCCGAGCGCCTCGACCTCGTCGTGCTCGAGGTGGGGCTCGGCGGACGCTTCGATGCCGTGAACGCATTCGACGCCGATTGCGCGGTGATCACGAGCATTGCCATCGATCACGCCGAGTACCTTGGAGCGACTCGGGAGGCGATCGGGTTCGAGAAGGCGGGGATCATGCGCGCCGGGCGGCCCGTCGTGGTGAGCGATCCGCTGCCGCCGCAGAGCGTGATCGAGCACGCTGCTGCAGTGACTGCCGAGCTCTGGCTCTCGGGCCGGGACTTCAGGTTCTCGGGCGACCGCCTGCAGTGGAGCTGGGCCGGCCGCGAGCGGCGCTACAGCGGCATGGCCTATCCCGCGCTGCGCGGTGCCAACCAGTTGCTCAATGCGGCGGGCGTGCTGGCCGCCTTCGAGGCATTGCGCGAGCGCCTGCCGATCAGCGCGCAGGCGGTGCGAGGGGGGCTCGCGCGCGTCGAACTGGCAGGGCGCTTCCAGATCGTTCCCGGCGAGCCGACGCTGGTACTCGACGTCGCGCACAACCCGCACGCGGTGGCCGCGCTGGCGCACAACCTCGACCAGATGGGCTTCTATCCGCGCACGCACGCGGTGTTCGGCGCGATGGGCGACAAGGACATCGCGGCCATGCTCTGCCGCATGACCCCGCTCGTCGACAGCTGGCATTTCACGGACCTTCCCACGCCACGCGCGGCGAGCGCGCGGCGCCTGCACGAACTGCATGCCGGACTCGTGCGAACCGGACAGGCCCGCGGGCCTGTCGACATGCACGCAGCCTGCCATGCCAGCCCCGTGCTGGCTCTGGATGCAGCCCTGGAGGCGGCCGACCCCGCTGATAGAATTCTTGTCTTCGGCTCGTTCTTCACCGTGGGCGGCGTGCTGACGGATGGTCCGCCCCGCCTGGCGGCTCGACACGTCGGCTGAGGGCAGCATGACATGGCGTGGTGCCGGCGCTGCGCGGTGCGCCTCGAGCCGGCTGCGGACCTCTCGCTGAATCGCCATTTCGCGTCCCTACGCACCGCCTGCCTGGTTCCCATGGATCTGCTGTCCGTTTTCAAGCGCAAGACGAAGACCGCCGCTGCACCGGACGCTGCGAATTCGGTGCGCCAGGCGCGCACGCGGGCACGCCAGCGCCTGATTGGCGCCGCCGTGCTGGTCGTCGCGGGCATCATCGGTTTCCCGCTGCTGTTCGAGAGCCAGCCGCGACCGATCCCGGTCGATCTGCCGATCGAGATTCCGCGCAAGGACAACGTCCCTCCGCTGGCGATGCCCGCTGCGCTGCCCGAAGTGCAGGCGCTGCCCGCGTCGGTGCCCGCCCGGCAGGTGGCAACGCCGACCGAGCCTCTGATCACCGAGACCCAGGCTGAGGCCGGACGCGAAGTGGCCACGCCGGCCTCGGCGCAGGCCCCTGCGGCCGCTTCCGAGCCCTCCAAAGTACGGTCCGGTGCGCCGCCTCGAGGTGCACCGCTGGCCGCGGATGCAGGAAGCGACAACGGCGCGCGTGCAAAGGCACTGCTGGAAGGCAAGCCGACAACGCCGACTTTGAGCGCGTCCGCCTCGGGCGCGGGACGCTTCGTCGTGCAGGTGGGCGCCTTCTCCGATCCGGCGGCGCTGAAGGAGGTTCGGGCCAAGGTCGAAAGACTGGGCATGAAGACCTACACGCAGGTCGCCGAGACACCCGCGGGCGCGCGCACCCGCGTGCGCGTCGGCCCGTTCGCCACCCGCGACGAGGCAGAGCGGGCCGCAGCGAAGATCAGGGCCACCGCGTTGCCGACGGTCATCCTGGCGCTGTAGTGGACGGCGCATGGGTGAGGTCGACTTTCTCGGTCTGCGGGCGCAATGGGTCGACCTGGCGATGCTGCTCTGGCTCGTCGTCTCGATGCTGGTCGGATTGGCGCGCGGGCTGGTCTTCGAAACCCTCTCGCTGATCGGATGGGCTGTCGCGTACTTCGCAGCCCTCTGGGCGGCACCGTTGCTCGCCCCCCGCTTGCCGTTGGGCGAACCAGGGTCGACGCTGAATCACGCCGCGGCGCTGCTGTGCGCGTTCAGCGTCGGCTTGCTCGCCTGGGCACTGCTGACGCGCCTGGTGCGCCTGCTGGTGCGCGCGACACCGTTGAACCTGCCCGATCGCGTGCTCGGTGCCGGATTCGGCGCGGCGCGCGGCCTCATGCTGCTGCTGGCGTTCGCCTCCCTGATCGGTCTCACGCCGATGGCGGGCTCGGCCGCGTGGCAGAGCTCGCAGGGTGCGGCATGGTTGAATGCGGCACTCCATGGCATCAGGCCGTTGTTGCCGAACGAACTCTCACAGCATCTGCCGGTCTAGGAAGAAACAGCCCCAAGCTCACTGCGTGCACGACCCCCGAGGGACGCCAAGCCGGCTCGGAAACGGCCCGGCGCTGGCCGAGCCGGCGGACGCTTTCAAAAAGTAGGACACCATCATGTGCGGCATCGTCGGCGTGATCTCCAGGACGCCCGTCAATCAGCTCATCTACGACGCGCTGCTGCTGCTGCAGCACCGTGGGCAGGACGCCGCAGGCATCGTGACGATGCAGGGCACCAGGTGCTTCATGCACAAGGCGCGCGGCATGGTGCGCGACGTCTTTCGAACGCGAAACATGCGCGCTCTCCCGGGCCAGGTGGGTCTCGGCCAGGTGCGCTACCCGACGGCCGGCAATGCCTACAGCGAGGAAGAGGCGCAGCCCTTCTACGTCAATGCGCCGTTCGGCATCGTGCTGGTGCACAACGGCAATCTGACCAACGCGCAGGCGCTGCGGCGCGAGTTGTTCGACATCGACCGCCGGCACATCAATACCGACAGTGACACCGAGGTGCTGATCAACGTCCTCGCGCACGAGATCGAGGTGGCAGCGCGCGACCTGCCGCTGACAGCCGAAGCGGTCTTCCAGGCGGTGGGTGCCGTGCATCGTCGCCTGAGGGGATCCTACGCCGTCGTCGCGCTGATCGCCGGCCACGGACTGCTCGCCTTTCGCGACCCGTTCGGCATCAGGCCCCTGTGTTTCGGCGTGGACGAGTCGGCCGGGACCAGTACGGTCATGGTGGCCAGCGAATCGGTCGCGCTAGAGGGCACCGGCCACAAGCTGACGCGCGACGTTTCGCCCGGAGAGGCGATCTTCGTCGACCTCGAAGGCCGCATCCATGCCCGCCAGTGCGCCGACCACCCGACGCTGAACCCCTGCATCTTCGAATTCGTCTACCTTGCGCGCCCCGACTCCGTGATGGACGGCATCTCGGTCTACCAGGCGCGCCTGAACCTCGGCGAAACGCTGGCGCAGCGGCTGATCTCGACCATGCCACCCAGCGAGATCGATGTCGTGATCCCGATTCCGGAGTCGAGCCGGCCATCGGCGATGCAACTCGCGCAACGGATCGGCAAGCCGTACCGCGAGGGCTTCGTCAAGAACCGCTATGTCGGGCGGACCTTCATCATGCCGGGGCAGGGCATGCGCAGGAAATCGGTGCGCCAGAAGCTCAACGCGATCGCCACCGAATTCAAGGGCCGCAACGTGCTGCTCGTCGACGACTCGATCGTGCGCGGCACGACCAGCCAGGAGATCGTGCAGATGGCGCGCGAGGCCGGCGCGCGCAAGGTCTACATGGCCAGCGCCGCGCCGCCGGTGCGCTTCCCGAACGTCTACGGCATCGACATGCCGACCCGCGAGGAACTGATCGCGCACGGCAGAAGCGTGGAGGAGATTCGCCGGTTCATCGGCGCCGACGCGCTGATCTACCAGGACGTGGCGGCGATGAAGCGAGTGATCGGGGCGTTGAACCCGGAGCTCGATGGTTTCGAGGCCTCGTGTTTCGATGGGCACTATGTGACGGGGGACATCTCCGCCGCCGAGTTCGACGCCATCGCGAATCAGCGCGCCGCGCAGGGTGACGAGGAAGGCGACGATCACTCGCGGCTGGCCCTGCAGAGCGCGACGGAGCAGACCTGATGAGCGCGAAGACGATACCCCGCCTCGACCTGCCTGCCGGTCTGCGGCCCGACACCCTGGCCGTGCGCGAAGGCCTGCCCGCGAGCCAGTGGGGAGAGAACTCGGAAGCACTGTTCCTGACCAGCAGCTTCGTCCACCCCGACGCCGCCACCGCAGCGGCGCGCTTCGCCAACGAGGAGGAAGCGTTCGTCTACTCGCGCTTCTCGAACCCGACGGTGATGATGTTCGAGCGGCGCCTCGCCGCGCTGGAGGGCACGCAGGCCTGCATCGCCACCGCCAGCGGCATGGCTGCGATCACGCTGCTCGGCCTGGGCCTGCTGAGGGCCGGCGATCACGTGATCTGCTCGCAGAGCGTGTTCGGATCGACGATCGTGCTGTTCAGTCGCGAGTTCGCCAAGTTCGGCATCGAGACCACGTTCGTCTCGCAGACCGACGTGGATGAATGGCGGCGCGCGATCCGCCCGAGCACGAAATTGCTCTTTGCCGAGACGCCGAGCAATCCGCTGACCGAGGTGTGCGACATCGCGGCGCTGGCCGCGATCGCCCACGACGCGGGTGCACTGCTGGCGGTGGACAACTGCTTCTGCACGCCGGCGCTGCAACGGCCAGCCGAGTTCGGTGCCGATCTCGTCATCCATTCCGGTACCAAGTACCTCGACGGCCAGGGCCGCGTCATTGCGGGTGCAGTCTGTGCAAGCACGCAGCTCATCGACGAGAAGCTCGTGCCGGTGATGCGCAGCGCGGGCATGACGCTGTCGCCCTTCAACGCCTGGGTCGTGTTGAAGGGCCTGGAGACGCTTTCGATCCGCATGCGGGCGCAGGCGGCGAGCGCGCTTCAGCTAGCGCAGTGGCTCGAAGTGCAGCCGCAGATCGAGCGCGTGTTCCACCCCGGGTTGACCTCGCACCCGCAGCACACGCTGGCGATGCGGCAGCAGGCCGGCTGCGGTGGTGCCGTGGTGTCGTTCATCGTCAGGGGCGAGCAGGAGGGAGGGCCCGACCTGGCCCGCCGCCATGCGTTCCACGTGATCGACAGTACGCGCGTGTGCTCGATCACGGCCAACCTCGGCGATACCAAGACCACCATCACGCACCCGGCGAGCACCTCGCACTCGCGGCTCTCGGAAGCGCAGCGCCAGGCTGCCGGCATCACCCAGGGCTTGGTGCGTCTGGCCGTCGGCCTGGAGGACGTGCGGGATCTTCAGTCCGATCTGACCATGGGCCTCGGCTCCATTGCGGCATGAACCACTCCCCGTCCACCGTCAGAACACGTTTCGCTCCGTCGCCGACGGGGTTCATTCATCTCGGCAATATCCGCTCGGCGCTGTACCCCTGGGCATACGCCCGCGCCAGCGGCGGCGTGTTCGTGTTGCGCATCGAAGATACCGATCTCGACCGCTCGTCGCAGGAAGCCGTGCAGGCCATCCTGGAGAGCATGCGCTGGCTGGGACTCGATCCCGACGAAGGCCCGTACTACCAGATGCAGCGGATGGACCGCTACCGCGAGGTCCTGGCGCAATTGCTCGATCAAGGCTTGGCCTACCGTTGCTACATGTCGAATGCCGAGCTCGACGCCTTGCGCGAGCGCCAGATGGCCGACAAGGCGAAGCCGCGCTACGACGGCACCTGGCGCCCCGAGCCCGGCAAGGCACTGCCGCCGGTGCCGCCCGGCGTGGCACCGGTGATCCGCTTTCGCAATCCGGCGGGTGGCACGGTGATGTGGGACGACAAGGTCAAGGGCCGCATCGAAATCGGCAACGACGAACTCGACGACCTGGTGATCGCCCGTCCCGACGGCACGCCGACCTACAACTTCTGCGTCGTCGTCGACGACATCGACATGGCGATCACGCACGTGATTCGCGGCGACGACCACGTCAACAACACGCCGCGTCAGATCAACATCCTCCGCGCGCTGGGCGCAACGCCGCCGGTCTACGCCCATCTGCCGACCGTGCTCAACGAGCAGGGCGAGAAGATGAGCAAGCGACATGGGGCGAAGCCCGTCATGCAGTACCGGGACGAGGGCTACCTTGCAGATGCGGTGGTGAACTATCTTGCGCGGCTCGGTTGGAGCCACGGAGACGACGAGATCTTTTCTCGCGAGCAGCTCGTGCAGTGGTTCAATCTCGATCACCTCGGCAAGAGCGCGGGACAGTTCGACGAAGCCAAGCTGCGCTGGGTGAACGCGCAACACATCAAGCTGACGCCGGATGCGCAGCTCGCGCCGCTGGTCGTCGAGCAACTCGCCCGGCTGGGCCTGCAGGCGACGGCCGACGCGCACATGGAGCAGGCGATCGCGTTGTACAAGGACCGCTGCTCGACGACGCGCGAGCTCGCCGAGTGGCTGGCGATGTACTTCGCCCAGGTGGTTCCTTCGGACGCAGACCTCGCGACCCACGTGACGGCAGCGGTTCGGCCGGCACTCGCGACGCTGCGTCAAGCCCTGGCCGAAGCCGAGTGGAACAAGGACTCGATCCAGCAGGCGGTGAAGCAGGCGCTGGCGGCGCACGGCCTGAAGATGCCGCAACTCGCGATGGCAGTGCGCGTGCTCGTCTGCGGCCGATCGCAGACGCCGTCGCTCGACGCGGTGCTCGCACTGTTCGCGAGGGAGACAGTGCTGGCGCGATTGCGGGCGAGCTGAAAGGCTGGCTATAATCGCGGTCTCGCTTGTGCGGCACGGGATGCGAATCCCTGGCGAAGGCAACGCAGGGGGTATAGCTCAGCTGGGAGAGCGCTTGCATGGCATGCAAGAGGTCAGCGGTTCGATCCCGCTTACCTCCACCAACGTTGCTGGAGTCGGACGCAGCACAAGTCGACGAAGAACATGTCCCCTTCGTCTAGAGGCCTAGGACACCACCCTTTCACGGTGATTACAGGGGTTCGAATCCCCTAGGGGACGCCAAGTTTGATGGCACTTGCAGAGCAATCTGGAACGCCAGCAGCCACACGGAGTGGTAGTTCAGTTGGTTAGAATACCGGCCTGTCACGCCGGGGGTCGCGGGTTCGAGTCCCGTCCACTCCGCCAACTAGTTAGGAAACACGGGCCTTCGCGGCCCGTTTTTCTTTTCGACCCAGTATCTGACCCACCAAATCTTGCGCGACTGTGTACGCGAGAAGAGCGTGTCGACCCTTCGTCATCCGCGATCTTTACCAAGCGAAGCGAGCAGGGGCAGTTGGTCGCGTTCGAACTCGCCATCGTGTTGCGTGCCAGTCCGAAGGGCAATCGCTGTCGCCGTGAATGACCGCGGTAGGCATAGGTGTACTCGTGGGTCAGCATGGTGGCACAGCGGGCGCACGGGCCTAGGGGCCAGCAGCGGCGCACGTCGTTGATGCGTCCGAAGCGTGCCTCGTCCTGGAACATCAACTTGATCGGACCTTGCCCTGCCCAGAGCGCGCGGACTTCGGCGAGTCGCTCGGGGAGTTTTTTTCCACTCCTGCTGAGCCAGCGGGTCACTCTGCGGGTGGCGCTTGTCCGGGGCGAGCTTGCGCCAGCGTGTCGGTGCAGCAGGTTATAGACCGAGGACAACGCATGGGACGCCCCATGCTGGCTTCCAGTTCAGCCTTGACCTGGCCGACTACAAGGATGCCTCCGGTCGCGCCCGGTCCAGGAACGGGGCCAGCACCTCACGCTCTTGCTCGGTGGTCATGTTCTGTGCCGCCGCCCACCGCGCGACTCGCGCTGGCCGTCCCCACGATCTCCCGGCAAGGGCTAATTCGTGTACGTCGAGCACAGCGCGCGGCATCACGGAAGGCCGGGCGGGGGGGTGGGGGTGGGACCAGGAAAGGCGACCCCGTGGCGGGGCTTGGGTACTTCACCCATTAAGGCCACTCCGCGCGGGTCCCTGCAATTATTGAAATTGAAGCCCCGGACACTGCCGTCGACCAGACTTGGTTTGCGTCGCTGTACTGATGTGACCAGCCCTTCAATTTCCGCCAGAATCTCCCCGAGGAGTAGATGCGGCCGTTTGGATGCGGCCGCTCGGAGAAGGGCGGCTGTGGCGCTGCAATGAACTCGTGGGCCTTCTCGTCGTCGGCGAACCGAGCGAACCCCCACGAACAGTACCTGCATCGGCCGATGGCCTGAGCGCGCCGAGCGCCACCCGCCGCGCTCACTGAAGTGGCGCGGCGGGCCCCGGCATGGCTCAGTCCGCGGTCGCCAGCGCTTCCTTGGCGGCCGGCAAGGCCTTGGGCTTCATTGCCGGCACGTCGCGGCGCGCGGGGCCGTTGTACAGCTGGCGGGGACGGCCGATCTTGTATTCCGGATCGGTGATCATCTCCTGCCACTGGGCGATCCAGCCGGCGGTTCGGGCAAGCGAGAAGATGCCGGTGAACATCGCCACCGGGATACCCAGCGCCTTCTGCACGATGCCGGAGTAGTAGTCGACGTTCGGGTAGAGCTTGTGGGAGACGAAGTAGTCGTCCTCGAGCGCCACCTTCTCCAGCGCCATCGCCAGCTTGAACAGCGGGTCGCCCTCCAGTCCCAGCTCGCCGAGCACCTCGTAGCAGGTCTCGCGCATCAGCTTGGCGCGCGGGTCGTAGTTCTTGTAGACCCGGTGACCGAAGCCCATCAGGCGCGTCCCGGAGGCCGGATCCTTGACCTTGGCGATGAACTCGCCGAGCTTCTCGACGCCGCCCTGGATCTGCAGCCGCTGCAGCATGTTCAGGCAGGCCTCGTTGGCACCGCCGTGCGCCGGGCCCCACAGGCAGGCCACGCCGGCGGCGATCGCCGCGAACGGGTTGGTGCCCGACGATCCGCACAGCCGCACGGTCGAGGTGCTGGCGTTCTGCTCGTGGTCGGCGTGCAGGATGAAGATGCGGTCAAGCGCGCGCACCAGCACGTCGTTGAGCTGGTACTCCTCGCACGGGTTGGCGAACATCATGCGCATGAAGTTTGCCGTGTACGACAGGTCGTTCTTCGGATAGAAGTACGGCTGGCCGAGCGAGTACTTGTACGACATCGCGACCAGCGTCGGCATCTTCGCGATCAGGCGCAGCGCCGAGATCTCGCGGTCGCGCGGGCTGTTGATGTCCAGCGCGTCGTGGTAGAACGCCGACAAGGCGCCCACCAGGCCCGTGAGCACCGCCATCGGATGCGCATCGCGCCGGAAGCCGCGCATGAAGAACTGCATCTGCTCGTGGACCATCGTGTGCTGATTGATGGACAGCACGAAATCCTTCTTCTGCGCCGGTGTCGGTAGTTCACCCTTGAGCAGCAGATAGCAGGTGTCGAGGAAATCGCAGTTCGCGGCCAACTGCTCGATCGGGTAGCCGCGGTACAGCAGCACGCCCTGGTCGCCGTCGATGTAGGTGATCTTCGACTGGCAGCTCGCGGTGGACATGAAGCCGGGGTCGTACGTGAACATCCCGGACTTGCCGTACAGCGAGCGGATGTCGAGCACCTCGGGCCCGATGGTGCCGCCTAGGACTGGAAACTCGACGGACTTGCCGTCGCCGTAGTTGAGGACTGCCTTCGTGTTCGAACCCATGTCATTCTCCGGTTGGTGCAAGAAACCCGCATGCACGTTGGCGGCGAGTCGCCTCACGACGGCCAGAACCCGCGAGCATGGGGATCGAGCAACACTAGCACCAGCTGTTCGGCCGATGGTGAGCACAGTCAATTCCGGTGGCGATTGACTGGTGCAGATCGCCAGCGCGACTTAGCCGAAGTCAAAGCCAATGCCGAAGGGCCGTTCAATTAGGCGCCCATCGTCAACGACGGGACCGGCAGCGGCCCGCCGCGGCTTCCCGGGCTGCGGGGTGTGGAAGGAGGGGGACCCCTCGGGGCACCCGCTCCGTCCAAAGGCCGGGCCGATTGGAGACGAAAGGCCAGTCAATTGACAGTGATCGTAGGTTCGAGTCCCATCCTCTCCGCCAACCAGTCAGGGCCCTTCCCAGCGAAGGGCCCT
>CAWDIT010000013.1:0-250021 GCA_963802435.1 uncultured bacterium
GACCCATGCACCTCCGCCAGGTTGGCTGGGTCGGATTGCTGGCCGAAATCAGAAGCTCGCCAATCGCGGGATCAGGATGTCTCTTCAGTGCTGCGCAGCGTGAGGACCACGGGTGCGTGGTCGCTCGGCCGCTCGTTCTTGCGTGGCAGCTTGTCGATCACGCACGCGCTGACCTCGGGTTGCAGCGCCTCGCTGACCAGGACGTGATCGATGCGCAGGCCCTGGTTGCGACGGAACGCAAGGTTGCGGTAGTCCCACCAGCTCCAGCTCTTCGCTGGCTGCTCGAAGAGGCGGAACGCGTCGACCAGGCCGAGGCCGAGCAGCGCTCGAAAGTGCGCGCGTTCCTCGTCGGTGCAGTGGATCGTGCCGCGCAGCAGTTCGGGATCGAACACGTCGCGGTCTTCGGGTGCGATGTTGAAGTCGCCCATCAGCACGAGGCGCGGATGGGCTGCCAGTTCCCGTGCGAGCCAGCCGCGCAGGGCGTCCAGCCACTGCATCTTGTACTGGAACTTGTCGCTGTCCGGCGCCTGCCCGTTCGGGAAGTAGGCACCGATCACGCGCACGCAGCCGACCGTGGCGGCGATCACGCGCGCCTGCGGGTCGTCGTGGCCAGGGATGTTCTTCACCACCGCCTCGACCTCGCCGCGGCTCAGCAGCGCGACGCCGTTGTAGGTCTTCTGCCCGTGCCACTGCGCGCGGTAGCCGGCGGCTTCGATCGCGGCGTGCGGAAACTTGTCGTCGCTGAGCTTGGTTTCCTGCAGCACCAGCACGTCCACCGGATTCAGGGCCAGCCAGGCCAGCACCTGCGGCAGGCGCACGGCGAGCGAGTTGACGTTCCAGGTCGCGAGTTGCATCTGCACGCCCCGCGTCATACGTGCAGCCAGGCCAGCGCACCGAGCGCGCTGCCGAGCGCACCCAGGCCGAGCACGCCCCAGACCAGCCACCTGCGCTGGGTGAGCAGCGCAATCGCCGCCATCGCGATGGAGATCTGCAGCACGGTCGTCGCCTGCGCCCAGCGGTGGTGCTCGTGGATCTGCTGGTTGCTCTGCTCGTCGAAGACGATCGACTCGGCCTCGAGAGCCTCGGCCTTCGTCTGGATCTCGGTCTTTTCGGCCTTGTAGCGCCTTGCCTCGTCCTGGTAGAAGGCCTTCCTCGCCTCGGGAACCAGTTCGACCGCAAGTTCGCTCAGGTTCTGCTTGTTGCTCTTCGACTGGTAGTAAGCCCACTGGTTTGCCGCCTCGGTCTTGCGGATCGCCGCACTGTTCTTGAGCAGCCCGGCGTTCGACTGCGTCGCCCCACCCATGTAGGAAAAGATCGCCGCCACCGTGGCGAGGATCGCGGTGGCCACGGCGAGCCGGCCGGAGAAGCTGCCTGCCGGTTCGTGCGCAGCGTGCTCGAGCGCGTGGTCGTGCGGGCCATGAACGTGGAATCCGTCTTCAGACATGTCTCGGGTTCCTCAGGGTGCGTTGCGTTGGTAAGTGACGAAGGCGTAGTCGAAGTCGTTCGGCGGGCCGGCGTGGTGCGCCTCGCGGCCGACTTCGCGAAAGAGGCTGCGATTCCAGGCCGGGAAGCGCGTGTCGCCATCGAAGTCGCGGTCGATCTCGGTCAGCACGAGTTCGTCGGCGCGCGCGATTGCCTGGCGATAGAGATCGCCGCCGCCGATCACGAAGACCCTGGCCTCGGCCTCGACGAGTGCGATGGCGGCGTCCAGCGACGGTGCGGGTTCCGCGCCCGCGGCCCACCACAGCGGGTTGCGGGTGACGACGATGTTGCGCCGGCCGGGCAAGGGCCGATAGCGCGGCGGAAGCGAGTCCCAGGTCTTGCGCCCCATGACGACCGGGCACCCCATCGTGACGCGGCGGAAGTGCTGCTGGTCTTCGGGAAAGTGGCACAGCAGGCCGTTGTCTCTGCCGATGCAGCCGTTGCGTGCCACCGCTGCGATCACTACCAGTTTCATACCGTCACACCGCCGCCACGTCGGCACAGGCTCGGCCCGGACCGTCGTGAGGTCGGCGGCAGGCGAATTTCGCTTTCGCTTCGATCCCCGCTTCGCGTGGCCCCTCTCCGCGGCTCATATCGCCACAGGCGCCTTGATCGCCGGATGGTGGTGGTATTCGAGCACTTCGAAGTCCTCGTATGCGTAGTCGAAGATCGACGGCGGACGGCGCTTGAGGTGCAGCCGCGGGTACGGGTGCGGCGTGCGCGAGAGCTGCAGCGCCACCTGCTCGGCGTGGTTGCTGTAGATGTGGCAATCGCCGCCGGTCCAGATGAAGTCGCCGACGGCCAGGTCGCACTGCTGCGCCAGCATGTGCGTCAGCAGCGCATAGCTCGCGATGTTGAACGGCACGCCGAGGAAGATGTCGGCGCTGCGCTGGTAGAGCTGGCAGCTGAGCTTGCCGTCGGCGACGTAGAACTGGAAGAACGCATGGCACGGCAGCAGTGCCATCTTCGACAGTTCGGCCACGTTCCACGCGCTGACGATGATGCGGCGCGAATCGGGGTTCGTCTTCAACTGCTTCACGACCTCCGCGATCTGGTCGACGTGGCCGCCGCCGGGCGTCGGCCAGCTGCGCCACTGCACGCCGTACACGGGTCCAAGGTCGCCGTCTGGCCTGGCCCATTCGTCCCAGATCGTCACGCCGCGCTCCTGCAGCCAGCGCGCGTTGCCGTCGCCGCGCAGGAACCACAGCAGCTCGAGGACGATCGACTTCAGGTGCACCTTCTTCGTCGTGACGAGCGGGAAGCCCTCGCTCAGGTCGAAGCGCATCTGGTGCCCGAAAACGCTTTTCGTCCCGGTGCCGGTGCGGTCGGGCTTGAACACGCCGTGCTCGGCGACGTGACGCATGAAGTCCTCGTACTGCGAGCGGATCGGGCGAGTAGTCATCTGGGCGGGCATGGAGGAGCGGGAAGTTCTGTGATCCGGCGCCGCGACGGCCGCGTCCGGCGTTGCAGTCAGCGCGGCTTGCTTCGATTGCGGCGCGCCGACTTCGGCAGCCATTGTCTCGAATCGCGCGCCCCTGGAAACTTGAGTGCTCAGCGCTTGCCGATCATCGGAGGGTCCCACTTCGCCGGCGGCACGATCTTCGCCTCGGCCGGATCACCGAGGTAGTGTGGCGACATGATCTGCACGCCGTTTTCGTTGAACAAGTCCTGCAGGTTCGCGTGCAGGTCCGCGAGCACCTGTGCCCGCGGGCGCGGCGTGCTGGCCAGGGCCTGGGCGACGAGGCGGTATTCGACATAGAAGTCGCTCAGCGCGGTCTGGAACACGTAAGGTGCCGGTTTCTCGAGCACGCCTTCGGTGCGCCGCGCCGCCTCGATCATCATCGCGTGCACCTGGCGCCAGGGCGTGTCGTAGCCGATCGTCATCACCGTGTCGACGATGTAGCCGGCGCCCATCACGGTGCGCGAATAGTTCTTCGTCACCGCGCCGACGATCATCGCGTTGGGCAGCGTCAGCTCCTCGCCCATGCCGGTGCGGATGCGCACCGCGAAGGTCTTCATCTCGGTGACGGTTCCCTCGACGTCGCCGATGCGCACGTATTCGCCGAGTCTCAGCGTATGGCTGTAGACCAGGATCAGTCCGCTGATCCCCTGGCCGACGAGATTCGACGAGCCGATCGTCAGCATCAGGCCGAGCAGCACCGAAATACCCCTGAACGCGTCGGACTCCGCGCCGGGCAGGTAGGGGTAGGCCATCGCCAGGGCGAACAGCCAGACACCGATGTTGACGAGTTTTCGCGTCGCGCGGACGGTGTACTTGTCGATCCACTCCAGGTTCAGGTCGCCGCGCTCGACCTGGGCGAAGAAGGGCGTCGTCAGGCCGAGCACGCCGCGCGCGATGAAGAAGATCACGACCGCCACGGCCAGCCCGGGCAGCGACGCTGCGATGGCGCGCAGCATGTCGGCGGCGAGACTGAGCTCCGACTCGTTCAACTGCTCGCCCCAGCGCCGCGTGTAGGGGAAACGGCGCAGCGTGAAGCCCAGCCATTCGCTGGCGAGGATCAGCAGCAGCGTGTAGTAAGTGATGGACGTGAACACCCGTGACAGCGTGACGACGCGATCGCGGCCGAGCAGCATCGTGCCACCCAGCGCGAGGCGCGCACTGTAGCGGTGCCCGAGGCTCGCGAGCGACTTGCCGAGCCAGAAGCGCAACCGCTGCAGCACCCATGCAATGCTGACGAAGACCAGCGTGGCGAGCAGGGCGAAGCCGGTCGCGCGCAGCATCAGGCCGAGGGAAGTCGCCTCGCGGTGCTCGTTCACGGCCAGCTGCATGGCCGCCACGACGCCGTCGATCGTCTGCCCTTGGACGAGGTCTCCTGGCAGCAGCGGGAACACGCTGATGCCGTCGACCATCACGAAGTCCACGCCGAGGAGCGACGACGTGCTGACGACGCCCGGCCCGCCAGACCCGAGCAGGCGGGCCGCTTCATCCTGCGCGCGTTGGGCACGGACGGTGGGCGTGACGCCTGGCAGGGGGGCATAGAGGCGAACCACCGGCCGGTTGAACACCATCACCAGCCCCGCCTGCTCCGCCGCCGCCTGCGCCGCGGCGGCGGCCAGCACCAGCGGCGACTCGGCGGCCGCGCTCGCCGCGCGCTCCGCCAACTCTGCCGAGGCCTTGTCGGTCGGCCTTGCGCGTGCCGCCGGGGCGACGTCGGCCGGGGCTGCGCACAGCGGCCCGGCGGCCAGTCCGAGCAGCGCGGCGAGGCAGGCTCGTGCTGCGATGGCCCGCATCGCCGCTCGAAGTGCTTCGAAGGCTCGTGCTCATGCAAAGACTGTATCGCACGCCTTGCATCGGCCGAAGTCGGTCGCCCGGTCAGGGCGCCAGGCCGCCCTCGCTGAACTGCATCGCCGCCAGCCGCGCGTAGAGGCCGCCACGTGCGACGAGCTCGGCGTGGGTTCCGGTGTCGACGACATGGCCATGATCGAGCACGACGATGCGGTCGGCGCGCTGCACGGTCGCGAGGCGGTGCGCGATGACGAGCGTCGTACGGTCGCGCATCGCCGATTCGAGCGCCGCCTGCACCATGCGTTCGCTCTCGGCGTCGAGCGCGCTCGTCGCTTCGTCGAGCAGCAGCAGCGGGGCGTTCTTCAGCATCGCGCGGGCGATCGCGATGCGCTGGCGCTGGCCGCCAGACAGCCGCACGCCGCGTTCGCCGAGGAAGGTGGCATAGCCCTCGGGCAGCGCCTGCAGGAACTCGTGCGCATGGGCGCCCCTGGCCGCGGCGATCACGTCGGCGTCGCTCGCGTCGGGGCGGCCGTAGCGGATGTTCTCCAGCGCGCTGGTCGAGAAGATCACCGCGTCCTGCGGCACGATGCCGATGCGGCCGCGCAGCTCGGCCAGCGCCGTGTCGCGCACCGGCACGCCGTCGATCAGCACCCGCCCGTGCTGCGCGTCGTAGAAGCGCAGCAGCAGCTGGAACAGCGTGCTCTTGCCGGCGCCGCTCGGACCGACGATGGCCACCGTCTCGCCCGC
Source organism: uncultured bacterium (assembly GCA_963802435.1). Lineage (GTDB taxonomy): Bacteria > Pseudomonadota > Gammaproteobacteria > Burkholderiales > Burkholderiaceae_C > CAIKUF01. The sequence continues at coordinate 5,477 of CAWDIT010000013.1, forward strand.
GCGCACTTCGAGCGTCACGTGGTCGAGCGCCGGGCGCAGCGGGCGCGACGGGTAGTGGAACGTCACCGCCTCGATGCGCAGCGACGAGCCGCCCGCGACGGCCGGCAGCACGACCGGTCGCGGCGGCGTGACGATGCTCGAGCGCGCCGCCAGCAGCTCCATCAGCCGCTCGGTGGCGCCGGCCGCGCGCAGCAGGTCGCCGTAGACCTCGGACAGGACGGCGACCGAGGAGACGAGGATGATCACGTAGACCACCGTCTGCCCCAGGTGGCCGGCGCTGATGGTGCCGTCGATCACCGCCTGCGTGCCCTGGTACAGCCCCCACAGCAGCGCACCGAAGGTCGCGCTGATGATGAACGCGACGAGGAAGGCGCGCAGCCGGCTGCGCCGCACCGCCGTCTCGAACGCGTTCTCGGTCGAGGCGTCGAAACGCTTCGCCTCGCGCGCCTCCTGCGTGTAGCTCTGGACGACGGGTATGGCGTTCAGCACCTCGGCGGCGATGGCGCTCGAATCGGCAACACGGTCCTGGCTGGCGCGGGAGAGGCTGCGCACGCGGCGGCCGAAGTAGAGCGACGGCAGCACGACGAGAACGAGAATGCCGAGTACCTGCGTCATCACGACCGGGTTGGTGACGACGAGCATCGCCATCGCGCCCAGCCCCATCACGGTATTGCGCAGGCCCATCGACAGGCTGGAGCCGACGACGGTCTGCACCAGCGTGGTGTCGGTGGTCAGGCGCGACAGCACCTCGCCGGTCTGCGTCGTCTCGAAGAACTCGGGGCTCTGCGCCACGACGTGCGCATAGACCGCATTGCGCAGGTCGGCGGTGACGCGTTCGCCGAGCCAGCTCACCATGTAGAAGCGCGCTGCCGAAAACACGCCGAGCGCCACGCCGACGGCGAACAGCTCGAAGAAGTGCGTGCGCAGCGCCATCACGCGCTCGCCCGGGTCGCTCGCCACCAGCCCCTGGTCGATCAGCGCCTTGAGCGCGACCGGAAAGACGAGCGTGCTGACGGCCGCAAGCACGAGGAACAGCGCGGCGAGCGCGATGCGGCCACGGTAGGGGCGCAGGAAGGGCAGCAGTCCGCGCAACGGGCCCACGCTGCGGGCGGGAGGAGGCGGTTTGGCAGCGGTCGCACTGCGGGGCGCGAGCGCCTCTGCGCCTGCAGGTGAAGCGTCGGGAGCTGAGGTGTCGGACATGGCCGCAGTCTAAGCGGCGTGCCGCCGCGCCAGCGTGGCCGGCGATGTGCGCTCGAAGCGGGCGTCGGCCCGAGAGGACCGCAGCGGCTGGCGCAAGGCGGCACCGCCTTGGTGGATCAGACCAGCCATTCGGGACGCAGCAGCATCGTTGCACCGAGCAGCAGCATGACCGCCCCGCTCAGTAGCTTGAGCCAGCGCCCCGCGCCCTCCGACAGCTTGCGGCTGCCGAGCGCGATGACCGCCAGCGTGACCATCAGCGCGTCGTCCGCCACGTAGCCGACGATGTACAGGCCGAGGTAGGCGTAGTGGGCCGCGGGACTCAGCCCCTGCTGGGCGAGCACGGCGGTGTAGAGGGCCGGAATGCCGGCGGTGCACAGCAACTCGATGAAGTTCACGGCGATCGCCAGCGCGGCGACGCCGCTCAGCGAAGGCAGCAGCGAGTCGGCCCGCAGGACCGCGCGCATCCGGTCGTAGAGGCCCGGCTTGGCCGAGGCCGCAATGGCCAACGAGGGACCCCATCCCGGGCGCAGGAAGTCCTTGACATTGAAGGCGCCGATCGTCAGTGCCACGCCACCCAGCGCCCAGCGCAGGTAGGTCGACAGCCCCACCAGCAGGAAGACGTTGAGCCACGCGGCCATGAACGCGAAGTACACGGCGCCGCTGACGAACACGAAGGTGCCGGCGACCAAGGCCATCCGCCTGCGGTCGTGCAAGCGCACCAGCAGCGACAGCAGGAACAGCAGCACCCACATCGCGCAGGGATTGAAGCCGTCGAGCAGACCGAGGGCGAGGGTGAACAGTGGAAACCCCAGGCGGGAGACGTTGAGCGGCCCGACGAGCCGCGTCTCGACGCTCGCCGGCGGCTCCGAACGGCGCTCGATCAGCGCAGCCACCTCCGGACCGGTGCGCTGCGCGCTCTCGAAGCCGACGAGAACCCGGCCGTCGACGACGAATGTCGGCACGCCGGGGGGCCAGATGCCTGCATTGCGGGAATGCCGCGCCAGGTCGTCGCGGGCGGCCGAATCGCCGTCCACCGAGCGCAGGACGATCTGCAGCCCCGGTCGTTCGCTGGCGAGCGTCGGCAGGTACGCCTCGGCCGCGGCGCAATGCGGGCAGCCCTCCCTCACGAAGACCTCGAGCACCGGGCTGTCGCGGTTCGCTGCTTGCTGCGCCACTTCACGCCCGACTGCCCACGGTACCGACAGCAACAGCGCCAGCAGTGCAAGCCAGGGCAGGACACACGCGAGGATCGGGTACCACTCCCGGGCGCCCCGGAGGTTCGAAGGTCCGAAATCGACACTTCGGTGCGGGATCGACGCGGTTTCGATGGCGATGCGGGTCATGGCGAGCGGGCACGTACCCTCTCCTTCGCCCGCTGCACCCAGTGTGCCGCGAAGGTGGCGAGGCTGCGTTGACAATCGACAAGCCCCGGCGATGGCGATCGGTTGGCGCGGCCGTGGCGTTCGACACGGCGTTCGACACGGCGCTCGACTGGGGGGTGCGTCTCGGGCGCGAATGTGATCGAATGGAGGGACTCCCGGTGAACAGAACATGGCCCTCGCTTCTTCCTCTGACGCACAACCCGACGCGGCACCCGGTCGGATCGGCTCCCTGAGCCAGCGCTTGCTGCGCCTCGGCCTGTGGCCTGCCACGGCGTTGCTGACCGCCGGCGCCTGGTTGCTGGCAGTGCTGCTGGCGCAGGCGGTGATCAGCGTACTCGGGCGGGGCGATCGCTTCGACGCGCTGGTGTCGGCGAGCGTGCTCTCCCTGCTGCTCGCCCCGCTGCTGGCCTTCACCTTGCTGCGCCTGGTATTCGATCTGCTGCGTGCACGCAACCGGGCGGGCGTGCCCGCAATGCACGACGAACTCACCGGCGTGCCGAACCGGCGCCACTTCATGACCGTTGCGCAACGTGAGTGGGAGCGCGCGCGGCGTTACGGCAACGATGCGGCGCTGCTGCTCATCGACGCCGACCACTTCAAGCGCATCAATGAAGACCACGGCCAGCCGTGCGGCGACGAACTGCTGCGCCGGATCTCGCACGCGGCGGCTGCCTCGCTGCGTCAACCCGACGTGCTGGCGCGCTTCGACGGCGAGGAACTGGCCGTCTTCCTGCCGCAGACCGATCCGCTCGGTGCGCTCGACGTGGCCGAGCGCATCCGCGCCCGCGTGCAGGCGCTGCGCCTGCCGTGGCAGGGCGCGGAGGTCGGGACGACGGTGAGCATCGGCGTGGCGCCGTTGCGCAGGGAACTGCCGACGCTCGACTGGATGATCCACGAGGCCGGCGCTGCGCTGTGCGCGGCCAAGGCCGACGGCCGCAACTGCGTGCGAACGCTGCCGTTTCAGGCCAAGCGCAGCGGCGAGGCGTACCCGGTCAACTCCAGGTAACCGCGCCCGACGCGCCGGCCCTGCGCGTCGAAGAGCTCGCTCAGGCCTTCCCAGTACACGGTGCCGGTCGACGCGCGGCTGTCGAGTTCCTGCGCGTCGAGCCGGGCCCGCACCTCGAAGCTTCCCCCGGCGTGGCAATGCGCCACTGCACCGGATAGCGCGCCTGCGTGGCCGGGCTGGTCCAGACGCGAAGCGGCGTGAAGGCGACGTCGCTTGGGCCGAAGACCTGCAGCCGGCCGTCGCGCGAACGCAGGCTGCCGCCGGCCCACAACGACGAGCCGTCCTGGCGCCGCAGGCGAAAGGCAGTGAGCGCGCCGCCGTCGTCGAGGTTCATGCCGATCCAGTCCCAGCCGACCGCGTCGCGGTGCAGCAGCGACTCGCTCCATTCGTGGTCCAGCCAGGCGCGGCCGCTGACGGCGGCCTGGCGCCCCGCGAGCGTCAGCGTGCCGGTCACGGCGAGCTGCGGCTCGCTCAGGTAGTAGCTTGCCTGCGCCGCGTCGGGCCCCTTGCGCGAGAAGCCGGCGTCGCCCTGCAGCAGCACCGGTTGCGTCGCTGCGAGTTCGAGGGCCAGCGCGAAGCCCTGCGCGCCGGCGTCGATGCGGGCGACGTAGCGGTGGTCGCCGAGCGAGCCTTCGCGCCGCAGCGACCAGCCGCGCAGTTGCACGTCGGTGTCGTGCTCGCTCGCCTGCGCAATGCCGAAGCCGGCGCGGGCGATGCGCTGGTCATGGTGCAGCTTGCCCGCCAGCGGATCGGTCAGCGCGGCGTGCGCGAACAGGAGTTGCCTGGCCGCGAAAGCGCTGGGATGGTCCTGCGGCACGTCGGTGCGCGAGCGGAAGAAGGTGATCTGGAAGCCGTAAGGTTCGGCGATGCCCGGCCCATCGAGGTCGGCGCCGGGCCGCCCCGAACCGACCACTCCCCCCCGGGGGGGCGACGCCGCAAGCGTCCTGGGGGTCAACCATCCGGTGACGTACCACCACTCGGTGCGGAACTCGGGGTGGGCGCCGAAGTCGCGCGGCAGCGTGATCGGTACACCCGGCCGGACGACGTACTGCCCCCGCGCGGGCAGGCCGAGCAGCGCGCCACCGGCCAACAGCACGGCGCGCCGCCGCATCACCAGTCTTCCTTCACGGCGAGCGCCATGTCGCGCGCCGCCAGTGCGCGCGCGGCCAGCCAGGCGGTTGCCGTGCCGGCGGCGACCACGGCGCCGCACAGCAGCGCCAGCCGCACGCCGGGCAGCGAGAGGTCCATCGTCCAGTGAAAGCTCTGCGGATTCACGACCTTGACGAGCACGACGCTCACCGCGAGACCCAGCGCCAGCCCGAGCAGCGTGCCGACGCCCGTCCACAGCGCGCCTTCGGCCGCCACCACGGAGACGACCTGTCGCCGCGTCAGGCCCAGGTGCACGAGCAGGCCGAACTCCTTGCGCCGCGACAGCACCTGGGCCGAGAAGCTCGCCGCGATGCCGAACAGGCCGATCGCGATCGCCACCGCCTGCAGCCAGTAGGTGACGGCGAAGCTGCGGTCGAAGATGCGCAGCGAGACGGCACGGATCTCGCCCGCTGCCGCGAACTCTATCGTCGTGTCGCCCGCCAGCGCGGCAATGGCCTGCTGCAGCGACGCCAGGTCGCTGCCCGGCGCGAGCCACAGCGCGAGGTCGTTCACGCGGTCGTCGCCGCTGAAGGCGCGGTAGTCGGCCGCATCGACGATCAGCGCACCGCCCTGGCGGGCGTAGTCGCGCCACACGCCGCGCACCTGCAGCGGCTGCACGCGGCCATCGGGCAGCGGCAGGGCGAGCGTCGTTCCCGGCGCGGCGCCGTACAGGCTCACCATCGCCTCGCTGACGTAGACCGCCACGCGGCCCGGCTCGGCGGGGCGCAGCGAGCCCACCAGCGGCAAGGCCTGCGCCGGATCGTCGCCGAGCGGCCGCGCGATCAGCGCCACGGACGGTCGATCCGACGCCAGCTGCACCTGCGTCGCGCGCTGCGCCTCGGCGCGCGCAATGGCGGGCAGCTTCGTTACTGCCTGCACGAACGGGGACGCGAGGAAGACGCTGTCGCCGGCGCTCATGCTCGCCGCAGCCCGCACGTACAGGTCTGCCGGCAGCACGGCGTCGAGCCAGCGCATCATCGAGTCGCGAAAGCTCGCCACCATCACCGTCAAAGCCACCGAAAGCGCGAGGCTCGCCACCACGCCGGCGACGGCGATGGTCGCGCTGTGGCGCTGGCGGCGTGCGCGCTCGACCGCCAGCAGCGGCAGCGCCGCCTGCGGTGGTGCGATGCCGCGCAGCAGCAGCGCCACCGCCACCGGCACGCAGGCGATGCCGCCGAGGAGCAGGAAGGCGACGGAGACATAGGCCGCGATCGGCAGACCGAACAGCGGCGGGGCGAGCGCCAGCAGCACGCCGGCCAGCAGCAGTGCCGGGCCGAACCAGGGGCGCTCGAACGCGCCCGACTGCACCGCGAAGCCCTTCAGCGCCTGCGCCGGGGCGAGGCGCTGCGCGTTGCGCGCCGGCAGCCAGCCGCCGACGACGGCGGCGGCGACGCCGAGCGCGCCGTAGACCAGCGCCGCTCGGAGGCTGAATTGCAGCGGCGTGGCCACGCCCTGGAAGAATCCGCCACCGAGGTCGCCCGCCAGCCAGTGCAACGCCCCCATCGCGAGCACCGTGCCGAGCGCCAGCCCGAGAACGCTGCCGACGATGCCGAGCAGGGCCGACTCGGCGACGACGAGCTGCAGCCGCTCGCGCGCGCTCATGCCGAGCACGCCGAGCAGCGCGAACTGCGGCTGGCGCTTGGCCACCGACAGTGAGAGCACCGAAAAGACGAGGAACGCACCGGTGAACAGCGCCACCAGCGCCAGCACACTCAGGTTGACGCGGTAGGCGCGCGACACGTTCGACAGCCGCTGCGCGGCCTCTTCGGGGGCGGCGGCGCGCACGCCCGGCGGAAGTGACCAACTCGCGCAGCACGGTGTCGCGCTGCGCTCCGGGTACCAGCCGCACGTCGATGCGGCTCAGCCTGCCGAGCACGCCGAATTGCGCCTGCGCGCCGGCGATGTCCATCACCGCGAGCAGCGGCCCGCCGACGCTCACCTGCCCGGCGACCCGCAGCGTTCGCAGCGTGCCGCCGGCGAGCAGCCTGAGCGTGCTGCCCGACGCCCGGGCAGCGAGCCCCAGCGCCTGCTGCGCCGCGGGGTTCAGGAAGAGGGCGCCGGGATCGAGCATCGCCAGGCGCGCCTCGCCGGCGAAGGCGTGCGGGAGCAGGCCGGGCGCGAGCTGCGCGGCGACGAGCATGTCCAGGCCCAGCACGCGCATCGCGACGCGCCGGCCATCGGTGGCGAGGGCCACGGTGTCGAGCTCGACCACCGGGCTCGCGAGCGCCACCTGCGGGTGCGCGGCGACGCGCGCGTAGAACCGCTCGTCGAATCCGCCGGCCGCGCCGCGGTAGGCCGAGCGCAGCTCGAAGTCGGCCTCGCCGCTGAGCGAGCGCACCGCGGCACCGAATTCGCTCAGCGCGGACTCATTGATCAGCTGAACCGAGAATGCGAGGGCGACGCCGAGCACGACCGCGAGCAGCGCCGTCGCATTGCGCCACGGATGCAGCCGGAGTTCGGGCCACGACAGGGCCTGCAGCAGCGCGAGCATCAGCTCCCTCCGGGCCCTGGCCTGCTGCCGAGGGCCGACGCCCGCCGGCTAACACTCACCGGACGCGACTGCATGGTGTCGAAGGCCCGCGCCCCCCACCGCACTTTGGTCGGCACGTCTTGCGGCAACGGCGGGTGGCAACCGTAAGGTACAGAGCAGGAAGCGCATTCACGGATTCTCGCCGCTGCGGTCGGCGCAGTGACGTTGCTGGCGGCGATGGCCGTGACGGCCGCGTCAGCTGAGAACCAACGCAACCCGAGCATGACCCGGCAGACGAGGTGGGAAACCCTGCACTGCGCTTGACCTTCCCACGATAGGAAGCTAGAAGATCAGCGCATCGTCTAACACCGCAGGTCCGGATACACGATCATGAATTCCTCGGTCACCGCACCTGGCATGCAGCCCGGCATCAGGCTTCAGGTCACGGGCATGACCTGTGCGAGTTGCGTGATGCGGGTCGAGAAGTCGCTGAAGGCACTCCCCGGCGTCAGGGACGCCAGCGTGAATCTGGCCACCGAGCAGGCCAGCGTCGATGCCGAGTCTGCGGTGAGCGCCGGGGTGCTTGCCACCGCGGTGCGCAAGGCCGGCTACGACGTGGCTGTCGCCGAAGTAGCGCTTCAGGTCGAGGGCATGACCTGCGCCTCCTGCGTCGGGCGCGTCGAGAAGGCACTGCTGAAGGTGCCGGGCGTGTTGTCGGCGTCGGTGAACCTGGCGACCGAGCGCGCGAGCGTCCAGGTGTTCTCGACCGTACCCGTCGCGGCGCTCAAGGCCGCCGTCGAGAAGGCCGGCTACGGCGCCAGCGATCTTCAGAGCACGGGCCCGACAGAGGAGAAGCGGCTCCCGGACTGGTGGCCAGTCGCGCTGGGCGCGGCGTTGACGCTTCCGCTGGTCGCCCCGATGCTGCTTCAGCTGTTCGGCATCGCCTGGATGCTCGGGTCCTGGATGCAACTGGCATTGGCAACCCCGGTGCAGTTCCTTCTCGGCTGGCGCTTCTACAGCGCCGGCTGGAAGGCGGTCCGCGCGGGCGCCGGCAACATGGACCTGCTGGTCGCGCTCGGTACGTCGGCCGCCTATGGCTTGTCCGTCTACCTGCTCTTCGCACACGTCGGCCATGGCATGCCGCATCTGTACTTCGAAGCCTCGGCTGCGGTCATCACGCTGGTACGGCTGGGCAAGTGGCTCGAGGGCCGCGCCAAGCGGCGGACGACGGAGGCCATCCGGGCGCTGAACGCCCTTCGGCCGGCGACCGCGCGCGTGCTGCGAGATGGCGTCGAGCTCGACCTGCCGGCCGAGGACGTCGTCGTCGGCGACCGGGTTCTGGTCCGACCCGGCGAGCGCCTGCCCGTCGACGGCGAGGTGACCGAGGGCCGCAGCCACGTCGACGAGTCGCTGATCACCGGCGAGAGCCTGCCGGTGGCGAAGGCGGCCGGCGACAAGGTCACGGGAGGCGCCATCAACGCCGAAGGCGTACTGACAATCCGCACGCTTGCGGTGGGCACCGAAACGACGCTCTCGCGGATCATCCGCATGGTCGAGTCGGCACAGGCGGGCAAGGCGCCGATCCAGCGCGTCGTCGACCGCGTCAGTGCCGTGTTCGTTCCCGTCGTGCTCGGCGTCGCGCTGCTGACCCTCGTCGCCTGGATGATGGCCGCGGGCCACTGGGAGCAGGCCGTCATCAACGCCGTTGCCGTCCTCGTCATCGCCTGTCCTTGTGCCCTGGGCCTGGCAACGCCCACCGCCATCATGGCCGGCACCGGCGTCGCGGCTCGGCACGGGATCCTCATCAAGGACGCGCAGGCGCTGGAACTGGCCCACGCAGTGACGACGGTGGTCTTCGACAAGACCGGCACGCTGACCGAGGGGCGCCCGTCGCTCGTCGCCGTGCTGGCAGCGGCGGGTCACACGAGGGACGAGGTGCTGTCGCTGTCTGCCGCGCTGCAGCAGACGAGCGAGCATCCGCTGGCGCGCGCGGTGATGGACAAGGTGCACGCCGAACAGCTGGTCGTGACGCAAGCCGTCGATGCCCGCGCGCTGCCGGGAAGAGGACTGGAAGCGACGGTGAGCGGCCGGGTGGTGCTGCTCGGCAGCGGCCGGCTGCTGCGCGAACTCGGTGTCGGCGTCGGCGCGCTGGCGGCCGACGCCGCGCGCCTCGAAGGCGAGGGCCGCACGGTGTCCTGGTTGATGCGCAAGGACGGCGAGGCGGTGGAACTGCTGGGGCTGCTCGCTTTCGGCGATGCCGTGAAAGCGTCGGCACGCGACGCGGTGGCTCGCCTGCACGGGTTGGGAATCGCAACGGTGATGCTGACCGGCGACAACCGCGGCAGCGCCGAAGCCGTGGCCCGCGAGCTGGGCATCGATGACTTCCGCGCCGAAGTGCTGCCGGGCGACAAGGCGGCCGTCGTGCAGGCGCTGCGCGCCGGCGGCAAGGTGGTGGCCATGGTCGGCGACGGCATCAACGACGCACCGGCGCTGGCAGCTGCCGACGTCGGCATCGCGATGTCGACCGGCACCGACGTCGCGATGGCGGCGGCTGGCATCACGCTGATGCGCGGCGACCCACGGCTCGTCGCCGATGCGCTGGACGTCTCGCGCCGCACCTACGCGACCATCAAGCGCGGTCTGTTCTGGGCCTTCGCGTACAACGTGGTGGGCATCCCGCTGGCGGCTTGCGGGCTTCTCAATCCCGTGATCGCCGGCGCCGCAATGGCCTTCAGCAGCGTCAGCGTGGTGGCCAACGCACTGTTGCTGAGTCGCTGGCGCTCGTCCGTCGACACGGCATCCGCACCGCGGCCCGCCGAACGACCCGTTCCTGCCACCGCATGAGGAGAAACAGATGGACGCCATGAACATCGGCGAGGCGGCAACAGCCTCGGGCGTGTCGGCCAAGATGATCCGGCACTACGAACAGGTCGGGCTGTTCCCGCAGCCCGCCAGGACCGACGCCGGCTACCGCCAGTACACCGCAAGCGAGATCCACACGCTGCGCTTCATCCGCCACGCGCGCGACCTTGGCTTCTCGATCCAGCAGATCGGTGAGCTGGTCGGCTTGTGGCAGAACCGCCGGCGCCCGAGCCGCGATGTGAAGGCATTGGCGCTGGCGCACATCCTTGAACTGGAACGCAAAGCGCAGGAACTGCTTGCGATGAAGGCGACGCTCGAACGCCTCGTCCACTGCTGTCACGGCGACGATCGACCGGAGTGTCCGATCCTGGAAGCGCTGGAGGCGCAGAACGCGCCTGCGCCGTTGCTCGCGCAGGCGCATGCCCACGCGAACCCGAAGACGGCCGGGCTGCGTTCCGGGGGGCCGAAACCGACAGGTTCCTAAGAACCTATCCGTGAATAAGGCGACCCTGCGCCGGGGCCGGATCGGGCGCAGGCGTAGGAGCGAGTCGCGCCGTGGTGTCGATCACCACAAGCGGCTCGCGACACCCGCATGCGCCCGATCCGGCCCCGGCCCGAAGGGTTGCGACGACAAAGCGCGTCTGCGGCGTTGCAAGCCTTGCCCAGGGGCCGACCCTGAGCCGCGGCTTGCGCCTTGCATCCGTCGCTTTGTCGTCACAACGCAGGGCCGTCTTATTCACGGATAGGTTCTAAGCTTCCGAGATGCCGTCGGCGGAGAGCACCAGCGTGCGGTCCGCGCGCGCCGCGGCCATCCGCGAGTGCGTCACCAGCACGCAGGCGGCGCCCTCGCGGCGGACCTGCGCCGCGAGGAGGTCGATCACGCGCTCGGCCGTCGCCGGGTCGAGGTTGCCGGTGGGTTCGTCGGCGAGGATCAGGTCGGGCCGGTGCACGAGCGCGCGGGCAATCGCGACGCGCTGCAATTGACCGCCGGAGAGCTGCTGCGGCAAGCGCTCCTCGAGCGCGTCGAGACCCACTGCGGCGAGTGCCTCGCGCACGCGCGTTGCGTCGGGCCGCTGCTGTAGCAGCAGCGGCAACGCGACGTTGTGGAACACGCTCAGGTGCGGCAGCACGTGGAAGGCCTGGAACACGAAGCCGAGACGGCGTCGGCGCAGCAGCGCGGCCTCAGGCTCGGCGAGGGTGACGATGTCGGTGCCCGCGACGCGCACCGAGCCGGCGTCCACGCTGTCGAGGCCGGCGATGCAGTTGAGCAGCGTCGACTTGCCGACCCCCGACTCGCCGAGGATGGCGATGAATTCGCCGGCCCGCACCTGCAGATTCACGCCGGCGAAGACCGGTGTCTCGCCGTAGTGCTTGGCGAGGGCGACGACCTCAAGCAGTGCCATGTGGCGCGTTCAGCAGCTTTCGGACGGTGGCAACGACCTGCTCCGTCGCGTCGGGCGCGTCGCATGCGATGACGTGTCGCTCGGGCATTCCGCGCAGCCAGGTGAGCTGCCGTTTGGCGAGCTGGCGGGTCGCGGCGATGCCGCGCTCCGCCACGGTGGCGAGCGTGCCGTTGTCGAGCGCCTCCCAGACCTGGCGGTAGCCGACGCAGCGCATCGAAGGCAGGTCGGCTTCGAGCTCGCGCCGCGAACGCAGCGCGCGCACCTCGCGCAGCAGGCCGTCGGCGAGCATCTGGCGGAAGCGTCGCGCGATGCGCTCGTGCAGCCAGGCGCGGTCGCTCGGCTCGAGCGCGATCAGTGGCGCGTGCGGCGTGCTTGGCGCCTTCAGGCCGTGATGCTCGGACATCGGCCTGCCGCTGACGCGAAAGACCTCGAGCGCGCGCTGGATGCGCTGCGAGTCGCCCGGCGGCAGGCGTGCGGCAGTGGCCGGGTCGACGCGCTGCAGTTCCTCGTACAGCGAATACAGACCCTCGGCAGCGGCCTTCGCCTCGAGTTCGGCGCGCACGCCGCGGTCCGCCGCAGGCATCGCGTCCAGTCCCTCGAACAGCGCCTTGAAGTACAGCATCGTGCCACCGACCAGCAGGGGCAGGTGGCCGCGCCCGACGATTTCGGCGATGAGGCGTTGCGCATCGCCGACGAAGCGCGCCGCCGAGTACGCCTCGGCCGGGTCGATGATGTCGATCAGGTGGTGCGGCACGCGGGCACGCTCGGCCGCGCCCGGCTTGGCGGTTCCGATGTCCATGCCGCGGTAGACCAGGGCCGAATCGACGCTGACGATCTCCACCGGCAGTGTGCCGGCCAACGCGTCGGCCACGGCGAGTGCCGCCGCCGTCTTGCCCGACGCCGTCGGCCCGGCGATGCAGACGCAGTTCATGTTCATGCGGGTTGCGCGCCCGGTGCCAGCACGCGCCGGTCGCCGTGCCTGCGCACCAGCGTCCAGGCGACGGTGGCGACGCAGACGCTGAACGCGCCGACGCCGAGCGTGAGCGGGTAGACCGTGCCGTTCATGCTATGCCCGAGTAGCAGCCCGACCACGAAGGCGGTAAGCATCAGCGCGAAGCCCGACAGCGACGCGGCGGTGCCCGCGGCCTCCGGGAACGGACTGACGGCGCCCGCGTTGCAACAGGGCTGGTGGATGCCGTGCCCGACGGCGTAGAGCAGCAGAGGCGGGACCATCGTCCACAGCGATTGCGTGCCGGCGAGCGACAGGCCGGCGAGCAGCGCGCCTCCGCCGAGGCTGAACGCGGCGCCGATGGCCACCGCCTGCGAGGCGTTGCCGTGCCGCAGCAGGAAGCGGCAGAGCAAGGTGCCGACGATGTAGGCGAGCGAGCTCGACGCGAGCACGGCGCCGTAGGCGAGCTGGCTGGCGCCCAGCACGTCGATGAAGATGAACGACGATGACGCCAGCATCGTGAACAGCCCGCCCCAGGTCGCGCATTGCAGTGCCGTCCAGGCGATGAACGTAGGATGGCGCAGGATGCGCTTCCAGTTGGCGGTGATCTGCGCCAACGCGGTGGCGCGCGGGCTGCGCCGGGCCAGCGTCTCGGTGAGTTGCCAGGCCACGCTGGCCAGCGTGACGACCCCGAACAGCGTCACCGCGGCCAGCGTGGCCCGCCAGTGCACCCAGTGCACCAGCGCTGCGCCGAGCAGCGGGCCGAGCAAGGCCAGCAAACCCAGGCCGCCGAGTGCGCGCGACAGCACACGGGCGCCCTCGCGCGGCTCGTACAGGTCGCGCACGATCGAGCGCCCGCAGGTCACTGCCGCCGCCATGCCCGCGCCCTGCAGCGCGCGCCAGGCGATCAGCCAGGCGATGGAGGGCGCGAGGCTCGTCCCGAGACCGGCCACGCTGTACAGCGCCAGGCCGGCGAGCAGCACCGGGCGGCGACCGAAGCGGTCGGACAGTGGCCCCCACGCGAGTTGCGCCACGCCGAAGCAGAGGATCAGCGCCGACAGCGTGAGCTGCGCGGCACCCATGCCGGCACCGAGCGCGCCGGCCAGCGCCGGCAGCGCCGGCAGGTAGAGATCGGTCGTGATCGGCTGGATGCCCAGCAGCAGCGTGAGCATCAGCACGACGGTGGTCGGGCTCATTGCAACCGCGGCGGCAGGCTTGGGCGTCATGCGGCGAGGCTAGCAGGTCGCTGCGCGGCGCACTGTCACGCGCGCGGCAGCCACGGCGGCGGCAGGTGCCGCTCGCAGGCCACTTCGCCGCAGCGCTCGCAGCGCCGCTGCCAGCTTGCGCCCGCGCCGGATTCGGCGTGCGCAAGGTGGAGCGCGAAGCGCACCGCGCGCCACGCCGATCGCAGCCGCGCGTCGCCGCTGCCCGCGACCACCGCGAAGGGCTGCGCCATGCGCTGCAGCGCGGCGCGGATCAAGGCATCGACCGGCTCGCGCACATGGGCGCCGTCGCGCTGCAGGCCGTCGGCCTGCCAGGGCAGGTCGAGTGCGGTCAGCAGTGTCAGATTGCAGTGGCGGTGCGCCTGCTCGGCCGTCGCGTACAGACCCCTGTCCCCGAACACGATCTCGCTGTAGACGGCGGTCATCAGCGCCGTCGTGTCGGCGACGACGGCGGCATGGCCTGCCGCGGCATCCGCGATGCGGCGCGTCTGCTCGACGGCGATCGCCGCCTGTTCGTGTTGAAGCGGTGTCCGGCGATGACGGTCGCAGAATTCGCGCAGCGTCTCGGCGACCATCGCGGCGGGCCAGTCCTCGGCGACGAGCCGCGCCTGCAGCGCCTGCGCGAGCTGAGTCTTGCCGCTGCTCTCGGCGCCGACGATGCCGATCACGAAGGCACGCTTCATCGCAGCTCCGCCAGACGATGCCAGGCACGCCAGCCCTGCACCGAGAGCACGATGAAGACGAGGTAGAGCAGTACCGTCAGCCACAATCCCTTGTAGGCGAACAGCGCCACGCTGACGACGTTGACGACGATCCACACCGCCCAGTTCTCGACGTGCTTGCGCCCGAGCAGCCATTGGCCGATCACGCTGGCCGCGGTGGGGAAGGCGTCCCACCACGGTACGTCGGTGTCGGTGTACGAGCGCAGGAAGAGGCCCGTCGCCGGCCAGGCCAGCGCCAGCGCGCACACCAGCGCCCAGCGGCCGCGCGCCGGCAGCCGGGTCACGCGCAGCGCCGCGCCGTCGGCACCCGTTCCGCGCAGCCACTGCCACCAGCCCCACACGGCGACGATGGCGAAGAAGACCTGCAGGCTCGCGTCGCCGTACAGGCGGCTGTTCCAGAACAGCGCGAAGTAGAGCAGCGAACTGACGATGGCCAGCGGCCAGGCGAGCGGGTTGACGCGGATGTTGAGCAGCACCATCGCCAGCGCGAGCACGAAGGCCACGCATTCGAGCCAGGTGACGGGCGATCCCCAGGCGGTGAAGGCGGGCAGGAAGAGGGGCTGCAGGGCTTGCAGCAGGGCACTCATCTGGGCGGGATCAAGGCTTGGTGGAGATCTGGACCAGGATCTCGTCGGGCTTGACCATGCCGAGTTCGTAGCGCGCTTTTTCCTCGACCATCTCGAGCCCTTCCTTCAAGTCGCGCACCTCGGCAGACAACTGCTCGTTGCGCGCCCGTGCGGCGTCGTTGCTCGCCTTCTGCGCCTGCAGTTTCGCTTCGAGTTCCATCCGGCGCGGCACGCCACCCTTGCCGAACCAGAGTTCGGCATTGACGAGGGCGAGCAGGGCGAGGAGGGCGAGGGTGATGAAACGCATGGCGGGCTGGGCGGTGCAATTGCAGCGGTGGGGCGTAGCAGATCGAACCGGCTCGGCGGAGATTCAGCCGTCCTCACGAAGACAGGTGTCACGCA
Source organism: uncultured bacterium (assembly GCA_963802435.1). Lineage (GTDB taxonomy): Bacteria > Pseudomonadota > Gammaproteobacteria > Burkholderiales > Burkholderiaceae_C > CAIKUF01. The sequence goes on from CAWDIT010000013.1 coordinate 20,811, forward strand.
CGAGATCGCTCCGCGGGCAAGAGCTGCCGCCCTCGCTCAGCGCAGGTTGTAGAAGGCCCCACGCCCCGGATAGCTCGCCACGTCGCCGAGGTCTTCCTCGATGCGCAGCAGCTGGTTGTACTTGGCGATGCGGTCGCTGCGGCTCATCGAACCGGTCTTGATCTGACCGGCGTTGGTGCCGACGGCGATGTCGGCGATCGTCGAGTCCTCGGTCTCGCCCGAGCGGTGGCTGATCACCGCCGTCCAGCCGGCGCGCTTGGCCATCTCGATCGCGGCGAAGGTCTCGGTCAAGGTGCCGATCTGGTTGATCTTGATGAGGATCGAATTGGCCACGCGCTTGTCGATGCCCACTTTCAGGATCCTGGTGTTGGTGACGAACAGGTCGTCGCCGACGAGCTGCACCTTGCCGCCCAGGCGGTCGTACAGGTGCTTCCAGCCGTCCCAGTCGCGTTCGCCCATGCCGTCTTCGATGCTGATGATCGGGTACTTGTCGACCCAGGTGGCCAGGATGTCGGTCCACTCGGCGGCGGACAGCGTGAGGCCTTCGCTGCCGAGCACGTACTTGCCTTCCTTGTGGAACTCGCTCGCCGCGCAGTCGAGGCCGAGCGCCACCTGCGTGCCCGCCGTGAACCCGGCCTTGTCGATCGCCTCGAGGATCAGCTCGATCGCGGCCTCGTGGCTCGCCACCGTCGGCGCGAAGCCGCCCTCGTCGCCGACCGCCGTGCTCATGCCACGGTCGTGGATGATCTTCTTGAGTGCATGGAACACCTCGGCGCCGTAGCGCACTGCTTCGCGAAAGCTCGGCGCGCCGACCGGGATGATCATCAACTCCTGCAGGTCGAGGTTGTTGTTCGCGTGCGCGCCGCCGTTGATGACGTTCATCATCGGCACCGGCAGTTGCATCGCACCCGAGCCGCCGAAGTAGCGATACAGCGGCAGACCGCTCTCTTCGGCGGCGGCGCGCGCCACCGCCATGCTGACGGCGAGCGTCGCATTGGCGCCGAGGCGGCTCTTGTTCTCGGTGCCGTCGAGGTCGATCAGCGTGCGGTCGAGGAAGGCCTGTTCGCTCGCGTCCAGGCCGAGCACGGCTTCGGAGATCTCCGTGTTCACGTGCTCGACGGCCTTCAGCACGCCCTTGCCGCCGTAGCGCGACTTGTCGCCGTCGCGCAGCTCGATCGCCTCGTGCGAACCGGTCGATGCGCCCGAAGGCACGGCCGCGCGGCCCATCACGCCGGATTCGAGCAGCACGTCGCATTCGACGGTCGGGTTGCCGCGGCTGTCGAGGATTTCTCTTCCGACGATGTCGACGATGGCACTCATGAATGTTTCTCCGCTTTCAGTTCGATATAGGTTGTGGCTCGAGGCCGCGCCACGCGCCGCCGTCGTCAGGTGCCTTCGACGATCACCATGCGCATCTCCGCCGCCCCGGCGCGGGCGGCGCGCGCCAGCGCGTACTCGGCAGACGCATAGAAGGCCTTGGCCTGCGCGACGCTGGCGAATTTCGCCATCACCAGCCGCTGCGGCTGCCAGTCGCCTTCGAGCACCTCGACGGCGCCACCGCGCACGCAGAATTCGGCACCATGCGCCTTCATCGCCAGCGTCGAGAGCTTCTTGTACTGCTCGTACTGCAGCGGGTCGGTGACGTGTACGTCGGCGATCAGGTAGGCGCTCATGTCGCCCTCCGCCGAGCCGCCTCAAGGAGGGCGAGCGACCCCACGGGGGGCAGCGAGCGCATGCGAGCTTGGGGGTTCATAGTTTCGCTCAAGGTTGAAAGTCGTTCTCGAGGAAGCCGTTCTTCTTCGCCGCCCGGTCGAGTTCGAGCAGCGTTTCGAGCAGCGCCTTCATGTGCCTGAGTGGCACGGCGTTCGGCCCGTCGCTCATCGCGTTGGCCGGGTCGGGGTGCGTTTCCATGAAGAGGCCGGCGATGCCGACGGCCACCGCGGCGCGCGCCAGCACGGGCACGAACTCGCGCTGCCCGCCGCTGCTCGTGCCCTGGCCGCCGGGCAGCTGCACCGAATGCGTGGCGTCGAAGACGACCGGCGCGCCGGTCTCGCGCATGATCGCCAGCGACCGCATGTCGGAGACGAGGTTGTTGTAGCCGAAGCTCGTGCCGCGCTCGCAGGCCATGAAACGGTCTTCACCCAGGCCCGCCTCTCGCGCCGCCGCGCGCGCCTTGGCGATCACGTTCTTCATGTCGCCGGGGGCGAGGAACTGGCCCTTCTTGATGTTCACCGGCTTGCCCGACTGCGCCACGGCGCGGATGAAATCGGTCTGGCGGCACAGGAAGGCGGGGGTCTGCAGCACGTCGACGACGCTCGCGACAGCCGCAATCTCGCCTTCGGAATGCACGTCGGTGAGCAGCGGCACCTGAAACTCGCGTCTCACCTTGGCCAGGATCTCGAGCCCGCGTTCCAGGCCCGGGCCCCGAAACGACGTGCCGCTCGAGCGATTCGCCTTGTCGTAGCTCGACTTGAAGATGAATGGGATACCGAGCCCCGCGGTGATCTCCGTCAGCGCACCTGCCACGTCCATCTGGAGCTGTTCGGACTCGACGACGCAGGGACCGGCGATCAGGAAGAAGGGGTGTTCCAGGCCGGCATCAAAGCCACAGAGCCTCATGCAGCGGCCTTCTCCACCCGCTCCGCCTGATGCTTCAGCGCCGCAGCGATGAACGACTTGAATAGCGGGTGCCCACCCCAGGGCGTGCTCTTGAACTCGGGGTGGAACTGCACGCCCATGAACCAGGGGTGCGCGCTCTTCGGCAACTCGACGATCTCGGTCAGCTTCTCGCGTTGCGTCAGCGCGGAGATCACCAGCCCGGCCTCCGTCAGCCGGTCCAGATAGTTGACATTGGCCTCGTAGCGGTGACGGTGGCGCTCGGTCACCACGTCGCCGTAGATCTCGTGCGCCAGCGTGCCCGGCTTCACGTCGGAGCTCTGCGCGCCCAGGCGCATCGTGCCGCCGAGGTCGGACTGGGCGTCGCGCTTCTGGATCGAGCCGTCGGCGTCCTGCCACTCTTCGATCAGGGCGATCACCGGGTGCGGTGTCGCGGGATCGAACTCGGTGCTGTTGGCACCCGCGAGGCCGGCCTTGTGGCGCGCGACCTCGATCGTCGCGACCTGCATGCCCAGGCAGATGCCGAGATAGGGCAGCTTGTGCTCGCGCGCGAACTGCGCCGCGAGGATCTTGCCTTCCACGCCGCGCTTGCCGAAGCCGCCGGGAACGAGGATGGCGTCGAAACGCGCCAGATTGGCGACGTTGGCCGGCGTCAGGTCTTCGGAGTCGACGTATTCGATCTTCACCCGCGCGTGGTTGTGGATGCCGGCATGGCGCAGCGCCTCGTTCAGCGATTTGTAGGAGTCGGAGAGATCGACGTACTTGCCGCACATCGCGATCGTCACCTCGTGCTGCGGGTGCTCGACCTCATCGACGAGCTTGTCCCAGCGGGAGAGGTTCGCCGGTTTGGTGTGCAGGTGAAGCTTGGCGCAGATCAACTCGTCGAGCCCCTGCGAGTGCAGCATGCGCGGCACCTTGTAGATCGTGTCGGCGTCCCAGACCGAGATGACTCCGAACTCCGGCACGTTGGCGAAGAGCGAGATCTTGGCGCGCTCTTCGTCCGGGATCGGGCGGTCGGCGCGACACAGCAGGGCGTCGGGCATGATGCCGATCTCGCGCAGCTTCTGCACGCTGTGCTGGGTCGGCTTGGTCTTCAGCTCGCCGGCGGCGGGAATCCACGGCACCAGCGTCAGGTGGACGAAGGCAGCGTTGCTCGGGCCCATCTTCAGGCTCATCTGGCGCACCGCTTCGAGGAAGGGCAGCGACTCGATGTCGCCCACCGTGCCACCGATCTCGACGATCGCGACCTCCATCTCCTGCGGCGTGCCGACACCGGCGCCGCGGCGGATGTAGTCCTGGATCTCGTTGGTGACGTGCGGAATCACCTGCACCGTCTTGCCGAGGTACTCGCCACGGCGTTCCTTGCGGATCACGGAGTCGTAGATCTGCCCGGTGGTGAAGTTGTTGCTGCGCGTCATGCGCGTCGTGATGTAGCGCTCGTAGTGACCGAGGTCGAGGTCGGTCTCGGCGCCGTCGTCGGTGACGAACACCTCGCCGTGCTGGAACGGCGACATCGTGCCCGGATCGACGTTGATGTACGGGTCGAGCTTGATGAGGGTGACTTTGAGGCCGCGCGATTCGAGGATCGCGGCCAGCGAAGCCGACGCAATGCCCTTGCCCAGCGAGGACACCACACCGCCGGTGACAAAGACGAACTTGGTCATTGCATGCGGCACCTTCTCTCGAAATGCCGTAGTGGTAAAGCGCAAGTATACGGGCCGGCCCCGCGACGATCGCGGTGACGCCTGACCGCCCGAGTGTCGATCTCCGGCCAGCGCGGCGGCCAGCATCCGGAGCTCGGCAGACCGTCGAAGATCCGCCCTTCGAAACGACACGAATGCGGCGTCGTCGGTCAGGCCCTAGTCGAGGCCACCCATGTAGGCCGCGAGCACTCCCGGGTCCCCCAGCAGCTTCGTGCCGCTGTTCTCGAGCACGACGCGCCCGTTCTCGAGCACGTAGCCGTGGTGCGCGATCTTCAGTGCCTGGCGTACGTTCTGCTCGACGAGGAAGATCGTCAGGCCGTCGGCGTTGATCTCGCGCAGCGTGCGGAAGATGTCCTGCACGACGATGGGCGCCAGACCCATGGACGGCTCATCGAGCAGCAGCAGCCTCGGCCTGGCGAGGAGCGCGCGGCCGATCGCGAGCATCTGCTGCTCGCCACCCGAGAGATTGCCGGCGAGAGCGTCGATCCGCTCGTGCAGTCGCGGGAAGAGGGCGATCACGCGGTCCAGGTCGGAGGCGATGGCCGCACGGTCCTTGCGCCGGTAGGCGCCGAGCTCGAGGTTTTCGCGCACGGTCAGCGTCGTGAGGATCGCCCGGCCCTCGGCCACCTGCACGAGGCCGCGTTCGACGATCTGGTGCGTCTTCAGTCGGGTGAGCTCTTCGCCCTGGAATCGGATCGAGCCCGCCTTCGCCTTCACGAGGCCCGACAGCGCGAGCAGCGTCGTCGACTTGCCCGCGCCGTTGGCGCCGACGAGCGTTCGAATTTCCCCTGCGTCGATCCGGAAGCTGATGCCCTGCACGGCCTCGATATGGCCATACGCGACCCGCAGGTCTGTGACTTCGAGGAGGGCGCTCATGCAATCGCCTCCGCAATGCCGAACGACTCGCAGCCCCGAGCGGTCGGCGATCCGATCGCATTCGCGCTTCGATCCCCGCTGCGCGGGGCCCCTCTTCCGCGGCTCATGCGATCGCCTCCGCGGTGCCGAACGACTCGCAGCTGCGAGCGGTCGGCGATCCGATCGCATTCGCGCTTCGATCCCCGCTGCGCGGGGCCCCTCTTCCGCGGCTCATGCGATCGCCGCCTCCTGGTCGTCGTCCCGGCCGAGGTAGGCCTCGATCACGTCCGGGTTCTTCTTGATCTGCTCGGGCGTGCCCTCGGCGATGATCTTGCCGAAGTTCAGCACCGCGATGCGTTCGCACAACCCCATCACGAAACGCATGTCGTGCTCGATCAGCAAGATCGTGAAACCCCGCCTCGCGATGCTGCTGATCTGGCTCATCAGCTCGACTTTCTCGCCGGAGTTCATGCCTGCGACCGGCTCGTCGAGCAGCAACAACCGGGGTTGGGTGGCCAGCGCGCGCGCCAGCTCCAGCTTGCGCTGGTCGCCGTAGGACAGGTTGTCGGCCTGATCGAGCGCCTTCGCCGTCAGGCCGACCCAGCCCAGCAACTCGCGCGCCCGTTCGCGCGCGTTTCGTTCAGCGGAGCGAAAGCCCGGCAGCGAAAGGAGCCAGCTCGGAACCGAGTAGTTCAGGTGTGCGTGCATGCCAACGACGACGTTCTCGAGCAGTGTCATCTCCTTGAAGATTCGTATGTTCTGGAACGTGCGACCCAGCCCCAGGCGCGTGATCTGGTGCGGCTCGACGCCGAGCAGGCTGCGGCCGTTCAGCTCGATCGCCCCGCCGGTCGGCGCGAGCAGGCCGGTGATCAGGTTGAACACCGTCGTCTTGCCAGCGCCGTTCGGACCGATCAGGCCGAACACCGCACCGGAAGGCACCTCGAAGCTCACGTCGTGAAGCACGCTGAGGCCGCCGAAGCGCTTCGAGACGCTGGTGAGCTTGAGCATCAGCGCTGCCCCCGGCCGAACCATTGGCGCACGCGCTGCGGATCCCACAGGCCCTTGGGCAGGAACAGCACGATCAGCACCAGGATCGCGCCATTCATCATGGTGCGGAAGTCGCGGAAGCCGCGCAGCAGTTCGGGCAGCAGCGTGATGATCAGCGCACCCAGTACCGGGCCGGTCAGCCCGCCGGTGCCGCCGAGGATCGCCATCGTCAGGATGTCGACGCCGCGGTCGAAGCCGTATTCGCTCGGTCCGATGAAGAAGGTCAGGTGCGCGTTCAGCGCGCCGGCCAGGCCGGCGATCGCTGCGCCGAGCGCGAAGGCAAGCATCTTGTGCGCCATGACGCCGATGCCCATCAGCGACGCGGCGACCGCGTCCTCCTTGATCGCCTCGAACGCGCGGCCGGTGCGCGAGCGCCGCATCCGCCAGAGGATCAGCAGCGTCCCGACCAGCGCCGCCACCACGTGCCACCACTGCGTCAGCTGCGGAATGCCGTTCAGGCCGAGGGCGCCACCCGTCAGCGACTCGGCGTTCAGGATCAGCACGCGCACCACTTCGCCGAAGCCGAGCGTGGCCATCGCGAGATAGACGCCAGACAGGCGCAGCGTCGGGCCGCCGATGACGAGCGCGACGATCGTCGGCGCTGCAATGCCACCGGCCAGCGCCACCACGAACGGCGCCCCGTGACTCATCGTCAGCACCGATGCCGTGTACGCGCCAATGCCCATGAAGGCGGCGTTCGCCATCGCCAGCAGCCCGCACGACAGGGTGAGCCAGATCGACAGGGCGAGCAGCGCGTTGATGCCGATCGTCAGCACCAGGTTGCTGTAGACCTGCCAGAAGCTATCGAACCATTCCACGGGCGGTGCTCAGGCCTTGCGTTCGAGGACTTTTCCGAACATGCCTTGGGGTCGCAGCAGCAAGACGATGAACAGAAGACCGAAAGCGACGGCGTCGCGCATCGTCGAGCCGATGTAGGCCACCGACATCACTTCGGCGAAGCCCAGGAACAGGCCGCCGATGAGCGCGCCGCGTATGTCGCCCATGCCGCCGAGGATGATCACCGCAATGCCCTTGTGCAGCATCGGCTGACCCATGAGCGGAAACACCGCGTTCGAATACAGGGCGATCAGCACGCCGCTGATGCCGCCGAGCGCAGCAGCCGTGGCCGAGGTCAGGTAGAACAGGCCCTCGACATTGATGCCCAGCAAGGCCGCAGCCTTCGGCGATTCGGCGATCGCGCGCAAGGCACGGCCGAGCCGGGTCTTGCGCATCAGGATCAGCAGGCCTGTCATCAGTCCAAACGACAGGCCGATGATCGCAAGCTCGAGCACGCTGACCTGCACGCCGGCGAAATACAGCTGCTCGTCGGGCAGAAGATCGCTCGGGAAGCGCAGGTTCTCGGCGCCGAACACGCCTTGCGACGCGCTGTTGAAGAAGATCGCGATGCCGATCGTGGCGATCATCGGAATCAAGTGCGGCGCATTGCGTCGGCGCAGTGGCCGCAGCACCAGCACGTCGATCAGCAACCCGACCGCGCCGCTCACGAGGAACGCCGCGATCAACGCGGCCCAGAGCGGAAACGACAACTTCGAAACCACCTGCAGCGCCGCGTACGCACCGATCATGAAGACCGCGCCGTGCGACAGGTTGATCACCCCGAGAACGCCGAACACCAGCGTGAAGCCGAGCGCGAACAGCGCATAGACGCAGCCCAGCGACAGGGCGTTGACGAGCTGCTGTCCGAGCATCGCGTCGGGCTCAGTTTTCGATGATGTACTTGCCGCCCTTGGTGACGCTGACGATCGCCGCTTGCTGCGCGTCGTAGCCTGCGGGCTTGCCGTCCTTCGTCGTCGCCTGGCGGAACTTGAACGGGCCGGTGGCGCCGGTGTGCGTCACGGTCGGCAGCGCATCGCGCAGTGCCTGGCGGTCGGCGTCGAGGTTGCCGCTGAGCTTGATCTTGCCCAACGCCTTGGCAACGATGGCCACGGCGTCATAGGCCTGTGCGCCGAACTGGTCGGGTGCGGCCTTGTACTTCTGCGTGTAGGCGACGACGAAGTGCTGGTTCTCCTTGGTCTGGCTGGTCAGCGCCCACGGGCTGCCGACCCACAGGTTGTCGGACTTTTCCTTCGCCAGATCGAAGATCTTGACCGAGTTCATGCCGTTGCCACCGATGAACGGGAGGTCGATCCCGAGCTGGCGCGCCTGAACCATGATCGGCGCGCCCTCGGCGATCAGCGCCGACAGCACGATCGCATCGGCGCCGCTGGCCTTGATCTTCGTGAGCTGGGCCTTGAAATCGACGTCGCCCTTGGCGAATGTCTCGGTCGTGGTGACGGGCACCTTCAGCGTCTCGAGCGCCTTCTTGAACGCGTCGTAGCCGCTCTTCGTGAATACGTCGTCGTTGCCGTACAGCACCGCGACCTTCTTGATGTTTGCGTGCTTGATCGCGACGCGCAGCGTCTCGGGCAGCACATCGGCTTCGGTGACCGAATTGCGGAACACGTAGTCGCCGATCGAGGTGATGCCGTCGGCGGTGTTCGATGTTCCGAAGACCACGACCTTGGCTGCCTGCGCGATCGGGTCGGCCGCCTGAGCCGAGTTCGACAGCGTAGGTCCGAACGTCATCAGCACCTTGTCCTGGAAGATCAGCTTCTTGAAGACGTCGATGGCCTGCTCCTTCTTGCCTTGTTCGTCCTCGACCTGAAGCACCAGCTTGTGGCCCTTCAGGCTGCCGCTGGCGTTGATTTCGGCGACGGCCAACTCCAGGCCGTTCTTGATCGACTGGCCGTACTGGCCGGCCGGGCCCGACAGTGCTTCGGCGGCGCCGAGCTTGATGTCGGCGGCGGCCGCCGACGCGAACGCCCCGGCGGCGACGAGGGCGGTCAGCAGGGCGTGGCTGCGAAGGGTGATGGAACGTGTCATTGGTGTCTCCAGAAGGGGTCAGGTGCAGAGTTGGCGCGACTTGCAGTTGCGCCGATCAGGGCGCTAGTTTATCCGCGGACCATTTCAGGTCGCGACAGTGGCGCGGAACACGTTCAGCCACTCGAGAACCTGCGCCGCCGTGGCAGACGGTTGCTCGAACGGAAACAGGTGCGTCCCCTCGACCCAGCTCACGCGGCCGTGAGTCAGCCGCTCGGTCGCGCGCATGCCGACGCGACGGACCTCGAGCGACTCCGTGCCCCCGATGAACGCCATCGGGCAGCGCAGCGGGTGCCTGCGCAACAGGGAGTGCATGTGGTGTGGCAGCGTGTTGTAGATGCTCGTTTCGACTTCACGCCGGAATGCCAGGCGGTGGCCGGCGGACTTGGCTCGCCCGGCGGGTTCCATGCCGCAGGCGATGTAGTCGCGCAGCACGCCGGGTGCCCAGCAGGCGAACGCAGGCTTGGCGGCGAAGTGCGCGTAGGCCGCTTCGGCGTCGGGCCAGTGCTGGCGCCGGCGCACCGAAACGTGGCCGGGCGAGAAGCGCTTCACGAAGCCCGTGGCCTTGCCGAAGCGCATGACCTGCGAGACCACGTCGCCGAGGAGCGGCGCGTCGAGCAGCACCACGCCGCATGCCAGCTCGGGCCGGCGAGACGCTGCGAGCACGCTCAGGTAGCCGCCCAGCGAGTGGCCGACCAGGTAGACCGGAGCCTTCGCCTCGTGTTCGATGCAATCGATCAGCTGGTCACGCAGGTGCGGCCAGTTGCTCGTCACGGGAAAACGCGCGTCGTGACCGAACTTCTCGACCGCGTGCACGCGGAAGCCCGCAGCGCGCCAGGCTTCGAACAGCGTGCGATAGGTGCCGGCCGGAAAGCCGTTCGCGTGCGAAAAGACGATCGCCGGGCGCGCCCTCGAGCGACGGGCAGGAGCAGTCTCGGGTTGGGGCAATGCTCGCGCGCGAGCTGGCATGTCAGACGATCTTCTCGCCCGGATGCCCGATCTTGCGCATCGCTTCGTAGCGCGGCGACGCGACGCACAGCGGGTGTGCGGCGTCGCCTCCGTTCCACTGCGGGTCGTCGATCCCTTCGAACACCTGGCGCAGGCGCTCGCCCCAGGTGTCGTGGATCATCGAGAAATACGGGTTGCCGTCGTCGATGCAGACGATCTGCTCGCTCTGCAGCGCGTTGTTCCTGTAGACGACCAGGTCCAGCGGCAGGCCGACCGAGAGGTTGGACTTCAACGTCGAGTCCATCGACACCAGCGCGCACTTGGCCGCTTCTTCGAGGGGCGTGGCCGGCGTGATCACGCGGTCGAGGATGGGCTTGCCGTACTTGCTCTCGCCGAGCTGGAAGTAGGGCGTCTCGCGTGTCGCCTCGATGAAGTTGCCGGCTGCGTAGACGAGGAACAGGCGCATCGCCTCGCCGCCGATCTGCCCGCCGAGGATCATCGATGCATTGAAGTCGATGCCCGAGGCCTTCAGCGACGGTCCGTCTTCGGTGTAGACGCGGCGCACCGCGGCGCCGAGCACGCGCGCGGCGTCGAACATGCTGGTCGCGTTCCAGATGGTGATCGGCGGTTCGTGGCCGTTGTCGACCTTCTCGACCTGCAGGATCTCGCGCACCGATTGCGAGATCGACAGGTTGCCGGCCGACAGCAGCACCATGAAGCGGTCTGCCGGCCGCTCGTAGATGATCATCTTGCGAAAACTGCCGATCTGGTCGAGTCCTGCGTTGGTGCGCGAGTCGGACAGGAAGACGAGTCCGGCGTCGAGGCGGATGCCGATGCAGTAGGTCATGCCTGGTTTCCTTGCAAGGCCGTGGTAACGAGGTCCCTGGAGCTCACGTCAGTCACCTTTGAAGATGGTCTTCAGGCGGTACAGCGCGTCCAGCGCTTCGCGTGGCGTCAGCGTATCAGGATCGATGTCAGCCAGCGCGTCGGCCAGATCCGAGCGGGCGGGTTCCGCCGCGGCAGCGGCCGGTGCGAAGAGGTCGATCTGCGCGTCGCCTGCCTGCTGCTGCGCCTCCAGCGCCTCGAGCGTGCTGCGCGCCTGGCGCACCAGGCTGGCCGGCATGCCCGCCAGCCGCGCGACCTGCACGCCGTAGCTGCGGCTCGCCGGGCCGGGTTCGATCTCGTGCAGGAAGACGATGCCCTCGCCGCCGCCGCCAGGGTTCTCGGTCGCCGAGACGTGCACGTTCAGCGCCCTTTCGTGCTTCAGCGGGAAGGCGGTCAGCTCGAAGTAGTGGGTCGCGAACAGCGTGAACGAGCGGTTGCGCTCGTGCAGGTGGCTCGCGATGGCTCCGGCGAGCGCGAGGCCATCGAAGGTCGAGGTGCCGCGGCCGATTTCGTCCATCAGCACCAGCGACTGCTCGGTTGCGCCGTGGACGATCGCCGCCGCCTCGGTCATCTCGACCATGAAGGTCGACTGCGCGTTCGCGAGGTCGTCGGCGGCGCCGATGCGGGTGTGAATGGCGTCCAGCGGTCCCAGTCGGCATGCGCCTGCCGGCACGTAGGAGCCGATCGCGCCGAGCAGCGCGATCAGCGCGACCTGGCGCATGAAGGTCGACTTGCCACCCATGTTCGGCCCGGTGATGACGAGCATGCGCCGCGTTGCGTCGAGCCGGCAGTCGTTGGCGATGAAGGCGCCGCCACCGGTCTCGCGCAACCGGGCCTCGACGACAGGGTGCCGCCCGGCCTCGATCTCGATGCACGGCATCGCGACGAACTCGGGGCGGCACCAGTCCAGTGTCGCCGCGCGTTCGGCCAGCGCGGCCAGCGCGTCGAGCGAAGCGAGCGCACGGGCCAGCGCCGAGAGCGCATCGAGCTGCGGCTGCAGCGCGTCGATCACCTGCTCGTAGAGCATCTTCTCGCGCGAGAGCGAGCGCTCCTGCGCCGACAGCGCCTTGTCTTCGAAGGCCTTCAACTCGGGCGTGACGTAGCGCTCGGCATTCTTCAGCGTCTGCCGCCGCTGGTAGTCGGCAGGCACCTTGTCCGCCTGGCTCTGCGTGACTTCGATGTAGAAGCCGTGCACCTTGTTGTACTGCACGCGCAGGTTGGCGATTGCCGTGCGCTCGCGCTCGCGCGCTTCGAGGTCGAGCAGGTAGGCGTCGCAGTTCTGGCCGATCGCTCGCAGCTCGTCGAGATCGGCATCGAAGCCAGGGGCGATCACGCCGCCGTCGCGCAGCAGCACCGCAGGCTCGTCGGCGATGGCGCGCTCGAGCAGCGCGGCAATCTCCGCCGGCGGGCTGAGCGCGGCGCAGAGTTCGTCGAGCAAGGCACAGGAGGGCTGCGGAACGTGTGCACGCAGTGTGGGCAGGGCCTGCAGCGTTGCGCGCAACCCGGCCAACTCGCGCGGGCGCACCTGCCGCAGCGCGACCCGGGCGGTGATCCGCTCGACGTCGCTGACGCCGCGCAGCGCATCGCGCAGCGGCTCGAAGCCGCAGGCGAGCAGGGCGTCTATCGCTTCGTGGCGCAAGCGCGCGACGGCGCGATCGCGCAGCGGTCGCGTGAGCCACTTGCGGAGCACGCGGCTACCCATGCCGCTGCGGCAGGTGTCGAGCAGCGAGAGCAGCGTCGGCGTGTCTTCGCCGCGCAGCGTCTGCGTCAGTTCGAGGTTGCGCTGCGTTGCCGGTGGCAGGGCAATGAGTTCGCTCGCGCGTTCGACCTGCAGCGTGCGCACGTGCGCCAGCGCCTGGCCCTGCGTGTGTTCGGCATAGCTCAGCAGCGCGGCTGCAGCGGCCTGCGCCGCCTTCATCTCCTGCGCGTCGAAGCCCGCCAGGCTCGCCACGCCGAGCTGCTGGCAGAGCAAGCGCTGGCCGAGCGCAGCGTCGAATTGCCACGCCGGCCGGTGCGTGATGGTCGTCTTCACCTGCAGCAGCGCGGGCGGCGCACGATCGCGATCGACCAGCGCTTCGGCAGCCGCCAGCCGCGCCAGCCAGCCCGGCAGCTCACGTTCACTGCACTCGCTCAGACCGAGCTGGCCGCTGCTCACGGCGAGCCAGGCGAGGCCCCAGGTGCCGCCCTGCGGGCTGAGCGCGAGCAGCAGCGAGTCGGCCTTGTCGGCGAGCAGCGCGCTGTCGGTCAGCGTGCCGGGCGTGACGACGCGAACGACCTTGCGCTCGACGGGACCCTTGGCCGTGGCGACGTCGCCGACCTGCTCGCAGATTGCGACGGCCTCACCGAGCCTGATCAGCCGCGCGAGATAGGTCTCGAGCGCGTGGACCGGCACGCCGGCCATCGCGATCGGCTCGCCGGCCGATTGGCCACGGCTCGTCAGCGTGATGTCGAGCAACTGGCTGGCGCGCCGCGCGTCGTCGAAGAACAACTCGTAGAAGTCGCCCATCCGGTAGAACACGAGCGTGTCGACATGCTCGGCCTTGATGCGCAGGTACTGCTGCATCATCGGCGTGTGGGCAGCGAAGTCGGGCTCGCTCATCGCGCGCTCGCGCCGGTGTGATCAGCGGGGGTCGGCCTTGCGGATGCGTACCGGCGCGCGGGGCGCAGGGGCTCCGCCGCCAGTCGCCATGGTGCGAGCCAGCGCTGCTTCAGGCGTATCGCCGACGGCAACTCGCACCCCTGGCGCGGCGGGCGTCTCGATGGCCCGCGTATACGGTGCCAGCCGGCTCACCAGCTGGGCATAGACCTTCGGATTGCCGGCCACGACTTCTCGCTGGTACAGGAAGTCTGCTTCGCCGGTGAAGTTGCCGACCAGGCCGCCGGCCTCGGTGATCATCAGCGAGCCGGCCGCGATGTCCCACGGACTGAGTCCGGTCTCGAAGAAGCCGTCGTAGTAGCCCGCCGCCACGTAGCACAGGTCGAGTGCTGCGGCGCCCGGGCGGCGCAGGCCGGCGCAGTGCTGCATCACGTCCTCGAACATCTGCACGTAGCGCTTGAAGTTGTCGCCCTTGCGGAACGGGAAGCCGGTGCCGATCAGCGATTCGGCCAGGCGCAGCCGCTTCGAGACGCGCAGCCGCTTGTCGTTGAGGAACGCACCGCGGCCCTTGGACGCGAAGAAGAGGTCGTTGCGCGTCGGGTCGTAGACCACGGCCTGCTGCACCTGGCCGCGGTGTGCAAGCGCGATCGACACCGCATAGACCGGCAGGCCGTGGATGAAGTTGGTCGTGCCGTCGAGCGGGTCGATGATCCACAGGTACTCGCTGTCCTTCGCGCCGCGCGTGCGGCCCGATTCCTCGGCCAGGATCGCGTGGCCCGGGTACGCGCCGAGCAGTGTCTCGATGATGAGGTTCTCGGCCGCCTGGTCCACCTCGGTGACGAAATCATTCGGCGACTTCGTGTTCACCTTGATCAGATCGATGTCCATCGACGCCCGGTTGATCAGCGCGCCCGCCGCGCGAGCGGCCTTCACGGCAATGTTGAGCATCGGGTGCAGCGCTTGCGCCATGGAGGGAGACCTGTCTGGAACGAATGAGGAAGGGACCGGCGGGGAAGAAGAACGGCTGGCACGGGAGAGTCACGCTCGTGATCGTCCAGGCCGGCAGGGCAAAGACGGGCCGCTACCGATAATCACAATTTTACCCGTCTGCCATGCCCGACCCCGCCGACAGCACGCGCTTCATCCTGCTCGCCACCAGTCACCCCGGCAACGTGGGCGCGGTGGCGCGGGCGATGAAAGTGATGGGTTTTGCCGACCTGGTGCTGGTGGCGCCCCGCCGGGCTGACGTGGCGGCGCATCCCGAGGCCGTTGCCATGGCCAGCGGCGCCACCGACGTGCTGCAGGCCGCCCGCGTGGTGCCCAGCCTGGCCGAAGCGCTGGACGGTATCACCCACGCCTGCGCGACGGCCATGACGCCGCGCGATTTCGGGCCCCCCGCCCGCGCGCCGCGCGAGCTGTTCGCGAGCTTGGCTGCCGGCGGCCACCGCGTCGGTTTCGTGTTCGGCTCGGAGCGCTTCGGGATGAGCAATGAGGACGTCTACCGCTGCCACGCCTGCGTGAGCATTCCGACCGATCCGGCCTATGGCTCGCTCAATCTGGCGCAGGCGGCCCAGCTGATCGCCTACGAGTGGCGGCAGGCGGTGGGCGGTTTCGGCGTGCGGCCACGCACGGTCGAAGCGACTCTGGCCAGCGGCGCGCAGGTGCAGGCGCTGCTCGACCATTGGCGGGGTGCGCTGGTGGAGATCGGCTTCCTCGACCCCGCCGTGCCCAAGAAGCTGCTGCCGCGACTGAACCAGCTTCTCAATCGCGCGCAGCCGAGCGTCGAAGAAGTCAACATCCTGCGCGGCATCGCGCGCGCGGTGCTCGAACGGCGCCGATAGCAGAGTCGGCGCGAGCCCCCTGCGGCGCAGGGGACATTACCGTCATGGGGCCACAGCGGCGCAGGGGAGGACTGGGCACGGCTACACTGATCCGCAGTCCACCTGTGACACGTGCCATGTTCGAACGCCTTCGAGAAGACATCGCCTGCATCCTGGAGCGCGATCCCGCTGCGCGCAGCGGCTGGGAGGTGCTGACCTGCTACCCCGGGCTGCATGCAATCCTGCTGCACAGGCTCGCCCATGGCTGCTGGACGCACGGCCTGCACTGGCTGGCGCGATTCACGTCGAACCTGGCTCGGTTCCTCACCGGCATCGAGATCCATCCGGGAGCCACGATCGGGCAGCGCGTGTTCATCGACCACGGCATGGGCGTCGTCGTCGGTGAGACGGCCGAGATCGGCGACGACTGCACGATCTATCAGGGCGTCACGCTGGGCGGTACCGCATTGACCAAGGGGGCCAAGCGCCATCCGACGCTGGGCCGCGGCGTGATCGTCGGTGCGAATTCGCAGGTGCTCGGCGGCTTCACTGTCGGCGACGGTGCGCGCATCGGATCCAGCGCGGTGGTGCTGAAGGCGGTGCCCGCCGGCGCCACCGCCGTCGGCAACCCGGCGCGGGTGCTGCATGCCGAGGCCGACGCAGCGCGCGAGGAGGCGGCGGCGAAGATGGGTTTCTCGGCCTATGGCATCACGCAGGGCGACGACCCCGTCTCGCAGGCGATGAAGGGCCTGATCGACAACGCCTCTGGCCATGAACACCAGATTGCGCTGCTGTGGTCGGCGATCGAGAAGCTGTCGGCAGGCTCGCGTGAACTGCCCGCCGAGCAATGTGTGCCGCTCGACGCGCACACCACCGAACAGTTCGACGCAGAGGCCTTGAGCCGACTGGTCAAGTGACTCCGTCGGCGGCCTGAGGGCGCTGCGCCGCCTTCGGGCGGAACGCCTTGCATATCGCGTCGTCGGTCTCGATGTAGGGCCCACCGATCAGGTCGATGCAGTAGGGCACGGCCGAAAATATGCCCGGCACCGGCGGCTGCGCGGCGGGCAGGCCGGCCAACGTCTCGGCAATCGATTTGGGTTGGCCCGGCAGATTGATGATCAGCGCCTTGCCGCGGATCACGGCCACCTGGCGCGACAGGATGGCGGTCGGCACGAAGTGCAGGCTGATCTGGCGCATTTGCTCGCCAAAGCCGGGCATCGTCTTGGTCGCCACGGCCAGCGTGGCCTCGGGCGTCACATCTCGTGGCGCCGGCCCGGTGCCGCCGGTGGTCAGCACGAGGTCGCAGTGCGCCTGGTCGACCAGTTCACGCAGCGTCTCGCTGATTCGCGCCTCGTCGTCCGGAATCAGCCGCGGTACCCAGGAGATCGGGTTGCGCACCGCGCTGGCGAGCCAGCCCTGCAACGCCGGAATTCCCTTGTCCTCGTAGAGTCCGCTCGACGCGCGGTCGCTGATCGACACGATCCCCACCCGCAGCGGCTCGAAGTTGTTTGCCATGCCAGTTGCTCCAATGCTCTTCAAGTCATTCGTGCCTCGGGAATCGCCGGTCTGAACCGAGTGTCTGCGTTCGGCCCATTGCGGCCCTTCGGTATTGAGTGCTGAAGCGAGCCAAGGCCAGCGCGTGGCCGAGGGCGGCGGGCAACCGGCTGCCTCCGTGTCCCCCGACGCCATCCTGACGGCTGGCGTCTCCTCCTTTACCTGCGGCAGCCGGTTGCCCGCCGCCCTCGGCCCAGTGCCAGCGGAGCGTGCCGATACACGTGCCTGCGCAAGCGATGCCGTAAAGGTGGCAGAGCGTCAGGACGGGCTGGCGTGTTCTGCGCAGGTAAAGGAGGAGGCGGCGGCCGAAGGCCGGCGCCGGGGGACACGGAGCAGGACACGCCAGCCCGGCCTGGCGCTCCCGCGTCGAACTGCCAGAGCGGGCGCCCACGAACGGCCGCAATGGGCCGAAAGCGGACCCAATGGCACCCTTTGAGCGGGGAGTCTGCGTCCTAGAGCGCTTCATCGCGCTGCTGCGCTTGCTTGATGAATTGGAACAGCTCACGGTAGGCCCGGCCACTGCGCAACTCTGGAGCGACCGCGGCATCCTTGCGCGCGGCGCGGATCAGGCTTCGCAACTGCTGCAGATCGCTTGCCGGGAACTCGGCGGCCCAGGCGGTCATCGCGTCGTCGCCTTCGATCATCCGCTTGCGCCAGCTCTCGGCCTGGTGCAGCGTCAGTGCGTCCTTCGCCTGCCCCAGGCGCATCGCGGCGACCGCCTGGCGGATCGGCTCTGCGTCGGTGCGGCGCATCAGTTTGCCGATGTACTGCATCTGGCGCCGCCGCCCTTCGTGCGTGCGTGTCCGCTTGAACTCCTGCAGCGCCGCCACCAGCGACTCCGGTAGCGCCAGTGTCGCGACGCGGTCGTCCGGCAGCGCGACGAGCGCCTCGCCGAGGTCCTGCAAGTCGTGCATCGCCTTCTTCAGCTGCGTCTTGCTCGGCCGCCCGGGTGTCGACCGGTCGTCTGCTGAATCGCGCTGGGTGCTAGGGGCTGGCAGGATCATGAGTGCGGGCAACGAGGGCGTCGGTATCATAGCTTTGGCCCCTCCACACCTGCTGCGCTTGGTTCCGACCTGACTCGAGTACACGTGAGTCTCCACTGAAACTTCGTTTTGCAAGGCGACTTCATGTCCAGCCCTTCCGGTTCTGCAGACCCCTCTTCACCGCACGGCTTCGCCTACTCGCGCGAGACCTTTCGGCAACTGGTCGAGGAAGCACTCGCATTCGCACGCAACCTGGGCGCGAGCGACGCGGCTGCCGAAGTATCCGAAGGTGCCGGGCTGTCGGTGTCGGTGCGCAAGGGCGACATCGAGCATGTCGAGCGCAACCGCGACAAGTCGATGGGCGTCACGGTCTATGTGGGCCAGCGGCGCGGCAACGCGAGCACGTCGGATTTCTCGCGTGCCGCGCTCGAGCAGACGGTACGGGCTGGATTCGACATCGCGCGCTTCACCGCCGAAGACCCGGCCGCGGGCTTGCCCGATGTTGCCGACATGGCCACCGGCGACGCCGCGACACGCGACCTCGACCTCTTCCACCCCTGGCTGATCGACGCGGCAGAAGCGGCCGAGATCGCCCGCCGCTGCGAGGGCGCAGCGTTTGCGACCGACCCCCGCATCACGAACTCCGAGGGCGCGGGCGTCTCGGCCCAGCAATCGCACTTCTTCGCGGGCAACAGCCGCGGCTTTCGAGGCGGCTATGCGAGCTCGCGGCATTCGCTGTCGGTGGCGCCGATCGCCTCTCTGCCCCGCCGCGGCGGCGACGACATGCAGCGAGACGCCTGGTACAGCTCGATGCGCGCGCCGCAGGAACTCGCTGCGCCAGAGGCCGTCGGGCGCTACGCGGCGGAGCGCGCGCTCTCGCGGCTCGCGTCGCGCAAGATTGCCACCTGCGAGGTGCCGGTGCTGTTCGAGTCGTCGCTCGCCTCGGGCCTGCTCGGTGCCTACGTCCAGGCCACCAGCGGCGCGTCGCTGTACCGCAAGTCGAGTTTCCTCCTCGACAGCCTCGGCCAGACCGCGCTGTCGTCTCACATCGATGTCTTCGAGGACCCGCACGTCCCGCGTGCCAAGGGCAGCGCACCGTTCGACGACGAGGGCGTGCTGACGCGGCCGCGCACCGTGGTGAGCGCGGGTGTCGTGCAGGGATATTTCCTGTCGACCTATTCGGCACGCAAGCTCGGCATGCGCAGCACCGGGCACGCCGGCGGCTCGCAGAACTTGCGCCTCACGAGCAGGTTGACGCAGCCCGGCGACGACCTCGATGCGATGTTGCGCAAGCTGGGCCGCGGCCTCTTCGTGATCGAGCTGATCGGCCAGGGCGTCAACTACGTGACGGGCGATTACTCGCGCGGCGCGGCGGGTTTCTGGGTCGACGGCGGCCGCATCGCCTACCCGGTTCACGAGGTCACCATTGCGGGCAATCTTCGAGACATGTTCAAGGCCATCGTTGCCGTCGGCGCCGACGCCTACACCATGGGCAGCAAGACGCTCGGCTCGGTGCTGGTCGAGCGCATGAAGGTGGCCGGTCGCTGAGCCGGACGCGAGCCCATTCATCGAGCGTCGTTCCCTCCTTCGGCAGACGGGCCTGGCCGGAATGCCTCAATCCCCAGCCGGCGCGGCCTTGAACGGTCGTCTCTCCTCCAGTTCGCCCATATAGGCGCCGACCGCGCGGCCCTCCCGGAGCAGGAAGTCAGCCACCGCCTGGGAGAACTGCGGATGCGCCAGCCAGTGCGCCGACGCGGTCGCGACGGGCAGCAATCCGCGCGCCATCTTGTGCTCGCCCTGCGCGCCCCCTTCGAAGCGGTGGTAGCCGTTGGCGATGCACCAGGCGAGCGGCTGGTAGTAGCAGGCCTCGAAGTGCAGGCAATCCACGGGCTCGATCGCGCCCCAGTAGCGGCCGAAGGCATTGCCCCGCTGCGGATCGAGGGCAATCAGCGAAGCGGCGATGCGCCGGCCCTCGCGCTCGGCGATGAAGAGCAGCCAGTGCTCTGGCATGGCGTCGGCCACCCGGGCGAAGAAGTCGCGCGTGAGGTAGGGCGTCGAGCCGTGCGCGCGGTAGGTGAGCGTGTAGCAGCGGTAGAAGTGGTCCCAGTCGTCGGGCGTGATCTCGCGTCCGACGCGAGTGATGAAACGGACACCCGCCTCGAGCACCTTGCGCCGCTCCTGCGCGATCTTCCTGCGCTTGTCGCGCTGCAGGCCGGCGAGGAAGTCGGCGAAGTCCGCGTAGGGGGGCGCCTCGCGATTGGTCCAGTGGAACTGCACCGTGCTGCGCAGCATCCAGCCGGCTTCCCGTGCGGCGCACTGGTCGGCCTCGTCGAGGAACAGCACATGGGCGGATGACAGCCCGGCGTCGCGCGCCAGCTGTTGCATCGCTTGCAGCAGCCTGACGCGCAGGGCAGCGTCGCGAGCGAGCAGCCGCGGCCCCGGCACCGGCGTGAAGGGCACGGCGCAGAGCAGCTTGGGGTAGTAGGCCAGCCCGTGGCGCTGGTACGCGTCGGCCCAGGCCCAGTCGAACACGTACTCACCGTACGAGTGGTCCTTCAGGTACAGCGGGGCCGCGGCGACGAGACGCCCTTCGCCCCCCTCGTTCGCGAAGATCGCAATGAACTGCGCGGTCCAGCCGGCCTGCGGCGAAGCGCTGCCCGAGGCGTGCAGTGCGAACAGGTATTCGTGGCGCATGAACGGCGTGGCCGAGGGCTGAAGCGCGAGCAGCGCGTTCCACTGCGTGGCGTCGATTTCAGCGGGATCGTCGAAGACCCGGATGCCATAATCGATCGAGCCGTTTTCCACGTTCTGCCCGCTCATATGTCAACCCAGATTCCGGTCAAGGTCGCGCTCGCGCAGCTCAACCCCACGGTCGGCGACCTGGAGGGCAATTCGCGTCGGATCGTCGATGCAGCCCGGCGTGCACACGCGCAGGGCGCGCGCCTCGTGCTGACCCCCGAACTCAGTCTGTGCGGCTATCCGCCGGAAGACCTGTTGTTGCGCAGCGCGTTCATGCAGGCCTGTGCGCGAGCACTGCACGAGGTGGCAGCGGAGCTGGCCGATTGCGAGGGCTTGCATGTGGTTGTCGGGCATCCGCACCAGTTCGGCGAGACGGGCGATCTTAGGTCGCGCTCGCAAGCCGTGCCGCGGCGCTGCAACGCGGCCTCGGTGCTGGCAGGGGGACGCGTCGTCGCCACCTACTGCAAGCGCGAGTTGCCGAACTACCAGGTGTTCGACGAGCGGCGCTATTTCGCTTCGGGCCGCGACTGCGGGCAGGGCGCGGTGGTGTTCGAGGTCGCAGGCCTGCGGTTCGGCCTCAACATCTGCGAGGACGCGTGGTTCGACGAGCCGGCGCGCGCGGCCAAGGCGGCCGGTGCGCAAGTGCTGTGCGTGCTCAACGCGTCACCGTTCCACCTCGGCAAGCTCGCCGAGCGCGAAGAGCGCATGGCCGAGCGTGCGCGTGACGTGCGTCTGCCGCTGATCTACTCGCACCTGACGGGCGGGCAGGACGAGGTCGTGTTCGATGGCGCCTCGTTCGCGCTGGACGCGCATGGCGGGGTGGCCGCGCGCGCGCCGATGTTCGAAGAAGCGCTGTGGATGATCGAAGTGGCTGCCGACGGCAGCGTTGCCGGCGAGGTGACGGCGGTGCCTTGTTACGAGGCACAGGCCTGGTCGGCGCTCGTCACCGGTGTGCGTGACTACGTCGGCAAGAACGACTTTCCGGGCGTCATCATCGGCTTGTCGGGTGGTATCGATTCGGCGCTGGTCCTCGCGATCGCCGTCGATGCGCTGGGCGCTGACCGGGTCCGCTGCGTGATGATGCCGTCGCCGTACACGTCCGACATTTCGTGGATCGACGCCCGCGAGATGGCGCAGCGCCTTGAAGTGCGCTACGACGAGATCTCGATCGTGCCGATGTTCGACGCGTTTCGCGCCAGCCTGGCTGCCGAGTTCGCCGGACGCGCGGAGGACGCCACCGAAGAAAACATCCAGGCGCGCATCCGCGGCACGCTGCTGATGGCGCTGTCCAACAAGTTCGGCGCCATCGTGCTGACCACCGGCAACAAGAGCGAGATGGCCACCGGTTATTGCACGCTTTACGGTGACATGGCGGGCGGCTTCGCGGTCATCAAGGACGTGACCAAGACGCTCGTCTATCGGCTCGCGACCTGGCGCAACGCGCAGGGCCGCGAGGTCATCCCCGAGCGCATCATCACGCGCGCGCCATCGGCCGAGCTCCGCCCCGACCAGAAGGACCAGGACAGCCTGCCGCCCTACGAGGTGCTGGACGCGATCCTGCAGCGCTACATGGAGGAGGACCAGGCCATCGACGAGATCGTCGTCGCCGGCTTCCCGCCGGCCGACGTGCAGCGCGTGACGCAGCTGATCAAGACCAACGAATACAAGCGGCGCCAGGCGCCCGTCGGCATTCGCATCACGCACCGTTCGTTCGGCAAGGACTGGCGCTACCCCATCACCTCGAAGTTTCGGGCCTGAGCGTGCGGCGTACGCCGCGCATACACTCGCTCGAAGTCAACCTTGCCTGCCGGAGCCCGCCATGAAGCAGATCACCGCCGTCGTCAAGCCGTTCAAGCTCGAAGAGGTACGCGAGGGGCTCGCCGCGGTCGGCGTTACGGGACTGACGGTGACCGAGGTCAAGGGCTTCGGCCGGCAGAAGGGGCACACGGAGCTCTACCGCGGCGCCGAGTACGTGGTCGATTTCCTGCCGAAAGTGAAGGTCGAGGTGGTGGTCAAGGATGGCGATGTCGAACGTTGCATCGAGGCCATCGTCAAGGCAGCCAAGACGGGCAAGATCGGCGACGGCAAGATCTTCGTCTCCGCGGTCGAGCAGGTGGTTCGCATCCGCACCGGCGAAACCGACGAAGACGCCGTCTGAGGACGTTGCACAGTGCCTGCGCACTGGGCATCGCCTCAGGCGGGGCGCGAGCTCTGCGAGTGCGCGGCCTGCAAGGCGTCTGAGGACGTTGCACAGTGCCTGCGCACTGGGCATCGCCTCAGGCGGGGCGCGAGCTCTGCGAGTGCGCGGCCTGCAAGGCGTCTGAGGACGTTGCACAGTGCCTGCGCACTGGGCATCGCCTCAGGCGGGGCGCGAGCTCTGCGAGTGCGCGGCCTGCAAGGCGTCTGAGGACGTTGCCGGGCAGCGGTCAGATCTGTCGGTACTGCTCGACGACCCGTCCCGGCTGTGCAAGTGCGGCCATCCGGTCGAGCAAGGTCTCCGGATCGGCGCCCACCTGCAGCAGTTGGCGCTGGGCGAGCGGCACGAATCCCCGTACGACGCTCTCGTCGAGGAATGCCAGCAGCGAGTCGTAGTAGCCGGCTGCATTGAGAAGCCCGACCGGCTTCGTGTGATAGCCGAGCTGGAGCCAGGTCCAGACCTCGAACAGCTCCTCGAAGGTGCCGATGCCGCCCGGCAATGCGACGAAGGCGTCGCTGCGCTCGGCCATCAGCCGCTTTCGCTCGTGCATGGTGTCCACCACATGCAGTTCGGCGAGCCCGCGATGACCCAGTTCGCGTCCCATCAGGGCCTTCGGGATGACGCCGATCGCCTCGGCGCCGGCGGCCAGCGCCGCATCGGCAACGCTAGCCCATCAGACCGGCCCGCCCGCCGCCGTAGACCAGGCGCCAGCCGCGCCGGCCGATCGCCTTGCCGATCGCCCGGGCCGCGTCGGCGAATGCTGCGTCGTCACCGCTGCGCGAGCCGCAGTAGACGCAGACCGACAGCGCTGGCGTCGGGTGCGCGAGGGTCGGCTGGCCTGCGGAGGGCTGGGTCATGAGCCGGAATTGTGCCGTGGCGGGGCGGGGCGCCAGCCGACCAGCCGCGTGCCGCAGATGGCGTCGTGCCAGAACTGCCGGTCCGCTTGCAGGAGTGTGAGCGCAGCGTAGGTGATGACGCCGACGCAGAAGACGGCAAAGATCTTCGCGCCCCCGGCAACCTCGGTCAGCTGCAGCGACAGCAGTGCCGGAGCAAACCAGAGCCAGCCCGCCAGGTAGCGGGCCATCGCTCGACCGATAGGCACCGGCGAGCCGTCGGCGCGCACGAGCCGGATGTGCCACGCCTTCATCGCCAGCGTCTGCCCGCCGTGCGACCAGAACCAGCTGAAATAGAGGCCGAGCACCACGAACAGGGCGGCCTGCAGGCCCTGCCGACCGAACATGGCGTTGCGCTGGCCCGTCACGGCGGCATAGAGCAAGCCAGTGACCATCACCACGCCGAAAAGGAGCACCCCCTCGTAGACGAAACAGGCCATGCGTCGCCACAACGCGGGCGTCGGCAACCGCTCGGCGGGCGCGGGTTCGGATTGCGGAGCGGGTCGGCCGCTCACGGGCGCGCCGCAGGCGCCGAAGCAGCGACGGACCGCGGCACGGCTTGCTGCGCGCCCTTTTGCGGCAGCAGCGTTGCCTTGTCGACGTACTCGGGGGTTGCCGCGATCTTGGGCATCCCTGTCTGCTGGTGTGCGGGAGGGGCGGGAGGCTTGGAAATCAGTGTGGTCGTCGCGCCCGGTCGGGCCTGGACGACCGAAGGCCCCACGGGCCTGGGGGGCGCTGCGAGCGCCTGATCGGGGACGGTGTTCGACTTGGTCTGCAGTGCTTCGCGGGATCGCTTGTCAGGCAGCGCAGCGGGCGCCGCCTTCTGGGCGGTCTGGTCCGGCCGGCTCGACGCTGCGGCGCCGGGAGCGGCCCGGTCGGCGAGTGCGCGTCGTTGCTCCGGGGACAGGGTCTGGTAGGCCTCCCAACTGGCCCGTCTGTCCTGCGCGGGTGCCTGCTTGGCCTCCTCGAAGTTCAGGCGGGTCTGGCCGCGCTCCATCGGCGTCAGTCTGGACCACTCGGCCATGCGCGCCTGAAGCAGTGCCTGGTCCGGCGGGGACAGGCGTTGGTAGCGCTCGGCGATCTCGAGCCACTTGCGCTTGCGCAGGCTTTCGATGCCGGCCCATTCGCGCTCCAGCGGCTTCAGCGCCTCGCGCTGTGCAGGCTTCAGCGCCGACCAGGCCGGGCCCTGTCCGACGATCGCCGGCGCACTGGCGCCGGCAACGGCCGTCGACGCTGCCGGTCTGGACTGGGCATCGACACGCGGTGCAGTGGCGAGGATCACGACCAGCGCCGCCACTGCGCCGCCCCGGCCCAAGGCGGCCCCGAAGGCGCGCATGCAGTGCTGGCTCATCCGTCGCAACGCAATGTCCGGGCGCGACAGTACCCGACGGGCGGACAAGCTTGCGGAGGTCCGAAGCCAGGGCAGCGAGCAGTGTCCACGTCAGTCAACCTGAACCTTCATGAACTCGAGGAACCCGGGGTCGCTGTACGCCGTCGGCGGAAGCTCGTCGACGAGCAGATCGAAGTCGATCTCGGCCGCCGCGGTGATCTGGGCGCGAACATGCTGGTTCTGGATCAGTACGAGACCTGCCACCAGCGCGAACAGCGGCAGCACCTGCGCGAACTTGACCCACCACGACGACGGCGACCGGGAACCGCCGCCCCACGCGAGGGTGCCTACGCCGGTGTTGCCGACCTGCAGCGCCGAGCTTGGCGCGGCGGCGCGCTGCGCGCGCGCGCGCTCGAGCGCGTGTTCACGCGCGAAACGAAGTCGCTCACCGACATCGGGGGTCACGGCCTCCGACTGCTCAGCCAGGCGCGCGACCACTCGCAACGCGTAGCGCGACTGCAACGCCTCGACGTCGATGGAGCGGCGCGCCATCGACGGATGAAGTTCCTTCATGGTTCGATTCCCTTGCTCTTGAGCGCCAGCGCCAAGGCATGCACGGCCCGAGAACAGTGTGTCTTGACACTGCCCTCCGAGCATCCCATGACCACGGCAGTCTCGGCAACGTCAAACTCCTCCCAGTAACGCAGCAGGAAGGCCTCGCGTTGACGTGCTGGCAGCTTGGCCACTTCGCCCTCGATTGCGAGCAGCGTCTGCGACCGCGAGACCGAGTCGGCTGCGCTTTCCGATGCCGTCGAGCCGTCGGTGGCCTCCAGCATCTCGAGCAGGTCGAAGTCTCCACCTTCGGCGAACGACTCGAAATGGGAGAAGTTCTGCACCAGTGCAGTGCGAACCTTCTGGCGCCGGAACCAGTCCATCGTTGCATTCGACAGAATGCGCTGGAAGACCAGTGGCAGCTCGGCAGCGGGGCGGTCGAAGTACTTCTCGGCCAGACGGATCATCGAATCCTGCACGATGTCCAGCGCGGCATCGTCGTCGCGAACGGCGTAGGCGGTGCGCTTGAATGCGCGCTTCTCGACGCTCCTGAGAAAGTCGGACAGTTCTTTGTCGGTGGCCAAGGGGCGGCGGCGCTCGCAGGGCAGGGAGGCGGCGCCGATTATGTCATCGCGCGCCCTCGCGCCGGCGTCATCGCTGACGCAAGCGAACCGGATGCCATAATGTTGCTGTGCACAACAGTCTGGTCTGACACGTGGCGCCCGACCCGGGCGCTCGGTTGCAGGCCGCGCAGGTCCCGCTGCCGCCTCACGAGGGCGCGCGAAGGGACACCGATGGTTTTTCGTCAGAGAAATTCGCAAAGGTTCGAAATGGAAATGTCTGCCGCGGAAGTCAAGCGCGCCGCCACGGCGCAGCCGCATCCCACCCCGACCGATCTCAATGGTTCGGAAATCCTGGTCCGCTGTCTTCAGGCCGAAGGCGTCAAGTTCCTCTGGGGCTACCCCGGCGGCGCGGTGCTCTACATCTACGACGCGCTGTACAAGCAGGACGCGATCCAGCATGTGCTGGTTCGCCACGAGCAGGCCGCGGTCCATGCCGCCGACGGCTACGCGCGCGCCACCGGTGAAGTGGGCGTCGCGCTGGTCACCTCGGGGCCTGGTGTGACGAACGCCGTCACCGGCATCGCAACGGCCTACATGGATTCGATCCCGATGGTGATCGTGACCGGTCAGGTGCCGACGCACGCGATCGGGCTCGATGCGTTTCAGGAGTGCGACACGGTGGGCATCACGCGCCCGATCGTCAAGCACAACTTCCTGGTCAAGGACGTTCGCGAGCTGGCGCTGACGATGAAGAAGGCCTTCCACATCGCGCGCACCGGGCGGCCTGGTCCGGTGGTGGTCGACATTCCGAAGGACGTGTCGCTCAAGACCGCGCATTTCAACTACCCGGCAACGGTCGAGATGCGCTCGTACAACCCGGTGAGGAAGGGGCACGGCGGACAGATCCGCAAGGCCGTGCAACTGCTGCTGCACGCCCGGCGGCCCTACATCTATACCGGCGGTGGCGTGGTGCAAGGCAATGCCTCGGCCGAACTGCGCGAGCTCGCCGACCTGCTCGGGTATCCCTGCACGAACACGCTGATGGGGCTCGGCTCGATGGCGTCGAGCGACCCCAAGTTTCTCGGCATGTTGGGCATGCACGGCACCTACGAAGCCAACATGACGATGCAGCACTGCGATGTGCTGCTCGCGGTCGGAGCGCGCTTCGACGACCGCGTGATCGGCAGCCCGAAGCATTTCGCATCGGTGGAACGCAAGATCGTCCATATCGACATCGACCCGTCGTCGATCTCGAAGCGGGTCAGGGTCGACATTCCGATCGTCGGCGACGTGAAGGACGTGCTGCAGGAGTTGATCGTGCAGGTGCGCGATGCTCAGGCCAAGCCAGATGCGGTGGCGCTCTCCGCCTGGTGGGGGCAGATCAACGAATGGCGCAAGCGAGAGTGCCTGAAATACAAGGACAGCCCAGATGTCATCAAACCGCAGTTCGTGATCGAGAAGCTGTGCGAGCTGACCAGGGGCAGCGATGCCTTCATCACGTCGGATGTCGGGCAGCACCAGATGTGGGCTGCGCAGTACTACCGCTTCGACAAGCCGCGGCGCTGGATCAATTCGGGCGGCCTCGGGACGATGGGTGTCGGCCTTCCGTACGCGATGGGCATCAAGCTCGCCAGGCCGGATTCGGACGTGTTCTGCATCACCGGCGAAGGCTCGATCCAGATGTGCATCCAGGAGCTGTCGACCTGCCTGCAGTACAAGACGCCGGTGAAGATCGTGGCGCTCAACAACCGCTATCTGGGCATGGTGAGGCAGTGGCAGCAACTCGACTACGGTGGGCGCTATTCGCACAGCTACATGGACGCGCTGCCCGATTTCGTCCGCCTGGCCGAAGCCTACGGCCATGTCGGCCTTCTCGTTGAGAAGCCCGGCGATGTGGAGCCAGCGCTGCGCGAGGCGGTCCGCCTGAAGGACCGCACGGTGTTCCTCGACATCCGCACCGACCCGACCGAGAACGTCTGGCCGATGGTCAAGGCCGGGCAGGGCATCACGGAGATGCTCCTGGGGTCCGAAGACTTGTGACGGGCTGAATGCTGCCGTCGGGTCGGGCGTTACCGCGCCCGGTCAGGGGGCTGCAAGATGCGCAGAACAGCTTCGGCGAACTTCTTCAATCAACATCACACAGCGTGGCCAAGGGCCGCCGGTTACCGCCGACGGCATGAAGAGCGCGCTCACTGCACACCATGAAGCACATCATTGCCCTGCTGCTCGAGAACGAGCCTGGTGCGCTCTCGCGCGTCGTCGCCTTGTTTCCCGCACGCGGCTACAACATCGAGAGCCTGACGGTCGCCACCACCGAGGATGCGTCGCTGTCGCGCATGACGATCGTCACCACCGGGTCTGACGAGGTCATCGAGCAGATCACCAAGCACCTGAACCGACTGATCGAGGTCGTCAAGGTCGTCGACCTCACCGAGGGCGCCTATACCGAACGCGAGCTGATGCTCATAAAGGTGCGGGCCGTCGGCAAGGAACGCGAGGAGATGAATCGCATGGCCGACATCTTCCGCGGTCGCATCATCGACGTCACCGAAAAGAGCTACACCATCGAGCTCACGGGGGACTCTTCCAAGCTCGACGCGTTCCTGCAGGCGATAGACCGCAGTTCCATTCTCGAGACGGTACGCACGGGCACCAGCGGCATCGGCCGCGGAGAGCGCATCCTGCGCGTCTAGACTCCTCTACCCCGGCCCGGCGAGTACGCCAGGCCACTCCCCGCGGCGGCGCGCTACCGGCTCGGGACGGCCCGGCGCCGGCAGCGCTCTCCGACAACCAGCGAAGCAGAAAAGGAAACAGCATGAAGGTCTACTACGACAAAGACGCCGACCTGAGCCTCGTCAAGGGCAAGAACGTCACCATCATCGGCTACGGCTCGCAAGGCCATGCCCATGCGCAAAACCTCAACGACAGCGGCGTCAAGGTGACCGTCGGGCTGCGCCGCGGAGGCGCGAGCTGGACAAAGGCAGAGAAGGCCGGGCTCAAGGTGGCCGACGTCGCCGAGGCGGTGAAGGCGGCCGACGTGGTGATGATGCTGCTGCCGGACGAACAGATCGCTGCCGTCTACAGCAGCGAAGTCGGTCCGAACATGAAGCAGGGCGCGTCGCTCGCTTTCGCGCATGGATTCAACGTCCACTACGGGCAGGTCGTGCCGCGCGCCGACCTCGACGTCTGGATGGTCGCACCCAAGGCGCCCGGCCATACGGTGCGCTCGACGTACACCCAAGGGGGTGGAGTGCCGCACCTGATCGCCGTCCATGCAGACCGTACCGGCAAGGCGCGCGACCTCGCGCTCAGCTACGCCGCGGCCAATGGCGGCGGCAAGGCCGGCGTGATCGAGACGAGCTTCCGCGAGGAGACCGAAACCGACCTGTTCGGGGAGCAGGCGGTGCTCTGCGGCGGGGCGGTCGAGTTGATCAAGGCCGGCTTCGAGACCTTGACCGAGGCCGGCTACGCGCCCGAAATGGCCTACTTCGAGTGCCTGCACGAGCTCAAGCTGATCGTCGACCTGATCTATGAAGGCGGCATCGCGAACATGAACTATTCGATCTCGAACAACGCCGAGTATGGCGAGTACGTGACCGGTCCGAAGGTCGTCACCGATGCGACGCGCGAGGCGATGCGCCAGGCATTGAAGGACATCCAGACCGGCGAGTATGCGAAGAGCTTCATCCTCGAGAACCGCGCCGGGGCGCCGACGCTGCTGTCGCGCCGCCGCCTGACCGCCGAGCACCCGATCGAGGTGGTGGGCGAGCAATTGCGCGCGATGATGCCGTGGATCAGGAAGAACCGGCTGGTCGACCAGAGCAAGAACTGACAATGGCCGAAGGACAGTGCGGCGCGGGCTCACATCGCCGCGCGAAGTGAGCCTGCGCAGATGCAGGCGGCAACGAACGAGGTTCGCGACGCTTCATCGGCTGGCTGCTGAGGTATCCTCGCGCCCATGAAATGCACCCGCCGGCGACACGCGGCATGAGCGAAATCCAGGACGTGGTCGGGTCGGCTACCGACGAGCATCCCGACGGCGCCGAATTCCGCCCGCGGCCGCGGCGCAAGGGCATCTACATCCTGCCCAACCTGTTCACGCTGGCGGCGCTGTTCGGCGGCTTCTACGCCATCGTGATGGCGATGAACGGGCGCTTCGAGCAGGCCGCGATCGGAGTCTTCTGCGCGATGGTGCTCGACAGCCTGGACGGCCGAGTTGCGCGCATGACCAACACCCAGAGCACCTTCGGCGAACAGATGGACAGCCTGTCCGACATGGTGTCCTTCGGTGCCGCGCCGGCGCTGGTCGTCTACGAGTGGGCGCTGAAAGACATGGGCAAGCTCGGATGGCTGGCCGCGTTCGTCTACTGCGCCTCGGCCGCGCTGCGCCTGGCCCGCTTCAACACCAACCTGACGGTGATCGACAAGCGATTCTTCCAGGGCCTGCCAAGCCCCGCCGCCGCGGCGATCGTGATGGGCTTCATCTGGGTGCTGGACGACGCGGGATTGAAGGGATTCAGGGAGGGGCCGTGGCTGGACTGGACGGCGTTTGGCGTGACGCTCTACGCGGGGCTCACGATGGTGACCAACGTGCCCTTCTACAGTTTCAAGGACGTGAGCCTCAAGCGCTCGGTGCCTTTCATCGTCATTGTCGCGATCGCAATTGGCATTGCCGTGATCAGCTTTCACCCGCCTCGGGTGCTGTTCGGCCTCTTCGTCGCCTACGGGCTGTCGGGATACGGAGTCTATGTCTGGAAGCGAATGAAGGGCAGGCCGGTCAGCATGATCGCGACGTCGACCGACGAACCGGACGAGAAGGGCCTGCACCTTTGATCGTGAGCGCGGGCACGGCGGCCGTGCTACATTGCGCCCATGAGTCATCGTCCTGCCGCCGCGCTGCTACTGCTGGGAGTGTTCCGGGCGCGCTGACGTTTGTCTCCAGGTATTCGTCGCAACGGCCCGCATGCAATCCGCAGCGGGCCGTTTCGTTTTGGGGTGCGGGTCGCGAACCCGCCGGAGCGCTGGCCAGGGCGGTGAAGTTGCCGTCATAACGCAAGGGAGAAGGACATGTCCGACAAGATCATCATCTTCGATACGACCCTGCGCGACGGCGAGCAGTCACCCGGCGCGTCGATGACGCGCGACGAGAAGCTGCGCATCGCACGCCAGCTCGAGCGCTTGCACGTCGACGTCATCGAGGCCGGGTTCGCCGCCTCGAGCAACGGGGACTTCGAGGCCGTGAAGGCGATCGCTGCTGCCGTCAGGGACAGCACGGTCTGTTCGCTGGCGCGTGCCAACGACCGCGACATTTCGCGAGCCGCAGAAGCACTCAAGGGTGCGGCGTCGTCGCGCGTGCACACCTTCATCGCGACGAGCCCGCTGCACATGGAGATGAAGTTGCGCATGACGCCGGATCAGGTGTTCGAGCAGGCCCGGCTCGCGGTGCGCTATGCCCGCAACCTGACTGGCGATGTCGAGTTCTCGCCCGAGGACGGGTATCGCTCCGACCCCGATTTCCTCTGTCGCGTTCTCGAGGCAGTGATCGCGGAGGGGGCGACGACGATCAACATCCCCGACACGGTCGGTTACGCGATTCCAGAGCTCTACGGCGAGTTCATCCGCAGCCTGCGCGAGCGCATTCCGAACGCCGACAAGGCCGTGTGGTCGGTGCACTGCCACAACGACCTCGGAATGGCAGTGGCCAACTCGCTGGCCGGCGTGAAGATCGGTGGCGCCCGGCAGATCGAATGCACGATCAATGGCCTCGGTGAACGCGCCGGCAATTGCGCACTCGAAGAGGTGGTGATGGCGCTGAAGACGCGCAGGGACTATTTCGGTTTCGAGCTTGGCATCGACACGACGCAGATCGTCCATGCGTCGCGCCTGGTGTCGCAGACGACCGGGTTCGTCGTGCAGCCGAACAAGGCAGTGGTCGGCGCCAACGCCTTCGCGCATGCCTCGGGCATCCATCAGGACGGCGTGCTCAAGGCGCGCGACACCTACGAGATCATGCGCGCCGAGGATGTGGGCTGGGCGGCCAACAAGATCGTTCTCGGCAAGCTCTCCGGGCGCAATGCGTTCAAGCAGAGGCTGCAGGAACTGGGCATCTCGCTCGATTCCGAGACCGAGGTCAACGCGGCCTTCGCCCGCTTCAAGGAACTGGCCGATCGCAAGAGCGAGATCTTCGAGGAGGACATCATCGCGCTGGTGATGGACGAATCGGTCACCGCCGACCACGAGCACTATCGATTGCTGGCGCTGTCGCAACATTCGGAAACCGGTGAGCGGCCGCACGCGAGTGTCGTCTTTGCAGCGGGAGCGGCTGAACTGCATGCCGAGAGCGATGGCAACGGCCCGGTCGATGCGAGCCTGAAGGCGATCGAGGCGAAGGTGCAGAGTGGCGCCGAGATGCAGCTCTATTCGGTCAACGCAATCACCTCCGGCAGCACCGAGTCGCAGGGCGAGGTGACGGTGCGGTTGCAACTCGGGGGGCGGGTGGCCAACGGCGTCGGCTCCGACCCCGACATCGTGGTGGCCTCGGCAAAGGCCTACCTCGCGGCGCTCAACAAGCTGCACAGCAACATCGACCGCGTACCGGCACAAGGCTGAGCGGGCACGAGAGGCAAGGCCGGGCTGGCTGCCGACCGCCCCGCACGGCTGGCGGTGCCCTTGGCGGGAACGGGGACCCGGCGACTGAAGTTCGGCAGCGAACTGCCGATAAGCTGTCAGCGATCGATCCGTTTCCGGTCGGCGGATCACGAGGATCCTGCAGATGACTTGAGGAAGCGCCCGCAAGTTTTTGATCTTGTGTACATTTTTTCTTTCCCATACACTGCACCGAAGAACCGAACCGAGGCTGCTGCGTTGACGATCCCACCATTTCTGCAAGGCTTGCTTAGGCGCCGCGTCGGAGCACTGGTGCTCGCCGTCGTGCTGCCGGTCGCGTGGACGCAGGGGCAGGCTGCGGCGCCGACGGCCAAGAAGTCCGGTGCGCGGACAGTCTCCAGCACCGCGCACCTTCGTGCCAGCAAGAAGGTCGCGCCCCGCAGCGTCGTGCGGGTGACTCCCGACAAGCCCTCCTTCGGCGCGCTGTACGGCCTTCACGGAACAGCCGACTCGCTGGAACTCAAGTCGAGCGTCGCGCTGGTGATGGACCAGGAGACCAACGAGATCCTGTTCGGCAAGAACCTGCAGGCCGTGCTGCCCATCGCGTCGATCACCAAGCTGATGACGGCACTGGTCGTGACCGAGGCCGGTCTGTCGCTGGACGAGACGCTGACCGTGACCGAGGATGATGTCGACACGGAAAAGGGCAGCCGCTCTCGCCTCACCGTGGGCACCCAGTTGAGTCGCGAGAAGATGCTGCATCTGGCTCTGATGTCTTCCGAGAACCGCGCTGCCCACGTGCTGGGGCGAAGCTTCCCCGGCGGCTTGGGGGCCTTCGTCGCGGCGATGAACAACAAGGCGCAGTCGCTCGGCATGGTCGACACCCGATACGTCGAGCCCACCGGACTGTCGAGCAAGAACCAGTCGAGCGCGCGCGACCTGGCCACACTCGTCAACGCTGCTCACCAACACCAGATCATCCGGGAGTTGTCGACCTCGCCCGAGTACCAGGTCGAGGTCGGCAGGCGCGAACTGACGTTTCGCAACACCAACGGCCTCGTGCGCAGCCCGTCGTGGGACATCGGCCTGCAGAAGACGGGCTACATCTCCGAGGCCGGGCGCTGCCTGGTGATGCAGGCGCAGATGGCCGGCCGCAAGCTGATCATGGTGTTCCTCGATTCGGCCGGCAAGTATTCGCGAATCGGCGACGCGGAGCGGGTGCGCCGCTGGATCGCTGAAGGCGCGCCGGCTGCGCGAAGCTGAGTTCGGCCGAATTCCAGAGGCAGGGGATTTCGCGCGCGTCGAACGTTCGGCGTGGCGGGGTTCGCAGCCGCCGGGACGGCGTCAGTCGCGATGGCCAAGCAAGGCCGAGATCTGCCCGGCGGTCTGCTTCAAACGGTCGACCCAGGCCTCTTCCAGGCGGTCCGCCGGGGCCGAAATCGACAGGCCTGCCACCAGCTTGCCCTGATCGTCAAAGATGCCGGCCGCCATGCAGCGCACACCCAGCTCGAGTTCTTCGTCGTCACGTGCGACGCCGGCCTGCCGCACCTTGGCCAACTCGCGTTCGAGCGCCGGCAACTCGGTGATGCTGTTGCGCGTATGCCCGGCCAGGCCGGTGCGGGAGACGTAGGCGCGAACACGCTGCGTGTCGTCCTGCGCCAGGAACAACTTGCCGACCGAGGTCAGGTGCAGCGGTGCCCGCCCCCCCACAGCCCGCACCACCTGCATTCCCGAGCGTTCGCTGTAGGTGCGTTCGATGTACACGATCTCGTCCCCCTGGCGCATCGAGAGGTTGACCGGCTGGTTCGTCAGGCGGTGCAGTTCGCGCATCGGGCCGAGCGCGGCATCGCGCACATCGAGCCTGGCCTTGACCAGGTTGCCCAGTTCGAGCAGGCGCATGCCCAGTCGATAGCTGCCAGCGCGCGGGCGTTCAACGAAGCCGCCGGTGGCCAGGTCGTTCAGGATGCGATGGGCGGTCGACGGATGAAGTCCGGATTGCTCCCCGATCAATTTCAGCGACACCGGATCCTGGTGTGACGCGAGGATGTCCAGCAACGCGAAAGTGCGCTCAAGCACCTGGATGGTCGGGGTCGCTCCCTTTCCGCTCTTCATGGCCTTCATTGTCGCTCAGTTCGTCAAGATTCTGTATGACGAAACGTCGTGCTGGTGGGCGAGAAATCGCCGAATCTCGACTTGCTACTGCGTATCGCGCCGCTTCCTGCCAGCCGAACGGCAGGCCTGCAACTACCTGCGAGCGAAGCGGTCATGCACGCCGCCGGTCGATGGCGTCGCCTCCAGCGCAAGCACTGCTCCGACGCCCGAGCGCACGGCGCCCTCGATGGTGGCGGGATAGGGGCCTGCAACGTGGTCTCCGGCAGCGAACAACCGGTCGGCGACGCGAGCCGCAGGGCGCTCGAGTCCCGGCGTGCACAGGAAGGTGGCGCGCTTCTCGGTGAATGTTCTCAACACGGTGAGTGGGCCCTGCAAGTGCGGACCGAGCGCCACCCGGGCCTGTGCCAGGGTTGCCAGCGCGGTCACTTCCATTCCCTGCGCGACCCACTCGCTGGCACCGCTGATCACGAAGGCGAGGGCTCCGTCGAAGCCGCGCAGCTGTCCGAGGTCGAACACGAACTGCGCCGGCGCCGCACCGCCGTGAGACAGGGCGAGCATCGGTCGCGGCAGGCGCGACCCCTCGCTGTGCAGGATGACGGTCGTGATCGGCTCGTGGTGCAGCGCCTTTGCGCGGGCGGCCCAGGCCGGCTCGATCGGCTCCGCCAGGCGTGCGGCCTCGACCGCGCTGGTCGCCAGCACCACCGCATCGAAGGCTTCTCCGTCGACCCGCCATCCGCGGTCTGCGGGCTCCAGCCGCGTGACCCGGCAGCCCTGGCGCAGTTCGGCTCCGGCACTCGCCAGCCAGGCCGCCGCAGGTTCCGGCCACAAGGTGGCGAGGTCCACGCGTGGCAGCAACAGATCCGACGAGCCGGGCGCGGCGAACAGCGCGTCGCGCATGACGCGCAGAAAGACGCTGGCGCTGGCCGACGATGCCGGCGTGTTCAGCGCGGCGATGCACAGCGGCTCGATGAGGTCGGCGCGCACGCTGGCGGGCAGGTCGGCAGCGAGCTGCGCGACGGTGAGCCGTTCAGAGCACCGAAAGCCGTGCAAGGCCCAGCTCGTCGCCACGCGCAACAGCGTGAACCTGTCTCTCCAGCGCCAGCCAGTACGCGACAGCACGCCGCGCGCGAAGGCGAGCCCGGGCGCACCGGGACGCAGCGCGAGGGCACCGCCGTCGGCGAAAGCGATGCACAGCGGTATGCGCCACAGCAGGAGTTGCGCGTCCGCCCCGACCCGTGCCATCAGTCGCAACGTCGTCGTGTAGGCGCCGATCAGGATGTGCTGTCCGTTGTCGAGCGCCAGGCCTCTGCTCTCGACGCGCCGGGCGCGCCCCCCGAATCGGGGCGCCATCTCGTACAGTGTGACTGCGTGGCCGCGCGACGTGGCCTCGACGGCGGCGGCCAGCCCGGCCCAGCCGCCCCCGACGACCGCCAGCCGCATCAGCCTCCCCGCCAGTTCGTGCGCATCGCGATCCACAGTTTGCGCAGTGGCGTCAA
Source organism: uncultured bacterium (assembly GCA_963802435.1). GTDB lineage: Bacteria > Pseudomonadota > Gammaproteobacteria > Burkholderiales > Burkholderiaceae_C > CAIKUF01. Next base: position 57,186 of record CAWDIT010000013.1, read on the forward strand.
CGCGATGCGCTGGTGCAGCACCTGGAATCCGCCGGCTTCGATCTCGCGCAGCAGCGTGCGGTAGATGTTGGCCATCATCAATCCCGGCTTTTGCGCGCGGCGGTCTGCTTCGGGCAGCAGCGCCATCGCCTCTTCGTAGCAACGGTGCGCGCGCTCGGCCTGAAAGCGCATCAGCGCGTCGAATGGCTCGCCGTAAGCGAATGGCGGACGGGAATTGAGCAGTTCATGGGCCTTGACGCCGAAGCGTTGGAGCTCGGACAGCGGCAGGTAGATGCGGCCGCGGCGCGCGTCGTCGCCGACGTCGCGGATGATGTTGGTCAGCTGCATCGCCAGGCCGAGCCGATGCGCATAGGCGACGGTCGCCTCCTCGCTGCGGCCGAAGATGTTGGCCGCCACCTCGCCGACGACGCCCGCGACGCGGTGGCAGTAGAGCGCCAGGCCCGGGTAGTCGAGGTAGCGCGTCTGCTCCAGATCCATCCGGCAGCCGTCGATCACCGTGCCGAGCTGCGCGGCCGTGATGCGGTACTGCGCGACGTGGGGCATCAAGGCGCTCATCGCCGGATGGCTGGCACGGCCGTCGAACGCGGAACCGATCTCGGCTCGCCACCAGGCGAGCTTGGCCGCCGCCACATTGGGGTCGACGACCTCGTCGACGACGTCGTCGACCTCGCGGCAGAACGCGTAGAAGGCGGTGATCGCGGCGCGCTGCGGCGGGCTCAGGAACAGAAATGCGTAGTAGAAGCTCGAGCCGCTGCGGGCGGCCTTGTCCTGCACGTATTGTTCGGGGGTCACGCGGGTTCCTCGCGAGCAGCGAGCGGCAGACGCATCGCCCACGCTCGCCAGGCCAGCGTGGGAGCGTCATGCCAGCGCAGTGCCGGACGATGGCGAATCGCATCGAAGCCGCGTTGCTCGATCAAGTCCAGGACGCGCAGTCCCCCTTGCACCACGAAGCGCAGTTCCCAGCCGGCGCGGCCGCCAACGCGATCGACCAGTGGGGCGCCATGAAGCATCATCGCGCGCGTCCAGCCGACCATTTCTGCGACCAGCGCCCGCGCCTCGGCGCAATCGTCGCCGGCCAGCAGCGAGGCAGGCGCCACGCCATGACGTGCGCAATCGGCGAGCGGAACATAGAGCCGCCCGCGCCGGGTGTCGATCGACAGGTCCTGCCAGAAATTGGCCAGTTGCAGCGCCGTGCAGATCGCATCGGACTGGTGAACTGCGGATGCATCGCCGACGCCGTAGAGGTGCAGCAGCAGGCGGCCCACCGGATTGGCGGAGCGCCGGCAGTAGTCGAGCAAGTCAGCGCGGTCGGCGTACGCATGGCGCACGACGTCTTGCCGGAAGGCGCTGAGCAGGTCGGTCAAGAGCTGCAGCGGAAGGCCATGGTGGTGAATCGCTTCGGCCAGCGGCTCGAAGACGCCGGGCCAGCGCGGCGACGCGGCCTTGCCTGTCGCAACGGCACGCAGATCCGCCTCGAAGGCAGAAAGGTCGCGGAGGCGGTCCGCGGCCGCCGCCGAGCCTTCGTCTGCCAGATCGTCGGCGGTGCGCGCATAGGCGTAGATCGCCCTGATCGCGGGACGCAGCGCGGGCGGGCACAGCCAGGACGCGACGGGGAAGTTCTCGTAGTGGTTCACGCTCACAGACCTGCATTGTCCATGCTGGTGATATCGAGCGCGCGGCGGGCGGACGAAGGCTCGCATCGCCATGGGAGAGCTCTGGAGCGAGGCCGAAACCGCTGCAGCAGACCTCGGCGGCTCGCCGAATGAATCCGGGCGCAAGGTCGGCGCGCTTGACAGCCGGGTGTGGCGCACATACAGTACTGACCAGTCAGTCAGTATACGAGACTGTTCCCTTCGAATCAGCAGAGTCGCCGCCTACGCGCGGCGCAGAACCGGTTCACCGCTCAAGGAACCTCATGCGATCTTCCCCGACACTCGAGACTTTGCTGACCGCGCTGGTGGCCGCTCTGCTGATGACGAGTTGCACCCGGCCGGAGGCCGTGCCGGAGCCGATCCGCGCCGTGCGGACGATGACCGTGGTTGCCGAATCCGCGGGGGGGAGCTATGAGTACGCGGCCGAGGTCCGGGCTCGCACCGAGTCCAGACTCGGCTTTCGCGTCGGCGGCAAGATCACGAGTCGCAGCGTGGACCTGGGTGATGCTGTCAAGGCCGGGCAGGTGCTCGCGCAGCTGGATCCGCAGGACCTGAAGCTGAACCAGGATGCAGCACGCGCCGCGCTCGCGGCGGCGCAAGTGAACCACGAGCAGGCGGCAGCCGACTTCAGGCGGTTCCGCGAACTGAAGGATCAGGGCTTCATCAGTGCCGCTGAACTGGAACGTCGCGAGACGACGCTCAAGGCGGCGCAGGCCAGCCTCGAGCAGGCCCGCGCGCAGGCCGCCCTGCAGGGCAACCAGGCAGCCCATACGACGCTCGTCGCAGACGCCGCCGGCGTGATTACCGGTGTCGACGGCGAGCCCGGCATGGTCGTTGCCGCCGGGACGCCCGTCGTTCGCCTCGCCCACGACGGGCCGCGCGACGTGGTGTTTGCGGTCCCCGAGGACAAGGTCGGCCTGCTGAGAGAAGCGGGCTCGAAACCCGGTGCGCTGAGTGTCAGACTCTGGAGCGGCGGCGCATTGCTCCCAGCCAGACTGCGCGAGGTGTCGGCGGCCGCCGACCCGGCGACGCGAACATTTCTCGCCAAGGCCGATGTCGGCGGCGCGTCGGTGAAGTTGGGACAGACGGCCACCGTGCTGCTCGAACTGCCCAGGACCGATGGCGTGATGCGGCTGCCGCTGTCGGCAGTGACCCAGTCCCAGGGCCGGACCGTGGCGTGGCTACTGGACAAGTCGACGCTGACGGTCCGGCCGCGGACGATCGAAGTTGCTGGTGCCGACGCCAACAGCGTGGTCGTGGCCGCCGGTCTGGACCCGGGTCAGGTCGTCGTGACGGCCGGCGTGCACGTGCTGACGGCCGGACAGAAGGTCAGGCTGTATGTCGAACCTGCGGCGTCGCCCTCGGCGCCGGAACCCGCCAGCGGCCCCATGCGCTGAAGGCCCGGCATGGATTCGACATCGCCCCTGGGGTTCAACATCTCGCGATGGGCGCTGGAGCACCCGGCACTGACGCGCTACCTGATGGTCGTGCTGATGGTGCTCGGCGTTGCGGCGTACTCACAGCTCGGCCAGGACGAGGATCCGCCTTTCACCTTCCGCCTGATGGTCGTGCAGGCCTACTGGCCCGGGGCGAGTGCACAGCAGGTCGCAGAACAGGTGACCGACAAGATCGAGAAGGCGCTGCAGGAGGTTCCCTTCGCCGACAGGATTCGCAGCTATACCAAGCCGGGCGAGTCGCTGACCATCCTCCAGCTGCGCGACTCGTCGCCGGCGAAGGAGGTCGCCAACAGCTGGTACCAGGCGCGCAAGCGCGTGGCCGACATGCGCGGCACGCTGCCTGCCGGCGTCATCGGTCCCACGTTCAACGACGACTTCGGCGATGTGTTCGGCTCGATCTTTGCGCTGTCGGCCGACGGTTTCAGCCCGGAAGAACTGCGCGTCCAGGCCGAGAACGTGCGCCAGCGCCTGTTGCGCGTGCCCGACGTCGCCAAGGTCGAGCTCCTCGGTGCCCAGGTGGAGAAGGTCTTCGTCGAGGTTTCGCAGAAGCGCCTCGCCCAGCTCGGTCTGGACATGAACCTGGTGCTTGCCCAGATCGGTGCGCAGAACGCGGTCGAAGGCGCAGGTGTGCTCAATGCCGGCAGCGAGAACCTGCAGGTCCGTGTCGGCGGCCAGTTCAGGGCAGTCGACGAACTCGCTCGCTTTCCGATCCGGGCCGTCAGTCCGGGCACAGGCGCAGCCAGCACGATCCGGCTGGGCGACATCGCCGAGATCCGCCGCGCCTACGCCGACCCGCCGACGGTGAAGGTGCGCCACCAGGGCAAGGAAGTCGTCGCGCTCGGTGTCTCGATGGCCCGGGGTGGCGACATCATCGAGCTGGGCAAGGCGTTGCGCGCCGCGACGGCCAGCCTCCAGCAGGAGCTGCCGCTCGGCATCACGCTCGAGCAGATGCAGGATCAGCCGCGCGCGGTGTCACGTTCGGTGGGTGAATTCATCGCCGTGCTGATGGAGGCGGTGATCATCGTGCTCGCCGTCAGTTTCATCAGCCTCGGTTTGCACCTGAGGCCGCTGCGCATCGACATCTGGCCCGGCCTGGTGGTCGGGATCACGATTCCGCTGGTCCTCGCGATCACGTTCGTGACGATGTACTACTGGGGCGTCGGGCTGCACAAGATCTCGCTCGGTTCGCTGATCATCGCGCTCGGACTGCTGGTGGACGACGCGATCATCGCCGTCGAGATGATGGTGCGCAAGCTCGAAGAGGGCTACGACAAGATGCGCGCCGCCACCTTCGCCTACGACGTGACGGCGATGCCGATGCTCACCGGCACGCTGATCACCGCGGCCGGCTTCCTGCCGATCGGCATGGCGAAGTCTGTGACCGGTGAATATACGTTCGCGATCTTCGCCGTCACTGCGGCCGCGCTGTTGATCTCGTGGGTCGTCTCGGTGTTCTTCGTTCCCTATCTCGGCGCCGTGCTGCTGCGCACGCGCGGCAAGGCTGCGCATGCCGGCGGCGCGGGGCCGCGCGAACTGTTCGACACGCCGTTCTATTCGCGCTTTCGACACACGGTGAACTGGTGCGTGCGGCACCGCTGGGTCACGATCGGTCTGACCCTGCTGAGCTTTGCCGCCGGCATGGCCGGCATGGGCAAGGTGCAGCAGCAGTTCTTTCCGGACTCGAGCCGGCCGGAGATCCTCGTCGATCTCTGGCTCCCCGAAGGCTCGACGATCCAGCAGAGCGACGAGATCGCGCGCCGATTCGAGGCTCGCATGATGCGCGAGGCCGGCGTCGCGAGCATCAGCACCTGGATCGGGTCGGGCGTGCCGCGCTTCTACCTACCGTTGGACCAGATTTTCCCGCAGACCAACGTCAGCCAGAGCATCGTGCTGCCGAAGGACCTGAACGAACGCGAAGCACTGCGCGTGCGTCTGCCCAAGCTGCTGGCCGAGGAGTTCCCCGAGGTGCGTGGCCGTGTCAAGCTGCTGCCGAACGGGCCGCCGGTGCCTTACCCGGTGCAGTTCCGTGTCGTCGGCAGCGAGGTGGCGGCGGTACGGCATTGGGCGGATCGGGCGAAGGAAGTTCTTCGCGCCAACCCGAACATGCGTGGCGTCAACGACAACTGGAACGAGTCCGTCAAGGTGCTGCGCCTGGAGGTCGACCAGGACAAGGCACGTGCGCTCGGCGTCACGAGCCAGACGATCGCGCAGGCCTCGCGCACCATGCTGTCGGGGACCACGATCGGCCAGTACCGCGAGGGTGACAAGCTGATCGACATCGTGCTGCGCCAGCCTGCCGACGAACGCAGTGCAATCACCGACATCGGCAACGCCTACCTGCCCACGGCCGGTGGGCGCAGCGTGCCGTTGCCGCAGATCGCCAAGATCGGCTTCGGCTGGGAGCCTGGCATCCTGTGGCGCGAGAACCGCGACTTCGCGGTGACGATCCAGGGCGATGTCGCCGAGGGTCTGCAGGGCGCGACCGTCACCGCCCAGGTCTGGCCCGGACTGCAGGAGCTGGCTGCACAGATGCCCTCAGGCTACCGTATCGAGGTGGCTGGCGCGGTGGAGGAAAGCAGCAAGGGCCAGGGCTCGATCGCCGCCGGCGTGCCGGCGATGCTGTTCATCATCTTCACGCTGCTGATGCTGCAACTGCACAGCTTCAGCCGCTCGCTGCTGGTGTTCCTGACCGGGCCACTGGGGATCCCGGGTGTCGCAGCCGCACTGCTGCTTCTCGACCGGCCGTTCGGCTTTGTCGCGCTGCTGGGCGTGATCGCGCTGATGGGCATGATCATGCGCAATTCGGTGATCCTGATCGACCAGATCGAGCAGGATCGCGCCCGCGGCGTGCCCACATGGACCGCGATCGTCGAGTCTGCCGTGCGGCGCTTCAGGCCGATCGTGCTCACCGCCGCAGCGGCCGTGCTGGCGATGATTCCCCTGTCGCGCAGTGGCTTCTGGGGTCCGATGGCGGTGGCGATCATGGGCGGATTGATCGTTGCCACGGTGCTGACGCTGCTCGCGTTGCCGGCCATGTACGCGGCATGGTTTCGCGTCAAACCACCTGAACACGAACGGTCCGCCGCGACGGGCAGCTAAAATGCGCGGCTGACCGGATCGCAACCTAGAGCGGGTCGCCTCGGCGACGCCGTTGTCCTGTTGACATTCGCGCGGGTGGCGAAATTGGTAGACGCACCAGGTTTAGGTCCTGACGCCAGCGATGGCGTGGGGGTTCGAGTCCCCCCGCGCACCAGCAACGAAAGCACAAAAGTACCATGGCCGTGACAGTTGAAACCCTGGAAAAGCTCGAGCGTCGCATCACGCTGACCTTGCCCGCCGACACCATCAGCCGCGAGGTCGAGTCTCGCCTGCGCAAGCTCGCGCGCACCGTCAAGGCGTCCGGATTTCGCCCGGGCAAGGTGCCGATGAGCGTCGTGACACAGCGCTATGGCTATTCGGTGCACTACGAGGTGATGAACGACAAGGTCGGCCAGGCGTTTGTCGACGCCGCCTCCGAAGCCAAGCTGCGCGTCGCCGGTGCGCCGCGCATTGCCGAGAAGCAGGGGGCGCCGGACGGCGAACTCGCCTTCGACGCCACCTTCGAGGTCTACCCCGAGATCAAGCTCGGCGACCTGAGCTCGGCCGAGATCGCGCGTGTTGCGACCGCGGTGACCGAGGCCGCAATCGACAAGACGCTCGACATCCTGCGCAAGCAGCGCCGCAGCTTTGCGTTGCGTCCGCAGGGTGAGGCCGCGGCCGAGGGCGATCGGGCGACGATCGACTTCGAGGGCAAGATCGACGGTGTGCCCTTCGATGGCGGCAAGGCCGAGGCGTTCCAGTTCATCATCGGCGAAGGCCAGATGCTCGCCGCCTTCGAAGACGCGGTGCGCGGCATGAAGGCCGGCGAGTCGAAGACCTTCCCGCTCCAGTTCCCGACCGACTACCAGGGCAAGGATGTCGCCGGCAAGGAAGCCGACTTCATGGTCACGCTGAAGAAGATCGAGGTGCAGCACCTGCCGGAGGTCAACGAGGCGCTTGCCAAGTCGCTCGGCATCAAGGAAGGCACCGTCGAGGCGCTGCGCGCCGACATCAAGCGCAACCTCGAGCGCGAAGTGAAGTTCCGCGTGCAGGCACGCAACAAGGCAGCGGTGATGGACGCGCTGGTCAAGAGCGCCGAACTCGACGTGCCTGGGTCGCTGGTCGACGGCGAGACCGAGCGCATGATCGTGGCGGCACGCGCCGACCTGAAGCAACGCGGTGTGAAGGACGCCGACAAGGCGCCGATTCCGGCCGAGATGTTCAAGCCCCAGGCCGAGCGCCGCGTTCGGCTCGGTCTCGTGGTGGGCGAGCTGGTGCGTGCGAACAACCTGCAGGCGCGGCCCGATCAGCTTCAGGCGCACATCGAGGAGATGGCGCAGAGCTACGAGAAACCTGCGGAAGTGGTGCGCTGGTACCTGGGCGATCGCCAACGCATGGCCGAGGTCGAGGCGGTGGTGGTCGAGAACAACGTGACGCAGTTCGTTCTCGGCCAGGCCAGGGTGACCGACAAGGTGCTGCCTTTCGACGAATTGATGGCGAGCTGAGCCCGCTCGCGCTCCCGGTCGAGGGCGCCAGGCCGTGAGGCTGGCGCCCTCGTCGTGTGCAGAGCAGTTGCCACGCCGATGGGGCTGCTCTTGTGGCGAGATAATCAGGCCCGATCTCCGAGTTTCACCCTGCAAGGACATTCCATGAGTGCGCTGGACACGAACAACCTGGGCCTGGTGCCCATGGTCATCGAAACCTCGGGCCGCGGCGAGCGTGCCTACGACATCTACAGTCGGCTGTTGCGCGAGCGCGTGATCTTCCTCGTCGGACCGGTGAACGACCAGACGGCCAATGTCGTGGTGGCGCAACTGCTGTTCCTGGAGAGCGAGAACCCGGACAAGGACATTTCGCTCTACATCAATTCGCCCGGTGGCTCTGTCAGCGCCGGGCTGTCGGTCTTCGACACCATGCAGTTCATCAAGCCCGATGTCTCCACGCTGTGCATGGGCATTGCCGCCAGCATGGGCGCGTTCCTGATGGCTGCCGGCGCCAAGGGCAAGCGCTTCGCGTTGCCCAACTCTCGCGTCATGATCCACCAGCCCTCCGGCGGCGCGCAGGGCCAGGCCAGCGACATCGAGATCCAGGCGCGCGAAATCCTCAAGTTGCGCGAGAGCCTGAATGCCATTCTCGCCGAGCGCACCGGCCAGCCGCTGGAGAAGATCAGACTCGACTCGGAGCGCGATTTCTTCATGTCGGCCGACGAAGCCCGGGACTACGGCCTGATCGACCAGGTCATAGCGAAGCGCACCTGAACACGGTGCGCGGCAGAGTAGAACTGGTCAGGGAATGGGGTGCTTATCGAGGCCCGGCCGGGACGTTCAATTGCACTATGATTCCGCGACGACTCCCACACTGAACCCATCCCATGGCCGAGAAAAGAGGCTCCTCGAGCGAAAAGGTTCTGTACTGCTCGTTCTGCGGCAAGAGCCAGCACGAGGTGAAGAAGCTGATCGCCGGCCCGTCGGTGTTCATCTGCGACGAGTGCATCGAACTGTGCAACGACATCATCCGCGACGAGGCGCCCGCGGATGGTTCGCCGGCGCGCGCAGCGAAATCCGACCTGCCGATTCCGGCAGACATCAAGGCGAGTCTCGATCAATACGTGATCGGCCAGGAGCCGGCCAAGCGCACGCTCTCCGTGGCCGTGTACAACCACTACAAGCGGCTCAGGCACATGAGCTCGACGAAGGACGAGATCGAGTTGTCGAAGAGCAACATCCTGTTGATCGGACCGACGGGATCGGGCAAGACACTGCTTGCCCAGACGCTGGCGCGGCTGCTGAACGTGCCGTTCGTGATCGCCGACGCGACCACGCTGACCGAGGCCGGCTACGTCGGCGAGGACGTCGAGAACATCATCCAGAAGCTGCTGCAGAACTGCAACTACGACGTCGAGCGCGCCCAGCGCGGCATCGTCTACATCGACGAAATCGACAAGATCTCGCGCAAAGCCGACAACCCATCGATCACCCGCGACGTGTCGGGCGAGGGGGTGCAGCAGGCGCTGCTCAAGCTGGTCGAGGGCACGATGGCCTCGGTGCCCCCCCAGGGCGGGCGCAAGCACCCGAACCAGGATTTCCTGCAGATCGACACGACCAACATCCTCTTCATCTGCGGCGGAGCGTTCGACGGGCTGGAGAAGGTGATCCAGAACCGCTCGGAGAAGTCGGGCATCGGGTTTGGCGCGACCGTCAAGAGCAAGAGCGACCGCAAGGTGTCGGAGGTGTTTCGCGAAGTCGAACCCGAAGACCTGATCAAGTTCGGCCTGATCCCGGAACTCGTCGGGCGACTGCCGGTCGTCGCGACACTGGGCGAACTGACCGACGAGGCGCTGGTGCGCATCCTCACAGAGCCGAAGAACGCACTCGTCAAGCAGTACCAGAAGCTGTTTGCGATGGACGGGGTCGACCTCGAGATTCGACCCTCGGCGCTGGCCGCCATCGCGCGCAAGGCGCTGGCGCGCAAGATCGGTGCGCGTGGTCTGCGCTCGATCATGGAGCAGTCGCTGATCGACACCATGTTCGATCTACCGACGCTCGACGGAGTGACCAAGGTCGTGCTCGACGAGCACACGATCGACGACGGCGCCAAGCCCCTGCTGGTCTACAAAGAGCAGGCCAAGGCGAGCGCCTGATCTTCGCGGCCGCCGCCGGGCGCGCCACGGGCTTCTTGCAAAACGGGTCTCGGGCCTCAGATGGGACCGAGAAAGAGAGGTAAGCAATGTCCGGACATCCTGTTCTACCTGCCGAAGCGATCACGATGCCGCTATTGCCATTGCGTGACGTGGTCGTGTTTCCGCACATGGTGATTCCGCTGTTCGTGGGCCGGCCGAAGTCGATCAAGGCTCTCGAAGCCGCGATGGAGGCGGGGCGCCAGATCATGCTGGTGGCGCAGCGCGCCGCCGGCAAGGACGAGCCCAAGCCCGACGACATGTTCGATGTGGGTTGTGTTTCGAGCATCCTGCAGATGCTCAAGCTTCCCGACGGCACCGTGAAGGTACTTGTCGAGGGCGTGCAGCGCGCCAACACGCTGAGCATCAGCGACAACGGCGAGCATTTCGTGGCCGAGGTCAAGCCGGTACCTCCGGAGACCGACCTGAAGGCGGAGATCGAGGCGCTGCGCCGCGCCGTGACGCAGCAGTTCGACCAGTACGTCAAGCTGAACAAGAAGATCCCACCCGAGATCCTGACCTCCATCGCCGGCATCGACGATGCCGGGCGGCTGGCCGACACGATCGCCGCGCACCTGCCTCTCAAGCTCGAGAACAAGCAGTCGGTGCTCGACCTCTTCGCGATCGACAAACGGCTGGAGAAGCTGCTCGAACTGCTGGAGCACGAGGTCGACATCCTGCAGGTGGAAAAGCGCATCCGCGGCCGCGTCAAGCGCCAGATGGAAAAGAGCCAGCGCGAGTACTACCTGAACGAACAGGTCAAGGCGATCCAGAAGGAACTCGGCGACGGCGAAGAGGGTGCCGACCTCGAGGAACTCGAGAAGAAGATCGTTGGCGCGCGAATGTCCAAGGAGGCGCGCAAGAAGGTCGACGCCGAACTGAAGAAGCTCAAGCTGATGTCGCCGATGTCGGCCGAGGCGACCGTCGTTCGCAACTACATCGACACCCTGGTCAACCTGCCGTGGAGCAAGAAGACCAAGATCAAGCATGACCTTTCGAACGCCGCGACGGTGCTCGACGAGGACCACTACGGGCTGGAGAAGGTCAAGGACCGCATCCTCGAGTACCTCGCGGTGCAACAGCGCGTCGACAAGGTCAAGGCGCCGATCCTGTGCCTGGTCGGCCCTCCGGGCGTCGGCAAGACCTCGCTCGGCCAGAGCGTGGCGCGCGCCACCGGGCGCAAGTTCGTCCGCATGGCGCTCGGCGGCATGCGCGACGAGGCCGAGATCCGCGGCCACCGCCGCACCTACATCGGCTCGATGCCGGGCAAGGTGCTGCAAAGCCTGTCGAAGATCGGCACGCGGAACCCCCTGTTCCTGCTCGACGAGATCGACAAGCTCGGCATGGATTTCCGAGGCGATCCGTCGAGCGCGCTGCTCGAGGTGCTCGACCCCGAACAGAACCACACGTTCAGCGACCACTACGTCGAGGTCGACTTCGACCTCTCGGACGTGATGTTCATCGCCACGTCGAATTCGATGAGCATTCCGCCGGCGCTGCTCGACCGGATGGAGGTGATCCGCCTCGCCGGATACACCGAGGACGAGAAGCTCAACATCGCCCAGCGCTACCTGCTGCCCAAGCAACGCAAGAACAACGGGGTGAAGGAGGCCGAGGTCGACGTCACTGAGTCGGCGATCCGCGGCATCATCCGCTACTACACCCGCGAGGCCGGCGTGCGCTCGCTCGAACGCGAGATTTCGAAGATCTGCCGCAAGGTCGTCAAGGGCGTGCAGCTCAAGACCTATTCCGACAAGGTCGTCGTTACCGACGAGAACCTGAACGACTTCCTGGGCGTGCGCAAGTATGACTACGGCCGTGCCGAGAAGAAGAACCAGGTCGGCCAGGTGGTCGGACTCGCGTGGACCGAAGTCGGTGGCGACTTGCTGACGATCGAGGCTGCAGTGATGCCGGGCAAGGGCAACATCATCCGCACGGGTTCGCTCGGGGACGTGATGAAGGAATCGGTCGAAGCGGCACGCTCCGTGGTGCGCAGCCGCGCTCGCCGGCTGGGCATCAAGGACGAGATGTTCGAGAAGCGCGACGTGCATATCCACGTGCCCGATGGGGCGACTCCCAAGGACGGACCGAGCGCCGGGGCCGCGATGACGCTGGCCTTCGTGTCGGCGCTGACCGGCATCGCGGTGAAGGCCGACGTGGCGATGACGGGTGAAATCACGTTGCGCGGCGAGGTCACTGCGATCGGTGGCCTGAAGGAGAAACTTCTCGCGGCGCACCGCGGCGGCATCAAGACCGTGCTGATCCCGGAAGAGAATGCGAAGGATCTGCAGGAAATTCCGGAGAACGTCAAGAACCACCTCGAGATCGTTCCGGTCAAGTGGATCGACCAGGTCCTGGAACTCTCGCTCGAGTCGGCGCCGCAGCCGCTGCCCGATGAGGACCCGCCGAAGGTCGAAGCCAAGGTCGAGGCGGCGGTCCCGGCCGTCGGCGGTGCCGAGTTGCTCACACACTGAGACAGCGCCCCGACCGGGCGTCGTGCCATCGGCGACGCCCGGTCGGGTATGTATAATGCGCAGCTCGACGGGCTCGATGTAAGTCGGGGCCGGCACTGTGTTTTGCGGGAGTAGCTCAGTTGGTAGAGCGCAACCTTGCCAAGGTTGAGGTCGAGAGTTCGAGACTCTTCTCCCGCTCCAGAGTCAAGAAGGGAAGCCAAGGCTTCCCTTCTTTGTCTGCGGTACCTCGGCGCGATAGCAAAGCGGTTATGCACCGGATTGCAAATCCGTTCAGCCCGGTTCGACTCCGGGTCGCGCCTCCATAGAAATCATCGTCGAATCAACAACTTACACTGCCCGGTCAATCCGGGCTGTGTCGCTTTCGGGGCTGCAAATTGCCCTTGATGGCCATCCAAGCTGATCGCCGGTCCCGGGCGACGCGCTCTTCGGCGACGTAATGAACGAGGTCATCGGCGTTCGCCTGTCCAAGCTGACATCCAGATGGGTCGAAGACCGTGTGTGGTCGGGGAAACCGCACCGCTGTCGCTGCACCGACCGGGTGCCGATCGCGGCACCTGCGTGAACCTGGCGCGTGGGGGTGTCGCCATTGCCAAGCGCGGCCCTCAAGACCTACGATTGGGTCCGACAAACGGGTTCGGGAGAAGAACCAACGAGTCCGGAGGAACAAATGTTCGACCCCGAGAATTTCTATCTGCTCGTCAACCACCCGACGCTGATCGTAGTCCCGATCGTTCTAATTGCGGCGCTCGCGGTGTGGAGCCATTCGCGCACCGCGTGGGCGGCAACAATTGCGTGGAATCTGTACCTCATTTACGAACTTGGCATGAAAGCCGGGGAATTCTGCAGCGGCGACGCTTGCATGAAGCGAACGCCACTCTATGTCGTCTACCCGCTGCTGGCTATCCTGTCGTTGCTGGCTGTGGTTCAGGGCTACGTTCACCTTCGAGACAAACTTGACCGGGATCGGTCGCCAGGCCGTGCTGATGAATCGGCGCCGATTCGACCCTGATCGCATCGCCTGCTCCGACTTGGCGCGTTGGCTCCGAAGTACGCTCGCGGGGTGGACGCCCACGTCTTGATCGTCTGCGTCGCGTTAGGCATCTGTGCACTGTTCGGCTTCGGCACTGCAATGTGGGGGTGGTTCGCGCACCGTAGCGACAGCCGAGGCCCATCTGCCAGGCCCCCGATCCAGAGGACCTCTGATCGTGCGCTGCAGGCGCTCGCTAGAGCGCGCCGCGACCCGTTTCACTGATGACGGCCTGCTTTACACCCGCGGGCATCGTCGCGTCCAGGAATCCACCCGATGGCAGGCCGCCTGCCTAAGACATGCTGTGCATTTGGACGGACTGGCAGGCTCTTTGCTTCTCCATCAATCAAACTACGCACTGCAGCGCCGACAGGGACCCCGCAGCATGGAAGTCACCAATTTCTACGATGGTTTTGCCCTGCTGCTATTCCTTGCGTTGGCTGTCTTCCTCACGGCGTGCGGCTTCGTCTTGGCGCTGCAAGGATGGAAGGCGTCGCGTAACGAGTTGCCCCGCCTGTTTCGTCGCCGACGTCACTGACATCACCGGCGCGTTGGGTGATACGGGGGCGTCGGGCAACCGCCGCGGCGCCCCGTCGACGCTGATCGCGGCGCTGGCGTCGATCTGGTGCGCCCTCCTGCAGACCTTCAGAAGGACAGGTTCCAGCCGAAAACTGGTTACCTATCTTCACGGGGCACCAGCTCGATGGCCCACGACGACATGCTGCTGTGGATCGCCACCGCGCTGCCGGTTGGCATTCTGATCGGCCTCGCTGCCATGCAGGGCCTGAATGTGATCGTCAAGCGCCGCCGCCAGAGAAGGCAAACGCCGCCACTGCGGCGCCGGGCTACCCGAGCACCCACCGACCGCTGATTGCGCGCTGCAGGCGATCCTGGCGGACGTGGTGCCCGCTGATCCACGCCGCCCGACCGCTGGTCGCACGCTTTCGTCCGGCCTGATGCCGCCGACGTAGATTGCCCGCATGGGCAAATTCGACATCGTGAACGACATCGCGTGGCTCTGGCCCTTCTGGCCGGTTGCGGCACTGGTTGTCGTCGCCTGGTTCGCCCTGAGGTGGTGGCGAAGGAAGCCGCCGACGATCTAGGCATCGCCGCTGCCCCACGAGCCCGCCGAGTGCGGGTTCATCGTCGCCTGCACCATCGTCTGCACTTGCCGACTGCTGATCGCGCGTCGGCCAGGCTCACGGTCCGTGCCTGCGTCCTCCTGCGATGCCGAGCATGAGGGCGGTCGAGTTCGAGGTATTGACTGACCTGCACGTTGCTGCACTTCGAACTCGAGTCGGGCTGATCAAGCCCAGACTCCACTCAACCAGATGGGTGTGCTACGGCGCGCGGATGTCGGGGTAGTCGATGTCGGGAAGAATGGCTCGAATCCAGTACGTGTAGGCCGCGGGGCGGAGGCGCATGTCGGCGACGACGGCGGAAATCGAAACGGCCTTCCACTCGGACACCTCACTCGGATTCACCCTCGGTGGACCGTCGTGGTAGCCGAGGAACACATGGTCGTACTCGTGCTCGATCATGCCGTTCTCGAACTCCACCCGATAGATCAAGCGGGAGACTCTGGCGAGATCACAGTCAAAACCCATCTCCTCGCGAAGCCGCCGGTGGGCCGCCGCGTCGGTGGTCTCACCCGGCCGCGGATGGCCACAGCAAGTGTTCGACCACAGTCCTGCCGAATGGTATTTGGAACCCGAGCGCCGCTGAAGCAGCAGGCGGCGCTCAGGATCAAGAACGAAGATTGAAAAGGCCCTGTGCAGACTGCCGCTGCGGTGAACGTGGTACTTCTCTCCAGCGCCGATGTCCTGGTCATCGGTGTCGACGAGAACCACCCGCTCTGCCACGTCAAGCATGTTGCCCCTCGCTACGAGAAACCGCCAACGGCCCGCGTGGCGTGCCGGACTGCAAGAAACCCGGACGCCTATGGCGACCACATCATCCAGTTCGACCGCGATGCTCGGCAAGTCGTCCGAGCCAGTCTTGCCGCGACTCTACATTGGCCGACAGCGCCGCGCCGTTGTCTTCATGGGACTGCCCGGACCGCAGCAAGAGGATCCACGCCGCTGCGTCCCAAGAGTAGCGGGGCAGAGGTGCCAGGCCCGACGGCCATGGGCTGGTGTCGCGCGCGAATCCTCAGCATCGATGCCCACGTTTCAAGGGTCTGAACTCAGTACCGACCCCTACGTGCCGACAAGCACTTCAATCGACTGGGAGTGCAATGCCCTATCCTGCGGCATACACGCGTGAATGCAGGCAACGCTAGGGTTTCCCTAGGCCACCCGGCAAGTTGAACTGCCCCACGTTCGAAAGGTCGTCATGTGGTTCCTCGTTCAGGTGGTAAAGGGCAGCAAGTATTTCGAGGCAGAGTCTCCGGTGGGCAATCGCGTGCTCATCTCGGACACTTCAGACATGGTCATTCAGGCTCGTGCCATGGGCGCCGAGGGCTACCGCTTCGAAGCACGCAAGGGGAACGAGACTTTCGTCGTGAGAGATTTCCCGAGAACGCAAGCCACCGAAGCCCTCGCGAACAAGTTCACCTTGCTCGCGAGGCAAATGGATGCGCTTGTCATCTCCACTGAACAATAGTCGTCGGCGCTGTAGGGCGTCGAGTGTTCGGCGTGCCCCTGGTCAGCGGGCCTTCGCGTATGTTTCGGCCTGGCATGCAGGGCTGCCGCCTGGATCGCCTGCTATGCAACCGCTGCTTTGCCGCGGCGCTGCAGCAGAGCAGCCGAGCAGCAGGCACAGGAGTGCCAGGCAGATGAGTTTGAACATGAGCCTTCCTGGGGTCAGGAACCCGCCCTGCGCGGGTTGCCTGTCGTCTATTCGACCACGACCACGTGTCGGTGAGCTTGACTTGGAGCAGCCGGCCGGCCGAGGCTACGCCGATCGCACGCCATGCGTTGATCTCGCGCTTGCGTGATGGTCTACCGAACCTGAGGGCCGAGCAACCGCATTCGGTCATCGCAATCGATAGGGCCGGGAGTGGTGCGCGGGACGGGAATCGAACCCGTACACCCCCTTGCGGGAAGTGGCGGGTTTTAAGCCCGCTGCGTCTGCCAGTTTCGCCACCCGCGCACGATGGCGCCGATGATAGGCTGGTGCGCGATCGCTCGGCGCGTATCAAGCCAACTCAACGCGCCGCATCAGACAGCGGACCGAAACTCTTGCGCACCATCACACCGGTGAAACTGCAGCGGTGTGCAATCATTGAGTTGAGTTGGTGGTGTCCCATCGCTCGAAATCCGCGGCCTCGCGAGAGAACGCGCACGGGTCCGATCGCCGTCCCGGGCACCATTCGCGGACCCGCCGTGCCTGAAGGATGCCCGCCATGTCACTGTTCGACCAGTCCTGCCTCAATGTCGGCGTGCGCAAGCGGGAGGTGTTCGGATGGGCGATGTACGACTTCGCCAACTCGGGCTACACCACCGTCGTGCTCACGGCGGTGTTCAACGCCTACTTCGTCAACGTCGTGGCGGGCGGCGCTTCCTGGGCCACCCTGGCGTGGACACTCGTCATCGGCGCCTCGAGCGCGATCGTGATGGTCACGATGCCGGCGCTCGGCGCCTATGCCGATCTGCGCGCTGCCAAGAAGCGGCTGCTCGCGCTGAGCACACTCGGTTGCGTGGTCGCGACCGTTACGCTCGCCGGGGCAGGGCCGGGCGACATGGTGTTCGCCGCACTCGCGATCATCGTGTCGAACACCTTCTATTCCTACGGCGAATCGCTCACTGCATCGTTTCTGCCCGAACTTGCCCGCCCCGATTCGATGGGACGCGTTTCGGGCTGGGGCTGGAGCTTCGGCTACTTCGGCGGCATGCTGTCGCTTGGCTTGAGCCTCGGATACGTGCTCTGGGCGCAGGCGCGGGCCCTGCCGGCAGCCCATTTCGTGCCGGTGACGATGCTGATCACTGCCGGCGTCTACGGCGTTGCGTCCCTCGCCACCTTCGCGCTTCTGCGCGAGCGCGCCGTGCCGCAGATCCGAACCACGGGCGACGCCGGATTGCGCGCATCGGTGCGGAGGCTGATCGCGACCTGGCGCAACGCGCGGCGCTATCGCGACTTCATGTGGCTGCTGTCCTGCGGCGCCTGCTACCAGGCCGGCATTTCGGTCGTGATCGCGCTGGCTGCCGTCTACGCCGAGCAGGTGCTCGGCTTCAAGCAGACCGACACGATGGCCCTGATATTCATGGTCAATATCGCCGCGGCGCTGGGTGCATTCGCGTTCGGCTACGCGCAGGACCGCATCGGCCACAAGGCGGCACTGGCCGCCACGCTGGTGGGCTGGATCGTGATGACGGTGCTCGCCGCGCTGGCGACCGGCGCCGCGCTGTTCTGGGTGGCGGCAGTGATCGCCGGCCTGTGCATGGGCTCGAGCCAGTCGGCCGGGCGCGCGATCGCCGGTCTGTTTGCGCCGTCCGCGCAGCTGGGCGAATTCTTCGGACTGTGGACGCTGGCAACACGTCTCGCCGCGATCGTCGGACCGATCACCTATGGAGTCGTGACCGTGCTCAGCGCGGGCAACCACCGCGTTGCGATCATGTCGACCGCGGCCTTCTTCGTTCTCGGCCTGGGCCTGTTGGCGCCGATGAACGTGGCGCGCGGCATGCGGGCAGCGCGGCCCGATGGCGACGACGCATGAGCGACGGCGCGATAGATCGGCACTTGCGCGAACTGGACGCCGCAGGCCATTCGCGCATAAAATAGCACGGTCGTTCTATTTCGTTGCTGCTCAGAATCTGACGAGAGGCCGGCGAGACCGGGCCGCAGGTGGCACGACACTAGAATTGCACCGTCGAACGGATCAGATCGAAACCTCGGTGAAGACTGACTAGTACTCGAGTCATGTCCCAACTGATCAACGCAGAACGCAGGAGCATCTCATCATGAAAGTGCTGGTCCCGGTCAAGCGGGTGGTCGACTACAACGTCAAGGTACGCGTCAAGAGCGACGGCACGGGTGTGGACATTGCCAACGTCAAGATGAGCATGAACCCCTTCGACGAGATCGCCGTCGAAGAGGCCGTGCGCCTGAAGGAGAAGGGCGTCGCCACCGAGATCATCGCCGTCTCCTGCGGCCTCACGCAGTGCCAGGAGACGCTGCGCACCGCGATGGCCATCGGTGCCGACCGCGCGATTCTGGTCGAGACCGACGTCGATCTGCAGCCGCTGGCCGTGGCCAAGCTGCTGAAGGCCCTCGTCGACAAGGAGAAGCCGGGGCTCGTGATCCTCGGCAAGCAGGCGATCGACGACGACTGCAACCAGACCGGGCAGATGCTCGCCGCGCTGGCCGGCCTGCCGCAGGGCACCTTCGCGAGCAAGGTCGAGGTCGCCGACGGCTCCGTCTCCGTCACGCGCGAGGTCGACGGCGGCTCCGAGACCTTGAAGCTCAAGCTGCCTGCCGTGCTGACCACCGACCTGCGCCTGAACGAGCCGCGCTACGTGACGCTGCCCAACATCATGAAGGCGAAGAAGAAGACGCTCGAGGTCGTCAAGCCAGCCGACCTCGGCGTCGACGTCACGCCGCGCATCAAGACGCTCAAGGTCGGCGAGCCGCCCAAGCGCAGCGCCGGTATCAAGGTGCCCGATGTCGCCACCTTGGTGGCCAAGCTGAAGAACGAAGCCAAGGTGATCTGAAATGTCCTCACTCGTCATCGCTGAACACGACAACAAGTCGATCCGGGGCGCGACCCTCAACACCATCACCGCAGCTGCCGCGTGCGGCGGCGAGGTGCACGTGCTCGTCGCCGGTCACAACGCCTCAGCCGCGGCGCAGGCTGCGGCGCAGATTGCCGGCGTCACCAAGGTCCTGCATGCCGAGGCCGCGTGCTTCGAGCACGGCCTGGCCGAGCCGGTTGCCGCGCAGGTCGTGGCGCTCGCCGGGGCCTACAGCCACCTCGTCTTCCCGGCCACCGCGTCGGGCAAGAACATCGCGCCGCGCGTCGCTGCGCTGCTCGACGTGGGGCAGGTCTCCGACGTCACCAAGGTGCTCGCGCCCGATACCTTCGAACGCCCGATCTACGCCGGCGGGGCGATCGCCACCGTGCAGAGCACCGACGCGACCAAGGTGATCACGGTGCGCACGACCGGCTTCGATCCGGCCGCAGCCACTGGCGGCAGCGCGGCGGTCGAAAGCGTGAGCGCCGCTGCGGACCCGGGCCTGTCGAGCTTCACCGGCAGCGAGATCGCGAAGAACGATCGCCCCGAGTTGACGGCGGCGAAGGTCATCGTCTCCGGCGGTCGGGCGATGGGCTCGGCCGACAAGTTCAACGACGTGCTGACGCCGTTGGCCGACAGGCTCGGCGCAGCGCTCGGTGCCAGCCGCGCCGCGGTGGACGCCGGCTACGCGCCGAACGACTGGCAGGTCGGGCAGACCGGCAAGATCGTCGCGCCGCAGCTCTACATTGCCGCCGGCATCAGCGGCGCGATCCAGCATCTGGCCGGGATGAAGGACTCGAAGGTGATCGTTGCGATCAACAAGGACGCCGAGGCACCGATCTTCAGCGTCGCCGACTACGGGCTCGAGGCCGACTTGTTCACTGCGGTGCCGGAACTCGTGAAGGCGCTCGGCTGACACCGGCGCACGATTCGGCACGCTGACCCCGAGGGCGCGCAACGCGAGTTGACGCGCCCTTTTGCTACCTGGAGACAGACATGACCTACCGCGCCCCCGTGAAAGACATGCTCTTTTGCATGACCGAACTGGCCCACCTCGACGAAGTGACGAAGATCCCGGGCTTCGAAGAGTTCGGCACCGAGACGGCGCAGGCCGTGCTGGAGGAATGCGCCAGGTTCAACGAGGGCGTGATCGCGCCACTGAACTGGGAAGGCGACAAGACCCCCTCTTCCTGGAAAGACGGACAGGTCACGACCACGCCTGGCTTCAAGGAGGCGTTTCGCCAGTACTGCGACGGCGGCTGGCAGGGTCTGCAGCATCCGGTCGAGTTCGGTGGCCAGGGATTGCCCAAGACGATAGGCGCGGCCTGCGCCGAGATGCTGCACTCCGCAAACATGAGTTTCGCGCTGTGCCCGCTGCTCACCGACGGCGCGATCGAGGCGCTGATCACTGCCGGCTCGCCCGAACAGCAGGCCGCCTTCATCCCGCGGATGATCTCCGGGGAGTGGACCGGCACGATGAACCTGACCGAGGCGCAGGCGGGAAGCGATCTCGCCGCGGTGCGCACCCGCGCCGAACCGCAGCCCGACGGCAGCTACAGGGTCTTCGGCACCAAGGTATTCATCACCTACGGCGAGCACGACATGGCCGGGAACATCGTGCACCTGGTGCTCGCCCGCGTGGTCGGCGCGCCCGAGGGTGTGAAGGGCATCAGCCTGTTCATCGTGCCGAAGTTCATGGTCAACTCCGACGGCAGCCTGGGCGCGCGCAACGACGTGCACTGCGTCAGCATCGAGCACAAGCTCGGCATCAAGGCGAGTCCGACCGCGGTACTGCAGTTCGGCGACCACGGCGGGGCGGTGGGAATGCTCGTCGGCCAGGAGAACCGGGGCCTCGAGTACATGTTCGTGATGATGAACGCGGCCCGTTACGGCGTCGGCGTGCAGGGCGTCGCGATCGCCGAGCGGGCCTACCAGAAGGCGGCCGGGTTCGCCCGCGAGCGCGTGCAGTCGCGGCCGGTGGACGGCACGGTGCCAGCCGGTGCGCCGATCATCCATCACCCCGACGTGAAGCGCATGCTGATGACGATGCGTGCGCTGACCGAGGGTTGCAGGGCGATGGCGTTGACGGCTGCCGCGGCGTACGACGCGGCGCACGCGCACCCCGACGCCGATCTGCGCAAGCTGAACCGTGCCTTCTACGAATTCATGGTCCCGCTGGTCAAGGGCTACAGCACCGAGATGAGCCTCGAGGTCACGAACCTCGGCGTGCAGGTGCACGGCGGCATGGGCTACATCGAGGAGACCGGCGCCGCGCAGTACTACCGCGATGCCAAGATCCTGACCATCTACGAAGGCACGACGGCGATCCAGGCCAATGACCTGGTCGGCCGCAAGACCGCGCGCGACGGTGGGCAGACCGCCAAGGCCATCGCGCGGCAGATCGCTGCGACCGAAACCGCGCTGGCGGAACGGCATAGCCTAGCTGCGCGCGCCATGTGCAAGCGCCTGCGCGCCGCGCGCGAATCCTTCGAGCAGGTGGTGGACTTCGTCGCCGGCGGCACCAAGGCGAGCCCCAGCGCGGTGTTCGCCGGCTCGGTGCCCTACCTGATGCTGGCCGGCAATCTGGTCGCGGGCTGGCAGCTGGCGCGCGCGCTGATCGTGGCCGAGGACCGTGTCGCGGCGGGCGGCGACGCAGCCTTCATGGCGGCCAAGGTCGCCACCGCGCATTTCTACGCCGAGCACATCCTGGCCCGCGTGCCCGGCCTGCGCGACAGCATCGTAGAAGGTGGAGACAGCGTCAACGCGCTCGCCGTCGAAGCCTTCTGACTGCCGGGCCGGAGAGTCCTGTGTCGCTGCCGCCCATCCTCCGAAGCCTGCGGCTGCCGATCATCGGCGCGCCGCTGTTCATCATCAGCAACCCGACGCTCGTGATCGAGCAGTGCAAGGCCGGGGTCGTCGGCGCCATGCCTTCGCTCAACGCGCGCCCTGCATCGCAGCTGGACGAATGGCTGGCCGAGATCACCGAATCGCTGGCCGCGCACGACCTGGCCAACCCGGGCCGGCCGGCCGCGCCGTTCGCGATCAACCAGATCGTGCACAAGAGCAACGACCGGCTCGAGCACGACATGCAGGTCTGCGCGAAGTACAAGGTGCCGCTCGTCATCTCGTCGCTCGGTGCGCGAACCGACATCAACGATGCCGTGCACGCCTGGGGCGGCGTGGTACTGCACGACGTCATCAGCAACGCATTCGCCAGGAAGGCGATCGAGAAGGGCGCCGACGGCCTGATTGCGGTGGCAGCCGGCGCGGGCGGGCATGCCGGCGTGAAGAGCCCGTTCGCACTGGTGCAGGAAATCCGCGAATGGTTCGATGGCCCTCTGGCGCTCAGCGGCGCGATCGCCACTGGCGGCGCGGTGCTCGCGGCGCAGGCGATGGGCGCCGATTTCGCCTACATCGGCTCGGCCTTCATCGCCACCGTCGAGGCGCGCGCCACCGAGGCCTACAAGCAGGCGATCGTCGCCGGCAGCTCGGACGACATCGTCTACAGCAACCTGTTCACCGGCGTGCACGGCAACTACCTGAAGCCGTCGATCCGCGCCGCCGGGCTGGACCCCGACCACCTGCCCGAAAGCGATCCGAGCAAGATGAACTTCGGTGGCGACGCGAAGAAGGCCTGGAAGGACATCTGGGGATGCGGCCAGGGCATCGGCGCGATCCATTCCGTGGTGCCGACCCGTGAACTGGTGGCACGCTTGCAGCGCGAGTATCTCGAAGCAAGGCGCCGCCTGGCGCTGTGAACACGCCTCGGCCGCGCGAGCAGCCTTCGCCGATGCACACGCGGCTCGATGCCGCCTGACATCGGGTCCGCCGTGGCGGGATCACAATCCCACCTTTGGCGGTCCGGTGCGACGGTGTTAAATTGCCGGCTGCGAACGCAAGCAGTTCCTTCCCGTTCCTTCGCTGGAAACAGCCGGGGCGGGGTGCTAGTCCGCCAACCGGTGCAGCCGTGTCGCGGAAGGTTTGTCAACCCATCGAGGCGCCGGAAACCGGCGCGAAAGGTGAGCGAAATGATGCAGCAGACGAGGGCGAACTCGTACCTGTTCGGGGGCAATGCGCCGTACGTCGAAGAGATGTACGAGGCCTACCTCGACAACCCGGGCTCGGTGAGCCACAACTGGCGCGACTACTTCGACGCGCTGCAGAACGTTCCCGCCACCGACGGCAGCACCGCGCGCGACGTGGCGCATGCGCCGGTCGTCGAGTCATTCGCCCAGCGCGCCAAGGCCAATGCCTTCGGCAACAAGGCCAGCAGCACCGACCTGGCGGTGGCGCGCAAGCAGGTGCACGTGCAGTCGCTGATCGCGGCGTATCGCTTCCTCGGCTCGCGCTGGGCCGACCTCGATCCGCTGAAGCGCCAGGAGCGCCCGAAGATTCCCGAGCTGGAGCCGGGGTTCTACGACCTGAGCGAGTCCGACATGGACATCACGTTCAGTGCAAGCAACACCTACTTCTCGACCGCGGAGCACATGTCGCTGCGCGAGATCGTGCAGGCGCTGCGCGAGACCTACTGCGGCTCGATCGGCGCCGAGTTCATGCACATCACCGAGCCGACCGAGAAGCGCTGGTGGCAGCAGCGCCTCGAGAGCATCCGCTCGAAGCCGGAGTTCAGCGCTGAACACAAGGTCCACATCCTCGAGCGGCTGACGGCGGCCGAGGGGCTCGAGCGCTACCTGCACACCAAGTACGTCGGCCAGAAGCGCTTTTCTCTCGAAGGTGGCGAAAGCTTCATCGCGTCGATGGACGAACTGGTGCAGCGCGCCGGCGCGAAGGGCGTGCAGGAGATCGTGATCGGCATGGCTCATCGCGGGCGGTTGAACGTGCTCGTCAATACGCTGTGCAAGAGCCCCGCGGGCCTGTTCTCGGAGTTCGACCACACGGCGCCGGAGGAACTGCCTTCGGGCGACGTGAAGTATCACCAGGGCTTTTCGAGCAACGTCGTCACGCCGGGGGGGCCGGTTCACCTGAGTCTCGCCTTCAATCCCTCGCACCTGGAGATCGTCAACCCGGTGGTCGAGGGCTCGGTCAAGGCGCGGCTCGACCGTCGCGGCGACAAGGAAGGCGATTCCGTGCTGCCGATCCTCGTTCACGGCGACGCGGCATTCGCCGGCCAGGGTGTGGTGATGGAGACGCTGGCCCTGGCGCAGACGCGTGGCTACTACACGGGTGGCACGGTTCACGTGGTGATCAACAACCAGATCGGATTCACCACCAGCGACCCGCGCGACACGCGCTCCACGCTCTACTGCACCGACGTCGTCAAGATGATCGAGGCGCCGGTGCTCCACGTCAACGGCGACGATCCGGAGGCGGTGGTGCTTGCCACGCAGATGGCGCTCGACTACAGGCAGGAGTACAACAAGGACGTGGTGGTCGACATCGTGTGCTTCCGCAAGCTCGGCCACAACGAGCAGGACACGCCGGCGCTGACGCAGCCGCTGATGTACAAGAAGATCGGCCAGCACCAGGGGACGCGCCGGCTCTACGGCGAGAAGCTCGTGACCCAGGGCGTGCTGCCCGCGGAAGGCCCGGACGCGATGGTCAAGACCTTCCGCGCCGCGATGGACCAGGGCAGGAACACCTATGACCCGGTGCTGACGAACTTCAAGAGCAAGTATGCGGTGGATTGGTCGCCGTTCCTGAACCGCAAGTGGACCGACTCTGCCGACACCGCGCTCCCGCTGGCCGAGATCAAGCGCCTGGCCGAGCGCATCACCACGCTGCCGGCGGGCTTCAAGGCGCATTCGCTGGTCGAAAAGGTGCTCGCCGACAGGGCCGCGATGGGGCGCGGCGAGATCAACATGGACTGGGGCATGGGCGAGCACCTGGCGTTCGCCTCGCTCGTCGCCAGCGGCTACGCGGTGCGCCTGTCGGGCGAGGACTGCGGGCGCGGCACCTTCACCCACCGCCACGCCGTGCTGCACGACCAGAACCGCGAGCGCTGGGACGAAGGCACCTACACGCCGTTGCAGCACGTGTCGGAAGGCCAGGCGCCGTTCGTCGTGATCGACTCGCTGCTGTCGGAAGAAGCGGTGCTGGGCTTCGAGTACGGCTACGCGAGCGCCGACCCGAACACACTCGTCGTCTGGGAGGCGCAGTTCGGCGACTTCGTCAACGGCGCGCAGGTCGTGATCGATCAGTTCCTGGCCTCCGGCGAAGTCAAGTGGGGCCGCGTCAACGGTCTGACGCTGATGCTGCCGCACGGTTACGAAGGGCAGGGGCCGGAGCACAGCTCGGCGCGGCTGGAGCGCTTCATGCAACTGGCGGCCGACAACAACATGCAGATCGTGCAGCCCACCTCCGCGAGCCAGATCTTCCACGTGCTGCGACGCCAGGTGGTGCGCCAGTTCAGGAAGCCCCTGGTGATCATGACGCCCAAGTCGCTGCTGCGCGCCAAGGATGCGGGTTCGCCAATGGCCGAGTTCACGCGCGGCGAGTTCAGGACCGTGATCGGCGAACACCACCCCGAGCTGAACCCGGAAAGGGTCAAACGCATCATCGTCTGCTCTGGCAAGGTCTACTACGACCTGGTCAGGAAGCGCGAGGACCGCAAGGGGCTCGACGTGGCGATCCTGCGTGTCGAGCAGCTCTACCCGTTCCCGCACAAGGCGTTTGCCGCCGAGATGAAGCGGTTCCCCAATGCGACGGACATCGTGTGGTGCCAGGACGAGCCGCAGAACCAGGGCGCCTGGTTCTTCGTCCAGCACTACGTGCACGAGAACATGAGCGACGGCCAGCGCCTCGGCTATGCGGGGCGTCCCGCGTCGGCCTCGCCGGCGGTGGGCTACGCCCACCTGCACCAGGAGCAGCAGAAGGCGCTGCTCGAGCAGGCGTTCGGCAAGGTCAAGGGCTTCGTGCTGACCAAGTAGCGATATGCCGGACACTTCGCACCGTCATATCTCCGCGCGTTGGACCGGACGCTGGCGCGCCGTTCAACGCGCGGTGGCAACAGGAATTCATCGAGACTTCACATGACCATCGTAGAAATCAAGGTTCCACAGCTCTCGGAATCCATCGCCGAGGCGACGCTATTGACGTGGAAGAAGCAGCCCGGCGAGGCGGTGGCGATGGACGAGATCCTCGTCGAGATCGAGACCGACAAAGTCGTGCTCGAAGTGCCCGCGCCGGCGGCCGGTGTGATGGCGAAGCTGGTGAAGGGCGACGGCGAGAGCTGCGTCAGCGAAGAGGTGATCGCGATCATCGACACCGAGGGTGTGGCCGCAGCCGCGGCGCCGGCCACCGCGCCCGCGCCGGCGGCAACGGGCGCGCCCGCTGTGCCGGTAGCGGCTGGAGGCTCGAAGAGCGGCATCGCGATGCCTGCCGCCGCCAAGCTGATGGCCGACAACCAGCTTGCCGCCGGTGCCGTCCCGGGCACCGGCAAGGAGGGCCGCGTGACCAAGGGCGACGTGCTCGGCGTGCTGGTGGCGCAGGCCAGGCCGGCAGCCCCGCCCGTTCCGGCCAGGCCCGCCGCGCCGCCGCCCGCCAAGGTCTTGCCCACGGTCGACGCGCCGCTCACGGTCAACCTCGGCGACCGCCCGGAGCAGCGCGTGCCGATGAGCCGCCTGCGCGCACGCGTCGCCGAACGCCTGCTGCAATCGCAGGCCAGCAACGCCATCCTGACGACCTTCAACGAGGTCAACATGGCACCGCTGATGGAGATGCGCAAGCGCTTCCAGGAGCGCTTCGAGAAGGAGCACGGCACGAAGATCGGCTTCATGAGCTTCTTCGTCAAGGCGGCGGTGCACGCGCTGAAGCGCTACCCGATCATCAACGCGTCGGTGGACGGCAACGACATCGTCTACCACGGCTATTTCGACATCGGCATCGCCGTCGGCTCACCGCGCGGGCTGGTCGTGCCGATCCTGCGCAACGCCGACCAGATGAGCTTTGCCGACATCGAGAAGAAGATCGCCGAGTTCGGGCAGAAGGCGCGCGACGGCAAGCTCACGCTAGACGACCTGACCGGCGGCACCTTCTCGATCAGCAACGGTGGCACTTTCGGCTCGATGCTGTCGACGCCGATCATCAACCCGCCGCAAAGCGCGATCCTCGGCGTGCATGCGACCAAGGACCGCGCCGTGGTGGAGAACGGCCAGGTCGTGGTCCGTCCGATGAATTACCTGGCGATGAGCTACGACCACCGCATCATCGACGGCCGCGAGGCGGTGCTGGGCCTGGTCGCAATGAAGGAAGCGCTGGAAGACCCGGCGCGGCTGCTGTTCGATATCTGATCACGGGGGGAGACACCATGTCCGTCGCCGACGAAATCGTCAAACTGGAAGAACTCCGCAACCGCGGCGCACTGACGAGCGAAGAGTTCGAGCGTGCGAAGACCCGCCTGCTCGACGGCGGGCCGATGCCGATGCCTGGCCCCGGCGTGGCAGCCATCAACAACCTGCGCCGCAGCAATTCCGACAGCTGGATCGGTGGCGTTTGCGGCGGCATCGCCCGCACGACCGGCGTCGAGAGCTGGATCTGGCGGCTGATCTTCTTCGTGCTGCTGTTGTTCGGCGGCACGGGCGTGTTGCTCTACATCCTGCTGTGGATTTTCGTGCCGCCCGAGTGAGCGGCGTGTCCCGCGCAGCGCCCGCGGCGGGCGACTGAGGTAGCGCCGTGGCCTGGGTCTACCTCGCACTGGCGGGCCTGTTCGAGATCGGCTGGCCGCTCGGCTTCAAGTTGTCGCAACAGCCCGAATACCGCATCGCCGGCATCGCCGGTGCCATCTTGGCAATGAGCATGAGCGGCTGGCTGCTGTGGCTGGCGCAGCGCGAGATCCCCATCGGCACCGCATATGCCGTGTGGACAGGGATCGGCGGCGCTGGCACGTTCCTCGTCGGCGTGATGTTCTTCGGCGATGCGCAGACGGCGGGGCGGTGGGTCGGCGTGGCGATGATCGTGGGCGGGGTTGTCATGCTCCGGTTGTCGCATTGACAAGCTGGCCGTTGGAAAGAGCTGTCGCCATGTCTGCGGATACTGTGCCCGCGCACGAGGAGGCCCACTCGCCGAAGCCGAGATTCGTCGGCGTGACTCTCATTCCTTTGCATCAACCACTACCAAGCCAATCCAACATGAGCAAGCAATTCGACGTCGTCGTCATCGGCGCCGGCCCCGGCGGCTACATCGCGGCCATCCGCGCGGCCCAACTCGGTTTCAACGTCGCCTGCATCGACGAGTGGAAGAACGACAAGGGCGGCCCGGCGCCGGGCGGCACCTGTACCAACGTCGGTTGCATTCCGTCGAAGGCGCTGCTGCAGTCGAGCGAGCACTTCGAGCACGCGGGGCACAGCTTCGCCGACCACGGCATCAAGCTCGCGAACCTCGAGATCGACGTGGCGCGGATGCTGGCCCGCAAGGACACCGTCGTGAAGCAGAACAACGATGGCATCCTGTACTTGTTCAAGAAGAACAAGGTCGCGTTCTTCCACGGCCGCGGGTCGTTCGCGAAAGCTGTCGACGGCGGCTACGAGATCGGCGTCGGCGGCGCGGCCGCGGAGGTCCTGCAGGCCCGCCACGTCATCGTCGCCACAGGTTCGAACGCGCGTGCGCTGCCGGGCGCGGCGTTCGACGAGGAACGCATCCTGTCCAACGACGGCGCGTTGCGCATGGTCTCCGTGCCCAAGCGCCTGGGCGTCGTCGGCTCGGGCGTGATCGGGCTCGAGATGGGCTCGGTCTGGCGGCGCCTAGGGGCCGAGGTGACGGTGCTCGAGGCGCTGCCGACCTTCCTCGGCGCGGTGGACGGCGGCGTCGCCAGGGAGGCGCTGAAGGTCTTCACGCGGCAGGGCCTGAAGATCCAGCTCGGCGTGAACATCACGGCGGTGAAGTCGGGCAAGCAGAACGTGGCGGTGAGCTACACCGATGCCAAGGGGGCGGAGCAGAAGCTGGAAGTCGACCGGCTGATCGTTTCGATCGGCCGCGTGCCCAACACGACGGGCCTGAACGCCGAGGCTGTCGGCCTGCAGCTCGATGAGCGCGGCGCGATCGTCGTCGACTCCGACTGCAGGACCAACCTCGCCAATGTGTGGGCGGTGGGCGACGTCGTGCGTGGCCCGATGCTCGCCCACAAGGCCGAGGAAGAGGGCGTCGCGGTGGCCGAGCGAATCGCCGGGCAGCACGGGCACGTGAACTTCAATACGATCCCCTGGGTGATCTACACGTCGCCCGAGATCGCCTGGGTCGGCCAGACCGAGCAGCAGTTGAAGGCCGAGGGTCGAGCCTACAAGGCAGGGCAGTTCCCGTTCCTGGCCAATGGCCGGGCCCGAGCGCTGGGCGACACGACCGGCTTCGTCAAGGTCCTTGCCGATGCGGGGTCCGATGAAATCCTCGGCGTGCACATCATCGGGCCCATGGCCAGCGAGCTGATTGCCGAGGCGGTGGTGGCGATGGAGTTCAAGGCCAGCGCCGAGGACATCGCGCGCATCTGCCACGCGCACCCGTCGCTTTCCGAGTCGACCAAGGAGGCGGCGCTCGCGGTCGACAAGCGCACGCTGAACGTCTGACCGACTGCTGCAAGCCACCGCGACCTTGAGCGTCACCGAGGCCTACCAGCGGCTGCTCGCCGAGCGCGGCTACGCCAGCGATCCGGCGCAACTGCGCGCGGTCGCTTCGCTGCAGCGCTGCTTCGACGAATGGGCCGACTACAAGGCCAGGCGCTCGAACGCGGTCACGAAACTCCTGCGCCATCCGCCGATTCCGCGGGGTGTCTACATGCATGGCGACGTCGGGCGCGGAAAGAGCTTCCTGATGGACTGCTTCTTCAACGAGGTGCCGTTGCAGCGCAAGACGCGCCTGCACTTCCACGAGTTCATGCGCGAGGTGCACCGGGAACTGAAGGAGCTCAAGGGCACGGTCAATCCACTGGATGAACTCGGCCGGCGCATCGCACGACGCTTTCGCCTCATCTGCTTCGACGAGTTCCATGTCTCCGACGTCACCGATGCGATGATCCTGCGCCGCCTGCTCGAGTCGCTGTTCGCCAACCGCGTGAGCATCGTCACGACATCGAACTTCCACCCGGATGCGTTGTATCCGCATGGCCTGCATCGCGACCGCATCCTTCCGGCGATCGAGTTGCTCAAGACCCGGCTCGAGGTCGTGGGCGTCGACAACGGCGTGGACTACCGGCAGCGTGCGCTGGAGCAGGTGCGGCTCTATCACGCGCCGCTCGGCGCCGCGGCGGACGAGGCAATGGAAGAAGCGTTCACTCGGCTGGCCGAGGCGCGCGACGACAACCCGCTGTTGCACATCGAGCAGCGCGAACTCCGCGCCCGACGCCGCGCCGGCGGCGTGGTCTGGTTCGATTTTCGAACCTTGTGCGGTGGGCCGCGCTCGCAGAACGACTACCTCGAACTTGCCTGCCAGTTTCACACCCTGCTGTTGTCGGAGGTGCCGGAAATGTCGCCCCGGCTGGCGTCGGAGGCGCGGCGGTTCACGTGGCTGGTGGACGTGCTGTACGACCGCCGTGTGAAGTTGATCATGTCGGCGGCGGTCGCGCCCGAATCCCTCTACAAGGGTGGCCCGCTGGCGCATGAGTTCACGCGCACCGCCTCGAGGCTCGTCGAGATGCAGTCGGCTGCGTTCCTGACCTTGTCGCGCCGCGACGTCGATACTTCACTCACATGAACCTTCTGAGAGCTCCCTGGGCCGGGCTGCGCCCGGCCCGCCCTCCGCGGGGCTCGAGAGAGCTTGGGGCGGCCCGGCGCTTCATTCTTGGAAATGGCCGCGCTCGACTGACGGTCCTTGCCCTCTTGATCGGCGCTGCGGCACGGGCGCAGCCGCCTGCCAGTGACGCGATGGAACGCGAACGCATCCGCGCCGAACGTGCCGCTGCCGAAGCGACTTATGTGCAGCAGGTGCAGTTGTGCGGTCAGAAGTTCGTCGTGACGTCCTGCGTCGAAGCCGCCCGCGCGCAGCGGCACGCGGAACTCACACGGCTGGACCGCGAACGGCAGGCGCTCGACGATGCGCAGCGCGCGCAGCGCGCCAGCGAGCGTCTGCAGTCGATCGAGTCGAAGGGCAGCGGCGAAGAGGCACGTCTTCGCGAGGAGGCCGCGCGCGAACGCAGCGCGAAACGTCGCGACATCGAAGGCCCGAAGTCGGCGGCCGCGTCGGCCAGCGCGGTGCCGCCGCGCACTGGCCGGGCGGCGAGCAGCGCCGCCGATCGTGCCGAAGCGCAAGCCCGCGCGCGGCGCGCGTACGAGCTCAAGCAGTCGCAGGCAGAAGCGCACCGACAGGAAGTGGCGCGGCGAAACGAACAACGCGCGCGCAAGGGCAATCCGGCAGCGCCTCTGCCGACGCCGAGCGCGTCGTCGGCATCTGCAGCTTCTGCAAGCCCGCCGAAAGCCGACGCTGCGACACGCTGAGGCAGGACATGAGGATCGCCTCGCGCCGCGCCTGCAGACACCCGGCCTCTCAGGCTGTCAGTTCCTCGACGCGGACCAGGGCCAGCGACAGGTTGTCTCCGCCGCCGCGCGCGCGCTGGCGCGCCTTGGTCACCAGCATCTCGCTCGCTTCGCGCGGCGGCAGCGTGTGCACGATGGCGCCAAGTTCGCGCGGCGTGAAGTAATGCCACAGACCGTCGCTGCAGACCAACAGACTGTCGCCGAATTCGAGCCGCTCGATGTGGGCTGCGGTCAGCGGCGGGTCATCCTGCGTGCCCAGGCAGCCGATCAGCAGGTTCGACTGCGGGTGGGCGTTGGCGTCGGCTTCGGCGAGATGGCCGTCGTCGACGAGCTTCTGCACGTAGGAGTGGTCGATCGTGCGGCTGGCCATCTCGGCGCCGCGGAAGTGGTAGACGCGCGAATCACCGGCATGGACGATGTGGCAACCGCGCGCGGGTCCGATCAGGAAGGCCGCCGCCGTGCTGTGCGGCTCTTCCTCGGCTGTGATGGCCGTCAGCCTGATCATCAGATGCGCCTCCATCACGATCTGCTTGAGGAAGGTGCCGCCGTCGTCGGCGTTCGGCGCATAGCGCTCGAACAGCTGCTGCGCGGTGAGGATCACCTGGTCGGCGGCCTTGCGCCCGCCGCTCTTGCCACCCATGCCGTCGGCCAGCACGGCGAGCATGCAGCCCTGAACCCGCGAATGGGCGATGATCTGAACCTGGTCCTGCTGGTAGGCGCGATCGCCGCGGTGCATGCCGGTGGCGGCGGAAAGTCGGTAACCGGGTTCCTTCATGGGTATCAAGGATAATCGGTTTGCCCCTCCCGCCACGCACAGGTAACCCCCTGATACCGATGGAAGACAACCTGCATTCGCCACGCCGGCAGCTGATCGAGCTTCGCATCGAGCATGCCGATCTCGACAATCTGATCGACCGCGCCGTGGCCGAGAACCCCGACGACGATCTCACGCTGCGCCGGCTGAAGAAGCGCCGCCTGCTGCTGCGCGACCAGATCGCACGACTCGAGGAACAGCTCGATCCGCCCGAGCCGGCGTGAGCGTTGCGGCCGCAGCGCCCACCTCGGCCGGTGCGCTCGAGCTCGCCGTTGACGCCGCGTTCGCCTCCGGCGGAGCGCTTGGGCGCGCCGACCCGAACTATGTAGAGCGCGAAGTCCAGTTGCGCATGGCGCTCGGCGTGGCGCAGGCCATTGCCGAGCGCCGGGCACTGGTGGTCGAAGCAGGCACCGGCGTCGGCAAGACCTTCGCCTACCTCGTGCCGACGCTTCTGTCAGGGGCGCGGGCACTGATCAGCACTGCCACGAAGAGCCTGCAGGACCAGCTCTTCCTGCGCGATCTGCCCCGCCTGCGCGATGCGCTGCAGCTGCCGCTGACCGTGGCACTGCTCAAGGGACGGGCGAGCTACCTGTGCGTTCACCGACTCGCGCTGGCGCATCAGGAGGCGCAGCTGCCCGACCGCTGGGCCGTGCGCGCGCTGGCGCGGATCGAGCAATGGGCCCGCGTGACGGGCAGCGGGGACCTGGCCGAAGTGGACGGACTCGACGAACGCTCGAGCCTGATCCCGCTTGTCACCTCGTCACGCGAGAACTGCCTCGGTGCCGAATGCCCGGAGTATCGCGGCTGCCATGTGATGAAGGCACGACGTGAGGCGATGGCGGCCGACCTCGTGGTGGTGAACCACCACCTCTTCTTTGCAGACATGAGCCTGCGCGACACCGGCGTCGCGGAACTCCTGCCGAGTGTCGAAGTGGCGGTGTTCGACGAGGCGCACCAGCTCACCGAGGCGGGCGTGGCATTCCTCGGCACCACGCTCGGCAGCGCCCAGGGGATCGATTTCGCGCGCGACCTGCTTGCCGCGGGGTTGCAGCATGCACGCGGTTTGCAGCCTTGGCAGGAACTCGCGGCGGGCTGCGAGCGTGCCGCGCGCGAGTTGCGTCTGGCCGCCGCCGGGCCGCTGCGCGAGATCCGCGGAACACTCAAGCTGCGCTGGGAAGAGCGGGCCGTCGACGACGCATTCGTGGCTGCCCTCGCGGGCATGGCAGCGGCCTGCGCCGCAGCGCAACCGGCGCTCGAAGCCGTTGCCGACAGCGCGCCCGACTTTCCGAAGCTGCTGCTGCGCGCGGCCGAGCTGGCGGACCGGGCCAGCCAGTTCGCGCGCGGCGCTCCGGCGGGTAGGGTTCGCTGGGTCGACCTCACGCCACACCAGGCGCGGCTGGTCGAGTCGCCGCTGGACATTCGAGACGCGCTGCGCGAGCAGATGACCCTGGCGCCGAAAGCCTGGGTGTTCACGTCGGCAACGCTCGGCGACGACGAACGGCTGTCGTGGTTCACGGAGTCCGCCGGCCTCGACGACGCGCAGACCCTGCGTGTCGGCAGCCCGTTCGACTACGCGGCTCATGCCCGGCTGTACATCCCGGCCGGGTTCCCCAAGCCCAGCGAAGCCGGCCATGCCGCGGCCGTGGCGACGCTGGCCTCGCGTTGCGCCCGAGCGCTTGGCGGGCGAAGCTTCGTGCTGACGACAACGCTGCGTGCACTGCAGGCCATCGGCGATCGCCTGCGCGAGGCGTTCGAGACCGAAGGCGACGCGATCCAGGTGCTGGTGCAGGGCAGCGCGCCCAAGCGCCAGCTGCTGCAACGGTTTCTCGACCACCCTGCATCGGTGCTGGTCGGCTCGCAGAGCTTCTGGGAGGGCATCGACGTGCCGGGCGAGGCGCTGCAATGCGTGCTGATCGACAAGCTGCCCTTCCCGCCGCCCAACGATCCGCTGGTGGAGGCACGCGTCAAGCGACTCGAAGCCGAGGGACGCAATGCCTTTGCCGACTACTTCGTCGCCGAGGCCGCGGTGTCGCTGAAGCAGGGCGCCGGCCGGCTGATCCGCAGCGAAACCGACCGCGGACTGCTCGTCGTCTGCGATCCGCGGATGGCGGGCATGAACTACGGGCGCCGGCTGCGCGAGGCGCTACCGCCGATGACGCGGGTCGCATCCGAGTCCGAGGCGCTGGCCTGGCTGGACTCGCTCAGAGCTTGAAGGATCGAGACCGGGAAAGCGGCGATTGCGCGCGCCGTTCGCTCACCAGAACTGCCACCAGGCATGCTCGCGCGCAGCCAGGCCACGGGTCAGGAACACGCTGTCCGGGAAGTTCTTGCGCAGCACGCGTTCGGTGTCGTCCTGCAGTTGAGTCAGGCCCATCTTGGCGTAGCTCTGCCACAGGATGTACAGCGCCTCTTCGGTGGCCGGGGCCTGGCGAAAGTCCTGCACGGCCGCCTGCGCCCGATTGGCCGACGCGACATAGGCACCTCGCCGGTAGTAATAGCGCGCGACGTTCACTTCATAGGATGCCAGCGCGTTGATGATGTAGTTCATCCGCAGCTGCGCGTCGGGCGTGTAGGTCGATGTCGGGAAGCGCTCGACGAGCTGGCGAAACGACTGGTAAGCGTCGCGCGAGGCCTGCTGGTCGCGTTCCGAAAGGTCCTGGTTGGCCAGGTTGCTGAGCAGGCCCAGGCTGTCGTTGAAGTTGATCAGGCCGCGCAGGTAGTAGGCGTAGTCGAGCGCGGCGCTGCTCGGATTGAGCTTGATGAAACGGTCGACCGCCGACTGCGCCGTCGCCTTGTCACCGGACTTGTAGAGGCACCAGGCCCGCTCGAGCTGGGCCTGCTGCCCGAGCAGCGTGCCAGCGGCGCGGCCCTCGAGCCTCTCGTAGAGCTTCGCGGCCTTGTCGTAGTTGCCGCTCGAGGCCTCGTCCTTGGCCTCTGCATACAATTTCTCGGTGCTCTGGCTCGCGCCGCTGTCCTTCGGCGTCGTGTCACAGCCGGCGAGCGGCAAGGCCACGAGGAGCAGCATCGACAGGGTCGGCAGCAGCCGCTGGCACAACGCTTGAATCGGATTCATTGGCCTCGCGGGCGTCGCCTGCGCAATGCGGTCGTGTTGAAGACGAAGTTTCGGAGAAGACTCACTTGTACTCAAGTTACGTCGAAACCAAAACGCAGTTTCATGAAAACGCAGTTTCAGTGAAGACTTACTTGTACTCAAGTCGTGTCGCCGCCATATGGTGAGCCGGGATTATAGGGTTCGGCCTTCGCGCGTGAGCCTGCCCGATCCTGTCGAACAGGCCGCCGGCGATGCGCCGGACGAAGCCGAAGTGACGGCGTGGAACGAGCCGCCCGAACTGCGCGAGGCGCGCGTCGACGAGACCTTTCACGGCGAGCGGATCGACAAGGCCGTCGTCTCGATGGCCCCCGAGTTCTCGCGCACCCACCTGCAGGGCCTGATTGCCGGCGGCCACGTGCGGCTCGACGGCCAGGTCGTGACCAGCGCGTCGCGCAAGGTCGCAGCCGGACAGCGCCTCACGGTGGAGCTGATCCCGACTGCCGAGAGTCGCGCGTTCCGGCCCGAGGCCATGGAGCTTTCCGTGGTGTTCGAAGACGAACACCTGATCGTCGTCGACAAGCCCGCCGGCCTGGTCGTGCATCCGGCCGCGGGGAACTGGCAGGGCACGCTGCTCAACGGCCTGCTCGCCTGGCATGCCGCGGCTGCCACGCTGCCGCGAGCGGGGATCGTGCATCGGCTCGACAAGGACACTTCGGGGCTGATGGTGATCGGCAAGACCTTGCCCGCCGTGACCGCGCTCTCGCGGGCAATCGCCGCGCGCAACGTGCACCGCCAGTACCTTGCGCTTGCGCACGGCGAGTGGCCTGCCGGGCTGGTGCGCATCGACGCGCCGATCGGTCGTGACCCGCGCTCGCGCGTCCGCATGGCGGTGCTGGCGTCTGGCCGAACGGCGCAGACCGACGTCGAGCGCGTAGCGGTGGCTCTTTCCGTCGACGTCGCAGCGAGCGGCGTCGTGAGCGCCTTGCGCTGCACGCTGCACACCGGTCGCACGCACCAGATCCGCGTCCACCTGGCCGCGCGCGGGCATCCGCTGGTGGGCGACGCGCTGTACGGCGGGCAGCCGCTGCTCGGCCTGCAGCGGCAGGCATTGCACGCGGCCCGGCTCGCGCTCGTTCATCCCCTGGGCGGCAGGCCGATGACGTTCGAGGCACCGGCGCCGGACGATTTTGCGCAGGCCTGGGCGTTGGTCGTGAAGGCCTCCGCCTGAGGCGCTCCGAGCTTCGCTACAATCAGCCGGAGTCCTTTCGTGGGACGGTCGGGCCGAGCCGCCGACGCAGGCGCGAACGGACGAACGTAATGGCCACGCCAGCGATCGCCTCCGAAGGCAGCGAAAAGAAGCTTGCACGCGCAACGGTCGGATCGCTCCCCGGTTTCCTGAACTGCAACGAGGTTCGCGTGCCTGCCCCGATCCGGCGCCGGCGAGCCTCCTGCCACGGACCCGAGCCAGACCCGCAAGGGAAGCTCCCTCCAGCGAGCCGGCGCTACCGGCCGACAACGTAGACGACAGCCATGAATACAAAGGATGCGAAGCGCGTCCTCGAAACCGCGCTCATCTGCGCCCAGCAGCCGATGCACTTGCGCGAGATGGGCACCTTGTTTGCCGACGAAGTGGGTCCGGACACCTTGCGCGCGCTGCTCGACGATCTCGCGCGCGACTGGGAAGGGCGCGGCGTCGAGCTGGTCGCGCTGGCCAGCGGCTGGCGTTTCCAGAGCCGGCCCGAGCTGCGCGAATACCTGGACCGGCTCAACCCGGAGAAGCCGCCGCGCTATTCGCGCGCCGCCATGGAAACGTTGGCCATCATCGCCTACCGGCAGCCGGTAACGAGGGGCGATATCGAGGACATCCGCGGGGTGACTGTCAGCAGCCAGATCGTCAAGCAACTCGAGGAGCGCGGCTGGATCGACGCCATCGGCTACCGGGAGGCACCCGGCCGCCCCGCGCTGTATGCCACGACGCCGCAGTTCCTCGACGACCTCGGCTTGTCTCACCTCGATCAGCTGCCACTGCTCGACAGTCAGGGCGAGGCTGCGGCAGCGCTTGCCGACCTGCTGTCGGATCCGTCGCCGCCTCCCACGAACACACCCGCGGCGCAGGCGCCGGACGCCATTTCCGCCGAACGAGATTTCGACCGCGTGGCGCCGGCGCCTGTCGCCCATCCGAATCCGAATCCGCCCCCGAAGGGCAAGTGCCCGCCGCTGCCGCGCAGGCC
Organism: uncultured bacterium; assembly: GCA_963802435.1. Lineage (GTDB taxonomy): Bacteria > Pseudomonadota > Gammaproteobacteria > Burkholderiales > Burkholderiaceae_C > CAIKUF01. Next base: position 94,735 of record CAWDIT010000013.1, read on the forward strand.
GCTTCCATGGAACCGCAAGCATGACCACGACGCCAGAAATCCCGCTGCCCGACGATGACCGGAACCCGGCTGTTGAAACGCCCGAGGCCAAGCCGGTGCGGCGCCGCCGCGCGGCCAAGGCCACGGCCAGCGAGGCAGAGGCCGATGCTCAGGCGAGGGTCGCGGCGCCCCCGACGGATGCAGAGCCTTCGGCGGTGCCGGTCAGAGCGCCGCGCCGCCGTCGCGCGGCCACGCCGGAGGTGGGGCCTGTGCCCGGATCCTCGAGTTCGGATCCGGAGCCCGCGCCGGCGACAGAAGCGCAGGGTGACGCTGTCGAGCAGGCCGGCCATGCCGAACCCCTGCCGCAGCCGATCGAGGCAGCGACGCAAGGGTTCGAGGGCTCAACCGTCGGAGCCGGTGGCGCTGCAGCGGTCGAACCCGACGCCACGGATCGATTTCCGGACCGCAGTCGACGCCGAAACCGGCGTGAGCGACAGCGCGCGAGCCGGGCGCAGGACGAGGCAACGGGCGGCGAGCCTGGGGCGCGACGCTCCGAACCGGCGCTGGTGCAGCTGCGCTCGCCGGAACAGGTTGTCGACCTGTTCACGCAGGTGATGTCCGGCGCCTTCGACGCCGAGGAACAGGCCGCGGATGGCAGCTTGCCGACCGACGCCGAGCAGGAGGGTGAACTGGTCGAGGAAGGCGCCGAGACTGCGGCCGTGCCGAAGCGCGTTCTTGCCCCCGATCCCGACGCGCCCAAGCTGCAGAAGGTGCTCGGGCAGGCCGGTGTGGGGTCCCGCCGCGACATGGAGGAGCTGATCCTCGACGGCAGGATCACCGTCAACGGCGAGCCGGCCCATATCGGGCAACGAATCTCGTTCGGGGACCGGATCGAGGTCAATGGCCGCCCGATCAAGTACCGCATTGCCCCGCCGCGGCCGCGCGTGATCGCGTACCACAAGCCGGTCGGGGAAGTGGTGACGCGTGACGATCCGCAACAGCGACCGACGGTCTTTCGCCGCCTGCCTCCGTTGCAGCATGGCAAGTGGCAATCCGTGGGCCGGCTCGACATCAACACCGAGGGCCTGCTGCTGTTCACCAACTCGGGGGAGCTGGCCAATCAGCTGATGCACCCGCGCTTCGGCGTCGAGCGTGAGTACGCCGTGCGCGTGCTCGGCACGCTGGACAAGGAAGCGCGCGAGCGCCTGCTGCAGGGCGTGATGGTCGAGGGGCAGCCCGCGGCGTTCAAGTCCATCGAGGACGGTGGCGGCGAAGGCGCGAACCACTGGTATCGCGTCGTGATCACCGAAGGCCGCAATCGTGAGGTGCGCAAGATCTTCGATACCGTCGGCCTGACCGTGAGCAGGCTGATCCGCATCCGCTACGGCACGGTCGTGCTGCCACGCGGCCTGAAGCGTGGCGTCTGGGTCGATCTGGAGGAGGCCGACGTCCGACTGATCCGCCAGCTCGCCGGGGGCCCGCGTGCGCGCGACGATTCGGCGCTTCAAGCGGGCGGCAGGAGAGGGCCGCAAGGCGAGACCGGAGAGCGCGATTCGCGGCCGAACGATCGGAGCGGGCGCGGCGAGCGGGGCCCGCGGCGCGAGCTGCCGCCGCCGCGAACGCAGGCGCCCGAGCCGGAGGCGCGCGAGCCGCGTGAAGTCGATGCCGACGAGGACCTCGACTTCGATCCGAGCCGCATCCCCAACCCGCTCGAGCAGACCTTCGACCGGCGTTTCGCGCAGAACACGCGCTCGCCGTTCGGCCGCGGCGGCGGCGGCGGATTCGGCCCTGGCGGCAGTGCGCCGATTCCGGCTCCGAAGCGCGGCAGCGGGCCGCGCGAACCCGATCCGTTGCAGACATCGGTCGGCTACATCGGCGCCGACGCCTTCCATCGCAAGGGTGGGCGCGGAGGACCACGCGGCGACCCGGGTGCAGCCGGTGGCGGCCCTGGCGGTGGCGGATTCGGCGGCAACCGGGGGGGAAACCGGGGCGGGAACCGCGGGGGCAATCGGGGCGGCAGCGCTGGCGGTGGTGGCGGTGGTGGCGGCGGGCGCGGCGGTCAACGCAGTCGATGAGTCTCGCGTCTCGAAACGCTGCGCCGCACCGCTTCCCACCCGCTTCCCCGCAGCCGAGCAGGGTCACCGCCTGACCCCCTGCGGCTACAATCCAACGCTTTGTCAAGCCTATTTCAGGAGCCCATCCATGCCCTTCGAACGCACCCTCTCGATCATCAAGCCCGATGCCGTGGCGAAGAACGTGATCGGGCGGATCTACTCCCGATTCGAAGGCGCCGGCCTGAAGATCGCCGCTGCCCGGATGGCGCACCTGTCGCGCAGCGAAGCGGAGGCGTTTTACGCGGTGCACAAGGCGCGCCCATTCTTCAACGACCTGGTGAACTTCATGATCTCGGGGCCGGTGATGATCCAGGTGCTCGAGGGGGCCGACGCGATCGCGAAGAACCGTGAACTGATGGGTGCCACCGACCCGAAGAAGGCCGAGAAGGGCACGATCCGCGCCGACTTTGCCGACAGCATCGACGCCAACGCGGTGCACGGCTCGGATGCGGCGGAGACGGCAGCGAGCGAGATCGCGTTCTTCTTCCCGGCCATGAGCATCTACAGCCGCTGACGGCGCTGGAGGCTCCCCTCCGATGACCGCGGCCAATCTGTTCGAACTCGATCTCGACGGGCTTGGCGCGTTCTGCGAGCAGCTCGGCGAGAAGCGCTTCCGCGCCGGTCAGCTGTTCCAGTGGATCCACCAGCGCGGCGTGACCGACTTCGGCGCGATGAGCGATCTCGCGAAGTCGCTGCGCGGCAAGCTGTCTGACGTGGCGACGGTGCAGCCGCTCACCGTCGTCAGCGAACAGGTTTCGAGCGACGGAACGATCAAATGGCTGTTCGACGTCGGCGGCGGCAATGCGGTCGAGACGGTGTTCATTCCGGAGGAGGATCGAGCCACGCTGTGCCTGTCCTCGCAGGCCGGCTGCGCGGTCGGGTGCCGCTTCTGCTCGACCGGGCACCAGGGTTTCAGCCGCAACCTGAGCACGGGAGAGATCGTCGCCCAGCTCTGGCATGCCGAGCATGCGCTGCGGGCTCGCTCGATGTCGCGCGGCGGCGGTGGCGAACGCGTCATCTCCAACGTGGTGATGATGGGCATGGGGGAGCCGCTGCAGAATTATTCGGCGCTGCTGCCGGCATTGCGCGTGATGCTCGACGACCGCGGTTACGGCCTGTCGCGGCGCCGCGTCACGGTATCGACTTCCGGCATGGTGCGCATGATCGAGCGCTTGCGCATCGATTGCCCGGTCGCGCTGGCTGTTTCGCTGCACGCGCCGAACGACGCGCTGCGCGATCAGTTGGTGCCACTGAACCGCAAGCACCCGCTGGAGCAACTGCTGCAGGCGTGCCGCAGCTACCTCGAGACGGCGCCGCGCGACTTCGTCACTTTCGAGTACTGCATGCTCGATGGCGTCAACGACAGCGCGGCGCAGGCGCGCGAGCTGATCGAGCTGGTGCGCGACGACCCGGCGACGCGCATCCCTTGCAAGTTCAACCTGATTCCGTTCAATCCGTTCCCGGAGTCGGGTCTGCGCGGCTCGCCGGCAGAGCGCGTCCTGGAATTTGCCGAAGTGCTGCGCGACGCGGGCATCGTGACCACCGTGCGCAAGACGCGCGGCGAAGATATCGCCGCGGCCTGCGGCCAGCTCGCCGGCGAGGTGCAGGACCGAACGCGGGCGCACCAGCGCCTGGCGGGTCGCCCCGTCCCGGTCCGGTTCGTGCCCGCCAAGAAGCGCGTCCCTGCCGAGACGTCGGTCGCCACCGTCGAAGAGGAACGCACATGAACCGGCAATCCCTTGTCAGCCGTCTTGCGGCGCCGATCGTTTGCGCCGCCGCCCTGATGGCGTGTGGAACCCCGGTGACGTCACCGTCGGGCGAGAGCAGGGACATCGTCACCGCGTCCGACCAGTCGGAGGCGAGCAAGCGGGCGAACGTGAGGCTCCAGCTCGCGAGCGCCTATTTCTCGAGCGGTCAGCTCACGACTGCGCTCGACGAAGTGAAGCAGGCCCTCCTCGCCGATCCCAAGATGAGCGAGGCGTTCAACCTGCGGGGGCTGATCTATGCCGGTCTGGGCGACGATGCGCTCGCGGAGGAGAGCTTCAGGCGCGCGCTGCAGCTCAGCCCGAACGACGGTGCCGTGATGCACAACTACGGTTGGTTCCTCTGTCTGCAGAAGCGCTATGGCGAGGGGAATGCGCAGTTCCAGCAGGCGCTGGCGCAACCGAAGTACCGCGATGTCTCGCGCACCTTGCTGGCACAAGGCGCTTGCGAGGCGCGCGCCGGTCAGTTGCCCGAGGCCGAGCGCACGCTGCAGCGCGCCTATGCCCTCGACGCGTCGAACGCGGCGGTTGCGCTCAATCTGTCGGAGGTGCTGTTTCAGCGCGGCGAGTACGAAAGGGCGCGCTTCTACATCCGCCGCGTCAATGCGTCGCCGCAGCAGGAAAGCGCGCAGAGCTTGTGGCTCGCTGCGCGAATCGAATACCGCGGTGGCAACGTCAAGGCCGCGAACGAGATCGGCCAGCAGCTGCTCGGCCGCTACCCGAAGTCGCCCGAAGCTTCGTCGTTTCTGCAGGGGAAGCTGAGTGAGTGACGGCGACCCCAATACGCCTGCGGCGTCGCCGACGACGGCGGGTGCCATGCTGCGCGCTGCCCGCCAGGCGCAGGGCTTGCACATCGCGATGCTGGCGGCGTCGATCAAGGTGACGCAGCGCAAGCTCGAATCGCTGGAGGCCGATCGCTACGAAGAACTGCCCGACATGACCTTCACCCGCGCGCTGGCGAAGACGGTCTGCCGCAGCCTGAAGATCGACGAGGCGCCGGTCCTGGCTCTGTTGCCGAGGCTCGGCGACCAGAGTCTTGACAGGGTGAACCAGGGTCTCAACACGGCCTTCCGCGAGCGACCGGGGCACCTGCAGCCGACCGAACTGAGCATGCTGATGCGTCCTGCAGCGTGGCTTCCGCTGCTGCTGGTGCTTGCCGCGGTGGCCATCTACCTGCTGCCGTCGAGCTGGATCCCGGGTGCGCGCAGCCCAGCGGTTGCAGCCTCGGCAGCGAGCCCGGCGATGGCTGCGGCCAGCCAGTCCGGCCCGGCATCGGTTGCCGCAGTGGCGGCGACCGCAGCAGCGCCGGTGTTTCCGCCCGAGCCGGCTTCGGGGCCCGTTGCGGCGCCGACCGAACTGGCCGGCTCGCTGCAGTTGCGGGTTTCCGGCGAGTCGTGGGTCGAGGTGCTCGATGCGAGCGGCGCAGCGTTGCTGCAACGCATGCTGCAGCCCGGCGAAGCGGTCGGGCTGGACGGCACGCCGCCGTTCAGGATAAAGATCGGCAATGCCGCGGTCACGCAGCTGGTCTTTCGCGGCCAGCCGGTCGAACTGACGGCGTCGACGCGCGACAACGTGGCGCGGCTCCAGCTGCAATAGACCGATGGATGCCGAGGCAGACGACTTCATCGTGCCGGCGTCGCCCGCAGTGCGGCGAACGCGGCAGGCACGCGTCGGGCGGGGCGAACACGGGGTGACGATCGGTGGCGATGCGCCGGTGCGCGTGCAGGCGATGACGAACACCGACACGGTCGATGCCGTCGGCACCGCGATCCAGGTCAAGGAGCTGGCGCGCGCCGGATCGGAACTGGTGCGCATCACCGTGAACACGCCCGAGGCCGCGGCCGCCGTCCCGTACATCCGCGAGCAGCTCGAGCGCATGGACGTGCATGTGCCGCTGATCGGCGACTTCCACTACAACGGACACCGCCTGCTGGCGGACTATCCCGCCTGCGCCGAAGCGCTCGCCAAGTACCGCATCAATCCGGGCAACGTGGGCAAGGGAGACAAGCGCGACCGCCAGTTCGGGCAGATGGTCGAGACGGCCGCCCGGCTCGACAAGGTGGTGCGCATCGGCGTCAACTGGGGCAGTCTCGACCAGGAATTGCTGGCGCACTTGATGGACGAGAACGGGCGCCGCGCCGAACCTCACCCGCCGCAGCAGATCATGTACCGCGCGATCGTCACGTCGGCGCTCGAGTCGGCGCGTTTCGCCGAGGAGATCGGGCTGCGCGCCGAGAGCATCGTGCTGTCGTGCAAGATGTCGGGCGTGCAGGACCTGGTCAGCGTCTACCGCGCCCTGGCCCGTCGCTGCGACTACGCGCTGCACTTGGGGTTGACCGAGGCTGGCATGGGAACCAAGGGCACGGTCGCCTCCACGGCCGCGCTGGCGCTGTTGCTGGAGGAGGGAATCGGCGACACGATACGCGTCTCGCTGACGCCGCAGCCGGGCGAGGCACGTACGCAGGAAGTGGTGATCGCACGTGAAATCCTGCAGTCGCTCGGCCTGCGCTCGTTCAACCCGAGCGTCACCGCCTGCCCGGGCTGCGGCCGAACGACGAGCACCACCTTCCAGGAACTCGCCAAACAGATCGATGACTTCCTGCGCGCGCAGATGCCGGTATGGAAGGCGCGCTACCCGGGCGTCGAGACGATGAAGGTCGCGGTGATGGGCTGCATCGTCAACGGCCCGGGCGAGAGCAAGCATGCCGACATCGGCATCAGCCTGCCCGGTACCGGCGAAGTGCCTGCGGCGCCGGTCTTCATCGACGGCCAGAAGACGCTGACGCTGCGCGGCGCGGGCATCGCCACGGAATTCCAGGCCCTGGTCGAAGGCTACGTGGAGCGCCGCTATGGCGCTTCGGTGCCCACGGTTTGAGCGCGCCGCTGCGCACCGTGCAGACTGCACGACAAGACGGCATCACTACCCGGGCATGGTGGGCTCGATGGGGCTAAGCTCGCCCACTCCATTCCACGGCGGCCGCCGACGATGACCACGGTCTACCGCAAGAGCGCCAAAGGCCAACACGAGATCGAAACCCGCGCCGATCGGCTCGGCCCGCGCCTGCGCACGGCGCTGATCCTGGTCGACGGCCGGCGCAGCGACAGCGATCTGCGGGCGCTGATCCAGCTCGACCCCGATGCGACGCTGCTTGCCTTGCTCGAGGGTGGCTACATCGATGTGCTTTCGACAGCGGCGCCGCTGCCGGCTCAGTCTGCCGAGCCGGCGGTGGCGGCAACTTCGAGCGCAGCAGCGACGGCCCCGATGGCGCCTGTCTCCACCGCCGCGGCACTCGCCGAGAGGCGGCGCCTGGCGGTGCGTCACCTGACCGACCAACTCGGCCCGGTGGTCGAGGAACTCGCCATGCGCATCGAGAAGACACGCACCTGGGCCGAGTTGCGCCCGGAGCTCGAACTCGGCATGCGCGTGATGCAGAGATCGCGCGGGGCTGACGCGGCGGCCCGCTTTGCCGAGCTCTTCATCGACACGCCTCCCGGCTGACGCCGCCGGATCGAACCCGGCTCCCGCGGCCCGCGCTGCCGTCGTTGAATAATCGTGGCTTCGCCACGCCGAGCCCGATCCCATGGTTGCATCCCTCAAACCCTCGCCGTTGCAGGCCGTCAAGGGCATGAACGACATCCTGCCGCCCGACTCGGCGCGCTGGGAATGGTTCGAAGGCAAGGTGCGCGCGCTGATGGCGTGCTATGGCTATGTCAACGTGCGCACGCCGATCGTGGAACCAACCGCGCTGTTCGTGCGCGGTCTCGGCGAAGTGACCGATATCGTCGAGAAGGAGATGTACTCGTTCGAAGACGCGATGAACGGCGACAAGCTGACCTTGCGCCCCGAGGCGACGGCCGGGATAGTGCGCGCGATGGTCGAGCACAACGCGCTGTACAACGGCCCGCTGCGCGTCTGGTCCAACGTCTCGCTGTTCCGTCACGAACGGCCGCAGAAGGGCCGCTACCGGCAGTTCCACCAGATCGACGTGGAGGCGCTCGGCCTGGCCGGGCCCGACGTCGACGCCGAGCAGATCCTGATGTGCCGCAGGCTGTTGCGCGACCTGGGTCTGGCCGACAGCGACGTCCGGCTCGAACTCAACAGCCTCGGTCAGCCCGCCGAACGCATGGCACACCGCGCCGCGCTGATCGAACACTTCGAGGCCCATGCCGACCGGCTCGACGCGGACGCACGGCGGCGCGTGCAGAGCAACCCGCTGCGCATCCTCGACACCAAGAATCCGGCGATGCAGGCGCTCGTCGAAGCGGCGCCGAAGCTGAGGGATTTCCTCGGCGAGGCATCGCTCGCTCACCTGGACGCGGTGCGCGCAGTGCTCGATGCGGTCGGCCAGCCGTACCGCATCAATCCGCGTCTGGTGCGCGGCATGGACTACTACAACCTGACGGTGTTCGAGTGGATCACCGACAAGCTGGGCTCGCAGGGCACGGTGTGCGGCGGGGGCCGTTACGACGGGCTGTTCGAGCAACTTGGAGGCAAGCCGACCCCTGCCGTCGGCTGGGGCATGGGTGTGGAGCGCATGCTGCTGCTGCTCGAGGCCGTCGGTGCCTCGATACCGGAGACGGCCCCCGACGTCTACGCGATCGTGCCCGGCGCGCCCTGCCTGGCCGCGGCGACGGTCACCTGCGAGGCGCTGCGCGAGGCCGGCCTGAACGTGCTGATGCACGCCGGCGGCCACGGAATGAAGGCGCAGTTCAAGCGCGCCGACGCCAGCGGCGCCCGCGTCGCGCTCGTGTTCGGCTCCGACGAACTGGCAAGCGGCGAGGTGGCCGTGAAGCCGCTGCGCGATCCGGCAGCGGCTCAGTACACGCTAAGGCTGGACCGCGTTGCCGACTGGGCGGCGGGCTTGCGCAACGCATAATCGCACCTTTACCCCACGACCTGATCAAACCCCATGGCCACCGCCCTAGACCTCGAAGAACAGGAACAACTCGACCAGCTGAAATCCTTCTGGAAGCAGTACGGCAACCTCATTACCTGGCTGTTGATTGCGGCGCTCGGCAGCTATGCCGCGTGGAACGGCTGGAACTGGTGGCAGCGCGACCAGGCCATCAAGGCCGGCGCGATGTACGACGAACTCGACCGCGCCGCGCAGGCCGGCGATGCCGACAAGGCGGGGCGTGTCTTCATCGACATGAAGGAGCGCTTTCCGCGGACCGCATTCACCGAGCAAGGTGGACTGCTGGCGGCGCGGACGCAGTTCGAGAAGGGCCAGATCGACAACGCCCGGGCCACTCTCGCGTGGGTCGGCGAGAACGCCAAGGAAGCCGAGTACCAGACGATCGCAAGGCTGCGGCTGGCCGGTGTGCTGCTCGACGAGAAGAAGTACGACGAGGCGCTGAAGCAGCTTGACGAGGCGAAGGCAAGGGAGTTCGGGGCACTCGTCGCCGATCGGCGCGGTGACATCCTGCTCGCGCAGGGCAAGAAGGACGAGGCGAAGGCGGCCTACGCGGCTGCCTGGAAGGCGATGGACCCGAGCGTCCAGTACCGCCGCCTGATCGACGCCAAGCTGACTGCGCTGGGTGCCGCGCCCGAGCCCGAGCCCGTGCAGCCGAGCAGCGCCAAGGTCGTCGAGGCGGGCAAGTGACGCGACCGCTTCGCCTCCGCGGCGGGCTTTCGACGGGCCTCGCACTGGTCCTTGCGCTGGTGCTGGCCGGATGCTCGGGGACGCCGAAGCCGAAGCCGACCCCGCTCGAACCGGTGACGGCGCAGATCGGCGGGCGCATGGTGTGGAGCCAGCGCGTGCAGAGCGTGAAGTTCCCGCTGCTGGTTGCCGTCAACGAGACGGCATCGAGCGGCGGCGTTTTCACCGTCGCCGGGTCCGATGGCACGGTGATCGCGCTGCAGGCCGAGACTGGCAGCGAACTCTGGCGGGCCAGCGTCGGCGCGCCGCTGAGCGCCGGCGTCGGCAGCGACGGGCGCTTTGCGAGCGTGGTCACGCGCGACAACGAACTCGTGACGCTGGAAGCCGGCCGGATCGTCTGGCGTGCGCGGCTGGGGGCGCACGTGGCGAGCGCGCCGCTGGTGGCCGGCGAGCGTGTCTTCGTGATGAGCGTCGATCGCATCGTGCAGGCCTTCGACGCGCTCGACGGCCGCAAACTGTGGACCCTGCAACGACCTGGCGAGCCGCTGACACTGGCCAAGGCGGGGGTGCTGGTTGCCTTCCACGACACGCTGCTCGTCGGCCAGGGCGCGCGCCTTGCGGGCGTCGACCCGCTGCGCGGCGCGTTGCGCTGGGAGGTGGCGGTGGCCACGCCGCGCGGGACGAACGAAGTCGAGCGTCTGGCCGACCTGCTGGCGCCAGCCGCGCGGGTGGGCGACACGGTTTGCGCTCGGTCGTTCCAGAATGCCGTCGGCTGCGTCAACGCTGCTCGCGGCACGCTGGTCTGGACGCGCAACACCGGCGGTTACGAAGGCATCGCCGCCGACGCGGAACTGGTGGTTGGCGCCGATGGCGCCGACCGCATCACGGCCTGGCGTGCGCCCAGCGGCGAGGTTGCGTGGACCAACGACAAGCTGCTGTACCGCGAGTTGAGCGCGCCGCTGCTGGTGGGCCGGACGGCCGTCTTCGGCGATGTCGAGGGTGTCGTGCACCTGCTCTCGCGCGAGGACGGCAAACCGCTGCTGCGCCTGACGACCGATGGCAGTGCCGTCGTGGCGCCGCCCGCGCTGTCGGGCAAGACGATGCTCGTCGTCACCCGCAGCGGTGGCCTGTTCGCCTTCCGTCCTGAATGAAGCGGCCGACGCGGCGGCGAGTCGGGGGCCAGCGCCGCACATGAAGCCTGTCATCGCCGTGGTCGGTCGACCCAACGTCGGCAAGTCGACCCTGTTCAACCGGATGACGAGGAGTCGCGACGCGATCGTCGCGGACTTCGCCGGCCTCACGCGCGACCGCCACTATGGCGACGGCAGGCACGGCGCGCACGAGTTCATCGTCATCGATACCGGTGGCTTCGAGCCGACGGCGGAGTCGGGCATCGTCAAGGAGATGGCCCGCCAGACGCGCCAGGCCGTCGCCGAGGCCGACGCGGTGATCTTCGTCGTCGACATCCGCTCCGGCGTGTCGGGGCAGGACCACGACATCGCACGCTACCTGCGCTCGGTCAGCAAGAAGGTGTTCCTGGCCGTCAACAAGGCCGAGGGCATGGTCGACTCGCCGCATCTGGGGGAATTCCACGAACTCGGCATCGGTGAGCCGCATCCGGTGTCCGCGGCGCACGGGCAGGGCCTTCGCAGCCTGCTCGACGCGGTGCTCGAGGGCTTCCCGCCCGACACTGAGGCGGAGCCCACGCCCGAAGGCGCGCCGATCCGGCTGGCCGTCGCCGGCCGGCCCAACGTCGGCAAGTCGACGCTGATCAACACCTGGCTCGGCGAGGAGCGCCTGATCGCGTTCGACCAGCCGGGAACCACGCGCGACGCGATCAGCGTGCCGTTCGAGCGCAATGGCCAGAAGTTCGAGCTGATCGACACCGCGGGCCTGCGCCGCAAGGGCAAGGTCTTCGAGGCGATCGAGAAGTTCTCGGTCGTCAAGACGCTGCAGGCGATCGCCGATGCCGACGTCGTGCTGCTGCTGCTCGACGCCACGCAGGGCGTGACCGACCAGGACGCGCACATCGCTGGCTATATCCTGGAAAGCGGCCGGGCGGTGGCGCTTGCCGTCAACAAGTGGGATGCGGTCGATGCCTACCAGCGCGAGATGCTGCAGCGCTCGATCGAGCAGCGTCTGGCGTTCCTGAAGTTCGCGCCGGTGACGCACGTTTCGGCGCTGAAGCGCCAGGGTCTCGCGCCGCTGTGGAAGGCGATTGCCGACGCCTACGCCTCGGCGGTCAAGAAGATGAGCACGCCGGTGCTGACGCGCCTGCTTCTGGAGGCGGTGGCTTTCCAGGCCCCCAAGCGTGCCGGCGCCTTCCGGCCCAAGCTTCGCTACGCGCACCAGGGAGGCATGAAGCCGCCCCTGATCGTGATCCACGGCAACTCGCTGGAGCACGTGACCGACGTCTACAAGCGCTACCTCGAAGGGCGGTTCCGGGCGCACTTCAAGCTCGTCGGCACGCCGCTGCGGATCGAAATGCGCTCGTCGAAGAACCCCTTCAAGGATCGAGACTGAGCTGCCGCGGCGTCGCGGTCGCTGTGTTAACGTCCCACCCTGTCAACCAACATCACGGAGCATATCGTGAGCAACAAAGGTCAGCTCTTGCAGGATCCGTTCCTGAACCTGCTGCGCAAGGAACACGTGCCGGTCTCGATCTACCTCGTCAACGGCATCAAACTGCAAGGCCATATCGAATCGTTCGACCAATATGTGGTTCTGCTTCGCAACACCGTGACGCAGATGGTCTACAAGCACGCGATTTCGACGGTCGTGCCCGGGCGGGCCGTCAACTTCCACGCGGCTGAAGAGCCCGAGACGACCTGAAGCCGCTGGCCACGCGCCGCCCCGAGGCGGCGTCCCCCCTGGATTCCGAGACCGCCGGCGCTGCGCCGCGGGCCATCCTTGTCGGCGTCGATTTCGGTCGCGACGCATTCGATGCGTCGCTCGACGAGCTCGCCCTGCTCGCCGAATCGGCCGGCGATGCCGTGGTCGAGCGCGTGGTCTGCCGGCGCAAGGCACCCGACCCGGCGCTGTTCGTCGGCTCCGGAAAGGCCGACGAGATCAAGGCGCTGGTGCTCGGTCATCAGGCCGAGGCGGTACTGTTCGATCAGGCACTCTCTGCCGCCCAGCAGCGCAACCTCGAGAGGCATCTCGGGGTCGCCGTGGCCGATCGCACGATGCTGATCCTCGAGATCTTCGGTGCCCGTGCGCAAAGCCACGAGGGCAAGCTGCAAGTCGAGCTGGCGCGACTGCAGTACCTGTCCACGCGGCTGGTGCGACGCTGGAGTCACCTCGAGCGACAGCAGGGCGGGATCGGTACCCGCGGCGGGCCCGGCGAGGCGCAGATCGAACTCGACCGACGCATGATCGCCTCGCGCATCAAATCGGTCAAGGCGCGGCTCGAAAAGGTCAAGCGCCAGCGCGGTACCCAGCGCAGGGCACGCGAACGCAGTGGGGCGTTCCGTGTCTCGCTCGTCGGCTACACGAATGCCGGCAAGTCGACACTGTTCAATGCGCTGGTCAAGGCCGGCGCGTACACGGCAGACCAGCTTTTCGCGACGCTAGACACGACGACGCGTTCGCTCTTCATCGAAGGCGCTGGCCGCTCGGTCAGTCTGTCCGACACGGTGGGATTCATCCGCGACCTGCCGCACAAGCTCGTCGAGGCCTTCGAGGCCACGTTGCAGGAGGCTGCGGACGCCGACCTGCTGCTGCACGTGGTCGATGCCGCCAGCCCTCAGCGTGACGAGCAGATCGTCGATGTGCAGCGTGTGCTGCACGAGATCGGCGCCGACCTCGTGCCGCAGGTACTGGTGTTCAACAAGCTCGATCGGCTGGAGGCGACGCAGCGTCCGCGCGAACTGCGCGATGCCATCGAAGGCGAGGGCGGCGTGCGCACACCGCGCGTGTTCGTCAGCGCGCGCGACGGGGAGGGCCTCGACGTGCTGCGCCAATTGCTCGCCGAGGTCCTTGCCGGCGCCGGCGACTTGAACCCGGCGTCGCAGACTGCATCTGACGGGGACGAGGAACCGGGCGCTCCACCGGTCGACAATCCGCCATCGGCAATCCATCACTTACACGCATGACCATGAGTTCTCTCCTCTCCTTCCCATCGGGGCGCCCGCGCCGCTGGCACGCACTGGCAAAGGCCGCGTCTGCCTTGCTCGGCGCGCTCGCGGGCCGAGCGCGCGACCGGATCTTCGCCAGTGGCAGGGGCGACGGTCCGCCTGACCTCGATGAGTTGTGGCGCGACTTCAACAACAAGCTCGGCGGCCTGTTCGGCGGCAGGAAGCCGGCCCGCCCGAGCAACGGATCGGGTGGCGATGGCGGTGGCGGGCCCAGCTTCCAGCCCGACATGAAGAGCGCCGGCATCGGCATCGCGCTCGTAGCGGGTGTGGTGGCGCTGATCTGGCTCGGCAGCGGATTCTTCATCGTCCAGGAAGGCCAGCAGGCGGTGGTCACCTCCTTTGGCAGGTACGGCAGCACGGTGGGGGCTGGTTTCACCTGGCGTCTTCCCTATCCGTTCCAGGCGCACGAGACGGTGCCGTTCACGCAGTTGCGCACGGTCGAGGTCGGCCGCAACACCATCGTGCAGGCCACCGGTCTGCGCGAGTCGTCGATGCTGACACGCGACGAGAACATCGTCGATATCCGCCTTACCGTGCAGTACCGGCTGAAGGATGCGCGCGACTACCTCTTCGAGAACCGCAATCCCGACGAGGCGGTCGTGCTCGCCGCCGAGTCTGCGGTACGCGAGATCGTCGGCAAGAGCCTCATGGATTCGGTGCTCTACGAGCAGCGCGACGCCATCGCCGCCGAACTGCTCAAGTCGGTGCAGGCGCAGCTCGACCGGCTCAAGGCAGGCATCCAGGTCGTCAACGTGAACCTGCAGAGTGTCCAGGCGCCCGAGCAGGTGCAGGCGGCGTTCGACGACGCGTTCAAGGCCGGCGCCGACCGCGAGCGGGCGAAGAACGAGGGCCAGGCGTACGCCAATGATGTGATCCCGAAGGCGCAAGGCGCGGCGGCGAGACTGCGTGAGGAGGCCGAGGGATACAAGTCGCGCGTCGTTGCGCAGGCGCAGGGCGACGCGCAACGCTTTCTGAGCGTGCTCGGCGAATACAAGAAGGCGCCGGTCGTGACGCGCGACCGCATGTATATCGACACGATGCAGCAGATCTACTCGAACGTGAGCAAGGTGATGGTCGACAGCCGCAACAACTCCAACCTGCTCTATCTGCCGTTGGACAAGCTGCTGCAGCAGGCCGCGTCGGGCACTGCTCCGACGGCTGCCGCGGTGCCTGTCGAGCCGGTCGTTCCGGCGACAGGTGCAATAGACATCCGTTCGCGCGATGGCCAACGCGGCCGCGACCGCGACGGCCGCTGAACGCCACCAGGAAGCCACAGTCATGAATCGCATTGGCATGGTTGTCGCCGGCGCGCTCGTCGCGCTGATGATCGCCTTCTCCACCCTGTTCATCGTCGATCAGCGCCAGTTCGCCGTGATCTACGCGCTGGGCGAGATCAAGGAAGTGGTCACGGTGCCGGGCCTCAAGGTCAAGCTGCCGCCGCCGTTCCAGAACGTGGTCTTCCTCGACCGCCGCATCCAGACGCTCGACAGCCCCGAGAGCCGCCCGATCTTCACCGCGGAGAAGAAGAGCCTGGTGATCGACTGGATGCTGAAGTGGCGCATCGTCGATGCGCGGCAGTTCATCCGCAACAACGGCGTGGACATGCGCAACGTCGAGAACCGGTTGAGTCCGATCGTGCAGGCGGCGTTCAACGAAGAAGTGACCAAGCGCATCGTTCAGGCCATGCTGGCGACCGAACGCGAGATGGTGATGAACGGCGTGAGGGCGCGACTCGCCGACGAGGCCAAGTCGTTCGGCATCGAGATCCTGGATGTGCGCATCAAGCGGGTCGACTTCTCGGCCAACATCACCGATTCGATCTACCGGCGCATGGAGTCCGAGCGCAAGCGCGTCGCCAACGAGCTTCGATCGACCGGCGCAGCCGAGGGCGAGAAGATCCGTGCCGATGCCGACCGCCAGCGCGAGGTGATCGTTGCCGATGCCTACCGCGACGCGCAGAAGGTCAAGGGCGAAGGCGACGCCAAGGCATCTGCCCTGTTCGCAGACGCGTTCGGACGCGATGCGCAGTTCGCCCAGTTCTATCGAAGCCTCGACGCGTACCGGGCGAGCTTTCGGAGCAGGTCCGACCTGATCGTGATCGACCCGAGCAGCGAATTCTTCAAGGCCATGCGCGGAACCGTGGCGCCTTCCGTGGCGCCGGTGCGCAAGTGACGGAGCCGACGCCCTTGTGGAACATCCTGCTTGCCGCCCTCGCGCTGATGCTGGTAGTCGAAGGGTTGCTGCCGTTCCTCAGCCCGAAGTCGTGGCGTAGTGTGTTCGAGCGTGCGACGCGCATGACCGATGGCCAGATCCGCTTTCTCGGGCTCACGAGCATGATCGCCGGGTTGGCCATGCTGCTCCTGTTCTGGCCCTGAGGATGTCGATCCTCATGCGTGCGGCATTGCCGCATCGCTGCCTCGGGCTGCGAGCGGCAGGGCTGCGTGCGGGCCGCTCGCACCTGAATGCGAGGCAGGCGCCGGTACAATGCAGGCTTTGACAGCCGGCCCGTTTCAGATGTCGTCAGCCTGGCTCCTGCCCGAGCACGTCTGCGATGTGCTGCCTGCCGAGGCGCGGCGCATCGAGGAACTCCGTCGCGATCTGCTCGACGTGGCCCGCGGTTACGGCTTCGAGCTGGTGATGCCCCCGTTGCTCGAGCATCTGGAATCGCTGCTCTCGGGCACCGGGCGCGAACTCGACCTGAAGACCTTCAAGCTCGTCGATCAGTTGAGCGGCCGCACGCTCGGCGTGCGGGCCGACACCACGCCGCAGGTGGCGCGCATCGATGCGCACCTGCTGAACCGTCGGGGCGTGACCAGGCTCTGCTACTGCGGCCCGGTGCTGCACACCCGGCCCTCCGGTCTGCATGCCACGCGCGAGCCCCTGCAGCTCGGCGCTGAAGTCTATGGTCACCCCGGACTCGAAGCCGATCTGGAGGTCCAGGAGCTGGCGCTCGATGCCCTCCAGCGTGCCGGCGTCGGGGGCCTCACGGTCGATCTCGGCGATGCGCGAATCATGCGCGGCGTGCTTTGCGGATCCGATGCCGACGCAGCGACGGTAGCCGCCCTGCACGGAGCGCTGGCGGCGAAGGACACTTCGGCCGTGAAGGCCCTGTCGCGCGGCCTGGCGCCCGGGACGCAGGACGCGCTGGCGGCCATGTTGCGGCTGTACGGCGGGCCTGAGGTGATCGAGGCTGCACGCGGCGCGCTGCCGGCCCGGCCGCAGGTCAGCGCCGCGCTCGCCGACCTCGAGTGGCTGGCGACGCACCTGCACCGCACGCATCCGCAGGTGAGCGTGGGCTTCGATCTTGCCGACCTGGGCGGCTATGCGTACTACAGCGGTGCACGGTTCGCGATCTATGCCCGGGGCGCCAGCGACTCCCTGGTGCGCGGCGGACGCTATGACGAGGTCGGCGCGGTGTTCGGCCGCAGTCGTCCGGCTGTCGGCTTCAGCATGGACCTGAAAGAGGTGGTCATGCTGGCGCGGCGGCGCGAGATGCCTCCCGTGATCCGCGCTCCGTGGGGCGAGGAGCCCGCGCTGCGCGACGCGGTGCGACGCCTGCGCGACCAGGGCGAGGCGGTGGTGTGCGTGCTGCCGGGTCACGAGCACGAGGCGCAGGAGTTCGAATGCGACCGCGAACTGGCGGCGGTGGCCGGGCAATGGGTGGTTCGCGCGCTGTGACGCACGGCGCGTTCTTGCAGACAGGGGATTCTTCAAAGATGCAACAAGGCAAACAGCAGCACGGCAGCGCGGACGGCGGGCGCAACGTGGTCGTCGTCGGCACGCAGTGGGGCGATGAAGGCAAGGGCAAGGTCGTCGACTGGCTGACCGACCACGCGCAGGGCGTGGTGCGATTCCAGGGCGGGCACAACGCCGGGCATACGCTGGTCATCCAGGGGGTGAAGACCGCGTTGCAGCTGATCCCGTCGGGCATCATGCGCGAAGGCGTGGCCTGCTACATCGGCAGCGGCGTGGTGGTCGACCCGGCGCACCTGCTGATGGAGATCGAGCGGCTCGAAGCGATGGGTGTGAGCGTGCGCTCGCGCCTGTTCATCAGCGAGTCCTGCCCGCTGATCCTGCCCTTTCACGTGGCGCTGGACAAGGCGCGCGAGGGGCTGCGCGAGACCAGCGGCGCCGGCAAGATCGGCACCACCGGCAAGGGCATCGGGCCGGCGTACGAAGACAAGGTCGCACGCCGCGCCTTGCGCGCCCAGGACCTGAAGCATCCGGAACGGTTCGCGGAGAAGCTCAAGGAACTGCTCGAACTGCACAACGTCGTGCTCACCGGCTACCTGCACGCGGAGCCGCTGGCCTTCGAGCCGATTTTCGAGCAGGCGATGAACGCAGCGGAACAGATCAGGCCGATGCTGGCCGACGTGGGCTATCTGATCCACACGGCGCAGCGCCAGGGTGCGAACATCCTGTTCGAGGGTGCGCAGGGGACGCTGCTCGACATCGACCATGGCACCTACCCCTACGTCACGTCGAGCAACTGCGTGGCCGGCAATGCGGCGGCAGGCTCGGGCATCGGGTCCGAACTGCTGCACTACATCCTCGGCATCACCAAGGCCTACACGACGCGCGTCGGTGCAGGGCCGTTTCCGACCGAGTTGGCGATGGACGAGCCGGGCACCGTCGGGCATCACCTGTCGACGGTCGGGCAGGAGCGCGGCACGGTGACGGGCCGGCCGCGACGTTGCGGCTGGCTCGACGCCGCGCTGCTGAGGCGCTCGATCATCATCAACGGTCTCTCGGGCTTGTGCATCACGAAGCTCGACGTGCTCGACGGGCTGCCCGAGATCAAGGTCTGCGTCGGCTATGAGCTTGGCGGCAAGCGCGTCGACATCCTGCCGCTGGACGCCGACGACATTCTTGCCTGCATGCCGATCTACGAGAGCCTGCCCGGCTGGGAGGGTTCGAGCTTCGGCGTCACGCAATGGGATGCGCTGCCGCTGAACGCGCGACGCTACCTGGAGCGTGTGCAGGCACTCATCGGGACGCCGATCGCCATGGTCTCGACCGGGCCGGGCCGCGAACACACGATCGTGCTGCGGCACCCCTACACTGCTTGAAACTCAGCCCCGTGAAACCCCTATGCTGACCGACGACGGCAAACACCTGTACGTGTCCTGGGACGAGTACCACATGTTGATCGAGCGCCTCGCGCTCAAGATCAGCGCGTCCGGGTGGAACTTCGATCAGATCCTGTGCCTGGCGCGCGGTGGCATGCGCCCTGGCGACGTGCTTTCGCGGGTCTTCGACAAGCCGCTGGCGATCATGTCGACGAGTTCCTACCGTGCCGATTCCGGCACGATCCAGGGCCGCCTCGACATCGCGAAGTACATCACCTTGCCGCAGGGCGAACTTGCCGGTCGCGTCTTGCTGGTCGATGATCTGGCCGATTCGGGCGTGACGCTGCGCGCGGTGGTCGACCGCCTGCGCGGCATGCCTGCCATCGTGGAACTTCGCTCGGCGGTGATCTGGACGAAGGGCGTGTCGTCGTACATACCCGACTATTTCGTCGAGATGCTGCCGACCAGTCCGTGGATTCACCAGCCGTTCGAGGAGTATGACGACCTGCGACCCGAAGGGCTGGCGAAGAAGTTCGCGATTTGAGGCTGTTGCCCGCCTCGCCATGCGAACCGCCGGCAGCGCTGTTGCGAATGCCCAAAAAAGCAAAACGCGCCGTAGCGCGTTTGTCAATTCTCTTGGTGCCCAGGAAGGGACTCGAACCCCCACGGAGTTACCCGCTAGTACCTGAAACTAGTGCGTCTACCAATTCCGCCACCTGGGCATTTCAGGAAGCGTGAGATTCTATCATCATCAAAACAACAAACCCAACTTCTCCCCCTGCCACCGGTGCTGCGCTCATGAGCGAAGTCGACGGCGTGATCCAGGGACACCGCGACGGCCACGGCTTCGTCCAGCGTGGCGACCGCCAGCCCGACATCTATCTGTCGCCGCAGGAAATGCGCGCAGTCATGCACCGGGACCAGGTGCGCGTGCGCATCATTCGCTACGATCGCAAGGGACGCCCCGAGGGACGCGTGCTCGAGATCCTCGAGCGCAGGAAGTCGCCGATCATCGGTCGCCTGCTGCACGAAGCGGGCATCTGGCTCGTCGCGCCGGAGGACAAGCGTTACGGCCAGGACATCATGGTGCCGAAGAACGGCCTCGCGAATGCCGCGGTCGGGCAGGTCGTCGCGATCGAGCTGACCGAACCGCCGTCGCTCTACTCGCAGCCGATGGGTCGCGTGACCGAGGTACTGGGCGAGATCGACGATCCGGGCATGGAGATCGAGATCGCAGTGCGCAAGTTCGAAGTGCCGCACCGCTTCTCGCCCGAGACGCTGGCCCAGGCCGGTGAACTGCCGGACAGGATTCGCACGATCGACCGCAAGGGCCGGATCGACCTGACGGATGTGGCGTTGGTCACGATCGACGGCGAAGACGCGCGTGACTTCGACGACGCGGTGTACTGCGAGCCGCTCAGGCAGGGTCGCGGAAAGACCGCCGCCGAGGGCTGGCGCCTGGTCGTGGCGATCGCCGACGTGAGCCACTACGTCAAGCCCGGCGAGCCGATCGACGTCGACGCCTACGAGCGCGCGACCTCGGTCTACTTCCCGCGCCGGGTGATCCCGATGCTGCCGGAAAAGCTCTCCAACGGCCTGTGTTCGCTGAATCCGAACGAGGACCGGCTGGCGATGGTGTGCGACATGGTCGTCACGACCACCGGCGAGATCGAGGCCTATCAGTTCTACCCGGCGGTGATCTGCTCGCACGCGCGCTTCACGTACAACGAGGTCGCGGCGATCCTGGCCAACACGCGCGGTCCGGAAGCCGCGAAGCGCAGCGACCTGGTGCCTCATCTGCTCAACCTGAACGAGGTCTACCGCGCGTTGCTGAAGGATCGCGCTCGGCGCGGCGCGATCGACTTCGAGACGACCGAGACGCAGATCGTCTGCGACGAGAACGGTCGCATCGAGAAGATCGTCCCGCGCACCCGCACCGAGGCGCACAAGCTGATCGAGGAGTCGATGCTGGCGGCCAACGTCTGCTCGGCGGACTTCATCGAGCGTGGCAAGCACCCGGCGCTGTATCGCGTCCACGAGGGGCCGACGCCCGAGAAGCGGGCGGTGCTGCAGAGCTACCTGAAGGCGCTCGGCCTCGGGCTGTCGATCAGCGACGATCCGAAGCCGGGCGAATACCAGAGCATCGCCGCGGCCACGGCCGCGCGACCGGACGCGCAGCAGATCCACATGATGCTGCTGCGCTCGATGCAGCAGGCCGTCTATACCGGTGCCAATGAGGGGCATTTCGGTCTGGCCTATCCCGCCTACACGCACTTCACGAGTCCGATTCGCCGCTACCCGGACCTGCTGGTGCACCGCGTCATCAAGGCGTTGCTGACGGGCAGACGCTACTCGCTGATCAGCGGCATCACCGAGGCGCACGGCAGGGCCAGGAAGAGCGCCGCTGCCGAAGAGGAGCAGTGGGAAACGGCGGGCACGCATTGCAGCGCCAACGAGCGCCGCGCCGACGAGGCCTCGCGCGACGTCGAGGCCTGGCTCAAGTGCCGCTACATGCGCGAACACCTGGGCGAGGAATTCGGCGGCACGGTGAGCGCGGCGACGAGCTTCGGGCTGTTCGTCCAGCTCGACGGCCTGTATGTCGAAGGGCTGGTTCACATCACCGAACTCGGCGGCGAATACTTCCGCTTCGACGAGGCGCGCCAGGAACTGCGTGGCGAACGCAGCGGCATGCGCTACACCGTCGGATCGAGGGTGCGGGTGCAGGTCAGCCGGGTCGACCTCGACGGCCGCAGGATCGACTTCCGGTTGGTCGACGAAGGCGAGGAAGCCGCGCTGATGGCGCGCGCGCGACGCGACAAGTTCGGCGACAAGGCGGGCGACCGGAGCACGGGCGCCGGTGCGGTTGGCGAACTCGCCGCCGTGACGCAGGCCGACCGGGCGCTGAAGGCGGCGGGCAGGGCCCGTGCGGGAGCGGGAAAGGGCGCACATCCGGTGCGCGCCGCGAAGGAGGCGGCGCGCAAGGGCGCAGCGGGAAAGACGATCAAGCGCCGCTGAGCGGGGCGCTTCGGCCAACGACCCTGCGGGCGTCCGGCCGCGGCCGGCTCCCTACAATCGAGACAGTGAAACCTTCTGCCCATCCGCTCAACGCCGATCTGCACTGCCATTCCTTCGTTTCGGACGGCACGCTCAGCCCGCAAGCCCTGGCGTCGCGCGCCAAGGCGAACGGTGTCGAGCTCTGGGCGCTGACCGATCACGACGAAGTGGGCGGACAGCAGCGTGCTCGGGAAGCGGCGTCCGGGCTTGGCTTGCCGTGGGTCAGCGGTGTCGAGATCTCGGTCAGCTTTGCAGGCAGCACGGTGCACATCGTCGGTCTGGGCTTCGACGAGGGCGACGCAGCGCTCGTTGCGGGCCTGGGCGCAACCCGGGGCGGGCGCGAGGAGCGCGCCCGCGAGATGGCCAGGGGCCTGGCGCAGGCGGGCATCGCCGGCGCCTTCGAGGGGGCTCTGAAGTACGTCGGCAACCCCGAACTGATCTCGCGCACGCACTTCGCGCGCCACCTGGTCGAGGCGGGCATCTGTGCCGACACTCAGGCGGTCTTTCGCAAGTACCTGGTCGAAGGCCGTCCGGGCTACGTGCCGCACCTCTGGGCGAGCCTCGCCGATGCGGTGCGCTGGATCACGCAGGCCGGTGGCGTCGCCGTGATCGCCCATCCCGGCCGCTACAAGCTCAGCCCGAACGAGGAATTCGCGCTGTTCTCCGAGTTCAAGGCGCATGGCGGACAGGGAGTCGAGATCGTGACCGGCAGTCACTATGGCGCCGACTATGCGAAGTACGGTGCAATGGCGCTCGAGTTCGACCTGCTCGCCTCGCGGGGCTCGGACTTTCACGCGCCCGGCGAGAGTTACGCCGATCTCGGCAGGCTGCCCGGCTTGCCGGGGCACCTGAGCCCGGTGTGGGAAGCGCTTGCGCAGAAGGTCCGGCAGCCCTGACGGGAGGCGCCGAGACGCAGCAGCGTTGCCGGTCCTACTCGGCCGCCGCTTCACCCGGCTGCAGGACTCGCACCGTGGCCTGCCGCGCGGCCGACGGTGACGCTGCCGGAGCCTTCTTCTCGCGCACCAGGTAGCTCCAGAGCACGGGCACCACGACCAGCGTCAGCAGCGTCGAGGTGATCACGCCGCCGATGATGGCGCGGCCCATCGGCGCCTGGATTTCGCCGCCGTCATTGAGGGCGAGGGCCAGCGGCAGCATGCCGAACACCATCGCCGCGGTCGTCATCAGGATCGGACGCATGCGGATCAGTCCGGCCTGCAGCAGCGCGTCGGCCACGCTCAGCCCGGCCTTCAGGCCGTGGTTGGCGAAGTCGACGAGCAGGATCGCGTTCTTCGTCACCAGACCCATCAGCATGACGAGGCCGATCATCGAGAACACGTTCAGCGTGCTGCGCCAGAGCAGCAGCGCGAGCATCACGCCGATCAACGCCAGCGGCAGCGAGGCCATGATCGCGATCGGTTGCACGAAGCTGCCGAACTGGCTGGCGAGCACGATGTAGATGAAGACCACTGCCAGCGCCATCGCGCCGAGCATCGCGGTGAAGGCCTCCTGCTGGTCGCGTGTCTGGCCGCCGACATCGAAGCTGAAGCCCTGCGGCAGCGCGGTCGCCTTGACGAGCTTCTGCACGTCGTCGCCCACGTCGCCGGCGGGCCGCCCCTGCACGCCGGCGAAGATCGCCTCGCGCCGTTGCAGGCTCTGGCGGCGGATCACCGCCGGATTGTCCACCGGCTCGATGTTCGCCACCGCCTCCAGCGTGATCGGCGTGCCGTCCTTGGCGAATGCCACGGGAAGCTTGCGCATCTGTTCGATGCGCTCGCGCTGCACCTCGGGCAGGCGCAGCAGCACCTCGACCTGCTCACCGTCGGGCGTCGTCCAGTAGGTCGCCACTTCGCCGTTGACGTAGGCCCGCAGGCTGGCCGCGATCTGCGGCGCCGTGAGGCCGAGCTCGCGCACCGCGCCGGGCTTCAGGCGCACCGCGAACGCGGGCAGGCCGGGCTTGTACGACAGTTCGACGTCGGTCGTTCCGGGGATCTTCCTGATCTTCTCGGCGAAATCCTGCGACAGCCGGGCCAGCACGACGGGGTCGCTGCCGAGGATGGTCACGTAGATCGGGCGGTCGAAACCGACCGAGACGTCGATGCCGGGGATCTTCGCGATCTTCTCGCGGATCGCGTCTTCCACTTCCTTCTGCGAGCGCTTGCGTTCGCCGCGGTCGACGAGGCCGATGTTCAGCGACGCCTGGTTGCGCCCGACCGAGAAGCCGGAGCCCTGACCACCGACGTTGGTCGAGACGTTCTTCACCTCGGGGAACGAGGCCACGATCTCCTCGACCTGGCGCACCTTCGCGTCGCTGCGCGCCAGGCTCGCGCCGACCGGCATGCGGATGCTCAACTGCGTGAAACTCTGGTCGGTCTGCGGAATGAACTCGCTGCCGACCAATGGCGCCAGAGCGAGCGCGCCGAAGAAGCTCGCGCCGCCGACGGCCAGGATCACGCCGCGCGGCGTCAGGGTCGCCAGCCGCAGGCGACGCGGCGCAGCCTTGTCGCGCCGGCCCGCGGCATCGAACGGGTGACCGTAGGCCGGAATCGGCGGGACCAGCACGCGAAAGCGGCGGGCGCTGAACGCCCAGCGGATCAGGCGCTCGTAGAGCGTGTGCATCGCGTCCAGCCCGCGATCGGTCCAGCGGATCAGGTGGGCTATGCCCCACAGCGTCTTCAGGCGTGACGACGGCGGGTCCTTCCATACGCTCGACAGCATCGGATCGAGCGTGAAGCTGACGAACAGGCTTACGAGCACCGCCACCGCGACCGTGATGCCGAACGGGAAGAAGAACTTGCCGACGATGCCTCCCATGAAGGCCACCGGCACGAACACCGCGCAGATGGCGAAAGTCGTGGCCATCACCGCCAGCCCGATCTCCTCGGTGCCCCTGTGCGCCGCGGTGACGTGGTCCTGGCCCATGTGCAGGTGCCGCACGATGTTCTCGCGCACCACGATCGCGTCGTCGATCAGCAGGCCGATGCACAGGCTCAAGGCCATCATCGTCATGAAGTTGAGCGTGAAGCCGAAGGCGTAGACGGCGATGAAGCTCGAGATGACCGAGATCGGCAACGTCAGCCCGGTGATCACGGTCGAGCGCCACGAGTGCAGGAACAGGAACACGATCGCCACTGTCAGCAAGGCGCCCTCGACGAGCGTGTGCTGCAAGCCGCGGAGCGACCCCTTGACGAAGTCGCTCGCCGCATAGATGAGGCGGAGCTCCACGCCCGACGGCAGGCCCTTGCGGATCTCTTCCATCTGCGCCTTCACCGCCTCACCGGTGGCGACGATATTGGCGTCCTGCTGCTTGAAGACGTTGAAGTTCACCGCACGCTGGCCGTTGATCCGCGCCACGGTGTCGGGCTCGCGCTCGCGCTCGACGATCTGCCCCAGGTCGCCCAGCGTCAACGCCAGGCCACCGCGGTTGGCGACGACGAGCGCGGCAAACTGCTTGGGGTCGCGCACGCGACCTTCGACACGCAGGATCGCGTCCTGCGAAGCGTCCGACAGCAAGCCGACCGGCTCGTCGGCATTGGCCGCACGCAGCGCGCTCGATATCTCGGCCGGCGTGATCGCATAGGCGCGCAGCCGTGTCGGGTCGAGGTCGATGCGGACCTCGCGCGTGGCCAGGCCGCTGATCTGCACCTGCGCCACGCCCTCGACGCTTTGCAGCCGCTTGCCGACGACCTGCTCGCCGAGGATCGACAGCTCGCGAGCGCTGCGCGTCGCCGACACCAGCGCCATCGTGACCACCGGCTGGCTGTTCTCGTTGTCGTAGCGCGCAATGGTCGGCGCCTTCGCGTCCTTCGGGAACGCGGCCTGCACGACCGCCACGCGATCCCTAACGTCCTGCAGCGCCTTGGCCATGTCCGCGTTCAGGCTGAACTCGACGCTGGTCTGGCTGCGTCCCTCGAAGCTGCGCGACGTGATGCGCTTGACGCCGGCAATGCTGTTCAGCGCTTCCTCGATGACCTTGGTCAGCTCGCGCTCGACGGCCTCGGGTGACGCGCCGGGATAGGCGACGTCGACGAAGGCCACCGGCGGCGAGACGTCCGGCATCTGCTCGACGCCCAGGCGCAGGTAGGAAGCGATGCCCAGCACGCACAGTGCGACCATGACCATGGTCGCGAACACGGGGTTGGCGATCGAGACGCGGGTCATCCACATGGCGGCAACCTCGAATTCAGCAGGTACCCGACAGCGAGTGAAGCGGGCCTGGGCGTCGTCATTTCAGCGCGCCGCAGCCGAGGCTGCCTGTGCCGCCGAGGCGACCGGCCCGGTGCGCGATACGACTGCTGCTTTCGCTCCTTCGCGCAGGTTGTCGAAGGGCGCCGCCAGGACCTCTGAGGTCGGCGAAAGACCTGCGAGTACCTCGACCAGCCCGCGCGACTCGTCGCGCCGGCCGGTGGTGACGGCGCGGCGCACAAGGCTGCCGTTCTCGATCACCCAGACCTGGTCCTGCCCCGCGGTGTTGCGCACGGCGAGGGCCGGCACGCTCAGGCGTTGACTGTTGTCGGGCAGCACGACCCTGGCCAGGGCGTACTGACCGGCCCGAAAGGTCTCGTCAGGGTTGGCCACCGTGACCGTCACGCCGATCGACCGCGTTCCCGGTTCGGCAGCCGGCGCGATGCGGGCCAGGCGGCCCGCCACCGGCTCCGCGACACCCTCGACCAGCACTTCCACCCGCATGCCGGGGGCGAGGCGTGAGACCTCGTGCGTGCCGACAGCGCCCGCCAGTTCGAGCTCGCCGAGATCGACGATGGAGAGGATCGCCTGCTCGACGCTGAGCTTCTCGCCCGGCAGCACATTGCGCTTGCTGACGACACCCGAGATCGGAGCCGTCAGTCCGGCCTCGTGGATGCCGATGCGCACCGTCGCGAACTGAGCCCGGGCCGACTTGAGCTGGGCGCTCGCCGCATCGAGCCTCGCCTGGGAGGACTGCAGGGCCGTCGGAGAGATGAAGTTCTGCTGCGCCAGTCCGATGTTCGCCGCGTGCTGACGCTCGGCCTCGGCAAGTGCAGCCAGCGCCGATTCGACCGCGGCGGAGCGGTCGGTGGCGCGCGCCTGAAGGTCCGACAAATCGATCGCGCCGAGCGGCTGCCCGGCGCGCACACGACTGCCCTCGGCGACGCTCAGTTCGACCAGGGTGCCGGCAGCTTTGGCGCGGACCACGGCCGTGCGCGGCGCCACCAGCGGCCCCGAGAACTCGATGTGCAGCGGCATCGCCACGCTTTGGGGACGCACCACCTCCTGCGCCGTGAACTCGAGTGCCACCTCGGGCGGCTTGCCCTTCTTGTCGCTGGCGCCGGTGCTCGTGGCGCGCGACACCACCACCGATGCAACGCCCGCGACGATGACCGCGGCAACTCCTCCCATCAGCCACAACTTCCGCATGGGCTCCCTTTGGTTACGACATGACCCGAGTTCACGTGCGCCTTCTCCGAGTCTGTGTCACGGCTACGACATGACTTGACTGCAAATTGGTCCTCCCGGAGTTTTCGTCTTCCCGGCCGGACTCAGGCCTCGCAGTGTATGCAGCGCGCACGGCTGAACAAGCGCGATTGCGACAGCTTGCAGATTGCGCGGCATCAGGTGCAGCCCGCTGCGATGGCCGAGGCCGCAGCCGCGCATTGTGCGCGATGCGTGGAAGCCACGGTCAGGCGGGGGTTCCTGGAACCTAGAATCCAGGCGACTCTCGTCGAGACCAAGGAGCAAGCCCGTGAAGATCAAGAGCCAGCGAGATTTCTGGGCCGGCCTGCTGTTCGTGTTCGTCGGCCTGGCGTTCGCGTGGGGTGCCACGAACTACAACTTCGGCCAGTCGGCCCGGCCCGGTCCCGGCTACTTTCCGTTCGGCCTGGGAATTCTGCTGGCGGCGCTGGGTGCGATCGTCCTGTTCAAGGCGCTGACCATCGAGACGACCGACGGCGACCCGGTGGGCAGCTTCGCCTGGAAGCCGCTGCTCTACATCGCCGGTACGGTGACGCTGTTCGGCTGGGTGCTGCCGCACCTGGGCATGTTCATCGCGTTGCCTGTTCTCGTCGTCGTGGCAGCGCGTGCCGGCGACGAGTTCCACTGGGGCGAGGTGCTGCTCAACGCCGCCCTCCTGACGGCAGGCAGCTGGGTCATCTTCATCTGGGGGCTGAACCTGACGATTCCGCTCTGGCCTTCGTCAGCCTTCGGGCACTGAAGGGCGCGAGATGGACCTGCTCAACAACCTCGCGCTCGGTTTCGGCGTCGCCTTCACGCTGCAGAACCTGGCCTACGCGTTCTTCGGCGCGGTGCTGGGAACGCTGATCGGCGTGCTGCCCGGGCTCGGCCCGGTGGCCACGATCGCGATGCTGCTTCCCAGCATCTACGCGCTCGACGCGACACCGGCGCTGATCATGCTGGCCGGCATCTACTACGGTGCGCAGTACGGCGGTTCCACGACGGCGATCCTGATCAACGTGCCGGGCGAGTCTTCGTCGGTCGTGACGGCGATCGACGGCTACCAGATGGCGCGCCGGGGTAGGGCAGGTTCTGCGCTCGCTGCCGCAGGTCTGGGGTCCTTCTTCGCCGGCTGCGTGGGCACGATCGTGATCGCCGCCTTTGCGCCGCCGCTGACCGAGCTTGCCTTCAAGTTCGGCCCGGCCGAGTACTTCTCGCTGATGGTGCTCGGACTGATCGGCGCTGTCGTTCTGGCCTCGGGCTCGCTGATCAAGGCGATCGCGATGATCATCCTCGGCCTGCTGCTCGGTCAGATCAACACCGACGTGATCTCCGGCGTGCCGCGCTACAGCTTCGACATCCCCGAGCTGACCGACGGCATCGGCTTCGTCGCCATCGCGATGGGCGTGTTCGGCTTCGGCGAAATCATTGCCAACCTGGGCATGCCGGCGGAGCATCGCGAGGTGTTCACGAAGGACGTGAAGGGCCTGTGGCCGACCCGGCAGGACTTCCGGGACGCGTGGCCGGCGGTCCTGCGAGGAACGGCGCTCGGCTCGATGCTCGGCGTGCTGCCCGGCGGCGGCGCGCTGCTGTCCGCGTTCGCCGCCTACACCGTGGAGAAGAAGATGCGCATGCGGCCCGGTGAAGTGCCGTTCGGCAAGGGCAACATCCGCGGCGTGGCCGGTCCGGAATCGGCCAACAATGCCGGTGCGCAGACCTCGTTCATCCCGATGCTCACGCTGGGCATCCCGCCCAACGCCGTGATGGCGCTGATGGTCGGCGCGATGACGATCAAGGGCATCCAGCCCGGCCCGCAGGTCATGACGAGCAACCCCGAGCTGTTCTGGGGCCTGATCGCGTCGATGTGGGTCGGCAACGCGATGCTGGTGGTTTTGAACCTGCCGCTGATCGGCATCTGGGTCAAGCTGCTGACCGTCCCTTATCGCTTCCTCTTCCCCGCCATCATCGTGTTCTGCTGCGTGGGGCTCTACACGCTGAACAACAACGCCTTCGACGTCTACATCGGCGCCGGTTTCGCGGTGGCTGGCTACGTGTTCTACAAGCTGAGCTGCGAGCCGGCGCCGCTGCTCCTCGGCTTCATCCTCGGTCCGCTGATGGAAGAGAACCTTCGCCGGGCGCTGCTCCTCAGCCGCGGTGACTGGAGCACCTTCGTGACGGGGCCGCTGTCGGCGGGCCTCTTGATCGCCGCCGCGCTGATGATCGTGGTGGTGATGCTGCCGTCGATCAAGAGCAAGCGCGCGACCGTGTTCGTCGAGGAGCCCTGACGCCACGCAGTCGGCGCTGAAGCCTGACCGGCTCGACCGGGCGGAGTGATGCACGGCGCCTTGGAGACTTCCTCATCAGGGACGAGAGATGCAGCAGACATTCGACTGGACCCGAAGCTACCCGAGCGTGCGCCTGCCGGTGTTCGGCCGCAACGTGGTCTCCACCTCCCACCCGCTGGGCGCGCAGGCCGGGCTGCGCATGCTGCTGGCGGGGGGCAATGCGGTCGATGCGGCGGTCGCGGCGGCCGCGGTGATGACGATCGTCGAGCCGGTCAGCAACGGCCTCGGCAGCGACGCGTTCTGCATCCTGTGGGACGGCAAGGAGTTGCACGGCCTGAACGCCTCGGGACGTGCGCCGGCGGCCTGGACGCCCGGCTACTTCAGACGCAAGTACGGCGCCGATGCGAAGGCGCCGCCCCGTCGGGGCTGGGACTCGGTCACCGTGCCCGGTGCCGTGGCCGGCTGGGTGAGTCTGAGCGATCGCTTCGGTCGTCTGCCGTTTGCCGACCTGCTGCAGCCGGCCATCGAGATCGCCGAGCGCGGCTATGCGGTGCCTGTCGTCGTGCAACAGAAGTGGGCCGCGGCGGCGGCACTGCTCGCCGGCGAGCCCGGCTACGCCGAGGCCTTCATGCCGCGCGGGCGTGCGCCGGAGGTCGGCGAGCTGTTCCGCTTCGAGGCTGCGGCGCGAACGCTGCGGCTGATCGCCGACAGCCGCGGCGAAGCCTTCTACCGTGGCGAAGTCGCCGAAGCTGCAGCGCACCATGCGCGCAGCTACGGAGGGGCGATGACGGCCGCCGATTTCGCCGCCGGCGCGCCCGAATGGGTCAAGCCGCTGGCGAAGGACTACCGCGGCCACACGCTGCACGAGATCCCGCCCAATGGCCAGGGCATCGCGGCGCAGATCGCGCTCGGCATCCTGCAGCACTTCGATCTCGCCGCGCTGCCGGTGGACGGCGCGGCCTCGCAGCACCTGCAGATCGAGGCGATGAAGCTCGCCTTCGCCGACGTCTACCGTTACGTGTCCGAGCCGGCGAGCATGCAGCTTTCTTCGGCTGCGATGCTGGACGATGGCTACCTCGCCAGCCGCGCGAAGGCGATCGACCCGAAGCGGGCGCAGGAGTTCGGGGCCGGCAACCCGGTGAAGGGGGGAACGATCTACCTCACTGCTGCCGACGAGCGCGGCATGATGGTCAGCTTCATCCAGAGCAACTACATGGGCTTCGGCTCCGGCGTCGTCGTGCCGGGCTACGGCCTGGCGCTGCAGAACCGCGGCCACGGCTTCTCGCTGGACGCGGCCAGCCCGAACGTCGTCGCGCCGGGCAAGCGGCCGTTCCACACCATCATCCCGGGCTTCCTGACGCGAGAGGGCCATGCTCTCATGTCGTTCGGCGTGATGGGCGGCAACATGCAACCGCAGGGTCACCTGCAGACGCTGGTGCGCATGCTCGACCACGCCCAGCATCCGCAAGCGGCGTGCGACGCGCCGCGCTGGCGCTTCAACCAGGGGCTGGAGATCAACGTCGAGCGCAGCATGGACCGGGGCACCGTCGAGGGGCTGATCGAGCTCGGGCATCGGATCGACGTGATCGACGATTCGTACCAGGACTTCGGTGCCGGCCAGTTCATCTGGCGCCTCGGCGATCCCGGCGTCGAGGGCTACGTGGCGGCGAGCGACCCGCGGCGCGATGGGCAGGCCGCGGCGTTCTGAACCTTATCCCGGCCTAGGAGCGTGAGAGGGAATCCAATGCGCCCGCGCCGGGGTGGGCAAGGGCGCTGGGGTAGGCGCGGCGCGCCGCCCAGGCTCGTGCCTGGGCAAGCGGCGCAACACCGCCCAGCGCCCTTGGGTACCCCGGCCCGAAGGGTGAGGTCCCAAGACGGCCCCACTCGTCGTTGCAAATGCTCGCCGGGGGTCGCCCGCAGCCGACCTGCTCGCGCAGCGTGCAGGCGCAGGGCGACCACTGGCGTTGCTGCGCTGTGGGCTGCGCGCACGGCCGCTGCGCAACGCCACCCCGGCTCCGCTTTGCGCCTAGATTGGGCCCGCCTTGGGGTCTCACGCGGGTGCATTGGATTCCCTCTCACGCTCTAACGCCGCGGCTGCGGAGTTCGATCTGGTTGCGGCAGCCGGCGTTGATGACGCGCAGCTCGGCAAGGGTCTCCTCGATCTGCCCGCGCTTCTTCTCGAGCGCTGCGATCGCGGCGTCGGTACGCGCGATCACGTAGTGCAGTTGCTGCAGCCGGCCCTCGCCGTGGCTGCCGTAGAGGTCGAGGTACTGCTTGATGTCGGCCAGCGTCGAGCCGATCGCCTTGGCGCGCAGGATCAGCGTCAGTCGGGCCCGGTCGCTGCGCGTGTAGACGCGCGCGCCGTTGACGCGCCGCGGCGCGAGCAGTCCCTTGTCCTCGTAGAAGCGCAGTGCGCGCAGCGTGATGCCGAACTCCCGGCACAGTTCTGTGATGCCGAACAGCTCGGTCGTGCCTTCGTTGCGGTGCGAATCGACGAAGGCCTGCGCGTCGCGGGCCGTGCTTGCCGGTGAGCGCGAGCGCCGCGCGGACGCGGGTGGGGGCGGCGGGTCGCTCACGCGGTCCTGCAGCGGACGAGGGGTCAGATGACGCGCTGCAGGCGCATCGCGACGCTCATGTCGCCGGCGACCTTGAGCTTGCCCATCATGAAGCCGGTGGCGGGTTCGAGCTCGCCGCTCAGCAGGGCGGTCAGGTTCTCCAGCGTGATGCCGACCGTGCAGTCGCACTCGACGTTGTCATTGCTCACCGAGTTCGGTGCGCTGCGACCGTCGATGCAGATCGTGCCGTCGGCCCCGCAGTCGAACTTCAGCGTGGCGTTCAGGCCGCTGTCGGCGCCGACCTTGGTGCGTATGGCCTGGGTGCATTCTTCTAGATTCATCGGGATGCGTCCTGTCGCGGATGGAGGTGAGGCCGCCATGCTATCGGCTCAGCATCACCAGCGGCATAGTGTAATCACTGATACGAGAGCATGTTGACGTTAACGTGACCTTCACTTCTAATGCGTCACTGAACACCGAAGACCTCATGACCGATCCGACCTTCCCACTCCCGCGCCAGGCTCCGGCGGCGTCGTACTGATGCCCGCCCTCGTCTCGAAGATCGACCCGCGCGCCACTGCCTTCGGCGTCAATGCGCGGTGCATGCAGGAACGGCTCGCCGAGGTGCAGCGGCTGGAGCAGCTGGTGATCGCCGAGTCGCAGGCGAAGCGCGAGCGCTTCGAGAAGCGCGGCCAGCTGCTGCCGCGCGAGCGCGTGGCGCGCCTGCTCGACCGCGGATCGATCTTTCTCGAGCTGAGCCGCCTCGCCGGGCTGAACATGCACGACGACGACGGCAAGAAGTCGGTGATGGGCGGCGGTTCCATCGTCGGCATCGGCGTCGTCGCCGGCCGGCGCTGCCTCGTCTCGGCGAGCGACAGCGCGGTCAAGGGCGGCACCGTCGCGCCGATGGGCCTGAAGAAGGCGCTGCGGGCGCAGGAGATCGCGCGCGAGAACAAGCTGCCGCTCGTCTACCTCGTCGAGTCGGGCGGCGCGAACCTGATGTACCAGAGCGAAATCTTCATCGAAGGCGGGCGCAGTTTCGCCAACCAGGCGCGGCTGTCGGCGGCTGGCATCCCGCAGGTCGCCGTCGTGCACGGCTCGTCCACTGCCGGTGGCGCCTACCTGCCCGGTCTGTCGGACTACGTGATCCTGGTGCGCGGCCGTTCGAGCATCTACCTGGCCGGTCCGCCGCTCGTGAAGGCCGCAATCGGCGAGGACGCGAGCGACGAGGAGCTCGGCGGCGCCGAGACGCACGCCGAAGTCACCGGCCTCGGCGAGTACCTTTGCGAGAACGACGCGCACGCGATCGCGCTGGCGCGCGAGCTGCTCGACAAGCTGCAGTGGGACACGGTGCCTGCCGCGCAGGCCGAAGCTGCGGCGCCGCTGTTCGACGAGCAGGAACTGCTCGGCATCGTGCCCGCCGACGAGCGCGAGCCCTACGACGTGCGCGAGGTCGTCGCACGTCTCGTCGACGGTTCCGACTTCCTCGAGTTCAAGGCCCGCTACGGCAGCGAGACGGTCTGCGGCCACGCCCGCGTCGATGGCCAGCTCGTCGGCGTCCTCGGCAACAACGGCCCGATCCAGCCGAACGGCTCCACCAAGGCGGCGCAGTTCATCCAGCTCTGCGATCAGAGCGGCACGCCGCTCGTCTTCCTGCAGAACACCACCGGCTACATGGTCGGCTCGGTGGCCGAGCGCAGCGGTGCGATCAAGCACGGTTCGAAGATGATCCAGGCGGTGGCCAACGCGCGGGTGGCGAAGTTCACCTTCGTGATCGGCGGCTCGTACGGCGCCGGCAACTACGGCATGTGCGGACGCGGCTTCGACCCTCGATTCATCTTTGCCTGGCCCTCGGCGCGCACTGCGGTGATGGGCGGCGCGCAGGCGGCCAAGGTGATGGATATCGTCAACCGCGCCAAGCTCGAGCGCAGCGGCGTGGCGGCGAACGAGGAGGCGCTGAAGGCGATGTCGGACGGCCTGCGCAACCGGCTCGACCGCGAATCGGCGGCGCTGTTCGGCACCGCCAGGCTGTGGGACGACGGCATCATCGATCCGCGCGACACGCGGCGCGTGCTGGCGCTGTGCCTCGCGCTGGCGCGCGAGGCCGATGCCCGGGCGCTGCGCCCGAACACCTTCGGCGTGGCAAGGATGTGACCACGCCGAAGGGCCATTGCATGCGGCACATTCGCCGCGTGTGCCCGCTGAATCTCGAGGCCTACCAGAGACCGACACGATGAAGTTCTCCCCCGAACACGAGCAGATCGCCGACACCGTCCGCAGGTTCGTCGCGAAAGAGATCAACCCCTTCGTTGCCGAGTGGGAAGCGGCGCAGCAGTTTCCGATCCACGAGGTCTTCAAGAAGCTCGGCAACCTCGGCCTGCTCGGCCTGAAGTACCCGGCCGAGTACGGCGGGATGGACCTCGACTTCAGCTACTCGATGGCCATGGCCGAGGCGCTCGGTGAGTGCAACTGCGGCGGCGTGCCGATGGCCATCGGCGTGCACACCGACATGTGCACCCCGGCGCTGGCGCGCTTCGGCTCCGACGAGCTGCGCCGCGAGTTCCTGGCGCCGTCGATTGCCGGCGACATGGTCGGCTGCATCGGCGTCAGCGAGGCCGGTGGCGGATCCGACGTCGCAGCGGTGAAGACGCGGGCGCAGCGCGACGGCGACGACTACGTGATCAACGGCTCGAAGATGTGGATCACCAACGGCATGACGGCGGACTGGTGTTGCCTGCTCGCCAACACCTCCGAGGGTTCGCCGCACAAGAACAAGAGCCTGATCGTCGTGCCGATGGATGCGCCCGGCATCACGCGGCAGAAGATCCGCAAGATCGGCATGGACTCGTCCGACACCGCGCAGCTCTTCTTCGACAACGTTCGCGTGCCGCGGCGCAACCTGATCGGCCAGGAGGGCATGGGCTTTACCTTCCAGATGCTGCAGTTCCAGGAGGAGCGACTGTACGGCGCGGCCGGCTCGCTGCGCTCGCTCGACCGGCTGATCGACCAGACGATCGAGTACACGCGCCAGCGCCAGGCCTTCGGCAAGAGCATCCTCGACAACCAGGTCGTGCACTACCGGCTCGCCGAGCTGCGCACCGAGGTCGAGGCGCTGCGTGCACTGACGTATCGCGCCGTCGAGCTCTACGTGTCGGGCAAGGACGTGACGCGCCTCGCGTCGATGGCCAAGTTGAAGTGCGGCCGCCTGTCGCGCGAAGTCACCGACTCGTGCCTTCAGTACTGGGGCGGCATGGGCTACACCTGGGACAACCCGCTGTCGCAGGCGTACCGCGACAGCCGGTTGATCTCGATCGGCGGGGGTGCGGACGAGGTGATGCTCGGCATCATCTGCAAGCTCGAGGGCACGCTGCCCGGAAAGTCGAAGTGAGCGTGGCCGCACTCGACCTGCCGGCGTTCGCGACCGTTGCGGCGCGCGCCGATGGCGCGGTGCTGCATCTCACGCTGAACCGGCCGGAAGCGCGCAACGCGATGTCGCTCGCGATGGTGGGTGAACTTCAGCGCGCGCTGGCCGCGGCCGAGGAGAGCGGCACGATCCGGGTCGTCGTGCTGCGCGGCGCGGGCGGACATTTCTGCGCCGGTGGCGATCTGAAAGACATGGCCGCCGCACGCATGAAGGCACAGGCACCCGGCGAAGACGCCATCGCCGAGGTGAACGCGCAGTTCGGCGCGCTGTGCGTCGCCTATTCGCGCACGCCGCTGGCGCTCGTCGCGGTGCTCGAAGGCACGGTGATGGGCGGGGGCTTCGGCCTCGCCTGCGTGGCCGACGTCGCGCTCGCCGGCGACAGCGTGGCGTTTCGCCTGCCCGAGACGACGCTCGGCGTCGTGCCGGCGCAGATCGCGCCCTACCTCGTCGAGCGCATCGGCACCTCGCAGGCCAGGCGCCTCGCGGTCAGCGGCGCCCGGCTCGATGCCGTGGCGGCACTCGCCATCGGCCTGGTGCACGAAGTGCATGCGGGCGCCGCGCTCGACGCGGCGCTGGCGCGGGTGATCGACAGCATCCTGCAATGCGCGCCCGACGCCGTTGCGCAGACCAAGCGTCTCGTCGCGCTGGCCCGCTTCAAATCACCGGCCGACCTCGTCGCCGAAGCCGCGGAGGTGTTCTCGCGCGCGGTGCAGGGGCCCGAGGGCATCGAGGGTACGACCGCCTTTCTGCAGAAGCGCAAGCCGAACTGGGCGCCGCAATGAGCTTCAGCAAGATTCTGGTTGCGAACAGGGGTGAGATCGCGTGCAGGGTCATGCGCACCGCCCGCGCGCTCGGCTACCGCACGGTCGCTGTGTTCAGCGACGCAGACGCCGATGCACCGCACGTGCGGCAGGCGGACGAGGCGGTGCATGTCGGCGCCTCGCCCGCCGCCGACTCGTACCTTCGCATCGCCGCGTTGATCGAAGCCGCGCGGCGCACCGGCGCCGATGCGGTGCACCCCGGCTACGGGTTCCTCAGCGAGAGCGCCGCGTTCGCCCAGGCCTGCCTCGATGCGAACCTGGTGTTCATCGGCGCGCCGCCGGCGGCCATTCGCAAGATGGGCGACAAGGCGCTGGCCAAGCAACGCATGCTTGCCGCGGGCGTGCCGTGCGCGCCAGGCTATCTGGGGGCAGAGCAGGACGACGAACGCCTCGCGCACGAGGCCGCGGCGCTCGGCTACCCGTTGCTCGTCAAGGCGGTGGCCGGCGGCGGCGGGCGCGGCATGCGGCTGGTGCGCGAGGCCGCCGAGATCGTGCCGGCGATCGCCGGCGCCAGGCGCGAGGCGCTGAGCGCGTTCGGCGACGGAGCGCTGATGCTCGAGCGGCTGATCGAGGACGGCCGCCACATCGAGATCCAGGTCTTCGCCGACGCGCACGGCAACGCGATCCACCTCGGCGAGCGCGACTGCACGGCGCAGCGTCGACGGCAGAAGGTGATCGAGGAATCGCCGTCGCCGGCGGTCAGCCCGGCGATGCGCGAGGCGATGGGGCGCGATGCCGTTGCCGCCGCACTGGCCGTCGGCTACCGCGGCGCGGGCACGGTCGAGTTCATCGTCGACGCCGGGCTGAAGCACTAC
The DNA here is from genome assembly GCA_963802435.1 of uncultured bacterium. Lineage (GTDB taxonomy): Bacteria > Pseudomonadota > Gammaproteobacteria > Burkholderiales > Burkholderiaceae_C > CAIKUF01. Next base: position 131,774 of record CAWDIT010000013.1, read on the forward strand.
TTCCTCGAGATGAACACGCGGCTGCAGGTCGAGCATCCGGTCACCGAGACGGTCACCGGGCTCGATCTCGTCGAGTGGCAGTTGCGCGTCGCGGCGGGCGAACGGCTGCCGCTGCAGCAGCACGAGGTCCGCCTGCAGGGTCACGCGATCGAGGCGCGACTCTACGCGGAAGACCCGTATTCGCAGCCGACGCCGTTCGCGCCGCAGACGGGCCGCGTGCACTGGTGGCGGCCCGAGGCGGCAGCCTCACAGGCCGGCGTCCGCATCGACCACGGCATTGCCGAGGGAGGCGAGGTCTCGCCGTTCTACGACGCGATGGTCGCCAAGTTCATTGCCCACGGCCGCGACCGCGACGACGCGATCCGTCGCCTGCGCGCGGCCTTGCAGGATGCCCCGCTGCTCGGCCTGCGCAACAACGGCCGCTTCCTGGCCGACCTGCTCGACCACCCGGACTTTCGCGGCGCCGCGCTGACGACGACGCGCATCGACCGCTGGTTCGAGCAAGGCGAGCCGATTGCACGGCGACCGCTGCCGACCGCCGAGGCCTGGTGCGTTGCCGCAGCCGCCTTGACGCACGGCGCGGGTTGGCGCGCCGACAGCGTGGCGGCGTACGACATCGAGCTGCGCTGCGACGACGGCGAGACCGAGCGCCTGCGCGTGTGCCCTGGCCACGGCGGCGCGGTACTGGTCGTGCACCGAGGAGAAGCGCACGAAGTCGGCCTGATCCGGTTCGAGCCGGGGGAGCTGAACTATCGCTTCGACGGCGTGCAGCGCCGAGCAGTGGCGCTGCACCACGGCAGCGACCTGCACCTTGCGCTGGCTGGCGCGAGCTTGGTGTTCAGCGAGCCCTCGGCACTGGCGAGTGCCGATGCCGGCGTCGACGAGCGGCGGGTGCGCGCTGCCGTGGCCGGCGTCGTGACCCAGGTGCTGGTGCAGCCGGGCGACACGGTGGCCGCCGGCCAGGCGCTCGTCTGCGTCGAGGCGATGAAGATGGAAATGTGGCTCGCCGCGCCGTCCGCTGGCGTCGTGCTGACGGTGCACGCGCGCGTCGGCGAGCAGGTCGCGGCCGGCACCGTGCTGGCCGGACTGGAGCCGCAAGGCGCGAGGGAAACGTCATGACGAAAGCGATCATCACCTGCGCGCTGACCGGCGTCCTGACCGACCCCAGGCAGCACCCGGTGCCGGTGACGCCGGCGCAAATGGCGGCCGAAGCGCGCGACGCGTTCGACGCCGGCGCGGCGATCATGCACGTGCACCTGCGCAGCCAGGAGGAGGGCTTCGGCCACCTGCCGAGCTGGGATCCGGACGTGGCCGAGCGCGTCGTGAATGCGATCCGCGAGGCCTGCCCCGACGTGATCATCAACCTCACGACCGGCGTGATCGGCAAGGACATCTCCGGGCCGCTCGCCTGCATCCGCCGCGTCAGGCCGGAGATCGCCGCCTGCAACGCCGGCAGCCTGAACTACCTGAAGATCAAGGACAACGGCCAATGGGCCTGGCCGCCGATGGTGTTCGACAACCCGGTGGCCAAGGTGCAGCAGTACCTCGACGTGATGGCCGAGTGCGGCGTGCACCCCGAGTTCGAGTGCTTCGACGTCGGCATCGTGCGTTCGGTCGCCATGTACCTGAAGGCTGGCATGGTGACGCAGGCGATGGGGACGCCGGAGCTCAATTTCGTGATGGGCGTCGCCTCGGGCATGCCGTGCGACGCCGACCTGCTCGGGCTGCTGCCCCGCTGGCTCGCCCCCGGCGCCGTCTGGCAGACGACGCTGATCGGCCGCGCCGAGGTCTGGCCGGTGCACCAGAAGACGGCCGAGCTCGGCGGGATGCTTCGCACCGGCCTCGAGGACACCTTCTACCTGCCCGGCGGCGAACGCGCCACGGGCAACGGAGCGCTCATTGCCGCGCTGGCCGTCTGCGCCCGCCGTGCGGGGCGCGAAGTCGCCAGCCCGGCCGAAGCGCGCGTGCTGCTGGGCCTGCGCCACTGAGCCTCCGGGCTGTCGCACGCGCGGCGTTCGTAGAATGCCCGCGATGACAGTGACTCCCCGCATGCCGCAGCCTGGCGCCGTGCCGCGCCCGCTCTGGCCGGGGCTGCTGCTGGCGGGCGTCGGCGCGATCGCCTTCTCCGGCAAGGCGATCATCGTCAAGCTGGCGTACCGCCACGGCGTCGATGCGGTGACGCTGATCATGTACCGCATGCTGTTCGCGCTGCCGATGTTCGTGCTGCTCGCGTGGTGGGCCGGGCGCGGCAGGCCGGCCCTCACGCGGCGCGACCGACTGGCAATTCTCGGTCTCGGTTTCAGCGGCTACTACCTGGCGAGCTTCCTCGACTTCTCCGGCTTGCAGTACATCAGCGCCAGCCTCGAGCGGCTGATCCTGTACCTCAACCCGACGCTCGTGCTCGCGCTCAGTGTCCTTCTGTTCAAGCGCGGCGTCAGCCGCAGACAGCTGCTGGCGCTGGCCGTCAGCTACAGCGGGGTTGCGCTGGTCTTCGGCCACGAGGTGCAACTCGTCGGCCCGCACGTCGCGCTCGGCGCGGCGCTGGTGTTCGCCAGCGCGGTGAGCTATGCGCTGTACCTCGTGTACAGCGGCGAGGAAGTCAGGCGCCTCGGTGCGCTTCGTCTGACGGGCCTGGCCACCAGCGTCGCCTGCGTGCTTTGCATCGCGCAGTTCCTGCTGCTGCGCCCGCTGGCGGCGATGGCCGTGGCACCCGAGGTGATCTGGCTGTCGGTGCTCAACGCGACCGCCTGCACCTTCGCGCCGGTGCTGATGATGATGATGGCGATCGAGCGCATCGGTGCCACGATGGCCGCGCAGACCGGCATGATCGGTCCGCTGTCGACGATCACGATGGGCGTGCTGATCCTGGACGAGCCTTTCACCGCCTGGGTCGCCGCCGGCACGCTGCTCGTGCTGGCCGGCATCTGGCTGCTGGCGCACGCGCGGGGATGAGACGGCTCGGGCGCCGCGGGGCGCCTGGCGATTCGACACTGAAGGAGCAAGCATGGATCTCGGACTCGGAGGCAAATGGGCGCTCGTCTGCGCCGCGAGCAAGGGGCTCGGCAAGGGCTGCGCGCAGGCGCTCGTGCGCGAGGGAGTGAACGTCGTGGTCACCGCGCGCGGCGCCGCGGCGCTGGAGGCGACGGCGGCCGGACTGCGTGCGCTGAACCCCGCCGTGCAGGTACGCGCGGTGGCAGGCGACATCACGACGCCCGAAGGCCGCGCCGCCGCGCTCGCGGCGTGCCCGCAGGTCGACATCCTCGTCAACAACGCGGGCGGCCCGCCGCCGGGCGACTTCCGCGACTGGGGGCGCGAGGCGTGGATCAAGGCGCTCGACGCCAACATGCTGGCGCCGATCGAGCTGATCCGCGCCACGGTCGACGCAATGGCCGAGCGCGGCTTCGGCCGCATCGTCAACATCACCTCGGCCGCGGTGAAGGCGCCGATCGACATCCTCGGCCTGTCAAACGGCGCACGCGCGGGCCTCACGGGCTTCGTCGCCGGCGTCGCGCGAAGCGGCATCGCCGCGCGCGGCGTGACGATCAACAACCTGCTGCCCGGCGCCCACGACACGGAGCGTCTGCGCGTCACGATGCAGGGCCTGGCGCAGAAGACAGGCCAGTCGGTCGAGGCCGTGATGGCCCAGCGTGCCGGCGCGATCCCGGCACGCCGCTTCGGCAGCGCCGAGGAGTTCGGCGCCGTCTGCGCCTTCCTGTGCAGCGTGCATGCGGGCTATCTGACGGGGCAGAACGTCCTGCTCGACGGCGGGGCGTACGCGGGGACGTTCTGATCTCGTGAACGGGCCCTAGACGAGCCCCATGCTGGCCGAACGCGTCAACGCCACGGCGACGATGTAGCCGACGCTCGCCAGCGCCGCCGCGAACGCTATGAGTGTCTTGCGCCGCGAGGCATCCCGCCTCAAAGCGACGCTGCCCAGCACGACGTAGACGCACAGCGCAAGCACCTTGGCCGTGAGCCAGGGCTGCGCCAGCGGGTACTGCGCGCTCATCACCGCCAGGGTGACGGCCGCCGCGAGCAGCAGCGTGTCGTTGAAGTGCGGTGCGACCCGCAGCCAGCGCCAGTGGCGCCAGTCGACACCCTTCAACTGCATTGCTCCGCGCAGGGCGAACAGGCTGATGCTGATGCCGGCAGAGCCGACGTGGACTGCACGAAGGGTCGAATACTCCATCGCGGGATTGTCTGCGTTCGCCCCGGCCCTAGCCCTTGCGACGGCGTCCGAAGCTCGGGGGCAGCCAGGGCAGCGCCAGCAGCAAAGCGGTGCCGGCGACGACGAGCGCCCACACCTGACCCAGCGGCCAGACATAGAACAGCGGCATCAGCGCGAGGTAGAACCAGTCGAATTGCAGCGTGCCGGCGGCCACCGCCATGTCGGCCGCGCCGCCCTGGCTCAGCGCCGGCGCCACAAGCGACAGCGCGAGCAGCGTCGCCAGCAGGCCCGCCATGATCGGCCGCGGCGGGTTCGTGCGCGCCTTGGGCACGCGCTGCACGTGCACCCACATCAGCAGCAGCACGACGAGCGGAATGCCGATGTGCATGAACGCCAACAGCGAGAAGAAGCGGTCGTTCACGCTGCTCGCGTAGATGAAGTTGCGCATCAGTGCGCCGCCGAAAATCGGCAACCGGTCGAGCCATTCGAAGCTGGCGGTGATGACGAACTGCGCCATCCTGTCCCACGGCAGCATGTAGCCGTTGATGCCCGACACGTAGACCAGCCAGATCAGCGCCACGCCGGTCAGCCAGGAGAACGAGCGGAAGCCCCGCAGCCGGTCGAATGCGAAGTGGCGCAGCATGTGCAGCAGCATCGTGAACGCCATCGCATCCGACGCATAGCGGTGCAGGCTGCGCAGGATGCCGCCGGCCCACCACTGACCGTGCGTCAGCGCCTCGACCGATGCATACGCGTCGCTGACGCCGGTCTCGAAGAACGCGTACAGGTACAGACCGCTGGCGGCGACGACCCAGAACAGGAAGAAGCTGATCGCGCCGAGCTGGTACAGCGGGTTCAGGCGGTCGCCGAAGGCCGCGTTGAACGGCGCCTCGACACGGATGAACAGCCATTGCAGCCAGCCCTGCAGGCGCTTGATGATCATGCCGGGTCCGGGCGCGCAGCCGGCTGCCGCATCGCCTTCACGACGACGACGACGAACAGCAGTCCGCCGACGATCGCGATCAGGCCACCGAGTCCCATCAACCCCATGCCGGCCACCTCGCCCGGGCTGCGCAGCACCTGCTCGGCGCCGGCCACCTTGCGCTGCACGCCGTAGCCGCCCGACCACACCAGGCCGACGATGTGCAGCAACTGCCCGCTGCCATAGAGCCAGGGCTGCAGCGTCGCCGAGCGCGCGTTCGGCGCGGCGTAGCCGAGCTGCGGCAGCAGGTGGTAGACGAGGCCCATCAGTGCCAGCGTCACGCCGACAATGCAGCCGTGGTAGTGCGCCGGTATGCGTACGTTGCTCCCGCTGATGAAGACGCCGATGAGTCCGCCGGCCGCAAAGAGCAGCACCGACGACACCAGCGCCGCGCGCAGGGGCCGCGCCGTGACGTCCGGCGACGGAGCGCCGGCGAGCGCGAGCACGACCGCCAGGCCGGTCGGCAGGATCGCGACGCCGCCGCCGAGGCGCATCGCCCAGGTGAGCAGGTTGCGGTGCTCCACCGACGCGACGTCGTAGGCCAGGTAGGCCCAGGGCGTGACGAACACGCTCGCCAGCGCGAGCGCGAACATCAGCAGCGCGATGCGCGGCGACAGGCGCACCCGGGCCCCGCTGGCGCCGGCCAGCCACAGCCAGGCGACGAGCATCAGCAGCGTCCAGGTGAACTGCAGCGCATGGCCGCCGCCCCAGAACGCGATCTCGTAGTAGGCCTTGCCGGCGAGCGAACGCGGGACGACGGCGAGCGACCACGCGAACGCGAGCAGCGCGACGGCCGTGGCGACGGCGCTGGCGTTCAGCCCGAAGCGCAGCGCGCCAGCGCCGTCGAACGAGACGCCGAGCCGGGGCGCGAGCCACAGGCCGCGCAGCACGAGCAGCGCCGTGCCGATGCCGAACACGACCAGCCCGGCGAGGAACAGCGGCCCGTCGAGCACCGGGATGTAGTTGGCCATCACCGCCTCGCCGCGGTCGAGGAAGGGCGCCAGCGACATCATCAGCGCGCCTGCGCCGGCGAGGGCGAGCGCCACCCAGCCCGAGCGAATGCCGCGTGGCGCGCTGTTCAGGCTCCAGAGCAAGCCCGCGACGGCGACGAACCACACCAGCACCGAAAGGTCCACATGCACGACGAGCGCGACGCGAAAGAAGTCGGCGACCGGCAGCCACTGGTTGACTCCTGGCGTGCGCGAGAGCACCAGTAGCACCGAGAACACGCCCGAGCCGACGAGCGACAGCACGGCGAGCCACAGCCAGCCGCGGGCGAGGGCACGGCGCGCGCCCGCGGGCACGGCGAGCGTGTAGTCGGTTGCGGCGGCGGACGCCAGCGCCGGCGCCTGTGAGGCGAGAGGAAGCACAGTGGTGGTGTTCATTGGAGGGCGATGCCGCCTTTCTCGGCGTCGAAGTCGATGACCAGGATCTGCGCCGGTGCGAGACTCACGGTCTGCTCGCGCTGATAGTCGAAGCCACTACCGGCGGCGCTGTCCTTCAAGCGCACGGCGACGCGGTGTTCGCCGGCCGCCACGTTCAAGCGCTGGTAGACCGTCGAAGCGCCGTCCTTCGACAGCCCCGACGGCTCGGCGACGTGGCGAACCGCCGGCGCGCCGTCGATGTCGACCTCGACGCGAACCGGAGCGCGCTCGCGCTCGCACTTCATCGTCGCTCGCATGTTGGGCGGCAGCTTCGCGAGTTCTTCGGCGCCGAGCTGCCGGCATTCGGCGACACGCTTGCCGGCGTGCGTGAAGCTCAGCTTGATCAGCGCCTGGTCAGGTGCCAGGTGGTGGTACTCGGGCCAGTGGGAGAACACGCCGATGACGAGCGCGAACACGCCATAGAGCAGCAACTGGCCGGCCCAGGCGAGCGGTGTGGTTCGTGCCTTGGGTCTATCCATGCTGCAGGCTCGTCTGCACGGGTCGCGGCAGCGGCGCGACGCGGCGACGCAGCGCGTCCAGCGCCGCGGCGACGTCGGTCTCGTCGCCGGCGTCTGCCCACGTCACTTCGATGCGCTCGCGCGGCACCGAGGCACGCAGTTGCGGCTCGCGCTCGCCGAGCAGGCGCTGCTGCGTCCACCGCGCGCCGAGGCGAAACTCGCAGCCGCCCTCACGGCAGCCTGTCACCAGCACGCCCGCGGCGCCGCCGCGCAGCGCGTACTCGACGAACGAGGGCGGCAGCATGCCAGTGCAGATCAGGCTCAGGCTCGTCACGTCGGCGGCTTCCAGCGCAGCGACGCGCGCCCCGCGGTCGCAGCCGATGACGACGATCCGACTGTCGCCCTGCAGTGCGGCGAGCTGGCGTTCCATCTTCTGGCGCAGGCTGTTCAGCGGCATCTGCGGCATGTCGATGCCGGTGGCGAGTTCGGCCGCGCCGCGAAACGGCGTCGCCGAGGGACACGAGCCGACGCAGATGCCGCAACTCGAACAGAGGTCGGCGTCGACCTGCGCGAGCTGCCTGGCGATTCTTCCGTTCGGGTGCGGCAGCATCGTGATCGCCGCATACGGGCAGTCGTCGAAGCAACGCCGGCAGCCGTTGCAGTTGTCAGGGTCGACCCGGGCCACTGCGGGCGCCGCAGGTCGTGGCAGCCAGGGCAACGCGAACAGCAGCAGCAGCGTCGCGCCGACCAGCAGCCACAGCGCGCCGGCCGAGCTGGCGTACATCAGCGGGTGGACGAACAGCAGCCACCAGTCGAGCGCGACGGTCCGAGGCGCGCTGGCGAGATCCGCCGCGCCCTGGTCTGCCACCGGCAGCGCCAGCGCCAGTGCGAGGAGCGCCAGCGTCACGCCGGCGGCGAGCGTGCGCGGCGGGAACACCTCTGCGCGGCTGAGCCGCTGGATGTGGAACCACAGGCCGAACACCAGCAGCAGCGGCACGCCGAGGTGGATGAACACGAACAGCGAGAACAGCCGGTCACCGACACTGGCAGGGCCGAGGAAGTTGCGCGTCAGCGGCGACGCGAAGAACGGCAGCGCGTCCAGCCACTCGGCGGTGGCGATGGCGGAGAACTGGCCGAGACGGTCCCAGTTCAGCCAGAAGCCGCCGATCGCGCTGACGAAGGCGAACAGCAGCAGCGGCACACCGGTGAGCCACGAGAAGCGGCGAAAGCCGTGGTAGCGGCCGAACAGCCATTCGCGCAGCAGGTGGGCCAGCATCAGGACGACGAAGGCATCGGCCGCGTAGCGGTGCAGGCTGCGCAGCCAGCCGCCCAGGTACCAGGGTTGCCGCGACAGCTCGGCGATCGAGCGGTAGGCGCCCGCGACCGAGGTGTCGAGCACCGCATAGAGCACGATGCCGCTCGCCGCCAACAGCCAGAAGCAGAGGAAGCCCAGCGCGCCCAGGTGGCGCAGCGGGTTCAGCGCGCTTCCGGACACCGCGTCTAGGCCGCGCTCGCCGCGCTGCCACAGGGCCAGCGCGACTTCGCGTGCCGCCGGTGTCGACTCCTTGGCCATCGTGATCGTCAATGCGCCGTGGGCACGGCCGGCGGTCGCGGCATCGACGCGGCCCGCTGCGCCCGGCGCGCGCGGCGCCGGTCTCGCCACTCGAGGGCGAAGAACCACAGCATCGCGAGCGCGAAGGTGATGCCGCCGGCGATCTCGATCGCCAGCGCGTAGCTGACGCGGTAGGTGCCGGTGGCAGGGTCGTAGACCGAGCACAGCAGGCGCACGCGTTCGACGAGTTCGGCCAGGCCCAGGCTCGCCGGCAGCGGCTGGTTGCGCAGCAGCAGGCGAAGCGGCTCGCCGAGCCGGTCGGCGCTGAAGTCGTCGCCGTAGACCTGGGCCGCGAGGCGACCCTCGGCGTCGACGATGCTGACCTGGAGCAGGTGGTCGAAACCGGCCTGGGTCGGCCGGTATTCGAAGCCGAAGTCGCGTGTCAGCGCAGCGATGCTTGCCGCGCGCGGGCTGAGGAAGTCCCAGTTCGGCGCTGCGATCCGCTGCTGCAGCGCGAACGCCTTCATCGACTGCGGCGAATCGGCGGGCTGGTTGAAGCCGATGCTGACGACGTTGAACTGGCCCGCATCGAAGCTGCCGCGCATCGCCTGCAGCGCCTCGGCCAGCGCGCGCGTGCTCGTCGGGCAGACCTGGAAGCAGCCGGTGTAGATGAAGTTCACGAGCAAGGGCTTGCCGCGGTAGTCGGCCAGGCGCACCGGGCGCCCCTCGCGGTCGAGCAAGGTGAAATCGCCGATCGTCCTGCCGATCGCCGCCTGGCTCGTGCGCAGCGCGGCGGAGGGGTCCAGCGCCGGCTGGAGGGCGGCTGTGTCCTCGGCGTGGGCCGGAGCGAGTATGGCCAAGGCAAGTGCGGCCAGCAGGCCGCGCAGCGTGGTGGCGAGCACGCCGGCAGCAGGCATCGCAGCCCTAGCGCAGCAGCGCGTCGACGCTCGCCGCGGCAAGAACCAGGCTGAGTTGGAGCAGCGACGCGAAGAACGAACCCATCGCCGTCTGGCGGCTGGGGTGGCTTGCGAGGGCATGGGCCTTGCGCAGGAAGAAGAGGCCACCGGCCAGCGCACCGGCCAGGTAGATCGGCCCGGCGCCGAAGAACATCGGCAGCAGCGATGCAGCGACCAGCACGGCCGTGCTCCAGAACACGATGCGCGCGGCGCGCTCGGTTCCCACCACCACCGGCAACATGGGCACGCCGGCGGCGACGTAGTCGTCGCGGTTGGCGATCGCCAGGCTCCAGAAATGCGGCGGCGTCCACAGGAACAGCACCAGCGCCAGCAGCGCCGGCAGGCTGCCGAGCGCGGGATCCACCGCTGCGGCGCCGGCCAGCACGGCAAAGCTCCCAGCCAGGCCGCCGATGACGATGTTGAGCCAGGTCCGCCGCTTCAGCCACACCGTGTAGACGACGGCATAGAAGAACGCGCCGAGGAAGACGTAGAGCGCCACCATCGCGTTCAGCGCCCACCAGGCCGACGCGACCGAGGTGGCCAGCAGCAGCCCGATCAGCGCCAACCATGCCGGCGTGTGCGGCAGGGCGCCGGTGACGAAGGCGCGCGTGCGCGTGCGCGCCATCAGGCGGTCGCTGTCGGCCTCGACGTACTGGTTGAACGCGCCTGCGCTCGCCGAGGAGACGAAGACCGACAGCGCGAGCACCAGCACCTGCGCCAGCCCGGGCCCCGGTCCGGGCGTGAACGCGAAGCCGACCAGCGCAGTGAGCATGATCATCAGGCCGATGCGCAGCTTGAACAGCCCGAGCACGTCGCGGACCAGGCGCGCCGGAGTGCGAGTTGCGTGCGCGATGGAGGCGCTCATCACCGCAGTAGAACGATGAACTCGGGCCGCGCCGGGCCGCCCCAAGCGGCCCGAGGCCTTGCAGGCCGCGCAGGGCCAGTGGCCCAGCCCCTCGCCAGGCACAAGCAGTCCACAGGACTGCTTGTGTCCGCGTTCGGCCCCTCGGCGGGGCGACACCGAAGGTGTCTTGGGGCCGTCATGACAGGCCCCAGACCTGAGACAGGTACTTCCAGTTGATGAAGTAGTAGAGCACGAAGGCCGCCAGGAACACCATCGCCAGCGCGAAGGTGCCGGGGGCCGCGAAGCCGGCCGAGCCGTATCCTTGCACGGCAGCGCCGACGGGAGTCGGCGGGATCGGCGTAAAGCGCGGACTGACGGCGCCGCTGTCGAGCCGCTTGCCCCACAGCAGCGAACCGACCGTGACGTAGATGTAGATCGCGCCGCCGGCGATCGCCGCGATGCCGGCAAGCCCGACCAGGCCCATCATCAGGTAGGCCGCGCCCGGCCACTCGTAGGCCATGGCCGCGCCGCTGAAGGCCATGTCCCAGTGGCGGCGCGAGACGCCCAGCGTGCCCGCGCCCATCATCACCAGGCAGAAGAAATACATCGACAGGCCGAACAGGTAGGGCTGCAGCTTCGCCAGGCCGGGGGCGATCATCTCGCGCCGGAACAGCACCGGGATCAGGAAGTAGGTCAGCGCCATGAACGACAGCGTCGTGCCGACGACCACCGTGGCGTGGAAGTGACCGGGCACGTAGATCGTGTTGTGGATGATCATGTTGAGTTGCTCGGTGCCCATCATCACGCCCGAAATGCCGCCGAGGAAGCCGAAGCCGATCAGCGAGATGAACACGCCGGAGAACACCGGGTTGCCCCAGGGCGCCTTGCGCAGCCACTCGAACAGGCCCTTGTTGAAACCCTTCTTGCGCTGCGCGACCTCGATCGCCCCGGGAATGGTCAGGCCGTGGATCATCGAGGCGAGCACCGCGAAGTACATGAAGTAGCTGGTGTTGACGACCTTCCACGCGGTGCTCACGCCGGGATCGGCCAGCAGGTGGTGCGCGCTGGCGAGCTGCAGGAACAGGATGTAGAGCAGGAAGGCCCCGCGGCTGACGCGCTCCGACATCGGCTTGGCGCCGAAGGCGATCGCCGCGACCGCATACCAGATCGAGATGTGCGCCGCGACGTTGATCTGCTGCGACGAGTGGCCGAAGGCCCACCAGATCGTGCGGTAGACGAGCGCATCGACTTCCTTGACGACGCCGACCGACATCAGGAAGGTCGGGATCAGGATGATTGCGCCGGAGGCGATCGTGAACACGGCGATGATCGCGGCGGTGATCGCACCGAAGGTCACCAGCGGCACCGACCCCTGGTAGGTCTTGTCGCGCCTGGCAATGACCAGCGTGCCGAAGAAGACGAAGCAGGCGACGAGCGCGCCGACGGCGAACAGGATCAGCCCGAGGTAGAAGTGCGGCGCGGCCATCATCGGCACGTAGCTCGTCATCATCACGCTCGAGCTGCCCTGGAACACGGCGACGTTGTTGGTGACGGCACCGATCAGCATCAACGCGAATGCGAGCCAGGCGATGTTGGGTGTGGCGATCCGGCAGCGCAGCAGCGTCGACGAGCAGAAGTAGAGCACCGCGACCTCGAAGAAGATGATCCAGAAGATCAGCATGTCGATGCCGTGCGCGGTGAGCACCTGGTAGAAGGTGTCGGCGGCGAGCCAGTGCACGGCCGGCCAGCGCGTCAGCACGACGCCGACGGCGAGGATGCCGCCGACGAGCAGGAACACCACCGCCACCACGGCGTTGGCGATCATCAGTTTCTCGGCCTGGCCTTCGAACTGAAGGCCCGAGCGAGGGCAAGTGCGGTACGTCACGGCGCTCGACATTTCGGCCTCCCTATTTCACGTACATGCGGCCGACCATCGTGTGATGGTTGATGCCGCAGTACTCGTTGCACACCACCGAGAATTGCCCCGTCTGGTTCGGAGTGACGTTCACCACGTGCTCGAAGCCGGGAACGACCTGGATGTTGATGTTGGTCGGCTGCAGCGAGAAGCCGTGGTTGTAGTCCATCGATGTCAGGTGCAGCCGGTAGGTCTTGTCCTTCTCGAGCTCGATGATCGGCCACCAGCTCCACAGGCGCGCGATCAGGTACACGTCGCTGCCCGCCGGTGGGTGCACCACCGGGATCTTCTGGTCGGTCTCGGTGCGCACGGTGTACTTGTCGACCATCGCCTGCGCCTTGGCGGCGAACAACTCGGGCGTCGTGCGGTAGGTCTCGGTCGACAGGTTCTGCTTGCCCCAGATGTGCCAGCCGACCATCATGAAGAACATCACCATGCACCAGACGAAGGCGATGGCGATCCACGTGCCTTCGACACGGTCCAGCGGGTGCTTCCACCACAGTCGTTCGGCGGGGGGCAGGATGGCGCTCATGGTGTGGTTCCTCGCGGTGGATGGAAGCGGGCAGCGCGCTTTCTCACCTGGCCAGCGGCACGGTCAGAATGTCGATCACGCCCCAGAGGGTGTAGACCAACATCGGCACCATCACGCCGAGGAACAGCAGCAGGAACGGGTTGTCCAGCAGTTGCTGCATCCAGGGGATGGATTCGTCGTCGTTTTCGGTCGCGTGCATCGGGTCTCCTTCTTGCCGCGATGAAGGGCGCGGCAGGTGGTCGAAATTCTGCGGCGCTGGGCCGTGCAGAAAATTGAACCAAGATAAGAATGCGCGAGGTCGGTCCTGCTCGTGGTCGGCATGCGCATGCGCCGATCGATCAGCGATCCCCCCGATGTACCTCGGCCCCTGTCTGTCGCACAGTCGCCGCATGGCCAACATGACAACGACGCCTCCCGCGCCGGAAAGCGATCCCGCGCGACGCCTGGCATTCCTGCGACGCCTGGCTCTGCTGTGCGCGATCCTGGTGCTCGCGATCACCAGCCTGAGCGCGTTCATCCGCCTGTCGAAGGCCGGTCTCTCGTGTACCGATGGACCGCACTGTTACGGCCAGAACCTGCGCCAGCTCCAGCAGGGTCTTGCGGCGACGGCGGGCGAGGACGCGGGCACGGCCGCAGCGCGGCTGGCGCATCGCGTGGTGGCGAGCGCCGCGCTGCTGCTGGTGATCACGATGGTCGTCGTCTGCCTGACGGCTCGCCCGCCGATGTGGCCCGAAAGCCGCGCCGCGCTCGCGCTTCTCGCGCTGGCCTTGTTTCTCGCCGTGCTGGGCCGATGGTCGGGCAACGCGCGCGTGCCGGCCGTGGCGATCGGCAACCTGCTCGGTGGCTTTGCGATGCTGGCGTTGTGCTGGCGGTTGGCGCGCGGGGGCTCCGTGCCCGGCACGCCATCGCTGCGCGCATGGGCCGGGCTCGGCGTGGTCCTGCTCGTGGTGCAGGTGACACTCGGAGGCTTGTTGAGCGCGTCCTACGCTGCGATGAGCTGCGGCGGCCTCGCCGAATGCCTCGCCGCGTCGGCGAACGTTCCGTGGAACGCCCTCGATCCCTGGCGCGAACCCGTGCTGGCGCTCACCCCGCCGCTCAACCCTTCGGGTGCGCTGGCGCAGACAGTGCATCGGCTGTCGGGGCTTGCCGTCGCGCTGGTCGTGGGGCCGCTGGGCATCGCCGCGCTGCGCAACGGTCGACGCGGTCACGGCGCGCTGTTGCTGGTGTTGCTGGCTGCGGAGCTAGTGCTGGGCTTGCGGATGACCGGCGGCGTGTCGCTTGCACTGGCGCTGGCGCTGGCGCATAACGTGGTCGCCGCGTTGCTGCTGGCCACGGTGTTCGATCTGACGCGAGGGTCTGGCGCGGCGCGGTTGCCCTGAGTTCGGTCTGACCGCGGCGCTGGCACAATCCCGCACGCCCAGGTCAGGAGACCCCCGATGGAGCCGCGCCCGTTCGACGTGCCGAAATACCTCTCGGTACTGCCGCTGTTCAACGACCTCACGCCGGTCGAACTGAAGCAACTGGCCGAAGGGTGCATGCTGCGCCGCCTGGTGCGCGGCGACATGGTCTTCCGCATGGGCGAACCCTGCAACGAGTTCCACGTGGTCGTGACGGGGCAGGTCAAGTTGTTCGTGCTGTCGCCGGCGGGGCAGGAGAAGGTGCTGGAACTGGTCGGCCCTGGCCAGAGCTTCGGCGAGGCGATCATGTTCACCGACCGCCCCTACATGCTGGGCGCGCAGTCGCTTTCGGACATGCTGCTGCTCACGGTCTCGAAGCAGGCGGTGCTGGCCGAGATCGAGCGCGACCACCGCTTCGCACTGCGCATGCTCGCCGGGCTGTCGCGCCGCATGCACGGGCTGGTGCACGACGTCGAGGCCTATTCGCTGCACTCAGGATTGCAGCGCGTGATCGGCTTCCTGCTGCGCGACCAGGCGCTCGATGACTGCGCGCCGACCGAGGTGCGCACGGTGTCGCTGCCGGTCAGCAAGGCGACGATCGCGTCGCGTCTGTCGCTCTCGCCCGAGTACTTCTCTCGCGTGCTGCACGAACTCGAGGCCAGCGGCCTGATCGAAATCGACCGCCGCGACATCCGGATCCTCGACGCCCAGCGGCTTTCCCAGTTCGGCCTCACGGCTGCCTGATACGGTCTTGCATTCAATTGCGTAGATCAGGGCGCCCGCTTCGGTAGTTTGGCGCGGGAGCGCCAGGGCGGGCTGGCGTGTTCTGCTCCGTGCCCGGTGCCGTAGGCCCCGGGCGTTCGCCAGGCACAAACAGTCCTCAGGACTGTTTGTGTCCGGGCTCTCTCCCCCGGCGCCGGCCTTCGGCCACCGCCTCCTCCTTTACCTGCGCAGAACACGCCAGCCCGCCCTGACGCTCTGCTTCACCGCTGTCGTACCGGCGCGCACGCAAGACTGTCGCGCTGCTTCCTGGCCGAGGGCGGCGGGTGACCGGCTGCCGCAGGTAAAGGAGGAGACGCCAGCCGACAGGCTGGCGTCGGGGGACACGGAGGTAGCCGGTCACCCGCCGCTCTCGGCCTCGCGCAGGCCTTGGCATCCATACAGCCGGGATCAAGGCGGCTTGTCGCACCGATCTAAACGAGTCCGAAGCCACCCGGATTCCTTATTGATTGAATGCGAAGCCGTATGAGGGCTGCGGCGGCGAACGGGCGCGACGGCGGCTCAGGGGCGCAGCCGCGCCGAGGAGACGACGATGCCGGCGACGATCAGGGCGAAGGCAAGCGTGTGGAACCAGCGCGGCGGCTCGCCGAGCAGGGCCGCCGACATCAGGGCTGCGAAGACCGGCGTCAGGTTGCCGAAGAAGGCGGCGAGCGCCGGCCCGCCGGCCATGATGCCCAGGCCCCAGCAGCGGAATGCGACGATCGATGGGCCCACTGCAACAAAGAGCAGCGCAGCCAGCACCCAGCCGTTCCAGGCGATCGGCGGTATGCCGTGGGCGATTTCGGCACCGGCCGCCGCACCGGCGCCGAGCAGGCCGAACACCATCTGCACGAGCAGGAATTCGGCCCAGTTCCAGGACGGACGCTGCGGCGCGCGCATCGAGGCCGGTGGACGCGCCAGCATCCAGCTGTAGAAGGCCCAGGAGACAGTCGCGACGAGCACGTACAGATCGCCCGCGACGAACTGAACACGCGCCAGCGCCGCGGGGTCGCCACGTGCGATCACCAGCAGCACGCCGGCGATCGAGAGGCGCTGCACCGACGATCTGGCGGCGCCGCGGGTGCTCGCCGTGGAACAGCGCGCCGACGGCGAGCATCCACACCGGGCTGCTGGCGGCGATCAGTGTCACGTTGATCGGCGTGGTGGTCACGAGCGCCAGATACTGCAGCGCGTTGTAGAGGCCGACGCCGATCAGGCCGAGCCCCAAGAGGTGCGGCCAGCGCGCCGCGATGTCGTGCGGCCGGCGCAGCACGCGCCAGCCCAGTGGCAACAGCAGCAGCGTGGCGAGCAGCCAGCGCAGGAAGTTCAGCGTCAGCGGCGGCACGCTGCCGACGAGCAGGCGCCCGACGACGGCGTTGCCCGCCCAAAGCAACGGCGGCAGCGTCATCAGCAGCGCCACGCGTGGCGCGAGGCGCGTCATCGGGGCGCAGTGTCCGGCATCTGCGCGCCGCAGTTCCAGCACTGCTCGAACGGGCCGTCGATCCGCTCGCCGCAGCCGGTGCACACCCAGCGCCGGTGCGGCGGGTGGCGAAGCTCGTGCAGCAGGCTGCGCGCCGCGTCGAACTGCGCGGCGTCGGCGATCCACACCTCGGGCAGCGCCTGGTCGGGCGGGATTTCGCCGGCGATGCTGCTCGCGAAGTAGCGCTGCACGCTGGCGCTGATGCCACCGCTCGTGAGCATGTCGGCCCAGAGCGTCGCGATCGCGATGTTGGGGGCGGTGGTGAGGCGTTTCATGCGGTGTCGAACACCTCGGGGCAGGGCTTGGCAGAATTGCTGGCACGATAGCGCATTGCCACCCTAGCGACGGAGACCCCTGCCATGAGCCAGACCAGCCCCACGATCCGCGTCGACCAGCACGGTGGCGCCGAAGCGATGCACCTCGTCGAACTTCCCGTGGGCGACCCCGGTCCGGGCGAGATCCGCATCCGCCACCACGCCTGCGGGTTGAACTTCATCGACGTCTACCAGCGCGCGGGCGTCTACCCGATGACCATGCCGCTGTCGCTCGGCATGGAAGGTGCCGGCATCGTCGAGGCGGTGGGCGAGGGCGTGACGCACCTGAAGGCGGGCGACCGCGCGGCGTACGCGAGCACGCCGCCGGGCAGCTACTGCACGCTGCGCGTGATGCCGGCCAAGTGCGTCGTGAAGCTGCCCGACGCGATCAGCTTCGAGACCGGCGCGGCGATGATGTTGAAAGGCCTGACGGCGCAGTACCTGCTGAAGAGGACGCTGCCGCAGGGCGGATTGCAGGCAGGCGACTTCGTGCTGTTCCACGCCGCAGCGGGCGGCGTCGGGCTGATCGCCTGCCAGTGGGCGCATGCGCTCGGCCTGCGGTTGATCGGCACGGCAGGCACCGACGAGAAATGCGCGCTCGCCGCAGCGAACGGCGCGGCGTTCACGATCAACTACCGGAGCGAGGATTTCGCTGCCCGCGTGCGCGAGATCACCGGCGGGGCGGGCGTGAAGGTGGTGTACGACTCGATCGGCAAGGACACCTGGGACAAGTCGCTCGACTGCCTGCGCCCGTTCGGGCTGATGGCGAGCTTCGGCAACGCCTCGGGCGTGGTGCCGCCGTTCGCTCCGGGCATTCTCGGCGCGAAGGGTTCGCTCTACGTGACGCGGCAAACGCTCTTCACGCACATCGCGACGCGCGAGTCGACGCAGGCGATGGCCGACGATCTGTTCGCGGTGGTGACGGGCGGCAAGGTGAGCATCCGCATCGGCCAGCGCTACGCCTTGAAGGACGTGGCGCAGGCGCACCGCGACCTGGAAGCGCGCAAGACGACCGGTTGCAGCGTGCTGCTGCCCTGACCACCGGTCAGCCTGCGGCGGGCGCTGATTCGTCCACCGCCACCGCCGCGCGGTAGGCGTGCCAGGTGGCGTGGCCGAGCACCGGCCCGACGACGAGCAGGCCGAGGAATCCGGGCAGCATCGCGAGCACGACGAGCAGCGTGATCAGCGTGCCCCACAGCAGCATCACGCCGGGCTGCGCGAGGCACAGGCGGATGCTCGTCAGGCCGGAGCTGATGGCATCGGTCTGGCGGTCGAGGATCATCGGGATCGAGACCACGCTGACGGCGAAGATCAGCGCTGCGAAGGCGCTGCCGACGCCCATGTAGGCGACGATGAATTCGGTGTTCTCGGGGTCGACGAGCTTGAGCAGCGAACCCTTGAAGTCCGGCATGCCGTCGAAGCTGAGCGCGAAGACGACCAGTGACGCGCGCGCCCAGACCATCTCGAGCACGAGCAGCACGGTGCCGAAGACCGCCATCGTCCCCATCTTCGTATCCCAGGCGGTGAGCGACTCGCCGAGGTCGGGATGCTCGCCGCGTTCGAGCTTGCGGCTCACGTCGTAGAGGCCGAGGCAGAGGAAGGGTCCGACGAGCAGGAACCCCGCGCTCAGCGCGAGCGTCCACGCCGGCGAGTACTCGAAGACCTTCAGCAGCAGCCAGCCCATCACGGCGAAACAGCCGCCGTAGAACACGCCGATGACGGGCGCGCGGCGCAAGTCGCGCCAGCCTGCGGCGAGCCAGCGCAAAGGATCGGTCAGCCGAAGCTCGTTCAGCCGGATGTCGAAGGCCGAGTCGGAGGCGGGCGCGGAAGAGCGGGTCTCGGTGGGCTTGCTCATCGCGCGATTCTGCCGAATTAGCGCCTCGTGCGTCTGACGCGCAACAGTTCGTCCAGGATCAACAGGGCCGCGCCGGTCGTGATCGCGCTGTCGGCGACGTTGAACGACGGGAAGTACCAGCCGGCGTAGTGGACCTGGATGAAGTCGACCACGTAGCCGTGCAACAGGCGGTCGATCACGTTGCCCACGGCTCCACCGAGGATCAGCGCGAGTGCCCACCCGAATAGCCGCTGCCCGCCATGGCTGCGCAGCATCCAGACGATGAAGACGGCTGCCACTGCGCCGAGGCCGACGAAGAACCAGCGCTGCCAGCCCGCCGCGCCGGCGAGGAAGCTGAACGCCGCGCCGGTGTTGTGCACGCGCACGACGTTGAAGAACGAGGTGACCGTGCGGCTGTGGCCGAGATCGAAGCTGCCGAGGATCAGTGTCTTCGTGAACTGGTCGAGAAGGACGATGGCGAGTGCAATGCCAAGCCAGCGCAACAGCCCGCCCGACGACTTCGTACTGGCCATCAGGCGAACTCGCGCTTCTCGCCCGGGCCGTGGAGATTGCTCGTGCAGCGGCCGCAAATCGTCGGGTGCGTCGGGTCGTGGCCGACGTCGTCGCGGTAGTGCCAGCAGCGGGCGCACTTGGGGGCAGCCGCCGCCGCGACTTCGACAGCGAAGTCTTCCCCGGTGGCCAGCGTGGCCTGCGAAGTGATGGTCACGAAGCGCAGGTCCTTGCCCAGTGTCGCGAGCAACGCGTGATCGGCTTCGCCGGCGGTGATGCGAACGTTTGCCTGCAGCGAAGAGCCGATCGCGCCGGCGGTGCGCAGCTCCTCGATCGCCTTGTTGCAGAGGTCGCGCACTTCGCGGATGCGTGCCCACTTCGCGAGCAAGGCTTCATCCGGCGCCGGAAAGCGCCAGTATGTCTCGCTGAAGATCGACGGCGACGAGGGCTGTGAGTGCGTCGCCGCCGAGGCGGTGCCGCGGGGCGCGAACACCTGCCACGCTTCCTCGGCGGTGAAGCTGAGGAACGGCGCCATCCAGCGCAGCATTGCGTGCGTGATGTGCCACAGCGCGGTCTGCGCCGAGCGCCGCGCGGGCGACTTCGGCGCCGTCGTGTACAGGCGGTCCTTCAGGATGTCGAGGTAGAACGCGCCGAGGTCTTCGCTGCAGAAGACCTGCAGCTTGGCGACCACCGGGTGGAATTCGTAGACCTCGTAGTGCGCGAGGACCTCGGCCTGGAACTGCGCCGCGCGGGCGAGAGCCCAGCGGTCGATCTCGAGCATCTCGGCTGGCGACACCGCATCGGTCGCGGCATCGAAGTCGCTCGTGTTGGCGAGCAGGAAGCGCAGCGTGTTGCGGATGCGGCGGTAACCGTCGACGACGCGGGCGAGGATCTTGTCGTCGCCGGCGATGTCGCCCGAGTAGTCGCTCGCCGCGACCCACAGGCGGATGATCTCGGCGCCGAGCTTGCGGCTCACCGCCTGCGGCTCGATGCCGTTGCCGAGCGACTTGCTCATCTTGCGGCCCTGGCTGTCGACCGTGAAGCCGTGCGTCAGCAGGCCGCGATACGGCGCGCGACCTTCGAGCGCGCAGGCGATCAGCAGCGAAGAGTGGAACCAGCCGCGGTGCTGGTCGTGACCCTCGAGGTAGAGGTCGGCCTCGGGGCCGCTGGCGTGGTATCCGGGGTGCTCCTTCGTTCCGCGGTGCGTGCCGCGCAGCACGTGGAAGAAGGTCGATCCCGAGTCGAACCAGACCTCGAGGATGTCGCTGCTCTTCGCGTAGTGCGCGGCGTCGGGCGCACCGAGGATCTGCTCGGCCGTCACGCGGCTCCAGGCCTCGATGCCGCCGGCCTCGACGATCGCCGCGGCCTGGTCGAGGATCTCCATCGTCCGCGGGTGCAGTTCGCCGCTGTCCTTGTGCAGGAAGAACGGCAGCGGCACGCCCCAGCTGCGCTGGCGGCTGATGCACCAGTCGGGCCGGTTGGCGATCATGTCACGCAGGCGGGCGCGGCCGTTCTCGGGAAAGAAGCCGGTCTGGTCGATCGCATCGAGCGCCGTCTGGCGCAGCGTGCGCGGCGCCTTGTCCTTCGTAAACACGCCTTCGCCCTCGTCCATGCGGATGAACCACTGCGCCGCCGCGCGATAGATCACCGGGCTCTTGTGGCGCCAGCAGTGGGGGTAGCTGTGGGTGATCGTCGCGGTGGCGAAGAGCCGGCCGGCGTCGTTCAGCGCCGCGATGACGACCGGCACCGCCTTCCAGATGTCGAGGCCACCGAAGAGCGGGAAGTCCGCTGCGTACGAACCGTTGCCCTGCACCGGGTTCAGGATGTCGTCGTAGGCGAGACCGTGCGCGACGCAGGAGTTGAAGTCGTCCACGCCGTAGGCGGGCGACGAGTGGACGATGCCGGTGCCGTCTTCGGCCGTCGCGTAGTCGGCCAGGTAGACGGGCGAGAGGCGGTCGTAGCCCGCATCGACCTGCGCGAGCGGATGGCGAAAGGCGATGCCGCCGAGCATCTCGCCCTTCGTCGTTGCGATCACCGTCCCGGCCAGCCCGTAGCGCTGCAGGCAGCTCTCGACGAGCGAGGCGGCGAGCACCAGCAGTCCGCGTTCGGTATCGACGAGTGCGTAGTCGAGCTTGGGGTTCAGGTTCAACGCCTGGTTGGCCGGCAGCGTCCAGGCGGTCGTGGTCCAGATCACCGCGAACGCGTCCCGGGCCAGCGTCGTGAGGCCGAAGGCGCTCGCCAGGCGTTGCGGGTCGGCGCAGAGGAAGCCGACGTCGACCGTCTGGCTCGTCTTGTCGGCGTATTCGATCTCGAATTCGGCCAGCGACGAGCCGCAGTCGAAGCACCAGTACACGGGTTTCAGGCCGCGGTAGACGAAGCCGCGCTCGATGACACGCTTGAAGGCGCGGATCTCGCCGGCCTCGTTCATCGGGTCCATCGTCGCGTAGCGGTTCGCCCAGTCGCCGAGCACGCCCAGGCGCTTGAAGTCCTCCCGCTGCAGCGCGATCTGCTCGGTGGCATAGGCACGGCCTTTGGCCTGCATGTCGTCGCGGCTCAGGTGGCGGCCGAACTGCTTTTCGATCGCGTTCTCGATCGGCAGGCCGTGGCAGTCCCAGCCCGGCACGTACTGCGCATCGAAGCCGGCCAGCTGGCGCGCCTTGACGATCATGTCCTTGAGCACCTTGTTGACGGCGTGGCCCATATGGATCTGGCCGTTCGCGTACGGCGGGCCGTCGTGCAGCACGAAGAGCGGCGCACCGTGGCGAGCGTCGCGCAGCTTCCTGTAGACGCCGCTATCGTCCCACGCCTTCACCCAGCCGGGCTCGCGCTTCGGCAAGTCGCCGCGCATCGGGAACGGCGTGTCCGGCAGGTTCAGCGTCGAGCGGTAGTCGGTCGGGGCGGCGGGGGTGGAAGGCTGGTCAGCCATGACAGGTCCTTGCGGGCAGAACGCTCCCGTGCGTGCGGGAGTCCATCGTCGGGGAGTGCAGCGGCGCGGTGGCGACGCCGTGGGCGCCCGCCGGCTTGCGCCGGGCGGCGCAGGTCAAATTCGGTCGCGTGTCGTCTGGCGACGCTGCGCCGCATGCTCGGCGAAGAAGGCGCGCGCGTCGGTCACGTCCTTGCGTATCGCGGACGTCAGCGCGGGCAGCCCGTCGTAGCGGGTCTCGTCGCGGAGTTTGTGCAGCAGTTCCACGCGGGCGAGTTTACCGTAGCCTCCCTCCGGGCCCAGCGCTTGCGGCCACTCGAGGCAATGCACCTCGAGCAGCACGCGACCCGCACCTTCGATCGTCGGCCGCACGCCGAGGCTGGCCACGCCCGGAACGGCCTCGTCGGCGAGGCCGAAAGTCCGCACCACGTAGACGCCCGTCGCCGCTGCGCGCGCGTGCGGGAAGCGCAGGTTGAGCGTGCGAAAACCGTCGTCGCGGTCCAGCGCGCTGCGGCCGAGATCGCGCCCGAGCTTGCGGCCGTGCAGCACGTGGCCGCTGATGCTGTACGGTCGGCCGAGCAGGCTCGCGACGAGTTCCATGTTCCCGGCCGCGAGCGCGTCGCGCACCGCCGAACTGCTGACGCGCAGGCCGTGCACTTCGTAGCTGTTCATGCGCGCGACGTCGAAGCCCTGCGCCTGGCCCGCCGCGTCGAGCATTGCATAGTCGCCTGCGCGTCGCGCGCCGAAGCGGAAGTCGTCGCCGACCAGCACGTAGCGAGTGCCCAGGCCCTTCACCAGCACCTCGGCGATGAAGGCCTGCGGCGACTGGCTGGCAAACGCGGCGTCGAAGCGCATCACGACCACCTGCTCGATGTCGCAGCGCTCGAGCTCGCTCAGCTTGTCGCGCAGCGTCGCGATGCGCGGCGGCGCGAGCCCGGGCTTGTTGGCCAGTTGCGCGAAGAAGTCGCGCGGATGCGGTTCGAAGGTCAGCACGCAGGTCGGCAGTCCGCGGTGCTGGGCCTCCGAGCGCAGCAGCGCCAGCATGGCCTGGTGGCCGCGATGCACGCCGTCGAAATTGCCGATGGTGAGCGCGCAGGCGCCGGCGATGCCGGGATGGTGGACGCCGCGGAAGACCTGCATCGGCGAATTATGGGGCGCTGTCGCTGGAGCGCTCTCAAGGAAACGCCGGGCCGCCCCGGGTTTTGCCGGGCTTCGCCCTCTCGCCTTCGGCTTCGCGCAACTTCGCTTCGCTCGTTGTCTTGCACCCCCGCCGGGGGCGGACGCCGCAAGGCGGAGGCCTTGGGGGCGCTCAGGAAGCGCTGGCTGCCGGTTGCCGCCTGGCGGCGGTCCAGCGATCGAGCTTCTCGCGCGCGCCGTTGCGGGCGGGATCCATGGCGCCGGCGTGGCTGGGCGCCTTCGCTGCGAGCTCGATCACATAGCCGTTCGGGTCGCGGAAGTAGATCGAGTGAATGAAGCCGTGGTCCGAGATGCCACGGGTCTCGATGCCGGCCGCCTTGCCCTTGGCGAACATGTCGTGGAGGGTCTGCGAGTCGACCTCCAGCGCGATGTGCAGGTCGTAGTCGTGCTGCACCTTGAAATCGAAGGGCATGTCGGGCGCCTCGAAGAACGCCAGATAGGAGCCGTCGCCGAGCTGGTAGAACGTGTGCAGGGTGTCGGTCTTGCGGCCGCTCTTCGTCTCACCGATTTCCAGCGTTCCGGCCAGCGGCAGGCCGAGGAAGCCTTCGTAGAAGCGCCGCGTCTCTTCCGAATCTCGGCAGCGGTAGGCGTTGTGGTGCAGACCCTGGATCATGGTGTCTCTCCCCGAAGACGCGAGGGATTCAGATCGTGACGAACGACTTGTCCTTGAGCGACGCGGCGAAGCCGTCGATGGCCTCGTGCACCTTGGGCCAGCTCTCGAGTGCCTTCATCTTGCCGAGCCAGCGTTGGATGTTCGGATAGGCGGCGTAGCTGCAACCAATGAGTTCGCCGGCCGCGATCATCTCGGCCCCCAGGTAGTCGGCCAGCGTGATCTGGTCGCCGCACAGGTAGGCCTTGTGCGGGCCGATCAGGCTCTCGTCGAGGATCTTCAGCCAGGACTGCGTCTTCTGCCGGCCCCAGGCCAGCGTGCCCGCCTGCACCTCCGCGTTCGGTCGCACGTGATGCGGGAACGCCTGCGGATAGACCAGCCCGTAGCCGAAGTCCCTGTAGATGTTGGCGTTGAACCAGTCCATCATCTCGTTGACGCGGGCGCGCGCCTTCAGATCCTTCGGGTAGGCGGGCGAACCTGCCCTGTCGGCAAGGTACTTGACGATCGCCGAGCATTCGGTCAGCCGGAAGTCTCCATCCTCGAGGACGGGGACCATGCAGTTGGGATTGATCTTCGCGAACTCGGGCTTGTGATGCTCGCCGGTGAAAAGATCGACGACCTGGTATTCGAGATCGATTCCCTGATCCACCGCAAACTGCTGGACGATCCGGCTCGTCGTCGATGCGGGATGGAAGTAGAGCTTCATCGGTGGTTCTCCTGGCGCGAGAGTCGCGGGGCGCAGTCTAGATCTCTTTCGCCGGTGGGGGCATTGCACCGGCCTCCTCGGACCCGACCCCGCACCGGTGCTGGCCACTGCCGACGTCCAGAGACTCCACGCAGTAGGTCTGGATCGGTTCGGCCTTGCCCTTGACGTGGCTCGCCGGCATGGGCTGGAACAGGAATTCATCGCCGAGCGCGCGGCGGATGTCCTCGGTGACCAGCAGGTCCACCTGGTGCTTGCCGGTCAGGCCCTCGACGCGCGAGGCGACGTTGATCGGGTCTCCCGTGACGCTGAATTTCGCCAGACCTGCGGTGCCTATGACGCCAGCCACCACCTCGCCGCAATGGATGCCGATGCCGAAGCGCAGTTCGGGCAGCCCGGTCGCGCGCAGCGTCTGGTTGTAGCGCGCGAGTTCGACCCGCATTTCCAGCGCCGCCAGCACGGCGTCGCGCGCCTGCCAGGGGTTGGGTTCGAGGGCGCCGAACAACGCCAGCAAGCCGTCACCCACGAACTCGGTGACGTGGCCGTGGTGCCGGGCGATGGCCCGGTCCATGCGGCCGAAATAGTCGTTGAGGACCTTGACGGTGACGTCCGGGTCAAGCCGATCGCACAACGCGGTAAATCCGCGCAAGTCCGCGAACAGCATCGTCACCTGACGGCGCTGGGGGGCGAAGACATCACCCGAGTCGGTCAGTCGCTCCACCACGTCTGCTGGCACGAAGCGCTCGAACTGGCGCTGCACCTGTTCCAGCTTGTCTTCAGCGGCCAGCAGCAACTTTTCCAACTGGCGACTGCGCCTGCTGCCGCGAATGCACAGCGCGGCCAGCCCCAACGCAGCGAGCGTTGCCAGCCCTGCCAGTGCCCAGCCCAGATCGATCACTCCAGCAGCATCGCCAGCCGCACGGTGGCGTTCGCCAGCGCGGCAACGCCAATCGCCTCCAGCAACGCCGCATCACCCAGGGCACCGGCCAGCACACGGGTCTTCTGCTGGATCGTCGGCGTGTCGTAGTAGACGGTATCCCGCGCCCATGAGAGCAGGGCGGCCTCGTTCGCCGACAGCCGATCCGACTGCAGGGTCGCCAACGCGGAATCGATCTCGACGCTGCTCAATCCCGCGCTGCCCAGCAGCTTCCTCGCCTCGCCTTCGCAATGCGGACAACCGATGGTGCGCGCAATCACGGCGAACATCAGCGCCTTGGTGGGAAGGTCGAGCACATCGGAAGCGAACGCGCCGTCGAGCGCGGACTTCATGACCCTGGCCGCCGGCAGGCCCGCGAGCGGAGCCAGGATCGCGCCGAAGCTCCCGCTGGCGAGCTCGGTATCGCTGGGCGAGGTCGCGAGTGGTGTGTTCCGCCCGCCGACACCGAGTTTGCGCAGCAAGGGCATGGCCAGGCCCATCAGGCGCCCCACGGGTCCGTTGGCCATGCGTTCGAACTTCGTTTCAGGCGGGCAGGCGATCAGGGTGCTCACCCGGTTGTAGAAGCAGCTCCCGGCGATCACGAACGCCATTTCGGCGACTTCCGGGCCCGAATAGCCCAGGCCGACCAGCCTTTCGCGCGCGCTCCTCGATGGGCGCGGACGCGATCGCGCGAGGTTGCGGCAGAACTCGATGAAGGCACGCTCCCGGGGATCCGTTTCCGCGAGCTGCATGTCTCGCTCGACACTCTGGATGAACCCCTCGGAATAGCCCAGCACCTTCATGTAAGCCCGGTTCGCACCGTAGCAATAGCGGCACGCGTTCTCCTGAGCGGTCACCATGTTGCCGATCCGTAGGAGTCGCTCCGGGATCGCGCTGGGTTGGCAATTCACGGCGCCAAATGCTGCTTCACGCAGCCAGCGGCTGGGCGCAATCCGGCGGTCGACTTCGGACACCTGACCGCCGCGGTGCTTGACCTCCGCCTCCCAAGCAGGGTCCGGAGCCGGCGGCACGATGGGCTCGGCCCACGCGATCTCATTGAGCAGCAGTGCCATGGCTGGATCCTCCGGTTTTCGATGCCAGTCGCGAGCGCTGAACCCTGCTCCTGCCGATCGGCTGGAGGTTTCGATCCTCCGCTACGGAAGGGGCGCCATTCTATGACGTCCCTCCTGCGTAGCGCGTGATCGCGGACGCTACCGGTAGGGGTTTCGGGCCTTCGTTCGACACCGCGCGCAGACACTCCGCCAACGCTGCCGCGGAGGCCTCGACGACCCCGTTCCCCGGCTCACCTCGGCGCAGGTCTCGGGCATCACCAACGCGGCGGCCCCGGTGCAAGCGACGCCATTGGAACCCAGGGCCACGCTTGCTCCTTGTCGTGGCATCTACTTCTGCGTTGCACGGTGGAGGAGCCCGCGGTTGACCACACTGTGCGGCTTGAGCGCGGCCCGCTCGTTCGCGAGTGCGGCGGCAACTTCCGGTCGGTTGGCGCGAAGTGCCGCCTCGACCAGCGTCCAGTCGATGACGTCGCGTTGGGCGTGGCTGCCGCCGATGATGTTCGCGACGAAGCGAAGTGGATGCAAGGCCTCCAGGCAGGTCTGGTATTGCCCCCGCCAGAACGCGACGAAGCCTCTGATCAGCGGAAGCCCGATGGTGCGAGTCCAGTGCGCCGTCTCGACGAGGCCGGCAGCATGGCTCCGCGCAGCTGCCAGCAGTTCATCGAGCCGCGCGTCGCGCCCGGCACCGAGATAGGCCATGGCTGCATGCAGGTCGTTGAAGGGATACAACTGCCCGTCGGCATGTTCGTCCCAGCACACCGACAGTTCCAGCCACCGGTCGCCAACGTCATGCCCGCACAAGTGCAACCGCCAAAGCAGGGCAGAGGCGTCGATCAGGTCGAGCACGACGTGGCTCCGGCTGGCGCGGATCGGGCCATCGTAGAGCGCTAGGGCCATGTCGGCCTGCCCGAGGTCGAGATGGCACAGCGCACCGTGCCACCAGTTGTGGACCTTGAGAAAGTTGTCGTCGCGAGCCCAATACGGTTCGCGCGCCGTCATCCAGCCGATGCCGTCCTGCACACGCCCCTGCATTTCCATCACGTGGGCGACGGCATGGTGCGCCCAGGCGTCGAGCGGCTCCAGGTCGAGGGCATGACGGCCAGCTTCCTCTGCACGCCCGTAGTCACCTGTCTCCTCGAGCCCGAACGCGTACATCCCGATCACGGCGTGGTAGCCGGGGTCGTCCTTGGTCCAGCGAGGCACGATGCGCGCAACACGATCGCGCAGGTTTCGCGCGCTGCCGCGATAGAAGTCCATCAGGTGGCCCACCTGGAGCGCTACGAGGTCGCGCGGGTAGCGCATGTTGTGAAAATCCATGTCGCTCGCGGCAGCACCCCAGTTTCCGGCGAGCAGTTGCTCGAGAACCGCGAACTGGGACACCTCGCGCTCGTTCATGCCCGGCGTGAGCAACCCGTGGGCGATCTTGCGCGCTTGAGCCGTCGCCGCCGGCTCGGTGGCAAGCGCGAGGATGAAGCTCTTGAACAGGTGTGCCTGGGCAAACGCCGGTGAGTCGGCGATGGCCTCGTCGAGTCGTGCCAGTGGATCGCCGCAATAGATGTTGAAGCCGCGCACGGCGTCGTCGAACAGGCTGGCTGCACGCGCGGTCGCATTGGAAAGCGCATTCGATTGCCGATCGGCGACCATGCTGTTCCTCGTGAAGCTGGTCCTTCATTGCCGCGCGACCTGTTCCAGTCGCGTCTGGCCGTTGCTCGACACTCCGCGAGCGTCGGACCTTTGGTGAGAGGTGCCCCGCAGCTTCCGGCGTCGACATCCGCCACGCGGAGCTGCGCGCGGAGCCCCTGCACTCAGGCCTTCGGCGAAATGTTCTGGTTGAGGCAGAACAGATTCTCTGGGTCGTACTTTGTCTTCAGCGTGGCCAGGCGCGGGTAGTTGGGACCATACGCACCTGCCGCCACGCGCTGCGTCTCGTCCTCGGGCATGAAGTTCACGTAGACGCCGCCCGTCGCGTGCGGTGTGAGCGCATCGAAAAGGCCCCTCGCCCAGGCGATGCAATGTGCATCCTGGCCGGGCTCGCGCCAGCGGGTGTGCACGTTGATGATGTATTCGACGTCGCGGTGAGGGTATGCCGTGTCTCCAACGGGGACGCGATTCACGGCCGCACCAAGGTGACCGACGAAGGCTTCGCACTCGTCGCTCGGCAGGCGTTCGATCGCGGCGCACACGATCCGCTCGACGTCGCCCGTGATCGCCTTGAAATCGTGCGACTTCCAGTAGTTCCGCGCCCCGGGTGCAAGCAATGGGTCGAAGGCCGTCTGCCAGCCGACGAAGGGCATCGCGCCGACGTGCTCGCCGGCCGGCTTGCCGAAGCCGCGGAGTTGCGCGGCCAGTTCGTTGCCTCGACTCGCCTCGCCGATCCAGCAGAACGCGACGACGACGACTTCCGTTCCGTGCACGTTCGCCGGCAGGAACGGCAGCGGCGGCGCCTTGCGCAGGACGAGCCATGCCGTCATCTCGTCGGGCGCCGCAGCGGTGAATTTCCGGTAGCCCTCGAACACCTGGTGCGCTTGCGCGAACGGATAGACGATGAGCCCGGCCAGGACCTCGGGCCCCAGCTCGTGCAACTGGTACTCGAACGAGGTGACGACGCCGAAATTTCCGCCGCCACCGCGCACCGCCCAGAACAGGTCGGCGTTCTGCTTTGCGCTGGCCTGGACGAACTCGCCGGAGGCGAGCACGACGTCGACGGCGACCAGGTTGTCGATGGTCAGGCCACGCTTGCGGCTCTGCCAGCCGAATCCGCCACCCAGCGTGAGTCCGGCCACCCCGGTCGTCGAGTTGATGCCGGTGGGCGTGGAAAGCCCGAATGCCTGCGTCTCGCGGTCGAAGTCCGACAGCAGCGCGCCAGGTTCCACCCGCGCCAGCTTGCCGGCCGGGTCGACGCGCACCGACTTCATCGCCGACAGGTCGAGCATGAGGCCGCCATCGCAAGCGGCCTTGCCGGCGATGTTGTGCCCGCCACCCTTGACCGCGAGCAGCAGCCGGCTTTCGCGCGCGAAGTTCACCGCCTGCATCACGTCGCCGGCGCCGGCAGCGCGCACGATGGCCGCCGGTCGGCGGTCGATCATGCCGTTCCACAGCGTACGTGCGACGTCGTAGCCGGGATCGCCGGGCAAGAGGAGGGCGCCGCGGAGCGCGGCACGCAGGGCATCGAGGCGTTCCTGCGCAATGCCGATGGTGCTGCCCTGGGTGGAGCGAAAGTCGGTCATGGAGGCATCCTCCTCGCGAAACGATCGGAGACTCGATGTCGGAGTCACGGAGCAGTCGGCTGAGGCGGGCGTGCGCGCTGACCCCGAAGGGACGAAGGAATCCTAGGCCGTTCGCTGTGAGTCTGCCAAAGCCCTTTCGACGAAGGGGCGGTTGTCTGTCCGATGGGTCGAAGCGCGGCCGAGCTCACGTCGCACCCCGAGCCCTCCGGCGCACCGCATCGTCAAGCCCGAGATTGCGCACGCGGGCTTGCAGCCGACCGCCATTGGCTCGGGCTGAGGTCTGCCCAGCCTCGGAAGGCCCGTGAGAAGGCATTCGGATCCGCGTATTGCAGGGCCGCAGCAATCTCGGAAACTGGAAGTCCGGTGTTCTGGAGAAGTTGCTGCGCCAGCTCGAATCGCGCCTCGTTGATGATCTGCTGCAGATTCATTCCCTCTGCCTCCAGGCGCCGCCGCAGCGTCCGCTCGTGGATTCCGAACAGGCGCGCCACCGACTCTGCCGTCGCCGTTCCGCTCAGCAGCATCTGATGCATGACGCCTTGCACCTGTTCGGCAAAACTCATCGGCCCGTTGGCCTCTGCGTCCCGGATGGCCTTGGCGAGCAGGTCATGGAGCGCCGCGTCGGCGCCTTCGATCGCCTTGTCGAGCCAGGACGATTCGAACACGAACCCCGAGATCTCGGCGTCGAAGCGGACAGTCGGTCCAAACACGCGGCGATATGGCGCGATCTGGGCCGGCCGGCCGTGCGAGAACTGCACGCGCTGCGCCTTCCAGCCGGGTCCGCAAAGTTCGGCCATGATGCGGTACCCGATGGTGACCGCGGCATCGTAGATCTGGCCGACTGCCGGCGTGCCGTGGCGGTAGATCGAATACCCGAGGAGGGCACGGGACGGATCGGGAGCGAGCAGCAAGGGTGCGGCACCCCTGTCGTGCAGGTGAAAGTGCAGCAGCAGGCCGCGCACGGCCTCGCCCACCGTGGCGCAATTGCGCATCAGATAGCCGAGCGGACCGAAGCTCTTCAGATTGCAGCGTTCGCCAACCAGCAGCCCGAAGTGAGGACAGCCCGTCAGTGAAACGCACGCATCGAACAGTCTTCCCAGAGCCTCGAACTGGATTCGACTGGCGGGATCCTTGAACAGGCGCAGATCGACGCCGGCTTGCGCGAACGCTCGCTGCGGTCTGACGCCCAGTTCGGACAAGACCGTCGGGATCGCCAGGATGGGCCCGAGCTGGACGTCCCCGGGGCCGCTCATCGGGAGGGTCCGCGATGGTCGCGGCTTCGAGCCGAGGTTCTTCTTCAGCACTGGAGTGGACTCATTGGGCAGGAATGGCGCAATGCGTGGAACTGGCGGGTCGGCGATTGAGTTTTGTCAACGAGCGCGAATCTGGCCTGATTGTGCAGCTTGCTGTGGCCGGAATTGCAAGATGACATCGGGTAGAAGGCGCTAGAGTTCATGAGTACACGCGAACAACGGAGGTATCGATGCCCAGAACTCACAGGCTTGGCCAAGGCTCTTGTCACACTTCTCGCCACGGTTTTGGCGGCCGGCTTGGTGGCGGCGCAATCGGCTGGCGCGCCGGATGATCGAGCGAAGCCCAGAACTGCCGCTCCGCGCACGAACAATGCCGCACTGGCCAAAGCCATGGAAGTGGCGATGACGCCGGGCGAGGGCCAGAAGAGGCTCGAACCGATGATCGGCACCTTCGATGTCAGGATTCGAATCTGGGTGGACCCCTCCAAACCCCCAGTCGAGTCGCGGGCGACCAGCATCAGTGTCTGGGTACTCGGCCACCGCTACATTCAGACGATGCTGTCAGGGCACACGCTCGGCGAGGCCTTCAACGGCATCGGCTACATCGGCTACGACAACGTCGGCAAGACCTACCAGGTGGCCTGGATGGACGACGCCAGCACCGCGATGACCTTGTATCAAGGCGGGTTCGCTGGTGGCGGCAGGACGGCGAAGTTGAAGGCGACCGTGTCCAATGCAGTGACCGGCAAGCCGACGCCCATCGAAATGCGCATGACGCTGGCGGACAACGGCGATCATGTGACGGAACTGTGGGGGCAGGGCCCTGGCGGCAGGATGTTCAGGATGATGGAACTGCAGAACACGAAGACCAAACAGTGAAACGCTCTCGAGCAGGAGAAGAGTCATGACGCAAGTGAAAGTTTGCAAGAGCCTTACGCGCAACACACTGCTGAGTGCGATGGCGTTCCTGGCCCTGCTGGCCTGCGTGGAGCCGGCGTGGGCGATTCTTGGCGTGTGGCGCCGCGCGGCCGTAACCACCGCGGTGGTCGTGGGTGCCACCGAGACGGCTGCGGTGGCGAGCGCCAATGCCTCCAGGGAAGCTGCAGCGACCGCCCAGGCCCAGTCGGCCGCCAACGCGTCGGCGGCCGCCGCCAAGCAGGCGCAGGACTCCGCCAATCAGGCCGCGGCACAAGCGAAGGCCGCGACGGCCACCAAGACGCCGCAACAGAAGCTTCAGGAATTGCAGTCGCTCTACGACCAGAAGCTCATCAGCCAGAGCGACTACGAAGCCGCGAAGAAGAAGATCCTCGGTGAACTGACAAACTGAAGAGGCCGGTCAGATGACTACATATCACAGACAACTCGCCCTGTGCGTCGCGATCGTCGGTGCCCTCGCGGGCACTGCCACCGCGACCGCGCAACAGGTCACCGGCACGCTGGGCTCGCCCAGCGCCACCACGACCATCAGCGGCAAGCAACTCCCCGCACCCGACCCGGCCTTCGGCGGCGTGATCAAGCAAGGCGCGCTGCAGTCCAAGCCCTGGTGGGCGCCGCGCATCGTGCCGCCGAAGGGCGCGCCCAACGTGCTGCTGATCATCACCGACGACGCCGGCTTCGGCGTGCCCAGCACCTTCGGCGGCGTGATCCCGACGCCGACGATGGACCGCATCGCCCAGGAAGGCCTGCGCTACAACCGCGTCTTCTCGACCGCGCTGTGCTCGCCCACGCGCGCTGCGCTGATCACCGGGCGCAACCACCACTCGGCCGGCTTCGGCGTGATCTCCGAGCAGGCGACGGGCTTCCCGGGCTACAACAGCATCATCGCCAAGGACAAGGCCACCATCGGGCGCATGCTGCTCGACAACGGCTATGCCACGTCGTGGTTCGGCAAGAACCACAACACGCCGGCCTTCGCGGCGAGCCAGGTCGGGCCCTTCGACCAGTGGCCCTCCGGCATGGGCTTCGAATATTTCTATGGCTTCAACGGCGGCGATGCCAACCAGTGGCAGCCGAACCTGTTCCGCAATTCGACGCAGATCTATCCGTTCGAGGGCAAGCCGGGCTGGAACCTCGTCACCGGAATGGCCGACGACGCCATCGACTACATGACGCGGATGCACCAGATCCAGCCTGACAAGCCTCTCTTCATCAAGTACGCGCCCGGCGCCACGCACGCGCCGCACCACCCGACCAAGGAGTGGGTGGACAGGATCAGCGCAATGCACCTGTTCGACGGCGGCTACGAGAAAGTGCGGCAGACGATCTTCGAGAACCAGAAGCGCCTGGGTGTGATCCCGAAGGACACCCAGCTCGGGCCCTGGCCGAAAGAGGTGCTCAAGCCCTGGGACCAGCTCAGTGCCGACGAGAAGAAGCTCTTCATTCGCCAGGTCGATGTCTTCGCCGCCTATGCAGCCTACAGCGACGCCGAGATCGGCCGCGTGATCCAGGCCTTCCAGGACCTGGGGCGGCTCGACAACACGCTCATCATCTACATCAACGGCGACAACGGCACCAGCGCCGAGGGCGGTCCGATGGGCACGCCGAACGAGGTCGCGTTCTTCAACGGCCTCAACCAGTTGCCCATCGACGTGCAGATGAAGTTCTACGACGTCTGGGGCACCGAGCAGACCTACAACCACATGTCGGCCGGCTGGTCGTGGGCCTTCGACACGCCGTTCTCGTGGTTCAAGCAGAACGCCTCGCAGCTCGGCGGCGTGAACCAGAACATGGTGGTGTCGTGGCCGGCGCGCATCAAGGACAAGGGCGGCCTGCGCGAGCAGTTCGTGCACGTCATCGACGTCGTGCCGACGATCCTGGAGGCCGCCGGCATCAAGGCGCCCGAGATGGTGGACGGCATCAAGCAGGCGCCGATCGAAGGCACGAGCTTCGCCTACACCTTCGACGCGAAGAACGCCAAGGCAGCGACGCGGCACAAGCGTCAGTATTTCGAGATGATGGGCCAGTGGGCGCTGTACGACGACGGCTGGTTCCTGAGCACCCAGGTCAACCGCGCACCGTGGGAAGCCTTCGGACCGGCGAACGCGGACCCGCTGAACAACCAGGTGCTGCAGCTCTACAACCTGAACGACGACTTCAACCAGACCACCGACCTCGCGGCGAAGAACCCGCAGAAGGTCAAGGCGATGAAGCAGGCCTTCGTTGCCGAGGCGAAGAAGTACCAGGTGCTGCCGTTCGACGCCTCGGTGGCGGCGCGCATCGTCGCGCCGCGGCCGAACATCACCGCCGGGCGCAGCGAGTTCGTCTACACGCGGGCTATGGTCGGGTTGCCGCAAGGCGATTCGCCGCTGCTGCTGAACACCTCGTACACGGTCACGGCCGACATCGAGGTGCCGCCCGGCGGCGCGGAAGGCATGATGCTGACCTCCGGCGGGCGTTTCGCCGGCTACGGCTTCTACCTGCTGAAGGGCAAGCCG
This sequence comes from uncultured bacterium, assembly GCA_963802435.1. Lineage (GTDB taxonomy): Bacteria > Pseudomonadota > Gammaproteobacteria > Burkholderiales > Burkholderiaceae_C > CAIKUF01. The sequence continues at coordinate 166,232 of CAWDIT010000013.1, forward strand.
GTGTGGCTGTGGAACATGGTCGATCTGGAGCGCATCAGGTGGGAAGGCCCCGACGCGCTGACGCCCGGGCGGCACACGGTCGAGTTCGACTTCAAGTACGACGGCCTCGGCGCCGGCACGCTGGCGTTCAACGACTTCAGCGGCGTCGGGCGGCCGGGCGTCGGCACGCTGAAGGTCGATGGCAAGGTGGTCGACACCAAGCAGATGCCGAAGACGCTGCCCATGATCCTGCAGTGGGACGAGAGCTTCGACATCGGATCGGACACGCTGACCGGCGTGAACGACGCCGACTACAAGCCGCCGTTCGCGCTGACCGCCAAGTTGAACAAGCTGACGATCAAGCTCGACCGGCCGCAGTTGTCGCCCGCGGACATCAAGAAACTTCAGTCGGCGATGCAGGAGAAGGCGAAGGCCGATTGATCCCGCCGCTGGATGAAGCCCGGCCAGAAGCAGCGACACAGGAAGCGTCTGAAGCTCGTACGCAACGCCCGATCCTTCTCGCAGCGCCTTCCTTCGCTGCCAACACGGGTGCCTGTGAAGGGCGACACGATCAACCGGGTTGCATGACGTTCGAAGGACACGAGAGATGACTACAAGTCCCAGACACCTCGCCTTGTGGGTCGCGATGGTCGGTGCCCTGACGGTCCCTGCCTCAGCGGCGGCGCAGCAGGTCACCGGCACCCTGGGGTCGCCCACCGCCACCACCACCACGGGCGGAAAGCAGCTTCCGCTGCCCGACCCGAAGTTCGAAGGGGTCATCAAGGAAAAGGCCTCGGAGTCCAAGGCCTGGTGGCCGCCCCGCGTCGTGCCGCCGAAGGGCGCGCCCAACGTGCTGCTGATCATGACCGACGACAGCGGGTTCGGCGCACCGGGCACCTTCGGCGGTGTCGTGCCGACACCGGCCATGGACCGCATCGCGAAGGCCGGGCTGCGCTACACGAACTTTCACTCCACGTCGCTGTGCTCGCCCTCGCGTGCGGCATTGATCACCGGGCGCAACCACCACGTGGCCGGCTTCGGCGTGGTGGGCGAGATCGCCACCGGATTCCCGGGCTACGACTCCGTGATCCGCAAGGAGAACGGCACGATCGGCACGATCCTGCGCGACAACGGCTACGCGACCTCGTGGTTCGGCAAGAACCACAACACGCCCTTCTACCAGGCGACGCAGGCCGGGCCCTTCGACCAGTGGCCGAACGGCATGGGCTTCGAGTACTTCTACGGCTTCGTCGGCGGCGACGCCAGCCAATGGCAACCGAACCTGTTCCGCAACACGACGGCGATCTTTCCGTTCGAGGGCAAGCCGGGCTGGAACCTGACGACGGCGATGGCCGACGAGGCGATCCAGTACATGAAGCAGATCAAGGCCGTCGCACCCGACAAGCCGTTCCTCGTCTATTACGTTCCGGGCGGCACACATTCGCCGCACCACCCCACGCCGGAGTGGATCAAGAAGATCGGCGACATGCACCTGTTCGACCAGGGCTGGAACAAGATCCGCGAAACCATCTTCGCCAACCAGAAGCGGCTGGGCATCATGCCGGCGAACGCCCAACTGACCCCCTGGCCGAAGGAACTGCCGCAGTGGGATTCGCTCGGGCTGGTCGAGAAGAAGCTTTTCATCAAGCAGGCCGATGTCTTCGGCGCCTACCTCGCCTACACCGACCACGAGATCGGCCGCGTCATCCAGGCGGTCGAGGACATGGGCCAGCTCGACAACACGCTGATCATCTACATCGCCGGCGACAACGGCGCGAGCCCGGAAGGCATGCTCAACGGCACGCCGAACGAGTTCACCACCTTCAACGGCGTTCCGGTGCCGGTCGATGCGCAGATGCTCTGGTATCCGTTCTGGGGCTCGGACAAGACCTTCCCGCACTTCGCGGCACCCTGGGCCTGGGCGATGGATACGCCCTTCAAGTGGACCAAGCAGGTGGCGTCGCACTACGGCGGCACGGCGCAGGGCATGGCGATGTCGTGGCCCGGCCACATCACCGATGGGGGCGGCATCCGGCGCCAGTTCCATCACCTGATCGACATCGTGCCGACCATCCTGGAGGCAGCCGCCATCCCGGCGCCGGAGATGATCAATGGCGTCAAGCAGCGCGCCATGGACGGCGTGAGCATGGCCTACACCTGGGACAAGGCGGGCGCCGAGGTCGCGTCGCGACGCAGCACGCAGTATTTCGAGATGCTCGGCAACCGCGCCATCTATCACGACGGCTGGGTGGCCAACACGACCCCGGCGACGCTGCCGTGGGAACTGAGCACCAAGCCGGCGCCCGACGTGATCACCGGCTACCAGTGGGAGCTCTACAACGTGGCCGAGGATCCGACCGAGTTCAACGACCTCGCGGCGAAGATGCCGGACAAGTTGAAGCAGATGCAGGACCTCTTCTACGCCGAGGCGGCCAAGCATGACGTGCTGCCGCTGGACAACACGTCCCTGACGCGCTGGAACGCGCCGAAGCCGAACCTCACCGGCGGACGCAAGGTCTTCACCTACTCGGGGACGCTGAGCGGCATCCCCAACAGCGGCGCACCGAGCATCCTGAACCGGTCGTACACCATCACCGCCGAGGTCACGATCCCCAAAGGCGGGGCCGAAGGCATGATCGTCACCGATGGCGGGCGCTTCGGCGGCTACGGGCTGTTCCTGAGCAAGGGCGTGGCCGGCATCCGCAAGAGCAAGCCGGTGTTCCTCTACAACCTGCTCAACCTGAAGCGCACGGTGTGGGCCGGGCCGGAGCTGGGCGCCGGCAAGCACACGATCGTCTTCGAGTTCACCTCCGCCGCGCCGGGCCTGGGCAAGGGCGGCACGGGCGTGCTCAAGGTGGACGGCAAGGAAGTGGCGCGCAACACCATGGAGAACTCGATGCCGATCACCTTCCCGGAAGACGAGACCTTCGACGTCGGCATGGACACGCGCAGCGGCGTCGCGATGGTGGAGTATCGCTACGACGTGCCATTCAGGTTCACCGGCACGATCAACAAGCTCCGCTTCGACCTCGGGGAGCAGAGCCTGACGACCGCGGAGCGCGAGCAGATGCAAAAGACCGTCGCCCGGGCGCGCGACTAGCGGCGGATGCGCAACACCGAACCGCGAGCGCGCAAGGACCGGAGAGACGCGCAATGAATCGGGTGCTCGTTGCCGCTGCCGTCGGCGAAGCCGCGACCGGGCTCGCCATGCTGATCGTTCCGTCACTGGTCGGGCAACTGCTGCTCGGCGCCGAACTGACCGGCATTGCCGTGACCGTGGCGCGCGTTGCCGGGATCGCCCTGATCGCCTTGGGCATCGCCTGCTGGCCGGGCACGCCGCTGCTCGGCATGCTGACCTACAGCGCGGCCGTCACGGTGTATCTCGCCTACATCGGCTTGTCGGGCTGCTTCGAGCGGCAAATTGCTGTGGCCGGCGGTCGTTCTGCATGCGATCCTGACGGCACTGTTGCTCCGGGCGCCCGTGGGCGAAGCGGCATCGAAGACATAGACGAATCTCGGCTTCGCCAACTGGCCACGGCTGGGTGACCGACAGCTGGCGCGACACGAATCAATCTGGAGGAAGGAATGGCGATACAGGTGACCAACTGGCGGCTGGTTGGCGCAGCACTCGCGGCTTCATTGAGCGCGGCCGCGCCCGCCCACGCTGAAATGAGCGCGGAGGAGCTGGCCAAGCTCGCGCAGAACCCGGTCGGCAACCTGATCAGCGTGCCGTTCCAGAACAACACCAACTTCAATGTCGGGCCGATGTCGGGAACGCAGAACATCCTGAACATCCAGCCGGTGATTCCGATCTCGGTGAACAGCGAATGGAACATCATCACGCGCACCATCCTGCCGGTGATCTGGCAGCCGGCGCTGAGCCCGACCACCGACAGCACCAGCGGCATCGGCGATATCGTCCTCACCGCCTTCCTGTCGCCGGCGCAGCCCAAGGGCCTGATCTGGGGTGCGGGGCCGGTGCTGCAGATCCCGACCAACAGCAGCGCCGAACTCGGCAACAAGAACTGGGGTCTCGGCCCCTCGGTCGTCGTGCTCAAGATGGAGCATGGCAGCCCGTGGGTCTACGGCGCGCTGGCCAACAACATCTGGTCGCTGAGCAGCAACAAGCAGGGCGGCTCGTACAACAACGGCCTGATCCAGCCTTTCGTGAACTACAACTTCGCTGGCGGCTTCTACGTGGTCAGCGGGCCGATCCTGACAGTCAACTGGAAGGCCGCGAGCGGGCAGCAGTGGACCGTGCCGCTGGGCGGCGGCATCGGCAAGATCTTCCACCTCGGCAAGCTGCCGGTGAACACCTCGCTGCAGGCCTACTACAACGTCGTGAACCCGGACAACGGCGCCGACTGGCAGTTGCGGGCGCAGGTGCAGTTCATGTTCCCGAAGTAGGCGGACGCGTGTGATGGCATCGGACATGCGCAGCAAGGTCGAGCCGGTGAAGGCAGTCGCCGCGCTCGCGGATTCACTCGCACGTCCACCATCACGATCGTCAGCTTTCAGATCGCAGGAAGGCTCGACTTCCATGCGGTCAACCCTGATGCCCGGCAACCCACTTGAATTTCAACAGAGCCTCTCTTGTTCGGTCCCATTTCATCGAGGAACTTCATGACTACCCGACGCACCTTGCTTGCCTCCGCCACATTGCTCGCTTCGACGACCACGCTCCAGTCCGCATTGGCACAGAATGCCGAGACTGCTACGAAGCAGGCTGATTTCCTGTTCGTGCAGACGGCGAACAGCATGAGCTTCGACAAGTCGACCCGCAAGCTGACGCTGCATCGGGTGAGCCCGATCACCGTGTTCTTTTCGGACCGTCCCGAGCGCATTGCCGGCAACATGAAGACGGCAGCGTTCGTCCCGTTCTGGAGCGAGGGCAAGAACAGCTTTCTCTCGGACCCACCGAACGCCGACATTTCTCTCATCGAGGGTGGGGCCCTGCGGCAGGTCGTGGCAGTACTGGAGGCTCCCGTGTTGAAAGGAACCGACCTGTCGTACACGATCAAGGTGCTTCAAGGCGACATGCCTTCGAAGGCGGCCGAGGTGTCAGTGTTCATCGACGTCATCGGCATGCCGCTGACGCCGGTGTCGTTTGCAGGTGTCGCGCGGCGTGGCTACCGCCGGGCGGTCGTGCTCCGTTAAGTCCAATCCGAGCTACAACGTCGCTTTCGACAACTTTCACCCAAGGAAATCCCATGAACCACACCCGTCGCAATTTCACCCTGGCCGGTACTGCCATCGCGCTCGTCGCCTCCTTCAGCAGCCTGCCCGCGCGCGCCGACGACGCCAGCGACGCCAAGGGCACCGTCGACAAGGCCACGGCCACGGTCAACGCTTTCGCCGCAGACAAGGACTACCCGACGCTGCACGGACTGGTGAAGAAGGCCAAGGCCGTGCTCGTCTACCCGCAGATCATCGAAGGTGGCTTCATCATCGGCGGCTCGGGCGGCACAGGCGTGCTGCTGGTACGCGACGAGAAGACCGGCAACTTCAGCGCCCCGGCGTTCTATTCGATGGGCGGCGTCAGCCTCGGCTTCCTGGCCGGCGGCCAGGCGGCCGAGACCATGGTCGTCGTCAACACGCAGAAGGCGCTCGACTCGCTGCTGTCGACCAAGGTCAAGTTCGGCGGCGATGCCTCTGTCGCCGTCGGCCCGAAGGGAGCAGGCGCATCCGCAACCTTCACCGAGGACTTCATTGCCTACTCCAAGTCCAAGGGCGCGTACGCCAACATGTCGCTCAACGGCCAGGTCGTGGACGTGCGTGAAGGCCTGAACGCAGCCTACTACGGCAAGCCGACGACACCGGTCGACATCCTGGTCAAGAAGACTGTCAGCAACCCCGGCGCAGCACCACTGCAGGCCGCGCTGAAGTCGATGGCCAGGTAGCGTTCGAGGCTGCCAGCCAGGGCGTTGTTGCGGGTGTGCCGCCGTACGACCCGTGAGTTGGCGGTGCGAGTCGACCGTTCGCAAGCGAGCTGCAAACGGCACCGGTCGGCCGGTCATCCTGACAGGCATGGGGCAAGTCCGAACATCCGAGCATTCCGTGCAAACTCAGCTCGAGCAGATCACCTACATCACCCGCGGCGAGGAGTTGGCGTGGGGCCTCGTGCTGCTGGCCTTCAGCCTGGTGATCCACGGATTCGGCATGGTGCTGACGCTGCACCTCGGCAACACTTTCAAGCAGCGCTTCGGAGCGACCGAACGCCTTCTCGCGGGCATTACCACGATCATCCTCGGGAGCTGGCTGATCGTGGCGGTCCACATCGTCGAGATTGCGATGTGGGCCGTGTTCTTCCAATGGAAGGAGTGCTTCGCGAACTGGAGCACGGCCGTCTACTTCACCGGGCTCCAGTACACCACGGTGGGAAGCACGCTCAACCTGCCGAAGCACTGGCGACTGCTCGAGATCATGGTCGCCAGCGCGGGTCTGATGGGATTCGCCTGGTCCACCGGCGTGCTGATGACGCTGGCGCAGAACTTCCAGAGCCAGCAGTTGCGAGTCCTGGATGCGCTGCGGGGCGGAGGTCGCAGAAAGGCGGATCCGGCAGTGTCCCAGCCACTGAAGTCAGACGTCAGAGAATGAAGGCGGCTCATTGAGGGGCCCGATCGTTTAGCAAACCGCCGTACTCAAGTGCCGCGCTCATTTCAGCCAGGAAGCCCACCATGTCGCACAAGCTGATCGTCCTTCCCGATGACACCGCCAAACCGATCATCGACGCCATCGCGGGTGCGACGAAGTCGCTCAACATCCGCATGTTCCTGTTCACCGACCCGACACTGATCGACGCCGTGATCGCCGCGCACAAGCGCGGCGTCAAGGTGCGGGTCATGCTCAACCCGGCGCGGCGCAGCGGCGAGTCGGAGAACGAGGAAGCGAGGAAGCTCCTCACCGAGGCCGGCGTCGCCGTGCACGACAGCAACCCCGCGTTCGCGCTGACGCACCAGAAGTCGATGGTGATCGATAACAAGATCGGCTTCGTCGAGTCGCTCAACTGGGAGCCGAAGGACCTGACGAAGACCCGCGACTACGCCATCGTGACGACCAAGGGCCACGAGGTGGCCGAGATGGTCGCCTGCTTCGACGCCGACTGGGAGCACGAGAAGTTCAAGCCGCAACCGGGCTCGCCGCTGATCTGGTGCCCCGACAACGGCCGCCAGCGCATGGCCGCTTTCATCGACGCGACGCAGCACACCCTGTGGCTGCAGAACGAGCGCTACCAGGACCAGGTGATCATCGAACGCCTGGTGCGCGCCGTGACGCGCGGCGTGAAGGTGCACATCCTGGCCAAGCCGCCGCACTCGCTCAAGCCCGACAAGCTGATCGAGGGCGTCGGCGGGCTGCGCATCCTGCAGGACGTGGGCGCCAAGGTGCACACCTTGAAGCACCTCAAGCTGCACGCCAAGATGCTGCTCGCCGACAGCAGGCACGCCATCGTCGGTTCGATCAACATCGCGCCCGGAAGCTTCGACGCGCGGCGCGAACTGGCGATCGAGACCGACGACCCGGAAGTCGCGAAGCGGCTCGGAGAAGGTGGCGCAGCACGACTGGAGACCTGTCGCACCCGCTCGACCTGAGCGACGCGGCGCTGCTGTCAGACCTGAAGAAGCGCGAAGGACTGGACCCCGACAAGCTCGTGCTGTACGAGGACAGCGAGCACTGGGGCTACCACCACAACGGGCATCACGCCAAGAACCACGGCGAGGGCAACGGCAAGGGTGCGCACGTGAACCCGCAGTAGAGTCAGGACCGAACACGCGAGGAGAAGATGATGGCGCACGACGTACCCAAGATCGGAACCGATGGCCTGCCGCTGCCCGTGATGCCGCCGGAGCGCGACCCGCGGCTCACCATCCGCGTCATCCGCGTGATGTTCTACGTGCCGGGCTTCACCGCGCTGCTGCTGCTGAAGACGGGCGAGCCGACCGGCTTCGGCATCACGATCGAATTCCTGATGCTGGCGAGCGCCGCGTCCGTCGTCGCCGGACTCTTCGTCGCGAGCGATTCGACGGGTGCGACCGGTGACAACGCCTCGAAGGTCGGGCTCTGGAGCGGCGCGCTGGTGCTCGAACTGATGGGCGTGGTCTCGTTCCTGTACGCGCTGCCGACGCTCTTCCACCAGCTTGCGAACAGCGAACTGCTGCACAAGCTGGTGCCTGGCGCGACGGCGGTGCCGCTCGGGGCCAGCGAGCTGATCCCGTCGCTGGCGATCATCCCGTTCATGCTCTACCAGCTGGCCGGGTTCGGCACGCTTCACTTCGTGGTGTCCAAGCCGGTGAACTGGGCGCATCAACCTCGCGATCCCGGTGTTCGCCATCGGCGGTTACGTCGCCAATCGCGAAGCCAGCTTCGTCGTCGAGCGGACGCTCGGCGGCGTGCTCGTCCTGCTGATGATCGGCACCGTCGTCTACGGCGTCTTCAAGCTCAAGGCCATGCAGATGCTCTACGACGCACATTGCCCGCCCAAGCTCGGCAAGCATCACGCCGTTGAGGCTGAGACCTCGGGGTCGCCGCCGCGCTGATCCGGGTTGGCAAAGCGGCGCCGCTCGAGTGCTCTGCGCCGCTACGGCGTGACGATCAGGCCGCGAAACGTCTGCCGGGCCGCGGGAAGCTTCTTGCACTCGACGCCCCCCGCCATCACGCCGCCGTCGTCGCTCAGCAGCTGCACGCGGGCGGACTGCGGGATCGCAAACGCTGCCTCTGGCCGCAGGTTCCCAAGGTCGATCCCGACCACCGGTGTTGCCGCATCGCCGGCCCGGCCCGACCAGCGATACAGCCCGAAGCTGCCGCGGTCGGCCGTCGGCCCGGCGACGATCAGATAGCCCGAGCCGACGAGCAAGATGCTGCGAATACCGCGGCGGTCAAGGTCAAGCTCGATTGGTGTGCCGAACTTCGCGTGCCTGCCCTCGATCAGCTCGGCCGGATTCTCGAGTGGAATCACGAGCGCGCGCTGATGCGCAAGCGGGTTGCGCAAGCCGATCAGCAGCTTTCCATCGGGCGTCGCTGCGAGCCCCTCGATGTTGAGCCCGCCTTCGGCTTCGGCTGCAAGCCGTGACGCGTCGACCAGGCCATAGGGCCTCAGGGTGTCGGATGCGCGGATGTCATCCAGCAGCCGGGCATACGGCTGACCGACGGGCCTCAGTGAGGGCGGCCGTCCCGGCACCGCTTCAGTGGCAAAGAAGCGATGTCTGTCCTGCCGGGCCTTGCCGCGGCTGTTGCGTGCGTGCGAAGTGATCCAGTAGGTGCGCGTGCCTGTGCTGGCGGCAGCTTCTATGTCCGCCTCGCGATCGGGCCGGGTGCCGAGGAAGGTCGACAGGTTCAGCTCACCCACCGCCTGCGCCTGGCCGCGGCGATAGACATGGAGCGTGTTGTTCTCGTCGTTGGCGACGACGAAATGTTCGCCATCGAGCGCTGCCGCTGCAGACGCGTCGCACGGGCCGCTGTACTGCATCGCCTGTTCCGCGCCGCAAGGGCCCGGGAGCGCTGCGGCGACCAGCCAGGCAATCGCTGCAAGCGCTACACGTGCATCGACGGGGTGCCCAGGAATCGCCACGGCAAGCTGCTCAAGACCGCATCGCGCGAACGGCTGCGGGCATCGGCCGGGAGTCCGCGGCCGGAACGACGACCTCGATGGTCGTGCCGGTGTCGGGGTGACTATCGATGTGCAGCACGCCACCGACAGCGCGAATGCGCTCGTGCATTCCCAGCAGGCCGAACGTATTGAGCTTGTTCCGATCCCCGCTGCTCATGCCATTGCCGTTGTCGCTGATGCGCAGCACGAGGCGGTCGTCTGCGGATCCAGCGAGCCGGACCTGCACCAGGCTCGCGCTCGAGTGTGTGGCCACGTTGTTGAGCGCCTCCTGCGTGACGCGGTACAGGCAGGTCATCAGCGCGGGGGAGTGCAACGCCTGCTCGTCGGCTGCCTCGCCATGGACTTCGAACTGGCAGGCGATGCCGGTGCGTTTGCCGAACTGACCGGTCAACGATTCGAGAGCCGGCACCAGCCCCAGTTCTTCGAGTATCTGCGGTCGCAGATCGCTGACGATGCGACGTGTCGAGTCGATGGCCGCCGACGCAAGCTCGTCCACCTCGGCGAGCAGGGGTGACACGCTCTCGGGATCGTCGGTCAGACGCTGGCCGATCGCGAACAGATCCAGCTTGATCGCCGCCAGCCTCTGCTGCAGATCGTCGTGCAACTCCCGCGCGATGCGCTTGCGCTCGTCCTCCTGGACCTTGTCCTGTGCAGCGACAAGGCGTTGCAGGTCGGAGTGGGAGCGAACCAGTGCGGACTGCACGTCCTTGAGTTCGGTCACGTCGCGCAGGACCGAAAGGATAGCGAGCGCGTCATGGTCCTTGATCAGCGTCGAGGTGGCTTCCACGCTGCGGCTCGAGCCATCGGCGCGCAGGATCTTCTCCTCGATCAACGGGACTGCTGCGGCGCCGCCCTGCAGCGCCCGGACGCGCGACTGCGCCAGCGCGACGGAATCGGGATGAAGCAGGTCCTGCCAAGCTCGTCCGAGCAAGGTCGCCTCGTCGGCGCCGAACAAACGCTGTGCCGCATCGTTGACGAAGCTGATCCGGTCGTCGCTGTAGACGAGTACCGCCTCCGGCAGCAACGCCAGCAGGCGGCGCAGACGCGCTTCGCTCTCCTGCAAAGCGGTCTCGGCGAGCCGGCGCTCGGTGATGTCGCGCAGGATCACGGTGTACAGCTGCTGGCCTCCGACGATCAGGCGCGACACCGCAGCATCGATCGGAAACTCCTCCCCGTCGGCGCGCAAGCCCGTCGCGTCCAGCAGGCGTCCGATGTGACGCGCGCTGACTTCGAAGATGCCGAAGGCCGGTACGTCGCGTCCCTGTCCGCGGCGAAAGCGCTCGGGGATCAATTGTTCGAGAGGTGCACCGATCAACTCGTCCATCGGTCGGCGGAACATCCTCGCTGCGGCCGGATTGGCCATCACGACCGTCTGGGTCTCGTCCGCGGTGAGGATGGCGTCGGTCGCCGAATCGAAAATTCCGCGCAGTCGGGCCTCGCTCAGATCCAGTGCTCGCGAGGCCTGCTCCAGTTCGTCCGTGCGTTCCGCGACGCGACGCTCGAGCACGCTCATGGCATCGGCCTCGGCCCGGTTGGCGCGCTGGTGCAGGGCGTGCTCGCGGCGGATCAGAACGTAGATCGCGCCCAGCAAGCCCGCCATCAGTGCGACGAGCACGGCGGCAAAGCGTGCGCTGGCCTCGATGCTGGCGGCCTCGGCCGCCTCGAGTTGCATCAGCTCCCGCGCCTGATCCCGCCGTACGCTCGCAATCAGCGCGCGGATTGCGTCCATCGTGACCTTGCCGTCATCGATCGCGACGAGTGCAGGCTTCGCATCGCCACGCTGCGACGCGGCGAGCTCGAGTGTTCGGGCCAGCTCTGCGCGTCTCTCTCCGATCAATGACTGCAGTCTCGCGATGTGGGTCGCTTGCTCTGGATGCACTGCAGCCAGCGCAGGCAGCAGACCGAGTTCGGTGTCGAGCCTGGCCAGGGCGCTCCTGTATGGCTCGATGTAGGAAGGCTTCAGCGTCAGCAGGTAACCGCGTTGACTGGCTTCCAGTTCGAGCACCGTCACATAGACATCCTTGATCCGCGCCTGGAGGTTGCGCGCCTGATCGGCACCTGTCTCGCTCTCGCGCAGCTGGGTCGCAGTGTGTATGCCCAAGGCCACCAAGAGGCCGAAGCACAACAGTGCAATCGCCAGAGCGACGAAGTACTTTCGATCGATCGAGGGGGACATCCTGCGATCGTAACTGCCAGCGATGTCAGCTGTTCGGGCCCCTTGCGCCATGCGCCGCCCCATCGCAGCATCGAGCGCCAGGCGTGACTTCGACGCCAGCCCTCGGGCGTGTCACGCATGGCTACTGGCTGGGTTGCACCAGGTCGATGCGCCGCTGCAGCCGCCGCGCCTCTTCGATCGCACCGGCGCGTTCAGCGCGTTGCGCCTGCACCTGCAGCCAGGCAAGAAGCGGCCGGCGCCAGCCCTGCGTGGACGCGGTGTCGGTGGCCAGCGCCATCATCTCCGGACTGGCCTTGCCAGCGCGGAACAACAGCGCCGCCGCGATCAGCCTGGACAGCGGATCGTCGATGCCCTGCAGGTTGGCCGAGGACATCGCGCCGCCGGCAATCACCGCGGCCGCGTCGCGCTGTGCAGGTGGCAGGCGCTCGATGTCGTCGCGCGGCAGCTGGCGGCCCGCCAGATAGTCCGCATACACAAGCTCCGCGGGCGCAGCGTCCTGCCGCAGGCGCTCGAAGCCCTCGCAAGGCTCGAACGCCAGGCTCGCCGTGTGAGCCGCGCAACGCATCAGTTCGGCGCGCGCCATCCAGTCCGGGCGGCCGGTGCGCGCCAGCGCGGTGCGCGCGCGTTCGAACTCCCTGGCTTCGAGCCGGCTGTCGCCCGACAGCGAGGCCTGCACCGCGCCGTCGACCGCCGCCTTGGCGTTGCCCTGCCAGTCGGGGGGCGTCGGGCCGCCGGCGCAGCCGGCGAGCAGCGCCGCACCGGCCAGGCCAACCCGCCAGCGCTGGCGCCTGCACGGTGGCGCCGTCATCGCAGCTTCAACTCGGTATCGCGCGCGAACGGCCATTTGCGATTCACCTCGTTCACCAGTTGTTCGAGCTTGCGCACCGTCGCGTCGACTTCGCTGCGCAGCGCGCCGAGGTCGGTGGTGGCCTCGCGCGTGTTCGCCGCCACGGCCTGCGCCTCGGCGAGCACCGCATCGACCCGCTTCAGCGTGTCGCGCGCATCGCCCAGCATGGCGTTGAGCTGCAGCACTGTCGCTCGCGTCTCGTGCACGAGGCCAGCGGGCCCCAGCACCTGCGCATCGGCCTTGACGGCGATCCCGTCCAGGCGCGCCAGCAGCATGTTGACGCGGTCCAGCGCCGTGGCGAGCTTGCGTGCCTCGGCCTCGTCGCCGAGCAGTAGACCCGCGACGCCACGCGGTCCGTTGAGGCGCTCGGTGAGCTTGTGCAGGTTGCTCAGGCTTGCGGCCAGAGCCGAGTCGGTCGCGGACAGCCGGGTCAGGTTCTGCAGAAACTCGCGCGCGTTGGAGACGAGCAGCGGCAGCTCCGCGTTGGTGTCGCCGACCAGCACCTTGCGCTGGGCGCCGTCCGCCAGCGCCGGGTCGGTGAGCAGCCCGCTGTAGGCCTTCAGGCTGACGCCGCCCACCAGGCTGCGGATCATCACGAAGACGCTGGTCTCGCGCAGCCAATGCGCGTCGCGCCGCAGCACGTCGACGACGATGCGCGCGCTGCCGTCCGGCGCCAGCTCGGTGCGGCGCACGCGGCCGATCGGGAAGCCCGCAAACGTCAGGTCCATGCCGACGCGCACGCCTTCGGAATCGTCGGTCACCAGCACGAGTTGCTGCGTCTCGTCGAAGCTGCCGCGTGCATACATCAGATAGAGCACGGTGCCGAGCACGAGCGCGACGAACAGGGCCAGCAGCATCGTGGCCTTGAACTCCAGGTTCGGTACCGGCTCTGAGCGCGCTGGAGCGGTGTCTTCGTTCATGGCATGTGCGAGTCCCTCTCAGGCTCTCAGTAGTAGTTGCCCACCAGCGAGGCCACCTCGATGAGCACGATGGCGAAGAACATGCGAACCAGGCCCTGCAGTTCGACGCTCGTGTTCAGGCGCCGGCGCGGCGCAGCGTCGAGCACGGCGGCAATGGGCACCAGTGCGACCGTGATGCCGAAGAAGAGAATCTTCAGGCCGAAGATCAGCGACACGGCGGGACTGAACACCTGGCCCACGGTGTGCGTGTAGGCAGCGAAGCCCTCGGTCGTGAATGCGTAGGTGGACAGGTAGGCGACGACGAGCGTGACGACGCAACTCACGGCCGCCAGCATCAGCGCGCAGAAGATGCCGGCCACGACGCGGGGCAGCACCTCGCTGCGCAGCGGGTCCACGCCGCGCGCGGCGGCCTCGTCCCAGCCGCCTTGCGAGCGCAGCGCGGCGACTTCTGCGGCGAGCGGGGTCGTGCAGCGCAACGCGGTGAAAAGCGCGGCCGCCAGCGGGATCAGCTCCAGCACGAGCACGCGCACCACCATCTCGAGCGCGTACTGCGACAGCCCGTAGCTCAGGGCGGTGACCAGCACGATGCGGGTCACGACCAGGCTGATCAGCGTCGACAGCACGGTGAACCACAGCAGCGACTGTGCCGTGCCCAGGTAGATGTGGCGGGCCAGTGCGCCGCGTTGTTCCTTGCGGTAGCTCGATGGCGACAGGGCCAGCACCAGCAGCTGCGCGGTGACGTGCACCGTGCGCCACCAACCGGCGAGCCACTCGCTGGCCGTTCGGGCGAGTTCAGTGAGCGCGCCGGGGGGCGAGGTCGTCGGCGTCATGCATCGATCATAGGGGCAGGTACATGCCGGCCGCTTCCCGTCGCCGCAGGCAGGCCATCAGCCTGAAGCTGTCGGTGAACCACCGGCCTCGATCGGTGGCAACTGGCGGCAGCAGGCTCCAGCCAGGTGCGGGCTTAGAGCCACTTCATCCGCCGAGCACGGCGTGCGGACCCTCCAGCCAGCGCCAATGGCCGGGCGCCAGGTCCGGCGGCAGCGCGAGCACACCGTACTCGCTGCGATGCAGGTGCGTCACCGTGTTGCCCGCGGCGGCCACCATGCGCTTGACCTGGTGGTACTTGCCTTCGAGCAAGGTCATCCGCATGGCGCGCTCGGCGGTCTGTTCGCACGCCGCGGCGCATACCGGCCGCGGGTCGTCGTGCAACACCACACCGCGCAGCAGTTCGCCGACTTGCATTTCGGTCACCGGATCGGCGGTCTCGATCTGGTACACCTTGGGCACATGCTTCTTCGGCGAAGTCAGGCGGTGGATCAGTGCGCCGTCGTCCGTCAGCAGCAGCAGCCCCGTCGTGTCCTCGTCGAGCCGCCCGACGGGCTGCACCTGCCGCAGCCGCAGCGGCGAAGGCAGCAGGTTCATCACGCTCGGATGATGCTTGGGCTTGCGCGAGCATTCGTAGCCGGTGGGCTTGTGCAGCACGATCAGCGCCTTGTCTCGATACGGCCAGGACTGGCCACGGACTTCGAACACCAGGCCCGCGGTGTCCGCTTCGTCCAGCGGATCGAGTACCGTCTGCCCGCGGTGCGTCACGAGGCCTGCCAGCAGCAGCGCTTCGCACTCGCGGCGCGTGCCGAACCCCTGGCTGAACAGGACCTGTGACCAGCGAATCTTCAATTCAGTGGCTCCCGCCGCGCGTCGTGCGACGCATGCCGAGTCGAACGCTGACCCGTGAAGGTCCGCTTTCGGCCCATTGCGGCCGTTCGTGGGCGCCCGCTCGGCAGTTCGACGCGGGAGCGCCAGGCCGGGCTGGCGTGTCCTGCTCCGTGTCCCCCGGCGCCGGCCTTCGGCCGCCGCCTCCTCCTTTACCTGCGCAGAACACGCCAGCCCGTCCTGACGCTCTGCCACCTTCAGCGGCATCGCTTGCGCAGGCACGTGTGTCGGCACGCTCCGCTGGCACGGGGCCGAGGGTCGGCGGGCAAGCGGTCTGCCGCAGGTAAAGGAGGAGACGCCAGCCGTCAGGCTGGCGTCGGGGGACACGGAGCGAGCACGCCGGCTTGGCCTGGCGCTCGCCGCGTCGAACTGCCAGCGCGGGCACCGCCTGCCGCGCTGCGCTGAAGCCACTCGGAACGGACACCGAAGGGCCGCAATGGGCCGCATGCGGTCGTTGCGTCTTCGTGGTTCCTGACTTCAGGCGCCTGCGCGAGACCTACTTGGCCATCGCCTTTTCCCACACCGCATGGGTCCACGCATCGGCACCAGGGTCCTTCTTGATCACCGGCGCGCTGCCGCCCGAGAGCAGCACCTTGACCGTGCGCTGGTAGGCGGTGGGGTCGAGCTGGCCCATCTTCGGCGTGCCGGCGGTGGTGATGAGCTTGGCCACGTTCTCCAGCTGTCGCTTCTGCACGGCGGCGGTGGAGCCGCCCGAGGTGTCGGCGGCGAGGACGATCTTCACCGCTTCGTCCTGGTTCTTCAGCGCGTACTCCCAGCCCTTGATCGTCGCTTTCACGAAGCGCGCAGACCTGGCGACGAAGGCCGGGTCCTTCAGCTTGGGCGCGAGCGCATAGAGGCCGTCTTCGAGCATCGCGACACCCTGGTCTTCGTAGAAGAACGTCACCAGCTGGTCGGGCTTGACGCCGGCGTCGATGACCTGCCAGTACTCGTTGTAGATCATGGTCGAGATGCACGCGGCCTGGTTCTGGAGCAGCGGGTCGACGTTGAAACCCTGCTTGAGCACCTTGACGTCCGGGGTCGCGCCGGTGGTCGAGAGCTTCAGGATCGACATCCAGGCGAGGAACGGGTATTCGTTGCCGCCGAACCAGACGCCGAGCGTCTTGCCCTTGAAGTCCTTCGGCGTCGAGACGCCGCTGGCCTTCTTGCAGGTGAGCATCATCCCCGACCGGTTGAAGATCTGCGCCACGTTGACGAGCGGTGCGCCGGCCTCGCGCGCGGCGAGCGCGCTGGGCATCCAGTCGACGGTCAGGTCGGCGCCGCTGGCGGCCAGCACCTGCGGTGGCGAGATGTCGGGGCCCCCCGGCTTGATGGTGACGTCGAGGTCGGCCTCCTTGTAGAAGCCCTTGGCCTGGGCGACGTAGTAGCCGGCGAACTGCGCCTGAGGCAGCCACTTGAGCTGCACGGTGAACTTGTCGGCCGCCTGGGCCGACCCCATCAGGCCGGCGAGCGCCAGCGAGAGGCCGAGGACTTTCTTAAGCATCGTCATCACTCCACGAGTTATGCCTTTCGGCGGGAAGAAAAGCGCAGTTCGATTTCAGGTCCTGCGGACCGAAGGATGCCAGAACGTCGCGCGCCGCTCGGCCCAGGCGAGCAGCGCAAACAGCAGCGAACCGGAAACCGCAGCGACCAGGATCGCGGCCCACACCACCGGCATGTTCAGGCGCGCGGCCTCGGTCGAGATGCGAAACCCGAGGCCGGTGATCGGCGAGCCGAAGAACTCGGCGACGATGGCGCCGATCAGCGCCAGCGTCGAATTGATCTTCAGCGCATTGAACACGAAAGGCAGCGCGACGGGTATCCGCAGTGACAGCAGGGTGCGCCAGTAGCCGGCACCGTACGAGCGCATCAGGTCGAGCTCCATGTGGCCGGCCGATTTCAGCCCGGCGAGCGTGTTGACGAGCATCGGGAAGAACGTCATCACCGCCACGACGGCCGCCTTGGAATGCCAGTCGAAACCGAACCACATCACGAAGATCGGCGCGACGCCGATCAGCGGCACGGTGCTCGCCAGCGCGGACAGCGGCAGCAACCCGCGCTGCAGGAAGGGGCTGCGGTCGATCAGCACGCCGACGACGAAGCCGAGGCCGCAGCCGATCGCGTAGCCGATCAGGACGGCGTGCAGCACGGTCTGGACGAAGTCCACGGCCAGCGTGTCGTAGCTCGCCAGCAGGGCGTGCCAGATCTGGCTCGGCGCCGGGATCAGCACCCGCGGCACGTCGAAGGCCTGCGTCAGCAGCTGCCAGAAGACCAGCGCCCAGGCGCCGAACAGCACCGCGGTGGCCTGTCCCCAGACGGGGCCCGGCAGCGCCAGCCGTGCAATGCGGCGCACGCTGCTGCCGGCGAGCAGCGCGAGTGCGATGACGTACAGCCAGAAGCCCGCGTCCCAGACAGGCGCAGTGGCTGCGGCGCCGTCCTGCTGCGCGAGCAGCCCGAGCGGCGCGACAGCGGCGAGCGCGGCGAGCAGCACGAAGGCGAGCAGGGCGCTCGCCTTGCGCAGTGGCCACAGCGTGAGGATCGAAGCCGGCACCGCGGCGAGGGCGAAGGGCAGCAGCGACGCGAAGGCCGACCATTCCTGCACCTGCCCATCCAGCACGCCGACCGGCCGCCACAGCGCCTGCAGCACGAGGACGAGCGGCAGCGCCGCGAGCAGGACCTGCCGCGGTGAGGCCAATGCGCGCGCGAGGGCGGTCACTGCTTGCCTCTGACGACCATGACGCGCTCGGCCAGCGACACGCAGGCGGTGAGCGCGAGCCCGAGCAGCGCCGACATCACGAGTGCCGACCAGATCTGCACCGTGTTGCCGTAGTACGAGCCGGTGAGCAGCCGCGCACCCAGGCCGGCCTGCGCGCCGGTGGGCAGCTCGCCGACGATGGCGCCGACGAGGCCGGCCGCGATCGCCACGCGCAGCGACGGGAACAGGAACGGCAGCGAAGCCGGCACGCGAAGCTTCCAGAAGGTCTGCTGCTTCGACGCGGCATAGGTGTGCAACAGCTCGCGCTCGAACACGCCGGGCGAACGCAGGCCCTTGACCATTGCGACGACGACCGGGAAGAAGCACAGGTACATCGAGATCAGCGCCTTCGGCAGCAGGCCGGTGAGGTTGAAGCTGCCGAGGATCACGATGATGATCGGCGCGATCGCCAGCACGGGCACCGTCTGCGACGCGATGATCCACGGGAAGAGGGCGCGCTCGAGCGTCGGCAGGTGGACGATCAGCACCGCGAGCGCGGCGCCGAGCAGCGCGCCGAGCACGAAGCCGAGCAGCGTCGCGCCGCTGGTGACGCCGGCGTGGAAGAGCAGGCTGCGCGGCGAATCGAGCGGCCAGTCGACAACCGAATGGAACATGTCGAGCGCGATCTGGTGCGGCGCCGGCAGGACGGGGCGGTCCATGCTCCAGGTGCCGGCGACGAGTTCGCGCCAGCTCCAGTCCGGCCGGTCGGCGAACACGCGCTCGATCACCTGCGGCGCGTTGAGCCAGATCGCCGCCAGGTACCAGGCGATGGCGGTGCCGGCCAGCACGGCCAGCACGGGCAGTGCGCGATCGAAGGGCCCCGGCGCTGGCTCAATGGCCATGGCCGGAGGCGAGGGCAAGGCGCAGCCGGTGCGCAATCTGCATGAACTCCGGTGTCTCGCGGATCTCGAGCGTGCGATCGGCGGGCAGGTTCGACTCGATCACCTCGACGATGCGGCCCGGACGCGCCGACATCACGACGATTCGCGACGACAGGAACGCCGCTTCGGGGATCGAGTGCGTCACGAACACGACCGTGCGCTTCTCGCGCTCCCAGAGCCGCAGCAGCTGCTCGTTCAGGCGGTCGCGCGTGATCTCGTCGAGCGCCCCGAAGGGCTCGTCCATCATCAGCAGCTTCGGCTCGAAGCCGAGCGCCCGCGCGATCGACACCCGCTGCTGCATGCCGCCAGACAGCTGCCACGGGTACTTGCCCTCGAAGCCGGCGAGCCCGACGCGCTCCAGGTGCTCGCGCGCGATGGCACGCCCCTCCTCGGCGGAGCGGCCGTGGATCTCGAGCGGCAGCATCACGTTCTGCAGCACGGTGCGCCAGGGGAACAGCGCCGGCGCCTGGAACACGTAGCCGTAGGCGCGGGCAATCCGTGCATCGTGCGAGCTCATGCCGTTGACGAGCACGGAGCCCGCCGTCGCCTGCTCGAGGTCGGCGATCACGCGCAGCAGCGTGGTCTTGCCGCAGCCCGAAGGGCCGATCAACGAAATGAACTCGCCCTCGCGGATCGCCAGCCTGACCTGGTCGAGTGCGACGACGCTGTGCTCCTTGGCGGGGTAGATCACCGACACGTCGCGAACCTCGACGACCGCCGGGCCTTCAGTGCTCGAGGACGAAGCAATCTCCTGCGCGGCGTGTCCCGGACTCATGGAAGAAGGCTGGGTGGTCGCGAAGTTGACGGGCGATCACTTGCCGCGATTCACGGCCCGCGGCGCGTGCTGAGCCGCCTGACGCTTGAGCGCATCGAACATCGGCGCGAAGGGCGGACGCTTCAGGTAGCGGCCGGCACCGCGCACGGCGCGCAGCTCGCCGCGCGACCAGACGACCTTGCCGTTGGCGAGCGTCACGACTGGCAGGCCCTGCACGGTGCGGCCCTCGAACACGTTGTAGCCCACTTTCGAGACCGAGCTTGCCGTCGTGATGGTCTTCTTCGCGCTCGGGTCCCACACCACGAGGTCGGCGTCGCTGCCCACCGCGATCGCGCCCTTGCGCGGGTAGATGTTGAAGATCTGCGCCGCGTTCGTCGAGGTCACGCGGACGAACTCGTTGGGTGTCAGCCGCCCGCTGTTGACGCCCCCGTCCCAGACCACCGCCATGCGGTCTTCGATGCCGGCGCAGCCGTTCGGGATCTTCGCGAAGTTGTCGGCGCCCATCGCCTTCTGCTCGTCGCAGAATGCGCAGTGGTCGGTCGCCGTGGTGTGCAGGTGGCCGGCCTGCAAGCCGGCCCACAGCGCGTCCTGGTGCTTCCTCGCGCGGAACGGTGGGCTCATCACGTGGGCGGCGGCAATGCGCCAGTCGGCGTGGCGGTAGACCGAATCGTCGATCGTCAGGTGCCCCGCCAGCACTTCGCCGAACACGCGCTGCCCGCTGGCGCGCGCGCGCATGATGGCCTGCAGCGATTCCTCGTTCGACACGTGCACGATGTAGATCGGGCAGCCGATCACTTCGGCCAGGCGTATCGCGCGGTTCGTCGCCTCGGCCTCGACCGCGGGCGGGCGTGACACCGGGTGCTGCTCGGGCCCGACGAGGCCCATGGCGACGAGCTTGTTCTGCAACTGGAAGACGAGCTCGCCGTTCTCGGCGTGGACGGTCGGCAGCGCGCCGAGCTCGAGTGCGCGCGTGAAGCTGTTCACCAGCACTTCGTCGTCGGCCATGATCGCGTTCTTGTAGGCCATGAAGTGCTTGAAGCTGTTCACTCCGTGCTCGTTGACGAGCGTGCCCATGTCGCGGTGCACGCTCTCGTCCCACCAGGTGACGGCGACGTGAAAGCCGTAGTCGGCGGCCGACTTCTCGGCCCATCCGCTCCAGTTGCCGAAGGCCTCCATCAGCGACTGTTTCGGGTTCGGGATGACGAAGTCGAGGATGGACGTGGTGCCGCCCGACAGTCCGGCGGCCGTGCCGGTGTAGAAGTCGTCCATCGTCACCGTGCCCATGAACGGAAGCTCCATGTGCGTGTGGGTGTCGATGCCACCCGGCATCACCAGCGCGCCGCCGGCATCGACCACCTCCGCGCCGGCCGGCGCTTGCAGGTCGGTGCCGATGGCGCGGATCAGGCCACCCTCGCACAGCACGTCGGCACGCACGCTGGCGTCGGCGTTGACGACGGTGCCTCCTCGGATGATCACGGTCATGGCGTCTCCTTCAGGGTTCTGGGGTCGCTCTGCCATCACGCGTCACGGCGGCGAGCTGGCAATGCAGCGTGCTGCCACTGTATGCGACTTGCGACAGCACGGGCCATTATCGAGCGTCCAGATCGACCGCCCGCCCGCCGCCAGTGTCGAGCGGCGAGGGCGCGCACTCAAGACTCCAGATCGCGCGCGGCGGGCAGTGCAGGGGCTTGCAGCGACTGCGCAGCCCAGACCGCATTGCGGATCGCGAAGGCAACGGCCTGCGCGGCCAGAGCACCGAGCGTGCTCGGATCGCCTGGCCGCCCGGCAGTGCCGGTGGCCAGCGCGAAGAACGTGTCGCCGTCGTTCACGGTGATCGGATTGACGGAGCGCGACAGGCCATGGTGGGCCTGCGATGCCAGCTGCGTGGCCTGCGCCTTGGAAAGGTGGGCGTCGGTGGCGATCACGCCGATCGTGGTGGCCGTGCCGGTCAGCACAGGGCTCGGCACGCGTCCGGCCGCGAGCGTTCGCATGCTGTGGGCAAGGCCGCGGCCGTCTTCGCCGCGCGCACCGGCAATCACCCGGCCGTGCTCGTCGAACACGTCACCGATCGCATTCACCGCGACCAGCGCGGCGACTGTCAGCCCGTCCACGCACAGCGACGCCGTGCCGATGCCGGCCTTCATCGCGCGTGCGAAACCGAACAGCTTGCCGACGGTCGCGCCCAGGCCGGCGCCTGCATTGCCCTGCTCGGGGGGGGAGGTTCTCGCTGCCTGGCACGCGGCATGGCCGGTGTGTTCGCCGGGTCGGATGCGCGGGTCGCCCAGCCACAGGTCGAACAGCACCGCGGCGGGGACGATCGGCACGCGGGCCGGGCCAACGGCCAGGCCATGGCCGCGCTCGTCGAGCCAGCGCATCACGCCTCCCGCCGCATCGAGACCGAACGCGCTTCCACCGGTGAGCAGCACGGCATGCACGCGGTCGACGGTGCTTTCGGGTCGAAGCAGATCGGTCTCGCGCGTGCCCGGGGCCCCGCCGCGCACCGCGACGCCGCAGACCACGCCCTGCGGGCACAGCACGACGGTGCAGCCGGTCGGGCGTCCCACTTCGGCGGCATGGCCGACCGCCAGGCCGGCCACGTCGGTCAGGGCGCCCGGGTAGAGGGTGAATGTGTTCATCGCCCCCGATTGTCGGGGCACGCGCAGTCGCTCGTGCCTGCCCTAGGCGAAGACGCCGGCCGTGTCCTGCATCGCGGCGCTGACCTGGCCGAGGTGATGCATCGTGTCGCCGAAGCTCATTTCCATCACCGTCAGGCGCTTGAAGTAGTGGCTGCCGATGTACTCGTCGGTCACGCCGATGCCGCCGTGCAGCTGGATGCACTGCTGGCCGACGAAGCGCATCGACTGCCCGAGCTGCACCTTGGCCTGCGAAAGCGCGCGCCGGCGTTGTGCCGGCGCCTCGCCGAGCTTCAGGCTCGCGAAGTAGCTCATCGAGCGTGCCAGCTCGAGCTGCATCTTCACGTCGGCGATGCGGTGACGAAGCGCCTGGAAGGTGCCGATCGCCACGCCGAACTGCTTGCGCGTGTTCATGTAGTCGATGGTCGCGTCGACCAGCTTGTCCATCACGCCGACGGCCTCGGCGGCGAGCGCGGCGATGCCGCGGTCGATCGCCGCCTCGAGCGCCGGATAGGCCTCGCCGGCAGGCAGCAGCTCGATGCCGCTGGCGCGATCGAACGTGACTTCGGCCGCGCAGGCGCCGTCCTGCGTCGGGTAGCCGCGCACCTGCACGCCGTGGGCGCGCGAGACGAAGAACAGCGCAACACCTGCCGGGTCGTCGACCGCGCCGCCGACGCGTGCCGGGACGATGTACCCGTTCGCATGTTCGCCCGCGGGGACGATGCTCTTCGTGCCGCTGATCAGCCAGTTGCCGCCGCTGTCGCGCTTCGCGGCGGTCTCGACGTGCGCCAGGCGGTAGCGTGCGCGGCGTTCCTGGTGCGCCAGCACGACGATCGAACTGCCGTCGGCGACGCCCTGCAACCACAGTGCCGCGGCCGGCGCGCTGCTGTCGACGAGCAACGGCGCAGCGACGAGGGCCACCGCCGCATAGGGCTCGACGACGATGCCGCGCCCGAGTTCCTCCATCACGACCATCGCCTCGACGGCGCCGAAGCCCATGCCGCCGTGGGCCTCAGGCACGGCCAGACCGAGCAGTCCGAGCTCGCCCAGTTCGCGCCAGGCGTCGGCTGAGAAGCCGCCGGCGCCGACGATGCCGCGCCGACGCTCGAAGTCGTAGCCCTTGTCGACCCAGCGCCGCACGGCGTCGCGCAGCGATTGCTGGTCGTCGGTGAAATCGAAATCCATGATGATGTCCTTGCGAGCCTGGAGGTCACACCCCGAGCAGCGACTGGGCGACGATGCCTCGCTGCACTTCGTTGCTGCCTCCGTAGATGGTCGTCTTGCGCAGATTGAAATAGGTCCCGGCCAGCGGCGCGCAATGCGCCGCGCCGACGTAGTCGCCCTGCCAGCCGGCTTCCATCGCCTCGAGGATGAAGGGCAGGCTGTAAGGTCCGGCGGCGAGCATCATCAGCTCGGCATAGCGCTGCTGGATCTCGCTGCCGCGGATCTTCAGCAGGCCGGCGATCTCGAGCGGCTGCTTGCCGCTCTTTTCGGCCGCAAGCACGCGCAGCACCATCATTTCGAGGGCGACCACATCGATCTCGAGCCTGGCGATCTCGTCGCGGAAGCGCTGGTCCTCATAGACGCCTTCCGCCTTGGCGATGCGCTTGAGCCGCTCGAGCTCGCGCTTGGAGCGGTTCACGTCGGCGATGCCGGTGCGCTCGTGGGCAAGCAGGTACTTGGCGTAGGTCCAGCCCTTGTTCTCCTCGCCGACCAGGTTCTCGAGCGGGACCTCGACATCGTCGAAGAAGACCTCGTTGACCTCGGGCTCGCCGTCGAGCAGCTTGACCGGGCGCACGGTGACGCCGGGACTCTTCATGTCGATCAGCAGGAAGCTGATGCCCGTCTGCGGCTTGCCTTCGGTGCTGGTGCGAACGAGGCAGAAGATCCACTCGCCGTACTGGCCGAGCGTGGTCCAGGCCTTCTGCCCGTTGACGACGTACCTGTTTCCGGCACGCACCGCGCGCGTCTTCACCGACGCCAGGTCCGACCCCGCGCCCGGCTCGCTGTAGCCCTGGCTCCACCAGACCTCGCCGCTCATGATGCCCGGCAGGAAGCGTTGCTGCTGCTCGGGCGTGCCGAAGGCCATGATCACCGGTGCCACCATCACCGGGCCGAAAGGCACGATGCGCGGCGCGCCGGCGAGGGCGCATTCCTCCTCGAACAGGTGGCGCTGGGTCGAGTTCCAGCCCGGTCCGCCGAACTGCTTCGGCCAGGCAAAGCCGTGCCAGCCCTTCTTGCCGAGAATGCGGGCCCAGGTCTGCAGGTCGTCCCGCGTCAGGCGCAGCGCGTTGTGCACCTTGTGGCTGATGTCCTTGGGCAGGTTCGCGGCCACCCAGGCCCGGATCTCCTCGCGAAAGGCGAGTTCGTCGGGGGTGAAGTTCAGGTCCATCGGCAAAGCTCCTTCGATGTCGTCGCCGGCAACGGGCCAGGTTTCCCGGGCAGTGCCCGTCCGCGACCCGGTGTCCTTCGTCTGGCGCGGACCAGCTCGCCACGTTTTAGCACGATCGTTCCATTTTCCCATGTCCCGTTCGCGACAAGGCCGCCGCGACGATCCGGCGCCTCGCACGCGCCGGCGCACATCGGGGCGGCGCAGCGCTGCCCCAAGGGCGGCCTCGAGGAGAGGCCAGGCCGCTCGAAGCATTCTTGGCCCCCGTGGGGGAGGAGGGTTGGGCGAGGCCCGACCCTGGGGTCCTCAGGAGCGGCGCGGATCGGTCGGTAGCGCGACCTTGCACGACTCGAGGGCGCGCGCGGCGTCGCCGCGCGTGACCGGGAGCGTGAGGAAGGCATCGCAGCCGGCGAGCGATGCGCGAACGCGCTCGGCCGCCGAGTCGTGCGCCGACATCAGCATCACGGCCGGCAGCGTGCGCGCCAGCGGCACGAGACGGTGCTTGATGCGGTGGCACAGGTGCAGCCCGTCGAATCCAGTTGCGTCCTGCACGTCGACGTCGATGAACGCGGCGGCCAGCGCCGTGCTCTCGAGCACGCTCATTGCCGCGGCGATGGTTCCGACGCGCTGGACGCGGAACCCGAACACCTCGAGCAGCAGGCCGAGGGCGACCGGCTCCGGTGACGCGTCGAGCAGCAGCACATCGTGCGGCGCATCGGCGGCGTCGGCCGCCGATTGGGCCAGGCGGGCCCGCCGCGACGCGCGCTTCGCGGCGGCCTTCGTCGCGCGGCGATCCACAGCGCTCGGTTCGGGCGTGGCGGGCGGCATGCGTGCGGCATCGACCGTCGCTTCGCCCTGCGCAGCCGTGGCATCTGCGTCGCCGAGGGGCTTCGGTTCGGTGAAGGTGATCGAGACCGGTTCGATCTGGAGTTCGGCAGGCGCCGTGTCGACGATATCGCCCGGTCCGTGCGCCGCGAGGCGTGGCGTGCCGATGTCCAGCGGCAGCAGGATTTCGGGCCGCGAGTTGCGGATGCGCCGGCTGCGCCTCGCGGCCATCCTGTCGAGGGTGCGCAGGATGCGCCCGGGGTCGATAGGACGCGGCAGGTGCATGCCCGCGCCCGGCGGAGGGATGTCGCCGATGAACAGCGTGTCGCCCATGCGCTCGCTGGCGATCGAGTTGCCCGCGACGACAGGGTGGTTCGCATCGGCGACGATGAAGTCGGCGTCGGCAATCGGCTCGACCTGCAGGTAGCCCGGCTCGCGCGTTTCAGCCTGACTGAAGCAGTACGTCAGCGTCTTGCGCTCGAACTCGCTGAAACCGTGCAAGGCCACGCGATACAGCGTCGGCATGAAGGACTCAGTCACGGAAGTTGTTGAACGTCAGCGGCACATCGGGCAACTCCTTGCGCAGCAGTGCCATCGACGCCTGCAGGTCGTCGCGCTTGGCACCGCTGATGCGCACGCTGTCGCCCTGGATCGCTGCCTGCACCTTGAGCTTGCTCTGCTTGACGAACGTCTGCATCTTCTTCGCCACGTCGCTCGCGATGCCGCTGCGCACGGTCAGCAACTGCTTGACCTTGTCGCCGCCGATCTTCTCCACCTTGGCGCTGGTGTCCAGGTAGCGCAAGTCCACGTTGCGCTTGGCCAGCTTGGCGAGCAGGATCTCGGTCACCTGGGCGATCTGGAAGTCGCTGTCCGCGTACAGGGTGATCTCCTTGCCGGCAAGCTCGATGTGCGCCGACGAGCCCTTGAAATCGAAGCGGGTGCCGATCTCGCGGCTGCTCTGCTCGATGGCATTGCGAAGTTCCACCAGATTGGGATCGATGACAGCGTCGAAGCTGGGCATGGGCTGATCGTGTTGCCGGGATGGAATCGGATGGTACGCGGGTCGGACCCGGACCGGGCTGCGGGGTGTCCCGGAGGAACGCGTCGGATCGGCGAAAATTCCGCCATGCAGATCGAGACAGGCATCAGCCTGCGCCCGTACAACACCTTCGGCTTGCCCGCGCTTGCGCACAAGCTCGTTCGCATTCACAGCGAGGCCGACGTGCGCGCCGTTATCGACGACCCGCAGTTCGGCCGCGCGCCCAAGTTCGTCCTCGGCGGCGGCAGCAACATCGTGCTGACGCGCGACGTGCAGGCGCTGGTGCTGAAGATCGAACTGCGCGGCCGCCGTCTGCTCGAGCAGCGCGACGACGCCACCATCGTCGAGGCCGGCGCCGGCGAGAACTGGCACGACTTCGTCGCCTGGACGCTGGCGCAGGGCTGGCCGGGGCTGGAGAATCTGGCACTGATTCCCGGCACCGTCGGCGCCGCGCCGGTGCAGAACATCGGCGCCTACGGCGTCGAACTGCAGGATCGCTTCGACTCGCTGACGGCGGTGGACCTGATGACCGGCCGCACCGTCACGTTGACCCGCGAGATGTGCCATTTCGGCTACCGCGACAGCGTGTTCAAGCAAGCGCTCGCCGGCAAGAGCGTGATCACGCGGGTGCGCTTTCGTCTGCCCCGTCCGTGGAAGCCGGTGCTCGGTTACCTCGAGCTCGAGCGGGCTCGCCTCGAGTCGGGCATCGCCCGGCCCGACGCCAGGCAGGTGTTCGACTGGATCTGCGCGATTCGCCGCGCCAAGCTGCCGGACCCCGCGCTGGTCGGCAATGCGGGCAGTTTCTTCAAGAATCCGGTCGTCAGCGATACGCAATGCCGCGACATCATCGGCCGCGACCCCGGCGTCGTGCATTACCCGCTCCCCGACGGCCGCATCAAGCTGGCGGCCGGCTGGCTGATCGAAGCCTGTGGCTGGAAGGGCAAGAGCATCGGCCACGCAGGGGTGTACGAGAGGCAGGCGCTCGTCCTCGTCAACCGCGGTGGCGCGATCGGCGCCGAGGTGCTGACGCTGGCCCGCGCGATCCAGGAGAGCGTCTATGGGCGCTTCGGCATCAGACTCGAGCCGGAGCCGGTGGTGCTCTGAGCACTCGGGTTTCGGCCTTCCGCCATGGCAGCGAGCTCCCCGTGTCGAGAATCCCACTTGTGCGCCAGTGTCGGCAGCGGTGTAATCGGCCGTCGATCCCTCCGGCGGATCTGTTGATGAACCTGTACGATTCCTGCACCGAGCGGTACCCGGGCGCACTGCCCACTGGGGCGGCGGTGGAGTTGTCGACGCGCTGCCGGCAGCTCCTGGGCGAACTCGGGAGGTTCTGATGGACGCACCCTTCGTCCATGAAGGGGCCGGCTTCGAGCGCCTCTGCGCTGGATTGACGCGCGATGGCGAACACTGGGCACTGGCGGTCGGCGGTCTGCTGATGCGCAGCCGCTTTCAGCCGATCTACAGCCTGGTGCACGGCCGGCCCGTGGGCCACGAGGCCTTGTTGCGCGCCGAGGAGGTGTCCAGTGCACGGCTGATCGGACCACCCGTCGCGCTGCGTGGCGACGGTTCGTTCGCCGATCTGTTGCAACGCGACCGTGCTGCGCGCCTGGTTCACGCGCTGAACTTCGCCGAGATGGCGCCACCAGCGCACTGGCTGTTCTTCAACATGCAACCGCAGGTCTTCGTAGCGGCGGCCAGTCTGGCGCACGACAAGTTCCAGGGTGCGCTGCTGGCGCGCACCGGACTGAAGGGCCACCAGCTGGTTCTCGAGGTGCTGGAAGACGCCGTGCCCAGCGACGCCGACTTCGACCGCGCCGCGCACATGGCGCGGGCCTCAGGCTGCCTGATAGCGCTCGACGACTTTGGCGCCGGGCATTCGAACTTCGACCGCGTGTGGCGGCTGCAGCCCGAAATCGTCAAGCTCGATCGCAGTCTGGTGCTGCGCGCGGCGCTCGAGCCGCAGGCGCGCCGCGTGGTGGCACAGATGGTGTCGCTGCTCCACCAGTGCGGTGCGCTGGTGCTGATGGAAGGCGTCGAGACTCCAGAGGAGGCCTATGTCGCGCTCGACGTGCAGGCGGACCTCGTGCAGGGCGACCTGTTCGCAACCCCCGCGCCCGCGCTGGTGCCCCCCGACGACGCGCCGCAGGCGCTGAGCACGGTGTGGAAGGACTACGAATTGCGCCGTAGCCTCGAACAGCGCAGCTACCGTGAAAGGATCCGCCCCTACCTCAGCGCGATCGGCTACGCGTCGGCACTGCTGGCCGACGGGCGCACGCTGGCCGAGGCGGTGTCCACATTTCTGCAGCTTCGCGGGACCGAACTGTGCTACCTGCTGGACCGCGATGGCCGTCAGATCGGCGCCAGCGAGTGGGCATCGCAGCACCAGCACCGGGAGCATCCCGCCTTCGCGCCGATGCGCGAGACCGAGGGCGGGCATTGCGGACGCCGGCCGTACTACCGGCGCGCGATGGAAAGCGTCGGCAAGGTGCAGGTCACGCGACCGTACCGCACACTGCACGGCGCGCATCTGTGCATCACCGTGTCGGTGGCGTTTCGCAGCCAGGACGGCCTGCGCGTCGTCTGCGGAGACGTGCGCTGGAATGGCGAGGCCGGCTGAGCTGGCTGGTCTCGTTCCCGTGGCCCCGCCATGTTGCGCGCGTTCCACGGCGCATGAAGCCCGCTGCGCTGCGTGACCTTGGCGACCTTCCAATGGAGTCCCGACCGTGAACCAAGACGCCGTCCGTCCGCACCATGCCCATTGGCCGCGTCGTCTGCCGCGCCAGCTTGCGGTGCCCGATACCACGCTGTGGTTCAACCTCGAGGTCTCGGCGGCGCGCTTCCCCGAGAAGGCAGCCTACGTCTACGGTGGCAGGTCGCTTTCGTTCGCCGAGTTGAAGCGCCAGGCCGAGCAGTTGGCGGGCTGGCTGCACGGTGCAGGCGTCGAGCGCGGCGACCGGGTGGCGCTGTACCTGCAGAACTGCCCGCAGTTCGTCGTCGCGTTCTATGCGGTGATGCGTGCCGACGCGGTGGTCGTGCCGGTCAATCCGATGAATCGCGCCGACGAGTTCGAGCACTGCATTGCCGATCCCGACACGAAGATCGTGATCTGCGCGGCCGACCTGGCGGGCTTCGTGGCTGCCGCGAATTCCAACATGCCGGCCGAGCGGCGCCTGAAGCGGGTGCTCGTGGCGCGCTACGCCGACGCACTGCCGGATGCCATCGCCGAGGACATCGCGCTGCCGCCGGCGATCGAGCAGTGGCTGCGCGCCGAGTCACCGCTGCCAGAAGGCTTCGTGCGCTGGAGCGACGCTCTCGCCGCCGGCCTGGCCCCGGGCCCGCAGCTTGCAAGACCCGACGACCTGGCGTTGCTGCCCTACACCTCGGGGACGACCGCACTGCCCAAGGGCTGCATGCACACCCACCGGACGCTGATGAGCAACGCCGTCGGCGGCCAGTGGGGATGGGCCGGCGCCGAGAGCGTCAGCCTGGCGGTGGTGCCGATGTTCCACATCACCGGCCTGATGTACGGCGTGCTCGGTTCGGTCTATACCGGCGCGACGACGGTGCTGATGCCGCGCTGGGACCGCGAACTTGCCGGGCGACTGATCTCGCGCTACCGGGTGACGCACTGGACGTGCATCCCGACGATGATCATCGACCTCTTCGGCAGCCCGAACTACAGGGGCTTCGACCTGTCGAGCCTCGTCTACCTGAGCGGCGGCGGCGCGGCCATGCCGCGCGCCGTAGCCGAGCGATTGCTGCAGGAGTTCGGACTGACCTTCGCCGAAGGCTACGGCCTGACCGAGACCGCCGCACCGAGCCACGCCAACCCGCCCGAGCGCGCCAAGCTGCAGTGCCTGGGGATGCCGATCTACGGCGTCGATTCGCGCATCGTCGACCCGGTGACGTTGCAGGAACTTCCGCCGGGCGAGGTGGGAGAGATCGTGACGAACGGACCGATGGTCTTCAAGGGCTACTGGAAGCACCCCGAGGCAACACAGGCGGCCTTCATCGAGATCGACGGCAAGCCGTTCTTTCGCACCGGCGACCTCGGCCGCATGGACGATGAGGGCTACTTCTTCCTCACCGACCGCCTGAAGCGGATGATCAACGCGAGCGGCTTCAAGGTCTGGCCGAGCGAAGTGGAACTGCTGCTCTTCAAGTGTCCTGCAGTGCAGGAGGCCTGCATCATCGGCGCGAAGGACGCGTATCGCGGCGAAACGGTGAAGGCGGTGATCGTGCTGCGCGCCGAGGCGCGGGGCAGAACCACCGAGCAGGACGTCGTCGACTGGGCGCGCGAGCACATGGCCGCCTACAAGGTACCCAGGATCGTGCAGTTCGTGGATGCCTTGCCGAAATCGGGCGCGGGCAAGGTGATGTGGCGCCTGTTGCAGGACCAGGACGTGGCGAACACCTGAGGCTGGTCGCTGCGACGGGGCAGCGTGAGGGCGCTCAGAAGTGCGACCCTGGCTCCTGCAGGAAAGCCAACTCCTCCTCGCTGGACAGCCTTGCGAGAGGCGCGTTGCGATGCGGGAAGCGGCCGAAGCGCGCGATCACCGCGCGATGGCGATGCGCATGGTCCAGCATGCCGTTCAGCGCCGGGGCCTGCACAGCCAGTCGCGTGAACAGGCGCACCGATTCGTCCTGCGCAGCCAGGTCTTCGGCGTGCTCGAACGGCAGGTAGACGAATGCGCGCTGCACCGGCAACAGCGCCATGTCGTGCGCAGACGCGACCATCGCGCGCGCAGCCGCGAGCGCAAGCGCATCGCCGGCAAAGGCGCGCGGCGAATCGCGAAACGCGTTGCGCGTGAACTGGTCGAGCAGCAGGATGCGGGCGAGAGCGGCTTCGGGCTCTGCGGTCCATTCGCGCAGCTCGTCGCGCAGCGCCTGCTCGATCAACGGCCCGAAGCGCTGTGCGACCTCGGCATCGAACGCATCGCTCTTGCGAAACCACTCGGCGCGCGCCTGCCCATGGGTGGACGAGCCCGGCGCGCCGAACCAGAAATCGAGCACCTCGCGCGCCGTCGTGTCCATGTCAGACTTCCATCGTACTTCGCTCACTCCGCAAAGCAAGAAAGCTTGCCCTGCGGCGTCCGCTTTCGGCCCATTGCGGTCGTTCGTGGATGTCCGCTTTCCGGCGGCTTCATCGCGGCGCGGCAGGCGGTGCCCGCTCTGGCAGTTCGACGCGGGAGCGCCAGGCCGAGCTGGCGTGCTCTGCTCCGTGTCCCCCGGCGCCGGCCTGCGGCCGCCGCCTCCTCCTTTACCTGCGCAGAACACGCCAGCCCGTCCTGACGCTCTGCCACCTTTACGGCATCGCTTGCGCAGGCACGTGTGTCGGCACGCTCCGCTGGCACTGGGCCGAGGGCGGCGGGCAACCGGCTGCCGCAGGTAAAGGAGGAGACGCCAGCCGTCAGGATGGCGTCGGGGGACACGGAGGCAGCCGGTTGCCCGCCGCCCTCGGCCACGCGCTGGCCTTGGCTCGCTCCAGCACTCAATACCGAAGGGCCGCAATGGGCCGAAAGCGGACTTGCGCTTGAATCTGGAGCGGAGCGCGTCACTTCAATGTAACGGCCGTCAGTTTCAGCGGTGTCACGCGAGCAGATCGTGCGTTTGCGGGTGGCGCCGCATGTGGGCTCGGACATAGCTGCACAGCGGTTCGACCTTCAACCCGTTCGCTCGCGCGTAGGCCAGAGCGGCGTCGACCAGTTCGGCCGCGATGCCACGGCCTTGCAGGGCGGGGTGCACCGCGGTGTACGTCATCTGCATCACGCCGCCGGCAAGCCGATAGTCGGCGACGCACGAATGGCCCTCGACGACGGCCTGGAATCGGCCGCGCTCGGTCAGGTGCTCGACGGTGAGCGCCATTGCTGTCAGGCGGCGGTCAGTGCCAGCGGCGTGATCTCGACCGAGCGCTCGCCTTCGCTCACGTAGACCGTGCCTTCCTGCACCGAGACCTGGAGTTGCATCGTGCGCTGCGTGAGCGCCGCGAGCGCCTGGCTCTGCGCCGCCTCGATCTGCCATACGGTGAGATTGCGCGCGCGCGTGATCTTGGCGGCGATGTTGGACCACCAGACCGGCGTGCTGCTGGCAAAGCTCAGCACCGTGACACTCCCGGCGCGCGGGCTGCTCCGCAGGATGCGCCGCTCGTCGGGCTGGCCGACGTCGATCCAGTGCACGACCTGGCCCGTCAGGTCCTTCTGCCACAGGTCCGGTTCGTCGCTGTCCCACAGGCTCTTGGCCAGCTCGAGCGCGCCGTGATCGGCGCCGGCCGGGGCGTTCAACGCATAGGCGAGCACGCGGATCATCATCCGCTCGTCGGTTTCGGAAGGGTGGCGCGCGATGGTCAGGAAGTGTTCGCCGTAGACGCCGCGGTCCATGTCGGCGATCTGGAGCTGGGCTTTGTAGATCGTGGCCTTGAGTGCCATGCGGGTCTTTCGCAGGGCGAAGCGGGTGCTTCACCGAGCAGCGAGGTTACCGCAGCCGGCCGGGCGACAATCAGCTCCTCCGAGCAACTGGGTGACGCGCCATGAGCATGAAGAAGACCGACCTCGAAAAGGCGCAGGCCAAGAAGATTACCGGCCGCATGGCGGGTACCGGCGTCGCACAACGCTACGGCGCGGGCTCGGCGAGCCTGCCCGACCGGCGCGAGCAGCGCAGACTCGACGCAGCTGCCGGCCTGGTGCCGTTCGCCTGCAAGCTGCCGCAGTCGCTCGTCAAGCAACTCGTGGAACGTGCCGCCGCGCATGACGGCGGCATGAGCGGGCTTGTCGCGCAATTGCTCGCCCAGGGGCTCGGTCAGCCGTAGACCGTTCGCGGCCCGCGTCTGCGCTGCCGCCGCGCCCTGGCATCATTCGCGCCGCGAGGCCTGCGCCGGCCCGGCGGCACCCCCTTGAGGACGATCTCATGAAACGAACCCCATTCCCTGTCGGCGATCACCTGTTCGCCCTCGTCGCGGCCGTGGCCTGCGCGATGGGTCTGCCTACGGCACTGGCCGCCGATGTGGCCACCAAGGCACCGGCCAGAACCGCGACGACGAAGCCGGCGAGCGCCAAGGCGGTCGAGGCTCCGGTCGGCAAGGGCAGCGGGCCGGTGCTGTCGCGCGACGAGTTGCGCCGCTGCATGTCCGAAGACGATCGCCTGAAGAAGGAGACCGCCGACATCCTCGAGACCCAGAAATCGATGCAGAAGACCCGCAGCGAGATCGATCGCCTGGGCGCCGAGCTCGAGGCCGAGAAGGCGACCGTCGACCGATCGAGCCAGGCCGCGGTCGATGGCTTCAACGAGAAGTCGCGCTCGCGCGGCAAGCTCATCGAAGACTACAAGGCGGCGGCGCCACTGTTCAACGAACGGGTGGACAAGCTCGCCACCGGGCAGCAGAGCTACGCCAGAGACTGCGGCGACCGCAAGTACCTCGAGTCCGACTACGACGATATCAAGGCCGGCAAGTGACGGTCGACCCGAAGGAACAATCGATGAACGAAGGCAACCCGCTGCTCGAGCCCTGGCAGACACCCTACGGCCTGCCACCCTTCAAGGCCGTGCGTGCGCAGCACTTCGCGCCGGCGTTCGAGCAGGCGATGGGCGAGCACCTCGTGGAGATCGACGCCATCGCCGACCTCGGGTCGACGCCGGGCTTCGACGACACCGTGGCGGCATTCGATCGCAGCGGGCGTCTGCTGGCGCGGCTCGAAGGTCTGTTCTTCAACCTTGCGAGCAGCGAGACCTCGCCCGAGTTGCAGGCCGTCGAACGCGAACTCGCGCCCCGGCTCGCCGCCCATGAGAGTTCGATCTACCTGCATGCCGGGCTGTTCGCGCGCATCGCGGCGGTTCACGCGCAGGGCGCGGCGTCGGGGCTGGGCGCCGAGCAGGTGCGCCTCGTCGAACGCATCCATCTGGACTTCGTGCGCGCCGGCGCCATGCTGGCTCCCGACGCGAAGCGCCGCTATGCGCAGGTGATGGAGCGGCTGGCCGAGCTGACCACGCGCTTCGGCCAGAACGTGCTCGCCGACGAATCCGCGTTCCGGCTCGAACTTCATGGCGAGGCCGACCTCGCCGGGTTGCCCGCTTTCGTCCGTGCCGCGGCGCGCGCGGCGGCCGCGGAGCGCGGCTTGCAGGCCGACGGCGTGATCACGCTGTCGCGCTCGCACATCGTGCCCTTCCTCACGTTCAGCGAACGGCGTGACCTGCGCGAGAGGGCCTGGCGTGCCTGGGTGACGCGCGGCGAGCACGACGGCGAGAACGACAACCGGCCGGTCGCTGCCGAGATCCTCGCGCTGCGCAACGAACAGGCGCGCCTGCACGGCCATGCCAGCTTCGCCGACTATGCGCTCGCCGACACCATGGCCGGTACCCAGGGCGCGGTCGAGCGATTGCTGGCGCAGGTCTGGGGCCCGGCGCGGGCGCGCGCCGAGGCCGAGCAAGAGGCCTTGCAGGCGATGCTGCTGTCGTGCGGCCAGAGCCACGCGATCGAAGCCTGGGACTGGCGCCATCTCGCGGAGAAGGTGCGCCGGACGCGCTACGACCTCGACGAGGCAGGCATCAAGCCCTACTTCGCGCTCGACAGGATGGTCGAGGCGGCGTTCGACTGCGCGCAGCGCCTGTTCGGTCTGCGCTTCATCGAGCAGCCCGCGGTCGAGGCCTACCACCCGGACGTGAAGGTGTACGAAGTCCGCGGTGCGGACGACGCGCTCGTCGGTGTGTTCCTGCACGACAACTTCGCGCGACCCACCAAGCGCAGCGGCGCCTGGATGAGTTCCTACCGCAGGCAGTCACGCAACGCGGCGCCGGGGCAGGGCGGCGTGCTGCCGATCGTCGTCAACAACAGCAATTTCGCCAGGGGTGGCGCGGGCGAGCCCACCCTGCTGAGCTTCGACGACGCGACGACGCTGTTCCACGAGTTCGGCCACGGACTGCACGGACTGCTGTCGAACGTGGACTACGAACGCCTGTCGGGCACCAGCGTGCTGCGCGACTTCGTCGAGCTGCCGTCGCAGATCTTCGAGCACTGGCTCGAGCAACCCGAAGTGCTCAGGCGCCATGCGCGCCACCACGTTACCGGTGAGCCGATTCCCGACGAGCTCGTCGCGCGCCTGCAGGCCGCGCGGAAGTTCAACCAGGGCTACGAGACCGTGCGCTACGCCGCGTCGGCGCTGGTCGACATGGCGGCGCACTCGTCGACCGGGACCGATGTGCCCGACATCACCGCGCTCGAGCGCGAAGTGCTGGATCGCATCGGACTGCCGGCGGCCATCGGCCTGAACCACCGGCTGGCGCACTTCCAGCACCTGTTCGCGGGCTCCGGCTATGCGGCGGGCTACTACGTGTACCTGTGGGCCGAGGTGCTCGATGCCGACGGATTCGACGCCTTCGTCGAGGCCGGCGACCCTTTCGATCCGCAGGTCGCCGAACGTCTGCGGCGCTGCATCTATTCGGCGGGCAACTCGATCGAACCCGGTGCGGCGTTTCGCGCGTTCCGTGGCCGCGAGCCGAAGGTCGAGCCGATGCTCAGGCAGCGCGGGCTGCTCGAGCCCGCCGCCGCGTAGCGCAGACCCGCGCCGGGCGGGTATGACCGGTGGTCACTGCGCGACCTGCAGCACGAGCTTGCCGAAGTTCTCGCCGCTGAACAGCTTGAGCAGGGCCTCGGGAAAGGTGTCGAGCCCGACGACGATGTCTTCCCTGCTCTTCATCCGGCCGTCCTTCAGGTAGCCCGCCAGCTCGGCGATCGCCAGCGGAAAGCGCTCGGCGTAGTCGAACACCACGATGCCTTCCATCCGCGCACGGTTGACGAGCAGCGACAGGTAGTTGGCCGGCCCCTTCACCGCAGTCGTGTTGTTGTACTGGCTGATCGCGCCGCAGATGACGATGCGCGCCTTGCGGTTGATGCGGGTGAGCACGGTGTCGAGGATGTCGCCGCCGACGTTGTCGAAGTAGATGTCGACGCCGCTCGGGCAATGTTGCTTCAGCCCATCGCGCACCGAGCCAGTCTTGTAGTCGATGCAGGCGTCGAAGCCGAGTTCCTCGACGACCCATGCGCACTTGGCCGCGCCGCCGGCAATGCCGACCACGCGGCAGCCCTTGAGCTTCGCGAGCTGGCCCACCGTCTGCCCGACGGCGCCGGCCGCGCCCGAAACGACCAGCGTCTCGCCGGCCTTCGGCTGGCCGACGTCCAGCAGCCCGAAGTAGCCGGTCATGCCTGGCATGCCGAGGACGTTGAGCCACTGCGTTGCCTGGCCGAGTCGCAGGTCGATCTTGAAGATCCCGCTGCCTTTGATCGCCCCGGCGGGGATCAGGCAGTATTCCTGTACGCCGAGTCCCGCGTTGACGTGGTCGCCGACCGCGAACGCCGGGTTCTTCGACGCCGCCACGACGCCCACGCCGCCGGCACGCATCACTTCGCCGATGCCGACCGGCGCGATGTAGCTCTTGCCCTCGTTCATCCAGCCCCGCATCGCCGGGTCGAGCGACAGGTACAGCGTTCTGACGAGCACGTCACCGTCTGCGAGCTCGGGTACCGGCTCGCTCGTGTAGCTCCAGTTGGCGCGGGTCGGTGTGCCGACCGGGCGCGCGGCCAGGCGAACCTGGTGATTGGTCAGGGCGGTGCTTGCTGTCATCGATGGGCTCCAGTCGGGAGGTGGAATCTCGGGCCGAGGCGCCGCGAGCCGTGTCTTCCCCGTGCTGGGGAGGAACTGCGACGGCGCAGACACCAGCGCGTCATGGTCGCCGACGCAACGGGCCGAAGGACCGTTGCGTCGAAGGCTGACTTCGCGCAGCGAAGTCATGCCGAAGACAAAAAAACCGCGGCGAACCGCGGCTTTTCAGTGACGAAGCAAGAGCTTCAGAGCGGCTTGATGTTCGCTGCCTGCAGGCCCTTCTGGCCTTGCTTGACTTCGAACTGAACCCGCTGGTTCTCCGTCAGCGTCTTGAAGCCGCTGCCTTCGATGTCACGGAAATGGGCGAACAGGTCGGCGCCGCCTGCATCCTGGGCAATGAAGCCGTAGCCCTTGCTCTCGTTGAACCACTTCACGGTGCCGGTTTGGGTAGTCATCTAACGTTCCAATCTAAACGAAGTCTCGGTGAAGACAGACTCGACCTTGAGTCATGCCGTAGCCAAGACAATAAATATGCGCAGCGAATGCGGGCGCATGCGAAGACGCACAAGAAACGAACCCGGGGGATTTCCAGCGAGACCTGGCGCGAGAACCGCGACAGGGTACCGACCTCAAAGCACGATGAACTTGCACAACTCTGCGAGGCGCATTGTACATCAATGCCCGCAGTCGGCACCGATGATGCTCACGCGTCCCGCGTGACGACCCGGTTGCGTCCGCTGTGCTTGGCTTCGTAGAGCGCCGTGTCCGCGCGGTGCAGCATGCTGCCTTCGGTATCGCCGGGATGCGAGACGGTCACGCCGAGGCTGACCGCGAGGCCGTGGTCGGTGAACCAGCGGCTGGTGTCGATCGCGCTGATCTGCTCGCGCAGGCGCTCGGCGGCCTGGCGTGCCGACTCGAGGTCTGTCTGCGGCAGCACGACCAGGAACTCCTCGCCGCCCAGGCGTCCGACGAACACCGGCTCGCGCACGGCCTCGGTCAGCACGCTGCCGACCGCGCGCAGCACCTCGTCGCCGACCGCGTGCCCGTGCCTGTCGTTGATCGGCTTGAAGTGATCCAGATCGGCAATCATCAGCGCGCAGGTCGGCGCGCCCGGCCCGTCGAGCAACGCTCGCAGCCGTGCCAGCACGGCCCGCCGGTTCGGCAGGCCGGTCAGCTCGTCGGTCATTGCGAGCAGGTGCATGCGCGCCGTCGAGCGTCGCATGCGCCAGGCCATGAAGCCGAGGATCAAGGTCAGCGACGCTGCCAGCACGGCCACCTGGACGAGCAGGCTGCTCAGGGCGCGGGCGCTTGCCAGCGCAGTCTCGACGGCGTCGCGCTCCCGCTGCAGCAGGCGGTTCTCCTTCTCCTTGGCCTCGCTGTCGAAGGCCACCTTCAGCGAAGCGAAGCGCTGGTCGAGCTGGCGCTGCAGCAAGCGGTCGGAGCTGGCCTTGAAGTCGCGATGGCGCTCGTAGGCGGCGCGCCAGTCGCCGAGTTCAGCCTGTGTCAGCGACAGCTCGCGGTAGGTGTCGACCATCTCGTGCTGCGAGTCGGCGCTCCTGAAGATCGCCAGGCTCTCGTCGAGGGCCGCGAGGCTGTCGGAATGACGCTTGAAGAGGCGCAATGCGATGCCGCGCTGGAGCAGGATCTGCGCGCGCAGCCGCGCGTCGGGTACCTGCTGCTGCAGCGCCTCGGCCTGGGCGAGCAAGGCCATGGCGCCGCTCGCATCGCCGAGCGCGTTGCGCACGCTGGCCAGGCCGCGCAGCGCGTGCGCCTCGCCGCGCTGGTAATGGATTTCACGGCACAGTGCGAGCGAGCTCTCGAAGGCCTTCCGCGCATCGTCCCACGCGCCGAGGTTCTCGCTGGTGCGGCCGAGGTTGTGCCAGGTCACGGCCTGCTCGCGCAACTGACCGGCCGCCAGCTGTGCGTCGAGCGTGTGCTGAAAGTACTCCCGGGCCTGGGCGAAGTCGCCCATCCGGTTGTAGACGATCGCAATGCCGTTGAGGGTGGTCGCCGCCTGCTGCGGCAGATCGAGCTGCTCGTAAAGGTTTCGTGCACGCCGCAAGTCCACCAGGCCGGAGGCGTAGTCACCCTGCACGCCACGCAGGTAGCCACGCTGGAACAACGCCCCGGCGAGCATCTCCTGGTCACCCGCCGCGTCGGCCACGCCGACGGCCTGCTGGTACAGGCTCATCGCCTGGTCGTTGTTGCCGGCGTATTCGCGGATCTCGCCCTGGCAGCCGAGCAGCCCTGCGCGCAGCCCGACGCGGCGCAACTTCGGCAACAGCGCCTCGGCCGCCGCTGCCTCCTGCTCGGCAGCGACACGGTCGCGCTCCGACAAGTGGCTGCAGAGCAGGGTCCGCGCGCGGACCTCGAGGTCGGCATCGGGCTGTCTGGCGAGCAGGGTCAGCGCCTCCTTCGCCAGTCGCTCGCTCTCGTCGGGGCGCATGCGCTGCGTCCTGGCGCTGCGGTCGACGAGCGCCTCGGCCGGGTGACCTAGCCCCAAAGACGCCTGCGAAGCCGCCTGTCCCCATGCCGCTTGGGCGATCAGCAGGGCAACCAGCCAGGGCAAGCGGTGATTCATCGAGGGCTCGGGGCGGCACGCAAGGCGCCCATTCTCGTTGCGTCGGCACACGGATGCAGTCGTGCTGCGAACGCGGAGTCACAAAGTGTGACAAGCTTGCGCACGCGCCGCCCGCGTGCTTGGCGCGGCGTTGCGCAGTCGACCCATGGAGACCCTCGATGTTCCCGACCACCCTCGCCGGCAGCCTGCCCAAACCCGCCTGGCTTGCCGAAACGAACAAACTCTGGCCGCGATGGCGCGTCGAAGGATCCGAGCTGGCGCAGGCCAAGCTCGATGCGACGCTGCTGTGGCTCAAGACGCAGGAAGACGCAGGCCTGGACATCGTCGGCGACGGCGAGCAGTCTCGCCAGCACTTCGTGCACGGATTCCTCGCACAGGTCGAGGGTATCGACTTCGACCACCAGGTGAAGATGGGCATTCGCAACAATCGCTACGACGCGATGGTGCCGCAGGTCGTTGCGCCGCCGCGCCTGAAGGCCCGGGTCCACGCCACCGAGGCACGGTTCGCGCGCGCCCACACAGCGCGTACCTTGAAGTTCACGCTGCCCGGACCGATGACCATCGTCGACACCGTTGCCGACCGCCACTACGGCGACCGCGTGGCGATGGCGATGGCTTTCGCCGAGTTGTTGAACCAGGAAGCGCTGGCCTTGCAGGCGGAAGGCGTGGACGTCATCC
The DNA here is from genome assembly GCA_963802435.1 of uncultured bacterium. Lineage (GTDB taxonomy): Bacteria > Pseudomonadota > Gammaproteobacteria > Burkholderiales > Burkholderiaceae_C > CAIKUF01. Next base: position 206,616 of record CAWDIT010000013.1, read on the forward strand.
AGTTCGACGAGCCGGCCTTCAACGTCTACCTGCGGGAAGCCGCCGATTGGGGGGTTGCCGCGCTGGAGCGCGCCGCGCGCGGCCTGACGTGCAAGACCGCGGTGCACATCTGCTACGGCTACGGCATCCAGGCCAATCTCGACTGGAAGAGCACGCTCGGCGGCGAGTGGCGCCAGTACGAGCAGATCTTCCCGGCGCTCGCCCGCAGCAGCATCGCGCAGGTCAGCCTGGAGTGCATCCACTCGCACGTGCCGCCCGAATTGATGGCCCTGCTCGAAGGCAAGGACGTCATGGTGGGCGTGATCGATGTCGCCTCCGACGCGGTCGAGACGCCCGAGGAAGTGGCCGATACGATCGGTCGGGCCCTGCAGTTCGTGCCGAGACACCGTCTGCTGGCATGCACGAACTGCGGCATGGCGCCGATGTCGCGCGCGGTCGCCGAAGCCAAGCTCAAGGCGCTCGCGCAGGGCGCTGCGCTCGCGCGCGAGCGATATCGCTGAGCCCGGGAGTCTGTCGGGACGGGTGGCGCGCCGGGCGCACAATCCGCGCCTGCGACCCGGCCAGCCTCAGGACACCCAGCCCATGCAAACGATAGCCTTCGAACTGCGGGGCGAGTACATCACGCTCGATGCCCTGCTCAAGGCCACCGGTCTGGCGGGCAGCGGCGGTGGCGCCAAGGCCATGGTGGCGACCGGCAAGGTGCAGGTGGACGGCCGCGAGGAGTTGCGCAAGACCTGCAAACTCAGACCCGGGCAGGTGGTCGGCGTGCACGGCACGCGGGTGCGAGTGATCGCCGCCGGCGCGGCCGTGCCGGCGGCGGAGTCGGAGGATTGACGGCGCGCTCGCGCCGCGCGATCACTTCTTCTTCTTGCTGCGGTCGGGAACCACGGTCGTGATCGTCGCCGAAGGTGCCAGAGGCGCCACCGGCTTGGGCGGGCCACTGTCCTTCTTCGGCTTCTTCGCTTCCTTGGTACTGCGCTGCTGTCCTTTGGCCATGACGGCTCTCCTCGGGGTCGACAGCGCGAAGTATCGCGCAGCGCCGGCGGGCGCGTCGCGACGCTCGCGGACAGGCACTTGACCCCCGTCAACGCCGCTGCGGCCACCGGACGCGATCATCGTTGGGCCCGGCGACGCGTCTCGCCATTCGAAAGGCCGCCATGTACAGCAAGATCCTCGTACCCGTGGACGGAAGTCCGACATCCTCGCGCGGTCTGCAGGAGGCCATCAAGCTCGCCAAACTCACCGGCGCGCGCCTGCGCCTGATTCACGTCGTCGACGAACTCTCGTTCGCGACCGGCATGGAGGCGGCAACGATGGCCACCGGCGACATGATCCAGTTGCTTCGCGAAGGCGGCCAACTGCTGCTGAAGAAGGATGCGGCGCGCGTCGAGAAGGCCGGCTTGGCCGTGGATACCGTGCTGTGCGACAGCATTGCCGGCCGGGTGTGCGACCACGTCGTCGAACAGGCACGCCTGTGGCGGGCCGGTCTGATCGTGCTCGGCACGCACGGCCGACGCGGTGTCGGCCGGCTGCTGCTCGGGAGCGATGCCGAAATGATCGCGCGCCTGGCCAGCGTTCCAGTGCTGCTGGTCAGGGCGAAGGAGGCTGCGGACTCCGGCGAGAAGCAGGCGTCCTGACGGCCGCTGGTTTCGGGGAGCGGGCGGGCGACCTCAAGGAAACGCCGGGCCGCCCCAAGTTTCCTTGCTCCCCCTCGGGGGGCGGACGCCGCGAGGCGGCGGCCTTGGGGGCGCTCAGGCGGTCTGCGCGATCCCGGCGATCGCCCATTCGTGGCTGCCGTCGGTGGGCCTGACGAGGTGCCAGACCTCGTCGAACTGCGTCGCCGCACCGTCCTTTTCTTCGCGGATCAGTCCGTGGAAGCGCACGCTGACCACTTGGCGGGCATCCTCTTGGGCGAAGTCGAGCACTTGCGCGTCGAGTTGCACCACGTCGGTCTGCTGCGGCGCGCCCTTGCGGTCCTGGAGTTCGAGCCTGAACACCGCGAACATCTCGGGCGTCGCGAACTGGCGCAGATCCTCCAGGTCGGCCCTGTCGTTGGCGGCCTGCATGCGGATGAAGATCAGCTTGGCGATGCGCTCGAAACCCGCACTGTCGAACCCCTCGGGCAGGTTGGGTCCGGCTTGCACCTGCTCAGGCGCCCGACCCGCCGTCGAAAGCGAGGCGCCAGCGCCCGGTGGTGACGTCCAGCCGCCGCTCGGCGCCGCGCCGGCGCCGGCGTACTGCAGGCCTCGCGTTGTCGCGGGCGCGCCACTGTCTTGCGCGGCGGGGCCGAATCGGCGCATCACGAAGCGGATCGCAACGATCGCAATCACCGCCAGCAGCATGATCATCAGCAGGTTGCCGAATTCCGCGCCCATGCCGAGGTGACTTGCCAGCGCAGCCAGCCCGAGGCCTGCTGCAAGACCGGCGATCGGCCCCATCCACGAGCGTCGCGGCGCGGCAGCTGGCGTGGCTGCGCCCGCTGCGGTGGGTGTCGCTGCGGGCGCCTGCTGCGCGGGCGGCGATGTCGGTGTCTGCCTGGCCGGCATCTGGCGCTGCATGCCCGAGGTGCCGCCGCCGCCGAGCCGTCTGGCTTGCGCGTCGAGCGCCACGAAACTCACCCCCAGCAAGGCGATGAACACGCTCAAGACGATCTTCTTCATGATGTCGAAACTCCTTGCGGCCAGTGGCCGTGCCGAGCATCGCCGTGGCGATGCCCGGTTCCCGCATGAACAGGCTGCGATGCTACAGGGGGAATACCTGTACGCGAATGAGGGGCAAGGCGCGCAGGCCGGGTGCGGGGTTCGAAGGCCGGCTCCGCCTGGCAGTCAGGCGTCGCGAACATCGGCGACCGGTTTGTTGCCGAAGTCGGGCCGTCGCAGGAAGGAGAGGACCTTGGCGGCGGCCGCGGCCGGTGCGTCGAGCTGCCCGCTCGCCTTGAACTGCACGAAGCGGGCGTGATCCGGAAAGCGTGCCGGATCGGCGGCGCGCAAGTGCACCTGCATGTCGGTGTCGATCACACCCGGTGCGAGCGAAACGATGCGTGCCGGGTGTTGCGCAACGGCCTGGTCGAGCGCGACCGACCGCGAGAAGTGGTCGAGCCCGGCCTTGACCGCGCAGTAGCTGGCCTGGCTGGCCATCGCCGTGCGGCCCAGCCCGGATGAAATGTTGAGCACCCTGCACTCGCCGAGCCGGCGCGCGCGCCAGGCGAGCGTCGCGCGGAGGAAGGCGGCGGTCAGCAGCAGCGGCGCCTCCAGCCCGACGCGCAGCGCGCTCGACAACTCGGCAGCAGCAGCCTCCTCGAGCGGACCGAGATGCGTGAGCATCGCCGCGTTGTTGATCAGCGTCGCACTGTCGAAGGCCTCGCCGGACTGCGCCTGCAGCCAGGCCTCGACGCGAGCCGCGGCCGCCAGCGGCTCGCCGAGGTCGATCGTCCATTGTTCGAGTGTCGCGCCCGCCGCGGTGGCCATTGCCGGCAGGCCCGGATGGAGACTGCGCGAGAGGCACAGCACGACGCTGCCGGGCTGCAGCAGCTGTTCGGCCATCGCCGCGCCCATGCCGCGCGAGGCCCCGGTGAGGATCGTGAGGCTGGTCATGGCGTGAGTCTACGGTGTCTGGCCACGGCACCCGGGCTTCAGAATGGCGGTGCGCTGCTGAACGTCATGGGCTCGCCACTGAAGGGGTGCGCCAGAGCCAGTGCGCTCGCGTGCAGCAGCAGGCGCGCGGAGTGCGTCTGCACCTGCGGCGGGGCATACAGCGCATCACCGACGATCGGGTGGCCGATCGCGAGCAGGTGCACGCGCAACTGGTGCGAGCGGCCGGTCAGCGGCTGCAGCTCGACGCGGCTGCGGTCGTTCTGCAGGTCATGGCCGAGCACGCGGTAGCGGGTGAGCGAGGGCTTGCCGCCGTGCACGTCGACCCTCTGGCGCGGGCGTGCCGGCCAGTCTGCTGCGAGCGGCAGGTCGATCTCGCCCCAGGGGTCGCCGGCCGGAGACGGCAGCAGGCCGCAAACCACCGCGACATAGCGCTTGTCGACCGCGCGTCGGGCGAACGCGTCGTTCAGTACGCGTTGCGCTGCCGGGCCGCGCGCCATCAGCATCAGCCCCGAGGTGGCCATGTCGAGTCGGTGCACGACGAGCGCGTCGGCGAACTCGGCCTGCACCCGGCTGGCCACGCAGTCCTGCAGGTGCGGGCCTCGCCCCGGCACGGCGGGCAGTCCGCTCGGCTTGTCGACGACGAGCAAGGCTTCGCTGCAGTGGACGAAGGCCAGCGCGAGCGCTTGCGACTCGATCATCCGGTGGCGGTCAGAAGATGTCGACGAGTCCCGACTGCACTGCCGACTCCGGGCTGGAGCCAGCGGCGCGGACAAGCTGCAGCGCCTGCTCGCGCGGCAGCCCGAGTCGCTTGAGCAGACAGGCAGCTGCGGTGCCGGTGCGGCCGATGCCGGCCGCGCAGTGGAGCAGGGTCACGTCGCCCGTCGCGACGCCCTGCGCAATCCGCTCGATACCGTCGCGAAAGAGTTCGAGGTTGCCGGCCAGGCCGAGGTCGCGCATCGGCAGGTGCAGCCAGCGCATCGGCAGCGTACCCTCGGCGCAGCGCCAGGTCGTAGGAGGGCGAGAGCGACGCGAGCTCCTGCCGCGGCGTGAGGCAGACCAGAAGGGTCAGCCGGGCGCGCCGCGCCTCGTCGAGGAACGACTCCCACGGCTCGAGCCGGCCGGGCATCGCGTGCAGCCAGAGCGCGCCTGCGATCGGCTCGGGGATTGCAACAGCGCGAAATGGCATGGGTGGTTTGCGGGGGCTCTGCGCCACGCATGCGGATTGTCCGGCATCGCGGCCCTCATCGAGCGGCTGCGAGGCGCTGCACAATCGGATGCCGTCTGCCATTGCGTGCCCGCCCGCCTTGCGGTGACGCGTGATGGAATTCGGCACCCGACGTATGAGCATCCGCAACCTCGACCCCTTGTTCGCGCCGGCCTCGGTGGCCGTGTTCGGCGCCTCGCAGCGGCCCGCCAGCGTGGGTGCCACGGTGTGGGCCAATCTGCTTCGCGGCAACTTCAAGGGGGCGGTCTTCGCGGTCAACCCCAAGTACCGTGAGCTCGACGGCCAGAAGGTCTTCGCGCGCGCAGCCGCCCTGCCATCGGCTCCCGATCTGGCCGTGATCTGCACGCCGCCCGCCACCGTGGCCGGCCTGATCGACGAACTCGGCGCCCTCGGCACGCGCGCCGCCGTGGTCCTCACGGCCGGGTTGGACGCGGCGCAGAAGGAAGCGATGCGGGCGGCGGCGCGTCCCCATCTGCTGCGCATCCTCGGCCCCAACTGCATCGGCCTGCTGGTGCCGCATCTCGGCTTGAACGCCAGCTTCGCGCAGACCGACGCGTTGCCGGGCGAGCTGGCGTTCGTCTCGCAATCGGGCGCGCTGGTCACTGCGATGCTCGACTGGGCACGTTCGCGCGCCATCGGTTTCTCGCATGTGGTGTCGCTGGGCGAGCACGCCGACGTGGATTTCGGCGACATGCTGGACTATCTGGCCAGCGACCCGCGAACCCGTGCCATCCTGCTCTACATCGAAGCCATCGAGTCGCCGCGCAAGTTCATGTCGGCGGCGCGCGCCGCGGCCCGCAACAAGCCGGTGATCCTGGTCAAGGCGGGGCGTTCGCACCAGGGTCAGCGTGCCGCGGCATCGCACACCGGCGCATTGGCCGGCTCCGACATGGTGTACGAAGCGGCGATCGCGCGCGCCGGCATGCTGCGCGTGGACACGCTGCTCGAATTGTTCCTGGCGGCGGAGACACTGGCGCGCTTTCGCACCAATCGCAGCGACGAGCTCGTGATCCTGACCAACGGCGGCGGCGCCGGCGTGGTGGCGGCCGACGCTGCTTCGCGAGCCGGCGTCAAGCTGGCCGACCTGGGCGAACCGACGCTGCAGCGGCTCGATGCGCTGCTGCCGGCCAGCTGGTCGCGCGGGAACCCGGTGGACATCATCGGCGATGCGCCGGTGGAGCGCTACGTGCAGTCACTGCAGGCCTTGAACGACGACCCAGCGGCCACTGCCGTGCTGTTCATCCATGCGCCGACGGCCATCGTTCCCAGCGCCGAGATAGCGCGCGCCCTGGTGCCGCTGGCCAGCCAGGCGGAACCCCGCCTGATGGCCTGCTGGCTGGGCGTGGCGTCGGTGGCCGAGGCGCACCGCGTGTTCCGCGACGCCGGCATCGCCAGCTATCCGAGCCCGGAAGAAGCGGTGCGCGCGTTCGCGATGCTGGTCACCTACCGTCGCAACCAGGAGCTGTTGATGGAGGCACCCGCCAGCGCGCCGGCCAGCCCGCCGTCCCGCCAGGGCGTCGACTCGGCGAAGCTGCGCGCGCTCGCGCAACAGGTGCTGGCCGAGGGCCGCGAGATGCTCACCGAGCCCGAGGTCAGGCGGGTCCTGGCGGCCTGCGGCATTCCGGTGGTGGCGACCCGAAGCACCAGCATCCAGCCGCGAACGGTGGCGCGCGCCGCCGTGGCGACCGGCTTCCCGGTCGTGCTGAAGATCCGCTCGCCCGACATCACCCACAAGTCTGACGTCGGCGGCGTGGCGCGCAACCTGGCCGATGCCGCCGAGGTGCGCGCCGCCGTGCGGGCAATGCTCGCGCATGTGGGGCAGGCGCGACCCGACGCGCGAATCGACGGCTTCAGCGTGCAGCCGATGGTGCAGCGCAGCCACGCCCACGAGCTGATCGTCGGCGCCGGCATCGACAGCGTGTTCGGGCCGGTGATCCTGTTCGGCCAGGGCGGCACGTCGGTCGAGGTCGTGGCCGACCGCGCCGTGGCCCTGCCGCCGCTCAACGCGGCGCTGGCCCGAGCGCTGGTGCGGCGCACCCGCGTCGCACGGCTCCTCGACGGTTTTCGCGACACCCCGGCGGCCGATCAGGACGCCTTGCATGCAGTTCTGGTCGCCGTATCGCAACTGCTCGCCGACGTGCCGGAAATCGCCGAGCTGGACATCAACCCGCTGATCCTCAGCCCCGAGGGGGCCATCGCGCTCGACGCGCGCGTCCGCGTCAGTGCCGAGACCCCCGCCGGCGCGCGCAACTTCGCGATCCGGCCCTACCCGGGGCAGTTGGTCGAGACCATCGTCTGGCGGGGGCGCCGACTGACGCTGCGGCCGATCCGGCCCGAGGACGAGGCGCAGCACCGGGCGTTCCTCGAGCGCCTGGACCCCGAGGACGTGCGCCTGCGCATCTTCTACAGCCGGCGCAGCATCGAGCGCAGCGAGCTGGCGCGGCTGACGCAGATCGACTACGAGCGCGAGATGGCCTTCCTCGCCGTGACCGAGGGCCCGGACGGCACGCCGGAGACGCTCGGTGTCGCGCGAGCCGTGGCCGACCCCGACAACATCGATGCCGAGTTCGGCATCATCGTTCGCTCGGACCTGAAGGGTGGCGGATTGGGCAGGTTGTTGATGGAGAAGTTGATCCGCACGATGCGCGAGCACGGCACGCGGCGGCTGGTGGCGACGGTGCTCGCCGAGAACGTGGGCATGCTCGCGCTCGCACGCGAACTGGGGTTCGTCCACAGCCAGTCCGAGCCCGTTGCGGGGATGCATGAGGTCTACCTCATGCTGCAGCCGGAAGGCGACACCGATCGGACGCTCAACGAGGCCAAGCAAGGCGGGCGCAGTCGCGTCGAGGTGTTCCCGGGTCCGGCCGCCGACGGATGAAGTGGCGGTCCCGGCCTGGCGGCAAGCGCGTGCTCGTGCTGGCCGGCGCCCTGTTGGCGGCGGCTGCACTGCGCGCCCAGCAGGCAGCGCCAGTGGAACCCGCGCCGCCTGCCACTTCGGCTCCGCCAGCCGCGGCCGCTGCCGCGTCGGCCCCGCCGCCACCGGCAGCGGCCACGACGCTGAAGCGCGTCGAGGTCATCGGCAATCGGGGTAGCGACACTGATGAGCGCCGTCAGTCCACCGCCGCGAAGATCGTCGTCGGCCGCGACGAGATCGAGCGCTACGGCGACAGCACCGTGGGGGAACTGCTCAAGCGCCTGCCCGGCGTCACGATGCAGGGCGCACCCGGGCGCGGCGGTGCGATCCGCATGCGCGGCCTGGGCAGCGGCTACACGCAGATCCTGCTCGACGGCGAACGCGTGCCGCCCGGTTTCTCGATCGACTCGCTGGACCCGGAACAGATCGAACGCATCGAGATCCTGCGTGCGCCCACCGCAGAGACGGGCACGCGCGCGATCGCCGGCACCATCAACATCATCACGCGAGAGGGTCTGCGCAGGCGCATCAACGACCTGAAGCTTGGCGTCGCGCTCGACAACGGCTATCTCACGCCGGGCCTTTCGTGGACGCGCAACGACAGCGTCGACGCGATGATCTACAACCTGTCGCTGAGCGCCATCAGCCTGCGCCGTGGTCACGACAGCGTCATCGTCACGAACAACCAGACACTCGACGGCGACGTGACGACGCTCGCGCAGAACGAGCGGATCGCAACCCGGGAGGAGCACCAGCGGCTGAACCTGAGCTCGCGCCTGCAGTGGCGCGGCGAGCCGGGCGAGGTGCTCGTGCTGTCGCCGTTCGTCGTCCTGAGCCGGGGCCAGACGCAGCGCCAGGCGGTGCTGACGCAGAGCGTCGGCCTGCTGCCGCCGCCGTACGCGAGCGCGCAGTCGGACGGCGATAACGACTATTCGATGCTGCGCCTGAACGGGCAATGGAATCGGCGCCTGGCCGAGGCGACGCGGCTCGAAGTGCGCGGCGGCCTGGGCGAGGCGCGATTCGCCAACCAGACCGTGCGCAACGAGTTCGATGCGACCGACACGCTGCTGCGCGTGATCGACGACGCTTCGAAGGTTCGCGACCTCTCGTTCAACCTCAACGGCAAGCTCATTGCCCTTGTCGACGGCGAGCACGGCATCGTTTCGGGCGCCGAGTTCGAGGGTACGCGCCGCGCCGAGACACGCACGACGCTGCAGAACGGGGAACCGCTGCTCGCCGAGTTCGGTGAGAACTTCAATGCCGCGACCTCGCGCTTCGCACTCTATGCGCAGGACGAGTGGAACCCGACGCCCCAGTGGTCGGCTCACGCCGGCTTGCGCTGGGAAGGCATCGCGACCACCGGAGACCAGGCCGACGGCAGCCTGGTGCGCAACCTCAGCAACGTCTGGGCACCGATCGTTCACGCGGTGTGGAAGCCCGAGCCGGCGAGCCGCGACCAGCTACGCATGAGCGTGACGCGAAGCTACCGGGCGCCGACGCTGCAGAACCTCATCGCCAGGCCGTCGATCTCGGCCCGCTATCCGGTGCCTGGGCCGAACGTCCCGAGCTCGCCCGACCGCGAAGGCAACCCGGAACTGCTGCCCGAACTCGCGACCGGCGTCGACGTGGCGATTCGAGCACTACCTGCCGGGCGGCGGCCTGCTGAGCGCGAATCTGTTCCGGCGCAACATCAGCAACCTGATCCGCAGCGTGACGACACTGCAGGTCGTGTCCTGGGCCGACGTGCCGCGCTGGGTGGCGCAGCCGCAGAACATCGGCGACGCGGTCACGCAGGGACTGGAGCTCGAAGCCAAGTTCCGCCTGAGCGACTTGTGGCCCGACGCGCCGGCACTGGACGTGCGCGCCAATGCGAGCCTGTTCCGTTCGCGTGTCGCCAGTGTCGCGGGGCCCGACAACCGGCTCGACCAGCAGCCGCCGGCCACGGCCAACTTCGGCCTCGACTACCGGTTGCGCAACGTGCCATTGAGGCTGGGTGGCAACGTCAACTGGAGTCCGGCGTACAAGACGCAACTCAGCGACGTGCAGGCAGTCACCGTGGGCCGCAAGCTCGTCGTCGACGCGAATGCACTGTGGGTCTTCACGCCCGGCGTGCAGTTGCGCCTGACGGCGAGCAACCTCGCACCGCTCGACTACGAGCTCGGCAGCAGCTTCGACACCGAGACCGAGCGCGATACGTCGCAGACGACGGCGCGCACTTACGTCAACTGGCAGCTTCGGCTGGAGTTGAAACTCTGAGAGCGAGCGCCTGGGCGGCTCGTGACCCGGCACCGGCGAAGCCCAGAAGAGGCAAGGGCTGGTGCCACCCACCTGCGGTCATGTTGGCGATAGCGTCGACGGTGGCCTTGTCTCGGCCGGCGATGCAGTGCGGCCTCCCGTGCATCGGCGTCGTGATCTGAATCCGCAGGACGCCTTGCAAGGCGACACCTTGACGGCCTCGATCATTTGCAAGTCTAGGCCGCCCGGCTCGAACTCCTGCAGCGACGGGGAGATCTCCTTTTAGGGCATGTCGGGCACTTCGCTGGTCGCACCGAAGAAGGCCGGCGAGTCACAGGGCAGGTCGGACGGCTTGGTCATGTCGTTCGCGATCGCCTGACTGGCGATCCGATTCTTCAAGGTGCCCGCCGAACTCGTAGCGCATCGCCGACATCACCTTGTTCTGGAAGTCGGCCTGGCCCCGCGATGCGAACCGCTCGTACAGCGCGGCGGTAAGCACCGGCGCCGGCACGGCCTCGTCGATCGCGGCCTTGATTGTCCAACGTCCCTCGCCGGAGTCCGACACACGACCGGTGAACCTTGCCAGAGCGGGGTCTTCGGCCAGCGCAGTCGCGGTCAAGTCGAGCAGCCACGACGTGATCACGCTGCCGCGCCGCCAGACCTCGGCGATCTCGGGCAAGTTCAGTTCGTACTGGTAGTGCTCGGGGTCGCGCAGCGGGGTCGTCTCAGCGTCGATCGAGCGCCGTGTCCTGCCAACGTTGGCTCCCTTCAGAATGCCAAGGCCCTCAGCGTAGGCGGCCATGAGGCCGTACTCGATGCCGTTGTGCACCATCTTGACGAAATGGCCGGCGCCGCTCGCGCCGCAGTGCAGGTAGCCTTCCTCGGATGTTCCGCCGGCCTGTTCGCGGCCCGGTGTTCGCTCAATGCTGCCGATGCCCGGTGCCAGCGTCCGGAAGACCGGATCGAGCCGCTGTATCGTCGCCGCTGTGCCACCGATCATCATGCAGTAGCCTCGCTCCAGACCCCACACGCCGCCGCTGGTGCCGACGTCGAGGTAGTCGATCTGCTTCGCGGCCAACTCCCTGGAGCGCCGGATGTCGTCGATGTAGTGCGAGTTGCCGCCGTCGATCAGCGTGTCACCGGCAGCAAGGTGCGGTAGCAGGTCCGCGATGGTCTCGTCGACTGCGGCAGCGGGCACCATAAGCCAGATCGCGCGCGGCTTCGCGAGCTTGCCCACGAGATCGGCCAGCGTGGACGATCCGGCCGCGCCTTCCAAGACGAGTCCGTCCACTGCGGCGGCCGACTTGTCGAACACCACGCTTTGATGGCCATTCCTGAGCAGGCGCCGAACCATGTTCGCTCCCATCCGGCCGAGGCCGATCATTCCGAGTTGCATGACGAGTTCCTTCTGTGTCGGGTAAGGAGGTGCCGTTCAATCCGGCTCGTGCTCGCACATCCACAAGTTGACGAAAGTGGCGGCTCAGCGTTTCGGTCGAGCTGTCTTGCCCAGGTGCCGCCACGAACCTGTCGAGCTCGCTCACGATGCGGTTCGCAAGTACTCTGTGCAGCACAAGCATTGTGCAAGCGTCGCGGTTCATAGGCACGCGCATCAGCAATGCGGTCGGCGAGAGCGCCCGCACGACGCTGACGGTCGTCAATCGCGAAGTCGCGCGGAACCTGACTTCGCGATGACGATTGAGATGGTGATGCGCTGCCCGCATCGGCAACCGAGATCGACGCCATCGACACATGGAAGTACCACTTCGCTCGGTGCGCTGAACTGGATCGACGACCCGCCGCGTTCAGGCTGCTGGGCTGCAATTGTGGAGACGGGTTGGGGCCGTGAGGTGTGCGTCGCTCGTCGTCGCCAGCCGTCACTGGACCCCTTCAGGCAGTCCGTGGCGATTCGCCATTGCTGCAGCGCCGTCGGCCTGACTCGGAAGCACAGCCACTCCCGCCGCCGCGGACGTTGCCAAGAGCGGCGTTCAACGCGAGAACGGCCGGCTCAAATTGCAGTCCGGATTGAGCCGAACGCCGAATCCCGGCGCGTCCAGCGCCGATGCGCTGATGCGGCCGTTCACTGGCACCGGCTCGTCGAGGAGTTGCGGGTGAAACATCGGCACCACCTGGTCGGCCTTCGGGGCCATCATCAGAAACTCGGCGAATGGGCTGTTGTGGCGCGTGATGGCAAAGTGGTAGCTGTACACCGACGACCCGTGCGGCACGACAAGCTTGCCATGCGCGTCGGCCAGCGCCGAGATCTTGATGAGCTCGGTGATGCCGCCGCACCAGCCTACGTCGGGCTGCAGGATGTCGCAGCATTCCATGTCGAGCAGCATGCGAAATCCCCAGCGCGTGGCCTCGTGTTCGCCGGTGGTGACGAGCAAGCCGCGCGGTACGTTGCGGCGCAGTTCCGCGTAGCCCCAGTAGTCGTCGGGCGGCAAGGCCTCCTCGATCCACTTGAGGCCGAGCTCCTCGTGCGCCTCGCGCGCCAGCCGCGTGGCGTACTCGACGTCCAGGCTCATCCAGCAATCGAGCATTAACCAGAAATCCTTGCCGACCTTGGCACGCATGTCACCCAGCAGTTCGAGGTTCTTGGCCAGGCCCTCATCGCTTTCAGCCGGACCGTGGTGAAGCGGCAGCTTGCCACCGATGAAACCCATTTGTTGAGCGAGGTCCGGGCGTGCGCCTGTCGCGTAGAAGCTCAATTCGTCGCGCACCGGGCCCCCCAGCAGCGCGTGTACCGGCTCCTTGCGCACCTTGGCAAGCAGATCCCACAGCGCGAGATCCACGCCCGAGATCGTGTTGACGACAATGCCCTTGCGCCCGTAGTAGAGCGTGGCATTGAACATCTGATCCCAGATCTTCTCGATGTCGGTGACACGCTGACCCTCGATGAAGCGCGCCAGGTGCTTCTCGACGATCCAGCAGCCGAGATCGCCCCCGGTCGTCACCGAGAACCCCACCGTCCCGTCGCTGGCTTCGATCTCGACGACAAGCGTACCGAGCACGTTCAGGCCGAAGCTCTGGCGGCTCTGGCGGTATTCAGGGTACTTCGCCATCGGCGTCGAGATGTGGTCGTCGATCCAGTGGCCTTCGCCCTGGTCGTGATAGTCGGCGCCCGCGCCTCGGAGCGTGAATGCACGGACGTGCCTGATGGTGGGCATGGACATGTGGTGAGCTCCTGCGTTTGAATGCGGCGAGCGATCGACAGTGTCAGGCACTGCGAAGCGCCGCGTGTCAGTAGGTGGCGCGTCCACCCGACAGGTCGAACACCGCGCCAGTGCTGAAGGCACAGTCTTCGCTCGCGAGCCAGCCGATCATCGAAGCGGCCTCGCCGACTTCGAGGAACCGGCCCATCGGGATCTTCGACAGCATGAAGTCGATGTGCTCCTGCTTCATCGAGTCGAAGATCGGGGTCTTGGCTGCCGCCGGCGTGACGGCGTTGACGAGCACGCCGGTCTTGGCCAGTTCCTTGCCCAGCGATTTCGTCAGGCCGATCAGTCCAGCCTTCGATGCGCTGTAGTGCGATGCGTTCGGGTTGCCCTCTTTGCCGGCGACAGATGCGATGTTGACGATGCGGCCGTAGCCCGCTTTGATCATGTGCGGCACGACGCTGCGGCAGGTGAGGTAGCAGCCGACGAGATTCACCTCGATCACCCTCCGCCAGATGTCGGGTGCCAGTTCCCAGGTGGTGGCATTGCCGCCGGTGATGCCGGCGCTGTTGATCAGGATGTCGAGGCGGCCCAGCTCGGCCAACGTGGACTGCGCGGCGGCTTCGACCGACGCTTGGTCGGTGACTTCAACCACCATCGTGGCGACCGGGCCGAGCGCGGCAAGCGACTGTCTTGCCTGTGCCAGGCGTTCCTCGTTGCTGTCCCACAGCGCGACCGACGCGCCCGAAACCAGCATGCGCTCGGCGACGGCGTAGCCGATGCCTTGCGCCCCACCGGTGACGACCGCGACGCGGCCCTTGAGGTCGAGTTGGTTCATCGTGCGGCTCCGCTGCTGGCGTGGACGGTGCGCTGGCGCTGCTCACCCAGGCCGTTGATCCCCAGGCGCATCACCTGCCCGGCCGTCAGGTATACCGGATGCGGCTTCTGGCCCATGCCGACTCCCGGCGGCGTGCCGGTGGAGATCACGTCGCCCGGCTGCAGGCTCATGAACTGGCTGATGTAGGAGACCAGCGTGGCCACGTCGAAGACCATCGTGCGCGTACTGCCGTTCTGGTAGCGCTTGCCGTCGACCTCGAGCCACATGTCCAGCGCCTGGGCGTCGGGAACCTCGTCGCGCGTCACGAGCCAGGGCCCCAGCGGGCCGAAGGTGTCGCAACCCTTGCCCTTGTCCCATTGCCCGCCGCGTTCGAGTTGATAGGCTCGCTCCGAGACATCGTTGACGACGCAGTAGCCGGCCACATGGTCTAGCGCTTCGGCCCTGGACACGTAGCGGGCAGCCTTGCCGATCACCACGCCGAGTTCGACTTCCCAGTCGACCTTCTGCGCGCCGGGCGGGATCTCGACGTCGTCGTTCGGTCCGACGATCGCGCTGGTCGCCTTGAAGAAGAGCACCGGCTCTGTCGGTACCGCCATGCCCGATTCGGCGGCATGGTCGGAATAGTTCAGGCCGACGCAAATCATCTTGCCGACCTTGCCGACGCAGGCCCCCAGACGCGGTGCACCTTCGACCAGCGGCAGGGTGGAAAGGTCGATCGCGGCCAGGCGTGCGAGCGACGCAGCGGACAGTGCCTCGCCGGCGATGTCCGCCACATGGGCCGACAGGTCGCGCGCGCGACCCTGGGCGTCGAGTGTCGCGGGGCGTTCCTGGCCTGGTGGGCCGTAGCGCAGCAACTTCATCGTTTCTCCTTGGACTGTGAAGCGCCGGTGGCGCAGCGGTGGCTCTGGGCAATCTGCGCCTTCGACGATTCATGCGGCCGGGCGCCAGCCCAGGCCCGCCGACGTTCCACCGGCCTGCGCTCCGAGGCCTGGCCGGTATTCGCATCCCACCCATCCCTGCCATCCGCATTGCGCGGCCACCTCGTCGATCACCTTGAACAGGTACGGGTGGTGCAACTCGCCGATGTCCGGCTCGTTGCGCTCGGGCACGCCGGCGATCTGGAAGTGGCCGACCCGGCCGGTGGGCAGGTATTGGCGGATCTTCGTCGCCACATCGCCTTCGACGACCTGGCAGTGGTACAGGTCCATCTGCACCTTCAGGTTGGACAGCGCCGATCGCCTGCACCACGCGGTGCGCCTCGTCCTGCCGATTGAGGAAGAAGCCGGGAATGTCGCGCGTGTTGATCGGCTCGATCAGCACGTCGCGCTCGACACTGGCCGCCTGCCTTGCGGCCCAGGCCAGGTTCGCTTCGTAGGTGGCCTGCAGTCGGCCACGGTCGGCGCCGACGGGCGCCAGCCCGGCCATGACGTGAACGCGAGGGCAGGCCAGCGCCTGCGCGTACTGCAGGGCCTTCTCGAAGCCGCGACGGAACTCGTCCTCGCGCCCCGGCAGGCACGCGATGCCGCGTTCGCCCGCGTCCCAGTCGCCGGGCGGGCCGTTGAACAGCACCTGCTGCAGGCCGTTGTCGGCCAGACGCTGCGCCAGCTCGGCGGGCTCGTGCGCGTAGGGAAACAGGTATTCGACGGCCCGAAAGTCGTCGCGCGCGGCGGCGGCGAAGCGGTCGAGGAAGTCGTGCTCGGTGTAGAGCATGCTGAGGTTGGCGGCGAATCGTGGCATGGCGTTTCCCTGTGAGCTGCAGTTCACCAGCGCGCGCCGAAATGCGCACGCAGTTCATCGATCTGCGCCGGCGGCATCGGCGCCGGACGGGCCATCAGCCAAAGGCGCGCCGTTTCTTCGAGCTCCTCCAGCACCGCGCTCGCTTCGGCCGGCGAGCGGTGCCAGACGTTGGGGCCGAGGCGCTCGAGCATCACGGCACGGATCGGCGTGCCGGCGTCGCGCATCGCGGTGATGCGGCGCGCGACTTCGTCGCCGACGGCGGGGTCGCCGGGCCGGTGGTACCTGACGAGCGGCACGTGGCCGACCTTCATCACGTAGTAGGGCGTGATCGGAGGCACGATGTCATCCGCAGACCACACGCCGGCCAGTGTCAGCGCCACCAGGTGGGTCGAATGCGTGTGGATCACGCTGCGCGCCTCGGGATCGGCCGCGTAGATGCGGCGGTGCAAGGCGAGCGTCTTCGACGCGCGGTCGCCGCCGGTCTGCTCGCCCTGGCTGTCGACCTCGGCCAGGCGCGCCGGATCGAGCTCGCCCAGGCAGGCATCGGTCGGCGTGATCAGGAAGCCGGTGTCGGTGCGCACGCTGATGTTGCCCGCCGTTGCATGCACGTAGCCGCGGGCATGGAGCGACGCACCGACGCGGCAGATCTGCTCGCGCAATGCGTTCGTCATGGTGCCGCCTTGAGCTGTTCGAAGGCCTTGGTGAAGAAATCGACGGCGCCGAAGTTGCCGGATTTCAGTGCAACGTGCAGCACTTCGCGCGGGCACAACGGCGAGCGTGCCGCTGTCCACGGCACACCGGGGTCGATCTGCGGTCCGATCGTCATCTGCCGCACACCCAGGGCCTGCACCACCGCGCCCGAGGTTTCCCCGCCGGCCACGACGATCTGGCGCACGCCGCGTTCGACGAGTCCGGCGGCGATCCGCGACAGTGCCTGCTCGACCAGTTCGCCGGCTCGCGCCGCGCCCAGTCGCGCCTGGACGGACTTGACGGCGTCGGGCTCGGCGGTGGCGTAGACCAGCACCAACCCTTCGGCCAGTCGAGGGCCGGCCCAGTTCAGAGCCTGAGCGGCCACGTCCTCGCCGGCAGCGATCGCGAGCGGGTCGACCTCGAAGGTCGCCAGCCCGGCGCGCTTGAAGTGCGCAACCTGGGCGTTGGTCGCAAGGGAGCAACTGCCCGATACCACGGCACTTAGGCCGCAGGCGGGCGGCAGTGCGTCGGTCTTCAACCCCTTGGCGAGCATGCCGCTGGCCTGCCAGTTCTGCGGCAATCCGATCGCAATGCCCGAGCCAGCGGTCACCAGTGGCATCCCGGCCAGCGCCAGGCCGATGCGCATCAGGTCGTCGTTCGAGATCGCGTCGAGCACGGCGATTCGGACGCCCTCTTCCTGCAGCGCAGCAAAGCGCGCGCGGAGGGCCTTCGGGCCCTGCGCGACCACGTCATGCGTGACGAGCCCGACCTTGCTGCGGCACTGCGCCTGCAGCACGCGCACCAGGTTGGCGTCGGTCATCGGCGTCAACGGGTGGTGGCGCATACCGCTGTCGCTGAGCAACTGATCGCCAACGAAGAGATGGCCCTTGAAGACCGTGCGCTGGTTCTCGGGGAATGCCGGGCACGCGATCGTGAAACCCTCTCCCGGACCGTGCAACGCATCGAGCAGCGCGTCGGTGACGGGGCCGATGTTTCCGTCGCGGGTCGAGTCGAAGGTCGAGCAGTACTTGAAATAGACCTGCTGCACGCCTTGCGCGCGCAGCCAGCGCATCGCGGCGAGCGACTGCGCCGCCGCGTCGGCTGGCGCAATGGTGCGCGACTTCAGCGCGACGACGACGGCGTCGGCCTCGCCATCGAGCGGATCCTCGGGGATGCCGATGGTCTGCACCGCGCGCATCCCGGCGCGAACCAGGTTGTTGGCGAGGTCCGTCGCCCCGGTGAAGTCGTCGGCGATGCAGCCGAGCAGCGGTGCGCCCATGACGCCTACGCCTTGGCCGGCAGCTCGATGCCGGGGAAGATCTTGATCACCGCCGCATCGTCCTCCCGGCCGAAGCCGGCGCTCGACGCCTGCATGAACATCTGATGCGCCGTGGCCGACAAGGGCAGCGGGAACTTGGTCGCGCGCGCCGTGTCGAGCACCAGGCCGAGGTCCTTGACGAAGATGTCCACCGCCGACAAGGGCGTGTAGTCCGCTGCCAGCACATGAGCCATGCGGTTCTCGAACATCCAGCTGTTGCCGGCGCTGTGGGTGATGACTTCGTACAACGCGGCCGCATCGACGCCTTCGCGCAAGCCCAGCGCCATCGCCTCGGCGGCCGCGGCGATGTGCACACCGGCCAGCAACTGATTGATGATCTTGACCTTGCTGCCGTTGCCGGCACGATCTCCGAGCTTGTAGACCTTGGCGGCCATGGCATCGAGTGCCCCGCCGACCCTGGCATAGGCCTCGGGGCGACCTGCGGTCATCATCGTCATCTGCCCGCTCGCCGCCTTCGCAGCGCCGCCGGAAATCGGCGCATCGATGTAGAGCAGGCCGAGGTCGGCCAGCCGCTGCTCGATCGCCATCGACCAGTTCGGGTCCACGGTCGAGCACATCACGAACACGCTGCCGGGCTTCAGCGCGGCCGCGGCGCCCTGTTCGCCGAACAGCACGGCTTCGGTCTGCGCCGCATTGACCACCACGCTGATCACCACGCCGCAATGCGCGGCCAGCTCTGCCGGACTGGC
The DNA here is from genome assembly GCA_963802435.1 of uncultured bacterium. Lineage (GTDB taxonomy): Bacteria > Pseudomonadota > Gammaproteobacteria > Burkholderiales > Burkholderiaceae_C > CAIKUF01. The sequence goes on from CAWDIT010000013.1 coordinate 225,031, forward strand.
GCAGGCCACGCCACCCTCGGCGGCAAAGGCCTGCGCCGCCTCGGATCGCACGTCGCACACGTGTACGAGGTAACCCGCGCGGCGCAGCGACAGTGCCATGCCCCGCCCCATGGCGCCGAGGCCGATCACTCCGATGTCTTGATTCATGGTGTCTGCTTTCCTAGGGCGTGGGCCGCCAAGCGGCCAGGGTTCGAGGCGGCGCGGGACGATCCCGGATCGGCAAGGTCTCGGTGGCGCTCAGGCGCGATGCAGTCGAGTCTGGTTGCACTTCGGGACGATTGCATGACCGGAAACCAAGAACGAGCAGATGGCCGAGGACGTCGGCGTCCCGCACGCCGCGGCTGATCTACTCCTTCACCGAACCGGTCATCCCCGACACGTAGTGTTCGACGAAGAACGAGTAGATGAAGGCCACCGGCAGCGAGCCGAGCAGCGCGCCGGCCATCAGCGCACCCCAGTGGTAGACGTCGCCCTCGACGAGCTCGGTCACGACACCCACCGGCACCGTCTTGTTCTCCGACGACGACACGAAGGTCAGCGCGTAGATGAATTCGTTCCAGCTCAGTGTGAAGGCGAATATGCCGGCCGAGATCAGCCCCGGCACTGCCAGCGGCAGCACGATCTTGACGAGGATCTGCCAGCGGCTCGCGCCGTCGATCAGCGCGCATTCCTCGAGCTCGTACGGGATCGAGCGGAAGTAGCCCATCAGCAGCCAGGTGCAGAACGGAATCAGGAACGTCGGGTACGACAGGATCAGCGCCATGCGCGTGTCGAACAGGCCGAGCTGGAAGATGATGGTCGACAGCGGGATGAAGAGGATCGACGGCGGCACCAGGTAGGCCAGGAAGATCGCCCCGCCGGCGGGCTTTGCGCCCTGGAAGCGCAGCCGCTCGATCGCATAGGCGGCGAGCACCGCCGCCACCAGCGACACCGCGGTGGACACGACCGAGACGACGACCGTGTTCCACAGCCATTCGGGGTACGGCGTCTCGAACAGCAGCTTGTGGAAGTGCGCGAGCGTGGGCTTGAGAGTCCAGAACGGATTGGCATCGCGCGAGAGCAGGTCTTCGTTCGGCTTCACGGACGTGACGACCATCCAGTAGAACGGGAACAGCAGCACGAAGACGAAGATCCCGAGCGGGATGAAGATCGTGACCCAGCGCCGCGGCAGAGACTGCAGGTAGTCCATGCCCACCACGTCGTCGTTCGGCGAACTCATGTTGCCCTCCGCCGAGCCGCCTCGAGGAGGGCAAGCGCCCCCCTGGGGGGCAGCGAGCGCGAGCGAGCTTGGGGGTTCATTTGTCACCCCCTTGCTGCCAAGCGCGCCGCTGCAGCCCGAAGTAGCTGAACATCACCGCCGCGAGCAGGAACGGCACCATCAGCGTGGCCAGCGCCGCGCCCTCGCCGAGCGACCCGCCGGGAATGCCACGCTGGAACGCGAGCGTGGCCATCAGGTGGGTGGCATTCAGCGGACCGCCGCGGGTGAGTACGTAGATGAGTTGGAAGTCAGTGAAGGTGAACAGCACCGAGAACGTCATTACCACCGCGATGATCGGCGTGAGCAGCGGCAGCGTGACGTGGCGGAACTGCTGCCACGGCGTGGCGCCGTCGATCGCCGAGGCTTCGTAGTACGACGGCGAAATCGTCTGCAGGCCCGCCAGCAGCGAGATCGCGACGAAGGGCACGCCGCGCCAGACGTTGGCCGCGATCGTCGACAGGCGCGCATTCCAGGGGTCGCCGAGGAAATCGATGTAGCGGGTGATCAGGCCCATCCGCGTCAGTACCCACGAGAACACCGAGAACTGCGCGTCGTACAGCCACCAGAAGGCGATTGCCGACAGCGCCGTCGGCACGATCCACGGCAGCAGCACCACCGCGCGGAAGAAGGACTTGAACGGCAGGTTCTTGTTCAGCAGCAGCGCCAGATAGAGCCCCAGCACGAACTTCAGCGCGCTCGCCACCACGGTATAGAAGAGCGTGTTGAACAGCGCCAACTGCGTGACGCTGTCGGTCACCAGATACCTGAAGTTCTCCAGCCCCACCCATTCGCCGGCGCGGCCGATCTTCGCGTCGGTGAAGCCGAGCCAGGTGCCGAGCCCGAGCGGGTAGGCGAGCAGGCCGATCAGCAGCACCGCTGCCGGCAGCATGAACACGTAACCCAGCGCGTTGCGACTGTTCTGAAGTCTCTCAAACATCCGAAGCCGACCTGTCACGGAACGAAGGGTGCCCAGCGCCGGATCGAGGGCACCGGGCCGAGCGTCAGGCACACAGCCTGACGCTCGAACGCGGTGAAGGGGCACTGCCGGTCGTCAGATCTTGTAGTAGCGCTTCGCGCGCGCCTCGGCGCGCTCGGCAGCTTCCTTCGGCGTCTTGTTGCCGCTGGAGGCTTCGGCCACCATGTCGAGCACGATGTAGTCGGCCATCGCCGCCGCCGAGGCGTAACCGAGCGGCCCGTCGTGCCCGTTGTCGAGCATGAGTGCGCCGCCGTCGCGGTAGACCGTGTGCTTCGGATCGACCGTCCAGATCGGGTTCTTCTCGAAGGCCCGGAGAGACTGCGACACGTAGCCGATCGCTCCCTCCATCCAGGGGTTGTACTGCTCGCCCTCCATCAGGAAGCGCACCAGTTCCTTCGCGGCCTGCGGATACTTGGTGTGCTTGAAGGTCATGAACTGCGTGATCTGCATCAGTTCGGTCGGCTTGCCCACCGGCCCGATGGGGAAGTGAGCATGCTGGATGTCGGCCGCCATCTCCTTCACCTTGGGATCCTGCGAGTTCTTCGCCGCGTAGTAGATCGAGATTCCGTTCGCCGTCAGCGAGACCTGGCCGTCGAGGAATGCCTTGTTGTTGTTCGGATCCTGCCAGCCCAGCGTGCCCGGCACGAAGGTCTGGTAAAGCTGCTTCGAGTATTCGAGCGCGGCCACCGTCTCGGGCGAGTTGATCACCACGTTGCCGGTCTTGTCGACCATCTTGCCGCCGTGCGACCAGAGCAGCCAGTGGACCCAGTTGTTGCCGTCCCCGACCGCCTTGCCCAGCGCGAAGCCGGGCATCGTGCCCTTGGCCTGCATCGCCTGGCACAGCTTGAGGAAGCCCGCGGTGTCCTTCGGGATGCCGTCGAAGCCCGCCGCCTTGACGTGGCTCTCACGGTAGCAGATCGCATTGCCGATGATCCCCCACGGGATCGAGATCCACTTGTTGGTCCCGGTGCGCTGTGCATACTTCTTGCACACGTCGTACCAGCCGCCGTACTTCTTGCCGAGGTAGTCCGCCAGGTCGGTCATGTCCATCAGCTTGTCGGGGTACTGGTGCGGGTCGTCGAACCAGCCGATGATGATGTCGGGCCCGCTGCCGACGTTGGCAGCCACGGCCGCCTTCGGGCGCACGTCTTCCCAGCCCTCGTTGTCGACACGGACCTCGACGCCGTACTTCTCGGTGAACTTCTTGATGTTCGCCATGAAGGCGTCTTCCTCGCCCGCCACGAAGCGCTTCCAACGAAGCACGCGCAGCTTGGCCCCTTTCTCGGGCTTGTAGGCCAGTGCCTGTGCCTGTGCCAGCGGCGTCCACAGTGCGCCGGCGCCCAGCGTGGCGGCTGCGGCCACGCCGGCAGAACTCTCGAGGAACTTGCGGCGATTTTGGTCTTGCATACTCATCTCCTTGCGGTTGGGATCGAGGTTGAGATAGCTCGGTGCTGGCAATCGATCGTCGATGGCTTCGGTGCAGTGGCCCCTAGGCCGCCAGCCGATGGCCCGACTTCGCGTCGAACAGGTGGGCGTGCAGCAGGTCGGGCTGCAGGTGGATCGTGCTGCCCGGCACGAAGGCGTGCCGTTCGCGGAACACCACCGCGAGATCGGTACCGTGGTGGCGGCACGAGACATGGGTTTCGGCACCTGTGGGTTCGACGACGACCACTTCGGTCGGGATGCCGCCGCTGGCGTCGAGCGAGAGATGCTCGGGCCGCAGGCCCAGGATGACCGCTTGCCCGTCGCTGCCTGCCGCGTTCGCAGGGGCCCGCACCTGGGTGCCGTCGGCCAGCTGAACGCTGGCCGCATCGCCCTCGCGCCTGAGCGTGCCGGGCAGGAAATTCATTGCCGGTGAGCCGATGAAGCCCGCGACGAAGGTATTGACCGGGTGGTCGTAGAGCTCGAGCGGATTACCGGTCTGCTCGATGCGGCCTTCGCGCATCACGACGATCTTGTCGCCCATCGTCATCGCCTCCATCTGGTCGTGCGTGACGTAGACCGACGTCGTCTTCAGGCGTTGATGCAGTTCCTTGATCTCGGTGCGCATCGCGACCCTGAGCTTGGCGTCGAGGTTGGACAGGGGCTCGTCGAACAGGAACACCTGTGGATCGCGAACGATCGCCCGGCCCATCGCGACGCGCTGGCGCTGGCCTCCAGACAACTGGCGCGGATAGCGCTCGAGCAGCGCGGTGAGTCCCAGGATGTCCGCCGCGCGGCCGACCTTGGCGTCGACCGCAGCCTTGTCCATCTTTGCGAGCATCAGCGCGAAGGCCATGTTGTCGCGCACCGTCATGTGCGGGTAGAGCGCGTAGTTCTGGAACACCATCGCGATGTCGCGCTGCTTCGGTGGCAGGTCGTTGACGCGCTTGTTGCCGATGCGGATCTCGCCGCCGCTGATGTGCTCGAGCCCGGCGATCATGCGCAGCAGCGTGCTCTTGCCGCAACCCGACGGCCCGACCAGCACGGTGAACGAGCCGTCGGCGATGTCGATGTCCACGCCATGCAGGATCTCGACTTCGCCGAATCGCTTGCGCGCTGCCTGGACGGTCACACTGGCCATGGCCTCATGCCTCCGCCGTCGCGCCTGTTGCGCCAGAGCCGTTCCATTGCATGCTGTCTCCGTATCGATGTGTCGCGAACCTGCGTCGGTTCGGCCGACGCCCCGCATCCTAGACCAGCGCGCAAGGCATTTCCAATCAATTCTTGTCAGCCGACGATTCCCGAATCGATATCCGTCGTCGTACGGACCGCCCGAGCGCATGCCGATCCGTCGACATCTCTTCCTTCTTGGTTCGGGTCGACGCGCTCAGCAGGGAATTGCCGATTGGCCGATTTGTATGATAACTTGGTGACCATGTCAATCGACTCGCGCCCCGTCTCCTCAGTCGGTAAGCGCTTGACCGTTCTTAGGCTGTCCGATCAGTTGGCAGCACTGTTGTCGTCGCAAATCGAATCCGGCGCGCTCGCGCCCGGCGACAGGCTCCCCACCGAACATCAGCTTGCGCAGACGCACGGCGTTTCACGGACGGTGGTGCGCGAGGCCGAGCACCAGCTCAGATCGCGCGGGCTCCTCGTGTCGCGCCAGGGTTCGGGCGTGTTTGTCGCGCCCCCCGCGATCAATCAGCCGCTGGCATTCGATCCCAGCGTGCTCGATTCGATGACGGCGGTGGTGCAGGTGGTCGAGGTGCGACGCGCGCTCGAAGGGGAAATCGCCGCGCTGGCGGCCGAACGCGCCACGCGCGCCGAGATGGCGGGACTTCGCCGTGCGCTCGTGGCCATCGATGCCGCCGTGGCCGTCGGAGGTGACGGCGTCGCCGAAGACCTCGCCTTCCACCGCGCCCTCGGCGAAGCCACGGGCAACCCGCAGTTCGCCTTCCTGCTCGGCTTCCTGGAGCAGTACCTGCGCGAGGCGATGCGAGTGACACGCGGCAACGAAGCGCGACGACAGGACTTCATGGACGCCGTGCGAAGCGAGCACCGCGCAATCGTCGATGCCATCGCCGCGCGCGACGCGCAGGCGGCGCGGCGCTGTGCCACCGAGCACCTGCTGCGCGGCGCCAGACGGCTCGAAGAAGGCGGCGTGATCGCCGCGCCGCCGACGCGCCGGCGGAGTGCGCACCCGGCCCGCAAGGCCGCAAGCCAAAGAGAATCGACACCATGAACAGGGCGGCGCTGGACAGGATGGGCACGAGCTCTATGGGCTTCAGCGCTGCCTTGCGCCGCTACCGGGCCAGCGGGCGGGTCGACGACATGAATGTCAACAGCGTCGTGCCCGAGCGGCGCAAGGCTGAGCTGCCCGAGCTGGACTGCACCGCCCTGTTCGTTCTGCCAGACGACTTCGGCGAAGCCGCCTTCGGTGGCTGCGAGTACCGCCCGCGCGATGCCAGCGCGAATTCTGCCGGCCTCGGCCGGTTCCAACCCTGTAGAGACGACCAATGAAACTGCTGATCACCGGCGGCGCCGGTTTCCTGGGCGCGCGCCTGGCGCGGACCCTGCTCTCGCGCGGCCGACTCGATGGCCGGGCACTGACGCGCGTGGTGCTGGCCGACCTGGCGCCGCCGCCGCCCGACCTGCTGGCCGACCCCCGCGTCGAGGCGCGCACCGGCACCCTGCTGGCGCAGTGTGCGGCGCTGTGCGACGAGCCCTTCGACGGTGTGTTCCACCTGGCCTCGGCGGTGTCGGGCGAATGCGAGGCTGACTTCGACCTCGGCCTGCGCTCGAACCTGGACAGTACGCGCGCACTGCTCGACGCGTTGCGTGCGCGGGTGCAAGGCGGTGCGCCTCCGACAAGGCTGGTGTTCTCGAGCTCGGTGGCGGTATTCGGGCCGGACCCGGCCGTACCGCTGCCACCGGTGGTCAGCGACGACACGCTGCCGACGCCGCAGACCTCGTACGGAACGCAAAAGCTGATCTGCGAGCACCTGGTGGCCGACTACACGCGCAAGGGATTCATCGATGGCCGCGCGGTGAGGCTGATGACGGTGACGGTGCGTCCCGGCCGACCCAACGGCGCTGCGTCGTCGTTCTTCTCCGGCATCATCCGCGAGCCGCTGGCCGGGCAGGAGGCGATCCTCCCGGTCGATCCCCGAGACAGCGCATCCGGTGACGTCGCCGACGCGCACGGTGAACGGCCTGATCACCGTCTTCGAGGCCAGCCGCGAGGCCTTCGGTGGCCGCACGGCGCTCAACCTGCCCTCGCTGAACGTGCGCGTCGCCGACATGCTCGACGCGCTCGAGGCGGTGGCCGGGCGTGCGGTGCGCGATCGCGTGCGCTTCGAGCCCGATGCCAACATCGCGCGCATCGTTGCCGGCTGGCCCAAGGCAGCGACTGCGCCGCGCGCCGCGCGGCTCGGGCTGCAGGCCGACGCCAGCTTCACCGAGATCGTGCGCCAGTACATCGAGGACATGCGCGACCAGCCCCGGGCGCTGGCTGGATGGAGCGGCGCCAGGTCGTGAGCCCGGCCAGCGTGGTGGCTGGCGTGCCGCGGCTCATCGCGCTCGACTGGGGCAGCAGCAGCCTGCGTGCCTTCCTGCTCGGCGACTTTGCGGCCGTGCTCGCGCAGCGCCACGACGACTGGGGCATCCTGCACCTGCCGCCACCGGGCGGGCGCGCCGGTTTCGAGCATGCGTTCGTCGAGGCTGCTGGTCCCTGGTTGCGACAGTGGCCGCAACTGCCGGTGGTGGCCTGCGGTATGGTGGGTAGCGCGCAGGGCTGGCAGGAGGCGCCCTACGTGGCGTGCCCGGCGGATGTGCAGGCGCTCGCCGCGCACGCGATACGCGTGGCGACGCCGCTCGGCGCCGAACTGTGGCTGGCGCCGGGCCTGCGATTCGACCCAGCCTGCCGGCGCGCCCGACGTGATGCGCGGCGAGGAGATCCAGGTCGCGGGCGCGCTCGAGCTGCAGCCGCAGTGGGCCGAGCGCGCCTGCTTCGTCCTGCCGGGCACGCATTCGAAATGGGCCGAGGTCGAAGACGGCAGGCTGGTCGGCTTCGCGACGCACATGACCGGCGAACTCTATGCCGTGCTGCGCCAGCACTCGATCCTCGGCCGTCTGATGCCGCTGCCGGCCGAGGCCGGGAGCGAGCCCGCGACGCGACGGCGGCCCATGACGCGGCCGTCGATGCCGCTTTCGTCGCCGGTGTGCAAGCGGCGCGCACGAGTACTCCGGGCGAACTCGGCCACCAGTTGTTCGCGGTGCGCACGCTGGGGCTTGACCGGACGCCTCGCGCCCGCGTTGCTGGCCGACTATCTCTCGGGCCTGCTGATCGGCCACGAACTCGTCGCCGGCCTGGCCGCCAGCGGCCGGGCCGGCACGGCGCCGCTCGTGCTGGTCGGCGACCCGGCACTGTGCCGGCGCTACGCACGGCGCTCGAGCAAGTCGGTGCGCACGCCGATGCGATGCTGGCCAACACCGCGCCGCGGGGGCTGTGGGCCTTCGCGCGCGCCGCCGGCCTGCTGCGCACGCACTGATCGACGAGATCGCCATGAACCCAACCTTGTCTCTGCCGTCGCGCTTCGACGCCGCGTTGTCCAGCCTGCCGCTGGTGGCGATCCTGCGCGGCATCACACCGGCCGAGGTCGACTCGGTCGGCGCGGCGCTGCATGCCGCCGGCTTTCGCCTGATCGAGGTGCCGCTCAATTCGCCCGCAGCTTTCGAGAGCATCGCGCGGCTGCGGCGCGCGATGGCGGCAGATACGCTGGTCGGCGCCGGCACGCTGCTGGCGGCCGATCAGATCGAGCCCTTGCGCGCGTCGGGCGGCGAACTGGCGGTGATGCCGCATGCCGACCTCGACCTGATTCGCGCCGCCAAGGCGGCCGGCCTGCTGTGCCTGCCAGGGGTGGCGACGCCGACCGAGGCTTTCGGCGCGCTGCGCGCAGGCGCCGACGCGCTCAAGCTGTTCCCGGCCGAGCTGCTGACACCGCCGGTGCTCAAGGCGCTGCGCGCGGTGCTGCCACGCGCCACGCGGCTTCTGCCAGTCGGCGGCATCACGCCGGAGAACATGGCCGCCTACCGAGCGGCTGGCGCCAGCGGCTTCGGCCTCGGCTCGGCCCTGTACGCACCGGGCATGCCGGCGGCCGAAGTCGCGCTGCGCGCGCAGCGCTTCGTCGCTGCCTGGCGCGGCAGCCGAGCGCAGTGACGGCAGGGACGGACCGCATCGAAACGTGACGATCCGCCCGGCGCCACGCCCACATCGCCACGCCGAGGTGCCAGGGCAGGACGCACTCCTTCGGCGTCGCACGCCGTGTTCAGTTGGACCAGCCGCCGTCGATGACCTGAGCCGTGCCTGTCGTGTATGCGGATTCGTCGCCGGCCAGGTAGACCGCCAGCGCAGCCACCTCCTCGGCCCGGCCGATGCGCCCCATCGGCTGTCGCGCGACGAAGGCCTGCTCCACCTGCGCCAGGCTTTGCCCGCTCGCCTGCGCCTGGGCGACGATGCGCGCACGCAGCGAGGGCGATTCCACCGTGCCGGGGCAGATCGCATTGCAGCGGATGCCGCGCGTCACGAAGTCGGCTGCAATCGATTTGGTCATGCCGACGACTGCGGCCTTGCTGGCGGTGTAGACGAAACGGTTGGGCGGCGCCTTCAGCGTCGAAGCTACCGAGGCCATGTTGATGATGGAGCGGCTGCCCTCGCCGCGCTCGACGGCCGCCAGCATCGCCGGCAGGAAGGCACGGATCACGCGATACATCGCCCGCACGTTGAGATCGAACGAGAACGAAAACGCCGCCTCATCGCAGTCGAGAATCGTGCCGGCGTGCACGTAGCCCGCGCCGTTGAACAGGATATGCACAGCACCGATCTCGTCCGCCGTTCGCGCCACCGCGTCGGCGTCGGTGACGTCCAGGTGGCGCGTCCGGCAGCCGCTCGTGCGCACCAGGTCGGCGAGCGCAGCATCGTCGATGTCGGTGGCGATCACCTGCGCGCCTTCGCGTGCAAAGGCCTCGGCGGTGGCGCGGCCAATGCCTTGGCCGGCCGCGGTGACGAAGGCGATCTTGCCGGCCAGTCGGTATGTCATGGCGGGTGTTCCCTCGAGTGTCATCGCTCAGGCGGAGTCGGTGCGCAGCAGGCCGCGCCGCGCGAGGTTGGCGAACAGTGCGCGCAGGCCGAATTCCCACGGCGGCGCCTGGTCGCAGGTGGCGACGCGGTTGGTCAGCACGCCCAGGTGGGGGCTACGGATGGCCACGATGTCGCCCGGCTTGTGCGTGAAGCCGCTGCCGGGTTCGTCGCGGTCCTCGACCGGCGCGAACAGCGTGCCCAGGAAGAGCATGAAGCCGTCCGGATACTGGTGCGCGCTGCAGGGTCTGGCGCACCAGCTCGAGCGGATCGCGGCTGATCTGGTCCATCGAGCTGCGCCCGTGCAGCACGATAGCCGTCCGGCCCGGTGACTTCGAGCTGCAGCGTCTCGCGCCGCAAGTCGTCGAGCGAGAAGCTGTCGTCGAACAGCCGGATGAAGGGCCCGATCGCGCACGACGCGTTGTTGTCCTTGGCCTTGCCGAGTAGCAGCGCGCTGCGGCCCTCGATGTCGCGCAGGTTGACATCGTTGCCCAGCGCGGCGCCGAGCACCGTGCCGCGGCTGTTGACCGCCAGCACGACCTCGGGCTCGGGGTTGTTCCAGGCCGAATCGGCGCGGATGCCGATCGCCACGCCGGTGCCCACCGCCGCCAGCACCGGCGCCTTGGTGAAGACCTCGGCATCGGGTCCGATGCCGACCTCGAGGTATTGCGACCACAGGCCGCGCGCCTGCAGCACGGCCTTGAGCGCGCGCGCCGCTTCCGAGCCGGGGCGCAGCTCGGCCAGGCGGCTGCCGATCGCCGCAAGGACCTCGGCGCGCACGGCGTCGGCGCGCGCCTTGTCGCCGCCCGCCTGCTCCTCGATCACGCGCTCGACCAGACTGGTGGCGAAGGTCACGCCGGCCGCCTTGACGACCTGCAGGTCGCAGGGCGCGAGCAGGTGCGCGCGGAGCGGGTCGCGCTGTGCACGTGCGGTGTTGCGCAGCAGCTCGTCGAGGCTGCCGACGCGCCTTCCCGGCAGGGCACGCACCTGCGCCGCCGCATCGGTGTGCTCGAGCAGATCGCTCATCGTCGCGAAGTGCGCCGACAGGTCGAACACGCCGTCGCTGCGGATCGCGACCACCGACGGCCCGGGCGGACTGCCTTCGACCCAGGCCCGTCCGATCAGCGTGCCGGCATGGCCATCGTCGGGCAGGCATTGCGCGAGGTTCACTTCAGGAAGCGACGCTGTCATCGTCCGTCCTTGGCCACGGGTCGAGTGGGTCCTGCGGGACGCGCGCGGCGATCAAGCCCCGGCGTCGGAGCCCGCCTTCGCAGGGTCGCCAACGCGCCACCAGGGCCAGGAAGGGCGAGCGCCTCGACAGCGTCGCGCCACCCGCATCCAGGTCTGTCAGCCGGCGAAGACATACGCCGTCTTCACCGTCGTGAAGAACTCCGCCGCGTAACGCCCCTGTTCGCGCGGGCCGTAGCTCGAGCCCTTGCGGCCGCCGAACGGCACGTGGTAGTCGACGCCGGCGGTGGGCAGGTTCACCATCACCATGCCCGCTTGCGCGTGGCGCTTGAAGTGGTTCGCATGCTTGAGCGACTGCGTGCAGACGCCCGCGCACAGGCCGAAGGGCGTGTCGTTGGCCAGCGCCAGCGCATGCTCGTAGCCGTCGGCCACCAGAAGCGCGGCCACCGGGCCGAACACCTCCTCGCGCGCGATGCGCATGCCGGGCTCGGCGCGCAGCAGCGCCGGTGTCAGGAAGTGGCCCCGCGTGCCGCGCTCGACGAGCTCGCCACCAACGATCGCCTCGGCGCCTTCGTCCTCGGCGATCTGCAGGTAGTTCAGATCGGTGCGCAGTTGCGAGTCGTCGACGACCGGACCGATGTCGATGCCGCGCTCGGTCGCAGCGCCGACCTTGAGCGCGGCCATGCGCTGGCGCAGTGCGCCGAGGAACCGGTCGTGGATGCCGCGCTCGACGATCAGGCGGCTCGACGCAGTGCAGCGCTGGCCGGTCGAGTAGTAGGAACCTTGCACGGCCGCGTTGACCGCGACCTCGATGTCGGCGTCGTCGAGGACGACGAGCGGGTTCTTGCCGCCCATCTCCAGCTGCACGCGGGCGCCGCGGCCGGCGGCGACGCGCCGCAGGTCTTCGCCCACGGCTTGCGAGCCGGTGAAGCTGATCGCGTCGACGTCCGGGTGGTCGACGATCGCCTGCCCGGCCAGGCGGCCGCTGCCCATCACAAGGTTGAAGACGCCGGCGGGCAGGCCGGCGCGGTGCAGCACGTCGGCGAGTTGCCATGCGCAAACCGGCACCAGTTCGGCCGGCTTGAACACCACGCAGTTGCCGTAGGCCAGTGCCGGCGCGATCTTCCAGGCCGGGATCGCGTACGGGAAGTTCCAGGGCGTGATCAGCCCGACCACGCCGATCGGCTCGCGCGTGATGTCGACTTCGACGCCGGGGCGCACCGAGGTCAGGTGTTCGCCGCCGATGCGCAGCGCTTCACCGGCGAAGAACTTGAAGATGTAGCCGGCGCGCGCCGTTTCGCCGATGGCCTCGGGCAGCGACTTGCCTTCCTCGCGGGCGAGCAGTTCGCCCAGTTCGTCCTTGCGTGCGAGCAACTCGTTGCCGACCTGGTCGAGCAGGTCGGCGCGGCGCTGCACCGACGAGGTCGACCAGGCGGCGAAGGCGGCGCGCGCGGCGGCGATGGCTTCGACAACGTCGACGGCATCGGCGCGCGCGTATTCACCCACCGGGTGGTCGAGGTCGGAAGGGTTCTGGCTGACGCCGACGGTGGCGCCGGTCCTCCACTGGCCGTTGATGTAGTTGCGATGAATCATCGGTGGATCCTGGGTCCGAGCGCGTTGCAAGAGTCGCCCGAGGCTCAGAGCGCGGTCACGCCGCGCAACTGGAACGGCGTTGCCTGCACCGCAAGGCGGTTACGTAACGGCAGCCCGAACTCGGCAGCCTCGATCTCGAATTCGTCGCCGACTTGCGGGGCGAAGCCGTCGACGAAGCTGAGCACCGCGGCGCCGAAGAAGTGCAGATGCACGTCGCCCGGGCGCAGGAACTGCGCGTACTTGAAGTGGTGGAACTCGAGGTTGGCGATGTCGTGGCACATGTTGGCCTCGCCGCTGGCGAAGGGCTTCTCCCACACCACGCGACCGTCGCGAAGGATGCGGCTGGTGCCGCGAACGTCGTCGGGCAGCGAGCCGACGCGCAACGCCGGGCCGACCGAGCAGGGACGCAGCTTCGAATGCGCCAGGTAGAGGTAATTCTGGCGCTCGGTCACGTGATCGGAGAACTCGTTGCCGAGCGCGAAACCCAGGCGGCGCGGGCGCGCGTCGGGGCCGATCAGGTACAAGCCGACGATCTCCGCCTCGTCTCCGCCGTCGAGCGCGAACTCCGGCGAAGGCAAGGCTGCACCCGGCGCGACGAGCGCGCCGCCGTCCCCCTTGTAGAACCACTCGGGTGCGACGCCGGCAGAGTCCGCGCGCGTCTTGCCGCCTTCCAGGCCCATCATGAACATGCGCATCGAGTCGGTCAGCGGCGCGCCGCCTGCGGCCTCGGCCCTGGCGGCCTGGTGCATGCGATCGCGCGCGGTGGCGCTGCCCAGATGGGTGAGCCCGGTGCCGGTGATCAGGCAGTGCGCCGGATCGGCATGCGTCAGCGGCGGCAGGATCCGGCCTTGCGCGAGCAGCGTGGTGGCGTCGTCGTCCAGCGGCGCGTCGAGTCCCAGAACGTGGACCTGCGCCTCGAGGTTGCGTCCGGCCTCGATCGCGCCCCAAGCCAGCTCGTAGGTGCCGTGCACGCCAACCACCGGCAATACCCGTCCGTCAGCCTCGATGCAGCCGACGCGGGTGCTGCTCCGGGATGCTCCTGCCCGGAACTGGATCAACTGCATGCAGTCCCCTTGCTCGCTCTGTCGCACGTGCTCTCGTCGAGCGGATTCGGGCCATGCTAAGGTTCATGCGCATATCCTTCAAATGAAATTTCGTCAGTGATCGATCAATGAATCGGTATCCGTCATCGGTCAATGGCTGGCATAGAGGCCCGATTTGGCCAGCAGCTACTCGAACTGGTTCATCCGCGCTCGCCTGAAGACGCGGCAATTGCTGCTGCTGGTCGGGCTGGACGAGGAACGCAACCTCCACCGCACCGCGGAAGTGCTGGGCATGACCCAGCCAGGCGCCTCCAAGCTGCTCAAGGAACTGGAGGACATGCTGGGGGTGAGCCTGTTCGACCGCCTGCCGCGCGGCGTGCAGCCGACCTGGTATGGCGAGATCATGATCCGCCACGCGCGCATGGTGTTGTCGACGTTGAGCCGTGCGCACGACGAGATCACGGCGCTCAAGTCCGGACTGGCCGGCCAGATCAACCTCGGTGCGATCATGGGCCCGAGCACGACACTGGTGCCGCGCGCAATCATCGCGATGAAGCAGCGCTTTCCCGGCGTGCAATTGAACGTCAGCATCGAGACCAGCGATGTGCTGCAGCAGCGCCTGCAGCAGGGCAGCCTCGACCTGCTGGTGGCGCGCCTGTTCGAAACGCACGACAAGAGCCGGCTGAACTACGAGGAGCTGAGCCGGGAACCGGTGGCACTGGTGACGCGGCCCGGACACCCGCTGCGCCAAGCCGTCGGGCTCACGCTGCGCGACCTGATGTCGTCAGCCTGGATCCTGCCGCTCGGCGGCAGCGTCCTGCGGCATCGTTTCGACATGATGTGCCGGCAGGCGGGTCTGGCGCCGCCGATCGACGTCGTCGAGACAGCCGCGCTGCCGGTCGTCACCAGCCTGGTCCAGCAGACCGACCAGGTCGCCCTGGTGCCGACCGAGATCGCGCGCCACTACGAGCAGCACGGCATGGTGGCCGTATTGCCGATCGCCCTCGACTGCGAAATGGACGCCTTCGGCATCATCACGCGCCAGGACACTCCACTGCCGCCCGCTGTCGAGACCTTCCTCGACTTGCTGCGCGAACAGGCCAGGGATCTCTATGGGCTCGCGCCGGCTGGCGCGGGTGGCGCATTGCAGGGATCCGCGGCGCCATAGACACGCGGCCGGCGTGCGCCGATCTCGCATTGGGTATCGCTGCATGAGAAATTGGGATTGGACGTTTGCGCGCTCTGTCCCTAGCATTGCCTCCACTGCTGAAGACCGGGGTGTTCCCGGCACTATGGATCGAGACGACGATGAGCGACGAGAAGAATCCCAAGCTGCGCAGCCAGGCCTGGTTCGGCAAGAAGGACCGCGACGGCTTCATGCATCGCAGCTGGATGAAGAACCAAGGCTACCCCGACGACCTGTTCGATGGCCGGCCGGTGATTGGCATCTGCAACACCTGGTCCGAGCTGACGCCGTGCAACGGTCACTTCCGCGAGCTCGCCGAGTTCGTCAAGCGCGGCGTATACGAGGCCGGTGGCTTCCCGCTCGAGTTCCCGGTGATGTCTCTGGGCGAGACGCAGTTGCGCCCGACCGCGATGCTGTTCCGCAACCTCGCCAGCATGGACGTCGAGGAGTCGATCCGCGGCAACCCTATCGACGGCGTCGTGCTGCTGATGGGCTGCGACAAGACCACGCCGTCGCTGATGATGGGCGCAGCCAGTTGCGATCTGCCGACGATCGGGCTGTCGGGTGGGCCGATGCTCAACGGCAAGTTCCAGGGCAAGGACGTCGGCTCGGGCACCGGCGTCTGGATGATGTCGGAGATGGTGCGCGCCGGTACGATGACGATGGACGAGTTCGTCGCGTCCGAGTCGTGCATGCATCGCTCCAAGGGCAACTGCATGACGATGGGCACCGCCTCGACGATGGCCTGCATGGTCGAGTCGCTGGGCATGTCGCTGCCCGGCAATGCCGCCATTCCCGCGGTCGATTCACGCCGCAACAAGTTGGCACAGCTCACTGGACGGCGCGTCGTCGACATGGTGCGCGAGAACCTCGTGATGTCCAAGGTGCTGACGCGCCACGCCTTCGAGAACGCGATCCGCACCAACGCGGCGATCGGCGGCTCGACCAATGCGGTGCTGCACCTGCTGGCACTGGCCGGCCGGATCGGCGTGCCGCTCGAGCTCGATGACTGGGACCGGCTCGGCGCCGAAGTGTCGTGCCTGGTCAACCTGCAGCCATCGGGCGAGTACCTGATGGAGGACTTCTACTATGCCGGGCGGCCTGCCCGCCGTGCTGCGCGAAATCACGCCGCTGCTGCATGCCGACGCGCTGACGGTCAACGGCCGCACGCTGGTCGACAACGTCGCCGATGCGCCCTGCTACAACCGCGAGGTCGTCCACAGCTTCGACCAGCCGTTCAAGCCGGCGGCCGGGATCGCCGTGCTGCGCGGCAACCTCGCACCCGACGGCGCGGTGATCAAGCCGTCCGCAGCGTCGCCGCATCTGATGACGCATCGCGGGCGTGCGGTCGTGTTCAAGGACATCGAGGACTTTCACGCGCGCATCAACGACGAATCGCTGGACATCGACGAACACTGCGTGATGGTGCTCCAGAACTGCGGGCCGCGCGGCTATCCTGGCATGGCCGAAGTGCGGCAACATGCCGCTGCCGCCCAAGGTGCTGCGCAAGGGCATCACCGACATGGTTCGCGTTTCCGACGCGCGCATGAGCGGCACCGCCTACGGCACCGTCGTGCTGCACACCTCGCCGGAGGCGGCCGCCGGTGGGCCGCTGGCGCTGGTGCGCGACGGCGACTTCATCGAGCTCGACGTCGCGGCGCGCCGCCTGTACCTGGACGTCAGCGACGCCGAACTGGCGCAGCGGCGCAGCACCTGGCAGCCACTGCCTGTGCCGGCGCGCGGCTGGGCCCAGTTGTACGTGCAGCACGTGCAGCAGGCCCACTTGGGCGCCGACCTGGACTTTCTGGTCGGCAGTAGCGGCGCCGCCGTGCCGCGCGACTCGCACTGAGACGGGCAGGGCAACCCCCCGCCGAAGGGCTACGGCACCATGCCCGCGGAATCCGGGCGTCGATCATTCGAAGGAGGCACGAGCATGGGACAGACGATGCGGGTCGGGTTCATCGGTCTGGGGTTTATGGGCCACGGCATGGCTTCGAACATCCTGGCCAAGGGGTTCCCGCTGACGGTCATGGCGCACCGCAAGCGCGAGGCTGTCGACGACCTCGTCGCGCGCGGCGCCGCCGAAGCCGCCACCCCGGCCGAGCTGGCGGCGCGTTCGGATGTCGTGATCCTGTGCGTTACCGGCGTGCCCGAGGTCGATGCGCTGGTGCGAGGTGAACAGGGCATCGCCGTCGGCGCCAAACCGGGGCTGATCGTCGTCGACTGCTCGACCTCGGACCCGACCAGTCTGCTTGCGCTGGCTGAGCAGTTCGCGCCGCGCGGCATTCGGTTCGTCGATGCGCCGCTGGGCCGCACGCCGGAGGAAGCCTGGAAGGGTCAGCTCGCGGTGATGGTCGGCGCCGACATGGTGATGCTGGAGCGTATCCGACCGGTGCTCGAAGCGTTCGCGTCGACCATCCTGCCGGCCGGAGCGCTGGGCAACGGGCACAAACTCAAGCTGGTCAACAATTTCATTTCCCTGGGCTATGCCGCGCTGTACTCGGAGGCGCTGGTACTGACGCACAAGGCTGGCCTGTCGACGCAGGCATTCGACGAGTTGATCCGTGCCAGCCGCATGGACTGCGCGCTGTTCCGCACCTTCATGGGCTGGGCACTGGACGGCAACAAGGACGCGCACAAGTTCAGCCTCCAGAACTGCCTCAAGGACACGACCTACGTCAAGCAGTTCAGTACGGCACTTGGCCTGTCAGCGCCGCTCGCTGCCGCGCTGCAGGGCGTCTACGCGCAGGCGGTCGAAGCCGGCTTCGGCAGCGCGAACCTGCCCGAACTGCCGCGGCCAATGGCGGCCGCGGCAGGGGTGAATCTGGTGCCGGCCGGGCAGGGCTGAAGGACCGGGGCGCTTTGCGTTCATTCGGCGCGCCGAGCATCGCGATCGTGGTGGTTGGCGCGTCGCATTGCGGTCACCCTCGGCAACATTCCCGAGGACACTGAAGTCGCGGATCACGCGCAATCTCGAGTCCTCGGGGCCGTGAGTATGGGGAGTCTGCATTGCACAAGCTTGTCGTGATGGGCGTGTCCGGCTCTGGCAAATCGACGCTTGCCGCCGGCATTGCGCAGGCGCTGGACGCCGAGTGCATCGAAGGCGACGAGTACCACCCGCCGTCGAATCGGCAGAAGATGCGCCGTGGCATCGCGCTGGAGGACAGCGACCGCGAGCCCTGGCTCGACCGCCTGGGCGAGTTGATGGCGGGGCATGCTGGCTCCGTCGTCCTGACCTGCTCGGCGCTCAAGCGCAGCTACCGTGGACGGCTGCGTGCCAAGGCCCCGGGACTGCGGTTTGTCTTCGTCGAAATCGACGAGGCTACCGCCGCCGAGCGCGTGCGCAAGAGGGCAGGCCACTATTTCCCGGCAGGCCTGGTGGCGAGCCAGTTCCAGGTGCTCGAGCCGCCGCATGGCGAACCAGGCTTACTGGTTGTCGCGGCAGCGCTGACGCAGCAGGCACAGATCGATGCGGTGCTGCATTGGCTGGGCAGGAACTGTTTGGATTCGTCGTCGTGAGTGACGGCTCCGGGGTCGCAAGCCCGAGGATGTTAACGTCCGAAGCGGATCGAATGCCGGTATTGCATCCACGCGGCTGAGGAGCGGCCATGTGGCCCATACCTGAATTCGCCGGTTTGATGGCAGCCGTGTGCGCCCCAGCGGTCATTGGGCTGCGGCAGCTGACGGCAGGCACTCGGCCAGTGCTGTCACTGGACGATCACCCTGCGGTCCCACCCTGACGGCACATCCCAAGCCAAACCGGGGTGAGTCAAGGCTGAAACGTAGATCGGAACGGAGATCATGGGCCGAACGGCCCTTGATGTCTTAGGTAAGGTTCCGGTGACGGGTTCCGGACTCCGCCCAGTGATGCGGTCGATTT
Source organism: uncultured bacterium (assembly GCA_963802435.1). Taxonomy (GTDB): domain Bacteria; phylum Pseudomonadota; class Gammaproteobacteria; order Burkholderiales; family Burkholderiaceae_C; genus CAIKUF01. Next base: position 243,713 of record CAWDIT010000013.1, read on the forward strand.
ATCACTTCGCCTGCGCCATTGTGCGCATCGGGCGGGTGCCCGGTCGCCGCAACAGACGGCAGTAACTGCCGCAATCGAAGCGACTCGGGCCCGCGCTACTTCACGGTGTCGAACAGTGCCTTGGCCTGCGCGTGGCAGAACGGCGGCTCGTAGGTGCCGTGGTAGCTGCCGTAGTACGTCGCGAATGCGGCCGAGGCCGGATCGGTCGGGGCCGCGCCGCCGGGGCCGTAGGTGGCCTGGATGTAGCCGTCCACGTCGACCGACATGACGTTCATCAGTAGCCGGCTGTCGAAGTCGGCCTTCATCGGGTGCTGGTGCACCGCCGGTGGCACGGTCGGGTCGCCGGCTCCGCCGCAGAGCATCACTTTCGCCCTCGGGCTCCAGCCCAGCAGGTCGTTCTTCTTCGCATCGAGGGCGACCCCCGCCGAAGCGTCGGTCTGCAGCGCGGTCAGGAAGGCCGGCTGGAACAGGGCGTCGCGCGCCTGGTCGGGCGTTTCGCCAGCGGCTCCCGGCAGCGAACCGGACGTTACGAGCGTCGTGTAGTTCATCGTCGGGCTGGGCAGCAGTGTCTGGATCGCCTTGGCGTAGGGCAGCTTGAAGACTGCATTCACGTCGCTGTAGACATTGCCGTAGACCTTCTGCCACGAGGTGATGATGTAGGGCACGAAGAACTGGTAACCCGCAATCGCGTTCGGAATCTTGAGCGACCCCGACAGGTTGTACGGGCCGGCCAGGTGGGCGCCGGCGACGACGTTGATCTCCGCCGCGTTGTCGCGCTCTGCCGAGCGGTGCGCCGCCATCGACGAATGGCCGCCTTGCGAGTAGCCGGTCAGCATCACCTTGCCCGACAGCGTGGCGCCGACCTGTGCCGCCGCGTTGCGTGCGGCGCGGATCGAGTCGATCACCGAGCTCGCTTCGGAATCGGCATGCAGATAGGGGTGGTAGGCGTAGTTCGACTTGGCAAAACCGAGGTAGTCGGTCGCGACGACCGCGTAGCCCTGGGCCGCGTACATCGCGAGCAGCAGGAAGGTTTCGCCGTCGGTCGGGTTGGCCAGTGTCCGCGGCTTCTGCACGTCGGTGCCCTTGGCGTAGGCCACGAGCGCGGCAGCCTGGGTGCAGGCGCCGGCAGGAACCAGCATCACGCCCGACGCATTGACGGTGCTGCCGTCGCTGTTGCTGCTCTCGCCGGCCGCGCCGACGGTGGCGTAGTTCAGCGCCACGACCTTGACGTCGCAGAGCGCCTTTTGGCTCAGGGGCTGCAGGCCGATCGCCGCGGTGGTGGCATCGATCTGCGCGGCGCTCAGCGTGGCCACGGTGACGGGCGCTTCGAGCAGCGCGCCGCGGGCCGGCGTGTCGTCACCGCCGCCGCAAGCAGCGAGCGCGGCAAGCGCAACGGCGCCAAGGGTGAATTTGAGTTTCTGGGGAATGGTGGTCTGCATCGAGGCGTCCGTGTGTTGATTGCGGCCCGGGGTGGGGAGGGCGAAGCCTAACGGGTTGGCGGGTCAGAGACGCTCCGCGTAAACCACTACGGATCGAGCGTCACTGCAATACGAGGCGAGGCCGCTACCGCGAGGCTCCGCGCTATCCACCGGACAGGCCGGCCGCATTGCCAGCGTCATGCGCGGCGAGGTGAGCGGTGCAGCCGAGCAACGTCAGTGCATGCGGGGGTACCGCCTCGACGATCGTCAGCGAGGCGTTGCCGACTCGCCGCGGCTGCTGCGTGCTGCCGGGCCCTTCGACATGCGCGTCGATGATCGAGCGGATCACCAGGCCGTGCGTCACGACGGCGAGCGGCCCGGTCAGCGTGGCGCGCATCGTCACCAGCATCGCGAAGGCTTTCGCGATGCGGTCGGCGAACGAAGCTGCCGACTCGCCGCCGCTTGGCGCCGCAGACATCGCCAGCGGATCGAAGCCCAGCGTGTCGTAGCTCAGACCGCGCAGCTCGCCGAAGTTGCGTTCGCGCAGCAACGGGCTCGCGGTGATCGCAAGCCCGGTGACTGCGGAGATCGCCTCGGCGGTGCGCAGCGCGCGGGGCAGGTCGCTGCTGACGATCGCCGCCAGCCCGAGCCGGGCGAGTCGCCTTGCCAGCGCGTCGGCCTGGCGAAGTCCGGTGGCGCTCAGCGGTGTGTCAGCCGGTTGCAGCACACGAGCCGCGTTGAGAGCGGTTTCGCCGTGGCGAATCAGGAAGAGAGGCATCGACCGAGTGTGCGCGTGATGTCGGGTTGGCTCGGCTGCATTCTCCGCGACGCGGGAGCGGTGCGCAGTCCGGCACGGCCCCTCGTGAGGCCGCCAGGGGTGGCCGACTTCGAGAGCCTTCCCTAGAGCTTGGGCACAGATTGGGTTTTGCTCTCTAGGCTATGTGGAGACACTTCATCTGTCAGTGGCGACTCGATCGATTGCAAGGTCCACCGAGTCCCGACCGAAGATTCCGCAACAACACTCAAGAAGGCACATCATGAAGACTCAAACCCTGAGCAATGTCACGCTGCAAACGATCGAGAATTATCGCAACGCCGCTGCGCTGGCGGTGGATGCCTACCGTGCCGGCAGTCATCGCCTGATCAAGGCAGTGAACGAAGGCGTGGAGAAGAACGTCTACAGCCGCACCGTCAAGGTCGCTCCGCAGTTGACGAACACGCTGGCGCAATTCCGCGGTGAGTTGACCGACATCATCGTCAAGGGCGTCGACGGCGTGAGCACCGGCACCGAGAAGGCGATCGAAGTGAGTTCGAGCACGGCGTCCAAGGGCGTCAGCAAGGTGGCGGAGTTCGCCGCCGGGATCGATAACCGCGTTGCCTTGAACGGCATCGAAGCCGTTGCGCGATTCAGTCTGCCCGGCGCGCAGGTTGCACTTGCCGTGTCGGCCAAGGTTGCCGAAGGCGCGGACAAGCTGTCGCGCGTGGCGGGCGTCAAGAAGGCGAAGGTCGTGCGTACCGTCAAGACCGCGAAGCGCAAGGCCGTCAGTGCCAAGCGCGCTGTCGTGCGCAAGGCAACGGCCACCAAGGCCGCGGTGACTCGCAAGACTACGGCCGCGAAGCGCAAGGCGGTTGCCGCGACCAAGGCGCCGGTCGCTCGTGCCAGGCGCAAGGTCGCCGCAGTCGCCGAGGCCATCGCAGCCTGATACAGCGCATCGACGCGCGCGGTGGATCTCGGTCCACCGCGGGGGATCGACGGAAGAGGGGTCCGATTCGCGTCGGGCCCTTTTTCGCATCTGGCCGGTGCCGCAGTGAACCCGGCCCGCAGCCGGAGCACGGCTACAAGTTCGGCAGCCGCCACAGCCAGAGCGCCACCACCAGACAGGTCAGCGCCGGTGCCCAGCGCCAGTTGGCGGGCAGCATGAACCAGCCCCAGGCCGAGCCCAAGGACATCGTCACCCACGCCAGTTGCTTCACGCGCAGCGGGACCGCGCGGCGATCGCGCCAGTTGCGCACTATCGGCCCGAAGCGCGGATGCGTCGTCAGCCATTGCTCGCAGCGCTTGCTTCCGCGCGCAAAACAGAACGCTGCGACCAGGACGAACGGCGTGGTCGGCAACAGTGGCAGGAAGACGCCCACGATGCCGGTCAACAGCGCGACGCCTCCGGCCGCCACCCACAGCACGCGCTTCCAGACGGGGCGGTGGACGGCAGGGCCTCGGTTCTGCATGGCCCGATCGTAGCGGGCCGTGCGGTGAACCCCGGCGGTGCGGCCGGCTGCGTCGCCCCTGCACAATGGCGCACCTGCAGCGGTCCGGCGCGAGCCCTCCGCAGCCGAACCCATCCCAAGGAGAATCCGATGAAACCGACGAAGGCGAGGACGGCGAAGACGACGAAGGCGACGAAGGCGACGAAGCTTCCCCCGGTGCCGGCATGGAAGGCCGTGCCCGGCTACACCGACATCCTCTATACGAAGGCCGAGGAAGGCATCGCGAAGATCGCGATCAACCGGCCGGAAGTGCGCAATGCGTTCCGTCCCGAGACGATCCGCGAGTTGCAGGCTGCGTTTGCCGACGCGCGCGACGATGCAAACATCGGCGTCGTGATCCTCACCGGCCAGGGCAAGGAGGCGTTCTGCTCCGGCGGCGACCAGCGCGTGCGCGGCGAGGCCGGCTATGTCGGTGCTGACGGCGTGCCGCGCCTGAACGTGCTCGATTTGCAGCGGCAGATCCGCACCCTGCCGAAGCCGGTGGTTGCGATGGTGGCCGGCTACGCGATCGGCGGCGGCCACGTGCTGCACATGGTCTGCGACCTGACGATCGCCGCCGACAACGCGCGCTTCGGCCAGACTGGGCCGCGGGTGGGCAGTTTCGACGGCGGCTATGGCGCCTCGTACATGGCGCGCATCGTCGGTCAGAAGAAGGCGCGCGAGATCTGGTTCCTGTGCCGCCAGTACGACGCCGTGCAGGCGCTGGAGATGGGCCTCGTGAACTGCGTCGTTCCGTACAGGAAGCTCGAGGAAGAAACCGTCCAGTGGTGCCGCGAGATGCTCGCCAACAGCCCGATCGCACTGCGCTGCCTGAAGGCGTCGTTGAATGCCGACTGCGACGGCCAGGCCGGCCTGCAGGAACTCGCCGGCAACGCGACGCTGCTGTTCTACATGTCCGAAGAAGGACAGGAAGGGCGCAACGCCTACCTGGCGAAGCGCAAGCCCGATTTTCGCAAGTTCCCGCGCCTGCCCTGAGCGACGTGGGCATGTCGCCGCAGGGCGGATCTTGACCGAAGCGCTGTCGATCTTCGCTGCGGCGCAGGACGCGGGCGAGGCGACGGCGCTGCGCATCGGCGAGCAGCGCTTCAGCTTCGGCCAACTGGCGGAGAGGGTTCGCGCGCGCCTGCACTCGCTGAGCCTGGACGCGAACGAGGACGCGAGCTTTGCGCTGATTGGCGTCAACACGCTGGACACGCTCGTCACGCTCTATGCGCTGCTCGAGGCCCGCGTGCCCGTGCTGCTGCTGCATCCGCGCCAGACCGAGGCAGAGCGCGCCGCCGTGCTCGTCGCCGCGCGCCGCAGCGGGCGCACCATTCACCCGGATGCGGCGGCCGTGATCTACACCTCCGGCACGACGGGGACGCCGCGCGGTGCAGTGCTGACGCGAGGGGCGCTGCTCGCCTCGGCGCAGGCCAGCGCGGCCAACCTGGGCTGGCAGGACGACGACTGCTGGTTGCTCGCGATGCCCGTCGCGCGCGTGGGAGGTCTGTCGATCGTCACCCGTTGCCTGGCGGCGCGACGCTGCGTGGCGCTGGCACCGGCCTTCGATGCCCGGCTGCTGCCGCAATGGATTGCCGAGCAGTGCGTCACGCTCGTTTCGCTGGTGCCGACGATGCTGACGCAGTGCCTGGAAGCGCATCCCGACTGGACAGCGCCGCCGCAGCTGCGCGCGATCCTGCTCGGTGGCGCTGAGGCGTCGGCACGACTGCTGCAGCGCGCGGCGGATCGCCAACTGCCGATCGTCATCACCTACGGTTGCACCGAAACCTGCTCGCAGGTCGCGAGCACACCCTACGAGAAGCGCTACGAGGCAGCGAACCATGGGGCGGGCACGCCGCTCACCGGCGCCGGGGTTCGAATCGTCGAGGGCCGCATCGAAGTCCGCGGCCCGATGATGATGGCCGGCTACCTCGGCGAGCCGCCACTCGGACGCGAGGCCTGGTTCGACACCGGCGACCTCGGCGAGATCGACGCGCGAGGCTGCCTGCACGTCCATGCGCGTCGCGCCGACCTGATCGTGACCGGCGGCGAGAACGTCTACCCGGCCGAAGTCGAGCGGGTGCTGGAAAGTTGTCCCGGTGTCGCTGCGGCCGGCGTGTTCGGGCTTGCGGACGGGACCTGGGGTCAGACGGTCGCGGCGGCGCTGGTTGCCGACGAGGTCGGGCCGACCGAGCAGGCGCTGGTCGACTACATCGTCGAGCACCTGGCGCCCTACAAGAGACCGCGCATGTCCTGTTTCGTACCGGCGCTGCCGCAGACGAGCGCGGGCAAGCTCGATCGCCAGGCGCTGGCTGCATTGGCCGGTGCACTTCGACCGTTGCAGCCCGTTCGCAGCAAGGAACCCGCCATGCACCCACGCACGATCGCGCCCTTCGGCAACTGGAAATCACCGCTCAGCGCGCAGCAACTCTCCGCGGGCACGAAACCGCTTTCTGCGCCGCAGATCGACGGCGTGCACGTCTACTGGCTCGAGGGCCTGGCCGCCGAAGGGGGCCGGGTCGCCGCGGTGCGTGCCGGTCCCGACGGCACGAGCACTGTCGTGACGCCTGCGCCGTTCAACGTGCGCAGCCGTGTGCACGAGTACGGTGGCGGCGCCTTGCTGGTGGCTGGCGGCACCTTGTACTTC
>CAWDIT010000014.1:0-164791 GCA_963802435.1 uncultured bacterium
TGATCCACGCCAGACTCAAGGCGGCGAAGCAGGATTTCGATGCCTGGCAAACGAAACACGGAGCACGTTGATGACCCGCAAGACCGAGATCACGATCGAAGAAGGCAGCACCAACGTCTACGCCGACCTGGGGGCTATGCCGACGCTGCCGAAATGCAGCGCAAGTCCCAGCTCGCGGCCGAAATCGCCAGGGCGATCAAGGCGCGCCGGCTGACCCAACAGGACGCGGCCGAGCTGCTGGGTATCGACCAGTCGAAGGTTTCCCGCATCACCCGCGGCCAGTTCCGCGGCGTCAGCGAAGCCAAGCTGCTCGAACTGGTGACGAAGTTGGGTCACGACGTGAAGATCGTCGTCGGCCCGGTGCGCCGCCGCGCCGGCAAGATCGAACTTCAATTCGCCTGACCTGACCACCCCTTGGGGTGGCCGCCCATAAGGCGCCCAGCCGCTTGCTGGCCGGCGCCTGCACCGACTCGCCTAGCCTCGGTGGCAGTCTCGACACTTCGTGACCGCTTTCGCAGGTCGTCGCTGACGAGATTGATCCACAGTGAGCGGGTGGCCATCGAGCCCAGGGTGCCCGCAATGCGATGGACAGCGACCGTTCGTGGTTGCGAGGTCGTGGGCAGCACGCGGCCAGGAGCGGCCGTAGCGAGAGCCGCGCTCCACAACGGTCATTGACTGGTGCTACACGGTACTGGCCGAAAATCCGAGGCACGCTCGACTACTCCAATCAAGGCCCCCATGGCGACCAAATTGGCAAACACATTTTCCGCAGCTGAAAAGGCTTCGCTGGCAGTGCTCAAGGTGGCACTGGAGAACGGGAATCCAGCGCTGTACGAGCAACTGTGCGCCGATCTGGCCAGCATGCTGCTGGATGTGCCAGTCTTTGTCGCAAAGACTGGCTATCAGTTCGGTGCAGATGCCGGGACGGCGGGCCTTCGCGGTCGCAGCCTCCGAATCGAGTGCAAGCGCTATCTGGAAAGTACGGCGCTGGACGCACGTGCGCTCAAGGGAGAAGTGGTAGAAGCCGTTCAGAGAGATCCTGCGCTTGAGGCATGGGTTCTCATGACCACGAAAACGATGAAGGAAACCGACCGCAATAGCCTCGTCGATGCCGGTCGAACGAATGGCGTACCTGTTGTCATCCTTGACTGGACCTTGCCTCCAATGGGTCTACCGACGATGGCTGTCTTGTGTGCGAAGTGGCCCAAGCTCCTCGGAAAGTACTACGGCGCCAGTGCGGAGGCAGCAGCTCTCGCGCTGTCTCCCCGAGCCGAAGCAGCGGTCAAGACAATTCGACGCGACCTTGAGCACTGGAACATCGGCTTCAAGGCCGTTCGCGCGGCCTCTGTGGTCCGGCTGAGCAACGTATGGACGAAGAAGAACGAGTCGTACGCATACCTGAACCAAGACGTTGCCGGCGGCTCACTGCCGCAGCTGCTGAAACGCTCGACCATCGCATCTGGCCTCAACGCGTGGTGGAAAGATGCGACGAAGTTGAACCTGCCTCTGGTAATCACAGGGCTCGAAGGGGTTGGGAAAACGTGGGCGGCCGTTCACTGGCTGATTGAGAACAACGACGCGTTGCCGATCGTGCTGGTCATCCCGGCATCGGCTTGGGGCAGTTCGTTCGCAGCTACTGACACCGGGCTCTTGGAGCTGCTCGCCTCTCATCTCAAGTCCCTTGCGCATGGATTAGATGAAACCTACATGAAGTCCCGCCTCGAGCGACTTCTGCAGCGGCCCGAAGCCGAGGGGCCGGTGTTGTTCATCGTCGTTGATGGTCTAAATCAGGAACCCTCCTTTCCCTGGAAGGATTTGGTTCGACTTCTTCAGGGTGAGATGTTCAAGGGCCGGGTTCGATTGCTCCTGACAAGTCGAACGACCTATTTCGAGCAGGACCTGCGCAGCCTGCGGTCGGTCGCCGTGCGGCCGGATGTCATTCGACTCGGAAGCTATGACCAGACGCCTGGCGGCGAGTTCGACCAAATCTTGGCTCTCTACGGGACGTCGCGCGCGGCAATCCACTCGAGTTTGCACAGCCTTGCAGCTACACCCCGCTTGCTTCCCTTGGTCGTCAGGCTTGCAGGCACGCCTGCCCTCCAGTCGGAAGCGACCGTCAACCGCCTCCTTTGGGAATATGGCAGGGATGTCTTGCAGAATCGTGCCCACAATGCCTTCACCGAAGACGCGTGGGTCGAGTGGCTCATCGAGCGGGCAAAGCACTACCGAAGCCTCTTGGCGAGCGGACCTGCGGCTCCACATTCGTTGACGTACAACGAACTGGCGCGGTCGGCGGAAAGCCCCGACATCGGTCCACGCGGCCTTGCTCTCCGGCTAAGTGAACTCGTGGATGCCGAGCATCTCATCGACACCGCTCCTGGGACGACGACGAGGTACAAAATCTCGCCTGCGGCGATGACCTTGGGCCTGGCGCTCGCACTCATTGATGCACTGGAGGCAGCTGCTCCTTCGGGAGCTACGTCGGTTGACGAGGCTCTCGCCAAGTGGCTGGACCCGATCGGCCCAATTGACCAGACGGCCGAAATTCTGCGTGCTGCGGCCTCGGTCCTGTCGGGAACAGACACCTCCGACGGTTCAGCCGTCTCCACCGCGGTGTTGGTCGCGTGGATGCAATCACAGAACCTCCCGGCGACGCACCCGGCAGATGTTCATGCTATCGGCGATGCGCTTCCACAAACGCTGGTGAACGTTGTCGAGCGCTCTCATCTGCGATCACACGCCAGTGCTCAGCATCTTGCCGCGCAATCTTTGCGCCGTATCAACGTCGCCAGAACAGCCGACTGGGACGCAATCCGGGAACGATTCGTGAAGTGGTGTTCACGCGTCCTTTGTCCGTTGCCGTCGGACGTGGCAAAGGGAACGCAGCACTACGCGGAAGGCCAGGCCAAGAAACTTCTCAGGCGCGTGGGTACAGCAAGTCCTGGTGAGAACGCAGTTCTGGGGGTGCCGCTGACACTCGCCTATGGTTCCAATGCCGATCTAGTCTCGGTCATCCCATTGGTGCTCGAGGGCCACGAGCTGAAGGACTTCGGAAGGATGTTTGCTGCGGCCGCCGTTGCAAACGCCGTTACGCATGACTACGCCGGCCGTGGCTGGCAAGGTCTCAAGTGGCTCGTAGCTATCGGTGCACGGGACGCAAGCGATGTCCGACAGCAGTTGCGCCTGATGAGTCTTGACGTTGCCAACCGGCCGGTTGAAGCCGATGTTGAGCCACTGCTGAGTAAGGCGGTCGCTGCGCGATTGCTGTGGCTATCTGCTACCGAGCAAGACGAGATTGCGGCGCACCACATTGACCCTCGCCTGGACGGAGGCTGGGACTATCAGGCGGACTACCTAGATCAGCTCGGGAAAGGGTACTTCGTGCCGGAGCGCAGACATGCATCAGAAGTCCTCTCTGCGGTAACGATCAAGCTGCATAGTCGTCTGCAGAAGACACGACGATATCTTCCAGACCCATCGTTCGATATTCCGCTGCATGTTCGCCGAGAGATTGAAATTGGCGCAGCGAGCTTTCAGGTCGAAGGAATGCATGATGGATCTCAGCGCACCGCTGAGGATTCGAACTTCGACGAGTTGCAGATGGGAATCGGCCGCAACTCACCAATTGACCTGGCCAAACTCGTCCGGCGCCGATTGAAGTTCATGGGCACGCAGACCGGCGAGAGGAAGTACTGGATCGGCTTGCGCGCACGCGAGTTTCTGTTGCTCATTGAGCCCGTGCACGCTGCAGCCCTTGGCAGGGTCCGTCTCGGGACAAGACTTTCGAGCGAGTCCAAAGAATCCATAGCAAATTGCTGGATCTTGCAGTCAGAACTGCTGCACCGTCCAGGCATCGAGCAACTCGAAGTCCTCGCCGACACCTGCTCAGCCCACCTCACGCGCGACCTGCTAGGCGTCATTGAAGCAGTGTCGCCGATAGATCTGCGGGGCTTCTTCGATCGCCGCGGAAAGGGTGATGCAGCTGCAATGAAAGTGGTTCTCCAGCACCTTGCAACGAACAGGCAGGTGCTGGACGACGACTTTGCCAAGGAACTCCTGGTGTTCCTGGGCGACAAGAGAGAGGACTTGCGCGTATCCGCCTTCGTGAGCTTGGCATTTTGCGCACCGGAGCTCATGGGCAGGCAGCTCCGGGCACTGGGCTGGCGACCGCCGACAGCGGAGGTCGTCGAAGCCCACTACGGGAGTACTGCAGTCATGGCCGCCATGAAGCAGGAGCCCTTTACCGAGGTGATTGGCCTTTTGGCGCCATGGCGGTACCTGGATGCAGCTGTTCGGCGCGGCGGAGACGCGGCCGAGCTGCGACTCGCAGTCGCCGCGGTCGGCAAAGTGCTCGGTGCGCCAGGCTCCTCAGCGCCTGATCTTCCTGCCGACATCAGCCTGAAGGCAGACCATGGAGATGAGATCTCGCGATATCGAGTCGTGGAGAGGTCACAGCCGAGCGAGGACTCGCTCGAGTCGTTGAAACAATCCTTCGACATTGACGACGCACAGCGAAGATTGGAGGACATCTCCGAGAGAACTGCGACTCAGGTCGACAAAGTGCGTGCCGAAGGAGCGGGGCTCTACCTGCAGACCGTCAAGGTCGCGGACGTCGACGCGGCATGGAGCGTCGATAGCGCCCTTGTCAGCGAATGGCTGGACGGGATGCAGGGGCCGACTCAAGCGTTCCTTCACCGCGTAGCTCGAGCTGAGGGTCTCTTCCTCTCGCTTTGCGAGGTGTTGCTCTCGCGCCAACCTGCAACGGGCGGCAACCTATGGCGCTTGCTGCGCAAGCGCATGCACACGCGCTTCTTGGGCAAGGCAGACATCTCCGAGCTGGAACACATGTTGTTCCGGGTTCCAGAAAGTCCTGAGGTTCTAGCGCTTCGGCAAGAGCTATTGGCCTTGCAGACTTCCAACACCGACGGTGACTTGCTAAATGTTGTGATTGCAGCCTTGCTTAACGGGCAACGAGCTTGGCTCGAAGCGCAGATGGCTGTGGACGCTGCAACTGACGATCAATGGAGGCACAAGCGCGCCATCGTGATGCGAGAACTCGCGTCCGAACCTGACATTGCGAAGCTGGATTGGCCGGTCGGGCCGTTTGTCGGCACGTGGCAGGGGCTGCGGAGCCGCATGCGGTATTGGGCGATCCGTGGAGCGCTCGCTCGCTACTGGTGGCGCGACTTCCTCGTCGCGCCTACTGTCGAGCAAGCATATGCATCCTGGCAGCTCTTTCTCAGTTGCGTTGACAGGCGCGCCTGGATCTGGATGACAGCTGACTCCGAAGTGTTGATGCAACCATCACCGCTTGCTCGTCTCAAGGAACTCCATCTCTCGGTGAACATTCATGAACTCGAGAGGGCGATGCTTTCAAAGGAAAACGAGTCGCCAAAGTTTGGCGACCATTTTCTCGGCGACGATGCGCCTGCGGGATGGATGCTTTTGGACGGTGAGACGCACTGAGCTCCGGAGAACAGGTTGTCCGATCAGGCCACGCGTCGGGAAACCGGCGGCGAACCGCCGCGGTCCAATGGGTCGTGTCGGAGTAGGCTTTGAGCGCACCCGCGATGGGATCCGACTTGGGGGCCTTCAGGCGGGCCGTGACATGTCTGTTGATCCATCACGAGCCGGCGCCCGGCCTACGCAAACGTCGTCGAACCATCTGCCGTTGGTCGAGGCAACGAGCGCGGCGCGCAGCGCTGCAAGATGCGCTTCCAACCGTTTCTCGTCTCGACCGCCTCCCGCAGGATGTCGAGGTACTCGTCGGTATCGACGGTTTCGTAGCCCGGCATTGGCCCGTCGACATGTGCCGCAAGTGCTTCGCGCCGCTGGGCACTCGTGCGGCCCAGCGCGAGGAGGCGGCTGTAGGCTTCGCAAGCGTAGGCAAAGGTCTCCCGCATGCCGAAGTCGATGTCCAGCAGGAATTCGCGTCGCCGGGTTTCTGGCAAGCCAACCGTGCCGCGCTTGCAGTTGTGGAAGATGTGCGCGGCCTCGTGAACCAGGTAGTCGGCAAACGGGTCGGTGTCGCGGAAATAATCGACGCTGACGTAGCAGGTGGTTTCGTGGCTGAGGCCGACGATCGGCGAAGCCTCAGGCGAAAGCAATTCGGAACCGGCGCTGGCCAGGTACAGATTCGCCAGCGACCAAGCCGTATGCAGCCAAGGCATGGACCGCAGCACCGACTCGATGTTCTCCGGCACCAGAAACACCACCGAGCGCTCCAGCATCGCCAGCACCGCGGCCTGTTCATGCCGGGGGAACAGGCCTGCAACCATCGGCGTCACCTTGCTGCGGGTCAGCGCGACGACGTCGATCGCTCGCAGGGCAGGCGTGAGAGTCGCGTGTGCGCCGCGCGACCGAACTTCGGCGATCAGTACCGAACGCAGTGTCGCGTCGCCCTTGCGCGCCGCGTCGAACATGTTGTCGCCCGGCCAACCGCGGAAGAAGGAATCATGCTCACCCGTCGCGAGGTACTGCTGTTGAGCGGCTTCCTGGGTCGTGGTGGAGGACGTCATCGAGGCATTGTCGTGCGCTGCAACGGCTCTGCCTCATAGCAGGCCAGCACGGCCAGGCGCTTGAGGCCAGGTCCCGTCTTGAAGCCCACCAGGGTTTTCATGTTCGCGGGCGAGGAGGCATCTCTGGCGCGATTGGCGGTCCCACAGCAGTCACCACGCTATGGCGACCTGTATGGCGACCAGTTTGCTGTTTTGGCGGACGACCTCTTCGACAGGTCGTTCAATTTTCATTGGTAGGCCGTGTTGGACTTGAACCAAGGCCGTGCTGGGCTCGAACCAGCGACCAAAGGATTATGAGTCCTCTGCTCTGACCAACTGAGCTAACGGCCCCCTGCGGGGCATTGTAGGCAGCGCGATTCGCCGGCTACTTCTGGCTCAGCGCGTTGGAGACCAGGCGCGACGTGATGTCGACGATCTGGATCATGCGGTTGTAGGCCATGCGCGTGGGGCCGATCACGCCGAGCGTGCCGACCACCTGCCCGTCCACCACGTACGGCGCGGAAACGACCGAGAGCTCCTCGAAAGGCACCACCATGCTCTCGCCGCCGATGTAGATGCGCACGCCCTCGGCGCGGCTGCTCACGTCGAGCAGCCGCATCAGCTGGGTCTTGTGCTCGAACAGGTCGAACAGCTTGCGCAGGCTGCCGAGGTCGCTGGAGAAATCCTGCACCGCCAGCAGGTTGCGCTCGCCGGCGATCACGACCTGTTCCTGGCTGTCGGCCAGCGCATCGCTGCCGGCCTGCACGGCAGCCTGCATCAACGCGGTGATCTCGCCGCGCAGCATGTCGACCTCGCGCTTGAGGCGCTCGCGCACCTCGTCGAGCGTCAGCCCGGCATAGTGCGCGGTCAGGTAATTGCTGGCCTCGACGAGTTGCTTCTGCGTGTAGTCGTGCGCGGTGAAGATGACGCGGTTCTGCACGTCGCCGTCGGGCGCCACCATGATCACCAGCACGCGCCGCTCAGACAGGCGCAGGAACTCGATGTGGTGGAACACGCTCGGCTTGCGCGGTGCGGTGATCACGCCGACGAAGTGCGAGAGGCTGGACAGCAACTGCGCTGCGTTCGCGATCACGCGCTGCGGCTGGTCGGCCTGCAGTTGCGGCTCGGGCCGCGAAGGATCGACGCTCAATTCGAGCGGTTGCGCGGTGAGCATGGTGTCGACGAACAGCCGGTAGCCGCGCGCCGTGGGGATGCGCCCGGCGCTGGTGTGCGGGCTGGCGATCAGGCCAAGGTCTTCCAGGTCGGCCATCACGTTGCGGATGGTGGCCGGCGACAACTCGAGCCCGCTGGCCCTTGACAACGTGCGCGAACCCACCGGCTGGCCGTCGGCGATGTAGCGTTCGACCAGGGTCTTCAGCAGGGTTTTCGCGCGCTCGTCGAGCATGTTTTTCATTCTAGGCCGGGACCCGATTCTGGGGTGCGCCGGCGCGAGTCGCTGTGGTGTAATCCCGCGCATGTCGCCCCGCTTTCGTCATGCTGCGCTCGTGGGCAAGTACCAGGCCGAGGGCATACGCGAGGTGCTCGAGGACATCGCGCAATTCCTGATCCGCCAGGGACTCGACGTGTCGCTCGAGAAGCAGACGGCGCTGTCTACAGGGATCACGGGCTATGGTGCGCTCGAACCGGCCGAACTCGGGCGCGAGTGCGACCTGGCGGTGGTGCTCGGCGGAGACGGCACGATGCTCGGCATCGCGCGCCAGCTGGCGCCCTTCGGCCTGCCGCTGGTGGGCATCAACCAGGGGCGGCTGGGTTTCATCACCGACGTCTCGGTGGGCCAGTTCGCCGCCGTGCTCGCACCGATGATCGCCGGCGATTACGAGATCGAGCACCGAAGCATGCTCGAAGGCGGTGTGCAGCGCGACGGCGAGACGATCTTCGAGGCGCTGGCGTTGAACGACGTGGTGGTCAGCCGCAGCCACACGGCCACCATGATCGAACTGCGCATCGGCATCGGTACCGAGTTCATGGCCAACCTGCGCGCCGATGGGTTGATCATCGCGTCGCCAACGGGATCGACCGCCTACGCACTGTCGGCCGGCGGACCGATCCTGCACCCAAGCATCGCCGGATGGGTGCTTGCGCCGATCGCATCGCACTCGCTGTCGAACCGTCCGATCGTGCTGCCCGACGTGAGCGACGTCACGGTCGAGATCGTCGCCGGCCGCGACGCCAGCGTGAGCTTCGACATGCAAAGCCTCGCGAGCCTCCTTCCCGGCGATCGCATCCGCGTGCGCCGTTCGCAACACCAGGTGCACTTCCTGCACCCGCGCGGCTGGAGCTACTACGCCACGCTGCGCAAGAAGCTGCATTGGCACGAGGGGGAGTGATGTCTGCCCCGAGACGCCTGCGGCGTCGCCCCCGAGGGGGTGCGTTCGGCTTGGGACGGCCCGGCGCCGAACTGTCTGCCCCGAGACACCATGCTGAGGCGGCTCTGCCTTCGCGACTTCGTCATCGTGCCCGAGCTCGAGCTGGAGTCCGGCGCGGGCTTTTCGGTGCTGACCGGCGAGACCGGTGCCGGCAAGTCGATCCTGATCGACGCGCTGCAACTCGCGCTCGGCGGTCGCGGCGACGTCGGCGTGGTGCGCGAAGGCGCAGCGCGGGCCGAGATCGACGCCGAGTTCGACCTGCCGCCAAGCCTCGTGCCCTGGCTCGAGGTCGGCGGCTTCGAGGCAAGGGACCCGACGAACGACCGGCTGTTGCTGCGCCGCGTGATCGACGCCCAGGGCAAGAGCCGCGCCTGGATCAATGGCAGCGCGGCAACGGTGGCGCAGCTGCGCGAGGCGGCCGATCACCTGGTGGACATTCACGGCCAGCACGCGTGGCAGAGCCTGACGCGAAGCGCCTCGGTGCGCGCACTGCTCGACGCCTATGCCCGCGTCGACGTGTCGCCAATGGCGCAGGCCTGGTCGCGCTGGAAGGCGGCGGGCGAAGCCCTGCACCACGCGCGCGCAAGACAGGCCGATCTGGAACGCGAGCGCGAACGCCTGGCCTGGCAGCTCGGCGAAGTCGACCGGCTAGCCCCAGGCGACGACGAATGGGACGAGCTCAATGTGGAACACTCCCGCCTGTCGAACGCGCAGGCGCTGATCGACGCGGCGCAGAGCGCGCTCGAGCTGGTGTCCGAGGCCGATGTCAACGCCGACGCGTTGACGGGTCGCGCGGCCGATGCGTTGAGCGCCGTGGCCGTTCACGATGCGCAGCTTGTCGCGGTGCTCTCCGTGCTGCAGGACGCCCGGTCACAGTTGCAGGATGCGGCGCACACGCTCGCCGGATACCTGCACCGTACCGAGCCCGACCCCGAGCAGCTTGGAAGGCTCGACGAGCGAGTATCGGCCTGGCTGACGCTGGCGCGGCGCTACCGTCGGGCGCCGAACGAATTGCCCGCGCTGCGCGCGCAGTGGCGCGCCGAACTGGAGGCGCTGGACGCGGCGACCGACCTCGCCGCGCTCGAGCGGGCGTTGGCGGAGGCGAGCACGGCCTATGTGGCCGAGGCGAAGAAGGTGACGCAGGCGAGACGTCGCGCGGCGCCACGGTTGTCGGCAGCGGTCACGCAGGCGATGCAGCCGCTCGGCATGGCGGCGGGCCGTTTCGAGGTGGCGCTGCGCGCCACCGACGCGCCGCAATCGTTCGGCGTCGAGTCGGCCGAGTTCCTCGTCGCGGGTCACGCGGGCAGCTCGCTGCGACCGCTGGCCAAGGTGGCATCGGGCGGCGAGCTGTCGCGAATCGCCCTGGCGATCGCGGTAACGACGAGCCAGCTCGCGAGTGGTCACGAGGCGGCCGGGACGCTGATCTTCGACGAGATCGATGCCGGCATCGGCGGCGCCGTGGCCGAGGTCGTCGGCCGGCTCATGCACCAGCTCGGGCAGGAGCGCCAGGTACTTGCCGTGACCCACCTCGCTCAGGTGGCAGCCAGCGCCGACCATCACTATCTGGTGTCGAAGTCGACCCGCGGCTCTGTCACCGCGAGCAGCTTGCAGGCGATCGGCGGCGAGGCGCGGGTAGCCGAGATCGCGCGCATGCTGGGTGGCGGGCGCCTCTCGGGTACCAGCCTCGCGCATGCGCAGGAACTGCTGGCCGTCGCCGCGGTCGAATCCGCTTCCCACGGCAACGGCAAGCGCGCATGAACACCGTCCTCGCTCCCGCGGCGCTGCGTCAGGTCGTACTGGTGACGGGCATCTCGGGCTCGGGAAAGTCGGTCGCCCTGCATGCGCTGGAGGACGCGGGCTTCTTCTGTGTCGACAACCTTCCGCCCGAATTGCTGCGCGACTTCCTGCGCCTCGAGCACGAACGCTCGGAACGACGCGTGGCAATCGCGGTGGACGTGCGCAGTGCCGGTTCGCTGCCGCATCTGCTGCCGCTGCTCGCGCAGTTGCGCGAAGAGGGGGTCGCGATCAACACGGTATTCCTCGATGCCAGCACCGATGCGCTGGTGCGGCGCTTCTCCGAGACGCGGCGGCGCCATCCACTGTCCACTGACCGCCCGGCGGCGCCCGCGCGGCGGCGTGAAGATCTGGAGCCCGACGGCCGCCGCCTGCTGACCGACGCAATCGAGCTCGAGCGGGATCTTCTTGCGGCGGTGCGCGAAGTGTCGACCGTCATCGACACCAGCCAATTGCGCCCGACCCAGTTGCGTCACTGGATGCAGGACCTGGTGCAGGCCAGCGGCAACCGGCTCACATTGGCGTTCGAGTCGTTCGCGTTCAAGCACGGCGTGCCGCTGGACGCCGATTTCGTGTTCGACGTGCGGGTGCTGCCGAACCCGCACTACATCCGCGAGCTCCGCCCGCTCACCGGGCGCGACCCGGCGGTGGCCGAATATCTTCGGGCGCAGCCCGAGGTGACCGAGATGCTGGCGCAGATCCAGGCCTTCCTCGCGCGGTGGCTGCCGGCGTTCGTCGAAGACCAGCGCAGTTACCTGACGGTGGCCATCGGCTGCACCGGCGGCCAGCACCGCTCGGTGTTCTTCGCCGAATCGCTTGCCCGCCACTTCGCGCCCCATACCGCCACGCTGTTGCGCCACCGCGAGGTCGACACGCGCGATGCCTGATCGGTTCCGGCGTCATGTCGCTGCGCGACATGAGCCTCCGCCGAAGTGTCTTGCACCTGCGCCGGCCTGCCGCACCGGCTTGCAGGAGCTCTACATTGTCGGGTTGGCCTCGAGCAATCGCCGCAGCGGCGCCGGCAGGCCAACGGCCACGAGGTCGGCACGCTCGATCCAGCGTCCCGGCCCGAGCAGTACGGCCGCCGGCTTTCGCGACAGCTTTGCCCGGCGCGGGTGCAGGACCCAGTCGAAATGCGTGAGCGCGTGCTCGATGACCGGCAGGGGCTCGAGCCGGGCTCCCAGCGCCAGCGCGATCGCGTCCAACGCGGGTTCGTCGTCGTGCAGCGGAAGCGACCACAGTCCACCCCAAACGCCACGCTCGGGTCGCTGCTCAAGCCAGACGCGGCCGCGCCACTCGAGCCACAACCACCAGTTCTCGCGCCGCGTGCGCGCAGCCCGGCGCGTCTTCAGCGGATAGCGCTCTGGCGTGCCGTCGCGCCGCGCGCGGCACAGCGCGGCGACCGGGCATGACTCGCACGCAGGGGCGCGTGCACTGCAGAGCGTCGCGCCGAGGTCCATCACACCCTGCGTGTAACGCTCGATGTCACGCTCCGGCAGCAGCGCCGTGGCCTTGTCCCACAGTGCCCGCTCGACCGCAGCGCTCGACAGGTCATCGCCGAAGCCGAGCACGCGTGTCAGCACACGCTTGACGTTGCCGTCGAGGATCGCGACGCGCTCGCCGAAGCAGAACGCAGCAATCGCGGCAGCGGTCGAACGGCCGATGCCGGGCAACTGCATCAACTGGGCGCTGCTGCGCGGGAAGCGTCCGCCATGTTCGGCGACGACCAGCTGCGCGCAACGGTGCAGGTTGCGCGCACGGCTGTAGTAGCCGAGCCCGCTCCACGCCGCGAGCACCTCGTCGGACGACGCCGCAGCGAGCGCCGACACATCGGGAAAGCGGCCAACGAAACGCTCGTAGTAGGCGACCACCGTTGCGACCTGTGTCTGCTGCAGCATGATCTCTGCCAGCCATACCCGGTAGGGATCGAGCGTGTCCTGCCATGGCAGGCCGACGCGCCCGTGGCCGCGCTGCCAGGCGATCACGTGCTCGGCGAATGCCGAGGCGGGCTCGAGGGCGGCAGTCACTGCCTCAGCGATGGCGAACCGGGCAGCGATGACCGCCGGCCGTCAAGGGCTTCGGGGTTGCCAGCGAACGGAATCGTCATGCGGTGTGGCCGGTGCGGCAGAAGTGCCGCGGCATGGTAGCGCAGCGACCCGCGCCGCGAGTTCCCGGCACAACTTCGCGCGGCGTGGCGCGGCGTGCAGCGCCGACCCCTTCGCGGGTAGGTTCTGGCCATTGCACTCGCCGTCAGCGGCGCTGGCAACGCGGGCAGAAATAGCTCGGGCGCTGCGACTGCACGATGCGGCGCACGCGTGTGCCGCAGACACGGCAGGGCTCGCCTGCGCGGCCGTAGACCCGAGCCTCGTTCTGGAAGTCGCCGGCCACGCCGTGCGCGTCTCGAAAGTCGCGCAGCGTCGAGCCACCGAGCTCCAGTGCCCGTGCCAGCGTGTCGCGAACCGCCGTGGCGAGACGCTCGCAGCGGGGCCGGCTGAGCGTGTTGCTGCGCGCGCGCGGGTCAATGCCGGCGGCGAACAGTGCCTCGCAGGCGTAGATGTTGCCGGCGCCGACGACGATGTCGCCCGCCAGCAGCGCGAGCTTGACCGCTCCGCTCCTGCGACGCATTCCGGCATGAAGGGTTGCGCCACTGAAGGCCGGATCGAAGGGCTCGACTCCCAGACCCGACAGCAGGCGGGCGGCCGCTCCGGCGCCGATGGCGGGCGACCAGACAACGGCACCGAAGCGACGCGGGTCGGTCAGGCGCAAGGTGCCGCGCGTCGTGACGAGGTCGAAGTGGTCGTGCGCGCCGGGCGGCGCCACGCTATCGGCAAAGCGCAGTGACCCAGACATGCCCAGGTGCATCAGCAGTCCGCCACTTTCCAGCGGCAGCCACAGGTACTTGCCGCGCCGGATCACCTCGCCGACCGTCTGCCCGAGCAGCGACCTGCCCGCGCAGCCGAGCGGCCATCGCAACGGCTTGCCCAGCCGCACCGCAGTTACGCGGCCGCCCAGGATCCGCGGGCCGAAGCTCAACCGCGTGGTTTCGACCTCAGGCAATTCGGGCATCGGGGAATTATTGCGGAAGTGCCGACTCCACCACTGTTCGATGGGGGCTACTTCCGAAGGAGGCCCCACTAGAATGAATCGCCGTTTCAGGAGCACGCCGATGCCGGCCCGATCTGTCCGTTTCAAGGCGACGCCCGCACTGGCATTGGCGGGGGTCTGCCTGCTGTTCGCGCCGGGCGCGCGTGCCGAGGAAGAGCCTGTTGCGGTCGTCAATTCCAACCTCAGCGCGCCACTGTTCTACCAACTGCTGATCGGCGAGATCGAGTTGCGCGAAGGCGCTGCCGGCACCGCCTATGAGGTGCTGCTCGACGCGGCGCGCAAGACGCGAGAGGAGCAACTGTTCCGTCGCGCGACGGACATCGCGCTGCAGGCACGCGCCGGAGACCAGGCGTTGGCGGCGGTTCAGGCCTGGCGCGCCGCGCTGCCGGCATCGCTCGAGGCACTGCGCTACCAGGTGCAGTTGTTCGTCGCACTGAACCGGATTGCGGAGACCGTCGAGCCGCTGCGCTCACTGATCGGTCTGACGCCCACGACTGATCAACCGGTGCTGATTGCCGCATCGCCGCGCTTCTACGCCCGAGCAACCGACCGCCGCGCGGCGGCCACGGCGCTGGATGCGGCGCTCGCGAGTTATGCCACTGCTCCCGCAACCGCCACCGCCTCGCGGGTCGCCATGGGGCGCGGATGGCTCCTCGCGCAGGATGCCTCGCGCGCCCTCGAACTGGCGCAAAGGGCGCACCGCGACGACCCCGCTGCCGACGGGCCGGCGCTGCTCGCGCTGGAACTGATGCAGGGAACGACCGCCGCCGAGGCCGTCGTTACCGGTTTCCTTGCGGCGAATCCTGACAACAGCACGGTTCGAATGCTCTATGCGCGAGTCCTGGGGGCGGCTCAGCGTGACGCCGACGCGATCGCCCAGTTCGAGATCGTCACCCGCAATGACCCGGCCGCAGCCCTGCCCTGGCTCAGCCTCGGCGCCTTGCACCTGCAATTGCGCCAGGCAGCGAAGGCAACCGAGGCATTGCAGAAGTACCTGCAGCTCGCGCAGGCTGGCGATCGACCCACGGCCCAACCGCAAGCTGCCGACCCGGAAGACGACGACGAGGCGGCGTCTGCCGACGCCGGTCTCATCCAGGCCTACCTGCTGCTCGCCCAGGCCGCCGAACTGCAAGGCGACTTCGCGCAGGCTGAACGCTGGCTGGCCAAGGTCGACAGCCCGCAGAGGGCGCTCGAGGTACAGGCACGGCGTGCGTCGCTGCTGGCGCGCCAGGGCAAACTCGACGATGCGCGTGCCCTGATCCGCAAGGCGCCCGAGAAGACGCCGGAGGACGCACGCGCCAAGCTGCTTGCCGAAGCGCAGATGCTGCGCGACGTGAAGCAATGGGCCGAGGCTTATGCGGTGCTCGCCGCAGCCAACGAGAAGTACCCGAACGAAGCTGACCTGCTCTACGAGCAGTCGATGCTGGCCGAGAAGCTCGGCCGTCTGGCCGAAATGGAACAGCTGCTGCGCCGGGTGATTCAGATCCGGCCCGACTACCACCATGCCTACAACGCCCTCGGCTACTCGCTCGCCGACCGCAACCTGAGGCTCGACGAAGCGCGCACGTTGATCCGCAAGGCACTCGAGCTCAAGCCGGGCGAGCCCTTCATCACCGACAGCCTGGGTTGGGTGGAGTACCGGCTCGGCAATCGCGAGGAGGCGGCGCGCCTGTTGCGCCAGGCCTACCAGTCCAGGCCCGACGCAGAGATCGCCGCCCATCTGGGCGAAGTGCTGTGGGTCAGCGGGCAGCGCGACGAAGCGAGACGCATCCTGCGCGACGCGCGCGGCCGCGACGCCGGCAACGACGTGCTTCGCGAGACGCTCGCGCGGCTGCAAGTCGACCTGTGAACACGCCCGGCCAGCGCGTGGCGTGGCCACCGCCCCCGCTGCATCGGGCAGCACTGGCGATGGCTGTTGCGGCCGCGCTGTCCGGCTGCGCGTCGCTGCGAGAGCCCGGCGACGACGCGCTTGCGGGGCGCCTCTCGGTCCGGGTCGAAAGCGCGTCTGGCGAGCCGGCAAGATCGCTCAGCGCCGGCTTCGAACTGCTCGGCGACGCCGAGCGCGGCAGCCTGAATCTGGCCACGCCGTTGGGGACGGTACTGGCCCAGGCGCGCTGGTCGCCCGGACAGGTGCTGCTCGTCACCCCGCAGGGCCGCACGCCTTACGCCGATCTGGCGGCGCTGACGCGCGACCTGCTCGGCGAGCCCCTGCCCGTGGCAGCGCTGTTCCACTGGCTGCGGGGCCGGCCGTGGCCCGGTGCCGCGAGCAGCGCCAACCATGCTCCAGACGAAGCGGGCTTCGTGCAACTCGGCTGGCAGGTCACGTTGGCACGCTTCGACGAAGGCTTCATCGCCGCACGCCGCGCCGGACCGCCAGAGGTGACGGTGCGCGCCAAGCTGGACAGACCGTGATCGCGCTCTTCGATTTGCCGGCGCCAGCCAAGCTGAATCTCTTCCTGCACGTCGTCGGGCGCCGCGCGGACGGCTATCACCTGCTCCAGTCCGTCTTCGTGCTGATCGACTGGTGCGACACGCTGCACGTCGAGCGACGCAGCGACGCCCGTCTGGCGCGCCACGACCTCGGCACAGCGCTGCCGACGGACGACCTTTGTCTGCGCGCTGCCCGCGCCTTGCAGCGTGAAAGTGGCACCCGCTTCGGCGCCGATATCTCCATCGTCAAGCGCCTGCCTGCCGGAGCCGGCATGGGCGGCGGCAGTTCGGACGCGGCGACGACGCTGCTCGCGCTGAATCGACTATGGCAGCTGCATTGGCCGCTGCCACGCCTGCTCGCGCTCGGACTGGCGCTTGGGGCCGACGTGCCGTTCTTCCTCGCCGGAGACAACGCCTTCGTCGAAGGCATCGGCGAACGACTGACCCCGGTCCACCTGCCACGGCAGTGGTTGGCAGTGATCAAGCCCGGTGCGAGCGTCGAGACGCACGCGATCTTCGACAGTCCGCTGCTGGTTCGCGACAGTCGGGCTGTTATACTCGCGAGCTTTCTTGCAGACGCAAGCGCGAGCCGTGGCTTCGGCCCGGACAGCTTCGGGCGCAACGACCTGCAGCCGCCGGCGATCAGCCAGTGTGGCGAGATCGCAGAAGCCTGTCGCTGGCTCGAGGCCCGTTTCGGCAACAGCCGTATGACGGGCTCCGGCAGCGCCGTGTTTGCAGGAGCTGGCACAGGCGTCGAGCCCGTGACGGTTCTGCCGGTGGATCTGCCACCGGGCTGGGCCGGGCGCATGTGCCGCAGCCTGGAGCGACATCCCCTGCGGGGGTTTGCCGAAGGCTGAGTACGGTTGCAGGTTGCCGGCGCAGGCCGGCGACCGGTGTAGGGGAGTCGCCAAGTTGGTCAAGGCATCGGATTTTGATTCCGACATGCGAGGGTTCGAGTCCTTCCTCCCCTGCCAGAGTCCTGATCTCCGCCGCGCATTCGGGTGCGTATCGGGGTGAGCCCGGAAGTGCGAGCTGGTGCTCGCACGCACCAGGGCCAGTCGAACACCCCCGAGTTTGCGGGCTCGGGAGTTGAAACGGAGTGAACGTGCTTTTCAATACCGTTCTGTTCACTGGCAATGCCAATCCTGGTCTGGCGCAGGAGATCGTCACGCACCTGGGCATCGAACTCGGCAGAGCCTCGGTCGGACGCTTCTCCGACGGCGAGGTCGACGTCGAGATCCAGCAGAACGTGCGCGCCCGCGACCTGTTCGTCGTACAGCCCACCTGCGCACCGACGAACGAGAACCTGATGGAGCTGTGCATCATGGTCGATGCGCTCAAGCGTGCCTCGGCGCGCCGCCTCACGGCCGTGATTCCCTATTTCGGCTACGCCAGGCAGGACCGCCGACCACGGTCGCGGCGCGTGCCGATCAGCGCCAAGGTCGTCGCCAACATGCTCGAAGCCGTTGGCGTCGAGCGATTGCTGACGATGGACCTGCACGCCGACCAGATCCAGGGCTTCTTCAACATCCCGGTGGACAACATCTACGCCTCGCCGGTGCTGCTGTCCGACCTGAAGAGCAAGAACTACCCCGACCTCGTCGTCGTGTCGCCCGACGTCGGCGGCGTGGTGCGCGCGCGCGCGCTGGCCAAGCAGCTCGGGTGCGACCTGGCAATCATCGACAAACGCCGCCCGCGGGCCAACGTCTCCGAGGTGATGCACGTCATCGGCGAGATCGAAGACCGCAACTGCGTGATCATGGACGACATGATCGACACTGCCGGCACCCTGGTGAAGGCGGCCGAGGTGCTGAAGGAACGCGGTGCGCGGCGCGTGTTCGCCTATTGCACGCACCCGGTCTTCTCTGGCCCGGCTGTCGATCGCATCGCCGGATCGCAGATCGACGAGGTCGTGATCACCAACACCATTCCGCTCAACGAGAAGGGCCGCGGCTGCGGCAAGATCCGCCAGTTGTCGGTCGCCTTCCTCTTTGCCGAGACGATCCGCCGCATTTCCGACGGCGAGTCGGTCACGTCGCTGTTCTCGGACCAGAACAACAACTTCTGATCCGAAAACCTGGGGTTGCGCTTCGCCGCGCGGCCCATTCGCGAGTCGCAAGACTCATCCCTCGGGGAGCCTGGTCGCGGGCACCCGGTCATTTGGAGAAACCATGAAATTCACAGCTTACGAGCGCACCAAGCAGGGGACCGGAGCGAGCCGCCGCCTGCGCAATGCCGCCAAGGTACCCGGCATCGTCTACGGCGCCGGCACGCCGACGATGATCGAGCTCGATCACAACGCGCTCTTCTTCGCGCTGAAGAAGGAGGCTTTTCACAGTTCCCTGCTCGAAATGGAACTCGGCGGCAGGACCGAACAGGTGCTGTTGCGCGACTACTCGATGCACGCGTTTCGGCCGATGGTGATGCACGTCGATTTCCAGCGCGTCGACGCCACCACCAAGATCACCAAGCGCGTTCCGCTGCACTTCGTCAACGAGGAGATCTCGCCGGCGGTGAAGACCGAGGGCTGCCTCGTGAACCGCGTCGTCAACGAACTGATGATCCAGTGTCTGGCTGCGCAGTTGCCGGAGTTCCTCACCATCGATCTCGGTCACCTCGCCACCCGCGGCCAGACGCTGACGGTCAACGACCTGAAGCTGGCCGAGGGCATCAAGGTCGTGACGCACGGCAAGCCGAACCCGGTGATCGCCAGCGTGACGGCGCCGGCAGCCGAGGAGACGGCGCCCGTCGAGGAGGTGGCGGTCGCCGCACCGGTCGCGGCCGTTCCTGCCGCGCCGGCCAAGGGCAAGGCCCCGGCGAAGGACAAGGAAAAGGCGAACAAGAAGTAGTCGCCGCGCCGAGTCTCCCGTCGACGAAGCCCCGCGACTGCGGGGCTTCGTCGTTGGCGGCACGGATAATCCCGACATGATCCGACTGCTGGTGGGCCTCGGAAACCCCGGGCTTGAATACGAGGGGACGCGACACAACGCGGGCTTTTGGTGGCTGGATGCCGCAGCCCGCGTGTTGCACGCTCGCCTGGCCCCGGAGCGCAGCTACCAGGGTCTGGTGGCGCGCGTCAACAGGCCCGGTGGACCTCTGTGGTTGCTCGAGCCGATGACTTACATGAATCTCTCGGGCAGGTCGGTCGCGGCGCTCGTGCGCTTCTTCAAGATCGAACCGGGCGAAATCCTTGTCGTTCACGACGATCTCGACCTCCAGCCCGGGCAACTCAAGCTCAAGCTCGGCGGCAGCCCGGCTGGCCACAATGGGCTGAAAGACATCCACGCGCAACTGGGCACGCCAGACTACTGGCGCCTGCGGCTGGGCATCGGCCACCCGGGCGTCAAGGCCGAGGTGATCAACTACGTGCTGCGCAAGCCGACGCCCGACGAACGCGAGGCGATCGAGAAGGGCATCGCCCAGTCGCTCGGCGCTCTCGACCTGCTGCTGAACGGCGAGATGGACCGGGCGACGATGAAGATTCACGCCAGGCCGCAACGTCCGAAGCCGGCCCCGCCCGAACAGGCCCCCGACGCCGCTGCCGAAGGCGTCGTCGGGGATCGCAAGGAGTCAACGCCATGAAGATTTCCGCCTTCGCTGCCGGTGTCCTGCTGCTGTGCGCGACACTCTGCGCCACCGCGCAGAAGGTCTACCGTTGCGGCCCGGACGCGAGCATCTACCAGCAGACGCCCTGCGCCGAGGGACAGGCGGTCGACGTGAGCGACCCCCGCACCGCCGAACAGCGCAAGCAGGCGCAGGCGGCGGCAAAGAGCGACGCCCAGGCTGCCGCCAAGTTCGACCGCGACATGACGGCCGCCTCGTCTGCAAAGAACGGCAAGCCCAAGGCCGAACCCAGCCGAAAGGACCGGGCCGCGAGCAGCCCGAAAGAGTCATCGAAGAAGGCCGACGCGCCGTCCAAGCCTCTCGTGTTCCTGGTGCCGCTGCCCAAGGGGCCGGCTTCGACTGCCAAGCGGTAGGCGCTTTCAGCCCGGCGCGACCTTCACTTTCGACGCCACCAGGCGGCGGTACCTGGCCCAGAGCGTCTCGCGGCTTTCGACGTGTGCCGGATCGACCGGGATGCAGCTCACCGGACAGACCTGCACGCACTGAGGTTCGTCGAAGTGACCGACGCACTCGGTGCACCTGGCGGGGTCGATCCGGTAGATCTCGGGCCCCATCGAGATGGCCTGGTTCGGGCACTCGGGCTCGCAGACATCGCAGTTGATGCACTCGTCGGTGATCAGGAGCGCCATGCTCTTGCCCCGTCACTCGCTCTCGGGAGCGTCACGCGTGCGCTCGCGCAGGCGCTGGTTGACCGCCGGCGAGACGAACTTCGACACCTCGCCGCCCAGGATCGCAATCTCGCGCACGAAGGTGCTCGAAATGAACTGGTACTGGTCCGATGGCGTCAGGAACAGGGTCTCGACGTCGGGCATCAGCTGCCGATTCATGCCCGCCATCTGGAACTCGTACTCGAAATCGCTCACCGCGCGCAGGCCCCGAACGACGACCTTGCCGTCGTTCTCGACCACGAAGTCGCGCAGCAAGCCCCTGTAGCTGATGACCTCCACATTCGGGTACTTCGCGGAGAGTTGCTGCGCCATGTCGAGCCGCTCATCGATCGTGAACATCGTGCGCTTGTGATGACCCGCCGCAACCGCCACGATCAGGCGTTCGAACAGCCGGCTGGCACGATGAATCAGATCTTCATGCCCGAGCGTCATCGGATCGAACGTACCGGGGTATACAGCGGTGAGGCGGGTAACGGATGTCAATGCTCACTCCTGTTCGCTTGGGACCGGCTGGACTGGTGCCGCAGTCTAGCTCCCGCCGGACGATCGCTCCTGCCGCTGCAGCAGTTGGGCGTGCACCGCACCCGCGCGCAGATGGCGGACCGGGCGCAGGCCCATTGCCTCCAGTGATTCGCGGGGCCACTCGACGTTCGCCTCGAGATAGACGAAGCCACCGTCCACCGGCAGTTGCGCCGCGGCCGCAAGGGCGGCCGCGAAGACCCCGGCATCGAACGGCGGGTCGACGAACACGAGTTCGAAGCGCGCCTCCTCGCAGCGTGCCATCCACGCCAGCGCGTCGGCGACCTCGATGCGCACCTGTCGGGCGTTCAGGCGCTCGCGCACGTCGCGCAACTGGCGCCCCAGTGCCGAGTCGCGCTCGAGCATGACAACCTCGGCCGCTCCGCGCGAGGCCGCCTCGAACCCCAGCGCCCCGGTGCCAGCGAAGGCATCGAGGCAGCGCCAGCCGCCGAGGTCCTGGCCGAGCCAGTTGAAGAGCGTCTCGCGAACACGGTTCGGTGTCGGCCGCAATCCTGGGCGATCGAGCACCGCCAGCTTGCTGCGCTTCCATTGCCCACCGATGATTCGAACTTCGTTCGGCTGAACCCGACGTGCGGCCGTCTTCATTGCCGTACCGCGATGCCGCGCCTGGCCATCAGCGCCTTCGCTTCGGCGATCGTGTGCTGGCCGTAGTGGAAGATGCTTGCGGCGAGCACCGCATCGGCGCCGCCGAGCTGAATGCCATCTGCGAGGTGTTCGAGCACGCCGACACCGCCGGATGCGATGACGGGAACACTGACCGCGTCGCTCACCGCGCGGGTGAGTTCGAGGTCGAAGCCGAGCTTCGTGCCGTCGCGGTCCATGCTGGTCAGCAGGATTTCGCCCGCGCCCTGGCTGGCCATCCGGCGCGCCCAGTCGACCGCGTCGAGATGCACGTTCCTTCGACCACCATGGGTGTAGACGTCCCAGCCTGGACCCCTGGCGGCCAGGTCTTCACCGACGCGGTGCTTGGCATCGATGGCCACCACGATGCACTGGGCACCGTACTTGGCCGAGGCGTCGCGGATCACCTGCGGGTCGGCCACCGCCGCCGAGTTGAAGCTCACCTTGTCGGCCCCGGCATTGAGGAGGCGCCGCACATCGTCCACCGTGCGCACGCCGCCGCCCACCGTCAGCGGAATGAACACCTGCGATGCGACCGCTTCGATGATGTGCAGGATCATGTCGCGCCCGTCGCTGGTCGCGGTGATGTCGAGGAAGGTCAGTTCGTCGGCGCCCTGCTCGTTGTAGCGAGCGGCAATCTCCACCGGATCACCGGCGTCGCGGAGCTCGACGAAGTTCACACCCTTGACGACACGGCCGCCGGTGACGTCGAGGCAGGGAATGATGCGTTTGGCGAGCATGGTCGAGTCGGCCGTTCGGCGCAGGAAGGAATCGCGACACCCCCGCGCTGCGCAGGCGCGACAGGTCAGGCGGCGCCGGCGAGTTCGTCCGCCCGCGCCTGCGCGGCGGCAAAGTCCAGTTCGCCGCTGTAGATCGAGCGGCCGCAGATGACGCCCACTATGCCCTCGTGCTCGACGGCACACAGCCTTTCGATATCCACCATGCTGCTCAGGCCACCGGAAGCGATGACGGGAACGGCCAGCGCCTTGGCGAGCCTGACGGTGGCTTCGATGTTGATGCCGCTGAGCATGCCGTCGCGCCCGATGTCGGTGTAGATCACCCCCTCGACGCCGTAGTCCTCGAACTTCTTCGCCAGGTCCACCACCTCGTGGCCGGTCAGCTTGCTCCAGCCGTCGGTCGCGACCTTGCCGTCGCGGGCGTCGAGCCCGACGATGATGTGTCCGCCGAACGCCGTGCAGGCATCGTGCAGGAAGCCCGGCTTCTTCACCGCGGCGGTGCCGATGATCACGTAGCTCAGCCCGTCGTCGAGGTAGCGCTCGACGGTGTCGAGATCGCGGATGCCGCCGCCGAGTTGCACGGGGATCTCGTCGCCGACTTCGGCCAGGATCGCGCGGATCGCCGCCTCGTTGACCGGCTTGCCGGCGAAAGCCCCGTTCAGGTCCACCAGGTGCAGCCTGCGCGCGCCCGCCTGGACCCAGCGCCTGGCCATCGCCGCCGGGTCTTCGCCGAAGGTGGTCGAATCGTTCATGTCGCCCTGCTTCAAGCGGACGCACTTGCCGTCCTTCAGATCGATCGCGGGTATCAGCAGCATGGCCGGGGGTGGAAGTGGAACGAAGAGGGGGCGTCGGATTCGGAACTCACGGTTGCCAGCGCAGGAAGTTGCGGTACAGGCACAGGCCGTGTTCGGCGCTTTTCTCGGGGTGAAACTGGGTGGCGAAAATGTTATCGCGTGCCACGGCGCTGGTAAAGCGCGCACCGTACTCGGTCTCACCCACGCTGTGGTGCGGGTCCGACGGTCGGGCGTAGAAGCTGTGCACGAAATAGAAGTAGGCGCCGTCGGGCACGCCCGCCCACAGCGGATGCCGGCTCGCGCCCTGACCCGACTGCATGACCTGGTTCCAGCCCATCTGCGGCACCTTGTAGCGGCTGCCGTCGGGCTGCAGGCGGCCCTCGAGCTGGAAGCGCAGCACCTCGCCGCCGATCAGTCCGAGGCCCGGCGTCGGACCTTCCTCGCTACCCTCGAACAGCATCTGCATGCCGACGCAGACGCCGATCAGCGGCTTGTTCGCCGCGGCCTCGAGCACCGCTTCCAGCAGACCGGATTCTCGCAATTCACGCATGCAGTCGGGCATCGCGCCCTGCCCGGGAAGCACGACGCGCTCGGCGGCACGCACCTCGTCCGGCGTCGAGGTGACGATCACGTCGAAGCCGGTGCCCGCCGCCACATGCAGCACCGCCTGCGACACCGAGCGCAGGTTGCCCATGCCGTAGTCGACGACCGCGACGCTGCGTTTCACCACACCGCCTGCCTTGCCGCGAACAGTCGGCAGCCCATGTCTACAGGCTGCCCTTCGTCGAAGGAACCGCGCCACGCAGACGGGGGTCGACCTCGATCGCCGCCCGCAGCGCGCGCGCGAAGGCCTTGAACACGGTCTCGCACTGGTGATGCGCGTTGTCGCCCTTGAGGTTGTCGATGTGCAGTGTGACCAGGGCGTGGTTGGCGAATCCCTGGAAGAACTCGAAGGCGAGTTGGCTGTCGAAGCCGCCGATCATGCCGGCCTTGAACGGCACGTGCATGTGCAGGCCCGGCCGGCCCGAGAGGTCGATCACGACGCGCGACAGCGCCTCATCGAGCGGGACGACCGCATGGCCGTAGCGGCGCAGCCCGGCCTTGTCGCCGACGGCCTTCGCGACGGCCTGTCCGAGCGCGATGCCCACGTCCTCGACCGTGTGGTGACCGTCGATGTGCAGGTCGCCCCGGGCATCCACTTCCAGGTCGATCAGGCCGTGGCGCGCGATCTGGTCGAGCATGTGGTCGAAGAAACCGATTCCGGTGGCAAGCGTCGCCGCGCCGATGCCGTCGAGATCGACGCGCACGCGGATCTGTGTTTCCTTGGTGTTGCGCTGGATCTCTGCTGTCCGGTCCGTCATCACAGGCTCGCTTTCAGGGCTTCGATCATCAGGACATTCTCTTCCGGCGTGCCGACCGTCAGGCGCAGGCAGTTGGCGAGCGACGGGTGCAGGCCGGCGACGTGCTTGACGAGCACGCCGCGCTTCTTCATGCCTTCGAAGGCCCGCGCCGCGTCGGGCATGCGCACGAGGATCATGTTCGCCTCGCTCGCGAACGGGGTCAATCCCGGTAGCTGCGCCAGCGCCTGCTGCAGGCGACCTCGCTCCTCGCGCAGGATCGAGGCCTGGCGCGCGTACTCGTCGGCGTGCGCGAGCGCGAACAGCGTCGCCTCGGCATTGAGCACGCTGATGTTGTACGGCGGGCGCACCTTGTCGATTTCGTCGATCAGCGCCGCGGCGCCGGCCAGGTAGCCCAGGCGCACTCCGGCGAGGCCGAACTTGCTCAGCGTGCGCATCACCAGCACATGCTCGTGATCGGCCATGCGTTGCATCCAGGACCGCGACGAGAACGGCTGGTAGGCCTCGTCGAACACCACCAGCCCGTCCTGCGCGCCGACGGCAGCAACAATCTTTTCGACGATCCGGTCGTCGAACAGATTGGCCGTCGGGTTGTTCGGGTAAGCGATGTAGGTGATCGCCGGCCGGTGCCGCTCGATCGCCGCCAGCATCGCTGCCTCGTCGAGTTCGAAACCAGTCGTCAGCGGCACGCCCACGAACGCGAGCCCCTGCAACCTGGCCGACATCTCGTACATCACGAAACCGGGCAGTGGCGCGAGGATCGCGTTGCCCGGCACGTCGCAGGCCAGCGCCAGAATGCTGATCAACTCGTCGGAACCGTTGCCGAGCATCAGCTTGCAGCCGGCCGGCAGTTTCGCGTAGTCGGTCAGCGCGGCGATCACGTCCGCCACGCATTGCGTCGGGTAGCGGTTGATCGCCACCCGGGCGAGGCGCTCGCCGAGTTCGCGCTGCAGTTCGGGCGGCAGGCGAAACGGATTCTCCATCGCGTCGAGCTTGACGAGCCCGGCCGAGGGCTGGATCGCGTAGGCGTGCATCGATTGCACGTCCTGCCGAACCACGCGTCGCAAGCGCTCCTCCAGACTCGAGTTCATCTTGCGGTCTGCTTCTTCAGGCGCATCTCGGCCGCCTGGGCATGCGCCTGCAGACCTTCGCCGTAGGCCAGCTCCGCGGCAATCGGCCCCAGCACCTGCGCGCCGGCGGGGCTGACTTCGATCAGGCTGCTGCGCTTCTGGAAGTCGGTCACGCCCAGCGGCGACGAGAAGCGCGCCGTGCCCGAGGTCGGCAGCACGTGGTTCGGCCCGGCACAGTAGTCACCCAGGCTCTCGCTCGTGAAGGCGCCGAGGAAGATCGCCCCGGCGTGACGCAGCATCGGCTCCCAGCGGTGGGGGTCGCGGCTGGACACTTCCAGGTGCTCGGGCGCGACGCGGTTGCTGATTTCGCACGCCTCTTCCATCGATCGCGTCAGGATCAGCGCGCCGCGGCCTGCAAGCGAGGCGCGGATCACGTCGCGGCGCGGCATGGTCGGCAGCAGGCGGTCGATCTCGGCATGCACGAGCTCGACATATGCGGCATCCGGGCTGAGCAGGATGCTCTGTGCCAGCTCATCGTGTTCGGCCTGGCTGAACAGGTCCATCGCCACCCAGTCGGGCGGCGTCGTGCCGTCGGCCAGCACCAGGATCTCGCTCGGGCCGGCGATCATGTCGATGCCTACCGCGCCGAAGACGTGCTTCTTCGCGCTCGCCACGTAGGCGTTGCCGGGGCCGGTGATCTTGTCGACCCGCGGCACGGTCTGCGTGCCGTAGGCCAGCGCCGCAATGGCCTGCGCGCCGCCGATCGTGAATGCGCGCGTGACGCCCGCCACGTGCGCCGCCGCGAGGACCAGCGCATTGCGCTCGCCGCGCGGCGTGGGCACGACCAGCACGATCTCGCCGACGCCGGCCACGTGCGCCGGCACGGCGTTCATCAGCAGGCTCGACGGGTACGCCGCCTTGCCGCCCGGCACGTAGATGCCGACGCGGTCGAGCGGCGTGACCTTCTGCCCGAGCAGAGTGCCGTCTTCGTCGCGGTAGCTCCACGAGCGGCCGCAATGCTCGAGCTGGCGCTCGTGGTAGCTGCGGATGCGTGCGGTCGCGGCTTGCAGCGCGTCGCGCTGCGCCGGCGTGATCGCGGCGTAGGCGGCGGCGAAGTCCTGCTGTGTCAGCTCGAGCGCCTGCATCGACGTGACGCTCAGCGCGTCGAAGCGCCGCGTGAACTCGAGCATCGCAGCGTCGCCGCGCTCGCGCACGGCGGCGAGGATCTCGACAACGCGCTCTTCGATCGCGGCGTCGGTCTGCGCCGACCAATGCTGAAGACGCTGGAACTCGACCTCGAAGGCGGCTGTCCGCGTGTCGAGACGGTGGAGCTGAACGCGCATGCGGCTACCTCGTCTCTTCCGGAATGGCGCTCTCGAAGGCATCGATCAGCGAGCGCAGGGGCTCGCGCTTGAGCTTCAGCGCAGCCTGGTTGACGACGAGTCGAGCCGAGATCCTCATGATCTCCTCCACCTCGACAAGGTTGTTGGCCTTGAGAGTGCTGCCGGTCGACACGAGGTCGACGATCGCGTCGGCCAGTCCCGTCAGCGGCGCCAGCTCCATCGAGCCGTAGAGCTTGATCAGGTCGACGTGCACGCCCTTGTCGGCAAAGTGCTCGCGCGCGCATTGCGTGTACTTGGTCGCCACGCGGATGCGCGAACCCTGCCTGACGGCGGCCGCGTAGTCGAAGTCGGCGCGCGTTGCCACGCTCAGCCGGCAGCGCGCGATGCGCAAGTCGAGCGGCTGGTACAGGCCCTGGCCACCGTGCTCGAGAAGGATGTCGTGCCCGGCCACACCGAGGTCGGCTCCGCCGTATTGCACATAGGTCGGCACGTCGGTCGCACGCACAAGAACCACGCGCACCTCGGGCCGCGTGGTGCCGATGATCAACTTGCGCGACTGTTCGGGGTCTTCCAGCACCTCGATGCCGGCCGCCCGCAACAGTGGCAGCGAATCATCGAAGATGCGTCCCTTGGACAGTGCGAGAGTGATCATCATTTGCTTCGCTCGATGTCGGCTCCGATACCACGAAGCTTTTCTTCCATGCGGTCGTAGCCGCGATCCAGGTGGTAGATGCGGTCGACGACCGTCCGGCCCTCGGCCACCAGGCCGGCGATCACGAGGCTCGCCGACGCGCGCAGGTCGGTCGCCATCACCGTCGCGCCGGACAGCGATGGCACGCCGTGCACCAGCGCCACGTGCCCGTCGATGTCGATCCGCGCGCCCAGCCGAAGCAGTTCGTTCACGTGCATGAAGCGATTCTCGAAGATCGTCTCTGTGACGCGTGCCGTACCGTCGGCGATGCAGTCGAGCGCCATGAACTGCGCCTGCATGTCGGTAGGAAAGGCTGGGTATTCGCTCGTCCGGAAGCTCACCGCCTTCAGCCGCCCGTCGCCCCTGACGCGGATCCAACCTCGGCCATCGGTCGCACCCGACTCGATCGTCACGCCGGCTTCGCGCAGCTTGTCGAGCACCGCGTCGAGGTGATCGGCGCGCGCCTCGTGCAACAGTACGTCTCCGCCGGTGGCCGCGACCGCGCAGAGAAACGTTCCGGCCTCGATGCGGTCGGGGATGATGCGGTGCCGCACGCCATGGAGCCGCGCGACGCCCTCGATGCGGATGCGGCTCGTGCCGTGACCCTCGATCCTCGCGCCCATCGCGATCAGCATCTCGGCGAGGTCCGGAATCTCGGGTTCCTGCGCTGCGTTCTCGAGCACGGTCACGCCGTCGGCCAGCGTCGCGGCCATCAGCAGATTCTCGGTCCCGGTGACGGTGACCATGTCGGTTGCGACGCGCGCCCCCTTCAGCCTCTTCGCCCTTGCGATGATGTAGCCGTGCTCGACATTGATCAGCGCGCCCATCGCCTGCAGGCCGCGGATGTGCTGGTCGACCGGCCGTGAGCCGATCGCACAGCCGCCGGGCAGCGAGACCCTGGCCTCGCCGAAACGCGCCAGCAGCGGCCCGAGCGCCAGGATCGCCGCGCGCATCGTCTTCACCAGGTCGTAGGGCGCCTCGGGACGGGTGAGGCTGCCCGCATCGAGCAGCAGTTCACGGCCGTCGGCTGACTCTCGCTCGGTCGACACGCCCATGCTGCGCAGCAGTTTGAGCATCGTGCCGACGTCCTGAAGCTGCGGCACGTTGGAAAGGTGCACGGGCTCGGCCGTCAGCAGCGCGGCGCACAGTTCCGGCAGCGCGGCGTTCTTGGCGCCCGAGATCGTCAGCTCGCCAGCGAGCCTGCGTCCGCCGCGGATCAGGAGTTTGTCCATTCGAGTCGCTGCGCGGCGCGGAACCGGGACACACGCCGCAGGCGGCGCGCGGCGGCCACCCGCGGCGCACCGCAGGTGGGTGTCAGTGGTGGTGGGCCTGGCCTGTGGTGGCCTGAGCGGAAAACTCGGCCGGGGTGAGCGTCTTCATCGACAGCGCGTGGATTTGCTCGCGCATTCTATCGCCGAGGGCCGTGTAGACGCGCTGGTGGCGCCGCACTCGCAACAGACCTTCGAAGTCGGCCGAAACGATGGTCGCGAAGAAGTGCCGCCCGTCGCCGTTGACCTCGACGAACTCGCAACTCATCGCGGCGGCGATGTACTCGCGCACCTGATCGGCAGTGGGTTCTGACATGCCGCTGATTGTAGTTCGGGCACCGTGCCGCCCACGCTATAGTGCGCCGAAGACGGCACCAGCCCTGGGGGATCCATGAACGTGCCAATTGTCGTGATCATCGCGGGCACAATTCTCGTTGCGGCATGGGCGGTGATCGCCTACAACGCGCTGGTGCGGCGGCGCAACGAGATCGGCAACGCTTTTGCGCAGATCGACGTGCAGCTCAAGCGGCGCTATGACCTGCTGCCGAACCTGGTCGAGACTGCGCGCAAGTACCTGCAGCACGAACAGGACACGCTCGAAGCCGTCACCGCGGCGCGCGGCGGCGCGAGCCGCGCCGCCGATTCGGCGCGCCGGCTGCCCGCTGACGCCGCGGCGATCGGCGCGCTGGGCAGCGCCGAAATGGCGCTGGGCGGCGTGCTCGCAAGACTGATGGCGGTGGTCGAGTCCTACCCGGAACTGAAAGCCGACGCCACGATGAGTGCGCTGAGCGAGGAACTCGCCCACACCGAGAACCGCATCGGCTTTGCGCGCCAGGCCTTCAACGACGCCGTGCTCGACTACAACAACGCCGCGCAGCAGGTGCCGGCGAACCTGGTCGCCGCGCTGTGCGGCTTCAGGCCCGCGGCGATGCTCGAGGCGACGCGAACCGAGGCCGAACGCGAGGCGGTGCGCGTTCGCTTCTGACGATGCGCTTTCGGCGCGACCGGGAGGCCGCCGAGGCCACGACGTCCGGTCTGCTGCTGGCGTTCGCGGTCACGCTCGCCGCGCTGGTGGTCGCCGTGAACCTGGCGCTGGCGCTGGCCCTGCGGCTGATGCTGCCCTGGCCCGGCGCAGGCTATCCGGCTCTGTTCTTCGAGACCAATACCGCCGTCGTGCTGCTGTTCGTGCTCGGTGGCTGCTGGCTTGAGACACTGCGCCTGCGCGAAGGTGGTGCACACGTGGCGCGACTTGCCGCTGCGCGCCCGGCCGAGGTCGCGGGGTCGGCGCCGAACGGCGTGCTGGAACGCCGCCTTGCCAATGTGGTGTGCGAGATGGCGTTGGCCAGCGGTACGCGGCCACCCGCCGTCTGGGTGCTGCCGCGCGACCAGAGCATCAACGCCTTCGCCGCCGGATG
Organism: uncultured bacterium; assembly: GCA_963802435.1. GTDB lineage: Bacteria > Pseudomonadota > Gammaproteobacteria > Burkholderiales > Burkholderiaceae_C > CAIKUF01. The sequence goes on from CAWDIT010000014.1 coordinate 30,343, forward strand.
GAGCCCCGATGACGCGGTGATCGCCGTGACGCAGGGCGCGCTCGAGCGGCTGACCCGGGCAGAACTGCAGGGACTGGTGGGACACGAAATGGGCCACCTCGTCAGTGGCGACACGCGCCTGCACATGCGTCTGATCGGGCTCGTGTGGGGACTGCAGATGGTGTACGGCTTCGGCAGCGAGTTGTCCGGGCGCGACGAACTCGGGCGGCTGCGCGCCGGCACGATCGTCGGCACCGCGCTGATGGCGGTGGGCTACCTCGGCTGGGTCGCCGGCCGCCTTCTGCAGGCGGCCGTAGGGCGGCAACGCGAGTTCCATGCCGACGCCTCCGCAGTGCAGTACGCGCGCACCGTGGACGGCATCGGCGGCGTGTTGCGCAAGATCGCCGGCCTGCCGGCGCTGCCGCGGCCGCGCGCGCCGGAGAGCCTGGCGCACCTGTGGGTCGCCGAGGCAGTCGATCCCGACGCACCCGGCTGGCGACGCTGGCTGGCAACGCACCCGCCGATCGCGCAGCGCCTGGAGCGGCTCTACGGCTACCGGGTCGACGCGTTGGAAGCGCCGCTCCAGCCACCGCAGCCCGACGAACCTCTGCTGGCGATGGCGGCATGGGCGCCGGCCACGGTTGCCGCGCTTCAGCCCGGACCCGCCGCGACGCACCGGACGACCGCGGCAGCGCCAGCCCCCATCGACTACGACGACGAAGAGGCTGCCCTGCGACGTGCGACCTACTGGCACGGCCGAGGCGAGCGCCACGCGGCGCTATTGGCCTGGCTGATCACCGACGATGCCGAACTCGCGCCCTGGTCGGACTGGCGCGAGCGCGCGGGCAGCGCAGCTTTCGTCGAGCGGGTGCGCGCAGACTGGCTCCGGCTCGGGCCGGTGGCGCGCCAACGGGTCGTGGAGTCGCTTGTGAAACGCACTGTCGAAGCCGGCGCCGAAGATCGCGCAGAGTTGCTGCGCTGCGCGCGCGGCCTGGCGCGGCACGGCGCCGCGCGGCTGCGCCTGGTGCGGCTCAGGCATGCGTTGGCCGGCACTGCGAGCTTGCACGGCCATCAACGCCTGGAAGAACTGACCCCGGCGCTGCGAGACGCCTCGGTGCTCCTGGCACAGGCGCTCGGCCCGAAGGCAGCGGCGTGGCTGGCCGCACTGGGCCCGCCAGCCGGATCGACGGAGTCGGCATCACCGTGGCGCGCCTTCGCGCTTCGCCGCCTGCACCCGATGGAGCGTCCGCGCGTCGCGCGGGGCTGGGCCGAAGCTGCGGCGCGGGCGGGCTTGCTGCACGATGCCGCCGCTGCCGCTCTTCTCGCCGATGCGTGTCGTCTGCTCGACACCCCACTGCCGCCGGCGCTGGAGCCCCGCTGAACAGGCCCTACCCGCGCACCTTGTAGCCTATGCGCAGCAGGTGCAGGCACAGCGCGCAGACCAGCGCAAGACTCGTCGCGACGATGGCCAGGCCGACCCAGGGCGACACGTCGCTGACACCGAAGAAGCCGCGCCGGAAGCCATCGATGATGTAGAAGAACGGGTTCAAGTGACTCACGCGCTGCCAGAACGCCGGCAGCGAGCCGACCGAATAGAAGACACCCGACAGGAATGTCATCGGCATGACGATGAAGTTCTGGAAGGCCGCAATCTGATCGAATTTCTCGGCCCACAGCCCGGCCACCAGCCCGAGCGCTCCCATGATCGCCGCTCCGGCGACAGCGAAGACGACGATCCATGCCGGCTCGGCGAGCTCGAGCGGCGCGAACCACAGCGTGACGAGCAGCACGCCGGCGCCGACGACGAGCCCGCGCACCGCCGACGCGCCCACGTACGCGAGGAACCAGGCCCAGTGACTCAGCGGGGTGACCAGGAGCAGCACCACGTTGCCGGTGATCTTGCTCTGGATCAGCGACGACGAACTGTTGGCAAAGGCGTTCTGCAGCACGCTCATCATCACCAGGCCCGGAATGAGAAAACTGGTGTAGCCCACCTTGCCGTAGACCTTCACGTGGTCTTCCAGCACGTGGCCGAAGATCAGCAGGTAGAGCACGGCGGTGAGTACCGGCGCCGCGACGGTCTGCACGCTGACCTTCCAGAAACGCAGAATCTCCTTGTAAAGCAACGTGCTCGTGCCGGCGAACAGGTGACGAGTCATGCCGCAAGCTTTCCTGCAGCGGGCGCGCCCTGCATGATTTCGAGGAACACGTCTTCCAGGTCGGCGCGCCCGATCTCGAGGTCTTCCACCTTCACGCCGGCCGCGTGCAGGCGCGTCAGGACCACCTCGACCTCCACCGCGTCGCGGGCGGCGATCTGCACGACGCGCCCGGTCAGGCGAGCCCTGGTAGCCAGGTTCGCCGGCAGAGGCTGGTCCGTCTTGAAGCGCAGCATCGTGCTCGCCTTTCCGGCAAGCAGCGCAGAGGTGCGGTCAAGAGCCACCACGCGGCCCTGTTTGAGCATCGCGATCCGCCCGCACAAGGCTTCGGCCTCCTCGAGGTAGTGGGTCGTCAGCAACACCGTGTGGCCCTGCTTGTTGAGCCGCGCGATGAAGCTCCACAGCGTCTGGCGCAGTTCCACGTCGACGCCGGCGGTCGGCTCGTCGAGCACGATCACCGCCGGGCGGTGCACCAGCGCCTGCGCGACCAGCACGCGCCGCTTCATGCCGCCCGAGAGCTGGCGCATGTTGGCCGTGGCCTTGTCGGCCAGTCCCAGGCTGTGAAGCAGCTCGTCGATCCAGGCGCCGTTGTTCCTGACACCGAAGTAGCCGCTCTGGATGACGAGCGACTCGCGCACCGAGAAGAATGGATCGAACACCAGTTCCTGCGGCACGATGCCGAGTTGCCGGCGCGCGGCCGCGTAGTCGGTCACCACGTCGTGTCCGAGCACTGTGACGCGCCCGCTGCTGGCGCGCGCCAAGCCGGCGAGGACGCTGATCAGCGTCGTCTTGCCGGCACCGTTGGGTCCGAGCAGGCCGAAGAACTCGCCCGCCTCGACATCGAAGCTGACGCCGTCGAGCGCGCGCACTTCAGCGCTCTTGCCGCCGCGGCTGCCGGGGAAGATCTTGGTGACGGACTGAAACGAAACGGCGGCCATGGCTGGCTGATTGTAGGCAGCGCACTGCGTGGAGCGTCGCCGGTGGCAGCCGTGCGCACGGGCCTGCGGGTTCCCATCGAGGGACAGGCACGTCGAAGGTGCTAGATTTCCCGGATGCAAGCGAAGAAGCCGCGCCGCACCGCCGAACGCATCCTCGAAGTCACGCTCGAGCTGCTCAACCGCCACGGCCTGCCCAACGTGTCGACGACGTTGATCTCGGCGGAACTCGGCATCAGTCCAGGCAACCTGTACTACCACTACCCGGCGAAGGACGAGCTGATCAACTCGCTGTTCGACCGCTACGAGCGTGCACTCAACGAGTTGCTGCCCGCAGCCGAGGGTGTTCGCAATGTCGAGGACGCGTGGCTGTTCTTCCACATGCTGTTCGAGCTGATCTGGCAGTACCGCTTCCTGTACCGCGACCTGAACGACCTGGTGTCGACCAACCGGCGGCTCGAGACGCACTTCCAGTTCGTGCTGAAGAACAAGTCGCGCGCCGTGCAAGGCCTGCTCGACGGGCTTGCCAGCGGCGGGGCGATGCGCATCGACATGACCTCTGCCGAGACCGTGGCGACGTCGATGGTCGTTGTCCTGACCTACTGGCTGAGCTACGAATACGTTCGTGAACCGCGCCGTGCGCTCGAGCCCGAAGCCGCCGGCGCGTCGATGATGCGCGGGGCCTTCCACGTGCTGAGCCTTCTCGCGCCCTATCTCGAGTCGGCCCAGCGTGTGCACCTGCAGGCGCTGGCCGGACGCTACGACAAGACCCGATCCCCTTCCTGACCAAGACAACGGAGAAAACGATGGCCAAATGGACCGCATTTCCCCACGATGCTGGCGAGTACACGTACGATGCCGCGACGCTGAAGAAGAAGTGGGCCCGCCTGCATGCCGGCGACGCCGAGCCGCCGCCGAAGGACGAGAAGGTGCTCGCAGCGTGGGCGCTCTACCATGCAGGCGAATTCCAGAAGGCGTTCGACGCCGGCCTCAAGGCCGGCGGTGCCGGTATCACGGTGGCCAACAAGGCGCAGGCGATCTACGCCAACTACCTGGAGCAGAGCGAGAAGACCAAGCTAGCGATGTTCCAGGAAGTGGCGGCACGCGCCGAAGCACAGGCCATGGCCGAACCGAAGAACGCCAACGCCCACTACTGGATGGCCTACGCGCTGGGCCGCTACAGCCAGGGCATCAGCGTCGTCAAGGCGCTGTCGCAAGGCCTGGGCTCCAAGGTCAAGGCCGCGTTCGAAACGGCGATCGCGCTGTCGCCGAAGCACGCCGACGCCCACATTGGGCTCGGCACCTTCCACGCCGAGATCATCGACAAGGTGGGCGGCCTGCTCGGTCGCACTCAGGGCGCGAGCAAGGACACCGGGCTGAAGATGTTCAAGGAAGCGCTGCGACTGAACCCCGCTTCGGCGATCGCGATGGTCGAATTTGCGAACGGGCTGGTGATGCTAGAAGGCGACAAGCGGATGAAGGAGGCCGAGAAGCTCTACGCCGATGCCGCCGCGTTCCAGCCGATGGACGCGATGGAGAGGCTGGACGTGGAGATGGCAAAGGCCGAGTTGGAAGAGTGAGCTACCGAACGATCGGCGTCGCGCGGGAGTCTGGGGAGGGTGAATCGTTCGACCTGATGAGCGACCGCGAGCGGGGACCGCTGCACGGCCAGCTCCTGCCGCGGTGGCCGCGCGATCTCAGCTGGGACGCGCTCGAAGCCTGCTCGGCGCGGTGGCACACCCGCATCGGGCGGCCGGCCGTCGGCAAGAGCTGCGGCGGCGGCTGACCGGCAAGACGGCGATGGCCAACCTCCTGCTGCAGCCCCAGGAACCCGGAGCCACCCGGCCGCCGCGCCGGCTGGCGCTTTGGGATCTGGGCTTCCGGCCGTTCTACCTGCTCGCCGCGCTGTTCGCCGCGCTGTCGGTGCCGCTGTGGGCATTGCAGTTCAGCGGCATCATCGCCCACCCCTGGTTGCGCGGGCCGCTGTGGCATGCGCACGAGATGGTGTTCGGCTACACGCTGGCGATCGTAGTCGGCTTCCTGTTCACCGCAGGCCGCAACTGGTCGGGCCAGCCCACACCGACCGGGCCGGCATTGATGGCTCTGGCCGCGCTGTGGCTGGCCGGCAGGGTATTGGTGCTGACGCCCTTCGGCGTGGCAGCAACGGCGGTGAACGTGGCCTTTCCGCTGCTCGCGGCGTGGGGGCTATGGCGCGCGCTGCGTGCTGCTGGCAACCGGCGCAACTACTTCTTCGTCGGCCTGCTGCTGGCCTTGGCCGGCGCCGCCGCGGTGCTGCACCTGGGCCAGTTGCAGTGGATGAATCTGCCCGCCGAACTGGGCCTGCCGGTGGCGCTGGACATGCTGCTGTTCATCATCGCGGTGATGACGGGGCGCGTCGTGCCGATGTTCACCAACAACGGCTGTCCAGGCGCGCAGGCCAGACGCGAACCGCGGCTGGAGACCTTCGCACTGGGCAGCGTGCTGGCGTTGCTGGCGGCCGACGCCCTGGGACTGCAGGGGCTGCCCCTGGCAGCATTGGCAAGCTTGGTGGCGGTCGCCCACACGGCGCGCTGGTGGCTGTGGCAGCCGTGGAAGACGCTCCGCCACCCGCTGGTGTGGGTGTTGCACGCGGCCTACTTGTGGTTGCCGGTGCATCTGGGTCTGCGCGCTGCCGCCGCGCTCGGCTGGGTCGCTGCCGGCCCGGCCACTCACGCGTTGACGGTGGGCCTGATCGGCACGCTGACGCTGGGCATGATCACGCGCACTGCGCTGGGCCACACCGGCCGGCCGCTGCGCGCCGGGCGCATCGAGACGGCCGCCTATCTCGCCATGCTGGGTGCGGCATTGGTGAGGGTTTGCCTTCCTCTGCATGACCCCGCCTGGTTGTTGCAGTCGGTGAGCGTGTCGGCCGCGCTGTGGTCGCTGGCCTTTGTGCTGTACCTGGTCCGCTACACGCCGCTGCTGCTCTGGCCACGCGCCGACGGGCGACCCGGCTGACGGGCGGTGGCCCGGCCCCCACAGCGCAGAGCAGGACGGCCCGCACGCCGCCGAGGAGTGGCGTGACGACCGCGCTTCCCGCAAGCTCCCCCGCCGACGAGCCTTGCGCTTCAATCCTCGAAGTCGAGGTAGTTGCGTCCGAGCTTCGTCAGGGTGTCCTCTTGATGGTGCAATGCGCGCAGCGCCTCGATCTCGCCAGCGCAAAACAGTTCGATGGCCGGCATGAGTTCCGGACTCTTGCGGCGCCACACGACGAACGACGCCGCCTGCCATTCGTCTAGCTGGTCTTTCGGTCGCATGCCCACGCCAGACGCGGCGTCCAGGCTGTCGCAGTACTCGAAGAGAGCGAACAACTCGCCGTAGGTAGCCGGCAGCCGGTCAAAGCCATATCGGGTTGCGACCTGTCGCATCAGAAGCTCGCTGGGTTCCGTGAATACAACTGCACCCGAGACGTCACCGGTGACCGCGCCACCCCCGATCAGGCGCAGAACCTCCCTGAAGTCCACGGCGGACTGTCTGGGCTCGGCCAAAACCGGTTGCTCGATGTTCAAAGACTTCGAGATGGGCTGGATGCTGACAACCTTGGATGTCTTCACTTTGGCACCACGGAAGTTGTGCGTTGAAGGCCGGTGGCGTCGATATAGCAATCTGCAAGCCTGCCAGTAGCAGACCTCGTGGGCGTGTTGCGCCTCCGAGACCGCGCCCACATGGGCCTCGCCATAGCAAAACGCCGACCAGTCGGTCGGCGTTCACCAATTCCAAGTTGTTGTTATTGTTCGAGAATCCTGGTTGCGGGGGAAGGATTTGAACCTTCGACCTTTGGGTTATGAGCCCAACGAGCTACCAGACTGCTCCACCCCGCGACTGAGCCGTGGATTCTAGCACAGTGCGTGCGTCGCTCACGCTTCAAAGACCGGCCAGCTGCAGTGTCTGAACGAACCGCTCCGCGTTCTGGAAGCCAATCACGCGTGCGTCAGCGATCTCGTGCCCCTGGGCATCGAAGAACAGGGTCCCGGGTGGTCCGAAAAGCTGGAAACGCCTGAGCAGTTCGCGATCCTGCGCGGCGTTGGCCGTCACATCCGCCTTGAGCAGTAGCGCACCAGCCAGGCGTGCCTGGACCGCGGGGTCGGTGAAGGTGAATCGCTCCATCTCTTTGCACGAGACGCACCAGTCGGCGTAGAAATCGAGCATCACGGGGCGTCCCGCCGTGCGCAGCGCCAAGTCGAGTTCGGTCACGTTGCGCACCGGCAGGAATTTCACCGCGAGCGACGAGCCACGGCCGCCACCATGCAGATGCTCCAGGGGCTGCAACGGATCGCTACCCCCCGAGGCTGCGCCGACGAATTGCATCACACCGATCACGCCCGCCACGGCGGCCACCACCAATCTCCACAGCGGCCGGCGAACGGAGCGCCTGAATTCGACCAGGGCCACGGCGCCCCCAACCAGCAGTGCGCCCCACAGCGCGAGCGCGAGCTCGGCTGGCAACACGGGTTGCACGGTCCAGATCGCGACACCGACGAGCAGTACACCGAAGAACTGCTTGACACCCTCCATCCACGCCCCTGCACGAGGAAGCAGTGCGCCTTCGGAAACGCCAAGCACGAGCAGCGGCACGCTCATGCCGCAGGCCAGCGAGAAGAGGGCCGTGCCGCCGAGGGTCACGTCGCGCGTCTGGCTCAGATAGACGAGCGCTCCGGCCAGCGGCGCCGCGACGCAGGGGCTGACCAGCAACGCCGAGACCCCGCCCATCGCGAATACCCCGGCCACCCGCCCGGCCGGAAGCCTGTGGCTCGCTCGGTGGACATGGCCGCGCAGCGCGTGCGGAAGCTGCAATTCGTAGAAACCGAACATCGATGCGGCAAGCACGAGCAAGCCCACGGCAAAGCTGCCCAGCACCCAGGGTGTCTGCAACGCCGCAGCCAACCCCTCGCCGACCAGTCCGGCCGCGATGCCGAAGCCCGTGTAGACCAGCGCCATGCCCAGCGAGTAGCTCGCCGCCAGGGCCAGCCCGCGAAGGCGCGACACATCGGCGCCCTGGCCTGCGATCAGCGACGACAGGATCGGCAGCATCGGCAGCACGCAGGGCGTGAACGAGAGCAGCAGCCCGGCAATGAAGAAGATCCCGACGACCGGCCAGAACCGGCCACTGCGCAACGCAGCGTCGACCCGCCCGTCGCCCTCGAACGCCACCAAGGAGGTCTCCGTCGCCGACGTCCGTGCAGCACCACCCGCACCCGCAGCGAGCAGCACACGCGCACTCCCGTCACCGCCAAAGGCTGAGAGGCTGACTGCGACTCCCTGCTGCTGCGGCGGGTAGCACAGACCGCGATCGGCGCAACCCTGGCTTCCTACCTGCAGGTGGAATTCCCGCTGTGCCTGCTGCACCGGTAGCACGATGCGCACCAGGCCCCGATGGGTCTCCACATCCTTCTGGAACGTCTCGTCGAACTTGACCTTGCCCTGCGGCAGCGCTGCAGGACCGAGCGTTGCGCCGTGAGCCTCGAACTTGAACTTGTCGCCATACAGGTAGTAGCCTGGGGTCACATCGAACGTCAGTTCCAATTGGCGCTCGTCGAGCACCCGGGCGGCGAGCACGAAGGCCCGCTCGGGCTCGAGAAACTCTTCGGCCGCCCGCGCGGAAAGCAAGGCACCGAACAGCAGGATCGGCAACAACACGAGGCGCAGCGGGCGGCAAGTCAGCATGTTTATCGCTATAGCGGGGCACGGTCACCCCGTTGAGTGAGCCAAGAGGCCGCGATAGGTTCCACTGCCGAGCCTAGCGGAAGAAGCGCCGGCGTGTCAGCACCAGTGCGATGTAATAGGCAGACGCAGCGCAGGCGGCGAGCACCGCCATCGGCTGCAGCACCTGTGCCGGCCAGCGTCCAATGATCAGCGGGCGCACGAGTTCCACGGCTGCCGTCAATGGCAGCGCGTGAGCCACGTGCTGCAGCCAGACCGGCATTTGCTCGATCGGAAAGTACGCCCCCGACAGGAAGGTCATCGGCGTCAACACCAACGTGAAGTAGTACGTGAAGAAGTCGTAGCCCTGCGCAAGCGCGTTGAAGACCAACGCGATCGACGCGAAGGTGATGCCCACGAAGGCCAGCACCGGCAGCGCGAGCAGCATCGTCGGCGCACGGCTGATGCCGAGCAGGTAGATCACGACAACGATCGCGCTGACCGAGAACAGGGCCTTCAGAGCCGCCCACAGCATCTCTGCGAACACGATGTCGTCGAGCGCAACAGGTGCGTTCATGATGCTGTCCCAGGTCTTTTGCACTTGCATCCGCGAATAGGCAGAGTACAAAGCCTCGAATGTGGCCGCCAGCGCGGCGCTGACGGCCACGCTCCCCGAGGCAAGATACTCGATGTAGGGCAGCCCCTGGACCTGGCCGATCAGCGAACCAAGACCGTAGCCGAACGCGACGAGCGTGATCAGCGGTTCAGCGATGTTGCCGATAATGCTCGGCACGGCGAGCTTGCGCCATACCAGCCAGTTGCGCAGCAGCACCGGCCAGAAGCGAAGCGACACGCGGGGAGCGGCGCAAAGCGGGATCAGCATGGCGTCGTATTGTTATGCGTCATCGCGGATCTGCCGGCCGGTGAGTTTCAGGAACAGGTCTTCGAGATTTGCCGGACGGTGCAGGGTGCGCAACCGGGTCTCGTCGGTCAGGGCCTGCAGCAGCTGTCGCGGCTCGTGCAGGTAGAAGAAGGTCGTGTCGCCACTCTGCTCGACGCGCTGTGCGAGGTGGCGATGCGCCTCCGCCACACCTGGCGCGCCTTCACCGTAGACCTCGACCACGTCGCTCTCCAGATGCTCGGAGATCAACCCGCGTGGCGTACCTTCGGCAATCTTGCGCCCGCGGTCGAGGACCACCAGGCGGTCACAAAGCCGTTCAGCCTCGTCCATGAAGTGCGTCGTCAGCAGGATCGCCTTGCCCTGCGGCAGCAACTGCTGCAGTCGCTCCCACATCAGGTGGCGTGCCTGAGGGTCGAGCCCCGTGGTGGGCTCATCGAGCAGCAGGAGGTCTGGATCGTTGATCAGAGCACGCGCGAGGCTGAGCCTCCGCCGCATGCCGCCGGAAAGCTCACTCGGTTTCGCGTGGGCCTTGGATTGGAGCGCGGAAAACTCGAGCAGCAGGGGAATCCGCGCTTCGATCATTTCCAGCGGCAGCCCGAAGTAGCGGCCGTAGACGCGCAGGTTCTCGGTGCAGCTGAAATCCGGGTCCAGGCTGTCGAGCTGGGTCACGACGCCCATGCGCTCCTTGGCCTTTCGCACCTGCTGCGGAATGGGAAGCCCGAAGGCCTCGATGCTCCCGGCATCGGGCGCGACCAGGCCGAGGCACATGCGAATCGTCGTCGTCTTGCCAGCGCCGTTGGGGCCGATCACGCCCAGGCACTCGCCGGCGTCGATGTGCAACGACAGGTCGTCGACGACGGCGTTGCCGCCGTACTTCTTGCTCAGGTGCTCGACGCGGAACAGCGACATGGGCGTGAGTGTGCCAATCAAGCAGCCGGGCGCCTCAGGCGCGAAAGGCCGGCTCTCGCTGGCCTCCCGCATTGGCAGCGGCACCCGGCCGTGCGGCCAGGCTGCGCGCCTACTCGACCTTGTCGGCCGCGGCCTCGGCAGCGACGTCGGGCCGGTCCACCAGTTCGACGAAGGCCATCGGTGCGTTGTCGCCGACGCGGAAGCCCATCTTCAGGATGCGCGTGTAGCCGCCCGGTCGCGCCTGGTACCGCGGGCCGAGTTCGTTGAAGAGCTTGGTGACGACGGCGCGGTCGCGCGTGCGGTCGAACGCCAGGCGGCGGTTCGCGAGCGTCGATTCCTTGGCCAGCGTGATCAGCGGCTCGACGACACGTCGCAGCTCCTTGGCCTTCGGGACCGTGGTCTTGATGGCCTCGTGCGTGAGCAGCGAGTTGCACATGTTGCGCAACATCGCGAGGCGATGCTCGGAGGTGCGGTTGAGTTTGCGAAGTCCCTGGCGGTGACGCATGGTGCTGTCCTCTCATTCACTGTTTATGCCGGCAGCCGTGTCAGGTACTGCCGGGTGCACCGGGCCGCATCAGTCAAGCACGGCCCTCTTGTTGACTGCGCGAAGCGCAGTCTCATCCCCTGACGGCGCTTGCCGCCGTGTTTCCCGTTGACGTTATCGCTTGTCCAATCCCTGCGGCGGCCAGTTCTCGAGCCGGCCGCCGAGCGTGAGACCGCGCGACGCCAGCACTTCCTTGATCTCGTTGAGCGACTTGCGGCCGAGGTTTGGCGTCTTCAGCAACTCGGTCTCGGTGCGCTGGATCAGGTCGCCGATGTAGTAGATGTTCTCCGCCTTTAGGCAGTTCGCCGAACGCACCGTGAGTTCGAGCTCGTCCACCGGACGCAGCAGGATCGGGTCGAACGAGCCTGGGCGCTGCTGCGCCGGCTGATCGAAGGCACCCGACTCGCTGACGTCAATCTGCGCGAACACGGCGAGCTGCTCGACCAGGATCTTGGCCGATGCCCGGATCGCTTCCTCAGGGCTGATCGCCCCGTTGGTGACGATCTCCATCACCAACTTGTCGAGGTCGGTGCGCTGCTCGACGCGGGCGCTCTCCACCGTGTAGCTCACTCGCGCAACGGGCGAGAACGAGGCATCGAGAACGATCCGCCCGATCGACTTGGTCGGCTCGTCGCCGTAACGGCGCATCGTGCCCGGCACGTAGCCGCGACCCTTCTCGACCTTGATCTGCATGTCGAGCTTGCCGCCGTGCGACAGGTGCGAGATCACGTGCTCCGGGTTCACGATCTCGACATCATGTGGCGTCTGGATATCACCCGCGAGGACCGGGCCTTCGCCCTCCTTGCGCAGCACGAGCGTCACTTCGTCGCGGTTGTGCAGTTTGAAGACCACGCCCTTCAGATTGAGCATGATGTGGACCACGTCTTCCTGCACACCGTCGACTGTGGAGTACTCGTGTAGCACACCGGCGATCGTCACCTCGGTCGGCGCGTAACCGACCATCGACGACAGAAGCACGCGCCGCAGCGCGTTTCCGAGCGTGTGGCCGTAGCCACGCTCGAAGGGCTCGAGGGTGACCTTGGCACGGTTGCCGCCGAGCGGCTCGACGTGGATGGCTTTGGGTTTGAGCAGATTCGTTTGCATGAGGTCTTTCTTTCAATACCCTCGGTTCGTTACACCGATAAGGCTGAGGGACCGTGTCGGGCTGGGGTTCGAGGCCGCTCCGTGCCCGCACGCGAAGCGCCACCGAAAAGGGGGACCGGCACGGCCGGCCACCCGCTCTCCTGTTGGCGGAGCGCTACCGCGAGTACAACTCGACGATCAGCGCTTCCTTGATGTCGGCGCCGAATTCGTCGCGGTCGGGAGCCTTCTTGAATACGCCTTCGAGCTTGGACGGATCGACCGACACCCAGGCTGCCATGCCTTGCGCCTCGGCGAGCTTGAGCGAGTCGGTCACGCGCAACTGCTTCTTGGCCTTGTCGCGCACCGCGACCACGTCACCCGCCTTGACCATGTAGGAGGCGATGTTCACCACCTCGCCGTTGACGGTCAGCGCCTTGTGCGCGACGAGCTGGCGTGCCTCGGCGCGCGTCGAGCCGAATCCCATGCGATAGGCGACATTGTCCAGCCGCGACTCGAGCAACAGCAGCAGATTCGCGCCGGTGTTGCCCTTGCGTCGTTCGGCTTCGGCGAAATAGCGCCGGAACTGGCGCTCGAGGATGCCGTACATGCGCTTGACCTTCTGCTTCTCGCGCAGCTGCAGGCCGAAGTCGGAGGTTCGTGAGCCGGACGTGCGGCCGTGCTGTCCGGGTTTGGCCTCGAACTTGCACTTGTCGCCGATGGGACGGCGGGCGCTCTTGAGGAAGAGGTCGGTGCCTTCCCGGCGGGAGAGCTTGGCCTTGGGGCCGAGGTAGCGTGCCACTTGATGTCCTTTTCAATCTGACGCAAGGCCTGCTAATGGACGCTTGCGCGAGTCTGGCGTGTGTTGTTGTCGGTCGCTCAGACGTTGGCGTTGGTGAAGCCGCTGGTCTCTGGGCAGGGCTTCAACGAAACCGCCGGCAGATGCCCGAAGGCACCCGCCGGCGAACGAAACTGTTCGAAATCTCAGATGCGACGGCGCTTCTGCGGACGGCAGCCGTTGTGCGGCACCGGCGTCACGTCCGAGATCAAGTTGATGCGAATTCCTAGTGCGGCCAATGCGCGAACCGACGACTCGCGCCCGGGACCGGGTCCCTTGATGCGAACGTCCAGGTTCTTGATGCCCTGCTCCTGAGCGGCGCGACCGGCCATCTCGGCCGCCACCTGCGCAGCAAACGGTGTCGACTTTCGTGAACCCTTGAAACCCTGCCCGCCGCTGGACGCCCAAGACAGCGCGCCGCCCTGTCGATCGGTAATAGTGATGATGGTGTTGTTGAACGACGCATGGACGTGCGCAATGCCGTCCGCGACGTTCTTGCGGATCTTCTTGCGCACTCGCTGAGCGGCGGTATTCGGTGCTTTAGCCATGATGACGTTCCTTCAGTCTTTGCCCGCTCGAATCGGTTCTTGCCTAGTCACTTCTTGACCATGGCGCCGGACTTGCGCGGTCCCTTGCGGGTGCGCGCATTGGTGCGGGTGCGCTGGCCGCGCACCGGCAGGCCGCGGCGATGTCGCACGCCACGGTAGCAGCCCAGGTCCATCAGGCGTTTGATGTTGATCGACATCTCACGTCGCAGATCGCCCTCGATGGTGATGCGGCCGAGTTCCTCACGGATTCGCTCCAGGTCGCTGTCGGTCAGGTCCTTGATCTTGCGATCCAGCGGCACGCCGCTGTTGACGCAAATCTTTTGCGCCGTGCTGCGGCCAATGCCGTAGATCGCGGTCAGGCCGATCTCCGTGTGCTTGTGGGGCGGGATGTTGATGCCAGCAATGCGTGCCATGTGCGTCCTATAGATTCCTGTCGTCTTTTCGCTATGCGAGCCGGGGTTGTACCAGTGTGATCAGCCCTGGCGCTGCTTGTGCCGCGGATCGGTGCAGATCACGCGCACTACGCCGTTGCGGCGGATGATCTTGCAATGGCGACACATCTTCTTGACTGATGCTGCAACTTTCATGCTCTTCTCCTTGGCCCGACGATGGGTCCTTCTCGGTTCGATCGATCACTTGGCCCGGAACACGATACGCGCCCGGCTCAGGTCGTAGGGCGTCAACTCCACAGTCACCTTGTCGCCGGGAAGGATGCGGATGTAATGCATGCGCATCTTCCCCGAGATGTGACCGAGAACGATATGCCCGTTCTCCAGCTTCACGCGGAAGGTAGCGTTCGGGAGATTCTCGAGAATCTCACCCTGCATCTGAATGACGTCGTCCTTCGACATGCCTTCGTTTCTGCTCCGACTTGCGAATCTGTGGGTGGTGGAACGTGCTCAGGGCTCGCGTCTCAGCCCGCCTTGAAATTGGCCTTCTTCAGCAGCGACTCGTACTGCTGCGACATCACGTACGACTGCACCTGGGCCCAGAAGTCCATCGTCACGACGACGATGATCAGGAGCGAAGTACCGCCGAAATAGAACGGCACGTTGTACTTGAGCACCAAGAACTCGGGCAGCAGGCACACCAGTGTGATGTAGACCGCACCGCCCAGGGTCAGGCGCGACAGGATGCGGTCGATATGCCGCGCCGTCTGGTCGCCTGGTCGAATGCCTGGAATGAAAGCGCCGCTCTTCTTCAGATTATCGGCTGTCTCGCGGCTGTTGAAGACTAGCGCGGTGTAGAAGAAGCAGAAGAACACGATGGCACCGGCATAAAGCAGGACGTAGATCGGCTGGCCCGGTGACAGCAGGCCGGCCAGGTCCTTCAGCCAGCGCAGGCTTTCGCCGGTGGCAAACCAACCGACCACCGTGGCTGGCAGCAGGATGATCGACGACGCGAAGATCGGGGGGATCACGCCCGACATGTTGAGCTTGAGCGGCAAGTGCGACGACTGACCGCCGTAGACCTTGTTGCCGACCTGCCGCTTGGCGTAGTTGACGAGGATCTTTCGCTGGCCCCGCTCGACGAATACGACCACGTAGGTGACGGCGGCGACGACGAGGACGATGAACAAGGCGACGACGATACTCATCGCGCCGGTACGCACGAGTTCGAGCAGCCCGCCAATGGCCGCCGGCAGACCCGCCGCAATGCCGCCGAAGATCAGGATCGAGATGCCATTGCCCAGGCCGCGTTCGGTGATCTGCTCGCCGAGCCACATGAGGAACATCGTGCCGGCGGTCAGGCTGATCATCGCCGTCATCCGGAAGCCGAAGCCCGGAGCGATCACCAGGCCCGGCGAGCTCTCTAGCGCGATCGATATGCTCAGGGATTGGAACAAGGCCAGGCCGAGCGTGCCGTAGCGGGTGTATTGCGTGATCTTGCGCCGGCCTGACTCGCCTTCCTTCTTCAGCGCTTCGAGCGTCGGCACCACGTAGCTCATCAGCTGCATGATGATCGAGGCCGAGATGTAGGGCATGATGCCCAGCGCGAAGACTGTGAAGCGCGACAGCGCGCCCCCCGAGAACATGTTGAACAGGCTCAGGATGCCGCCCTGCTGGCCCTTGAAGAGCTGCTGCAACGCGACCGGGTCGATGCCCGGCACCGGAATGTGTGCCCCGAGGCGGTAGACCACCAGCGCGAGCAGCAGGAACGTCAGCCGGCGACGAAGGTCGCCGAACTTGCCGCTCTTGGCGAGCTGGTTTGCGTTGGTTGCCACGGCTCAGTGTCCCGGATGTGGATCGTGCGAGCTCAGGCGACCGTGCCGCCAGCCGCCTCGATGGCCGCCTTGGCGCCCGCTGTCGCTGCCACGCCCGACAGCGAGATCTTCTTCGTCAGTTTCCCGGCCGCGATGACCTTGACCGCACGCACCAGTTCGGGCACGAGTCCGGCCTGCTTCAGCGTCAAGACGTCGACTTCGGTCGCCGACAGGCGCTCGAGGTCGGACAGGCGAATCTCGGCGTTGAAGCGCAGCGTCAGCGACTTGAAGCCGCGCTTCGGGAGCCGCCTCTGCAGCGGCATCTGACCTCCCTCGAAGCCCACCTTGTGGTAGCCACCGGCACGCGATTTCTGACCCTTGTGGCCACGGCCCGCGGTCTTGCCAATGCCCGAGCCGATGCCGCGCCCGACGCGACGCTTGGCGTGCTTGGCGCCGGAGGCCGGTTTGATCGTGTTGAGTTGCATGTTCCTGTCCTGTGTCCGTGACGGAGCGAGCTTTGCGCTCAGAGCACCAGCACGAGATATGAAACCTTGTTGATCATCCCGCGCACCGCAGGCGTGTCTTCCAGCTCGGAGACGCTGTTGAGCTTGCGCAGGCCAAGACCCCGCACCGTGGCGCGGTGCGACACATGCGTTCCCGCGACGCTGCGAACCAGCTTGACTTTGACGGTCTTCTTCTCGCTCATGAATTCTCTCCGCTCGACATGTTTCAGCCGAAGATCTCTTCGACCGACTTGCCGCGCTTGGCTGCAATCTCGGCCGGCGTACTCGTGCGCTTCAGAGCGTCCAGCGTCGCGCGGACGAGGTTGTACGGATTGGTCGAACCGAGGCTCTTGGCCACGATGTCGGTCACGCCCATCACTTCGAACACCGCGCGCATCGGGCCACCGGCGATGATCCCGGTACCGGCTGGTGCCGGCGCCACGAGCACATGCGCCGCGCCGTGTTCGCCGACCACCTTGTGGTGGATCGTGCCATCCTTGAGCGACACCTTGATCAGGTTGCGGCGCGCGTCCTGCATCGCCTTGGTCACCGCCACCGGCACTTCCTTGGACTTGCCCTTGCCCATGCCGATGCGGCCATCGCCATCACCGACGACCGTCAGCGCGGCAAAGCCGAGGATCCGACCGCCCTTGACGACCTTGGTGACGCGGTTGACCGCGATCATCTTTTCCTTCAGGCCGTCTTCACTGGCCTCGGTCGGCGCGCGGGGTTGAAACTTTGCCATTGTCGAATTCCTTCGTCGTCGCTTGCTCTAGGTCGTCGGCCCGCTTCGGGGCGTCAGAACTGCAGCCCGGCTGCACGTGCAGCCTCGGCCAGGGCCTTCACGCGGCCGTGATATGCGTAGCCTGCACGGTCGAACGCCACCTTCTCCACGCCGGCTGCCTTGGCTCGCTCGGCAATCCGCTTGCCGATGATCTCGGCTGCGGCGGTGTTGCCACCCTTGCCGGCAGCGCCGAGTTCCTTGCGCACTTCGGCCTCCGAGGTCGAGGCACTGGCAAGCACGCGCGCGCCATCGTCGGAGATGATGCTGGCGTAGATGTGCAGGTTGGAGCGGAACACCGTCAGACGAACCACGCTCTGCCTGGCAATGCGGCCTCGCGTGGTACGCGCGCGGCGAATGCGTTGCTCTTTCTTGTTCAACATGGTGCGGCTCCTTACTTCTTCTTGGTCTCTTTGATCGAGATCTTTTCGTCGACATACCGGATGCCCTTGCCCTTGTAAGGCTCGGGCGGACGGATCGCGCGCACTTCGGCGGCGATCTGGCCGACGACCTGGCGATCCGATCCCTTGATCACGATTTCGGTCTGCGTCGGCGTGGTGACCGTGATGCCGGCCGGCATGTCCTTGGACACCGGGTGCGAGAAGCCGATCTGCAGATTCAGCTTGGCGCCCTGCGCCTGCGCCCGGAAGCCCACGCCGACAAGCGTCAGCTTCTTCTCGAAGCCCTTGGTCACACCACTAACCATATTGGCGACGAGGGCGCGCATCGTGCCCGACATCGCGTCGCCGCCGGGCGCGTCGTCCACAGCGGCGAACACGAGCCGGCCATCTTCCTTCCTCACCGACACCAGCGGATTCGCGGCGCGCACCAGCGTGCCGAGGGCGCCCTTCACACTGATCTGCTCGGTGGTGATCGACACGTCCACGCCTTGCGGGACGGTAATCGGCATTTTTCCTACGCGGGACATGAAAACCTCTCCTCGGTCAGACGTCGATCAGGCGACGTAGCACAACACTTCACCGCCGATGCCGACCTGGCGCGCCTTGCGATCCGTCATCACGCCCTTGGGCGTGGTGACGATCGCCACGCCGAGCCCGTTCATCACGTTCGGGATGTCGTGGCGGCCCTTGTAGACGCGCAGGCCGGGGCGGCTGACGCGCTCGATGCGCTCGATCACCGGACGCCCTGCGTAGTACTTCAGCGCGATCTCGAGCTGGGGCTGGACCTTCTCGCCACGCACCGCAAAGCCGTCGATGTAGCCCTCGTCCTTCAGAACCTGCGCAATCGCCACTTTCAGTTTCGATGCAGGCATCGCAACGACGGACTTCTCGACCGCCTGCGCGTTGCGAATGCGGGTCAGCATATCGGCGATAGGATCACTCATGCTCATGCGAATATCTCCTGATCGAGCCGGTTACCAGCTGGCCTTGACGATGCCGGGGATGTCGCCCTTGAAGGCGAGATCACGGATCTTGTTGCGGCCCAGGCCGAACTTGCGGAACGTGCCGCGCGGGCGGCCTGTGAGTGCGCAACGGTTGCGCTGGCGCGTCGGGTAGGCGTTGCGCGGGAGCTTCTGCAGTTCCAGGCGCGCGGCGTAGCGCTCTTCATCCGACTTCTTCGCGTCGTTGGCGGTGGCCTTCAGCTCGGCGTACTTCTTGGCGAACTTGGCGACCAGGGCATCGCGCTTGAGTTCGCGCTGGATGAGGGAAGTTTTGGCCACGGGCAACCTCAGTTCTTGAACGGGAATTTGAAGGCGGCGAGAAGTGCTTTGCACTCGTCGTCGCTCTTCGCGGTCGTCGTGATGCTGATGTTCAGCCCACGCAGCGCATCGATCTTGTCGTAGTCGACTTCCGGAAAGATGATCTGTTCCTTGACGCCGATGTTGTAGTTGCCACGGCCGTCGAAGGAGCGCCCGGAGATGCCGCGGAAGTCGCGCACGCGCGGCAGCGCGATGGTGACGAAGCGGTCCAGAAACTCGTACATCTGCACGCCACGCAGCGTGACCATGCAGCCGACGGGCACGTTGTCGCGGATCTTGAACCCCGCAATCGCCTTCTTCGACTTCGTAACGACGGGCTTCTGGCCGGCGATCTTGGACAGGTCGGCCACGGCGTGGTCCATGACCTTCTTGTCCGAGACCGCTTCGCTCACGCCCATGTTGAGCGTGATCTTGGACAGGCGCGGCACCTGCATCGCCGACGTGTAGCCGAACTTGCGCATCAGGTCCGGGGCGATCTTCTCGCGATAGATCGCCTGGAGACGGGCTTGTTGTTGAGCCATGATCGAGTCTCTTATGCCTTGATTTCTTCGCCGCTGGACTTGAAGACGCGAACCTTCTTGCCATCGGCGAGCAGCTTGATCCCGACCCGGTCGGCCTTGGCCGTCGCCGCGTTGTAGATCGCCACGTTGGACTGGTGGATCGGCATGATCTTGTCGACGATGCCGCCGGTCGAACCCTTCATCGGGTTGGGCTTGACGTGCTTCTTGACGACGTTGATGCCTTCGACGCTGAGGTGATCGGCGTCGACGCGCGCCACTACCTTGCCACGCCTGCCCTTGTCACGGCCGGTCAGCACGATGACTTCGTCGCCTTTGCGAATCTTGTTCATGGTCTGTCCTTCGAGCTCAGAGCACTTCGGGTGCCAGCGACACGATCTTCATGAAGCGCTCGGTTCGCAGTTCGCGCGTCACCGGGCCGAAGATGCGGGTCCCGATCGGCTCGAGCTTGGCGTTGAGCAGCACGGCGGCGTTGCCATCGAACTTCACCAGCGAGCCGTCCTGACGGCGGACACCCTTCGCGGTACGGACGACGACAGCGCTGTAGACCTCGCCCTTCTTGACGCGGGCTCGCGGCGCGGCTTCCTTGATGCTGACTTTGATGACATCACCGATGCCCGCATAGCGCCGCTTGGAGCCGCCAAGCACCTTGATGCACATGACGGACTTGGCGCCAGTGTTGTCCGCGACGTCGAGTCGCGATTGCATTTGAATCATGTTCTGTCCCCAACTTGTCCCGCTCGGCCGTGGGATGCACGACATTGCGGTCAGTCTTGGGCCCGTCACCCGGTGCCACTCGTGTGCGACATCGGCTGGTTGGGCGGAACCGGCATCTCGGGCTCGCACGGCAAGTGCGGCCTAGACTCCGGTGAAGCGTCGAATTATGCCACGCGCGGACACGGCGAGTCAAGGCTGCTCGCGAGGCTGTGCGTGAAGCTGCTTCGCAGATGCACCTGTGCCGCGCTAGTCTCAGCCCCGGGCCTGGGCCAACATGGTGGCGGCATCGCTGACCGCGAACTTTCCAGGTGCCTCGATGTTCAGCGTCTTCACGACACCATCGACAACCAGCATCGAATAGCGCTGCGAGCGCAACCCCATGCCGCGCGCGCTCAGGTCCAGCGTCAGCCCCGCCGCCTTGGTGAAGTCGGCGCTGCCATCGGCCATCATCCGCACCTTGCCCTGCGTCTTCTGGTCGCGGCCCCAGGCGCCCATCACGAAGGCGTCATTCACCGAGACGCACCAGATCTCGTCGACACCCGCCGCCTTCAGTTCGCCGGCCAATGCAACATAGCCGGGCACGTGCTGCGCAGAACACGTCGGCGTGTATGCGCCGGGCAGTGCGAACACGGCAATCTTCTTGCCGGCACTTTCCTTCTCGATGTCGAAGTTGTTGGGGCCGAGGGAGCACCCGCCACCCTCGACTTCGATAAATTCCTGCAGACTGCCTGCGGGCAGCTTGTCACCAATCTTGAGCATGCAGACCTCCAGAGCGCGTAACGACGATCGACACAATTGACCACGGCCGGACGCAGTCTCCCAGAGTTCCGACCGTGTCGAAGCTGGCGCGGCCAATGCTCACGCCACGCTCAGCGCGGAAATCAGACCGTGCGGGCCTTGTCGACCATGCGTGTCACGACCCACGCCTTGGTCTTCGAGATCGGACGGCATTCCGAGATCTCGACCACGTCGCCGAGCTTGCACTCGTTGTTTTCGTCGTGCGCATGGTACTTGCTGGTGCGGGCGACGATCTTCCCGTAGAGCTCGTGCTTGGTACGGCGCTCGATCAGCACGGTGATCGTCTTTGCGCGCTTGTCGCTCACGACCTTGCCGACCAGGGTGCGAGTGTTCTTCACCGGCGCCGACGCTTGCGTTTGCGGTGCATCGGTCATTTCGCTGCCTCTTGTCTCTTCTTCTCGGCCAGCACTGTCTTGGCGCGAGCAATGTCACGCCGTGTCTTGCCGAGCGTGGTGTGGTTGTTCAATTGCTGGGTGGCCCTTTGCATGCGCAGGCCGAAGTGGGCCTTGAGCAGGTCGGCCACTTCCTTTTGCAGACCGGCAATGTCCTTGCCGCGCATTTCCGATGCTTTCATGAATTCCTCTCCGATCAGGCGTCAGGCGCCGACCTGGCGGGACACGAATGTCGTGCGCAGCGGCAGCTTGGCCGAGGCCAGCTGAAATGCTTCGCGTGCGAGTTCTTCGGGTACGCCGTTGATTTCATAGAGCACCTTGCCGGGCTGGATCTCCGCCACGTAGTACTCCGGGTTGCCCTTGCCGTTGCCCATACGGACTTCAGCCGGCTTCTGCGAAATCGGCTTGTCCGGGAAGATGCGAATCCAGATCCGCCCGCCCCGCTTGACATGCCGCGAGATCGCGCGCCGCGCGGCCTCGATCTGGCGCGCCGTCAGGCGGCCGCGCTCGGTGGCCTTCAGGCCGAAATCGCCGAACGAAACCAGGGCGCCGCGCGTGGCGATCCCGGTGTTGCGGCCCTTTTGTTCCTTGCGGAACTTCCGACGTGCTGGTTGCAGCATTCCTATTCCCCTTTGGGCTCGGCTGCTGGGGGCGTTGCCGGCCCAGCAACCTTGCGTACGCGCTTGACGGTGCCCGTCTTCGGGGCATCCTGGCCTTCGGCGGCCTTGTCGCCGCCATCGACCGGAACCACCGCGACCGGGCGCGGCGCGCCACGGTCCACGCCACCACCAGCGGAGCCACCGGGCCGGCCGCGGCCGCCCGGTGCGCCCGGACGGGCATTGCGGCGCCCGCGCCGGTCATCGTCACCGGCATCGGGACGGGCCACCATGCCCGGCGATTCGCCGTTGGCCAGACGGTCTCCACGGTAGACCCAGCACTTCACGCCAATCACGCCGTAGGTCGTCTTCGCTTCGGAGAAGCCGTAGTCGATGTCCGCCTTCAAGGTGTGAAGCGGCACGCGGCCTTCCCGGTACCACTCGCAGCGCGCAATTTCGATGCCGTTGAGTCGCCCCGACGACATGATCTTTATGCCCTGCGCGCCCAGGCGCATCGCGTTCTGCATCGCGCGCTTCATTGCGCGGCGAAACATGATGCGCTTTTCGAGCTGCTGGGTGATGCTGTCGGCGATCAACTGCGCATCCACTTCGGGCTTGCGCACCTCTTCGATGTTCACCGCAACCGGCACCCCGAGGCGGCGCGTCAGCTCGGCCTTCAAGTTCTCGATGTCCTCGCCCTTCTTGCCGATCACCACGCCTGGACGGGCAGAGTAGATCGTGATGCGGGCGTTCTTGGCCGGGCGCTCGATCAGGATGCGCGAGACCGCGGCATTCTTCAGGCGGGCTTTCAGGAACTCGCGAACCTTCAGGTCTTCAGCCAGCATCGTGGCGAAGTTCTTGTTACCCGCGTACCAGCGCGAAGCCCAGTTGCGCGTGACCTGCAGCCGGAATCCGGTCGGGTGGATTTTTTGTCCCATGGTGTTCCTTGCGCCTCAGTTGCCGACGGTGATGTAGATGTGCGCAGTCGGCTTACTGATGCGGTTGCCGCGGCCCTTGGCACGGGCAGAGAAGCGCTTCAGCGTTGCACCTTGCTCGACGAAGATCGTCTTGACCATCAGCTCGTCGATGTCGGCGCCGTCGTTGTGCTCGGCATTGGCGATCGCCGACTCGAGACACTTCTTGATGATGCCGGCGGCCTTCTTCGGGGTGAAGGTCAGGATGTTGAGCGCCTGGTCCACCTTCTTGCCGCGGACGAGGTCAGCCACCAGCCGACCCTTGTCGGCAGAGAGGCGGACACCGCGGACGATTGAACGGGTTTCCATCGTCGTCATTCCCTTATTTCTTGTTGGCCTTCTTGTCGGCCGGGTGCCCCTTGAACGTGCGCGTCAACGCAAATTCACCGAGCTTGTGGCCGACCATCTGGTCCGTCACGTACACCGGGACGTGCTGCTTGCCGTTGTGCACGGCGATCGTCACGCCGATGAAATCGGGCAGGATGGTCGACCGGCGCGACCAGGTCTTGATCGGCTTCTTGTCCTTCGTCGCAGAGGCCTTTTCCACCTTGGCTTGCAGGTGATGGTCGACGAACGGGCCCTTCTTGAGTGAACGAGTCATGCCGTTCCCCTTACTTCTTGCGCCGCGCGACGATCATCGTCTGCGTGCGCTTGTTGTTGCGAGTGCGATAGCCCTTGGTCATCGTGTTCCACGGCGACACCGGAACCTGCCCCTCGCCGGTACGGCCTTCGCCGCCACCGTGCGGGTGATCCACCGGGTTCATCGCGACGCCGCGCACCGTCGGGCGAATGCCGATCCAGCGCTTCGCGCCGGCCTTGCCGTACTGGCGCAGGTTGTGCTCTTCGTTGCTGACCTCACCGATCGTGGCGCGGCAGTCGATGTGGATCTTGCGCACCTCACCCGAACGCATGCGCACCTGGGCATACGTGCCTTCGCGCGCCAGCAGCGTGCACGAGGTGCCGGCCGAACGCGCGATCTGCGCGCCCTTGCCGGGCAGCATCTCGATGCAGTGGATCGTCGAGCCGACCGGGATGTTGCGGATCGGCAGCGTGTTGCCAGCCTTGATCGGCGCTTCGGCGCCACTCAGCAGCGTCGTCCCGACCTCAAGCCCGCGCGGCGCGATGACGTAGCGACGCTCACCGTCGGCGTAGCACACCAGCGCGATGTGCGCGGTGCGGTTCGGGTCGTACTCGATGCGCTCGACCTTCGCCGGAATGCCATCCTTGTTGCGCACGAAGTCGACCACGCGATAGTGGTGCTTGTGCCCACCGCCCTTGTGGCGGATCGTGATGTGGCCGTTGTTGTTGCGGCCGGCATTCTGCATCTGCGGCTCCAGCAGCGAAGCCTCGGGCCTGCCCTTGTACAAATGGGCGTGCACCACCTTCACGACGGCGCGTCGGCCGGGGGAAGTGGGTTTGACTTTGACGACGGCCATTTAGGAGCCCTCCCCGGCGAGGTTCAGCTCCTGACCCGCCTTCAGCGAGACATAAGCCTTCTTGATATGGTCGCGGCGGCCGACAGACTTGCCGAAGCGTTTGACCTTGCCCTTGTGCTGCACGGTCTGCACCGACTCGACATCGACCTTGAACATCAGTTCGACGGCCGCCTTGATCTCCGGCTTCGTCGCGTCACGCAGTACCTTGAAGAGCACCTGGTTGTGCTTCTCGGCGACCAACGTCCCTTTTTCGCTGACGATCGGCGCAACCAGCACCTGGGCCAACCGACCTTCGTTGAACTTCCTATGTTGGACCTTCTCGACCGCGCTCATGCCAGCATCTCCTTGAGTTGCTCGATCGCAGCCTTCGTCACCAGCACCTTCTTGTAGTGCACCAGCGACAGCGGATCGGCGTAGCGAGGCTCAACCACCAGCACGTTGACCAGGTTGCGCGACGCGAGCAGCAGGTTCTCGTCGACCTGGTCGGAAATCACCAGCACCGAGTCGAGGCCCATCGCCTTGAACTTGGCCGCGAGTTGCTTGGTCTTCGGAGAATCAACCGTGATCGAATCGACGACGGCAAGGCGGCCTTCTCGCGCGAGCTGCGAGAAGATGGCCGCCATGCCAGCGCGGTACATCTTCTTGTTGACCTTGTGGGTGAAGTTCTCGTCGGGGCTGTTCGGGAAGATCCGACCGCCTCCGCGCCACAGCGGCGACGAAGTCATGCCGGCGCGAGCGCGACCGGTGCCCTTCTGCCGCCACGGCTTCTTCGTGGAGTGCTTGACCATCGTGCGGTCCTTCTGGGCTCGCGTGCCTTGGCGCGCATTGGCCTGAAAGGCGACGACGACCTGATGCACCAGCGCTTCGTTGTAGTCGCGCGCGAAAACCGTGTCCGGCGCATCGACCTTGGCCGTGGCCTGTCCCTGATCGTTGAGGAGCTCGAGCTGCATCAGTTGGCCCCTTTCTTGACTTTCGCCTTGACTGCAGGGCTGACGACGACGTGGCCGTTCTTCGCGCCCGGCACGGCGCCTCGCACCAGCAGCAGCTGACGGGCCTCGTCGATGCGGACGATGTCCAGGTTCTGGATCGTCTTGGTCACATCACCGAGGTGACCCGACATCTTCTTGCCTGGGAACACGCGTCCGGGGTCCTGCGCCATCGAAATCGAGCCCGGCACATTGTGCGAACGGCTGTTGCCGTGCGACGCACGCTGCGAGCTGAAGTTGTGGCGCTTGATCGTGCCTGTGAAGCCCTTGCCGATCGAGGTGCCCTGCACATCAACCACCTGGCCAACAGCGAACAGCCCAACCGGTACTTGCGCACCGGGCTTGTAGCCGGCAGCGACTTCGGCGGGAACGCGAAATTCCCTGAGGACGGTTCCGGCTTCGACGCCCGCTTTGGCGAGATGACCTGCCTCCGGCTTGTTGACGCGCGATGCCTTGCGCGAGCCGAACGCCACCTGAAGGGCGCTGTAGCCGTCGGTCTCTTCGGTCTTGACCTGGGTCACGCGATTGTTAGACACGTCGAGCACAGTCACCGGAACGGCGTCGCCGTCTTCGGTGAAGATGCGCATCATGCCCACCTTGCGGCCCAGCAATCCGAGGCGATTGCTAAGACTCATGGTTCTTCTCCAGCCCCTGCACTGCGACGTGGTCGGGGCCTTTGTTTCAAATGCCCGACATCGATTGGCCGGGCTGACTGTTCGCGACGACCTGAGCCGTCGCGAGTCCCGACCCGCACATGGCGCACCGGGAAAAGCTGCAAATTATAGCAGTTGCGTTGGAAGCTGCAACGCCATGACCTGGGGCTGCTTACTGCAACTTGATCTCGACGTCGACGCCAGCCGGCAGGTCGAGTTTCATCAACGCGTCGACGGTCTTGTCGGTGGGGTCGATGATGTCCATCAGACGCTGATGGGTGCGGATCTCGAATTGATCCCGCGAACTCTTGTTCACGTGCGGCGACCTCAGGATGTCGAAACGCTGCAGTCGAGTCGGCAGAGGCACCGGGCCCTTGACGATCGCGCCGGTACGCTTGGCCGTGTCGACAATCTCGAGTGCCGACTGGTCGATCAGCTTGTAGTCAAACGCCTTCAGGCGAATACGAATCTTCTGCTTTTGCATGACTGTCCTTCAAAGAGCGGAGCGGCCCGCCGATGCATCGACGGAGCTGCGGGTTAGGCTTGGAACGCGCGTCCGGTGTGAGCCCGGCGCGAGCAGGTCACGCATCGCACTCACTCGATGATCTTGGCGACGACTCCTGCGCCGACGGTGCGGCCGCCTTCGCGGATCGCGAAGCGCAGACCCTCTTCCATCGCGATCGGGCTGATCAGCTTGACCGTGATGCTGACGTTGTCGCCCGGCATCACCATCTCCTTGTCCTTCGGCAGCTCCACCGCCCCCGTCACGTCGGTCGTGCGAAAGTAGAACTGCGGCCGGTAGTTGTTGAAGAACGGCGTGTGGCGCCCGCCTTCGTCCTTGCTCAGCACGTAGATCTCGGCCGTGAAGTGGGTGTGCGGCTTGACGCTGCCCGGCTTGCACAGCACTTGCCCGCGTTGAACGTCTTCGCGCTTGGTGCCGCGCAGCAGCACGCCGACGTTGTCGCCCGCCTGACCCTGATCGAGCAGCTTCCTGAACATCTCGACACCGGTGCACACGGTCTTCTGCGTCGGCGTGATGCCAACAATCTCGATTTCCTCACCGACCTTGATGACGCCGCGCTCGACTCTTCCGGTCACGACCGTGCCCCGCCCGGAGATGCTGAAGACGTCTTCGACGGGCATCAGGAAGGCCCCGTCCACCGCACGCTTGGGCTGCGGGATGTAGGTGTCCAAGGCTTCGGCAAGCTTCAGAATGGAGCCTTCGCCGAGCTCGCTCTTGTCGCCTTCCATCGCCAGCTTGGCGCTGCCGTGAATGATCGGCGTGGCGTCGCCGGGAAAGTCGTACTTGTCCAGAAGCTCCCGCACCTCCATCTCGACGAGCTCGAGCAGCTCGGCGTCGTCCACCATGTCGCACTTGTTCATGTAGACGATGATGTAGGGCACGCCCACCTGGCGCGCAAGCAGGATGTGCTCCCGGGTCTGGGGCATCGGGCCGTCGGCCGCACTGACCACCAGGATCGCACCGTCCATCTGCGCCGCACCCGTGATCATGTTCTTGATGTAGTCGGCGTGCCCCGGGCAGTCGACATGCGCGTAGTGCCGGTTCTTGGTCTCGTATTCGACGTGCGCCGTGTTGATCGTGATCCCGCGTGCCTTCTCTTCGGGCGCCGCATCGATCTGGTCGTACGCCTTGGCTTCGCCTCCAAACAGCTTGGAGAGCACCATCGTGATCGCCGCCGTCAGCGTCGTCTTGCCATGGTCCACGTGCCCAATCGTCCCTACGTTCACGTGCGGCTTGGTCCGCTCATACTTGCTTTTCGCCATTTTGGAATCTCCGGATAAAGAGCAGTGCCAGTGGTTCGTTTAAGGTTTCCGACGAGGTGTGTCTTCGTCTGCCACTGGCAGCAGACGGCACTCCGTCGAAGACCGGGTTGATCTACTTTCCGCGCGCTGTGATGATCGCGTCCGCGACGTTCTTGGGCGCTTCGCTGTAATGCTTGAACTCCATCGTGTAGGTCGCCCGGCCCTGGCTCATCGAGCGCAGCGTGGTCGAGTAGCCGAACATTTCCGACAGCGGAACCTCAGCCTTGATGATCTTGCCGCCTCCCGGCATGTCATCCATGCCCTGCACCATGCCGCGACGAGAAGACAGGTCACCCATTACGCTGCCCGCATAGTCTTCAGGCGTTTCCACCTCGACCGCCATCATCGGCTCGAGGATCACCGGACTGGCCTTGCGGCAGCCGTCCTTGAAGCCGAACGAAGCGGCCATCTTGAACGCGTTCTCGTTCGAGTCGACTTCGTGGTACGAGCCGAAGGTCAGAGTGACCTTCACGTCCACCACCGGATAGCCGGCCAGCACGCCATTGGGTAGTGACTCTTCGACACCCTTCTTGACCGCAGGAATGAACTCCCGCGGCACGACGCCGCCCTTGATCGCGTCGACAAACTCGAAACCCTTGCCGGGTGCCTGCGGTTCAATCTTGAGCACCACGTGGCCATACTGGCCCTTGCCGCCCGACTGGCGAACGAACTTGCCTTCGACGTCGGCAACAGGCTTGCGGATGGTCTCACGATACGCGACCTGCGGCTTACCGACGTTGGCGTCGACGCCGAACTCGCGCTTCATGCGGTCGACGATGATCTCGAGGTGCAGCTCGCCCATGCCCGAGATGATTGTCTGGCCCGACTCTTCGTCGGTCTTGACGCGGAACGACGGATCTTCCTGCGCCAGGCGGCCCAGCGCGATGCCCATCTTTTCCTGGTCGGCCTTCGTCTTGGGTTCGACGGCCTGCGAAATCACAGGCTCGGGGAACACCATCTTTTCGAGCGTGATGATCGCGGCAGGATCGCACAGGGTCTCACCGGTGGTCACTTCGCGCAAGCCCACACATGCGGCGATGTCGCCGGCCAGGATCTCCTTGATCTCCTCGCGCTGGTTGGCGTGCATCTGCAAGATCCGGCCTATGCGCTCTTTCTTTCCACGGATCGGGTTGTAGACCGAATCGCCCGACTTCAGCACGCCGGAGTACACACGCACGAAAGTCAGTTGGCCGACATAGGGGTCGGTCATCAGCTTGAACGCGAGCGCGGCGAACTTCTCGCTGTCATCGGCGCGGCGCACGACTGCCTTGTCGTCGTCGTCGTGGCCGGGCACCGGCGGCACGTCGATCGGTGATGGCATGAATTCCACCACCGCGTCGAGCATTCGCTGCACGCCCTTGTTCTTGAACGCGCTGCCGCACAGCATCGGCTGGATCTCGGCGGCGATCGTGCGCGTGCGAATGCCGAGCTTGATCTCTGCCTCGGTCAGCTCACCCGACTCGAGGTACTTGTTCATCAGCTCTTCGCTCGACTCGGCGGCGGCCTCGACCATGTTCTCGCGCCACTTCTGCGCTTCTTCCAGCAACTCGGCCGGAATCTCCTTGTAGCTGAACTTCATGCCCTGCGAAGCCTCGTCCCAGATGATCGCTTGCATCTTGATGAGGTCGATCACGCCGGTGAAGTGCTCCTCGGCGCCGATCGGCAATACGATGGGTACGGGGTTCGCCTTCAGACGGACCTTCATCTGCTCATAGACCTTCAGGAAGTTCGCGCCGGTGCGGTCCATCTTGTTGACGAACGCCAGGCGCGGCACCTTGTACTTGTTGGCCTGGCGCCAGACGGTCTCGGACTGCGGCTGCACGCCGCCGACCGCGCAGTACACCATGCACGCGCCGTCGAGCACGCGCATCGAACGCTCGACCTCGATCGTGAAGTCAACGTGACCCGGGGTATCGATGATATTGATCCGATGCTCTGGCAGCGTCAGGTCCATGCCCTTCCAGAAGCATGTCGTCGCGGCAGAGGTGATCGTGATGCCACGCTCCTGTTCCTGCTCCATCCAGTCCATCGTGGCGGCACCGTCGTGCACTTCACCGATCTTGTGGTTCACACCGGTGTAGAACAGGATGCGTTCGGTCGTCGTCGTCTTGCCGGCGTCGATGTGAGCCGAGATACCGATGTTGCGGTAGCGCTCGATGGGGGTCTTGCGGGACATGGTGTCACTCCAGATGCGAACGGCGACCCGGGCCGGTCTCGTGGACCCGCCGGGGCGGCACTACAGAATCAGACTCAGAAGCGGAAGTGCGAGAAGGCCTTGTTGGCCTCTGCCATGCGGTGCACTTCGTCGCGCTTCTTCATCGCGCCGCCACGGCCTTCGCAGGCCTCGAGCAGCTCGTTGGCGAGGCGCTGCGCCATCGACTTCTCGCCGCGCTTGCGGGCCGACTCCTTCAGCCAGCGCATCGCGAGCGCCACCCGGCGGACGGGGCGAACCTCCACGGGAACCTGGTAGTTCGCGCCGCCGACACGCCGGGACTTGACTTCGACCATCGGCTTGACATTGTTCAAGGCGACCACGAAGACTTCGAGCGGGTCCTTGCCCGACTTCTTCTCGACCTGCTCGAGCGCGCCATAGATGATGCGTTCGGCCACGGCCTTCTTGCCGGACTCCATCACCACGTTCATGAACTTGGACAGATCGACGCTGCCGAACTTGGGGTCGGGGAGGATCTCGCGTTTGGGGACTTCGCGACGACGAGGCATGACTTCTTCCTTTTCGCTTCAGTTGGTACAGGCAATCTGCCCGCACCGGGGAAAGCCCACGAGGGCCTTCCACTTACTCGGCGACCCGGATCGGGTCACCGCAAGATGTCGGCCCAGCGCAATGCCGGGCAGCGACGAGATCCGGGCCCGGATTCGGGCCCGGCGGCCGTCAGGCCTTCTTCGGACGCTTGGCGCCGTACTTGGAGCGCGACTGCTTTCGGTCCTTCACACCCTGCAGGTCTAGCGAGCCGCGCACGATGTGGTAGCGCACGCCCGGCAAGTCCTTCACGCGACCACCGCGCACGAGTACCACGCTGTGCTCCTGCAGGTTGTGACCTTCGCCACCGATGTAGGAGATGATCTCGAAGCCATTGGTGAGCCGGATCTTGGCCACCTTCCGCAGAGCCGAGTTCGGTTTCTTCGGTGTCGTCGTATACACGCGCGTGCACACCCCCCGGCGTTGCGGGCTGCCCTGCATGGCCGGCGACTTGGACTTCGTGGTTTCGACCTTGCGGCCGTGACGCACGAGTTGGTTGATGGTTGGCATTGTTACTTGTTCCCGTTTGAAGTCACACCCGCGCCGACTCGCGCGGCGCTTTCAGCCAATTTCGGGAGAAGCCGGGCGCCCTGAAAGAGACAGGCTCGAAACCGGGACTGCAGGCCGAAACGCATCAGCGCCAGCCTGACCGGTGAGCCGCCCGACAAAGAGCGAAGCAGAGTCTGCCGAAAAGTTTTTGATTATATTCGGGAGAACCCCCGGCCGCAAGCGTCTTGCCGGCTGCGCCCGGAAGCGCTGCGCGTCGCCGGCCGCCGGCCCAGCAACTCGAGCAACCATGCCTGACACCCCAGGTCGCCTCAGCAACATCGCTTCGGCGCCGCATCACGCGGTGCTCGATACGCAGGTCGTACTGGACTGGTTGGTCTTTCGTGACATTGGCAGCACACAGATTGCCCGCTCGCTCGAAGCTGGCAGTCTGCGCTGGCTCACATGCCAAGCAATGCACGATGAGCTTGAGCGCGTGCTGAACCGTAGTGTCATCAGCGCCTGGATGCCAGATCGAACGGCCATTTCGCAAACCATCGAACGCCTCGCGTGGAGGGTCGAAGCAGGTATCCCACCCGGCACGCCGCTTCGCTGCAGCGACGCCGACGATCAGATATTCATCGATCTTGCGCTGGCTGCCGGCGCGCAATGGCTGTTCACGCGGGACCGCGCCGTCTTGCGTCTGGCGCGCCGCGCCAGAGAGCGGGGCCTGGTGGTGCTCAGGCCTACCGACTGGCAAACATCGATGACCCCGGCAAGTTGACGCTGCTGAACGTGCCCTGACGAAAGAAGGCCGCCCGAAGGCGACCTCTCGATGACGCGGACGCGCTGCCGGGGCTACTCGCTCGCTTCGTCCGATGCCGCGTCCAGGCTCGCCAGCTGCGCAGACGCCAGTTCCTCGGCTTCCTGCTGCGCAATGGCCCGACGCTCGGCGTCGTCCATCGCCTCCTTCGCCTTGCGAGCTTCATGGAACGCCATGCCGGTGCCAGCGGGAATCAGGCGGCCAACGATGACGTTCTCCTTCAACCCGCGCAGTTCGTCGCGCTTGCCCATGATGGCCGCCTCGGTGAGCACGCGCGTGGTTTCCTGGAACGAGGCTGCCGAGATGAAGCTATCGGTCGACAGTGACGCCTTGGTGATGCCGAGCAAAACGTCGGCATGCGTCGCCGCCAGCTTGCCGGCGGCTAGCATGCGATCGTTCGTGTCGAGCAGCTCCGAGCGCTCCACCTGCTCGCCGGCGATGTAGCCGGTATCGCCCGGGTTGACAATCTGCACGCGGCGCAGCATCTGGCGAACGATCACCTCGATGTGCTTGTCGTTGATCTTCACGCCCTGCAGGCGATACACGTCCTGCACCTCGTCGACGATGTAGCGCGCCAGGTCCTCGATACCCAGCAGACGCAGGATGTCCTGCGGATCCTCCGAGCCGTCGACGATCAATTCGCCCTTGTTGACCACCTGGCCCTCGTGCACCAGGATGTTCTTCTCCTTGGGGACCAGCTCCTCGTGCACCTTGCCCTCCGGGTCGGTGATCTGCAAGCGATTCTTGCCCTTGGTCTCCTTGCCGAACGACACCGTGCCGGTCAGTTCGGCCAGGGTGCCGGTGTCCTTCGGGGTGCGTGCTTCGAACAGTTCCGCCACCCGCGGCAAGCCGCCGGTGATGTCGCGCGTCTTCTGGCCTTCGACCGGAATGCGCGCCAGCACCTCGCCCGGTGCGAGGTCCTGTCCGTCACGCACCTGGATCAGCGCGCCGACCGGGAAGCCGATCGTCACCGAATGATCGGTCCCGGGGATCTTCACCTCGTTGCCTGCAACATCGAGCAGCTTCACCTGGGGCCGCACAACCTTCGCCGCGCCGCGCCGCTTCGGGTCGATCACGACCAGTGTCGAGAGCCCCGTGACTTCGTCAACCTGCTTGGCGACGGTCACGCCCTCCTCGACGTTCTCGAACTTCGCCTTGCCGGCGAACTCGGTGATGATCGGGCGCGTCAGCGGATCCCAGGTGGCCAGTGTCGTGCCGGCCTTCACCTGCTGGTCGCTCTTGATGTTGAGCGTCGCACCGTACGGCAGCTTGTGGCGCTCGCGCTCGCGGCCATGCTGGTCGGAGATCACGATCTCGCCGGAACGCGAGATCACGACCAGGTCGCCCTTGCCGTTGGTCACATAGCGCATCGTCGCATTGAAGCCGATGCGCCCTTCTGACTTGGCATCAATGCTCGAGGCCACCGCCGCCCGCGAAGCCGCACCACCGATGTGGAACGTCCGCATCGTCAGCTGCGTGCCAGGCTCGCCGATCGACTGCGCGGCAATCACACCCACCGCCTCGCCGATGTTGACCAGGCCGCCCCGTCCGAGGTCGCGTCCGTAGCACTTGGCGCAGATGCCGAACCGCGTCTTGCAGGTCAGCGGAGTGCGGACCTTGACTTCGTCGACGCCGGCGGCTTCCAGCACGTCGAGCGCATCCTCGTCGAGCATCTGGCCGCTGCCGAGCAGCGACTCCTGGGTCTCGGGATGCAGCACATCGATCGCCGTCACACGGCCGAGGATGCGGTCGCGCAGACTCTCGATCACTTCGCCGCCTTCGACGAGCGCGCGCATGTTCATGCCGTCATGCGTGGCGCAGTCTTCCGACGTGACCACGAGGTCCTGCGTCACGTCGACCAGGCGGCGCGTCAGGTAGCCCGAGTTCGCCGTCTTCAGTGCCGTGTCCGCCAGGCCCTTGCGGGCGCCGTGGGTGGAGATGAAGTACTGCAGAACGTTCAGGCCTTCGCGGAAGTTCGCGGTGATCGGCGTCTCGATGATCGAGCCGTCGGGCTTGGCCATCAGGCCCCGCATGCCGGCAAGCTGGCGGATCTGTGCCGCCGAGCCGCGCGCACCCGAGTCGGCCATCATGTAGATGGAGTTGAACGACTCCTGCTCCACTTCCTTGCCGTGCCGGTCAAGCACCTTCTGCTTTGAGAGCTGGGCCATCATGACCTTGCCGACTTCGTCGCCCGTCTTGCCCCAGATGTCGACCACCTTGTTGTAACGCTCGCCGGCGGTCACGAGACCAGAGACGTACTGCTGCTCGATCTCCTTGACCTCCTTCTCGGCGCGCTCGATCAGCCCAGGCTTCTCCTTCGGCACCAGCATGTCGTCGATGCAGATCGAAATGCCGGCGCGCGTCGCCAGACGGAACCCCGCCTGCAGCAACTTGTCGGCAAAGACGACGGTCTCCTTCAGGCCGCACTTGCGGAACGATGCGTTGATCAGGCGCGAGATTTCCTTCTTCTTCAGCGCCTTGTTGAGGTTGGAGAACGGCAGGCCCTTGGGCAGGATCTCCGACAGCAGCGCCCGACCCACCGTCGTGTCGACGAGCTGAGTGTCGGGGGCGAATTCGCCGGACAGCTTGTCCTTCACGTACTCGGTCAGGCGTACCGTGACCTTGCTCGTGATCTCCACCATGCCGTTGTCGAGGGCACGCTGCACCTCCGCCACGTCGGAGAAGATGATCCCCTCGCCCTTGGCATTGATGCGCTCGCGCGTTGCGTAGTACAGACCGAGCACCACGTCCTGTGACGGCACGATAGAAGGCTCGCCATTGGCCGGGAACAGGATGTTGTTGGAGGCCAGCATCAGCGTACGGGCTTCCATCTGCGCCTCGATCGACAGCGGCACATGGACAGCCATCTGGTCGCCGTCGAAGTCGGCGTTGAATGCCGAGCACACGAGCGGGTGCAACTGGATCGCCTTGCCCTCGATCAGCAAGGGCTCGAAGGCCTGGATGCCGAGCCGGTGCAATGTCGGCGCGCGGTTGAGCATCACCGGGTGTTCCTTGATGACTTCCTCGAGGATGTCCCAGACCACCGGCGTGCCCGATTCCACTTCCTTCTTCGCCGCCTTGATCGTGGTGGCGATGCCCATCGCCTCGAGACGCGAGAAGATGAACGGCTTGAAGAGCTCGAGCGCCATCAGCTTAGGCAGTCCGCACTGATGCAGCTTGAGCGTCGGGCCGACCACGATGACCGAGCGGCCCGAGTAGTCGACGCGCTTTCCGAGCAGGTTCTGGCGGAAGCGACCGCTCTTGCCCTTGATCATGTCGGCGAGAGACTTCAGCGCGCGCTTGTTTGCGCCCGTCATCGCCTTGCCGCGACGGCCGTTGTCGAGCAGCGAGTCCACCGCCTCCTGCAGCATGCGCTTTTCGTTGCGCACGATGATCTCGGGCGCCTTGAGCTCCAGCAGCCGTGCCAAGCGGTTGTTCCGGTTGATGACCCGGCGATACAGATCGTTCAGGTCCGAAGTCGCGAATCGGCCGCCGTCCAGCGGGACGAGCGGGCGCAGGTCGGGCGGCAGCACTGGCAGGACCTGAAGCACCATCCAGCTCGGCTTGATGCCGGAGCGCTTGAAGGCCTCCATCACCTTCTGGCGCTTCGCGTTCTTCTTGATCTTCAGCTCGGAGCCCGTCATGTCGTTGCGGATCTTCTCGATCTCGGCGTCGAGATCCATGTCCTCCAGCAACTTCTTGACGCCCTCGGCGCCCATCAATGCGACGAACTCGTCGCCGTACTCGAGGCGCTTCGCGTCATGGTCGTCCTCGGTCATGATGCTGAACTTCTTCAGCGGCGTCATACCGGGGTCGACGACGACGTAGGCCTCGAAGTAGAGCACGCGCTCGATGTCGCGCAGCGTCATGTCGAGCACCAGCCCGAGTCGGCTCGGCAGGCTCTTCAGGAACCAGATATGCGCACATGGCGCCGCGAGGTCGATGTGACCCATGCGGTCGCGTCGCACCTTGGTCTGGGTGACCTCGACGCCGCACTTCTCGCAGATCACGCCACGGTGTTTCAGGCGCTTGTACTTGCCGCACAGGCACTCGTAGTCCTTGATCGGTCCGAAGATCTTGGCACAAAAGAGGCCATCGCGCTCCGGCTTGAAGGTCCGGTAGTTGATGGTCTCGGGCTTCTTCACCTCGCCGAACGACCAGGAGCGAATCTTCTCCGGCGACGCGAGGCCGATCCTGATCGCATCGAAATGCTCGTCAGGGGTGAATTGCTTGAACAGGTCCAACAAGCCTTTCATGGGCTTCTCCTATGAATTCGGTGCGCAATTGGAGAGAGAAACGACGGGATCAATGGCGGGTCAAGCAAGGCGCGTGGGAGGGCCGCATAGCAGCGCTATGCAACCGACCGGGCAACGCCGCATGGCCCGGCTTTGGCACGTCAGTTCCTCTCCAACTCGATGTCGATGCCAAGCGAGCGAATTTCCTTGACCAGCACGTTGAACGATTCCGGCATCCCGGCCTCGATCGCGTGCTCGCCCTTGACGATGCTCTCGTAGACCTTGGTGCGGCCGTTCACGTCGTCGGACTTGACGGTCAGCATCTCCTGCAGCACGTAGCTCGCGCCATAGGCTTCGAGCGCCCAGACCTCCATCTCGCCGAAGCGCTGGCCGCCGAATTGCGCCTTGCCGCCCAGCGGCTGCTGCGTGACCAGGCTGTATGGGCCGGTCGAGCGCGCGTGCATCTTGTCGTCGACCAGGTGGTGCAGCTTGAGCACATGCATGTAGCCCACCGTCACCGGCCGCTCGAAGGCGTCGCCTGTGCGGCCGTCGCACAGCGTGGCCTGGGTGCGCGACTCGGTCAGGCCCT
The DNA here is from genome assembly GCA_963802435.1 of uncultured bacterium. Classification (GTDB taxonomy): domain Bacteria; phylum Pseudomonadota; class Gammaproteobacteria; order Burkholderiales; family Burkholderiaceae_C; genus CAIKUF01. The sequence continues at coordinate 66,904 of CAWDIT010000014.1, forward strand.
TGGCCTTCGCAACTTCTTCCGGATAGGCGAGCTTCAACATGCCGCGGATCTCTTCCTCCGCCGCCCCGTCGAACACCGGCGTCGCAAACGGCACGCCCTTGGCGAGGTTGTTCGCCATTTCGATCACGTCGTCGTCGCTCAGGCGATCGAGCCGTTCGGTCTTGCCCCCCGACTTGTTGTAGAGCTCGTCCAGGAACTTGCGCAACTCGGCCACTTTCGTGTGCTGTTGCAGCATGTCGCCGATGCGCTGGCCGATGCCTTTGCCGGCCCAGCCCAGATGCACTTCCAGAACCTGCCCGACGTTCATCCGCGAGGGCACCCCTAGCGGATTCAAGACGATGTCGCACGGCGTGCCGTCGGCCATGTAGGGCATGTCCTCGACCGGAACGATCTTCGAGACGACGCCCTTGTTGCCGTGGCGGCCGGCCATCTTGTCGCCCGGCTGCAGGCGACGTTTGACGGCCAGGTAGACCTTGACCATCTTCAGCACGCCCGCGGGCAACTCGTCGCCCTGGGTCAGCTTCTTGCGCTTTTCCTCGAACGCGAGATCGAAGCTGTGGCGCGTCTGGTCCAGCGAATTCTTGATGCTCTCGAGCTGGTTTGCTATCTCGTCGTCGGCCGGGCGGATGTCGAACCAGTGGTACTTCTCGACGCTCGCGAGGTAGGCCTTGTCGAGGACCGTGCCCTTGGCGAGCTTCTGCGGACCGCCGTTGGCGGGCTTGCCCACGAGCAGCTTCTCGATGCGGTCGAACGCGTCGGCCTCGACGATGCGCAGCTGGTCATTCAGGTCCAGGCGATAACGCTTGAGCTCATCGTCGATGATCTGCTGCGCGCGCTTGTCGCGCACGATGCCTTCGCGGGTGAACACCTGCACGTCGATCACCGTGCCGTTGGTGCCCTGGCTGACGCGCAGCGAGGTGTCCTTCACGTCGGAAGCCTTCTCTCCGAAGATCGCGCGCAGCAGCTTTTCTTCAGGCGTCAGCGTCGTCTCGCCCTTCGGGGTGACCTTGCCGACCAGCGTGTCTCCAGGGTTCACCTCGGCACCGACGTACACGATGCCCGATTCGTCGAGGCGCGCCAACTGCTGTTCCGAAAGGTTCGGGATGTCGCGCGTGATCTCTTCCGAGCCGAGCTTCGTGTCGCGCGCCATCACCACCAGCTCCTCGATGTGGATCGAGGTGTAGCGGTCCTCGGCGACGACCCGTTCGCTGATCAGAATCGAGTCTTCGAAGTTGTAGCCGTTCCAGGGCATGAACGCGACCAGCATGTTCTGGCCGAGCGCCAATTCACCCAGGTCGGTCGACGCACCGTCGGCAATGATGTCGTCACCCGCGACGACGTCGCCGCGCTTGACGATCGGACGCTGGTGGATGCTCGTGTTCTGGTTGCTGCGCTGGTACTTGATGAGGTTGTAGATGTCGACGCCCACCTCGCCGGCTACCGTCTCCTTGTCGTTGACGCGGATCACGATGCGGTTGGTGTCGACATAGTCGACCACGCCGCCGCGCCTGGCCGCGACCACGGTGCCGGAGTCCTTGGCCGAGACACGCTCGACGCCGGTGCCGACGAAGGCCTTCTCGGGGCGCAGCACCGGCACCGCCTGCCGCTGCATGTTGGCGCCCATCAGCGCGCGGTTCGCGTCGTCGTGCTCGAGGAACGGCACCAGCGAGGCCGCGACCGACACGATCTGCGTCGGCGCCACATCCATGTACTGGATGCGTTCGGCCGACGTGAGAATCGACTCCCCGTTGTCGCGTGCCGAGACCAGCTCGTCGATCAGCCGGCCTTCCTTGTCGAGCGTGGCGCTGGCCTGCGCGATCACGTACTTGCCCTCTTCGATGGCCGAAAGGTAGTCGATCTGCATCGTCACCTTGCCGTCGGCGACGCGGCGGTACGGCGTCTCGAGGAAGCCGTATTCGTTCAACTGCGCATACAGCGCCAGCGAATTGATGAGGCCGATGTTCGGGCCTTCCGGCGTCTCGATCGGGCACACGCGGCCGTAGTGCGTCGGGTGCACGTCACGCACTTCGAACCCGGCGCGCTCGCGCGTCAGGCCGCCCGGGCCGAGGGCCGAGACGCGCCGCTTGTGCGTGATCTCGCTCAGCGGGTTGGTCTGGTCCATGAACTGGCTGAGCTGGCTCGCCCCGAAGAATTCCTTCAGCGCCGCGGAAATCGGCTTGGAGTTGATCAGGTCGTGCGGCATCAGGGCCTCGGTCTCGGCCTGGCCGAGGCGTTCCTTCACCGCCTTCTCGATGCGTGCCAGACCCGAGCGGTACTGGTTCTCGGCCAGCTCGCCGACGCAGCGCACGCGACGATTGCCAAGGTGGTCGATGTCGTCCACTTCGCCGCGCCCGTTGCGCAGTTCGACGAGGATCTTCACGACGTCGAGGATGTCGTCGTTCGACAGCGTCATCGCGCCTTCGGGCACGTCGCGCCCGACGCGGGCGTTGAACTTCATGCGCCCGACGCGCGACAGGTCATACGTGTCGGCGTTGTAGAAGAGCCGGTTGAACAGCGCCTCGACGGCGTCTTCGGTCGGCGGCTCGCCGGGGCGCATCATGCGGTAGATCGCGACGCGCGCGGCGAGCTGGTCGGCCGTCTCGTCAGCGGCCAGCGTCTGCGAGATGTAGCCGCCTTCGTCGAGCTCGTTGGTGTAGATGCACTGCAGCTCCTTGACACCGGCCAAGCGCAGCTTCTTGAGCAGCGCTTCGGTCAGTTCGTCATTCGCCTTCGCCAGGATCTCGCCAGTTTCGGCGTCCACCATGTTGCGCGCGAGCACGCGCCCGACCAGCAGGTCCTCGGGCAGGCTGACGAACTTGGTGCCCGTCTCTTCGAGCTTTCGGGTGTGACGTGCGGTGATGCGCTTGTCCTTCTCGACGACGACGTTGCCATCCTTGTCGGTGATGTCGAAGCGCGCGATCTCGCCGCGCAGCCGGTCGGCGACGAACTCCAGCTGCGCGCCCGAGTCCATCAGGCGGATCGAGTCGAAGACGAAGAAGTGGGCGAGGATTGCTTCGGGGTTGAGGCCAATCGCCTTCAGGAGGATCGTGACCGGCATCTTGCGGCGGCGGTCGACGCGGAAGAACAGGATGTCCTTCGGATCGAACTCGAAGTCCAGCCACGAGCCGCGATACGGAATGATGCGCGCCGAGAACAGCAGCTTGCCGCTGGAATGCGTCTTGCCCTTGTCGTGCTCGAAGAACACGCCGGGCGAGCGGTGCAACTGAGAGACGATGACGCGCTCGGTGCCGTTGACGATGAAGGAACCGTAGTCCGTCATCAGCGGCACTTCGCCCATGTAGACCTCCTGCTCCTTGATCTCCTTGACCGTCTTGGCCTGCGCGCTCTCACGGTCGTAGATGATCATCTGCAGCTTGGCGCGCACTGCGGCAGCGTAGGTCAGGCCGCGTTGCTGGCACTCGCGAGTGTCGAATGGCGGCTTGGCGATGTTGAACTCGATGAACTTCATCTCCACGAACCCGTTGTGCGAAACAATCGGGAACGCGGACAGGAAGGCAGCCTGCAGCCCTTCGGGCTTGCGCTTCTGCGGTGGCACATCCTTCTGCAGGAAGGCGATGTACGACTCCTTCTGCATCGTCAGCAGGTAGGGAACCTTGAGAACGCTCTCGCGCTTGCCGAAGCTCTTGCGAATCCGCTTGCGTTCGGTGAAGCTGTAGGGGGTTGCATGCTGCGTCATAAACACTCCGTGTCGGGAAGCCCCGCGCGTGGGCGCTTCCGTCGGCGACTGGCTATTCAGAACTTGCGTCTGACGCTTGGTGGCTGGCCACTACCAGCCGCTGGCGGACAACCCCGGCATTGCACCGGAGCCCGACCAAACCAGTTCTCTGCAGTCGGATCAGAGAACACTTGCAAGGGCGGCACGCCACCCTTGCAGGTGCTCCCCGGGGCCGAGACCCCGCGGAGCGACTGCCTTACTTGATCTCGGCCTTGGCGCCGGCGTCGAGCAGCTTCTTCAGCGCGGCATCGGCATCGGCCTTGGAAACGGCCTCCTTGACGGCCTTCGGCGCACCGTCCACCAGGTCCTTGGCTTCCTTCAGTCCGAGGCCGGTCAGTTCACGGACTGCCTTGATGACCGACACCTTGTTGGCGCCGGCTTCGAGGAGCATCACGTTGAACTCGGTTTGCTCCTCGACGACCGCGGCGGCAGCACCGCCACCACCAGCGGCCGGCGCCGCCATCGAGGCGGCGGACACGCCGAACTTCTCTTCGATCGCCTTGACCAGATCGTTGAGGTCCATGACGGACATGTTGTCCAGGGATTGCAGGAATGCGTCTTTGTCGAATGCCATGTTGGGCTCCAGAGAATGTCTGTGAAAGGGATTTACTCGGCTGCAGTCTGATCAGGCGGCAACCGCAGGCTCGGCGGGTGTGCCTTCGCCGCGCTTCTCGGCCAGGGCCGCCAGCACGCCCGCGAGGCGGGTGATCGGCGACTTCATCAGGCCCAGCAGCTGCGACAGCAGCACTTCCTTGCTCGGGATCGCGGCCAGTGCCTTGACAGCATCGGCGTCGAGTTTCTTGCCGGCGTAGGCACCGGCCCTGACGATCAGCTTGTCGTTGCCCTTGGCGAAGTCTGAAATGACCTTCGCCGCGGCCACCGCGTCTTCGGAAAAGCCGTAGATCAGCGGGCCGACCATGCTCTCCGAGGCGCACTCGAACGGCGTGCCGGCAACGGCGCGACGGGCGAGCGTGTTCTTCAGTACATGAAGGTACACGCCCTTGTCGCGCGCCTGTCGGCGCAGCACGTCCAGATGCGCCACGGTGAGGCCACGGTACTCGGCCAGGGCCAAGGTCTGGGACCTCGCCGCCTGTGCCGCCACGTCCGCCACCACGACCTGTTTCTCGCTCTTGTTGAGACTCAAGGTCCACTCCTCACTCAATGCTGCCCTCCGGTGCTCTTCGCGCCTCGGGGCACTTTCGGTTCAGCGACCTTCACCAGCCAAGGACAATTCCTCTTCGGCGGGACCGCCATCTGCGCAGGCCTCGAATGGGGCACCTCGGGTCGTCCGAGGGGTACCGTTCTCGATTAAGCGGCCCGGGGGCCGCGCCAGCGGTCTTCGATGGCCCTCGGCAGTCGCGTAACCGCCTCGGCCCACCAACTCACACGACACCCGCGCCAGACACGCGCGGAGCGTCACCAACAACTCAGGCCTGCAAGGGGGCGGCGTTAATCGACGCCGCATCAACCCGCACACCCACACCCATCGTCGACGACAGCGCGACCTTGCGCAGGTAGACGCCCTTGCTGGTCGCCGGCTTGGCCTTGTTGAGCGCCTCGATCAAGGCGCGCAGGTTGCCGACCAGCTTGTCCGACTCGAACGAGCGGCGGCCGATCGTGGCATGCACGATGCCGGCTTTGTCGACGCGGAACTGCACCTGGCCAGCCTTGGCGTTTCGCACTGCCTGTGCCACATCGGGTGTCACGGTGCCGACCTTCGGGTTCGGCATCAGCCCGCGCGGGCCCAGGATCTGGCCCAGCGTGCCGACGACTCGCATCGTGTCGGGCGACGCGATCACGACGTCGAAATTCATGTTCCCGGCCTTGATCTCGGCGGCCAGGTCGTCCATGCCGACGATGTCGGCGCCGGCGGCCTTGGCCTCCTCGGCCTTGGCACCCTGGGCGAACACGGCGACACGCTTGGTCTTGCCGGTGCCGTTGGGCATCACGACGGCGCCACGAACGACCTGATCGGACTTCTTCGCGTCGATGCCGAGCTGAACCGACACGTCGATCGATTCATCGAACTTGGCGATCGCGCACTCCTTGACAATACCCAGCGCGTCGGCGATCGGGTACAGCTTGGTGCTGTCCACCTTGCCGACGTAGGTCTTCTGGCGCTTGGTCAATTTGCTCATGATCAGACCCCCTCCACCGTGACGCCCATCGAGCGGGCGGTTCCTGCGATCGTGCGCACGGCCGCATCGAGGTCGGCGCCCGTCAGGTCCTTGACCTTGACCTTGGCGATATCTTCAGCCTGCGCGCGGGTGAGCTTGCCCACCTTGTCGACGTGAGGCTTGGGCGAACCCTTCTCGAGCTTGAGCGCCTTCTTGATCAGCACCGAAGCGGGCGGGCTCTTGAGGACGAAAGTGAACGACTTGTCGGCGAACGCGGTGATCACCACGGGCAGGACGAGGCCCGGCTCCATGCTCTGCGTCTGGGCGTTGAACGCCTTGCAGAACTCCATGATGTTCAGACCGCGCTGACCGAGGGCCGGCCCGATGGGGGGCGACGGGTTGGCCTTGCCGGCCGGGACTTGCAGCTTGATGAAGCCGACGATCTTCTTGGCCATCTCTTCTCTCCAACAACGGGACCTTGGCGCTCTCGCGCCGTGTCCTTGAGTACAAACGCAAGGGACTGGCTACCCTTGCTCCTCGCGCCGATGTCTCGTCATCGGCAGCAACGGGCGGAATGGGCCCCGACCTGGCGGCCGGAGCCAGCCTCCCACCGGGCTCTAGATCTTCTCGACCTGCGCGAAATCGAGTTCCACAGGCGTGGCGCGACCAAAGATCGTCACCGATACGCGAACCTTGGACTTGTCGTAGTTGACGTCCTCGATCGCGCCGTTGAAATCCGTGAACGGGCCTTCCTTGACGCGGACCAACTCGCCGACCACCCATTCGACCTTCGGGCGTGGCTTCTCCACGCCCTCCTGCATCTGGTGGACGATCTTCAGCACCTCGGCCTCGGAAATCGGCGACGGGCGGTTCTTCGCCCCGCCGACGAAACCGGTGACCTTGGCGGTGTGCTTCACCAGATGCCATGTGTCGTCGGCCATGTCCATCTCGACCAGCACATAGCCGGGGAAGAATCGCCGCTCGGTGACGGCCTTCTTGCCGTGCTTGAGTTCGACCACTTCTTCCATCGGCACCAGGATGCGACCGAACTTGTCCTGCATGCCCGAACGATCGATGCGCTCGCGCAGATTGCGCTCGACGGCCTTTTCCATGCCCGAATACGCGTGCACCACGTACCAGCGCTTGGTGGACGGCGCGGCGGCAGGCGCCGATTCCGGCGCCACGTTGCCTGCAAGTTCAGCTGTCATCGATCCGGTCCTTGTTTCTTCGCGGCCTAGTGCTTCCAGCCCAGCAGCAGGTCGTAGAGCACCCACTCCAGCGTCTTGTCCGTCAGCCACAGGAAAAGCGCCATCACGACGACGAAGGCGAACACGTAGCCCGTCATCTGCATCGCTTCCTTGCGCGTCGGCCACACGACCTTGCGGATCTCCCGCACCGCGTCCCGGCCGAAGGCGATCAGTGCCTTGCCGTTCTCGGAAGTGAAGAACACCGCGATGGCACCGCCCATGACGAGCAGCAACACGATGGTGCGAAGCCACAAGTCCTGCTTGCCCAAGGCATAGAAGGCGGCCACGGCGGCGACGACCAGCACGCCCGCGGCAACGAGCTTGGCCTTGTCAGCACCCGTGGACACGGTTTCGACTTGAGGATTGGACATGACTCTCACTTCACCTTGCAACGACATCCGGCCTATCGTGGGCGGGTGACCGGCACGCCGTCCGGATTGCGGGATGCCACCCTGCGGCGGCAGGTCGAACCCTCACCCTAAGGTGGCAGGGGCGGAGGGCATCGAACCCCCAACCTCTGGTTTTGGAGACCAGCGCTCTGCCAATTGAGCTACGCCCCTGTGGACCGACTTGGCAACTCACTCGATGATCTTGGCGACGACTCCTGCGCCGACGGTGCGGCCGCCTTCGCGGATCGCGAAGCGCAGACCCTCTTCCATCGCGATCGGGCTGATCAGCTTGACCGTGATGCTGACGTTGTCGCCCGGCATCACCATCTCCTTGTCCTTCGGCAGCTCCACCGCCCCCGTCACGTCGGTCGTGCGAAAGTAGAACTGCGGCCGGTAGTTGTTGAAGAACGGCGTGTGGCGCCCGCCTTCGTCCTTGCTCAGCACGTAGATCTCGGCCGTGAAGTGGGTGTGCGGCTTGACGCTGCCCGGCTTGCACAGCACTTGCCCGCGTTGAACGTCTTCGCGCTTGGTGCCGCGCAGCAGCACGCCGACGTTGTCGCCCGCCTGACCCTGATCGAGCAGCTTCCTGAACATCTCGACACCGGTGCACACGGTCTTCTGCGTCGGCGTGATGCCAACAATCTCGATTTCCTCACCGACCTTGATGACGCCGCGCTCGACTCTTCCGGTCACGACCGTGCCCCGCCCGGAGATGCTGAAGACGTCTTCGACGGGCATCAGGAAGGCCCCGTCCACCGCACGCTTGGGCTGCGGGATGTAGGTGTCCAAGGCTTCGGCAAGCTTCAGAATGGAGCCTTCGCCGAGCTCGCTCTTGTCGCCTTCCATCGCCAGCTTGGCGCTGCCGTGAATGATCGGCGTGGCGTCGCCGGGAAAGTCGTACTTGTCCAGAAGCTCCCGCACCTCCATCTCGACGAGCTCGAGCAGCTCGGCGTCGTCCACCATGTCGCACTTGTTCATGTAGACGATGATGTAGGGCACGCCCACCTGGCGCGCAAGCAGGATGTGCTCCCGGGTCTGGGGCATCGGGCCGTCGGCCGCACTGACCACCAGGATCGCACCGTCCATCTGCGCCGCACCCGTGATCATGTTCTTGATGTAGTCGGCGTGCCCCGGGCAGTCGACATGCGCGTAGTGCCGGTTCTTGGTCTCGTATTCGACGTGCGCCGTGTTGATCGTGATCCCGCGTGCCTTCTCTTCGGGCGCCGCATCGATCTGGTCGTACGCCTTGGCTTCGCCTCCAAACAGCTTGGAGAGCACCATCGTGATCGCCGCCGTCAGCGTCGTCTTGCCATGGTCCACGTGCCCAATCGTCCCTACGTTCACGTGCGGCTTGGTCCGCTCATACTTGCTTTTCGCCATTTTTCGCTCCTCGACTACGACAAATCAGGAATCAATCTCTGGTGCCCATGGCGCGGATCGAACGCGCGACCTCCCCCTTACCAAGGGGGTGCTCTACCACTGAGCCACATGGGCCATCAACACAATGTCGACACAGGCCTGGCGGCTGCACTTGCAACCACCAGGCCTCTGCCGACGGCAGCACTGGAGCGGGAGACGGGAATCGAACCCGCATCATCAGCTTGGAAGGCTGGGGTTCTACCATTGAACTACTCCCGCCCGGGAGCCTCCGCGGGGCCTTCCCCGTCGGAGCCGAATATCGTCATCAACCTCAGGTTTGGCTGCGGCATGACTTGAGTACAGGTCAGTCCTCTCTGAAATCTCGTCTTGGTGGAGGAGGGTGGATTCGAACCACCGTAGGCGTAAGCCAACAGATTTACAGTCTGCCCCCTTTAGCCACTCGGGCACCCCTCCACGCAGAGCCCGTGATGGTAACACAGGACGTGCCGCGACTTTGGCGCAGACCGTCTGTCCCTACCCTGTGCTCAGAGCGTCCACCAGTCCACGAGGTCGGCCGTCTGCACGAAGTGGCTGCCTTCTCCCATGAATTTGCGCTGCAAGTCATTGGATGGGTGGCGAGTCTTGAGCACTCGCACCGCAGCCGGGGATGGACACGCCCGCTCGAAGAACTGCTGCGCCTTGTCGCCCCACAGCAGGAACACAGGAGGGTGTTCGAGTCGGCACAGAATGAATACGATCTCAGATGTGAGCGCTTGCCAACCGCAGTCCAGGTGACTCCCGATTCGCCCCACCTCGATCGTCAGGGTCGGGTTCAGGAGGAGCGCGCCCTGGCGTGCCCAGCCGTCGAGTTTCCACACGGCAGGCGGCGCAAAGCCCGGCCGGTCCTCGGCAAGAACCCGGAAGATGCGACGCAACGACGCCGGCCTTCCATGGCCGGCCGAAAAGGCGAGGCCGTCGGCATGGCCTGGCTTCGGGTACGGGTCCTGACCGAGAACGACGACTCTGACACTTCGCGGAGACCCGAAGCGAAGCGCCCGAAACGGGTCGTCGGGTGCGATCGGTCGCCCTTCCGAGGCGTGGCGGACGCGTCGAATCACGTCGTCGCGCAGCGCGCCCGTCCAGCCCGGCAGCGCCGCTGCCCAGTCGGGGGGCAGGCTCGAGAACGCCGCTTCCAGGTCGGCGGCGGTCATCCGAAAAGCGCCTGCAGCGCGGCGCCCGGATCGGCGGCACGCATGAAGGCCTCTCCGACCAGGAACGCGTGCACATTCGCGCTGCGCATCCGCTGCACGTCGGCGCGCTCGAGAATGCCCGATTCGGTCACCAGCAGCCGGTCGGCCGGCACCTGCAACAACAGGGCAAGCGTCGTGTCCAGCGTGACTTCGAAGTTGCGCAGGTTGCGGTTGTTGATGCCGACGAGCGGCGTCGCCAGGCGAAGCGCGCGCGTCAGCTCGGCAGCGTCGTGCACCTCCACCAGCACCGCCATGCCCAGCGCATGGGCCTGCGCCTCAAGGTCTGCCATCAGCGCGTCGTCGAGGCACGCGGCGATCAGCAGGATGCAGTCGGCGCCCATCGCGCGCGCCTCGAACACCTGGTAGGCGTCGATCATGAAGTCCTTGCGCAGCACCGGCAGCGCACACGCTGCGCGCGCCTGCGCGAGGTAGGCGGGCACTCCGTGGAAGAACCGCGCATCGGTCAGCACGCTCAATGCCGCGGCGCCATGGCGTTCGTAACTGGCAGCGATCTCGGCGGGCTCGAAATACTCGCGGAGAACGCCCCTGCTCGGGCTCGCCTTCTTGATCTCGGCGATCACGGCGGCACCGCCAGCGACGATCTTCGCGCGCAGCGCGCCGACGAAGTCGCGCAGCCCGCCGAGCGACTCGGCATCGCGCCTGAGCGAGGCCAGATCGCGCGCCGCCCGCGCTGCCGCGATCTCCTCGCGCTTGACCGCGACGATGCGATCGAGGATGTCGCTCACCGGGGCCCCCTTGGTCGCCCTGCTCCCTGCCCCAAGCAGGGACTGCGTGGCGGTCTCATACCGAAGCAAGTTCCCTGCTGCGAGCAATGAACTGGTGCATCTTCGCGAGCGCCTGTCCCGATGCCAGCGCCTCGCGCGCCATCGTCATGCCGTCGGCCATCGCGGGCGCCACGTCCGCGGCATACAGCGCCACGCCGGCATTGAGGATGACGATGTCTCGCGCCGGACCGGGGATGTTGTCCAGAACCGATTGCAGCATTGCCTTGCTTTGTTCGGGAGTCTCGACCTTCAACGCGCGATTGCTGGCCATCGTCAAGCCGAAGTCCTCGGGGTGGATCTCGTATTCGTGAATCCCGCCGTCCCTGTATTCGCCGACCAGCGTCGCCGCGCCGAGCGAGACCTCGTCCATGCCGTCGCGCCCGTAGACCACGACCGCATGCTCGGCCCCGAGGCGCTGCAACGCGCGGACCTGGATACCCACCAGATCCGGGTGGAACACGCCCATCAGGATCTTCGGCGCATCGGCCGGGTTGGTCAGGGGCCCGAGGATGTTGAAGATCGTGCGCACGCCGAGTTCCCTGCGCACCGGACCGACGTTCTTCATCGCCGGGTGGTGGTTGGGCGCGAACATGAAGCCGATGCCGGTGTCGGCGATGCAGCGCGCGATGGCCTGCGGCGAGAGCGACAGCGGCACACCCAGGGCCTCGAGCACGTCGGCACTGCCCGACTTGCTCGACACGCTGCGGTTGCCGTGCTTGCTGACCCGCGCGCCGCAGGCGGCAGCGACGAACATGCTGCAGGTCGAGATGTTGAAGGTGTGCGAGCCGTCGCCGCCGGTGCCAACGATGTCCACCAGATGACTGCGGTCGGTCACTTCGACCTTGGTCGAGAACTCGCGCATCACCTGCGCCGCCGCCGTGATCTCGCCGATCGTCTCCTTCTTCACGCGCAGGCCGATCAACAACGCCGCCATCATCGGCTGCGACATCTCTCCGCCCATGATGCGTCGCATCAGCGCGAGCATTTCGTCGTGAAAGATCTCGCGGTGCTCGATGACGCGCGTCAGCGCTTCGGTGTTGGTAATCGGCATGGTCATGGTTCTCAGTTCAGGTGTTCACGCATCGCGGCAACGGCGCGGTCGACGCCCTCGGCATCGACATCGAGATGGGTCACGAAGCGCAGCCGGTAGAGGCCGGTCGCCAGGACGCCGCGTGCCTTCAGGTGGTCCAGCAGTCCGGCGGCACGCTCGCCGGCGACATCGACGAACACGATGTTCGTCTGCGGCGCTTCGACCGTGACGTCGTTCAGTCCGGCCAGGCCAGCGGCGAGGCGCCTTGCGTTCGCGTGGTCCTCGGCGAGGCGATCGACGTGATGCTCCAGCGCGTGCAGCGCCGCCGCAGCGAGGATGCCGGCCTGGCGCATGCCGCCGCCGGCCATCTTGCGCCAGCGGTGCGCGCGGGCGATGAAGTCGCGGCTACCACACAGGGCCGAGCCGACCGGCGCTCCCAGGCCCTTCGAGAAGCAAACCGAGACGCTGTCGAAGTGCCGCGCGATCTCGCGCGCCGTGACGCCGAGCGCGAGCGCGGCGTTGAAAAGGCGTGCGCCATCGAGGTGCGTCGCCAGGCCGCGCTTGCGCACCAGCGCCGTCGCATCGCGCATGTAGGCCACTGGTAGCGCCCGGCCACCCAGCGTGTTCTCCAGGCAGAGCAGCCGACTGCGCGCAAAGTGCGCGTCGTCGGGCTTGATCGCCGCTTCGATGTCGGCCAGCGCCAGCGTGCCATCGCCCTGGTGCGCCAGCGGCTGTGGCTGCACGCTGCCCAGCACCGCCGCACCGCCGCCCTCCCAGCGGTAGGTGTGCGCCATCTGGCCGACGATGTATTCGTCACCGCGCTGGCAGTGGCTCATGATCGCCACCAGGTTGCTCTGCGTCCCGCTCGGCACGAACAGCGCCGACTCAAAGCCGAGCATCGTGGCAACGCGCTCCTCCAGCGCATTGACGGTCGGGTCGTCACCGAACACGTCGTCGCCGACATCGGCCTGCGCCATCGCCGCGCGCATCGCAGGCGTCGGCCGGGTCACGGTGTCGCTGCGCAAGTCAACAACATTCATGCCCGCAACTCCAGGAAGTTCTTCAGCATCGCGTGTCCATGCTCGGACAGGATGGACTCGGGGTGGAACTGCACGCCTTCGAGCGGCGTCGAGGTACCGGCGAGTTCGCGATGGCGCACGCCCATGATCTCGCCGTCCTCCGACGTCGACGTCACCTGAAGGCTGGCGGGCAAGGACTCTCGCTCGATGGCCAGCGAGTGGTACCTGATGACCGTGAACGCATTCGGTAGCCCGCTGTAGACGCCGCGCCCGTCAGTCGTCAGCACACTCGTCTTGCCGTGCATCACCCGACGCGCGCGCACGACCTTGCCGCCGAGCGCCGCGCCGATCGCCTGGTGACCCAGGCACACGCCGAGGATCGGCAGCTTGCCGATGAAGCGGCCGATCGCAGGCACGCAGATGCCCGCCTCGGCCGGTGTGCAGGGCCCCGGCGACAGCACCAGGCTCGCAGGACGCAACCCGTCAATGCCCTCCAGCGTGATCTCGTCGTTGCGGAAGACCCTCACCTCCTCCCCGAGCTCGGCGAAGTACTGCACCAGGTTGTAGGTGAAGCTGTCGTAGTTGTCGATCATCAGCAGCATGATCAGAACCCCTCCTCGACCAGTTCCGCCGCGCGGATCAGCGCCCGCGCCTTGGCCTCGGTCTCCTTCCACTCGAGTTCGGGCACCGAGTCGGCGACCACGCCCGCCGCGGCCTGCACGTAGAGCATGCCGTCCTTGACGATGCCGGTGCGGATGGCGATTGCCACGTCCATGTCGCCGGCAAAGCTCAGGTAGCCACAGGCGCCGCCGTAGATGCCGCGCTTGACGGGTTCGAGCTCGTCGATGATCTCCATCGCGCGCACCTTGGGTGCGCCTGTCAGCGTGCCGGCCGGGAAGGTCGCGCGCAGCACGTCGAGGCTGGTCATGCCGGGCGCGAGCAAGCCTTCGACGTTGCTGACGATGTGCATCACGTGCGAGTAGCGCTCCACGGCGAACGCCTCGGTTACCTTCACGGTGCCCGTCTTCGCGATGCGGCCAATGTCGTTCCTCGCCAGGTCGATCAGCATCACATGCTCGGCGCGCTCCTTCGGATCGCCGGCAAGTTCGGCCTCGAGCGCCAGGTCCTGCTCGTGCGTGGCGCCACGCGGGCGCGTACCAGCGAGCGGGCGGATCGTCACCTTGTCGCCCTCGCTCGTATGTTCCTGGCGGACCAGGATCTCGGGCGACGCGCCGACGATCTGGAAGTCGCCCATGTCGTAGAAGTACATGTACGGGCTCGGGTTCAGCGAGCGCAGCGCTCGATAGAGCGACAGCGGTGACTCGGTGAAGCGCTTTCTCAGCCGCTGGCCCAGCTGCACCTGCATCATGTCGCCGGCGGCGATGTATTCCTTCGCCCGCAGCACGGCGGCGAGGTAGGCGTCCTTCGCAAACTCGCGCTCGACCGCATGGGACGGACCGCGCTTGACCGGTGGCGCGGTCACGCTGTAGCGCAGCTTGTCGCCGAGGTCGGCCAGGCGCCGCTTCGCGCGCTGGAACGCCTCTGCCTGCGCCGGATCGGCATAGACGATCAGGTACAGCCGCCCCGACAGGTTGTCGATGACGGCAAGCTCCTCGCATTGCAGCAGCATCACGTCGGGGGTATCGATCCCGCCGGTCTTGTGCGTCCTGGCCAGCCGCGGCTCGATGTAGCGCACCGCGTCGTAGCCGAAGTAGCCCGCCAGCCCGCCGCAGAAGCGCGGCAGCCCGGGGCGCAGCGCCACCTTGAAGCGCTGCTGGTACACGGCGATGAAGTCAAGCGGGTTGCCCTCGTGCGTTTCGACGACTTCCCCGTCGGTGACGATCTCTGTCGCGAATCCGGTGGCGCGCAGCAGCGTGCGCGCGGGCAGGCCGATGAACGAGTAGCGCCCGAAGCGCTCGCCGCCGACGACCGACTCGAGAAGGAAGCTGTGCCGGCCGCTACCACCGCTGTAGGCGAGCTTCAGGTACAGCGAAAGGGGAGTCTCGAGATCCGCGAATGCCTCGACGATGAGCGGAATGCGGTTGTAGCCCTGCTCAGCCAGGCTCTTGAACTCGAGTTCGGTGATCACGTCGGGGACCCTCCACGGCCGGGCTGCGACACGTGGCGCGCTTGCCGGACGATGCTGTCGATCGGGTGGCTGACGGCTGTCAGCCCGATGGAGCCGGACGGTGCGCGCGAAGGATGCTTCGCTGCCGACCGCGGCAAACTAGACCCGGATGGATGGCAAACGCCAGGGCCAGGCTCCCCGGTCGGGCGACCTCAGGGTTGAATTGCGCGCGCTGATCATGGCGAAGACAGAGTTTCGGAGAAGGCTGACTCGGACTCAAGTCATGTCGTAGCCGAGAGTCTAGCAGCCGTCCCGGGGCCCGGTGTGGCCGAGCATTCACTCCCTGCACCCACGGCATGGGACTCGGGACAGCACCCGCCGTTGACGAAGGCGTGCGCAGGGCCAACTCGCATTCTGCGCTCCGAAGTAGCACGTTTCCAGCGGTGTCTTTTGCTTGTCACGTGGTGTTTTCGCGCGCACACTGAATCTGCCTCGGCCATGCGCCACGCCGCCTCGCTCGCTCGCTTCCCACTTTCCCGAATTCACCGCCCCCAACCCCTGCAAAGGAGGATCTATGAACTTGACGATCAGCGGCCACCATCTTGAAGTGACGCCCGCGCTTCGTGAGTATGTGCTTACAAAGTTGGACCGGGTCAAACGCCATTTCGATCAGGTTGTGGACATCAACGTGCTGCTGTCGATCGAAAAGCTCAAGGAAAAGGAACGACGGCAGAAGGCCGAGGTCACGCTGCGCGTCAAGGGCAAGGACATCTTCGTCGAACATGCGCATGAAGACCTGTATGCCGCGATCGACCAGCTGATGGACAAGCTCGACCGTCAGGTCTGCCGACACAAGGAAATGCTGCAGGACCATCACCATCACTCGCCCAAGCGGGTCGATGCCGCGCCGCAGTGAGCTCGAATCCTTTCGCAGAGCGGCCTTCGGGCCGCTTTTTCGCACCTGTGGGGGCGGGACTGCGATCGGCGCCCCCTTCGCTTTGGGGCCGATCTGTTGTTGCGCGACGGCAGCCTGCCCACATACTTCACGCGATTGCGCCTGACGGCGCGCAGGATGACCCCCCGTTCCTATAATCGCGTCCTTTGGACGCTGTTGACCTCGACTCAGGCCGCCAGGCTGAAAGTCGTTGTCCCGACCCGATGAATCGTCTTGCCGCCATCCTGCCGCCCAGCAACGTGCTGGTGAACGTGGACGCCACCAGCAAGAAGCGAGCTTTCGAGCACGCCGGGCTGCTCTTCGAGAACCAGCACTCGATCGCCAGGGCGACCGTCACCGACAACCTCTTCGCCCGCGAACGCCTGGGCTCGACCGGGCTCGGTCACGGCGTCGCCATTCCGCACGGCCGCATAAAAGGTCTGAAGAACCCGCTCGCAGCGGCGGTTCGCGTGCAGCAGGCCATTCCGTTCGATGCTCCCGACGACGAACCGGTCAGCCTGCTGATCTTCCTGCTCGTCCCCGAAGCCGCGACACAGCGCCATCTGGAGATTCTTTCCGAGATCGCCGAGATGCTCTCCGACCGCGAGTTGCGCGAACGACTGAAGAACGAGCCCGATGCCACCAAGGTCCACGCGCTGATTGCGGGCTGGGAGCCGTTGAAGTCGGTCGCCTGAGGGCCGATCGCGCGTGAAGCCCACCGTCATCAGTGCCGAGGCGCTGTTCGAGGAGCACCGCCCCGCGCTGCGCTGGGAGTGGATTGCCGGCCACGCACATCCCGAGCGGCGGTTCGACGAGGCGGCAGTGCGCAACGCGCAGTCGGCCGCAGACCTCGTCGGCTACCTGAACTACATCCATCCCTACCGCGTGCAGATCGTCGGCCGACGGGAAGTGGCCTACCTGCTCGATTCGGCGCCCGAGGACCAGGAGCGCCGGATCCAGCGCATCGTTACGCTCGAACCCCCGGTCGTCATCGTCGCCGATGCGCAAACGCCGCCCGAGCGCCTGGTCGGCCTGTGCGAGCGCGCCGACATCCCGTTGTTCGTCACCGCCGAGCCCGCAGGCCACGTGATCGACGTCGTGCGTGGCTACCTGAGCCAGCACTTCGCCGAGCGCACGACGCGTCACGGGGTGTTCATGGACATCCTCGGCCTCGGCGTGCTGCTGACCGGTGAGTCCGGGCTCGGCAAGAGCGAACTCGGGCTCGAGTTGATCTCGCGAGGCCACGGGCTCGTGGCCGACGATGCGGTAGACCTGTACCAGATCTCGCAGACCGCCATCGAAGGCCGCTGCCCCGAGTTGCTGCTCAACCTTCTGGAGGTGCGCGGCATCGGTCTGCTCGATATCAAGGCGATCTTCGGCGAGACGGCGGTGCGCCGCAAGATGCGCCTGAAGCTGATCGTTCATCTGGTGCGCAAGGACACGCTGGAGCGCGAATTCGAACGCCTGCCGTACGAGCCGCTGTACGAGGAGATTCTCGACGTCCCGGTGCTCAAGGTGGTGATCGCGGTCGACGCCGGACGCAACCTGGCGGTACTGGTCGAAGCTGCGGTGCGCAACACGATCCTGCAACTGCGCGGTATAGACACCTACCGCGAGTTCATCGCACGCCACCAGAAGGCCATGGGCCGACCGCCCGACTGAGCTGATACGGCCCCCCGGGGTCCTACTTGGGCCGATGCGGGCAATTCTGCTTGGCGCACACGGCGTACATCGCGAGCGCATGGTCCTGAAGTTCGAAGCCTCGGGCCTGCGCGACACTGCGCTGGCGCTTCTCGATCTCGGGGTCGTAGAACTCCTCGACCCGCCCGCAGTCCAGGCACACCAGGTGGTCGTGGTGCTTGCCCTCGTTCAGCTCGAACAAGGCCTTGCCGACTTCGAAGTGGTTGCGCGACAGGATGCCCGCCTGCTCGAACTGCATCAGCACGCGGTACACAGTGGCCAGACCGATGTCCGACCCTTCCTGCAGCAGCGCCTTGTACACGTCCTCGGCGGTCATGTGACGCAGCGCCGTCTTCTGAAAGACCTCGAGGATCCTGATGCGCGGCAGCGTGGCCTTCAGACCCGAGCTCTTGATTTCTTCGGCGTGCGTCATGGGGTGTCGATGCAGCGCGGCGAGTCGGCTCAGCCGCTAGAATCGCCGATCATATCGAGGTCCGACGACCCCGACGTGGCACCCACACCATGCGCCAGATCCTTCGCCAGTTGCCTCGCCCCAGCCTGCCGGGGTCGCGTGCACGCTCGATCACCGCCACGCTCGCACTGGGCGTGCTGACGGGATGCGCCGCGTCGGTCGAGATGAGCCGATGGACCAACGTCTTCATGCCCTACCGTGTCGAGGTGGTGCAGGGCAACGTCGTCACCAGCGAGCAACTCGCTCGTGTCGTGCCCGGGATGACCCGCCTGCAGGTGCGCGACATCCTCGGCTCGCCGCTCATCACCGACATCTTCCATGGCGATCGATGGGACTACGTCTTCATGCTCGACCGCCCCGGCACGCCGCTCCAGAAGCGCGCCATCGTGGTGATCTTCGAAGGCGACACGCTGGCGCGCGTCGATGCGCCGGCATTGCCTTCGGACAGCGAGTTCATCGATTCGATCGATCCCTACCGTGTTCGCCGCGAGGTGCCGACGCTGGCGCTGTCCGAAGAGCAGGTCAGGGCGCTGCCGTTGCCGCCGCGGCCGGCCCCTGCCGCCTCGGCGTCCGAGGGGCCGGCGCGCAGCTACCCCCCGCTCGAACCGCGCGGATGAACTCACCCGCCAGCCCTTTGCGAGCCGGGGAGGCCGGCGCGGGACCGTTGCGAATCGCCGTGACCGGCGCGTCGGGCCGCATGGGTCGCATGCTGATAGAGGCCCTCGCCAGCGCGGATGACTGCATGCTGAGCGGCGCGCTCGACGTGGCTGGCAGCGCTTCGATCGGGCAGGACGCAGCGGCGTTCCTCGGCCGCACGGGCGGCGCGCGCATCACTGCCGATCTGCGCGCCGGGTTGTCCGGGTCGCAGGTGCTGATCGACTTCACGCGCCCCGAGGGCACGCTGGCGCATCTGGCGGTGTGCCGCGAGCTCGGCGTCAAGGCCGTGATCGGCACCACCGGTTTCAGCGACGCACAGAGGGCCGAGATCGGCGAGCACGCGCGTCACGTCGCGATCGTGCTGGCGCCCAACATGAGCGTCGGCGTGAACGTGGTGTTGCGCCTGATCGACGTGGCCGCACGCGCGCTGAGCCAGGGCTACGACATCGAGATCGTCGAGGCGCACCACCGGCACAAGGTCGACGCCCCGAGCGGTACCGCGTTGCAGATGGGGCAGGTGGCGGCCGCCGCGCTGGGACGCGACCTGAGGCAGTGCGCCGTCTATGCACGCGAGGGCGCGACCGGCGAGCGCGACCCGTCGGCGATCGGCTTTGCCACGATCCGCGGCGGCGACATCGTCGGCGACCACACGGTACTCTTCGCCGGCACCGGCGAGCGCATCGAGATCAGCCACAAGTCGAGCAGCCGCGCGACATACGCCCAGGGCAGCCTGCGCGCCGCGCGCTTCCTGATGAGCCAGCCCTCCGGCCTGTTCGACATGAGCGACGTACTGGGTCTGGCCCGATGAGTGGCTTCGAAGCCTTCTGGGAACAGGGCGACGCGATCACGCGCGGGGTTGCGCTGCTGCTGATGCTGATGTCGGTCAGCGCCTGGGTGATGATCTTCTGGAAGGGCTGGCTGCTGCGCCGCGCGCGTACCGACATCGAACGTGCAGTGCCCGCATTCTGGGCTGCGCCGACGCTGGCCGAGGGGCGCTCGCAGCTGGCGCAGTTCGACCGCGAAGGCGTGCTGCAACCGCTTCTGGCCGCCGCGACCGACAGTGCCAGCGCGAGCACTCTCGAGGGACGCGGGCACCTGCAATCGCAGCTCACGCGGCGCCTGCGCGGCGCGCTGCACGCGGTACTCGCGCAACTTCAGTTCGGCCAGGTGTTGCTGGCCTCGATCGGCAGCACGGCGCCCTTCATCGGCCTTTTCGGCACGGTCTGGGGCATCTATCACGCGCTGATCAGCATCTCGGCGGGCGGCGCCATCACGATCGAGAAGGTGTCGGGTCCGGTCGGCGAGGCACTCGTGATGACCGCGGCTGGCCTGGCGGTGGCGATCCCGGCGGTGCTCGCGTACAACATCTTCGGAAAGATGGTCGGCACCTGCGAAGCCGAGCTCGAGGGTTTCGCGCACGACCTGCGCGAGATGGTGACCGACACGATGCCGGTGTGAAATGACGGCCCCAAGACACCTTCGGTGTCGCCCCCCGAGGGGACCTCAGTCCTCTTGGGAGCGGCCCGGCGAGAACTGAAGTGACAGCCCCAAGACACCTTCGGTGTCGCCCCCCGAGGGGACCTCAGTCCTCTTGGGAGCGGCCCGGCGAGGACTGACATGGCTTTCGGCCGCCTCGAACGCACCACGGGCCCGCAGCCGATGGGCGAGATCAACATGACGCCGCTGATCGACGTGATGCTGGTGCTGCTGGTGATCTTCATGATCACAGCGCCGCTGATGACGAGCAGCCTGAAGCTGGACCTGCCGCGCAGCGACGCCGCCGGACCAAGCGAGACACCGCGGTTCCTTGCCGTTGCGATCACGCCCGACGGCGCGCTCTTCCTCGGCGACGAGAAGCTCGCGCCCGATGCCTTCAGTGCGCGGGTCGCCGACGCCGCTCTGCAGACGCCCGACATCGAGGTGCAGTTGCGCGCCGACAAGCGCACGCCCTACGGCCAGGTGGCCGAGCTGATCGGGCGTGTGCAGAAGGCCGGGCTGAACCGGATCGCCTTCGTCACCGAGGCTCCATCAGCCGCGGCGGCCGAGCCCGTGCCCGCAGCCTCGCGCTGACGCGGCGCGGCGAAGCGTCTCGCCGGGGGCGCTTCCTATAATCGGGGCCACCTTCAACATGCGCCCTGCGGCAGGCCCGCTGCGCCCGGCCATTCCCCATGAGCACCGCAGACCCCCCCCGCTACGACGCCCCGGCGATCGAGAAGGCCGCCCAGGCGCACTGGCGCTCGCGCGATGCCTACCGCGTGGTCGAGGACCCGGCCAAACCGAAGTTCTACGCCTGCTCGATGCTGCCCTACCCGAGCGGCAAGCTGCACATGGGCCACGTGCGCAACTACACGATCAACGACATGCTCGCCCGCCAGCTGCGGATGAAGGGCATGAACGTGCTGATGCCGATGGGCTGGGACGCGTTCGGCCTGCCGGCCGAGAACGCGGCGATGAAGAACGGCGTGCCGCCCGCGAAGTGGACCTACGAGAACATCGCCTACATGAAGGCGCAGATGCAGGCCATGGGCCTGGCGATCGACTGGTCGCGCGAGATCGCAACCTGCTCGCCTGCGTACTACAAGTGGAACCAGTGGTTGTTCCTGAAGATGCTCGAGGCCGGCATTGCCGAACGGCGCACTCAGGTAGTGAACTGGGACCCGGTCGATCAGACCGTGCTCGCCAACGAGCAGGTCATCGATGGCCGCGGCTGGCGCTCGGGCGCGCTCGTCGAGAAGCGCGAGATTCCCGGCTACTACCTGAACATCACGCGCTACGCGGATGAGTTGCTGGCGCAGGTGGAGCATGGCCTTCCTGGCTGGCCCGACCGCGTCAAGCTGATGCAGGCGAACTGGATCGGCAAGAGCGAAGGCGTGCGCTTCGCCTTCCCGCACCAGATCCGCGACAGCGAGGGCGCGCTGATCCAGGGTGGCAGGTTGTGGGTCTTCACGACCCGCATCGACACGATCATGGGGGTGAGCTTCTGCGCAGTGGCGCCCGAGCACCCGCTGGCCGTCCATGCGGCGCAGAGCAATCCCGAGCTCGCCGCCTTCATCGCCGAGTGCAAGGCCGGCGGGACGACCGAGGCCGAACTGGCGATGCGCGACAAGCAGGGCATGCGCACTGGGCTCTTCGTGACCCACCCGCTCAGCCACGAGAAGCTCGAGGTATGGGTCGGCAACTACGTGCTGATGAGCTACGGCGACGGCGCGGTGATGGGCGTGCCGGCGCACGACGAGCGGGACTTTGCCTTCGCGAAGAAGTACGGCCTGCCGATCACGCAGGTGATCGCGGTCGACGGTGAGCATTTCAATTACGACCACTGGCAGGACTGGTACGCCGACAAGCAACGCGGCATCACGATCAATTCCGACCTCTACAGCGGGCTCGCGCATCAGCCGGCGGTCGACGCCATTGCGCATGCGCTGGAGGCGCACGGCCTCGGCGGCAAGACCACGCGCTGGCGCCTGCGGGACTGGGGCATCAGCCGCCAGCGCTACTGGGGCACGCCGATTCCGATCATCCATTGCGAAGCGTGCGGCGCGGTGCCGGTACCCGAAGCCGACCTGCCCGTCGTGCTGCCCGAAGACCTGCTCCCCGACGGCAGCGGCAATCCGCTCGCCAAGTGCGCAGCGTTCCTGAACGTGGCCTGCCCGTCCTGCGGCCGGCCGGCGAAGCGCGAGACCGACACGATGGACACCTTCGTCGACTCGTCGTGGTACTTCATGCGTTACTGCGATCCGCAGGACGCCGGGGCGATGGTCGGCGCCGGGGCGCAGTACTGGATGCCGATGGACCAGTACATCGGAGGCATCGAGCACGCCATCCTGCACCTGCTGTATGCGCGCTTCTGGACCAAGGTGATGCGCGACCTCGAGCTGGTTGCCATCGACGAGCCCTTCACCCACCTGCTGACGCAAGGCATGGTGCTGAACGAGGCCTTCGTGCGCAGCCACGAGCAGGGCGGCAAGGAGTACTTCTGGGCCAGCGAGCTCGACATCGTCCGCGACGAGCATGCCGCCGTCGTCTCCGCCGCCGCCAAGGCCGACGGGCTGCCCGTCGCGTACGAAGGCTGGACGACGATGTCCAAGTCGAAGAACAACGGCGTCGATCCGCAGGATCTCATCGCGCGCTATGGGGCAGACACCGCGCGCCTGTTCGTGATGTTCGCATCGCCTCCGGAGCAGACCCTCGAGTGGAGCGACGCCGGCGTCGAAGGCGCGCATCGCTTCCTCAAGCGCGTGTGGGCTTTCGGCCATCGCAACAGGGACGCGATCCGCGGTGCGGGCGTTGCCGGCGGAGGTGGCGCGGACCAACTCGACGCGGCGGCCCGCTCGCTGCGGCGCGAGGTGCACAGCGTGCTGCGGCAGGTCAGCTACGACTACGAGCGCATGCAGTACAACACCGTCGTCTCCGGCGCGATGAAGTTGCTCAACGCGCTGGAGGGTTTCAAGGGGGACGCTCCGGCCGTGCTGCGCGAGGCCTGCAGCATCCTGCTGCGGGTGCTCTACCCGGCCTGTCCGCACCTGACCCACACGCTGTGGCAGGACTTGGGCTACGCCGCCGAACTCGGCGACCTGCTCGACTCGCCGTGGCCGCATGTCGACGAGGCGGCGTTGACGCAGGAAGAGATCGAAATGATGCTGCAGGTCAACGGCAAGCTGCGCGGGACGCTCAAGGTGCCGGCCTCGGCCGATCGCGCCGCGATCGAGGCCGCAGCGCTTGCCAGCCCCGAATTCGAACGCTTCGGCGAGGGGCGCGCCATCAAGCGCGTCATCGTCGTGCCGGGACGCCTCGTCAACGTGGTCGTGTGATGATCTCCGTGGCGTCGCGGCGCCGCCGGTTGATGCTGGGCGTGACCGCCGCGGTCGGTCTCGCCGGATGCGGATTCGAATTGCGGCGCGCGCCCGAGATGCGCTTCCAGAGAGTGCAGCTGAGTGGCTTCGGCCCCAAGTCGCCGCTGGCGCTGGAACTCAGGCAAAGCATCGACGCAAGCCCAGACACCCGGGTCGTCGACAGTGCGGCGCAGGCTCAAGTCGTGCTGGAGGCACTTGCCGACTCGCGCGAACGCAGCGTCGTCGCCTACACCTCGACCGGCCTGGTGCGCGAAGTGCAGCTGCGTGCGCGGCTCAGCTTTCGCCTGCGGTCCGCATCTGGCAAGGAACTGATTGCGCCGACCGAAATCCTGCAGACGCGGGAACTCAGCTACAACGAAGGCATCGCACTTGCCAAGCAGTACGAGGAGGCGTTCCAGTTCAAGGCGATGCAGACGGACATCGTCACCCAGGTGATCCGCCGCCTCGCCGCCGTTCCCGCGTTCTGAAATGAATGCTCTCCGCGCCCCAGTGGTCTGCCGGTCCGCTCTCTGCCCCCCTGCGCTCCAGGCATGGCGTGCTGACCGTAACGTCGTGAAGCACTGATGCAGTTGCGTACCGACCAGCTCGCTGCCCACTTGGCAAAGGGTCTGCGCCGTGTCTACACGGTGCACGGCGACGAGGCGCTGCTGGTGCAGGAGGCCGGCGACGCAATCCGCGCAGCGGCGCGCGCTGCCGGACACTCCGAACGACAGGTACACACCGTCGCCGGGCAGCACTTCGACTGGAGCGGCCTCGTCGGCGCGGCGCGGGCCATGAGCCTATTCGCAGAACGGCAACTGATCGAGATCCGCATCCCCTCCGGCAAGCCTGGGAAGGACGGTTCCGATGCGCTTCAACGCTACTGCGCCGCGCTGTCGGACGACGTGGTGACGCTCGTCACGCTACCCAAGCTCGACCGCGTGCAGCTCGCCAGCGCCTGGTTCACGGCGCTTGACGCGTCGGGCGTCACGCTGCGCGTCGACACGATCGAGCGTGCCGCACTCCCGCAGTGGATCGCGCAGCGCCTGGCCGCGCAGGGCCAGCGCGTGGCAGCTGGTGAAGCAGGCCAGAAGGCGCTCGCCTTCTTCGCCGACCGGGTGGAAGGAAACCTGCTCGCAGCGCATCAGGAAGTCATCAAGCTCGGTCTGCTCCACGGAAGCGGCGAGCTGAGCTTCGAGCAGATCGAGGCAGCGGTCCTGCACGTCGCCCGCTACGATGTCTTCAGGCTCGGCGAGGCGGTGCTCGCCGGCCAGGTCGCGCGCACACTGCGCATGCTCGACGGCCTGCAGGCCGAAGGCGAGGCCGCCGTGCTGGTGCACTACACGCTGGCTGGCGACATCCTGGCCCTGAAACGCGTCAAGGACGCACTTGCAGCCGGCCGTCCGATGCCGTTGGCACTGCGCGAGAACCGCGTGTGGGGCGTCCGGGAACGCCTGTTCGAGCGCGTGCTGCCGCTGCTCAGCGAGCGCGCACTGGCCGAACTGGTCGAATCGGCCAGCATCTGCGATGGCCTGGTGAAGGGCCTCAAGCATCCGCAATGGCCCGACGACCCCTGGGCCGGGCTGCAGCGCCTGGCGTTGATGACTTGCGAGCGCGTCGGCGTGGCAACGGGTGGCGGCCGCGGCGGTGCGTCGCACCGCCGGCTCGTGCTGATCGCCTGAACGCGCGCCTGGCGGTGCGTCGGTGTCGATGCGGTGCATACCGCGCCCGCAACCCACGCCGCGCGCTCTGTCGACACCGCCGTTGTGGCTGTCGCCCGCCTCGCTCCCGGGAGCGCGCAGCTCTCAAGGAAACGCCGGGCCGCCGCAGGCTTCCTTGCTCCTCCGCCGGGGGGCGGACGGCGCAAGGCGGCGACCTTGGGGGCGTTCAGTACCCGCGCGAACGATCGACCAGGTGCTGCAGCGGCCTTGCCGCGCGCAGCGCCGCGACGTTGGCGGCAGCCAGCATCGACGCGCTGCCGGCGTCGGTCTGCGCGGCCACATGCGGCAGTACGGTCACCTGCGGGTGCGACCAGAACGGGTGCGCCGCGGGCAGCGGCTCCGTTGCGAACACGTCGAGCACCGCATGGCGGATGTGGCCGCTGGCGAGCGCGCCGAGCAGGTCGGCCTCCACCAGGTGCGCGCCGCGCGCCAGATTCACCACGCTCGCGCCGCGCGGCAGCAGCGCGAACAGGCGCGCATCGATCAGGCCACGTGTCGCCGGCGTCAGTGGCAGCAGGTTCACTACCACCTGTGCATCGGCGAGCGCTGCCGGCAGCGCCGCGTCGCCGGCCAGCGTGCGCACACCGGGAAGCGACGACTGGTGCGCGCTCCAGCCGCACACACGGTAGCCATTGCAAGCCAGCCGCAGCGCAACGGCCCGGCCCATCTCTCCGAGGCCGAGGACCGCCGCAGCGACCTCGCCAGCGCCGCGCTGGCGATGCGGCGCCCAGCGTGTCTCGCGCTGCTGGCGCGCGTAGTCGAAGCAGTGGCGCTGCAGCGACAACACGGCCCACAGCGCCGTCTCGGCCATTGCCACGTTCATCGCCGGGTCGACCATGCGCGCCAGCGGGACGTCCGCCGGCACGGTCGGGTCGGCAAGCAGCGTCTCGACACCGGCCCACAGCGACTGGATCAGGCGCAGCCGCGGCAGGCCGGCCAGCGCGCCGGCAGCGGGTCTGGCGACGATCGCGATGTCGATCAACTCGGGTGCAGCGTCGCCACGCCCGCGCAGCAGCGTTTCGCCTGGCATCGCGCGCGACAGCGCGGGGAACCACTCGGCCCATTCGGCGGGCGTGAAATCGGCGGCGACGAGGATGCTCATGCGAAGGGTCCTCGCCTGCTCACCCTGAAGAAGCTCACGCCTCCTCGCTCCCCACCCAGGCGCGCAACCGTGCCAGCGCGCGCTTCACAGTCTGCGCCCGAACCGAGGCGCGATCGCCCTGCAACTGCAACAACTCGGCGCGAGCGGCCGCGCCGCGGCGCGCCAGTGCGAGCCAGACGGTGCCGACCGGCTTGCCCGGCGTCGCGCCCGCAGGCCCGGCGATGCCGGTCACGGCAACGGCAAGATCGGCATGCGAGTTCGCGAGTGCCCCTGAAGCCATCGCACAGGCGACTTCGGCGCTGACTGCGCCGCACTGCTCGATCAGGCCGGCCGGCACGCCGAGCAGCTCGCACTTCGCGGCGTTGCTGTAGGTCACGAAACCGCGCTCGAACCAGTCGCTGGCTCCGGCCGGCGCCGTGCACGCGGCGGCGATCAGACCCCCGGTGCACGATTCGGCCGCGGCAAGCTTCCAGCCACGTGCACGCAGCGCGTCGCCGAGCGCAGCGATGTCGGCCTCGAACAAGGCGGTTCCACTCACCAGAACCTCCAAAGTGCGATCACGAGCAGCGTGCACAGCGCTGCGACCAGGTCGTCGAGCATGATGCCGAATCCCTGCGCCCAGCCGATCTTCACCGCACCGTCGGGGCCGTGGCGGGGCTCGAACAGCGTGTCCGCCCACGCGACCGGGCCGGGCTTTGCGGCGTCGAAGAAGCGGAACAGCGCAAAGGCGACCGCCTGCGCAAGCAGGCCGGCCGGCGTCACCAGCCAGAGCACGAGCCAGAAGGCGACCACCTCGTCCCACACGATGCAGCCGGGATCGGTCAGGCCGAGCCTGCGCGCCGTGACCGTGCAGGCCCAGCAGCCGACGACGAAACTCCCGGCCAGCAACGCGGCCCAGCCCGCCACGCCGAAACGCGGCTGCAGCACCAGGAACGCCAGCCAGGCCCACAGCGTGCCGACGGTCCCCGGCGCCTTCGGCGACAGGCCGCTGCCGAAGCCGAGCGCCAATGCGTGCAGCGGGTTGGCGAGCATGAAGCGCAGCGTGGCACGACGCGGCGCCGCATGGAGCGGCGGGTGCGGAGCTGGTACGGACGCTTCGTTCATGAGCTGAAATGGTCGAAGCTGCGAAAGGTCTGTGTCACGGCGCGGCCTTCCGCATCCCGCAGCCTCAGGCCGGTGTCGGACTCGATGCGGCCGATTCGCGTCACCGCCAGTTGCGCCTGCACGGCGGCGGCGCGCACCGCCTCGACGCTGGCCGGCGGCGCGGTGAACAGCAGTTCGTAGTCGTCGCCGCCTGCGAGCGTGCATTCGCGCTGCACCGCCATCGGCTGCGCGGCCAGCGCATCGCTGCGCGGCACCGCATCGACGTCCAGCACCGCGCCGACCCCGGAGCGTCGCAGCACATGGCCGAGGTCGCCGAGCAGTCCGTCGGAGAGGTCGATCGCACTGTGGGCCACACGGCGCAGCGCGATGCCGAGCGCTACGCGCGGCTGCGGGCGCTCCATCGACTGCCTCGCCTCGGCGAACGCCTCGCGCGCCAGCGCCACCGTTCCGCGGAAGGCCTCGAGCGCCAGGCGCGCGTCGCCGAGCCTGCCGCTCACGTACACGTCGTCGCCAGCCTTCGCCCCCGCTCGCAACAGCGCCTGGCCGGCCGGTACCTCGCCGAAGACAGTGATGCAGATGTTCAGCGGTCCCTGCGTGGTGTCGCCGCCGACCAGTTCGCAACCGTGCGTATCGGCCAGCGCGAACAGGCCTTCCGAGAACCCGTCGAGCCAAGCCTCGTCGACACGCGGCAGCGCGAGGGCGAGCGTGAAGGCGATCGGCCGCGCGCCGCAAGCGGCGAGGTCGCTCAGGTTCACCGCCAGCGCCTTGTGGCCCAGGGACTGTGGCGCGACGGTGGACAGGAAGTGACGCCCCTCGATCAGCATGTCGCAGCTCGTTGCGAGTTGCATGCCGGGCGCGAGCGTGAGCAGCGCGCAGTCGTCGCCCACGCCCAGGGCGGCACGGCGTGCCGGGCGCGTGAAGTAGCGCGCGATCAGGTCGAATTCACCGAGGGGCATGGGCGGCATCACCGGGCAAGGGCCCGAGTCTGCATTCTCGGGCATCGTCACGCGCCTGGCCGCGACAGTGCCGCCGATTCGGGGGCGGCTCCTACAATCCCGGCACGCCTGCCGAGCCTGTGCCCGACCGCGCGCCGCCTCGGCCAGCCCACCGCGAAAGTCCGCATCATGTCCAGCATCGAAGAGCAGCGCGCCGAATTGCGCCATGCAGCGCTCGAGTACCACGAGTTCCCGACGCCCGGCAAGGTGGCGATCAGCGCGACCAAGCAACTCGTGAACCAGCGCGATCTGGCGCTGGCCTATTCGCCCGGCGTCGCCGCGGCGTGCGAGGAAATCGTCGCCGACCCGGCGAATGCGTTTCGCTACACCTCGCGCGGCAACCTGGTGGCCGTCGTGACCAATGGCACCGCGGTGCTCGGGCTCGGCAACATCGGCCCGCTCGCCGCCAAGCCGGTGATGGAAGGCAAGGCCGTCCTGTTCAAGAAGTTCGCCGGCATCGACGTGTTCGACCTCGAGGTGGCGGAGAACGACCTCGACAAGCTCGTCGACCTGATCGCCGCGCTGGAACCCACGTTCGGCGGCATCAACCTCGAAGACATCAAGGCACCCGACTGCTTCTACGTCGAGCGCGCGTTGCGCAGGCGGATGAAGATCCCGGTCTTCCACGACGACCAGCACGGTACCGCCATCGTCGTCGGCGCGGCCGTGCTCAACGCGCTGAAGGTGACCGGCAAGGACATCCGGGAGATCAAGCTCGTCACCTCCGGCGCCGGCGCCGCAGCCCTCGCCTGCCTCGGCTTGCTGGTCAAGCTCGGCCTGCCGCGCGAGCACATCTGGGTCACCGACCTGGCCGGCGTGGTCTACGAGGGCCGAGTCGAACTGATGGACGAGGACAAGATCGTCTTCGCGCAGAAGACCGCGCTGCGCACCCTCACCGAAGTGTTGAACGGCGCCGACATACTGCTCGGCCTGTCGGCCGGCGGCGTCGTCAAGCCCGAGATGATCGCGGCCATGGCGGCGCGGCCGGTGATCCTGGCGCTGGCCAACCCGACGCCCGAGATCCTGCCCGAGGAGGTGAAGTCGGTGCGCAGCGACGCCATCATCGCGACCGGCCGAACGGATTATCCGAACCAGGTCAACAACGTCCTGTGCTTCCCGTACATCTTCCGCGGCGCGCTCGATTCTGGTGCGACGACGATCACCGTCGAGATGGAGATCGCCGCGGTGCACGCCATCGCCGACCTGGCGCAGGCCGAACAGAACGAGGTGGTGGCGGCGGCCTATTCGGGGGCGGCCCCGAGCTTCGGCGCGGAGTACCTGATCCCGAAGCCGTTCGATCCGCGGCTGATGATGAGAATCGCGCCGGCCGTCGCCCAGGCTGCTGCCGACTCGGGAGTCGCGTCACGGCCGGTGGCCGATCTGGACGCCTACCGCGCCAAGCTGCAGACCTTCGTCTACGCCTCGGGCACGACGATGAAGCCGATCTTCAGCGTCGCCAAGCGCGCCGCCCGCAAGAACGTCGCCTTCGCCGAGGGCGAGGACCGGCGCGTGCTGCGCGCGGTGCAGGCGGTGGTCGACGAAGGCCTGGCGCGGCCCTGGCTGGTCGGCCGCGCCAGCGTCATCACGGCACGCATCGAGAAGCTCGGTCTTCGCCTGCGCCAGGGCAGCGACTACGAGGTCGTCAACATCGACGACGACCCGCGCTACCGCGACTACTGGCAGACCTACCACCGCTTGACCGAACGCAAGGGCGTGACCGAGCAGTTCGCCAAGGTCGAGATGCGGCGGCGCCTGACGCTTATCGCCAGCATGCTGCTCTACAAGGGCGAGGTCGACGGCATGATCTGCGGCACCTGGGGTACCACTTCGCAGCAATTGGCGCACGTCGACCAGATCATCGGACGGCGCGCCGGCGTGAGCACCTACGCCTGCATGAACGTGCTGATGCTGCCCGGGCGCCAGCTGTTCCTCGTCGACACCCACATCAACTACGACCCCACGGCCGAGCAGGTGGCGGAGATTGCGATGCTGGCGGCCGAGGAGATGCTGCGCTTCGGCGTGCAACCGAAGGCGGCGCTGCTGTCGCACTCGAGCTTCGGTTCCAGCGACCAGCCTTCGGCGCTGAAGATGCGCGCCGCGCTGGCGCTGCTCCAGCGCGACGCGCCCTGGCTGGAGGTGGACGGCGAGATGCACGGCGACGCCGCGCTCGACGCCGCCTACCGCGGCGAGCTGATGCCGCGTTCGACGCTCGTCGGCGAGGCCAACCTGCTGGTGCTGCCAAACATCGACGCCGCCAACATCGCCTACAACCTGCTCAAGACGGCCGCTGGCGGGGGCATCGCGATCGGCCCGATCCTGCTCGGGGCGGCCAGGCCGGTGCACATCCTGACCCCCTCTGCAACGGTACGGCGAATCATCAACATGACGGCACTTACCGTCGTCGACGCCAACGCCGCACGCTGAGGCTGGACGGCAAGAGCCCTTTGCACGATGCGCGCAGACCGGCCGCTGCCGCGGCGCAGCGTGTCGAGATGTCTATTCCAGATGGTATTTCGACGTGTGAGCGCACACTACCAATCGTATCGAATGGCCCCGCCCCGAGGCAGGCACTTGAGCTTTTCGCCCTCTTTCTGTACCATTCCGGCTTCAGAATTCAGGGAAAACCCGTGTTTCTCTTCGGACGGCCACCGGCGTGGCAACCCGCACGCAAGTTGGGGCTCGCTATCACGGTCGTTGCAGCGCTGCTGCTTTCGGGCGCCGTGTTCGCCGAGGGCCCGATGCCGGGAAGGAGCACGGTGGTACTCGCGGAGCTTCCTCGGGAAGCGCAGGCGACCGAAGCGTTGATTCGTAGCGGTGGCCCGTTTTCAAGTGGCAAGGATGGCTCGGTGTTCGGCAACCGCGAACGCCTGCTGCCGGCCGAGCCGAGGGGCTACTACCGCGAATACACGGTCAAGACGCCAGGCGCGGTCGATCGCGGCGCGCGGCGGATTGTCTGCGGTGGAGTCAAGCCGACTGCCCCTGAGTCCTGCTACTACACCGCCGACCACTATGCGAGCTTTCGACGCATCGTGCAGTGAATCGGCGAGAAGAAGAGTCTCTTGAACTGAGGAGGAACGCGACATGCTCTTGCAGACAGTCCGTCCAAATATCGTGCAATCGATCCGCGCCTACCGCGTGGAGGATCTGATGCAGGCTGCCGAAAGTGTCGGCCAGCATTTCCTGTATGCCAACCTGACGGCAGCACAATCGAAGCAGGAGGTGCTCGAGGCGATCGCGAGTGCGTTCCTCTTCCCGCCGCACTTCGGCAAGAACCTCGACGCGCTGTACGACAGCATGACCGACCTCGTGAACAAGGCCGGCGCGCAGCCCGGCTTCGTGGTGGTGCTGGAACAGCTTCCCGACAACCCGCGCTTCGACCGCGAGGCGCGCGAGCAGTTGCTCGACGTCTTTCGCGATGCCGCCGACTTCTGGGGGGAACGCAAGATACCGTTCAGGTGCTTCTATTCTTTTCAGTAGCCCGCTCCCAGGAACAAGGGTCATGGGAGCGGGCGACGGATGGGACCCACAGCATTGCCGACAAGCCGGCCCGGCCTGCGCCGAGGAGCACGGCCAGTGCGAGTTTCGGCATGAACATGCCGCTCATGAGCAGCGCGTTCGACACCGCCATGTGGCTGACCGCGGCATAGGCACGGGCGCTGCGCGCCACGAAGGCGGCCCGCGGGCCGCCTGACTGATTTCGGGCTGGGCCCGCAGTCCGCGCTATGGCGTGCCGGCCAGCGATCGCGCGAGCGCCAGGTATTCGTCGACCGGCACTTCTTCGGCGCGCCGCTGCAGATCGAAGACCCCACCATGGCCGCGGTCGGCCAACCAGCGACCGAGCGTGTTGCGCAGCAGCTTGCGCCGCTGCGAGAACGATACGGCGACCAGCTCGCCGAGCAACACCGCATCGACATCCGGGGCGGGCACCAGTGGCCGCATGCGAACCACCGCCGACTCCACCCGCGGCGGCGGGTCGAAAGCTTCGGGCGGCACGTCGAGCACGGCCTCGATCGCGTAGCGCCACTGCAGCATCACGCTCAGGCGACCGAAGCTCTTGGTGCCGGGCACGGCGACCATGCGATCGACCACCTCCTTCTGCAGCATGAAGTGCTGGTCCAGCACGTGCTCGGCGTGCACGAGCAGGTGGAACAGGATCGGCGTCGAAATGTTGTAAGGCAGGTTGCCGACGACTCGAAGCCGACCGCCTAGCTTCAGTGCGAGTGCGCCGACATCCACCTTCAGAATGTCGGACTCGACGACGTCGAGTTCAACGCGCTGGCGCAGGCGAGCCGCCAGGTCGCGATCGAGCTCGACCACCGTCAGCCGGCCGCAGCGCGCCACCAGCGGATCGGTCAGCGCCCCGAGCCCGGGCCCGATTTCGACCAGCCGTTCTCCTTGGCGAGGATCGATCGCGTCGACGATGGCCTCGACAACGCTCTCGTCGGCCAGAAAGTGCTGCCCGAAACGCTTGCGCGCGATATGCCTCATCCCGGCCGTCCGCGCCGGCTCAATACGGCGGCTCGCGCATCTCGATATAGGCACGGGCCCGCAGATCGCGCGCCCACTCCTCATAGGCCTGCTCGAACTTCTGCTCGCGCAGCACATTGCGCGCCTGCTCACGCTGCTGCTTCGGTTCGAGCGTCGTGCTGCGCCGGTCCATCACCTGGAGCAGGTGTGCGCCGAAGCGCGACACGAATGGGTCGGCGATGGCCCCGAGCGGTAGCGGATTCATCGCCTGCTCGAACTCGGGTACGAACATTCCCGGCGAGGCCCAACCGAGGTCGCCGCCCTGTGCCGCGCTCGCGTCCTCTGAATTGTCGCGCGCGGCCTGTTCGAACGTGAGGGTGCCGGCAACGATCTGACGCCTCAGATCGGCGAGGCGGCGCAGCGCCGCCTCCTGCGAGACCTGCGGTGACGCACGCAGCAGGATGTGACGTGCGCGCGTCTGGGTGATCGTCAAGGCCCCGGCATCGCGTCGATCGACGAGCTTGATGACGTGAAACCCCGCACCGGTGCGCAGCAGCTCTGGCGCGACGGCGCCCACCGCGAGCGGGCGAGCCACCTCGACGAACACGTCGGGCAGCTTCTCGGCCGGGCGCATGCCGATCTCGCCGCCCTTGCCACGGTTGCCGTCTTCCGACATCTCGCGTGCGACCTGCGCGAACGGCTCGCCCGCCTGCACGCGCTTGAGCGCTTCTTCGGCGCGCGCACGGCGCTCGGCCACGACCGCCTCCGCGGCCCCATCGGGCACGGTGACCAACACCTGCGCGATGTTGTACTCGGCCGACGCTCCAGCCGCCGCGCGCTGTTGATCGACCAGCGCGTCGATCTCCCGGTCGGTGACCCGGATGCGCGCCAGCACTTCCCGCTCACGCATCTTCTCGACTGCGATCTGGTCGCGCAGCGTGTCGCGGAAACGCCCGTAGTCGATGCCCTCGCTGCGAAGGCGATCGCGCAACTGCGACAGCGGAACCTGGTTCTGCGCCGCCACGTTGGCGATCGCGCGATCGACCTCGGTGTCTTCGACCTTGACACCGTTGTCGCGCGCGTTCGTGATCTGTACCCGCTCGTCGATCAGTGCGTCGACGATCTGCTTTCGCAAGACATCAGCAGGCGGCAGTTTCGCGCTGCTTCGTGCGGCTTCCCGCTGCGCGCGCGACAGGCGCTGCTGCACTTCGCCGGCGGTGACGAGATCGGAATTGACCACCGCAATGATGTAGTCGCCCGGGCGCAGCACGTCGGTGCGGGTCTGCGCCTGCAGCCCAGGCGCGGCCGCCGCAAGGAGGACCACCAGGCCGTAAATCAGTTGCTGCAGTGGACTCGGTTCATTCATAGGGGAGCAGGGGCACGGGTGCGGTGCGCGTATCGCGCAGCAACTGGTAACCGGGGATATTGTCCTTCAAGACCTGCAGCGGGTTGGCGCCCAGGCGCGACAGGCCCACGAGTTCGAGCTGCAGCATCACCCGCGTGGTCGCCGAGCTGAGTCCGGTCGAGACCCGCTCGGCCACGATGCGCCCGATCCAGCAGCCCGCGTCGTACTCGAGACCGAGCAACCCGGTCGTGATGCGGCTGTCCTTCAGGCTGTAGTTCAGTCGGCCCACCGTGTACACGCTGCCCTGGCAACTTCCGCTGCCCGACGTCGCGTTCGGCGTGCGTGCCGAACTTTCGCGTTCGGGCGGCGTTGGGCCGTACACGGGCCATTGCCAGCCCAGTTCCACCTGCTCGCTCAGGTCGAGGTTCTCGCGGTAGTTCAGGGTGACACTGCGAAACGCGCCCGGCGCATAGCGCGTGCCGACCAGGGCCTGCGCCAGCGACCGCCGGTCGGGGTCGTATTGCACCGAGGCTGCCAGCGTCCAGCTGGGAAGCAGTGTCGTCGAACCGGCGACGAGCACATCGGAGAAGCGCTTCGTCTGCGCCTGTCCATCGGGTGTGACGCGCTGGTCGGCGAGGCGCACCCGCTGCACCACGGCAAGCCGCAAGGCCTCGGCGCCGTTGGCGGGGTCGATGACGCGGCTGGTCAGGCCGGCTGTGAGCTGGTTGCCGTCGGACACCCGGTCGATGCCGGCAAAAGCGTTCTCGGTGAAGATCGACTCGAAGTTGAAGTCCTTCGGGGCGGTGTCGAACAGCGGATACGACGACTGCTTGACGTACGGTGTGTAGACATACATCAGGCGCGGCTCCAGTGTCTGCCGAAACGCCTTGTCGAGCCACGCCGCGTTGCGCTCGAAAACCCACGCGCTGTCGAGGCTGGCCGTCGGAATGATGCGCGAGGCGGTCGTCCGCCCATCGCTCATCGGCTGGTCGAGCGCGTAGGACGCAGCGTTGAACGACAGCCGCGGTGTGAGCGTCCAGCCCGGCGTCTCGATCGGCCGGGCAAGCGTGCCGATCGCATGCAGTCGCAGCCCGGTCAGGCGCGAGGTCTCGATCACGCCCGTCGGGTTGGTGAAGCGGTTGAACTCGGTCTCGAAGCTGGCCTGGAACCCGCCGCCCAGACCCTGGTCGGTGCGCGCCCCGATCTGCGGCAGCCGCTGGTAGGGAACCCCCATCAGGCTGCTTGCGTCGCTTCCCTGGAGTGGCTGCCAGGCCTGGACGGCGGCAATGACGGCCCAGTCGCCGCCGCCGAGCGGGCTCGAGAAATCACGCCGCAGTTGCGCATCGGTTGTCAGCAGGCGCCGCGTCAGGTTCTGCAGGGCGTCCGGAAAGTCCTTCCAGTAGTTGTTGTCCGAAACCCGCATTGCGTGAAGCTGCAAGCCCCATTCGCGCATCGGCAGTCCTTCGTGGGCGAGGTTCAAGGCGTAGCGCGTGCTCTCGGACAAGCGATCGTAGGGCAACAGATCGAGCCTGAGCGTGCCGCTGTAGTCCGGCTCCAGGTATCGGAATTCGCCGTCGACACCGGGGCCTCGGTTCGTGCGCATGATGGGCGTGATCGTCGCGTCGCGGTTCGGAGCGATGTTCCAGTAGTAGGGAACGCCCGCGACGAAGCCGCTCCTGCTATCGATGCCCATGATCGGCGGCAGCCAGCCCGACTTGCGGGCCTCCGAGAGAGGGAAGCTCACCGTCGGAGCCGCCAGGATCGGCACGCCCAGGAAGCGCAGCACGGCGCCCTCGGCGACTCCTTCGTTGGTCTCGAAGTCGAGCTTGATCCTGTCGGCGCTGAGCAGCCAGTCGGGTCCCCCTGAACCATCCGCAGGGCAGCTCGTGTAGGTCGCCGCGCTGACAACGGCGTGGCCGGCGTCGATGAAGTCCATCCGCGACGCCGAGCCCACCGCGCCGGTTCGCCCGAGGACGAAGGTCGGAGCCATGAAGAAGCCTTCGAAGGTCTCGAGCCTGATCTGCAATTCCGGGCCGCTGTAGCGGTTGCCGTCGTGCGAAATCCGCACATTGCCGATCGCGCGGGCAACGTCGTTGGCCTGGTCGTAGCTCAGGCGGTCGGCGCGGATGCGGATGTCCGATCGCCGCAGTTCGGCGTTGCCAACCGCCTCGACGTCCAGATCCGGGCGTCCGCGGATCTCGTCGGCGCGCACGAACAGTGGCCGGTCCTTCGTCGCTTGCCCCGCCATGTCGAGCTTCAGGCTGTCGCTCAAGCGCAGCACGATGCCGCCTTCGGCATCGGCGCCCGTAACGGTGCGGACGCCTGTCTCGGACTGCGCTGTCGCGCCGGAAGCGCACAGCAGCATCGCCAGGGCGGCCGCCCACGACGCGCGACAACCCGACTCGGGCGCGGCGCAGGACGAGGTGATCGGACGCAGCGAACGCAAGAAGGGCCAATCTGAGGAAGGTGAACCGGCTGCGTCCGCATCGGCCGCAGCCGGCCGGTGCCGGGCACGGACTTCCGCCCCCGGGGCAGGCCGATTTGTAGAATCGATTATCCATGAGCATCCTCACTGCAGCCACCGACACGCCCGTCATGAGCAGCGTGCATCACGCCCCGGCCGTGGAGTGGGCCGATCCCGCACGCCAGCAGGCGTTCGAGCGCTGGCTCGCGACGCTCGCCTCGCACCGCCTGGACCCGGCCAGCCTGCGCCCGGCCAGCGCCGACGCGAGCTTTCGCCGCTACCTGCGAATCGACGCGGTCGATCGAAGCCTCGTCGTGATGGACGCACCACCACCGCAGGAGGACGTGCGGCCCTTCGTGCACATGGCGAACCTGATCGAACAGGCCGGGCTCAATGCGCCACGCGTCCTGGCGCAAGACGCCGAGCATGGCTTCCTGCTCCTGACCGACCTCGGGTCGCGACCCTATCTCGCAGCGCTTCGCGGTGCGCTCGACGAAGGCGAGCCAGGGCATGCGGACGCCCTGATGCGCGACGCCTTCGGCGCCCTGCTGGTCTGGCAGCAGCGGGTCGATCCCTCCAGTCTGCCTCGCTACGACGATGCCCTGCTGCGGCGCGAGCTGGCGCTCTTTCCGGAGTGGTGCGTGGGTCGCGAGCACGCCATCGGCTGGACCGCTGAGCAGCAAGAGCAATGGCAGGGGGTGTGCAACTTACTCGTGGCCAGCGCGCTGGCCCAGCCGCGTGTCGCCGTGCACCGCGACTTCATGCCGCGCAACCTGATGGTGGGCGAGCCCAATCCTGGCATCCTCGACTTCCAGGACGCGGTGGCGGGACCCATCACTTACGACGCCGCGTCGATGCTGCGCGACGCCTTCATCTCGTGGGACGAGGAGCAGGAGCTCGACTGGGCGGTGCGCTACTGGCAACAGGCACGCCAGGCCGGCCTGCCGCTGGACGCCGACTTCGGCGAGTTCTGGCGCCAACTCGAGTGGATGGGCCTGCAGCGGCACCTGAAGGTGCTGGGCATCTTCTGCCGCCTGAAGCATCGCGACGCCAAGCCCGCGTACAGCCAGGACTTGCCGCGCTTCTTCCGCTATGCGCGGCATGCCGCCGGCCGCTACAAAGCCCTCGGCGCATTGCTGTGCCTTCTCGATCAGTTGGAAAGCCTCGAGACGAAGGTCGGCGGCACGTCCTGACCGCTCTTCGGTGAGCCGTCGCGCTGCGCAGCCGCGCCCGGGGCGTCTGTAGCACTGGCCGCCGCAAGGGGCTGCCTACGGCCCCCGCGTCGTCAACCACTCGCCCAGCGCCGCGAGCACGGCACCCCTCTCGGGCTCGTTGAAGATCTCGTGGAACAGCGGGGCAAAGACCTGCGCCTGCACCACGTCCGTCGGCGCCGCGGCAGCGAACGCTGCGCTGCCGGCCGGGGCGACGCAGCGGTCGCTGCCCGCCCACAACAGGAGCGTCGGTACCTTCCAGCGCGGCGCAAGGCTGCGCACGAACGCGCCGCCGTCCAGAATGAAGCGCGCCAGTCGCGGGGTGACGCGGTCGTGCACCAGCGGATCGGCGACGTAGGCGGCCACCACGGCGGGGTCGCGCGAGATCCATTCCGGCTTCAGGCCGTTGCCGACGGCAAGGCCGGGCGCCAGCGGGCCGAGTACGGCCAGCAGCAGCTTCTGCCCGGCGTTCATGCCAGGGTCGAGTGCAGGCGACGACAGGACCAGCGCTTCGACGTCGCGGTGCCATCCGGCCGGCTGTACCTGCAACCCCTCGGCGACGAAGCGCGCAGCGACCAACCCACCCATGCTGTGGCCGAGAAGCACCAGCGGCCCGGGCCAGGCGGAGCGCGTCGCATCGACCACCCGCGCCAGGTCGTGCAACAGGTCGTCGTCATTCCCCAGGCTCCCGCGTCGCCCCTCAGAGCGGCCATGGCCGCGGTGATCGAAGCCAGCTACCTGCCAGCCCCAGGCGTTGAGTTGTGTGGCAAGCGCTGCGTAGCGGCCGATGTGTTCGCCCAGACCGTGCACGACGACGACGCTGCCGCGCGCTGCCCGGTCCCGCAGAGGCCAGGCCTGGCCATGGAGGCTGAGCCCGTCGGCAGCGCTCAGGCGGGACAGGGTTGCAACGGGTGGCGGCGGCGGATCCATAGGCGCAGTGTAGGCAGCCGGCGGGACTGTCCGCCGCGTGGACTGTCCGCCGCGCGACTGACAGCGCCCCAAACCACGCTATGGTGTGTGCCTTCGCAGGAGAACACCCGATGAACGACTTCTTCCAGATCGGCGTTGCCG
Source organism: uncultured bacterium (assembly GCA_963802435.1). Classification (GTDB taxonomy): domain Bacteria; phylum Pseudomonadota; class Gammaproteobacteria; order Burkholderiales; family Burkholderiaceae_C; genus CAIKUF01. Next base: position 105,959 of record CAWDIT010000014.1, read on the forward strand.
ACGGCATCGCCCACTTCCAGCTCAACCGACCCGAGCGGATGAACACGATGACGCCTGGCTTCTTTCCACTGCTGCGCGACGCCGTGCAGGCACTGCACGACGAAGGGCAGGTGCGCGCCCTCGTCATCTCGTCTACCGGCAGGCACTTCAGCGCCGGCATGGCGCTCGACACCTTCGCCAGCGACGACGCGATGCTGCACACCGACACACCGCGCGCGCGGCTGAGATTCCAGGACACGCTGCGCCGCCTGATGGGCTGCTTCGACGTGCTCGACACGGCGCGCTTCCCGGTGATCTGCGCGATCCAGGGTGGCTGCATCGGAGGCGCGCTCGACCTGGCCACGGCCTGCGACATCCGCTACTGCAGTGCCGACGCGTTCTTCTGCGTGCAGGAGATCAACATCGGCATGGCGGCTGACCTGGGCGTGCTGCAACGCCTGCCGAAGATCGTGCCGCCAGGCGTCGCGCGCGAGATGGCCTACACCGGCGATCGTCTGCCCGCCGAGCGCGCGCTGGCCGTCGGTCTGGTCAACGCGGTGCTGCCAGACGGGACGGCGCTGCTCGAGCATGCGATGTCCGTGGCGAAGAGCATCGCCGCCAAGTCGCCGCTGGCCATCGCCGGCAGCAAGCTCGCGCTCAACCACGCCCGCGACCACGGCACGGCCGCTGCACTGGCGCAGATGACGCTGCTGCAGAGCGCAATCTTCGACACCGCCGAGATGGCCGAGGCGATCGCCGCCTGGAAGGAAAAACGCAACGGAAGCTTTGCGCCACTGGCGGCCACCAGGCAGGCGTGACGCCGCGCTCGGCCGCCAATCGGCGCGCTGACGCGATCCGGTACGATACGGGGCCGTTTGGCGCGCCGGGCCAGGATCGCTGCGCTCCCGCGAGGGCAAGATCGGCCCGCCCTACTGGAGGCAAGGCCCCGCTGCGAAGCTGCCCCGCCGCGACCGCCGCGAATCACGACAGACAGGAACCGCCCCCTGCATGACAGTCTTGCGCTCGACATTCCAGTTTCGTTCCCTGCTCCAGATTGCCGCGCTCGGCCTGCTGCTGCTCTCGCACGCGGCTCGCGCAGCTGACGAGCAGGACGGGGGCAGCTTCAGCACGCCCGGCACGTCGACCGGCGCGCCCCGCCAGTCCGAGACCGGCACCGAATTCAGGGCACGACCAGACAGCGCGGCGATCACCAATCAGCAGCGCACGCAGGGCGGCCCGACCAGTGCCGATACCGCGCCGGGCGCGCGCAGCAGCAGCATCGTCCGTGCCGAGGCGCCGCTGCAGCGCGCCGAGTTGCCACCCCCCAAGCCGAGCGAGTTCCAGAAGTTCGTGCAGACAGCAACGGGGCGCCTGCTGCCAGTCTTCGGCAGTAGCTTCTTCACCGCACCGGCCGAGAGTTTCGCGCCGGTCGACAACGTGCCGGTCTCGGCCGACTACACCGTCGGCCCCGGTGACGAAATCGTGCTGCGTGCCTGGGGCTCGATCGACATCGACTACCGCAGCACCGTGGACCGCAACGGCCAGCTCAACCTGCCCCGGATCGGAAGCTTCACGGTGGCCGGCGTGAAGGCGTCGGACCTCGAGAAGCAGCTCCGTTCGCAGATCGGCCGCATGTACACGAACTTCAACCTGAGCGTGAGCCTGGGCCGGCTGCACGGGGTGAAGGTGTTCGTGGTGGGACCGGCAAGACTGCCGGGCGTGTTCACGCTGAGCAGCCAGGCGACGCTGCTGTCGGCCGTCGTGGCCGCTGGCGGGCCGGGCCCGAACGGCTCGATGCGCAAGATCAGCCTGCGCCGCGACGGGCGCATCGTTTCGGAGCTTGACGCGTACGAGTTCCTCGTCCAGGGCGACAAGTCGAAGGACCTTCAGCTCGTGGCGGGCGACGTCGTGGTGTTCCACCCGGTCGGCGCGCGGGTGGCGCTCAATGGCGAGCTGGACAACGCGGCGATCTACGAGTTGAAGGGGCTGCAGGAACCGGTCAGCGAGTTGCTGCGCTATGCCGGTGGCGCACCGGTTCTGGCGAATCCGCACCGGGCGGTCGTCGAGCGCATCGACCCGGCACAGCCGCGCTCGGCGCGCTTCGTCGAGGAGTTCAAGCTCGACACCGGCGGGTTGCAGAAGCCACTGCGCGATGGCGACGTGGTGACCTTGCTGACGATCTCGCCGGCTTTTGCCAACGCGGTGACGCTCAGGGGTCACGTCGCACAGCCACTGCGTCATGCCTACTTCCCCGGAATGCGCGTGAGCGACCTGATTCCGAGCGCCGAAGCGCTGATCTCTCCCGATTTCTATCGCCGCAAGAACATGCTGGTGCAGGTGCTGCCGGACGAGTTCCCGGCCGACGAGACGGGTGAGCGACGGTCCGAGAGCCGCAATACGGTCGGCGAAAGGGAACGCGCGCGCAGCAGGGACCGAGACTCAGGGAACGGCTCGTTCAGCGCGAACAGTCCTGCAGGCGCGAACGGTCCGGCCGGCGCAAACAGCTCCCCGGGTGCTACCGGCACGGCGAATGCCGGGAGCACGCGACAGGCACAGCTCCCAATAGGCGGCGTCGTGGAGGTGCCGGTCACGGTCGAACGCGTCAAGAAGGCGCCGACCACACTGTTCGACGACCTGAACTGGGACTACGCGGTCATCGAGCGCCTGAATCTGAAGGACCTGAAGACCGAGGTGATCCCGTTCAACCTCGGCAAAGTCGTGCTGCAGGGCGACCAGGCCAACAACGTCGAACTGATGCCGGGCGACGTGGTCACGGTCTTCGGTCAGAAGGACTTCCAGGTGCCCGTGGCGCGCCAGAATCGCCTCGTCGCGCTGGAAGGCGAGGTCGGCACGCCGGGTGTCTACCAGCTGCTGCCCGGTGAAACGCTGCGCCAGCTGCTCGCGCGCGCCGGCGGCTTCACGCCCCAGGCCTATGTCTACGGCATGGAGTTCTCGCGCGAGGAAACGCGCAGGCGCCAGCGCGAGAACATCACCGCGGCGATGGCGCGTCTGGAAACACTGTCGGCCACCCAGGCGGCACGCGAAGCCGCCAATCGGCGCGACGAGACCACGGCTGATCGAGGCGCCGCGGTCAGCAACGCGGCAACGCAGGCGCAGCTCGCGCGCCTGTCCAGGGTGCAGCCGAATGGGCGCATCGCCCTCGAGCTGAGTCCGGAGGCGAACACGATCGAGTCGCTGCCCGACATTCCACTCGAAAACTCCGATCGCATCGTCGTGCCGCCGCGGCCCGGCTTCGTCACGGTGGTGGGCGCCGTCGTCAACAACAATGCCTTCCTGTGGCGGCCGGGGCGCACCGCCGGCGACTACCTGCGGATCGCCGGCGCCGACGAAGCAGCCGACGTGTCCAACATGTTCATCCTGCGCGCTGACGGCACGGTCAACAGCGCGACCGACAGCCGCGGATTCTTCGGCCGCAACAACGTCGAGGCGCTGGCGCTGCAGCCGGGCGACGCGCTGGTGGTACCCAACCAGCTCGACTTCGAGACCTGGGGCCGCGCCTTCACTCGCAACATGAAGGACTGGACGCAGATCCTGGCCAACTTCGGCCTCGGCATCGCGGCGATCAACACTCTCGTGAATTGAAGAACCCGGCATGACGGCAACTGAGGCGACGAGAGTGGAACCGTCTGCGGCAGGCGAAGAGCTGGAAGACGGCCCGTCGGTCCGCCTGACCGACCTGCTGACATGGCTGGGCGAAAGCAAGCGGCCGATCGCCGCGGTCAGCGCGACGGTGGGCATGATTGCGTTGATCGTGGCTCTGTTGCTGCCCAAGGTGTTCACCGCGCGCGCCACACTGCTGCCCCCGGGATCCCAGCAGCAGAGCGGGTCGGCGGCGACCCTCGCGGCGCTCGGCGCGCTCGGCGGCCTCGGCGGCCTCGGCGGCCTCGGCGCCAAGACGCCCGACGAACTCTACGTGGCATTGCTGAAGAGCGATACCGTGCAGCGCGCGCTCGTCGAACGATTCGACCTGGCTAAGCGCTGGGACCTCGAGACCTACGAACAGTTGCGGCGCGAGTTCGGGAAGTTCGTGCGCATCGCTTCCGAGAAGAAATCTGGCCTGATCAGCGTCGAAGTCGACGACGAGGATCCCGCGTTCGCCGCCAACTTCGCCAACGCCTATGCCGACGAGATCACCAGGCTGCTGGGGCGCCTCGCCGTGTCGGAAGCGCAGACGCGGCGGGTCTTCTTCGAGCAGCAGCTGAAAGACACCAAGGAGAACCTGATTGCCGCCGAACTGGGGCTGCGCAAGGTGATGGAGTCCTCGGGCGTGATCGTGCTCGACAAGCAGGCCGAAGCCTTGATCACCGGTGCCGCGCGGGTGCGCGCGCAGATCGCCGAGCGGGAAGTGATGCTCAGCGTGCTGCGCCGCTCCGCGACCGAGAAGAACCCCGACGTGCAGCGCCTGAGCGCTGAAGTGGCCGCGCTGCGCGGCGAGCTCGCGCGGATGGAGTCCAGCACCGGCGACGACAAGGCCAGCCCGCTGGACCTGCCGGTGAGCAGGCTCTCCGCGGCCGGTGTCGAATATGTGCGCGCACGGCGCGAGTTGAAGATCCAGGAAATGCTGCTTGAGGGCATGATCCGCCAGTACGAGATCGCCAAGCTCGACGTGGCCAAGGAGGGCCCCGTGCTGCAGCGGGTCGACGTGGCCGTACCGCCCGATCGCAAGTCCAGGCCCATGCGCAGCGTGATCGTGCTCGCCAGCACCTTGCTCGCCGCGCTGGCGACGAGCGGATGGGCGGTCTGGCGCGGCTACCGCAGGCAGGCGAACGAAGCCGACCCCGAGGCCGCACAAGCCTGGACGCGCGTCGGACAGGCCTGGCGCTGGCGGCACTGAGGGCCGCAGCGCTCGAACGTTACGACGCAGCGCCCTGCAGCACGCGCGCAAACATCGCGCTGTCCACGTTGCAGCCGGTGAGCACGATGCCGACGCTGCAGCCGGCCCAGCGCCCGCGCTGCTGCAACGCACCGGCGAGCGATGCAGCACCCGCGCCTTCGGCCACGTTGTGCGTGTCGGAAAACAGCGCACGCATCGCCTGCGCGACCTCGTCGTCGCTGACGGCGATCACGTCGTCCACCTCGCGCCGGATCATGACCAGCGCGTCCTCGTCCGGCACTCGACACGCCATGCCGTCGGCAAGCCGGGTCGTGACCGGCGCTTCGACCGCCCTGCCCACTCGCAGGCTGTCGAGATAGGCCGTCGCGTGCGCCGAGACGACGCCGACGATGCGCGCCTTCGCGCCGAACGCCGAGCGCGCGCAGGCGCAAGCGCAGATGCCCGAACCCTGGCCGATCGGGACGAACACCACGTCGGGGGGATCACCTGCGCTGGCCTCGAAGAACTCCATCCAGTAGCTGGCCACGCCGCGCACCAGGTCGCGATGCAGGCTCGGCACGAAGTGCATGCCACGTTCGGCGGCAAGCTGCGCCGCATGCTCGCGCGCCTCCTGGAAATCCTCGCCATGCTCGATCAGCCTGGCACCGAGCGCGCGCATCGCGGCGTTCTTCTCGACCGAGTTCCCGTGCGGCACGACGATCGTCGCCGCAACGCCGTGACTCGCGGCCGCCAGCGCGATCGACTGGCCATGGTTGCCGCGGGTCGCGCTGATCACACCCTTGAGGCCGGCCTCGCGCCGCAGCAGCTCGTGCAGGTAGACCGCACCGCCGCGCAACTTGAACGCACCGACACGGGTGTGGTTCTCGTGCTTGATCCACGTGCGAGCGCCGAGCCGGGCGTCGATCAACGGCCAGCGCAGCGTCGGCGTGGCCGCTTGCAGCGGGGCGACGATGGCGCGCGCGGTGGCGATTTCCTCGGCAGTCAGCAGCATCATGAGTGTGTCCGGGTCACTGTGGCGATGGGAGGGTCACGCTACCGTGCGGCGAGCCCAGAAGTTCGAGTTCGGCACGCGGTCCGCCGCGGGACCGCCCCGGGATGGACAGCGTCCGTACGGGGAGCGAAGTGGGGGCGGGGGCGCAAGCTTGTGCGAGTTCACAGCAGTACGTCGCCTTCGATGCAGATCACGCTCGCACCGCCGACCCAGACCTGGCCGTCGAGCCGTTCGATGTGCACGCGCCCACGGCGCCCCAGGCGCGCGCCCTGCGCAGCGACATAGCACGGCTGCGCCACGCCGTCGGCGATCAGCCACTGCGCGAGGCTCGCGTTCAGACTGCCGGTCACCGGGTCCTCTGGAACACCGAGCTGCGCAGCGAACCCGCGAACTTCGAAGGCACACTCGCTGCCAGCCGGGTACGGTGCGATGACGCCGACCTTCGCCAGCAACTTCAGCGCCCCATGGTCGGGCTCGAGCGCAAGCACGCTCGCCGCGCTGTCCAACAGCAAGCCGAGCCACTGCGGACCGTTGTCCAGCCATTGCGCCGCGCGCAGGCTTGCCGCGTCGACGCCGAGCGCCGCGAGCACTTCAGCGACCAGCACCGGATCGGCCGGCGAGCGGCTCAGCGGCGGCGCTTCGAAGGCGAGCCGGTCGCCGTCGCGCCGCACGCGCACCAGCCCGACGGCGCATTCCTGCACCACGGCATCACCTCGCGCCCGCCCGCCGGCGGTGAGCCAGGCGTGGCAAGTGCCGAGCGTCGGATGGCCTGCGAACGGCAGTTCGCCGCCCGGCGTGAAGATGCGCACGCGGTAGTCGGCCGCCGGGTCGGTGGGCGGCAGCAGGAAGGTCGTCTCGGACAGGTTCGTCCAGCGCGCGAACTCCTGCATCTGCGCATCACCCAGGCCCTCGCCGTCGAGCACCACCGCGAGCGGGTTGCCTCGATACGGTTCGGAGCTGAACACGTCGAGCTGGCGGAACGGTCGGCGCTTCATTGCAGGTTCTCCCCTGAGACGTGGAGGGCGTGACGCAGCGCGCCGAGCAGGGCGTTGAGTTCTTGCAGGCGCATCGCAGACAGTGTAGGTGCCGCGCGGCGAAGCCGGGGCCGATCTCGAAGTGATCGCGCGGCTGCTGCCGGTCTCCTGGGCGCCTGACGAACGTGGGAAAATCCTCTGCCATCGACGCGCCGCCGTAGCGAATGACCAGATTCGAACCCACCGTCCCGTTCGGCGAGCCCGAGTTGCCGCGCGCCAGCGGCTTCGCGCGCTACCTGGCCGAACTCGAACGCAGCTGCCCCCGATGGCGCACCTTCGACCCGGCTGTCGTCGCTCAGTCCGTCGCTGGCGCAGGACCTGATGCGATTCGAACAGGCCGGCCGCGCGGCCGACCTGCTCGAGGTGCTGGCCGCCTGCGTGCGCCACGCGCGCAACCTGACGGTGCATCTTCGCTGTCAAGAGAAGGTGCTGCCGCTGACCCTCTTCCCCAATGAACGCCTCGCGCACAGCGCACTCGACCTGCGCGCGCTGGTCGAGCAGCACAGGCTGGCGCTGGAGGTGCTGCAGGTCGAGCCCGCCGTGCTGCGTCCGCCGGGCGACCCGCAGGCCACGATGGTCGGCGAGCCGCACCTGTACCGGCCGCTGTCGCCGCTGTTGTGGGCGATGGCCGTGCACGGCGTCCGCGGCAGCCTGCTGCCCGAACTCACCGGCGCCGCGGTGTACCGCGTGTCACCGGCCTTCGACCTTGCCATGTTGCGTCGCGAAGGACCGCTGAGCTCTGCGGTGCAGCGGCTGCGGCGCCGGGTCGCGAGCCAGCGCGAGATCGCGAACTGGCCCGGCATGAACCGCGACCGCGCGGTGCGGCTGCTCAACGCGCTGTACCTGCAGGCCGGCCTGATCGTCAGCCGATCACACCCGGCGGCGCTCGGCGATTCCTGGTTCGGCGGCGTCTGAACCGCCATCGATTGAATGTCAGCTTGCGGCCAGGAAGGAGCCGTCACTGCGGCGAGGTCGAACATTCCCTTCAAACGGCCTGCAGACACTGGTTCAACGAGCACATTCGTACCTATTTCGTCGACGCGACCCGTCGAGTCGAGCATCACCGGTCGAAGGTCTCCAAGGCCGCAGCGGCCCCGGCGCCGGGAGCACCCCGTCGGGTAGCATTGGGCCTCGATACCGACTGAGAGTTCGCTGCCCGCCTCCCCCCGAAATGCAAGTCGTCTGCCTCGATCTGGAAGGCGTGCTGACCCCTGAGATCTGGATCGAGTTCTCGCAGCGCACCGGCATCGCCGAGTTCCGCCGCACCACCCGCGACGAACCGGACTACGACAAGCTGATGCGCTATCGCATCGCCCTGCTGGCTCAGAACGGGCTGAAGCTCGCCGATATCCAGGCGGTGATCGGCGGCATGGGGCCGCTGCCGGGCGCCAAGGACTTCCTCGACGACTTGCGCGCCCGCTTCCAGGTGATCATCCTGTCGGACACTTTCTACGAATTCGCCGCCCCGCTGATGCGCCAGCTCGGCCAGCCCACGCTGTTCTGCCACCAGTTGGTGGTCGACGGCGCCGGCGTCGTGCGCGACTACCGTCTGCGCCAGGGTGAACAGAAACGGCAAGCGGTCGACGCGCTGAAGAGCCTCAATTTCCAGGTCATCGCTGCGGGCGACTCGTACAACGACACCGGCATGCTTGCCGCAGCCGATGCCGGCATCTTCATCAATCCGCCCGCTGCGATCGCGGCGCAGTTTCCGCAGTTCCCGGTCAGCCGCAGCTATGCGGAATTGACCGAGGCGATCGATGCCGCTGCAGCGCGACTGCTGCGCGGCTGAGCATGGCCGGGTCCTGCCCCAGAGCAGCGGAGGCTCAGGGTCGGCTGAACGGCACTCTGCTGACGTTCGCTCCGCCAGGCTCGAACGCTCACAATGGGCCGTAAGCGGACCGCCGGGCAGCCCGGCCGCTGGAACGATCCCTACCCGGCGCCGAGCGCCTCCCAGCGCTCGAGCGCAGCCATCAGTTCAGTCTCGATCTGCGCGATGCGGTCCTGCGTCTGGATGAGGCGCGAGACGTCGCCGGCATAGATCTCGCCGCCCGAAAGCTGCTCGGCGAGCAGCCGCTGTTCCGTCTCGAGCGCGTCGATGTGCGCCGGCAGCGCATCGAGTTCGCGCTGCTCCTTGTAGCTGAGCTTGCGCGGCCTGGCCGCAGCTGGCGCCGGCGGCGCCGCGCGCGGTCTCTGCGCTGCGGCCGGCCCGGCGGCCTCACGCTTCAGCCCCTGCGAGCGCGCACTCTGCACGACCCAGTCCTCGTAGCCCCCTTCGTACTCGCGCCACAGGCCGGGGGAGGCCTCGCCCTCCCAGGCGATGGTGCTGGTCACCACGTTGTCGAGAAAGCGCCGGTCGTGACTGACCAGGAACACCGTGCCGGGGTACCTCTGCAGCAGGTCTTCCAGCAGCTCCAGCGTGTCGATGTCGAGGTCGTTGGTCGGCTCGTCGAGCACGAGCACGTTCGCCGGCAGCGCGAACAGGCGCGCCAGCAGCACGCGGTTGCGTTCGCCGCCGCTGAGCGTGCGCACCGGCGCGCGTGCACGTTCGGGCGAGAACAGGAAGTCGTTCAGGTAGCTCATCACGTGCTTGCGCGCGCCGTTGAACTCGACCCATTCGCTGCCCGCGCTGATGGCGTCGGCGAGCGTCGCGTCCAGATCCAGCGCGCTGCGCATCTGATCGAAGTACGCCACCTCGAGCCGGCTGCCGAGCCGCACCATGCCCGAGGTGGGCCGCAGCTCGCCGAGGATCAGCTTGAGCAGCGTCGTCTTGCCGGCGCCGTTCGGTCCGATCAGGCCGACCTTGTCGCCGCGCAGGATCGTCGCGCTGAAATGGCTGACGACGATCTTGTCGCCGAAGCGCATGCTGACATCGCGCAGTTCCGCGACGATCTTGCCGCTCGGCATGCCCGAGTCGATCTCGAGCCGCACCTGGCCGAGCGACTCGCGCCGCTTCTCGCGCTGCGCGCGCAGGGCTTGCAGCCGCTCGACGCGCGCGACGCTGCGCGTGCGCCGCGCCTCGACGCCCTTGCGGATCCAGACTTCCTCCTGCGCGAGCAGCTTGTCGGCGCGTGCGCTGGCCAGCGCCTCGGCGGCGAGTTGCTCCTCCTTCGCTCGCTCGTAGGCACTGAAGTTTCCCGGGTAGCTGCGCAGCGTGCCGCGGTCGAGCTCGACGATGCGGGTGACGACGTTGTCGAGGAAGGCGCGATCGTGCGTGATCAGCATCAGAGCGCCCTTGAAGCCGCGCAGCAGCTCCTCGAGCCAGGCGATGGAGTCGAGGTCGAGGTGATTGGTCGGCTCGTCGAGCAGCAGCACGTCGGGCACCGCGACCAGCGCCTGCGCCAGCGCGACGCGCTTCTTCATGCCGCCGGAGAGTTCGCCGATGCGCCGCCCGCCGTCCAGATGCAGCTGTGCCAACGTGGTGGCGACGCGCTGCTCCCAGTTCCAGGCGTCCAGCGCCTCGATGCGCGTCTGCAGGGCGTCGAGGTCGACGCCGGGCACGTGCGCCTCGTACGCCGCACGGACCTCCCGCGCCTCGGCCACGCCCTCGCTGACGACTTCGAACACCGTGTCGTCGTCGGCAAACACCGGTTCCTGCGGCACGTAGCGGATGCGCAGGCCCTGCGTCAGCTGCAGCAGCCCGTCGTCGGGCTTCTCGAGACCGGCGACGATCTTCAATAGCGACGACTTGCCTGCGCCGTTGCGGCCGATCAGGCCGAGCCGCTCACCCTCCTCGAGCGAGAAAGCGGCACCGTCGAGCAGCGCCACGTGGCCATAGGCGAGGTGGGCATTGGACAGCGAGAGGACGGCCATCTGCTTCAGCGCGCCGCCACAGGCCGCAGCGCCGCTTCCAGCGCATCGACGAACATCCCGGCCACGTCGAACCCGGTCTGCTGCGCAATCTCCCGGAAGCAGGTCGGGCTGGTCACGTTGATTTCGGTCAGGCAGTCGCCGATCACGTCCAGTCCCACGAGCAACAATCCTCGCCCGGCGAGCACCGGGCCGAGCGCCTCGGCGATCTCGCGGTCACGCGCCGAGAGCGGCTGCGCCACGCCCTTGCCTCCGGCCGCCAGGTTGCCGCGGATCTCGCTGCCCTGCGGAATGCGCGCCAGCGAAAACGGCACCGGCACGCCGCCGATGACGAGGATGCGCTTGTCGCCCTGCGCGATCTCGGGGAGGTAGCGTTGCACCATCACCGTCTGCGCACCGCCGCGGTTCAGCGTCTCGGTGATGCTCCCGAGGTTCAGCCCGTCGGGGCCGACGCGGAAGATGCCCATGCCGCCCATGCCGTCGAGGGGCTTCAAGATGATGTCGCCGTGCTCGGCGTGGAAGCGCTTCACATCGCCCTCGTCGCGCGTCACCAGCGTCGGCGAGATGAACTGCGGGAACTCGAGGATGGCGAGCTTCTCCGGGTGGTCGCGCAGCGCGCGCGGCTTGTTGAAGACCTGCGCGCCTTCGCGCTCGGCCTGCTCGAGCAGGTGCGTCGCATAGAAGTACTCGCTGTCGAACGGCGGGTCCTTGCGCATCACGACTGCGCCCAGGTCGGCCAGCGCCGTCGCCGCAGGCTCACCCGCCGTATACCAGTCGCGCGCATCGCCGGTCAGCGTGATCTCGCGCACGTGCGCGGTGACGCGGCTCCCGCGCTGCCAGGTCAGGTCCTGCGGCTCGCAGACGAGCAGTGCATGACCGCGCGCGGCAGCTTCGCCCATCATCGCGAAGGTCGAGTCCTTGGCGATCTTGAAATGTTCCAGCGGATCGGCGACGAAGAGCAGCTTCATGGCGGGTGTCCCGTGCGTCAGATCTCGACCTTCGAGCCCAGCTCCACGACCCGGTTCGTCGGCAGGTTCAGGAAGTCGGCAGCCGCCGACGCATTGCGGTGCATGCCGGCGAACAGCTTCTCGCGCCATATCGCCATGCCGGCGCCGAGGGTGGGAATCACGATGTCGCGCGACAGGAAGTAGCTCGTGTCCATCTCGTCGAGCTGCACGCCGCGGGCGCGCAGCAGCGCCAACGCCTCGGGCACGTCCGGATCATTCTTGAAACCGAAGTGCAGCGTGACTTGCCAGCAGTCGTGCCCCAGCGGTTCGATCTCGCAGCGCTTGTCGAAGCCGATCCACGGTACCTCGTGGTGCTGTACGTGGACGAACAGGTTGGTCTCGTGAAGCACCTTGTTGTGCTTCAGGTTGTGCATCAGCGCGTTGGGCGTCAGGCCGGCATCGCTGGCAAGGAACACCGCCGTGCCCTGCACCCGCGTGGGCGGGCTGACGAACACGGCCTCGAGGAAGCCCTCGAGTTCGATCGCGTCGACACGCAGGCTCTCGGCCATCAGGATTCGGCCCTGCTTCCAGGTCATCATGAAGGTGAACATGACTCCGCCGAGCACGAGCGGGAACCAGCCGCCGTCGAGCACCTTGACGGCGTTGGCTGCGAAGTACACGAGGTCGACCGCAAAGAAGAAGCCGGTGGCAGCAATGCACAGTGACCAGGGGTACTTCCAGCCGTAGCGGATCACGAAGAAGGTCATCGTGGTCGTGATCAGCATGTCGATCGTGACCGTGATGCCGTAGGCCGCCGCCAGCTTGCCGCTCGACCCGAACAGAACGACCGCGGCGAAGATGCACACGTAGAGCGACCAGTTGATGAACGGCAGGTAGACCTGGCCGATCTCGCGTACCGAGGTGTGTGCGATCCGCATGCGCGGAAGGTAGCCGAGCTGGATCGCCTGCTTGGTGACCGAGAAGGCCGCCGTGATCAGCGCCTGCGAGGCGATCACCGTGGCGCAGGTCGCGAGCCCGATCAGCGGGAAGAGAGCCCAGGCCGGCGCCATCTCGTAGAACGGGTTGCGCACGTTCTCCGGGTGCGCGAGCAGCATCGCGCCCTGCCCGAAGTAGTTGATCACCAGCGCCGGCATCGCCAGGCCGAACCAGGCCAGGCGGATCGGGCGCTTGCCGAAGTGGCCCATGTCGGCGTACAGCGCCTCGGCGCCGGTGACGCACAGCACCACCGAGCCGAGAGCAATGAAAGCGATGTGCGGGTGCGTGGCGACGAAGGTCAACGCGTGGTGCGGGCTCAGCGCCCACAGCACGTCGGGGTTGCCGACGATGTGCGTGGCGCCGAGCAGCGCGAGCACGAGGAACCAGGTCACCATCACCGGCCCGAAGAACCTGCCGATGCCGGTGGTGCCGTGCCGTTGCACCACGAACAGTACCGTCAGCACGACCAAGGTCACTGGAACGATGAACGTGTGCAGCCCCGGGGCCGCCACCTCCAGCCCCTCCACCGCCGACAGCACCGAAATCGCGGGGGTGATGACGCCGTCGCCGAAGAAGATCGCCGTTCCGAAGATGCCGACCAGCATCAGACGGCGGCGCAATGCCGGACGCTCCAGCACGGCAGTCGAGGCCAGCGCCAGCATCGCGATCAGGCCGCCCTCGCCGTTGTTGTCGGCGCGCAGGATCAGCACGACGTACTTGACACTGACCACCACCGTCAGCGTCCAGAAGATCATCGACAGCACGCCGTAGATGTTGCCTGGCGTCAGCGGCACGTGACCGTGCGCGAAGACCTCCTTCAGGGCGTATAGCGGGCTCGTGCCGATGTCGCCATAGACCACGCCGACCGCGCCGAGCGTGAGTGCGAACAAGCCGGACTTGCGGGAAGCGGAGGGGGAACTCACAGAAGCTGGGGGGCGAATTCGCTGGCGAGCCATTGTGCCTTGCGGGGGGCTCCGGCGATGACCCCGCTGCGCCCGTGGCCGGCGCGCGGGAACCGCATTCTGCGCGCGCCTGCCCCGTCGCCGGCAATCTTGTCAGCGAACTTTGTTGCAGTGCAACAACGCTTGCCTGCCGTCGCGGGCTCAGCCGCGCATCGACCCGGCCACCAGGTCGAAGCGGAACAGGCGGCACTCGATCGGACCGTTCCACATGGGCATCCGTCGGCCTTCCTTCAATCGCATGCTGCCCGGAAGCTTCAGGTCGGGACTCAGCACCCAGGCCGTCCAGCCTGCGGCGTGACCGGTGTAGGCACGCTTCCAGTGCGCCGCCAGACGCGGGAAGAAGTCTTCGGGGGTGCTGCGGTCCTCGGCCGAGGGCCGCGCCCATCTGGCGCCTGCCTTGCCGAGCACCTCGATGCGTTCGCCGTACGGCGGATTGAGCATCAGCGTGCCCGGCAGGCCGGGCGGCAGCGCGGGCGCCGGGCGCTCCAGCGCGTCGCCGCCGTTGAAGGTGATGGCGTGCGCGACACCGGCGCGCTCGGCGTTGCGGCGGGCGAAATCGACCATCCGGAACGAGACGTCGCTGGCGAAGATCGGCACGGCGCTCGGATGGATGCGCGCCTGTGCGGCCACCTTCAGCTCCCGCCACTGCTGGCGAAGCTCGGCGGGCGCGAACGGCACCAGGCGCTCGAACGCGAAGCGGCGCAGCAGGCCCGGCGCAATGCCGCAGGCGATCTGCGCCGCTTCGATCGCAATGGTTCCCGAGCCACAGCAGGGGTCGTGCAGCGCGCCGCCCGCCTCGGGCGTGCCGCGCCAGCCGGCGGCGGCCAGCATCGACGCGGCGAGCGTTTCCTTGAGTGGCGCGTCCCCCTTGTCGACCCGCCAGCCGCGCTTGAACAGCGGTTCACCGGAGCTGTCGACATACAGCGTGGCGCGCTCGGCGCCGAGGTGCAGCACGAGCTGCAGCTCGGGGTGGCGGGTGTCGACGCTCGGCCGCTCGCCGGTCGCATCGCGCAACATGTCGCACACGCCGTCCTTGATGCGCAGCGCGGCGAAGTTCAGGCTGCGCAGCGGCGAGCGCTGCGCCGTGGTGTCGACGCGCAGCGTCTGCTGCGGGGTGATCCACAGCGTCCAGTCGACGCCGCGCGCCAGCGCGTACAGCTCGTCCTCGTTCGCGTAGGCGCCTTCGGCCACCTCGATCAGCACGCGCTGCGCGAGGCGGCTCTCGAGGTTGAGCCGCATCACCTCCGCCGCGCCACCTTCCAGGCCGACGCCGCCGCGCACCACACGCACTTGCGCCTGTGGCAGCAGGCGTGCCACTTCGTCGGCCAGCAGGGCCTCGACCCCGGCAGCGCAGGGAAGGAACAGGGGAGCTTGGCTCATGAACGTCGGAACAACACGCCTCACATCGTGCGGCGCAGATTGGCCGGCGCAAGCTTCAGCGCCTCGCGATACTTGGCCACGGTGCGCCGCGCGACCTGGATGCCCTGTTCCTCGAGCATCTGGCTCAGCTGGCTGTCCGACAGCGGCTTGGCCGGGTCCTCGGCGGCGATCAGTTGCCTGAGCAGCGCACGCACCGCCGTGCTCGAGGCGTTGCCGCCAGCCTCGGTATGCAGCGACGAGCCGAAGAAGTACTTCAGCTCGAAGGTGCCCTGCAGCGTGGCCATGTACTTCGCCGTCGTGACGCGCGAGATCGTCGACTCGTGCAAGCCGAGCTCGTCCGCGATCTCGCGCAGCACGAGCGGCTTCATCGCGATCGCGCCATGAGTGAGGAAGCTCTTCTGGCGTTCGACGATTGCCTGCGAGACGCGCTGGATGGTGTCGAAGCGCTGCTGGATGTTCTTCACGAACCAGCGCGCCTCCTGCAGCCGCGCGCCCAGCGGCGAACCGTTGGCGCCGCGTGCACCGCGGATCGCCTGCGCGTAGAGGTCGTTGATGCGCAGTTTGGGCATCACCTCCGGGTTGAGCACGACCTTCCATCCGCGGCCGGCCCTCTGCACGATCACGTCGGGCACGATCACCTGAGCCTCGGCATTCGTGAACGCGCGGCCCGGCTTCGGCTCGAGCGTGACGATCAGCGCCTGCGCCTCGCGCAGCAGGTCCTCGTCGGCGCCGGTGGCCGCCATCAGCTTTCTGACGTCTCGCCGGGCGAGCAGCTCCAGGTGATGGCGGCAGACCAGGATCGCGATCGCCTGCGCCTCGCTGCGCGGAAGCGCGCGCAGCTGCAGTGTCAGGCACTCGGCGAGGTCGCGCGCGCCGACGCCCGGCGGGTCCAGGCTCTGCAGCCATTTCAGCGCGATCTGCAGCCGTTCGAGCAGGTCCTGGCGCTCCGCTTCGTCGTCACCGGCGAGGCGCTCGGCGATCTCCTCCAGCGGGTCGGCGAGGTAGCCGTCTTCGTCCAGCGAATCGATCAGCACCGCCAGCGCGGCGGCGTCCTCGGGGGTGAGCCGCATGCCGGCGAGTTGCCCGCGCAGGTGATCCTGCAGCGACTCTGCCGCGCCGCCACGCTCGCGCCCCTCGAAGTCGTCACCCTCGGCGCCCTGGCCGCCGGAAGACGGCACCTCGGCGATGCCGTCGAAGTCCTCTCGCTCGGTGCCATTCTCCCAGTCCTCGCGTTCGGCGGTTCCGAACTCGGCGGCGTCCAGGCCGGGGGCGTCGTCGGCGGTCTCGACGCTGCTCTCCGAACGTGTCTCGGCTTCCTGTCGCTCGCTGTCGCGCTCGCCGGCAGCGACACGCTCCGGCGCTGCCTCGGGCGCCGCAGCCTCCTCTTCCGTTTCGAGGAAGGGGTTCTGCTCGAGCATCTGCTCGACCTCCTGCTGGAGCTCGAGCGTCGACAGCTGGAGCAGGCGGATCGACTGCTGGAGCTGCGGCGTCAGCGACAGGTGCTGCGACAGGCGGACCTGAAGGGTCGGCTTCATGGGGCGGCCTTCACTTCACGGCTCCACCGCGCTGCTCCCGACCCGTGGCTAAGGGCCCGAAAGGTCCCCTGACCTCGCGCACCGGGCCCGACCGACGCCAAACTCCCAGGGGCGACGGACAGCTCAGGGCCGAAGGCAGACGGCCACGCGTCTTTGGGGTGGGGAGGCTTCATCCGCGGCACGCTACATGCGGAAATGTTCGCCGAGGTACACCTTGCGCACGTCGGCGTTCGCGACGATCTCGTGCGGCGTGCCCTCGGCGAGCACGGCGCCGTCGCTGATGATGTAGGCGCGATCGCAGATGCCCAGCGTCTCGCGCACGTTGTGGTCGGTGATCAGCACGCCGATGCCCCGGCCCTTGAGGAAGCTGATGATTCGCTGGATCTCGATCACCGCGATCGGATCAATTCCTGCGAACGGCTCGTCGAGCAGGATGAAGCGCGGCTGCGTGGCCAGCGCGCGCGCGATCTCGACGCGCCGCCGCTCGCCGCCCGACAGCGACGGGGCCGGGTTGTCGCGCAGCTTCTCGATCGACAGGTCGTTCAGCAGGCCGTCGAGCAACTGTTCGATGCGCGCCGACTTGAACGGCCTGCCGTCGGCGTCGATCTGCAACTCGAGCACGGCGCGGATGTTCTCCTCGACGGTGAGCTTGCGAAAGATCGAGGCCTCCTGCGGCAGGTAGCTCAGCCCGAGGCGCGAGCGCTGGTGGATCGGCATCCGCTCGACGCGGCGGCCGCCGATGCTGATCCGGCCGGCGTCGGCGCGCAACAGGCCGACGATCATGTAGAAGCTCGTCGTCTTGCCGGCGCCGTTCGGGCCGAGCAGGCCCACGACCTCGCCTCCCGCCACGGCCACGTGCACGTCCTTCACCACTGCGCGCGTGCCATACGTCTTCTTCAGCCCGCTGGCCTCGAGACGCCCGGGCGCCACGGAAGTCGCCGGCGCGATGCTCATCGTCCCGGCACCGCTTCGGCCGCGATCAAGGGCGCCCTCCGGAAGCCGCCTTGCCGAGCGAACTGCTGGGGCGAAGCGTCGGCGCCACGGCCGGCTGCGACGCCGCGGCATCGGGCAAGGCATCTCGCGGTGCCAGCGTGGCGCGCACGCGCCCGCCGGGGTTGGCCGGCGTGGCGGCCGATGCGCCACCGTCGACGCTGAAGACTTCGCGCGTGTTGTCGTACGTGATCAGGCTGCCGGCGGTCTCGTCGGCGAGTGTCGCGCCACGGTAGCGGCGGATCACGGCCCGATTGATGAAGCGCACGGTGTCGGCCTTGCCGTCGTACTCGATGCGCTCGGCCTCGCCCTGGATCGTCTCGTCGACCCCATCGCGCTTCTGGCTGAAGCTCGCGAGCTGGCCCGGCAGCGCCTTGGCCAGGCCGTGCTGGTAGCCGTCCGGGTCCTGGCGCACCTCGATCTGCGCTGCGCGCATCGTCAGCGTGCCCTTTGTAACGACGACATTGCCCGTGAAGGTGCCGATCTGCTTCAGGTCGTCGTAGCGCCCGCTGTCTGCCTCGATGTTGAGCGGCTTGTTGCGGTCGGCCTTCTCAGCCAGCGACGGCCCGACCCCGGCCACCAGCGCCAGGGCGGGCAACAGCGCACGAAAAGCGCCGTGGCCGAGCGGGATGCGAAGCAGGATGTGCATGGGGCATGAAACTTGCAGGCCATTCTATTCGACGCTTCCCGCACAGCGGGGCGTCGAACTCGCACCGTCTGCCAACAAAGGCTCGAATCAACGCCTTCGAGCGCGAATCTCGGGCGCCCGTGTCGGCCCGCTATGATCCGAGCGAGACGACCACCCTGCTCGAGCCGGGGCCCCGCAAGCGCCCCCCCTGGCAGCCACCTCACCCCTGGATCAGTCCCTGGCAACGAGCTTGCCGCACACCATGAAGACAAAGATCACAGAGCTTTTCGGCATCGAGCACCCGATCATCCAGGGGGGAATGCACTTCGTCGGCTTTGCCGAGATGGCCGCGGCCGTGTCCAACGCCGGTGGACTCGGGATCGTCACCGCGCTGACGCTGCGAACGGCCGACGCGCTGGCCAACGAGATCCGCCGCTGCCGCGAGATGACCGACAAGCCGTTCGGTGTCAACCTCACCTTCCTGCCGGTGGTCAGCGCGCCAGACTATCCGGGATACATCCGCGCAATCATCGACGGCGGCGTCAAGGTGGTCGAGACCGCAGGCAACAACCCCCAGCGATGGCTGCCCGCGCTGCACGAGGCGGGGATCAAGGTCATTCACAAGTGCACCTCGGTCCGCCACTCGCTGAAGGCCGAGGCCATCGGATGCGACGCGGTCAGCGTCGACGGCTTCGAGTGTGGCGGTCATCCGGGCGAGGACGACGTGCCCAACTTCATCCTGCTGCCGCGCGCGGCGGAGGAACTGAAGATTCCGTTCGTCGCGTCTGGCGGCATGGCCGATGGCCGCTCGCTGGTGGCCGCGCTCGCGCTGGGCGCAGAAGGCATGAACATGGGCACACGCTTCATCGCGACGAAGGAGGCGCCGGTACACGAAAACGTCAAGAAGGCAATCGTCGCCGCCAGCGAACTCGACACGCGACTGGTGATGCGTCCGCTGCGCAATACCGAGCGCGTGCTGCGCAACGATGCGGTGGACCGACTGCTCGAGAAGGAGCGCGCGCTCGGTGCGAACATGAAATTCGAGGACATCATGGCCGAGGTGGCCGGTGTCTACCCGCGCATCATGCAGGAAGGTGCGATGGACGCAGGCGCGTGGTCCTGCGGCATGGTGGCCGGGTTGATCCACGACATCCCCACGGTCAAGGAACTGATCGACCGCATCATGGGTGAAGCGCAAGACATCATCCGCAACCGGCTCGCAGGTCTGGTGGCCACCTGAGAGCCTACCTCCCGCCGCCCGACGAACGGGCGGCTCAGGCCTTGCCGCCGCGCTCCCTCTGGATCAGGTAGTCCACGACGGCGAGCGTCCGCTCGGGCGAGCCGGAGAGCGTCGCCGAAGTGAAAAACTTTCCCTGGACGCCCATCGCCGGCACGCCGTCGAGCTTGTAGGCCTGCGCCACCTGGCTGGCCTGGCGCGCCTTGGTCTGCACCGAGAAGCCGTTGTAGTGCTCGAGGAACTTGGTCCCGTCGACGCCGTTCTTGGTCATGAAGGCGGCAATGTCGGCCGGCTTGTCCAGGCGCAGGCGATCGACGTGGATCGCGGTGAACACCTTGCGATGCATCGTCTCGGTCAGCTTCATCTCTTCGAGCGCGTAGTAGATCCGCTGGTGGGCAACGTACGGTTCATCGCGGAAGGCCACCGGCACACGCCGAAAGTTCACGTAGTCCGGCAGCTTCTTCGCCCAGGCTTCGAGCATCGGCTCGAAGGTGTTGCAGTGCGGGCAGCCATACCAGAAGAACTCGATCACATCGACCTTGCCGGCCGCCGGTGCCGGTAGCGGCGCGCTCAGTCGCAGGTAGTCCTTGCCTTCGGCGGGCGCCCCGCTCTGGGCTCGTGTCGGGCCGATCATCGCGGCCGCACCCAGCGCACTGGTGGCCAGAGCGGCCGTGAATTGACGACGCTTCATTCGTGCTCCCATTTGGATGACCCGCGGGTGGAGTGCTTCCGGCCCGCACAAGTTCAGTTCAACGCTGTACCCGCACCATCGCCGAGTCGACGCCCGCCGCGGCGAGTCTGCCCCTCGCCGCTTCGGCTTCTTCCTTCTGCTCGTACGGCCCGACGCGCACCCGATAGACCGTTCGCCCGGCCTGTTCGCGCTCGGTGATTTTCGCCTCGAGGCCCCTCAGCGCCAGGTTGGCGCGCTGCTGTTCGGCGTCCTCGGCGCGCGCATAGGCGCCGGCCTGGACGAAGTAGATGAACGGGTCGGCAGTCGCGGCGGCCTTCTCGGCGCTCGTGGAGGCGTCCCTGCCGTCCTTCTTCGACGCGGCGGCGGAGGCTGCGGGCTTGCCCGCCCGCGGCAGGCCGGCGCCCGGTGGGGTCGCGGGCGCAGCGGTCGACGCGGCGCTCGCAGCGGCAGCCGGCGAGCGTGTCGCGCCCTTGCCGGCGAGCGGGCCGTTGGGATCCCAGTTGCGGTTCTTTTCGGCCTGCGCGGCATCCTGCTCCGGGCTGCGCTGCGGCACCTTGTTGATGAACGGCACCGGTACCTTCGTCACGTAGAGCGCGACGCCGAGCGACACTGCAAGCCCGGCGAGAAGGCCCACGATCAGGCCGAGAAAGAAGCCTCCACGCTGGGCGCGCCGGATGCCGCGCGGGCCCGGACTCGATGTCCGTCTCATGTCACCGGCTCCAGTGTGGGCGCGGCCTCACGCATCATCGCTGCGGGCGCGCTGACACCCAGCACGGCGAGCGCATTGCGCAGCACCTGGCGCGTGGCCGCGAGCAGTGCAAGGCGGGCGCGCGCGAGGTCCGCATCGTCGACGAGAAAGCGCTCGGCGGCATAGTAGCTGTGGAACGCCGCACTCAGGTCCCGCAGGTAGAACGCCACGTCGTGCGGCGCGAGGTCCGCCGCGGCGCGCGCGAGCAGCGCCGGGTACTCTGCCAGCCTGAGCATCAACGCCGTCTCGGTGGGTGCAGCCAGCCGGCTGACATCGGTCGCCGCGAGTTGCGTCGCGTCGCCCCCCCACTGCGCCAGCACCGAGCAGATGCGCGCATGGGCGTACTGCACGTAGAACACCGGGTTCTCGTCGTTCTGCTTCAGCGCGAGGTCGACATCGAAGACGAATTCGGTGTCGGCCTTGCGGCTGAGCATGAAGAAGCGCACCGCGTCGCGCCCGGTCCAGTCGATAAGGTCGCGCAGCGTCACGTAGCTGCCGGCGCGCTTGGAGATCTTCACCTCGGCGCCGCCCTTCATCACGGTGACCATCTTGTGCAGCACGTAGTCCGGGTAGCCGGGCGGCACGCCCGTACCCGCCGCCTGCACGCCGGCGCGCACGCGGGCGATCGTGCCGTGGTGGTCGCCGCCCTGGATGTTGATCGCCTTGCAGTAGCCGCGCTCGATCTTGGCGAGGTGATAGGCGACGTCGGGCACGAAGTAGGTGTAGCTGCCGTCGGACTTGCGCATCACGCGGTCCTTGTCGTCGCCGTATTCGGTCGTGCGCAGCCAGAGCGCACCACCTTCCTCGAAAGTCTTGCCGGCGGCGACCAGGCGCTCGACGGTGTCTTCGACGCGGCCGCTGCTGTACAGGCTCGACTCGAGGAAGTAGTGGTCGAAGTGCACGCCGAGCGCCTGCAGGTCCAGGTCCTGCTCGTGGCGCAGGTAGGCAACCGCGAACTGGCGGATGCCTTCCAGGTCGTCCGCGTCGCCCGAGGCGGTGAACTCGCGGTCGTCTGCGTGCACGGTCTTCCTCGCCGCGAAGTCCGCCGCGACGTCGGCGATGTAGTCGCCGTTGTAGGCCGCTTCGGGCCACTGCGGGTCGCCGGGCTTGAATCCCTTCAGGCGCGCCTGCACCGAGGCGGCGAGCGTGGCGATCTGCACCCCGGCGTCGTTGTAGTAGAACTCGCGCGTCACGTGCCAGCCCTGCCGTTCGAGCAGGCTGCAGATCGCATCGCCGAGTGCCGCCTGGCGCGTGTGGCCGGTGTGCAGCGGGCCGGTCGGGTTGGCCGAGACGAACTCGACCAGCACCTTCTGGCCGGTACCTTCTTCGCCGGTCCGCCGGCCATAGGCTGCGCCCGCGGCCAGCACCTCGGCGACGACGGTCTGTTTCGCCGCGGCCGTGAGCCGCAGGTTGATGAAGCCGGGGCCTGCGATCTCCATCGCCTCGACCCATCGGCGCACCGGCGCGCGGCGCGCGAGCGCATCGACCAGGCGCTGCGCAAGATCGCGCGGGCTCCTGTGCAGCGGCTTGGCCAGCTGCATCGCGGCCGTACAGGCGAGGTCGCCGTGCGCCGCCTGCCTGGGCGACTCGAACGCCGCTGCGAGCGCGTGCCCCGGCGCCAACTCGGCGAGCGCGTCGGCCAGGGCGTCCAGCAACTCCTGCTTGACTGCAATCATCGGGAGATTCTACGTTTTGACCGGTCGTGACCAGCCGCTGGCGGCACGGGAGTGGGCCGCGTTTGCCCCGCTGTTCGCCGCAGCGGACCCTGTCGGACGGTGCAATGATCGCCCGGCGGCCTGCTTCCGGCCGCGACGCCCCGCCATGTCCAACCCCGCCGTTGCCCCGTCCGATGCGACCGATCTGCCTGCGCAGATCGGCAAGTACCGCGTGCTGCGCCGGCTGGGCGAAGGCGCGACCAGTGAGGTCTTCCTCTGCCGCGACGAGTTCCGCGACTGCGACGTGGCGATCAAGCGGGTACGCGCCGGCGCGCTCGCCGACACGCAGGACGGGCGCTACCACGAGCGAGTCTTCGCTGCCGAGGCGGCCCTCGTCGGCCGCCTGCAGCATCCCAACGTGGTGCAGATCTTCGACGCCGTGGCCGACCCGCAGGCGCCTTACATCGTGATGGAGTACGTCGACGGCAACACGCTCAGGCCGTACTGTCGCGCCGACCGCCTGCAGGCGCTGGAACTGATCGTCGAGCTCGGCTTCAAGTGCGCGATGGCGCTCGGCTACGTCTATCGCCAGGGGCTGATCCACCGCGACGTGAAGCCGGCCAACATCCTCGCCGTGCTGACCGACGGCAGCATCACCGACATCAAGATCACCGACTTCGGCAGCGTGCTCAACATGCGCAGCGACGTGACGCAGGTCTACCGGGTCGGGTCGCTGGCCTACATGTCGCCCGAGCAGCTCGACGGCAGCGTTCTCGACTGCCGGGCCGACATCTATTCGCTCGGTGCCGTGCTCTACCACCTGATCACCGGCCGCCCCCCCTTCGACGCGCAGGAGCAGGCTGCCCTGGTGAACCAGATCTACCACCACGCCCCGCCGCCGCCGAGCGGGCTGCGCGCTGGCGTCGGCTCGGGTGTCGACGCGGTGATCCTGCGCGCGCTGGCCAAGCGCCCCGACGAGCGCCACACGGGGTGGGACGAGTTCGCGCAGGCGCTGTCGGCACTGATCGCGAACCGCGAAGTGCCGCGCGGCCAGCTTCAGGGCGTGCTCGATTCGGAGCGCTTCACGCTGCTGCGCAGCCTCGAGTTCTTCCGCAACTTCGGCGACGTCGAACTGTGGGAGGTCGTGCACCGCGCAAGCTGGCAACGATTCGGCTTCGGCCACGCGCTGTACCGCAAGGGCGAGGAAGGGCGCAGTTTCCACATCGTTGCGCAGGGCGAGGTCGAAGTGTTCCGCGACGGGAAACAGGTGGCAAGGCTCGGCACCGGCACCTCGGTCGGCGAAATGGCCTACCTCGCGCCGAGCCCCGAGCTGCGGCTGCACAGCGCCGACGTCGTCGTCAGCAAGCCCTGCACGACGATCTCGTTCACCCCCGAGACCTTGACTCAATTGGGCGCGGGCTGCCGCCACCTTTTCGACGAGGCGTTCATCGGCGTGCTGGTGCGCCGGCTTCACGCTGCCCACGAAGCGCTCGCCCATCCGCGGCGGATCCTCTGAGCGGTGCGCCTAAGAACCTATCCGTGAATAAGGCGGCCCTGCGTTGTGACGACAAAGCGACGGATGCAAGGCGCAAGCCGCCGTCCAGGGTCGGCCCCTAGGCAAGGCTTGCAACGCCGCAGACGCGCTTTGTCGCCGCAACCCTTCGGGCCGGGGCCGGATCGGGCGCATGCGGGTGTCGCGAGCCGCTTGTGGTGATCGGCACCACGGCGCGACTCGCTCCTACGCCTGCGCCCGATCCGGCCCCGGCGCAGGGTCGCCCTATTCACGGATAGGTTCTAAGCGCGCGGGCCGTGCCGGCTTGGACAGCGCCGCGCTCCGCGGTGGTCGAATGAGGTTGGTAACATTCAGCCCATCCCCACTGGAGACCCCATGAAGAAACTGTTCCCCGTCATCGCCCTCCTCGCCTTCGCGCTCACCGGCCAGGCTGAGGCGAGTTGCGAGACCCAGGCCGCCGAGAAGAAGCTCGCCGGCGCTGCCAAGACGAGCTTCGTCAAGAAGTGCGAGCAGGATGCCGCCGCCGGTGGCGCCTCGGCCGGTTGCGAGGCGCAGGCGACCGAGAAGAAGCTCGCCGGCGCGGCGAAGACGAGCTTCGTCAAGAAGTGCGTCGCCGACGCAGGCGGTGCATCGGCCGGTGGCGCGTCGGCCGCTTGCGATGCACAGGCCGCCGAGAAGAAGCTCGCCGGCGCAGCGAAGACGAGCTTCGTCAAGAAGTGCGTCGCTGACGCCGCGAAGTAGCCGAGTTCGCCGCCCGGGCCTGACCCGGGCGGCATCGTTCAGCGGCCGGCCGGCGGCTTCGTCCAGTACGCCGCGTCGCCGTAGGTGTGCTTCAGGAAGTCGATCCACAGCCGCACCCGCAGCGGCAGCAGCTTGCGCTGCGCGAACACCGCGTAGATGCCGTTCGGCGGCGCGCGGAATTCCTCCAGCAGGCTCAGCAACTCGCCGTTGGCGATCTCTTCCTCGACTTCCCAGGTGCTTCGCCAGGCAATGCCCAGGCCGGCCAGGCACCAGTCGTGCAGCACCTGGCCGTCGGAGCAATCCAGACGCCCGCGAGGACGCAGGAAGCTCGGCTCGCCGTCGATGACGAAGGTCCACCCCCGCGTCTGGCTGGTGTCGGACGACAACGTCAGGCACTCGTGGCGGTCCAGGTCCCGCGGGTGCAACGGCGTGCCGGCGCGTGCCAGGTAAGCCGGCGCGGCAACGCACAGGCGCCGGTTGTCTGCCAGGCGCACGCTGATCAGCGACGAATCGGGCAGGTCGCCGACGCGCACCGCGCAGTCCACCCCTTCGTTGACGATGTCGACCACGCGATCGCTCAGGTTCAGCGACAGCGACACCTCCGGATGGCGTTCGAGGAACGGCGGCACCAGCGGCGCCACGTGGCGGCGGCCGAAGCCGGCCGGGGCGGTGATGCGCAGATGGCCGCTCGCCTTCACGCCTCCGGCGCTGACGCTCGCCTCGGCGTTGGCGAGGTCGGCCAGCAGGCGTTGGCAGGCCTCGAGGAAGGCGCTTCCTTCATGGGTGAGCGTGACGCGCCTCGTGGTGCGCAACAGCAGCTTCACGCCCAGCCGCTGTTCGAGCGCGCCGATGCGACGGCCGATGATCGCCGGGGCCACCCCCTCGGCACGTGCGGCGGCCGTCAGACTGCCCTTGGCGGCAACGGCGACGAAGGATTCGATCTGCTTGAGCCGGTCCACGGCCGCAAGATTACGCCACTCAGGTCACAGATACAGAGATGTTTCAGTACTTAATCTGCGCCTGGGTTTCGAATAGAGTGATCCGGTGGAAAAGCCGCCTGCTCCGAGCGCCGTCGTGTTCGACGCCTACGGGACGCTGTTCGATGTCTACAGCGTCGCGCTGCTCGCCGAGCAACTGTTCCCGGGCCAGGGCAACGCGCTGGGTCTGCTCTGGCGCGACAAGCAGATCGAGTACACGCACCTGACTTCGATGGGCGGGCGCTACCAGCCGTTCTGGGAGCTGACCCGCGCCGGCCTGCGCTTTGCGGCACGTCGCCTCGGACTGCTGCTCGACGAAGCGGCCGAAGCACAGTTGATGAACCAGTACCGGCACCTGAGCGCGTTCCCGGAGACCCTCGACGTGTTGCGTGAACTGAAGGCGCGCGGAGTGCCGTGCGCGATCCTCAGCAACGGCGACCCGCAGATGCTGGATGTCGCCGTCAAGAGTGCCGGACTGGAGCCCTTCCTGGCCCATGTGCTCAGCGTGCATGAAGTGCGCAAGTACAAGACCGACCCCGCCGCCTACGCCCTCGGCCCGCAGGCATTCGGCCTGCCGGCGCGGCAGATTCTGTTCGTCTCCAGCAATGGCTGGGACGCCATCGGCGCCACCTGGTCCGGCTACGCCACGCTGTGGGTCAACCGCCAGGGCCTGCCCCTCGAACAACTGGGTACCGAACCGACGCGCACCGGCAGCAGCCTGCGCGACGTGCTCTCTTTCTTCCCGTCCTGACGCATCACCACCATGACCGAACGCACCCCCGTACACCGCCTGCAGGTCGCCACCGTCCTGAAGAACTTCATCGACCGCGACGTGCTGCCCGGCACCGGCGTCGACACCGCCCGCTTCTGGCAGGGCTTCGACGCCATCGTCCACGACCTGGCGCCGAAGAATGCCGCGCTGCTCGCCGAGCGCGACCGGCTGCAGGCCGAGATCGACGCCTGGCACAAGGCCCATCCCGGGCCGATCGGAAGCGCACGAAAGTACCGCGCCTTCCTCGAAGGTATCGGCTACCTGGTGCCGGTGCCGGCCAAGGCGAAGATCACGACGAAGCACGTGGACGCCGAGCTTGCGCTGCAGGCCGGCCCGCAACTCGTCGTGCCGATCACCAATGCACGCTATGCGCTGAACGCGGCCAATGCACGCTGGGGCTCGCTGTACGACGCACTCTATGGCACCGACGCGATTGCCGAAGATGGCGGCGCCGAAAAGGGCAGCGGCTACAACCCGGTGCGCGGCGCCAGGGTCATCGCCTACGCGCGCCACGTGCTCGACCGCACGGCGCCGCTGAAGAAGGGCTCGCACGTCGATTCGAGCGGCTACCGCGTCGATGCCGGCAGACTCGTCGTGACCCTGCAGGACGGCACCGTGACCGGGCTTGCCAGGCCGGCGCAGTTCGTCGGCTTCCAGGGCGAGGCCGACGCGCCGTCGTCGGTGCTGCTGGCGCACCACGGCCTGCACCTGGACATCCGCATCGACCGCAGCTCGCCGATCGGCGCGAGCGACCCGGCCGGCGTGTGCGACCTGGTGCTCGAAGCGGCGCTCTCGACCATCCTCGACCTCGAGGACTCGGTCGCCGTCGTCGACGCCGACGACAAGGTGCAGGCCTACGCCAACTGGCTCGGCATCCTGAAGGGCACGCTGACGGAAGAAGTCGCCAAGGGCGGCAAGACCTTCACCCGCGGCCTGAACCCCGACCGCCAGTACACCGGCGCCAACGGCGAGGACGTGACGCTGCACGGCCGCGCCTTGCTGTTCCTGCGCAACGTCGGCCACCTGATGACGAACCCGGCCATCCTGTGGGGCGACGGCAGGGAGATTCCGGAAGGCATCCTCGACGCGGTGGTCACGACGACGATCGCGCTGCACGACCTGCGGCATCGAGGTGCGACGGGCGGCATCCGCAACAGCCGCAGCGGCAGCGTCTACATCGTCAAGCCGAAGATGCACGGCCCTGCCGAGGTGGCCTTCGCGGGCGAACTGTTCGGCCGCGTCGAGAAGCTGCTCGGCCTGCCCGACAGCACCGTCAAGCTCGGCATCATGGACGAGGAGCGGCGCACCAGCGTGAACCTGAAGGCCTGCATCGCCGCCGCCGCGAGCCGGGTGGCCTTCATCAACACCGGCTTCCTCGACCGCACCGGCGACGAGATGCACACCGACATGCACGCCGGGCCGATGATCCGCAAGGGCGACATGAAGACGAGCGCCTGGATCCAGGCCTACGAGCGCAACAACGTTCTCGTCGGACTGCAGTGCGGGCTGCGTGGCAAGGCGCAGATCGGCAAGGGCATGTGGGCGATGCCCGACCTGATGGGCGCGATGCTGCAACAGAAGATCGCGCACCCGAAGGCGGGCGCCAACACCGCCTGGGTGCCGAGCCCGACGGCCGCGACGCTGCACGCACTGCACTACCACCAGGTCGACGTCTTCGCGGTGCAGAAGCATCTGGAGAAGCTGCATGCGCAATCCGATCCCGACGCCGAACGCGAGGCGATCCTGAAGGGCCTGCTGACCGTTCCGGTGCTGAAGTCGCCGAAGTGGAGTTCCGCCGAGCGCCAGCAGGAACTCGACAACAACGCGCAGGGCATCCTCGGCTACGTCGTGCGCTGGATCGACCAGGGCGTCGGCTGCTCGAAGGTGCCCGACATCCACGACGTCGGCCTGATGGAAGACCGCGCCACGCTGCGCATCAGCAGCCAGCACATGGCGAACTGGCTGCACCACGGCGTGGTGACGAAGGCGCAGGTACAGTCCACGCTCGAGCGCATGGCCAGGGTCGTCGACGAGCAGAACGCGGGCGACCCGGTGTACAGGAACATGACCGGCAACTACGCGGGCGCGGCGTTCCAGGCCGCGAGCGACCTCGTCTTCAAGGGCCTCGCGCAGCCGAGCGGCTACACCGAGCCGTTGCTGCATGCGTGGCGGTTGAAGGTGAAGGCGGCGGGGTGAGAACGCACCAGCCCCCGTTTGGATGGGCATTGTGCACGCGGGGTCGGACGCCACATCCGCACGCCCATTAGCTCTTCGCAGGCCCCCGCCAGAGTCTGTCAGCCCCGGTTCGCCACGATCGACAAACCCGCGGTTCTGCTCGTGAATGCCTTCTTGGGGGCAGGCCAGGAGCTGCCATCGTTCGAGCGGCTTTGTCGCGACACGGGCATGCCACCGCCGTCCACAGCACCGTGCTACCATTGTGCTTACATACCGAACCGGAGGCCGAGCGTGGAAGTCGCGATTCGAAAGATGGGCAACTCGCAGGGCGTGCTGATCCCAAAACCCATCCTGGCCCAACTGGGCCTGGAAGGCAGCGCCGACCTGCAGGTGCGCGATGGGGTGATCGAGATTCGCGCACTGCACCGCAACCCGCGCGAAGGCTGGGCCGACGATGCCCGCCGCCTGGCCGCGCAGGGTGACGACGCGCTCGTCTGGCCCGAGGTGGCCAACGCGGGTGACCACGAGCTCGCCTGGTGATGAAAGCCGGCGACATCTGGCTCGCCCAACTCGACCCCACCGTCGGCAGCGAGATCCAGAAGACCCGCCCTTGCGTCGTGGTGTCGCCCGACGACATGAACGCGCACCTGCGCACCGCGATCGTCGCGCCGATGACCACCGGCTCGCGGCCGGCAGCATTTCGCGTGCCGCTCACCTTCCAGGGCAAGCAGGGCCTGATCCTGCTGGACCAAATTCGCACGCTCGACCGGGCCCGGTTGATCAAGCGCCTGGGCAGCTTGCGTCCGCCAACGCTGGCGTCCACGCTGCAGACCCTGCAGGCGATGTTCGCGCCTTGATTGAGAGGGACTCGGCGACGCCTGCCGCCGCGTGCTTGACATCACCCCGGTGCAGCCTCAGATCGTTGCGCGCTGCGCCGGGCCGCGCCGCGACTCGAAGGCAGACTGGCATGCCACGCAGCGCTGCGCCTGCGGGCTGCGCTGCAGTCGATCGAACGGAATCTCGGCTTCGCAATCGCTGCACAGCCCGTAACCGGAACCGCGCAGCCGCGCCAGCGCCGCATTCACGGCGCGCAATTCGCCGATGTCCTGGTCGCTGCGTGCCAGATCGACCTCGCGGTCGGCGTCACGCGCGGGGGCGTCGTCGCCGTCCTGCAGCAGCACCTCGCGGGCGTGTTCGGGGCGCGAGCTGCCGTCCAGCTGCTGCGTGATCTGCGCTTCCAGTTCACGCTGGCGTTGCACCAGCGCGGCTTCCATCAGGGCGCGTTGGCCGGCGGTGAGGTGGGTGCTCATGGACAGGGTTCTCCTTCTACGGCCATCGTCGCAGGTGGGTTCGGATCGCGTCTTGATTGCGGTCAATGCCATGCGCGTCCGGTGGTGCGACCCGATTCCTGTCGTTGTGTCGACAGGATGCGTCATCATCGACCGCATGACGCTCGAAAGACCAGCCCCCCGACCGCGAACCGGGTGCCGAGTGATCCCGCTGCGCCTGCGTGAGGCCTCGTGGTGATGGAATCCAGTGATATCCCGCCCCATCGCCACCGGACGGACGATCGCTGGCGGGTGCTGCTGACGGTGATGATCGGCACTATCGCATCGATCATGTCGTCGACCATCGTCAACGTGGCCCTGCCCGACATGAGCCGCGTCTTCACGCTCGGCCAGGACCGTGCGCAATGGATGTCGGCGGGCTTCATGGCGGCGATGACGATCTCGATGCTGACCACGCCCTGGCTGCTCGACCGTTTCGGTTACCGCAACACCTACGTCGCCGTGATCCTGTTGCTGCTGGCCGGCGGCATCGGCGGCGGGCTGGGCTGGAGCTTCGAATGGGTGCTCGCGATGCGGGTCGCCGAGGGACTTGCGGCCGGCGTGTTGCAGCCGATCCCCGCGATCATCATCATGCATGCCTTCGGGCGCGAGGAGCAGGGCAAGGCGATCGGCCTCTTCGGCATGGGCGTCGTGCTGGCGCCCGCGGTCGGGCCGAGCGTCGGCGGCGTGCTCGTCGAGGCGTTCGGCTGGCGTTCGATCTTCTTCGTCGTCGTGCCGTTCTGCCTTGCCGCGCTCTGGCTGGCGCGGCGCTACCTGCCGCACAGCGCCCCGGGTGGCGTCGCCGTCAACCGCGACCGGCAGCGCTTCGACCTGCCCGGCCTCGCGCTGCTGTCGCTCGCCATCCTTTCGCTGCTCAACGGCATGGTGCGCCTGCACGACACCGAAGCCGGCGCAGGGCTGGCCCTGCTCGCACTCGCCGCAGGGGCGCTGGCGGCGTTCGTCCGCCGCCAGCGCCGCGCCGCGCACCCGCTGATGCGGCTGGCGCTGTTCGGTCACCC
Organism: uncultured bacterium; assembly: GCA_963802435.1. Lineage (GTDB taxonomy): Bacteria > Pseudomonadota > Gammaproteobacteria > Burkholderiales > Burkholderiaceae_C > CAIKUF01. The sequence goes on from CAWDIT010000014.1 coordinate 136,919, forward strand.
GCAGTTCGCCTTCGGGGGCTGCGTGGCCTTCATCTATGGCGCGGCGCTGTTCGGTTCGACCTACCTGGTTCCGGTGTTCATGCAGATCGCGCTCGGGCTGCCGCCGTCCCAGGCGGGCGCCGTGCTGCTGCCAGCCGGTCTGGTGCTGGCCGGAACCATCGGCGTTGCCGGGCGGCTGACCAACCGCGTGCCGGTGCACCGGCTGGTGTCATTCGGCCTGATGCTGCTCGCGCTTTCCTTCGTGCTGATGATCGGGGTCGGCCGCGGCACGGCGCTGTGGCTGATCGCGCTGTGCGCCATCGTCGGGCGGGTCGGTCTCGGCTTCGTGCTGCCGTCGCTGAACCTGGGCGCGATGCGCGGCCTGCCGCCGGGACTGATCTCGCAGGGCTCGAGCGGCATCAACTTCCTGCGCCAGCTCGGCGGAGCGGTCGGGGTCAGCCTGGCCGGGATCTTCCTCGAATGGCGGATGCATGCGCAGGCCCCCTTGCTGCAGCCGACCCTTCCGTCCACTGCCGAACTCTCTGCCTTTCACGAGACCTTCGCGCTGCTCGCGCTGCTGACTGCGCTCGCGGTGACTGCGGCCCTGCGCATGCGCGAGCCGACGGCGGCTGCGGCCTGAGCAGGTATTCTTCACGCCTGCCCCGACCGCCCAGAGAACCGTGACCGATCCGACGACCTTTGCCGCCAGCCTGCCGACCCGCTGCGAGGTGCTCGTGATCGGTGCCGGCCCGGCCGGCAGCGCCTGCGCGCGCACGCTCGCACAGGGCGGTGTCGACGTGCTTCTTGCCGACCAGCACGCCTTCCCGCGCGACAAGGTCTGTGGCGACGGGCTGATCCCCGACGCCTATGCCGCGCTCGCCCGCCTCGGAGTGCTCGATCAGGTGATGGCGCAGGCGCAACCGGCGAGCTTCGTCGGCTGCGTCGGGCCGAGCGGCGGGCGCATCGACGTGCCCGGCACGATGGCCGTGCTGCCGCGCAAGCAGCTCGACGACATCCTGTGCAAGGCGGCCGTTGCCGCCGGCGCCCGCATGCTGCCGCCGGCGCGCTTCGAGAGCCCGCTGGAAGAGGCCGGCCGGGTCGTCGGCGCGCGCCTGAAGGTGGGTGAGGCGGTCCATGAGGTCCGCTGCGACTGGCTGGTGCTGGCCACCGGCGCCGTGCCGCAGGCGCTGATCGCCGCCGACATGTGCGAACGCCGCACGCCGAGCGGCATCGCGCTGCGCGGCTACGTGAAGAACGACGCAATGGCCGGCCGCATCACCGCGCTCGACGTGGTCTGGCACCGCAAGCTGCGCCCCGGTTACGGCTGGATCTTCCCCTGCCGCGACGGCGTGTTCAACATCGGCGTCGGCATCGCCCACAGCCACAACACGCTGAAAGACGGCAAGCTCGGCATGAAGGACGTGAACCTGCGCGAGGTCTTCGCCGCCTTCACCGAGTGCTACGCGCCGGCCCGCGAGCTGATGGCCGGCGGCGTGCTGCAGGGCGAACTGAAGGGCGCGCCGCTGCGCTGCACCCTCGAAGGCGCGCGCTTCTCGCGTCCCGGTCTGCTCGTCACCGGCGAAGCTGCTGGAACGACCTATTCGTTCACCGGCGAGGGCATCGGCAAGGCGCTCGAGACCGGCATCCTCGCGGCCGAGGCGCTGCTCGCGGGACGCGACGCGCGGCGCGACGACGCTGCGGTGCGTGCCGATTACGAAGCGCACCTGCGCGCGCTGAAGCCGCGCTTCGACCTCTACGAGAAGGCCAACCACGTCAACGTCTACCCCTGGCTCGCCGATCTGGTGATCTGGCGCGCCAAGAAGAGCCCGCGCCTGCTGGCGCGCATGAGCGGCGTGCTCAACGAGACGAGCAACCCCGGCAACCTGCTCAGCTTCAAGGGCATCCGACGCCTGTTCATGGAGTGACATGACGACCCCAAGACACCTGCGGTGTCGCCCCCCAAGGGGCTTCGCCCGGACACAGACAGTCCTGAGGACTGGTTGTGCCTGGCGAAGGGCCGGGCCTCAGGCCCGGCGCGGCCTGCAAGGCGCTCAGTCCTCTTGGGAGCGGCCCGGCGAAGCGAAGGATCTGTGCAACTGTCCAGCGCAGCCGGGCCAGTGCCGCGGCCGAGCGGCGCGGCTTCGCGCTCCATGCCGCTCGCCGCGGCCCGGCGAGGACTGAGCGATGTGCCAACTCCTGGGCATGAACTGCAACACGCCCACCGACGTCATGTTCAGCTTCACCGGCTTCGCGACGCGGGCCGAGGAGCACAAGGACGGCTTCGGCGTGGCGTTCTTCGAGGGGCGAGGCGTGCGCTGCTTCGTCGACCACCTCAGCGCGCGCGAGTCGCCTGTGGCCGCAATGGTCAAGGCCTACCCGATCAAGAGCGACAACGTGATCGCGCACATCCGCAAGGCCACGCAGGGGCGGGTCGCGCTGGAGAACTGCCACCCGTTCGTGCGCGAGCTCTGGGGCCGCTACTGGGTGTTCGCGCACAACGGCGACCTGAAAGGCTTCGCGCCGCGCCTGCACGGCGGCTTCCACCCGGTCGGCGACACCGATAGCGAGCGCGCCTTCTGCTGGCTGATGCAGGAGATGAACAAGGCCCACGCCAGCGTGCCCGGCGTGGAGGAGCTCGGTGCCACGCTGGCCGAACTGGTGCCGCAGGTGGCCGCGCACGGCACGTTCAACTTCATGCTCAGCAACGGTGTCGCGCTGTGGGCGCACTGCTCGACGCGGCTGTACTGCGTGCTGCGCCAGCACCCCTTCACCACGGTGCGCCTGCAGGACGAAGACCTGAGCGTCGATTTCGCGCGGCTCACCACGCCCAGCGACCGCGTCGCGGTCGTCGTCACCGAACCGTTGACGACCGACGAGCCGTGGATCGCTTTCGCGCCGGGCGAGATGAAGGTCTTCGTCCACGGCCGATCGCTGGAGCTGCACGGCCTCGCGGGCAACCCGCCGGGCCCGGCCAGGGCGCACTGAACAACCCCCACGGCGAACGGGCCACTCCTCGCGAGAGCCCGGTACCATCATGCCGTCACAACCGCCGCCTCCCGCCATGCCGACTCCCATCAGCCCCCGCTTCGACACCTTCTATCGCCACGACGCACTGACCCAGCTGCTGTTCGACTACGCCGAAGTGCACCCCGGCCTGGTGACGGTGGAATCGATCGGCAAGAGCTACGAAGGACGCGATATCTGGGTCGCCACGGTCACCAACAGCGCCACCGGCGCGCCGGGCGACAAGCCGGCCTTCTGGGCCGACGGCAACATCCACGCGGCCGAGCTGACGGCGAGCACGGCGGTGCTGTACTTCCTGCAGCATCTCGTCGAGGCCTACGGCAGCGATTCGGAAGAAGGGCGGCAGATCACCCACCTGCTCGACACGCGGACGATCTACCTGTGCCCGCGCCTGAACCCCGACGGCGCCGAGCTCGCTCTGGCCGACCGGCCGCGCCACATCCGCGCTTCGACGCGGCGCTACCCCTACGAAGAAGACCCGGTGGACGGCCTGACGGTCGAAGACATCGACGACGACGGCCTGGTGCTTTTCATGCGCATCGCCGATCCGAACGGCACCTACAAGCGCCACCCGCAGGAGCCGCGCCTGATGGTGCCGCGCGAGCCGGGCGAGTTCGGCGGCGAGTACTTCCGTCTGATGCCCGAAGGCACGCTCAAGGCCTGGGACGGCCTGGCGATCACCGTCAACCGCGATCCCGAAGGGCTGGACCTGAACCGCAACTTCCCGAGCCAGTGGCGGCAGGAGTTCGAACAGACCGGCGCCGGCCCCTACCCGACCAGCGAGCCCGAGGTGCGCGCGATGGTCGAGTTCTTCGTCACCCACAAGAACATCGGCGCCGCGATCAGCTACCACACGCACAGCGGCGTGATCCTGCGGCCCCTGGCCACGCACGCCGACGACGAGATGATCCCCGAGGACCTGTGGGCCTACAAGCGCTTCAGCGCGCTCGGCGAGAAGGCCACCGGCTACCCGGCGATCAGCATCTTCCACGACTTCAAGTACCACCCGAAGGAAGTGATCACCGGCACGCAGGACTGGGTCTACGAGCACCTCGGCGCGCTGTTCTGGGTGGTCGAGATGTGGGCGCCGAACAAGGAGGCGGGCATCACCGACTACAAGTGGGTCGACTGGTACCGCGACCATCCGGTGGAAGACGAATTGAAGCTGCTCAAGTGGAGCGACGAGCAGTGCGGCGGCAAGGCGCATCACGACTGGAAGCCGTTCAACCACCCGCAACTCGGTGCGGTGGAGATCGGCGGCTGGGACCGGCTCAACTACTGGCGCAACCCGCCACCGCACCTGCGCGAGCGCGAGGCGGCGCGCTTCCCGGCGTGGATGACGCAGATCGCGCTCAGCCTGCCCAGGCTCGAGCTGCTGCGCACCGAGGTGCGCGCGCTCGGCCCCGACACCTGGCGCGTGCGGCTGGCGGTGTGCAACAGCGGCTGGCTGCCGGCCTACATCAGCAAGCGGGCGCTGCAACGCAAGACCGTGCGCGGCGTGATGTTCGAGATCCACCTGCCCGACGACCCGGCGATCGCACTCGTCGGCGGCAAGCAGCGCATCGAAGGCCCGCAGCTCGAAGGGCATGCGCCGAAGACCTCGCTGCAGGCCTTCCTGCCGAACCGCGAGATCACCGCCGATCGCGCCGTCGTCGAATGGGTGGTGCGCGCGCCGCAGGGCACTCGCCTCGCACTCAGCGCGCGCGCCGACCGGGCCGGCGTGGTGCGCACTGAGGTGAGGCTGGATTGAGAACGCCTGCGCCGTGGGGGCCGCTGCGTCTCCCCTGCACAATGGCGCGGGTGCTTCTGTCCACCCGCGAGTCACCCCCGATTGGAACAACGCCTGGAGTCAACCCATGATGCAACTGAAAGACCCCACGCTGCTGCGCCAGCAGTGCTACGTGAACGGCCAGTGGTGCGACGCCGACAGCGGCGAGACCTGCCCCGTCACCAACCCGGCGACCGGCGAGAAGATCGGCACCGTGCCGAAGATGGGCGCCGCAGAAACCCGACGCGCGATCGCCGCGGCTGATGCCGCATGGGTCGCCTGGCGCAGCAGGACCGGCAAGGAGCGCAGCGCCGTGCTGCGCAAGTGGAACGACCTGATGCTCGCCAACGCCGACGACCTGGCGATGATCATGACGGTCGAGCAGGGCAAGCCGCTGGCCGAGGCCAGGGGCGAGGTCGTCTACGCGGCGTCGTTCATCGAGTGGTTCGCCGAAGAGGCCAAGCGCGTCAACGGCGACACGATGCAGTCGCCCTGGGCCGACCGGCGCATCGTCGTCATCAAGCAGCCGATCGGCGTCTGCGCCGCGATCACGCCGTGGAACTTTCCGGCCGCGATGATCACGCGCAAGGCCGGCCCGGCGCTTGCCGCCGGCTGCCCGATGGTCCTGAAGCCTGCGCTGGCCACGCCCTACTCGGCGCTCGCGCTGGCCGTGCTCGCCGAACGCGCGGGTATCCCGGCCGGCATCTTCAGCGTGCTGACCGGATCGTCGGGCGCGATCGGCGGCGAGATGACGTCCAACCCGACCGTGCGCAAGCTCACCTTCACCGGCTCGACCGAGGTCGGGCGCGTGCTGATGCAGCAATGCGCGGCGACGATCAAGAAGCTCTCGCTGGAGCTCGGCGGCAACGCGCCGTTCATCGTGTTCGACGATGCCGACCTCGACGCCGCGGTCGAGGGCGCGATCGTTTCAAAGTACCGCAACGCGGGCCAGACCTGCGTCTGCGCGAACCGCCTCTACGTGCAGGACGGCGTCTACGACGCGTTCGCGAAGAAACTCGTCGTCGCCGTCGAGAAGCTCAAGGTCGGCAACGGCGTCGAACCCGGCGTCGTGCAGGGGCCGCTGATCGACGCCGCGGCCGTCGCGAAGGTCGAGCAGCACATCGCCGATGCCCTGGCCAAGGGCGGGCGGCTGCTGACCGGCGGCAAGCGCCACGCGCTCGGCCACAGCTTCTTCCAGCCGACCGTGATCGCCGACACGACGCCCGCCATGATGGTCGCGCACGAGGAGACCTTCGGCCCGCTGGCGCCGCTGTTCCGCTTCAAGACCGACGCCGAGGCGATCGCGCTGGCCAACGACACCGAGTTCGGCCTCGCGAGCTACTTCTACTCGCGCGACATCGGCCGCATCTGGCGCGTCGCCGAGGGCCTGGAGAGCGGCATGGTCGGCATCAACACGGGTCTGATCTCGAACGAGATCGCGCCCTTCGGCGGCGTCAAGCAGTCCGGCCTCGGCCGCGAAGGCTCCAAGTACGGGATGGACGACTACCTGGTCATCAAGTACCTGTGCATGGGCGGGCTGGACAAGTAGCCGGCCGGGCCGGGCCGTTAGGCCACCGTCACGCGACAGCATCCCGGCATTACCCCCAATAGACCGACCCCGGCGTCTGGGCCATTGTCGGAGCCGTCTCACCGAAGGGAAACTCACATCATGACCGCTGGATTCACGAAGCTTCATGGGCATTGGCAGAAGTTCGCGCTGGGGCTGGCCATTGCGGCCGGCGTCACGCTGGCGGGCCCGGTGCTGGCGCAGGGCAAGGTGCTGAAGTTCGTTCCCGAGGCCGACCTGCGCAGCCTCGACCCGATCTGGACCACCGCCTACATCACGCGCAACCACGGCTACATGGTGTACGACGTGCTGTTCGCCACCGATGCGAACTTCCACATCCAGCCGCAGATGGTCGACAAGTGGGAGGTCAGCAAGGACAACCTGAGCTACACCTTCACGCTGCGCGACGGGCTGAAGTTCCACGACGGCGCGCCGGTGCGCTCGGCGGACTGCATTGCCTCCGTCGAGCGCTGGGCCAAGCGCGACGTGTTCGGCCAGCGGCTCGGCGAGTTGACCGAGTCATGGACGGCGGTCAACGACAAGACCTTCCGCCTCAAGCTGAAGAAGCCTTTCGCGTACGTGCTCGAGGCGCTGGGCAAGCCCTCGTCGAACGTGCCCTTCATCATGCCCGAGCGCATCGCCAAGACCGACGCCTTCACCGCGATCACGGACGCCACCGGCTCCGGTCCGTTCAAGTTCGTCAAGGAACAATGGGTTCCCGGCAACAAGGTCGTGTACCTGAAGAACACCGACTACGTGCCGCGCAAGGAAGCGCCGTCCTGGGGCGCCGGCGGCAAGGTGGTGAAGGTCGATCGCGTCGAGTGGATCTACATTCCCGACTCCGCCACCGCGGCCGCCGCGCTGAACACCGGCGAGGTCGACTGGTGGCAGCAACTGCCGGTGGACCTGGTGCCGATCGTCGCGAAGAACAAGGACATCAAGGTCGAGAGCGTCGATCCGCTCGGCTCGATCGGCATGCTGCGCTTCAACCACCTGCAGCCCCCGTTCAACAACGTCAAGATGCGCCAGGCGGTGCTCGCCGTGGTGGACCAGAACGACTATGCGATGGCGATTGCCGGCGACATCAAGAACGGCAAGCCCTGCCCGTCGTACTTCACCTGCGGCACGCCGATGGCCAGCACCGCCGGCTCCGAGGCGCTCACCGGCAAGCGCGACTTCGAGCGCGCCAAGGCGCTGGTAAAGGAGGCCGGCTACAAGGGCGAGAAGATCGTGCTGATGTCGGCGACCGACCAGCCGATCGTCAACTCGCAGGCGCTCGTCACGCAGGAGCTGCTGCGCAAGATCGGCCTCAACGTCGAGCTCGCAGCGAGCGACTGGGGCACGATGATCACGCGCCGCTCGTCGAAGGAGCCCGTCGAGAAGGGCGGCTGGAGCATCTTCCACACCTGGTTCGTCGGACCGGACATCACCACGCCGGCGCTGAATTCGGCGCTGCGCGGTGCGGGCGAGAAGTCGTGGTTCGGCTGGCCGACCGACGCGAAGACGGAAGAGATGCGCGACGCCTGGTTCAACGCACCGACCGTCGCCGAGCAGAAGAAGATCGCCGAAGACATGCAGCGCCGCGCCTTCGAGACCGTGCCCTACGTCCCGACGGCACAGTTCATCATCCCGACGGCTTATCGTTCCAACCTTTCCGGTGTCATCAATTCGCCGGTGACCTTCCTCTGGAACGTCGAGAAGAAGTAGCCGCCAGACAGGCGCCACCAGGGCGACTGCCCCGCACCTCGGAGCGGGGCAGTGCCTGGCGGGAGCGCGCTGCGTTCCCGCGACCTTCTTCCGACCCGATGCTGAGATACCTGCTGAAGCGCCTGCTCGCCACCATCCCGGTGATGGGCGTCGTGGCGCTGTTCGTCTTCTCCCTGCTCTACCTGAGCCCGGGCGACCCGGCCGCGGTGATCGCAGGCGACATCGCCACCGAAGCCGACATCGCGCGCATCCGCGCGCAGCTCGGCCTGGATCAGCCCTACCTGGTGCGCTTCGGAGGCTGGCTGTGGGCGCTCGCGCATGGCGACCTCGGCACCTCGATCTTCACCTCGCTGCCGGTGGCCACGCTGATCGGCCAGCGCGTCGAGCCGACACTCGCGCTCACGGTGTGCACGCTGATCGTGGCGGTCGGTCTGGCCGTGCCGCTGGGCGTGCTGGCGGCCGCCCGCGCCGGCGGCTGGCTCGACCGGATCGTGATGGCCGTTTCGGTGCTCGGCTTCTCGGTGCCGGTGTTCGTCATCGCCTACGGGCTGATCCTTCTCTTCGCGGTGCAACTGGAATGGCTGCCGGTGCAGGGCTACCGCTCCTTCAGTGATGGCTTCGGACCGTTCATCAGCCACCTGATCCTGCCCAGCGTCGCGCTCGGCATCGTCTACATGGCACTGATCGCGCGCATCACGCGGGCCACGATGCTCGACGTGCTGGCGCAGGACTACGTGCGCACCGCCACCGCCAAGGGCCTGGCGCCGCGCACCATGCTGGTCCGCCATGCGCTGAAGAACGCCGCGGTGCCGATCGTCACCGTCATCGGCATCGGCGTGGCGCTGCTGATCGGCGGCGTGGTGGTGACGGAGACCGTGTTCGCCATCCCCGGTCTCGGCCGCCTGACGGTGGACGCGATCCTGCGTCGCGACTACCCCATCATCCAGGGCGTGACGCTGCTCTTCTCGGCGGTGTACGTGCTGGTCAACCTGCTGGTCGACCTCAGCTACTCGCTGTTCGATCCGCGCATCCGGTACTAGCGTGAGTACCTCGCATCGCGGCGCAACGGTTCTCGAAGGCAGTGCTGAGGCTGCGCCGAGCCAAATGTCTGCTCACGGCCCATTGCGGCCCTTCGTATTGAGTGCTGGAGCGAGCCAAGGCCGGCGCGTGGCCGAGGGCGGCGGGCAACCGGCTGCCTCCGTGCATTGGGCAGAGCCCACATGCGCTCGCCAGGCACAAACAGTCCTCAGGACTGTTTGTGTCCGGGCTCTCTCCCCCGACGCCATCCTGACGGCTGGCGTCTCCTCCTTACCTGCGGCAGCCGGTTGCCCGCCGCCCTCGGCCCGGTGCCAGCGGAGCGTGCCGACACACGTGCCTGCGCAACCGATGCCGCAAAGGTGGCAGAGCGTCAGGACGGGCTGGCGTGTTCTGCGCAGGTAGAGGAGGAGGCGGCGGCCGAAGGCCGGCGCCGGGGGACACGGAGCAGAACACGCCAGCTCGGCCTGGCGCTCCCGCGCCGAACTGCCAGAGCAGACACCGCCTGCCGCGCCGCGCTGAAGCCACCCGGAAGCGGACACCCACGAACGGCTGCAATGGGCCGCCGGCGGACGTCGACTGGGCTGGCTGATGACTGACGCCATGGCCGCCGTACAGCTCGCACCGAAGTCGGTTTCACCGACCTGGCTGCGCTTCAAGGATGCACTGCGCCGCCACCCGACGGCGATCGCGGGCGGCGTCGTGCTGGTGCTGATGATCGGCGTGGCACTGTTCGCGCCCTGGCTCGGCACGACCGACCCGCTGGCGCTGTCGCCGATCCGGCGCCTCAAACCACCGTCGGCCCAGTACTGGTTCGGCACCGACATGATCGGCCGCGACGTCTACAGCCGGGTCGTCTACGGCACCCGCGTGTCGCTGTCGGTGGGCCTCGCGGTGGCGTTGCTGGCCAGCGTGATCGGCCTGACCGTGGGACTGGTGACCGGCTATCTGCGCTGGCTCGACGCGGTGATGATGCGCGTGATGGACGGTCTGATGTCGATTCCGTCGGTGCTGCTGGCGATCGCGCTGATCTCGCTCACCAGGGCCAGCCTGCAGAACGTGATCGTCGCCATCGCCATCACCGAGGTGCCGCGCGTCGTGCGCCTGGTGCGTTCGCTGGTGCTGACGCTGCGCGAGCAGCCCTACGTGGAGGCGGCCATCGCCTCGGGCACACGGCTGCCCGCGATCCTGCTGCGCCACATCCTGCCCAACACGGTGGCGCCTCTCCTCGTGCAGGCCACCTACATCTGCGCCTCGGCGATGATCACCGAAGCCATCCTGTCCTTCATCGGCGCCGGCACGCCGCCCAACATCCCGAGCTGGGGCAACATCATGGCCGAGGCGCGCAGCCTGATCCAGGTGGCCGGAACGATCCTGCTCTTCCCGGGCCTGTTCCTGTCGATCACGGTGCTCTCGGTCAACCTTCTCGGCGACGGCATGCGCGACGCGCTCGACCCGCGCCTGGCGCGCCGGATGTGAGCATGGACCACCCCCAGCCGCTGCTGCGCGTCGCCGGGCTGAAGACGCACTTCCATACCCGCGACGGCGTGGTGCGCGCGGTCGACGGCGTGAGCTTCGACGTGATGCCCGGCGAGACGCTGGCCATCGTCGGCGAGTCGGGCTGCGGCAAGAGCGTCACCGCGATGTCCATCCTCCGCCTGCTGCCGATGCCGCCGGCGCGCATTGCCGGCGGGCGCATCGAGTTCGAGGGCCGCAACCTGCTCGAGCTGAGCGAGCCCGAGATGCGCGCCGTGCGTGGCGACCGGATCTCGATGATCTTCCAGGAGCCGATGACCTCGCTCAACCCGGTGCTCACCATCGGCCGCCAGATCGCCGAGGTGCTGGTGCTGCACCGCGGCCTGTCGGAGCGCGAGGCGCTCGCGCAGGCGGTGGAGGGGCTGCGCAAGGTGCAGATCTCCGAGCCCGAGCGGCGCGTCAGGCAATACCCTCACGAGCTGTCGGGCGGCATGCGCCAGCGCGTGATGATCGCGATGGCGCTGGCTTGTGGCCCACGCCTGCTGATCGCCGACGAGCCGACGACTGCGCTCGATGTCACGATCCAGGCGCAAATCCTCGAGCTCCTGCGCAAGCTGGGCACCGAGACCGGTGCCTCCATCATCCTGATCACGCACGACCTCGGCGTGGTGGCCGAGATGGCGCAGCGCGTCGTCGTGATGTACGCCGGGCGCAAGGTGGAAGAGGCCGGCGTCGCAGCGCTGTTCGCCCACCCTCGCCACCCCTACACGCGCGGGCTGCTCGGCTCGATGCCGCATCTGGGCGGATCGTTGACCGTGGCCGAAGGCGCGGCGCCGCCGCGTCTGGTCGAGATTCCCGGCATGGTGCCGTCGCTGAAGGAAGCTGCTGCCCGGCTGTCTGTTCGCGCCTCGCTGCGCGAGCGCCAGCGAGCGCTGCCGCGTCGAGGTACCGGCCATGCAGGCGTTCGGCGCGGGCCACCAGGCCGCATGCTGGCACCCGATCGGCGAACCAGCGCCTGCCATGGCGAGCATCTCATGAGCGCGGCCGAGGCATCCGACACGCTGCTGCTCGACGTGCAGGGCCTGCGCAAGCACTACGCCACCGAGCAGGGCTGGCTCGGTCGCAGCGGCGGCAAGGTGCTGGCGGTCGACGGCGTCAGTTTCGGCATTTCCGCCGGCGAAACGCTGGGCCTGGTCGGCGAATCCGGCTGCGGCAAGTCGACCACCGGCAAGCTGATCCTGCGACTGCAGGACCCCACCGCCGGCCGCATCCTGTGGCGCGGCAAGCCGATCGAGGCCTTGAGCCCGTCGCAGATGCGGCCGGTGCGGCGCGAACTGCAGGCCGTCTTCCAGGACCCCTATTCGTCGCTCAACCCGCGCATCCGGGCCGCCGACATCGTCGCCGAGCCGCTGCGCAATTTCGAGGCCCTGTCGGATGCCGCAGCGCGCGAGCGGGTGGCGCAGTTGTTCGAGCGCGTCGGCTTGCGAGCGGACCAGATGGTCAGGTACCCGTTCGAGTTCTCCGGCGGCCAGCGCCAGCGCCTCGGGATCGCGCGTGCGCTGTCGGTGCAACCGAGGCTGATCGTCTGCGACGAGCCGGTGTCGGCGCTCGATGTCTCGGTGCAGGCGCAAGTCATCAATCTGCTGATGGACCTGCAGCGCGAGTTCCACCTGTCCTACCTGTTCATCGCCCACGACCTCGCGGTGGTCGAGCACATCAGCCAGCGCGTGGCGGTGATGTACCTCGGCAAGATCGTCGAGATCGCGCCGAAGAAGGCGATCTTCACGCGCCCGCTGCACCCCTACACCGAAGCCCTGCTCGACGCGGTACCGGTGCCCGACCCGACGGTGCACAAGCAGCGCCGGGTGCTCACCGGCGACGTGCCGAGCCCGATGAACCCGCCGCCGGGCTGCCGCTTCCACACCCGCTGCCCCTACGCCGAGGAGCGCTGCCGCCGCGACGAACCGCCACTGCAGCAGGTGCAGCCGGGTCAGTGGGTGGCCTGTCACCTGCGGCAGCCCGCCCTGAACGAGCCGGCTGCGGTTTGAGCACCGCAAGGGGGAGACGCTCGGCCCTTACTCGGGCGGCAGTGCGGCGCCCAGGCGCCCGACGCGCAGCCGCATCCGGATCCCGCTCGCTGCGTGAACCTGGAGCCGCAAGCTCGTCACGTGCGGTCACCTTCGGGCTTGACCGGCGTTCCATCGCCCATGCGATCATCTGAAAGGCTCCTACGATGTCGGAGACCGGCCGTCTGCCCTGGTTCGGCGACCATGATGTCTATGGCGCGCCGACGTCCTTCTCACCCGGCAGCCAGGCCACCATCGCGACGGTGCAGGCGGCGATCAGCGCCATGCCCCACAGCAACGCGCCGAAGCTCGACGCCTTGACCACCGGCCCGAGCAGCCATACCGCCAGCGAGCTGATGCCGATGGACACCGTCAGCCGCGCCCCCGCCACGCGTGAGCGGATGCGGTCGTCGACATAGCGAACGATCATCGCGTCGGTGAAGGGAATCGAGCCGAAGATGAAGACCATCACCGCCAGCAGCAGCACGAGCAGCCACCAACCCTGCGCGTGCGCGGCGAGCGCCAGCAGCGGGATCTGCATCATCGCGACACCGAGGTACAGCGGCTTCAGCGGCACGCGGTCGATGAGCCGGCCCACGACTACCTGCGCCAGCGAGGCCACGGCATACACCGCGGCCAGCATCGCTCCGAGCAGCGCCGGGTCCTCGACGGTGCCGCGAAAACGCTCGGTCAGCAGCTGCGCGTTGCCAGGAGCAGCCCGACGCTGACCGAAGCCCCGGTCATGACCGCAAACACGCGCGCCATCAGTGCCGGTGTCAGCGTCACCCGCGCCTTGGACGTTGCCGGCGCCTCGGCTCGCGCGGGCAGATGCGTGCGACAGCAGCCCGGCGCCGATGGCCAGCAGCCCCGGGATGGCGAAGGCCGCGCGCCAGCCGAACCAGTGCACCATGAAGCCGGTGCTCAGCGCCGCTACGGCAATACCGAGGTTGCCCGACAGGCCGTTGACGCCGATGACCCGCCGGGGTTGGGCGCGCGCTGAAGCAGCATCGGAATGCCCACCGGGTGGAGATCAGGCGCCAAGCAGGGTCAGCGCCGGCCATTTGCCAGGCATTGCGCGTGAGCGCAACCAGCAGCGCCGAGGCGCCGATCCCGCAGAAGAACAGCAGCATCATGCGCCGCCGTCCCCACAGGTCGCCCAGCCGGCCCGAGGGCAGCGAACCCAGGCCGAAGAGCACGAAGGCGCCGACGCTGTAGGGCATCAGGTCCTCCCAGCGCGTGAAGCCGAACTCGGCCGCGATCGAGCCCACCGCGGTGGCGAAGATGAGCAGGAACATGTGGTCGATCGCATGCCCCAGGTTGAGCAACCGCGCCACCTGCCGCGCCGTGCGCTGCGGCGCCGCCTCGGCATGGCCATCGGGCAGGTCGAGCGCGCGCTCGGCCTCGGCAGCAGCGTTCGGGTGGGCCATGGGCCGCAGTGTGCCGCAACTGCGCGCGCGGCTGCGCCGACGAAACCCTCCCGGGGATCGGCACGCGCAACGACAATCTCTGCGAAGTAGGCGGCCTGACTTGGCGGTGCGCGAAGGGCTGGTCGTTGGATCCGGAGATCCGCTTGATCCGTGACCAGAGCGACAACCTGATCGCCAACCACAGTTGAGATTTCAATAGGGAGTCATCCGGTGTCCACGAAACTTGCCACTTCTGCCGGCGCTGCCGATGCGGCGCGGCGCGCAGTGCTCGAATTGCACGTCGCGGAGACGCGGCAGCTCTTCAAGCGATGGACCCGGCACCGTTCCGGGAGCGCGACCTGGACCCCAACGCACAGGCCTACATCGTCGACTGGGCTCGCGAAACCCGCGTCGCCCAGCCGCTCGGGCTCGTCGTGCGTCTGGACCGCGAGCCTGCAACCCCCGAAAGCGCAAGCCTGTTGCATGACGCCGTGCATGCGTATTTCCGGCAACGCGCCGTCGCCTCCCGGCGACAACTGCGACAGCTATTCCGGACAGGGCGGATCAGCCTCTTGATCGGCATCGTGTTCCTCGCCGGTGCGATCTTCGCCGGCGAAGCGCTGGCGACACTCATCGACAACGAGAGCTACGGCTCGATCATCAAGGAGAGTTTCGCAATCGGCGGCTGGGTCGCGCTATGGCGGCCGCTGGAGATCTTCCTCTACGACTGGTGGCCGATCCGCGCCGAAGCGAGACTCCATGATCGCCTGAGCGGGATGGACGTGACCGTGCTCGGCACACCGATAACGGAGCCCGTTGCGGTCGAGCGATCGATGCCCTAAGCGCGCCGAGCCGCCCCAAGGGCGAGCTGTCGCAATGGACGACCGCCGCGTCGGTACTTCCCGACGCCGATCTGGCCGTGTACGCTTGGGTCTTTCACACCAGACCATCGAGGCCGCACATGTCAGGCATGCTCCGTTTCCGCGCCGTCCACGCGGCCCTGATGGCGGGCTCGATGTTGCTTGCGCAATCCGTTTGCGCGCAGGACTTCATCAAGGGCGGTGAGGACAGGTTCACGCTCAACCTGGGGGGCATCGTCAACCAGTTCGACACCACGGTCGGACTGAACGGCACGGCCGGGACCGGCACGACGATCGACCTCGAGGGCAATGGACTGCGCAAGAGCCTGTCGAGCATTCAAGCGTCCGGCACCTGGCGCTGGGCAGAACGCCATCGCAGCGACTTCATGTACTTCGGCGCCAAGCGCGGTGGCAGCCGGCGATACGATCGCGACATCACCGTCGGCGACAACGTGTTCGCGGCAGGCTTCGACGTCAACGCCCAGGCGAACAACGAGTTCCTGCTGCTCGATTACCGATACTCGTTCCTCAAGGGCGACGCGCTGGAGATGGCTGCCTCGCTCGGCATCTACGGCGGGAGGTTGAACTTCGAGGTCAGCGGCACCGTGACGGTGGCCGGCGAAGGCAGTGCGTCGGCCAGCGCCTCCACGTCGAGTTCGACGACGGTACCGCTGCCTTTGGTCGGCGTCTCGCTCGACTGGTACGTTCAGCCGCGTTGGAAGGTCTCGACCCTGTTGCAAGGCATGCAGGCCAAGATCGGCGAAGTCGAGGGCAGGGCGGCTGTCCTCCAGTTCGGCACCGACTACATGCTCACGCGCAATTGGGGACTCGGCCTCTCGTACATGTACACCCAGATCGACGTCGACGTCACCAAGTCGAGGTTCAACGGCAAGCTCGACTGGACCAGTAACGCAGTGCTGGCCTACGCCACGATGAAGTTCTGAGGCTGCGCCTGGCACCAAGCCGGACAGCTCTGCCCTCACCCGACACACACACTCCCGCACACCGACGCTATCGCGGCACGGTCTCGGACTCGATCTTCAAGTCCAGCACGTAGACGACCGACGAGGCGCCGGGGGTCGCCGCGCTGCGCCGGAACTGCTTGACCCGCAGCACGGTGCGTTCACCTGCCCTGTGCGTGAACCCTTCGATTTCTTCGTAGAGCGGCCGCCAGGCGCCTGGCTGCCCCACGACGAGACCCTGTTCGTCGTAGCGCCGCTCGCGGACCTGCAGGCAGGCCGTTGCGCCGGTCAGCGGATTCCTGCAGGCGCCCGTCTCGGCTGCGACCTCCAGAAAGACGATGGTGGGGGCACCGAAGCGGGCCTCGGGTGTGAGCTGCCCGGTCAGGACCAAAGTGTCGTTGACGGCCGACGTCAAGCGCAGCCTGGGTTGGGCATCCTCGAAAAGCTCGACCTTCAGCGGCCTGGCCAGCAAGTCCGACAGCGCGGCGTCGGCCTGCATCTTCGCCGGTTCGCAGGCCATCATGGTTGCCGCCATGCGGGACACCGTCATCCGCCCCTCGGCATCGATCCGGTAGCTGCCGCCCAACTGGTTGCAGCCGCCCTGGACGTGCAGCCTGGAGCCGGAAAAGCCGAAAACGAACTGGCGGCCCGGGCCTGGTGCGACAGCTTCGATGCGCCGGCCGTGACCGTCGGTTGCGGAATCGAGGCTCCACCGATGGGCTTCGAGCGTCTGCACCTGAGCGGGACCCGCAGGCGTGGCCGCCGCCACGGATGGCATGAGGGTCAGCACGCGGTTGGACGAAGGAGGCATCTGCTGCGTGCCGTCGCGATTGAGCAGGACGAGACGGCCCTCGCCCACGGCGTACTGTTGCCCGCCGCCCCTGGCGTCGAGCGAAATGGCATTGCCTGCGGCGTGCCATGTGAACTGCCCGCGCGCGATCATCGGGGCGGGCTGCCGGTCCAGGTACTGGCTCGAGATCTCGTAGCCGCCATCTCGGTCGAGCGTCAGCCTGGTCTTGATGCCGGGACAGTCGGCACAGGGCAGCACGCCCTCGTAGGCCCCCGCCCAGTCGAGCGAATTCCGGCTCGTGTGCACATCTGCAGGCTGGGCGATCGCTGGCACGGCGTCTTCCTTGCGCGGCATGCAAGCCGACAGAAATGCGGCCAGGACAAACACGATGAATGCAGCCTTCACGGATCTTTTCATCAGACAGGGCTCCTGAAGAACGGCGCCGTCTCGAACACCGCAGGCGCGAATCCCCGGCCATTCGACGCCAGGCTGCGCTTGAGCACGAAATCGAACAGCAGCACGTTGTAGCCGCGCAGCCTGTGCAAGGGCTCGCGTGCCGACGGATCGAGCAGCCCGGCATCGACGAGCGCCTGCAAATCGATCAACGGCAGCACACCGGGCAGCGGATAGTCCGAGCCATTCAACAGGCGGCCGTGCCAATCCCGGCGTGCGAGCAGCGTGCCGATCACGCCCATCCGGTTGCTCTGCACGATGGCCGCGATGTCGCCGACCAGGTTGGGGCGATACTGCGGCTCGTCCATCAGCCGCGCGAACAGGTCGAAGTTCGTGAGCATCTGCGAACTCTTCCGGTCGGTGTCTTCGGCGGAGCCGAGCGAAGCGCAATGCGCGACCACCACCCGCACGCCGGAATCGAGCGGGCGCCGCAGCCGCAGGGGGTTGCCCAGGTGCTCGCCGAAGCCGTGCACGGCCTGCTCGTCGCCGGCATGCGTGATGAGCGGCATGCGCAGCGCGGCCAATCTGGCGTAGAAACGATCGCAGCGCGCATCCGCCGGATCGATGTTCTGCGCCGACGGCAACCACTTGATTGCCCGCGCACCGCGCGCCGCCGCGGCGTCGAGCCGATCGAGCGCGCGCGGGTCGTACGGATGAATCGACGCCGCCCACTCGAAGTGAGAGGGGTGGCTCGCCACCAGGTCCGCCACGTACTCGTCGGGCACATGGAAGGTCGAGCGTTCCTGCATCGGCGCGCCGGCGTCGTCGCGCGCCCAGTCGAAGCCGAACAGCAGAAGCTGAAAGCCGGGTGCCATGGCCCGGCACTGCACCAGCAGGCGCTCGACGAAGCTCTTGTCCGCGTTGCCGGTCGACTCGTCGGTGCAGGACGCGTTGACGTAGAACACTTTCTGGATATACCCGCGCGGCTGCCAGATGTCTTCCATGCGCGGGTTGAACCAGAGTCCGCTACCCGAGTCGCCGTTGCCGAAGGCGTGGCAATGCGTATCCCAGACCTTCGTCGAATCGAGCTCGCGCCATGCGGCCTGCACCAGCGGATGGTCGCGCAGGTCCGCCGGCAGGTCTGCGCGGCAGGCGTTGAACACGCCGTAGCGCAACGAGAGATCGCAGCCCGTCATCAGCAGGCCGGCCCCCATGCCGGCACCCAGGAAGCGTCGGCGGTTCATGCTGTGCACAGAGACCTCCTGACTGTTCCGACAAGAAGAGGCGCATGTCGGCCAGGATCCGGTTGCGTCCGGCCTGCCATCGCCTACCTGCGGGGCGAGGGCTCGTGCCACTCAGGCGGAGCTCGACGCTGGTCCCAGCGACTTTGCCAGGACGCCTTCTGCGAGAAGAAGATCCGCCCCCGGTAATGCTCGTCCCAGTAGGGCCCCAGCGCAAATTCGACCGCCGGCAAGCCGAGGTTCGGGCCCCCATCGACGATGGCGATCGCACTGCCCTGGAACGCCACCGACAGGTAGCGCGAATACACCCACCCGCGTTCACGACCGGCGATCACATCGCACCAGCGCCAGTTCGCCAGGCATCCGACCACGGTCACCGATGTGCCTGACAAGAGCCACGTGACCGTCGGCAGGGCGCGATCGGGACCAGCGCGGACGTTGACGGAGTTGGTGGTGACCGCAGATTCCGCCGCCGCGACCGGGATCCAGGCGACGAGCGCCATCGCGATCAAAGACTTCAAACGTGATTTCATGGTCGTCCTGACGATGTGTGACTGCCTGTCTAGTCCCGCGGGACTGGCTTGCCACCCTTGCCGATGCCTTCCTCGATGCGTTCCAGCACATAGGGGAAGAACGGGTTCGACGACATCCGGGACAGCGAGTCCAGGCTGACGATCAGGATGCCCCGCTCACCCCGCGTCGCCATCGCGCCGAGGTGAACGCCGTACTCGGGTGGCGTATCCGGCGTCATGCCGTAGAGCGAATCGTTCACCGGAAACGACAACGCCAGATGCGACAGCGAGTACACCTCCCTGGGGTAGATCAAACCCAAGGCCCGGGTCTGCTCGGTGGTCGCACCGGCCTCGGTGACGCGCTCGACGACCTCGGCGCTGTCGGGGCTCGCGTTGGTGATGACCGTGGTCCTGAAGGTTCGTGGCGCATCGGGCAGAAGACGCGCCAGCACGGTGTCGGTGCTGCGCGGCAACAGCGGGCCGAACTTGGTGTTCCGGTTGATGTCGAACAGCACGAGTTCACTGCCGTTCGCCGGAAGGTTCGCGTAGAGCGCGTTGACGATCGCCCGCGTGCTGACCGTGAAGTCCACCACCGACTGGAAGGTGAGAACCGGCGCCAGTTCGCCGAGCCGGCCTTCGCTGGCATATCGAGCGATGTTCTGCTGCAGCGCGCGCGCCACGAGGGACGATTGGCGCGCACCATTGACCGGGAAGGAGTTGAACTTGAATGGGTTGAACTCCGGCACGATGCCCAGCCACGCCGCCTTGGCGAAGGTGGGGAATACAGCGGGCCAGCCCATCACGCCGGCGAATCGCGCCAGGCTCGTGATCCCGATCATCGGTGCAATCAACACGATCCTGTCCGGCCGCGCCAGCGTCTTGTCGGAAGCGGCTTCGAGCGCGTACTTCATCGCCAGCGCTCCACCGTTGGAGAACCCGATCAGGTGCAGGGGCGCGGAGGGGCCGGCACGTCGGCGTGCCTCCCTGACCGCCAGTCGCGTCGCCGCCGTCCACTGCTCCCACTCGACGGCGGCCAGGCCGCCCGGCACCGTGCCGTGGCCGGGCATCCGGATCGCCACCGCCACGTACCCGTCTTCCCGGTAGCGCTGCGCGATGTGGCGCAGGCTGTAGGGCGAATCCGTCAGGCCGTGCAGCAGCACCACCGCACCGGCCGGTGCACCGCGGGCTCCATGACGTAGGAGCGGTTCCAGTCGCGCGCGAACTTGCCCGGATAGACCGGGCTGTCGGCGAAGTAGCGGTTGCCGGCATGCCGGGCTTCCGGTTCGAGCCGGTCGGTGACCTCGGCTCGCACTTCGGCAAAGGCCTTCTCTTCTGCTGCCACGTACTGCGCCCAGTCCGTCTTGTCGATCTCCATCGCCGACAATTCATGCGGGACGAAGGTGTGCCAGAGCTCCAGCGGCGGGCCGCGTTGCGAGTCGTAGGCGCGCACCGCCAGCAACGTCGCCAGGGCGACGGCCAGCACCACCGCGCCCCACTTCAACCACTTGACGGCCTTCGACCCCATGGCGTGGATCTCACTCGACAACGCGGCTCACGACCGGACGCCGATCGCATCGCGCAGAATGGCAAGGTGCGCCTTGGGCACCTTTCGACCAGCGCGAATTGTAGGCACGGTCCCGACGCCGATGGGGGGGCCCCAATCACGACGGCCGCGGACCTCGTCGTTGCGGGGTTCGGGGATACGCCGCCGATTGCCTTCGTGCTGCCCAGGAATGGGCGCCTTGCGCACAGCCGTTGAGGGAACTGGCCCGACAGCACCCGCGGCGAACCCTGTCACATCGTCATGATCCTCAAGGACATCTCCGATCTGTTCAAAGCCGCTGCGGTGAACTGGGTAAACGACTACGCGCAGAGCATGGGGGCCGCCCTGGCCTTCTACACGATGTTCTCGATCGCGCCGCTCCTGCTGATCGTGATCTCGATTGCCGGCTTCGTGTTCGGCGAGGCCGCCGTTCACCGGGAAATCTTCGCCCAGCTTCAGGGTCTGCTCGGGGCACCCGGGGCATCGGCGGTGCAGGGTCTGCTCGACAGCGCGAAAGGCCGACCGGCCGACAGCGCGATCGCGCCGATCTTCGGGCTGATCTTTCTCTTCATCGGCGCGACCTCCGTCTTTGCCGAATTGCAGGATGCGCTCGATCGAATCTGGCGGGCGCCGCTGCGGGCGCGGAGTTCCGGCCTGTGGGGCCTGCTGCGCGCCCGCTTGCTGTCCTTCGGGATGATCCTCGGGTTCGGGTTCCTGCTCATCGTCTCGCTGGCGTTCAGCGCGGGCCTGGCTGCCGTCGGCAAGTGGTGGGATCCCCTGGCCCGCGGCTGGGCCTCCGTCGCGAACGCGATCGAGCTCGGCCTGGGCATCGTGCTGGCCACCGCGGTGTTCGCGATGATCTACAAGACCATGCCGCGGGTCGGAATTCATTGGAAGGACGTGTGGGTGGGGGCCGTGGTCACCTCGCTGTTGTTCATCGCCGGCAAGTTCCTGATCGGCGCCTACATCGGCGGAAGCGGCATTTCGTCCGGCTTCGGCGCAGCGGCCTCGCTGATCGTCGTGCTGCTGTGGGTCTACTACTCGGCCCAGATATTCCTGTTCGGCGCGGAGTTCACCTGGGTGTACTCGCACAAGTTCGGCTCGCGCCGGGGCCAAGCCTCCACCGGTGCCCCCGACCGACCGACTGGCCCGGGCTGAACAAGCAAGAAGCCGACAAATGCGCAACGTCAATGCGTCCGCGGCGCGAGACCGCGAAACTGCCGATAGGGCGCGCAAGCCTGCATTCCTGTATCGTGTCGCACTTTCTCAACTCGTGACTTTCCGGAGCAAGCGAAATGAGCAATTTCTGGGATCTGGTCTGGCTGATGGTCTCGACCTTCGTCTTCGTGTCGTACCTGATCGTCATGTTCCAGATCGTCGTGGACCTGTTCCGCGACACGAAGCTCGGAGGCGGCTCCAAGGTGCTCTGGATTGCCGGGCTCGTGTTCCTGCCCTTCCTGACGGCGATCATCTACATCCTTGCCCGCGGCCGCGGCATGGCAGATCGGCAACAGGCCGTCGTGCAGCAGACAAAGTCCGAAACCGACTCGTACATCAAGGGCGTCGCGGGAACGTCGCCGGCAGCTCAGATTGCCGAAGCAAAGGCCTTGCTCGATGCCGGCACGATCAGCCAGGATGAGTTCGCTCGGCTCAAGGCAAAGGCCCTTGCCTGACCCTGGCTGGCCGTCACGACCGCTGCGATTCCGCTTCATCCAGCCCTGCCGAGCGTGCAGCGAATCAAGTCAGGCGCGCACTCATACTGGCCCGGCAACAACTCGCCCCAACCCTGAATGTTTGCCTCGATCTTCCCAACGCGTTCAAGGCTCCTCTGCATTGCCGCGGCGTTCCTGGTGGCGTGTCTGCTGGCTGCGGCGCCGGCGCGCGCGGCCGAGCCCGCGCCGTTCACCGCGGCCGAGCTCGACCAGAAACTGGCGTCGATCGCGCTGTTTCCGGACGCCCTCCTGTCGCAGGTGCTGATGGCGTCGACGTATCCGTCGGACGTGGCGCAGGCGGTGGATTGGGCCTACGCGCACCGCCAGCTCGAGGGCGACGCTGCGGTGCAGGCGGTGCAGGACAAGCCCTGGGATCCGAGCGTCCAGTCGCTCGTCGCGTTCCCGCAGGTGCTCGCGATGCTCGGTGAGAATCCGCAATGGGTGCGCGATCTGGGCGACGCCTTTCTCGAACAGCCCGGAGACGTGATGGATTCGGTGCAGTTCCTGCGCGCGAAGGCGAAGGAGGCAGGCAACCTCGCCTCCAACGAGCAGCAGGTCATCACCGTCGAGCCCGCGCCGCCTCCGCCGCAGGTCATCGTGGTGACCGCGCCGCCGCCGCCGACGCAGATCATCGTCATCGCCCCGACCAATCCGCGGGTGGTGTTCGTGCCGATCTTCAACCCGCTCTGGGCGTTCGGCCCGTGGTGGCATCCGGCGTTTCCGCCGTTCTTCTTCCCGCCCCCGCCACGTTGGGGCTGGGGCTGGAGCAGCGCCGCCCGTGCCGGGTTCTGGTGGGGTGTCGGCATCGGCGTGTCGAACGCGCTGTGGGGTGGCGTCGACTGGCGCCGGCGCGACGTCAACATCAACGTCAACCGCTGGAACACGATCAACGTCAACCACCGTATCGACTCGCGCGACCGCGACGTGAATTGGCGCCACAACGCCAACAATCGCCGCGGCGTGCCCTATCGCAGTGCGGCAGTACGCGATCGGCTGCAGCCGGCGGTCGGCGACATTCGGGCGCGCGACGAATTCCGCGGGCGCGAGTTGCAGCGCGAGCGAGCGCGCGAAGAACTTGCCGGTCGCGTGGGCGCGCAGAGCCTCGACCGCGACGCGCTGCGCGACATCGACCGGTCCCAGTTGCCGCAGCGGCCTGGCGCCCCCGCCGAAGGCAGCAACCTGCGCGACCGCGCAGCCAGCGTGGACCGCGGCCAGCTGCAGGACCGCACTGCAACCGTCGACCGGGCGCAAGCGGCCAACCGCGCAGCGGGTGTCGATCGTGCGCAATTGCAGAACCGCGCCGCCACCGCAGACCGTGCCCAGGCGGCCAACCGCGCGGGCGGCATCGATCGCAGCCAGGTCCAGAACCGCGCCGCGAACGTCGATCGCGCACAGGTGCAGGCTCGCGCGGCCGGTGTCGACCGGTCACAACTGCAGAGTCGCAATGCAAGCGCCGCAGCCGTCAACCGCGACAACGCGCTTCGCGGCGCGGGCAATGCGGCCCAGGCGCGCCAGCAGATCGATCGCGGCGCGGCCAGCCAGGCAGTGATGCAGCAACGCGCCGCGGGTGCGGCCGGCGGTGCGGCCGGACGGCGGCAGTAGACATGGAACCCATCTTGCTAGACACATCGATTCGCCAGCGGTGGTCAAGGGGCGGCGCGGCCGCACTATTGGTCTCGGCGCTCATGGCCACCGCCCCGGCCATTGCACAGAAGACCTTCCCCACGCCGGAGGCCGCGGTGGAGACGCTGGTCGACGGTCTCGCGCGCCACGCCGACGACGAAGTCCGCGCCGTGCTCGGTCCGGACTATCGCCGGCTGATGCCGCTCGACGCAGTGTCCGAAGGCGACCGTCTCGACTTCCTGGCCGCGTGGTCGCGGGGTCATCGGATCGAGCGCAACGGGGCGGACGCCCGGCTGGTGCTGGGCGACGGCTGGACACTGCCGATCCCCATCGTTCGCCACGGAGAAGGCTGGGCCTTCGACGTGCGCGCCGGGGTCGAGGAGGTTCGGGTCCGGCGCATCGGCCGCAACGAACTCGCCGCGATCAAGGCGATGCTTGCCTACGTCGACGCGCAGCGCGAGTACGCCGAACAGGATCGCAACGGCAACGGCGTCCTCGAATATGCGCGCCGATTCCTGAGCCAGCCGGGCAAGCAGGACGGCCTGTACTGGTCGACGCCCGACGGCCAGCCCGCCAGCCCCGCGGGCCCGCTGTTCGATACGCGCGACATCAAGGACGGCTACTACGGCTACCGGTTCAAGATCCTCGAGGCGCAGGGGCCGGCGGCAAGCGGCGGCGCGCGCAGCTACCTGACCCGCGGCAAGCTCACCAACGGCTTCGCGATGATTGCCTGGCCGGCGCACTATGGCGAAACCGGCGTGATGTCGTTCCTCGTCAGTCACGACGGTGTCGTCTACCAGCGCAATCTCGGCACCGCGTCGGCGACTGTCGCGGGCGCGATGACGCGCTTCGACCCCGACACCACCTGGTTGCCGCTGCCGCCACCCTGATCCGCGCGCCAATGTGGACCGCAACCGACGAAACCGCAGCGACCCTATGACAACCAGAGAAGGCTTCAAAGAGGCGATCACCGCCACCCGATTTCGCGCACGCCTTGCGATCGCAATGCTGATCGTCGGGATCATGGTCGCCACCCCGACTCTCGCCGAGCAGAGCAACGAAGAGCTGGCGATGCAGCTCTCGAACCCGGTGGCGGCACTGATCAGCGTGCCACTCCAGCTCAATCACGACAGCCATGTCGGGCCGGACCGAAGCGGCACACGCACGCTGCTCAACATCCAGCCGGTGGTGCCGTTCAGCCTGAACGCGGAATGGAACCTCATCTCGCGCACCATCCTGCCCATCGTCTGGCAAGACAACATCTTCGCGGGCGCCGGAAGCCAGTCAGGCTTCGGCGACGTGGTGCAAAGCCTGTTCTTCTCACCCAAGGCGCCGACCTCGGGCGGCTGGATCTGGGGTGCGGGCCCGGTCTTTTTGTTGCCCGTCGGTTCCAACGACCTGCTGACCGCCGACAAGTGGGGCGCGGGACCCACGGCGGTGGTGCTCAAGCAGGACGGTCAGTGGACCTACGGCGCGCTGGCCAATCAGATCTGGTCGTTCGCCGGCAACGGCAATCGTGCCGACGTCAGCGCGGCCTTCGTGCAGCCATTCCTGACCTACACGACGCATACGGCCACGTCGCTCATCGTGAACACGGAGAGCCTGTACGACTGGAAGCAACAAGCAGTGGTCGGTGCCGATCAATGCGGGCGTCACGCAAGTCCTTCGGTTCGGAAACCAGTTGCTGAGCGTAGGCGGCCTGGTGCGCTACTGGGCCGACAGCCCGGACAGTGGCCCGCACGGCTGGGGCTTCAGGATCAACGTCACGCTGCTCTTTCCTCGCTGATGGACAGGCATGAGGCGGCTGTGATGGGCCAACCCGGATCTCGCCCGCAGGCAATTGGGCCAACCCACCCCCTCGAGAACCCGCGCGAATCGACAGTGCGCGCTCCGATCACTGTCAAGAAGAATGGAAAGTGGCTCGAACCATGGACAAACGCAACTTCATCGTCGCCGGCGCATCGCTGGCTGCTCTGGCCGTGCTGACGACCGGCTGCACGACCACGAGCGGCGCTTCGGGCGACCCCGCCGCCCGGCGCCAGGCCATCGATACCGCGGTCGACGCTGCACTGTCGCGCCTCTACAGGGAAGCGGCCGGTTCGCAGGAACTCGTGTCTTCGGCGCGCGGGGTCCTGGTGTTTCCGTCGTTCGTCTCGGCCGGCTTCATCGTCGGGGGTTCGCACGGACAGGGTGCGCTGCGCAAGGGCGGCAGGACCAGCGGGTACTTCAGCATGACCGAGGCCTCGGTCGGTCTGCTCGCCGGCGCGCAGTCCCAGGCCGTGTTCCTCCTGTTCATGACACAGGATGCGCTGAGCCGCTTCGAGAGCAGCCGCGGATGGACGGCGGGTGTCGACGCCTCGGTGACCTTGATCACGGTCGGTGCCGATGCCAGGGTCACGACGCAAACTGCGCAGCAGCCGGTCGTCGGATTCGTTCTGACGAACGGCGGCCTGATGGGAAGCCTGAGCCTGAATGGAAACCGGGTCACGCCGCTCGACATCAAGTGACAGGCAGGTAAGCTCGCGCAGGGTGAAAGCGGGAGATCGGTCGATGACTGAGACGGTATCGAAGACGAAGATCTTTCTGGCTCGACTGGTCGTCGTGCTGATGATCGCGTTCGTCGTTCTCGGCGTGGTGTTGCACGGACTCTCGGTGCCGGTCTTCGAGCGCATCTGGCAAAACCTGCTCGACCGTCCGAGCGGACCGATGACTTTCCGCTTCGTTCTGCAGCCCATCATGGCGACGATTGCCGCCTTTCTCGACGGCATGAAGGACGCCCGGACCGGGCGCACGCCCTACCTTTGGACGATCGTCACCACTCCGGCGAAGCGCGGCGACCGGCTCCACGAGGGGCTGATCGCCACCGCGCGGGTCATCCTGCTGGGCCTGTGCATGGACCTGATCTATCAGTTCATCGCATTCGACGCGTTCCATCCCGCCGAGGCCGTCATCATCGCGGGCTTGCTCGCCTTCGTGCCGTACCTGCTGCTGCGTGGCCCGATCGCGCGCGTCGCCCGCTGGTGGCTCGGCCGTGCATCCGCAAGCGACATCCGGTGACGAGGTGCGCACTCGAGGACTCAAGGCAATGACGACTCGCATGGAGCAGCTTCAGGCCGCGGTGCGGCAATTCAAGCCCGAGCGCCGACACCTGGCGTCCGACCTGATTGCCGCGCTCACCTTCGCCGTGGTCAACGTGCCACAGGCGATGGCGCATGCACTGCTGGCGACGGTCAACCCGGTGCTCGGCATCTACACCTTGATGGTCGCCGTGCCCGTGGGCGCCATCTTCAGCAGTTCGGTCTTCATGAACGTATCCAGCACCGCGGCGCTGTCGGTGGCCGCCGGCGTCGTGCTGACCGAATTTCCTGCCGGCCAGAAGGTGCAGGCGCTCGTCGTACTGGTGATCCTGGTCGGCCTGATCCAGTTGCTGGCGGGCCTGTTCCGGCTGGGTTTCATGATCCGCTTCGTCTCCAATGCGGTGATGACCGGCTTTCTCAATGGCGTGGCCGTGCTGATCATCCTCGGCCAGTTGAGCGACCTGACGGGCTACCAGAGCAAGTTCTCGAACCGGGTTGC
Organism: uncultured bacterium; assembly: GCA_963802435.1. Classification (GTDB taxonomy): domain Bacteria; phylum Pseudomonadota; class Gammaproteobacteria; order Burkholderiales; family Burkholderiaceae_C; genus CAIKUF01. The sequence continues at coordinate 164,159 of CAWDIT010000014.1, forward strand.
CCAGGCGTTCGATCTTGTCTTGCGGATCGGCCAGATCGACGTGCAGGTGACGACCATCGGCGGTTTGACCCTGGGGTTGATCGTCGTGTTGTTGCTGCTCAAGCGATTGCAGCGGTTCGCTTTCATCATCGCCATTGCCGTGGCGACGATCCTGCTGGCAATCCTGACCCTAGCGTCCCTGCCCACAGCAGCGAGCTTCGCAACGGTCCCGACGGTCGGTGACATCGCTGCGATTTACCGTTCCCTGCCCCAACTCGCGATTCCCGACCCGTCGCTCATCGGGTCGCTGTTGCTGCCGGCGTTCTCCGTGGCCCTCATCGGGCTCGTCCAGGGCGCGGGCGTCAGCCAGGGCACCCCCAACCCGAACGGCAAGTACCCCGATGTGTCGCGCGACTTCCTCGGCCAGGGCGCCGCCAACATCGCCACCGGTCTGGTCGGCGGGGTTCCGGCTGGTGGGTCGGTCTCGGGCACGGCGCTGATCATGGGTGCCGGCGCCAAGTCGCGCTGGGGCAATATCTTCGTCGGCCTGTTCGTGGCCGTCATCGTTCTGCTGGCCGCTCCGCTCGTCGAGCGGGTGCCCATGCCTGCGCTGGCCGCATTGCTGATCGTGGCGGGTTACCAGGGCCTGCGTGT
>CAWDIT010000015.1:0-185740 GCA_963802435.1 uncultured bacterium
ATCATCGGCAGCGTCAGCAGCACGCCGAGCAGGCCGACCGAGAGCGTGATCGGGAAGCCGATCGTGAAGACGTTCATCTGCTGCGCCACTCGTGAGACGATGCCGAGCACCAGGTTCGTGAACAACAGCATCGCGATCATCGGCAACGCGATCCACAGGCCGAGTCGAAAGATCTCGGCGCCCCACAGTTGCGGCTGCACGCTGCGCAGGAAGGCGAAGGGCTCGGGCCCGACCGGAAAGGCCTGGAAGCTCTGCACGACGGCAGCGATCAACAGCAGGTGGCCGTTGACGACGATGAACAGCCACGACACGCTGACGCCGTAGAAGCGGCTCACGGCGGTGGCCTGCCCGCCGGTTGCGGGGTCGAAGAAGCCGGCGAAGTTCAGCCCCATCTGCAGCCCGATGAGTTCGCCTGCGAGCTCGATTGCGGCGAACACGATGCGCGCCGCGAAGCCGAGCGAGAGACCGATCAGCAGCTGCTGGACGACGACGAGGACGGCCTGCCCCGAGTCGAGCGCGACGGTGGGCATCTCGGGCAGCGAGGCCTGCGCGCACAGCGCGATCAGGAAGGCGAGCGCGACGCGCAGGCGCATCGGCACGCCGCGCTGGGCGAAGAGCGGCATCGCGCCGAACAGCGCCAGCACGCGCAGGAAGGGCCAGAGCAGCGGGCTGACCCAGGCCATGACCTGGGCGTCGGTGAAGGTCAGCACGGGCAGGGCGCGGTGCGTGGCGCGGCGGGCAGCGTTGCCGGCGCGCGCTCAGCTGACGGCGGACGGGATCGCCTGCAGCATCCGCTGCAGGTATTCGACCAGCGTGCCGAGCATCCACGGCCCGGCGAACATCAGCACCGCCACGGCGGCGATCATCTTCGGCACGAACGACAGCGTGGCCTCGTGGATCTGCGTCGCCGCCTGGAAGATGCTGACGACGAGGCCCACGACGAGCACGGTCAGAAGCACCGGCGCCGCGACCATCAGCAGCAGGTAGAGGCCTTGCTGGCCGAAGGTGAAGACGGCTTGAGAGTCCATGAGAGTCCTTTGGCGCGCTACGTGGCGAAGCTCGCGGCGAGCGAGCCGAGCAGCAGGTTCCAGCCGTCGGCCAGCACGAACAGCATCAGCTTGAAGGGCAGGGCGACGAGCACCGGGCTGAGCATCATCATCCCCAGGCTCATCAGCACGCTGGCGACGATCATGTCGATGACGAGGAAGGGGATGAAGATCAGGAAGCCGATCTGGAACGCGCTCTTCAGCTCGCTCGTCACGAAGGCCGGCACGAGCACCTTGAAGGGCACGTCGGCCGACTTCACTGCCGGGTCGAGCTTGGCCAGTTTGGCGAACAGCATCACATCGGCCTGGCGCGTCTGCTTGAGCATGAACTCGCGCAGCGGCGTCTCGCCACGCTGTAGCGCCTCGTCGAAGGCGATCCGGTTCTCGTTGTAGGGCTGGTAGGCCTCGGCGTAGATCTTGTCGAGCGTGGGGCTCATCACGAAGAAGGTCAGGAACAGGCTCAGCCCGACGATCACCTGGTTCGGCGGCGCGGCCTGCGTGCCCAGCGCCTGGCGCAGCAGGCTGAGCACGATGACGATGCGCGTGAAGCCCGTCATCAGCAGCAGCACCGCGGGCAGGAACGACAGCGCGGTGAAGAACAGCAGCGTCTGGATCGGCACCGAGTAGCTCGTGCCGCCCGCGCCCTGGCCGATCAGCAGCGGCAGGTTCGCGCCGCCCGTGGCCTGTGCCAGGGCGACCGAAGGCGCCGCGATCAGGGCGGCGAGCGCCGCGGCGCGCAGCGTGCGGCTCGCGCGGTCACTGCTCACCGGGGGCATTCCTCTGGCGCAGGCGCGCGAACAGCTGCGCGAAAGACGGTGCCTGCGGCACGCCGGCCAGCGGCGCTTCGCCCTGCGCAGGCATGGTGTGCAAGGGGGTGATGCCGTGCGGCGTGACGCCCAGCACCAGCCAGCGGCGCTCGTCGCCGAGTCCGACCTCGACCGTCACGATGCGCTGGCTCGGCGACAGCGGCAGCACGGCCACGCTGCGCAGCACGCCGTGCGCTGCCATCCCGCCGACGGGCGTGCGCTTGAGCAGCCACAGCGCGATCGGGATCAGCGCAATGATGGCCGCGAACCACAGCAGCGGGGCCAGGCTGGCGGGCATCTGTCGGGCTGCGCTCAGGCGCGGCTGAGGCGGCGCATGCGTTCCGACGGCGTCACGATGTCGGTCAGGCGGATGCCGAACTTCTCGTTGACCACGACGACCTCGCCCTGCGCGATCAGGTAGCCGTTGACGAGCACGTCCATCGGCTCGCCGGCCAGCGCGTCGAGCTCGACCACCGAGCCTTGCGCGAGCTGCAGGATGTGCTTGATCGGGATGCGCGTGCGCCCGAGCTCCACCGTCAGCTGGACCGGGATGTCGAGGATCATGTTGATGTCGTTCGCCGCCACCGGTCCTGCGGCGGCCGGGAAGTTCGTGAACGCCACGGGCTCCACCTGGTCCCCGCCGTCCTGCAGTTCGGATGCGGATTCCGGCTTCGCAGCGGTCACCGCGGCAGCCCATTCGGCGGCTGTCGCGTCTTCGGTGGCGAGTCCCGAGGCATTGTTCTCAGACATTGGATGCTCCCAGCCAGCCCGGACCCGAACTGGTCAACAGTTGATCGATCTTCAGCGCGTACTTGCCGTTCGAGGTGCCGTAGTGGCATTCGAGCACCGGCACGCCGGCCACCTTGGCCTGGATGCCGGGTTGCAGGTCGAGCTCGATGAAGTCGCCCGCCTTGAACGACAGCAGCTGCTCGACGGTGGCCGGCGCATGTCCGAGCTCGGCGACGAGGTCGACGCTGGCCGCCTGGATCTGCGTCTTCATCAGCGTGACCCAGCGGCGGTCGGGTTCGTTCGAGTCGCCCTGCAGGGTGGAATACAGCACGTCGCGGATCGGCTCCAGCGTCGCATACGGGATGCAGAAGTGGATCGTGCCGGTGGTGTCGCCGATCTCGAGCGTGAACGTGGTCGAGACGACCACCTCGCCCGGCGTCGCGATGGTGGCGAACTGCGGCTGCATCTCCGAGCGCAGGTACTCGAGCTCCAGCGGGTATACCCCCTGCCAGGCCTTGCGGTACTCGGTGGTCACGACCTCGACCAGGCGCTGGATGACGCGCAGCTCCGTCGCCGAGAAGTCGCGTCCCTCGATGCGCGTCGGGTACTTGCCCGCGCCGCCGAACAGCGCATCGATCACCGCGAACACCAGCGTCGGGTCGCAGACGATCAGACCGTTGCCGCGCAGCGGCCGCACGGTGACGATGTTGAAGTTCGTCGGCACGACGATCTCGCGCAGGAAGGCGCTGTACTTCTGCACCTTGACGCTGCCGATCGAGACCTCGGGGCTCTTGCGCAGGAAGTTGAACAGGCCGAGCCGGATGTTGCGTGCGAAGCGCTCGTTGATGATCTCCATCGTCGGCATGTGGCCGCGGACGATCCTCTCCTGGCTCGCCAGGTCATAGTTGCGCACGCCTGGCGCGTTGCCGCTCTCCGGCGCGGGCGCCTGGCCGTCGCCGTTGATGCCCTGCAGCAGCGCGTCGACTTCGTCCTGCGAAAGAATGTATTCGTTCATGCCGCTTGCGACCTTGCTCTACTGGACGATGAAGCTGGCGAAGAGGACGCGCCGCACCGGGTTGTGCACTGGTGGCTTGCGCGGCTTGGCCTTGGCCCCGGCATCGGTCGGCGCGGGGTCGATCTCGATGCCCATCGGGCGTACCGATTCGCGGATGATCTCGGCTGCCAGGGCCTCCTTGCCGGTGCGCTCGAGCAACTCGGCCGCGCTCTTGTGGGCAAGAATCATCAGGATCGCGTTGCGGATCGCCGGCATGTACAGCTTCATCTCGGCGGCGAACTTCGGGTCGTCGACCTCGAGGGTCAGCCCGATCTGCGCATAGCGCTCGGCATCCTTGTCGGCGAGGTTGACGACGAACGGGTCGAGGGCGACGTAGGTCGGCGGGGCGCGGTGGCCGTCCTGTGCGGCGGAGTCACGCTGGGCCGCGACCGTGCCGTCGCCCGAGGCCTGCTCCGCAGCTGCCGCGGCGCGCTTCTTCAGCACGAACACCGCCGCGCCGCCCAGCGCCAGGACGACCGCCAGTGCGATCGCGATGATGACGATCAGCTTTCGCTTGCCCTTGATGGGCACCGGCGGTTCGGCGACGACGGCAGCGGGCGCGGCAGCAGACATGAATGACGACTCCTTCGGCCGTTGGCGGGACGCAGCGCTGCCGTCTGGCGGCGCGCGTGCCCTGTGGCATGAAGGAAATTATGGAAACCCGTGCCGTGCGGCGAACCGGCGATAAGCGGGTGAAAGCAGCGCCGTCTCTCGGCCCGCCGCGTCGACCCTCTTACGCGTAGACGTCGAGGGCGCCCTGGGGGAGGGGAATCGTGATCGTGCGCACGGGGGCTTCGCCCTGCATCGAAGCGAGGCGGCGCGATTCGCCCGCGGCGCCGGCCGGGTCGCGCGTCGCCTGGCCGCGCGCGTCGGGCGGCTGCTGGAACACGCCGCCGCCCGCGAGCGTGAGACCCTGCTCGCGCAAGGCCGAGGCCAGCTCGGGCAGGCCGCGTTCGATCACCTCGCGGGTTGCCGCCGCGCCGGCGTGGAAGTCGACGCGCGCGTGGGTGTCGTCGATCCGGATGCGCACGTTGATCGGCCCCATCTCGGCCGGATTCAGGTGCAGCTCGGCCTGCTGCACGCCGTCGCGCGCCAATAGGCTGACCTGCGCGCCGAGCAGCTGGGCGAACTCCGCTGAGTGCAGCGGTGCGGGCAGTGCGATCGACGCCGGCGTGCCGGGATCGCCACCACGCGCCACGGCAGCAGTGGCGCCGCCAGCCAAGCCCTGGACGAAGTCGCGCACGGCCGGCAAGTCGCGCGCAGCTGGGCGGCGCTCGGCGGACGCGAGTGCGGCAGGATCCAGGCCCTGAGCGCTTGTTCGCACCGCCAGCATCGCGGTGGCGCTGTCGCTGCGGCGCGCATCATCATGATCGGCTGCGCTGCGCTGGGCAGGCAGTCCGTTCACCGCGGCGGACGCCGGCCGGGATGCTGCCGTGCCGCCTGCCGGATCGAGCAGGGCACCGCGGTCCGTCGGCGCGAGCGCCGTTGCGACTTCGGCCGAGCTGAACAGGGCGGCGCTGGGGGTCGGCTTGAGCGCTGCAGTGCCGGGCGCCGTCCGGGGAGTGGCTGCACCGTCTGCCAGCCTGAGCGTCGCACCGCGATCCGTCGACACGAGTGCCGCTGCGGCGTCGGTCGGCTTGAGCGCTGCAACTTCGTCGGCCAGCCCGGGCATGGCCGCGCCGTCTGTCGACCTGGGCCGCGAGCTGCCTTCCGCCGACAAGGGCAGCGCTGCGCCGTCCGCCGCCACGACTGCGCTCGCGTCGGTGGCCAGTGCGGGCGCATCCGCTTCGCCTGCGGGCCGGGGACCGGCGGCAGCCACGAGATCCGGCGCTGCTGCACGGCCGTACAGCGCCGGCAGGGGCTCGGGCGGCGCCAGCGAGGCCATCCACGCCTGCAGGTCGGCGAGCGGCATCGTGCCGGGCGGCAGGCCGCCGCTGTCGTCCGCGGCCTTCAGTTCGTGGAGCGCTTCGTTCGCGGCGGTGCCGGCGGATGCTTGTGGGGACGAAGCTCGCGTCGCCGATTGGGAGGCGGCAGCCTTCTCGCGTGCGCGCAGCGCGGGCCTGGCCGGACCCTTCGCGGCCTGGTCGGGAGCCTGTGCTGGCGGCTCGGCGGGCGCCGCGTCGCTGGGCTCGGACGTGACGTCCTGACTCGGCGGCGCGTCGCCGTGTGGCGGTGACGCCTCGGCCGCCGGTACCGGCGCACCGTGGGCCGCCTGGCCGCGCAGAAGCAGGTCGGCGAAGCTCGGTCCGTTCTGCGATGCATTCGGTGACGAGCGGCCGGGAAGGGGCGCACCGCCGTCGAGCCGTTCGGCGGAGGACAGCACAAGTGTTGAGGCCATGGCGTGATCTCGGGTGTCGGGTGGGGTCGGGCTCAGAGAGGCGAGAGCGCGCCGGCGCCGGCTGCGCGGCCCCAGAGCAGGCGCGCGGCGTGCTCGTCGAGCAGCTTCTGCTCGCGCCGGGCCTCGACGCCGAGCATCTCCTTGCCGCGGCGCTCGATCAGCTTGCGGACCGAGGCGACCCGCATCTCCTGCGCCTGCCATGCGGCCTGGGCGTTCTCGAGGCGTTGCGCGGCGAGCAGCGTCACGCGCTGCTGCACTTCGATCGCCTGGCCCAGCCGCGTGACGAAGCCCTGGTAGCACTGCACGATGTCGATGCCGCCGCTGCGGCTGAACTGGCTGCTCCAGCGCGCCTCGTAGTCGCGTCGATAGGTCTGCAGCTGCTCGGCCTGGCGCTGGGCGTTGCGGTGCTCGATCTCCAGGCGCTTGGCCACGGCCATCGCGGCGTTGCGCTCGCGCTCGGCCTGGGCGAGCAATGTCAGAAGCGGTTCCATCGGGGTCATGACGACACCCCGATCGCCGAGTACGGCGATCGACCCGCCGGGAGGGTCGGGCCTTGCTTGGGGCGGCCCGGCGCGGCGGCCTGCCGCCTATGGGTTGACGCGGGGTGCTTCATCAAGTGACTCCTGGTTCAGTTCGATTCGGTGAGCGTGCCGCGCAGGCGCTGCACGCTGTCGGCGAGCGTGGCCGGGACGTGCATGTCCTGCTGCAGCAGTTCGTTCATGGCGGGGTGCAGCCGTACCGCGGTGTCGAGGTCGGCGTCGTGGCCGGGCGCATAGGCGCCGAGCTGGATCAGGTCGCGCGCCTTCACGTGCTTCGAGTGCAACTGGCGAAAGCGGCGCGCCGCTTCGACGTGGTCGGCGGCGACCACGTTGTTCATCACGCGCGAGACCGATCGCTCGATGTCGATTGCCGGATAGTGCCCGCCCTCGGCAAGCTCGCGCGACAGCACGATGTGGCCGTCGAGGATGCCGCGCGCCGCGTCGGCGATCGGGTCCTGCGGGTCGTCGCCTTCGCTGAGCACGGTGTAGAAGGCGGTGATCGAGCCGACGCTGCTGATTCCGTTGCCGCTGCGCTCGACGAGCTGCGGCAGCTTGGCGAAGCACGACGGCGGATAGCCCTTGGTGGCAGGCGGCTCGCCGATGGCCAGCGCGATCTCGCGCTGCGCCATCGCGTAGCGGGTCAGGGAGTCCATCAGCAGCAGCACGTGCAGGCCGCGGTCGCGGAAGTGCTCGGCGATCGCGGTGGCGTAGTTGGCACCTTGCATGCGCACCAGCGGCGGCTCGTCGGCCGGCGCGGCGACGACGACCGAGCGTGCCAGCCCGTCGTCGCCGAGGATGTCCTCGATGAATTCCTTCACCTCGCGGCCGCGCTCGCCGATCAGGCCGACGACGATCACATCGGCCGCCGTGTAGCGCGCCATCATGCCCATCAGCACCGACTTGCCGACGCCGGTGCCCGCGAACAGCCCGATGCGCTGGCCGCGGCCAACGGTGAGCATCGCGTTGATCGCACGCACGCCGGTATCGAGCGGCTGGCGGATCGGGTCGCGGTCCATCGCGTTGATCGGGCGGCGCACCAGAGGTTCGTTGTGCACCTGCGTGAGTGCGCCCTTGCGGTCCATCGGTTCGCCGTGCGAATCGATCACGCGGCCGAGCAGGCCATCGCCGACCGGCAGGTGCAGCGTGCGATCCTCGCGCCGGCGCCACGGATGCCTCGCCGCGCCGAGCGTCAGCGGGAGGATCGGCGACGGACGCGGCACGACGTGCGCGCCGCTGACCAGGCCGTGAACCTCGCCGGTGGGCATCAGGTAGGCGCGATCTCCCGAGAAGCCCACCACTTCGGCGAGGACGGGAGCCTGCCCCGGCATGCGGACCTCGCAGACCGAGCCGACGGGAACGCGGATGCCGGCTGCCTCGAGCACCAGGCCGGCCACGCGCACCAGCGTGCCCTGGGCCTCGAGCGGGACCGGTTCGGCGGCGAAGGCCTGCAGATCGGCGAGAAAGCGCTGCCAGTCCTGGCTGCGGCTGGACACGACGGTGTTCATGCGGCGGCCCCCGGGTCCTCGGCCGCTCCGGCGGAAGGCGGGCCGTCTTCGGCCCACCCCGACTCGCAGCCCAGCGCCGCCGCGGCCCGCTCCCAGCGCGTCTGCAGCGTCGCGTCGATGGCGCCGATGTCAGACTCGACGAGGCAGCCGCCGCGCGCCAGCGACGCATCGGACACCAGCCGTGCGCCGCGCGCGGCCAGCGCTTCGCCGGTGCCCAGCGCGACCAGCGAGTGGTCGTCCGGGTGCACGCGCAGCGTGATGTGACGGGCACTCATCAGCAGGGTGGCGATGGCTTCCTGAGCCACCGTGGTGATCAGTTCGGGGCGCGACGCCAGTTCGGCGCGCACGACCTGGCGAGCCACCTGCGCGGCCGCCGCGGCGACGGCCAGCGCCATCTGCTGCTGCAGCGCATCGAGCTCGCGCTGATACGCCTCGGTCAGTACGCCGAGCTGCGCCGTCACCTGGCTCGCATAGGTCTGCTTGAAGGCCTCGAGCGCGACCAGCCCGTCGCGGTAGCCGTCCTGGTAGCCCGACTGGCGCGCCGCGCGCAACTGCGCTGCGAGCGCGTCGGCGACACCGGCAGCGTCCTTCTCGCCGGCCGGCCGGTCGGTGGCGCGGCGCAGCGGTGCATCCGGCACGGCGCCGCCGGACAGCGCGCCGGGGTTCCAGGCGGCGAACGCTCCGAGCTCCTCGCGCGGAATGAAGCGCGCATAGGCAGACGCCCGGTTGCCGCCGGACGGCGCGTCGCGCTGTGGCCTAGACGAACCCGTCGTCACCGCCGCCTCCGAGAACGATCTGGCCTTCGTCGGCGAGGCGGCGCACCACCTTCAGCAGTTCCTTCTGCTCCGTCTCGACCTCCGATACCCGCACCGGGCCGCGAGACTCCAGGTCTTCGCGCAGGGTCTCGGCGGCGCGGGTCGACATGTTGTGGAAGATCTTCTCGCGCAGCGCCGGTGTCGCGCCTTTCAGCGCGATGACGAGCGACTCGGACTGCACTTCCTTGAGCAGCGCCTGGATGCCCTTGTCGTCGATCTCGCTCAGGTCGTCGAAGCTGAACATGTTGTCCATGATCTTCTGCGCCAGATCGTTGTCGGCCTCGCGCACGAAGTCGAGTGCCGCGGTCTCGGCGCCCGCGCCCAGCAGGTTGATGAGCTCGGCTGCCGTCTTCACCCCGCCGAGCGACGCCTTGCGCTGCCGCTCGCCGCCGGCCAGCACCGCGGACATCACGTCGTTCAGGTCCTTCAGTGCCGAGGGCTCGATGCCGTCGAGCGTGGCGATGCGCATCAGCACTTCGTTGCGCTGGCGCTCGGGGAAGGCCTTCAGCACCGCCGAGGCCTGATCGGCGTCGAGGTGGACGAGGATCGCGGCGGCGATCTGCGGGTGCTCGTGGCGCAGCAGTTCCGCCACGGCGCCGGGTTCCATCCACTTGAGGCTCTGGATGCCGCTGACGTCGCCGCCCTGCAGGATGCGGTCGAGCAGCAGGTTGGCCTTCTCGTCGCCGAGGGCCTTGCGCAGCACCGTCTTCACGTACTCGTCGTTGTCGGGCACGAGCATGCTCTGCCCGCCGGCGATCGCGCCGAATCGTTCGAGCACGCGGTCGACGCGCTCGCGCGGCACCGCTTTCATGCGGGCGATGGTTTCGCCGAGGCACTGCACGTCCTTCGGCGCCAGGTGCCTGAAGATCTCGGCCGCGTTTTCCTCGCCGAGAGTCATCAGCAGGATTGCGGCGTCTTCCGCTCCGGTCTCGTCCATGATGGCTGTACCTTGCATGCTGTTCACGCCGCGACCTTTTCACCACTGACCCAGTCGCGCACGATGCCGGCCACGGCGGCCGGGTTCTGTCGGGCCAGGTTGCGCACCTGGTCGAGCTGGGCAGCCGAGCGCGGCGCCTCGAGCACGGGCAATGAGCCGCCCGGTACCGGCGGCAGGCTCTCCTCGTCCTGCACCACGGCGTCGAGCGTCCTGCCGCGCGCCTTGCCGCCGCGCGCCGCCTTCAGCGCCGGGCGCACGAGGCCGAACACCACCAGCAGTGCCACCACGCCGAGCGCGCCCGGCACGGCGAGTGCCCGCACCAGGTCGATCAGCTCGGGCTGCTTCCACAGCGGCATGTCGGAAACCACTGGCGCGTCGTGGCGGAACGGGGCGTTCACCACCTTCACCGAGTCGCCGCGCTCCTGGTTGAAGCCGATGCTCTCGCGCACCAGCGCAGTGAGCTTTTCCAGTTCATCGGGGCTCAGCGGCTGCGTCGTCGTCTTGCCCTTGGCGTCGGTCACGCTGCGGTTGTTGACGACCACCGCGGCGTTCAGACGCTTGACGCTGCCGGTGGCGTTGCGCGTCACGCGCACCGTCTTGTCGACCTCGTAGTTCGTCACGCTCTCGCGCCGGCCCGAGCCGCCCGACCCGCCGAGCTGCGCCGTCTGCAATGGCGCCGTGGCGCCGGCGATCGGTGCCGTGGCCACCTGCGGCGGCTGGTTCGACGTCGCGCCGGGCACGCCGGCGGCGAGGACCGCGCCGCCGCCGGCGACCTCGGTGCTCTGCTGGCTGCGCACCGTCTTCTCGGCGGCGTCGCCCTGGTTGGGCTTGAAGAGTTCCGAGGTCGACTCGGTCTGCGAGAAGTCGATCTCCGCGGCCACGCTGGCGCGCAGGTTGTCGCGCCCGACCACCGGCTCGAGCAGTTCGACGATGCGCCGGCTGTAGCCCTGCTCGACCTGGCTCACGTACTGCAGTTGCTGCGCGTCGAGCCCGCTCGTGGCCACGGCGTCCGACGGGCCCGAGAGCAGCGCACCGGTCTGGTCGATCACGCTGACCGACTTCGGGCTCAGCTCGGCCACGCTCGACGCCACCAGGTGCACGATGCCGGCCACCTGGGCGCGGTCGAGCGTGCGCCCGGGATGCAGCGTCAGCAGCACCGACGCCGAGGGCTTCTGCTGCTCGCGAAAGAAGCCGTTCTGATTCGGCAGCGCCAGGTGCACGCGCGCGGCCTGCACGGCGGCCAGCGCGGTGATCGAGCGCGTCAGCTCGCCTTCGAGTCCGCGCTGGAAGTTCAGCCGTTCGCCGAACTGCGTCAGCCCGAAGCGCGCCGTGTCGGTCAGCTCGAAGCCGACCACCGAGCCCTTGGGCAGACCGGCCGACGCGAGCTTGAGGCGCACGTCGTGCACCTGCGACGACGGCACCAGGATCGCCGCGCCTCCGTCGGCGTGGCGGTACGGAACATTCATCTGCGACAGCTGGGCGATGATCGCGCCGCCGTCCTTGTCGGACAGGTTCGCGTAGAGCACCTTGTAGTCGCCCTGGCCGCTCCACATCGACAGCGCGAGCACCACCGCCGCCAGCGTGGCCAGGCCGACGCCCAGCGACACCTTGGACCTGAGCGGCATCGCCTGAAGCCGCGTGCCGAGGTCGGTGGCGGCGGGCAGGGCATTCGGGGCGATCTGGCGTACGACGGCAGTGTCCATGGGATCAGGCTGAGTTCCGTTGTGTCCGGGGCGCCAGAGGCAGCCCGAAGGGGTTCCGAATGGCGTCGATTATTCGGAGCGCTCCCGCCTGCCGGTGGGCGGAACAGCCCGCCAAAGGGCCGCCAGTTCACGCCGCTGTGGCTGCGGCCGCGCGGCTACGATGCCGGTGCGTCGATCCCGTGCCTGCCCGCTTCGCGTGGCGCATGCCGCGGCGCAACCGAGACGGAGCCCGGATCATGAACGTCACCTTGAAGCCCTTCGACTTTGCCCAGGCCGTTGCCCGTGCCGGGCTGGCCCACAATGGCCAGCCGCTCGCCGGCGCCAAGGTGGCGCAGGTGGGGGGCGGCTTCCAGCAGGCGCTGACGCAGGCCCTCGGTTCGGTGAGCCAGGCGCAGAACGACGTCGTGCGCATGCAGCGCGAGGTGCAGCTCGAGAACCCGACGGTCAGCCTCGAAGAGACGATGGTCGCGATGCAGAAGGCCCAGCTCGGCTTCCAGGCAACGCTGCAGGTGCGCAACCGCCTGGTGCAGGCCTACAGCGACATCATGAACATGCAGGTGTGACGCATCGCGTCGGACCGACGCGCCGGCGCGGTTACGCACCGATCGGGGCGGACCGGCCGCCTTTCTTCGTGGCATGCGACGGTGAGTCTGACCTGGCCGTTCCGGTGCCTTGGCCGAGTCTCCTGCAACGGTCGACCATGAGTATCAAAAATGATACGATCTGCGTCGCACATGAAGGATTTGCCGCGCCTCGAAGTTCGCTTCTTCCGTGAGTCGACCGGTTCTGAACCCGTGCGCGACTGGCTCAAGGATCTTCCGACTCAAGAGAAGCGTGCAATCGGCGCCGACATCAAGACAGTGCAGTTTGGCTGGCCGATCGGCATGCCGGTGGTGGACCACGTGGATGCCGACATCTGGGAGGTTCGTACCCGCCTGGCAAACCGCATAGCGCGAGTGCTGTTCGTGTTGGAAGGCAACGTGATGATTCTGCTTCATGGGTTCATCAAGAAGGAACGCAAGACACCCAAGTCGGAACTCGACTTGGCCAGGCAACGGCTGAAGAAGATCAGGAGCTCGACATGACCACGAAAGCATCCCTCAAGACCAACCCGCACGTTGGCTCGGACTTCGATGCGTTCCTCCGCGAGGAAGGCGTCTACGACGACGCGCAGGCAGTGGCGGTCAAGCGCGTGCTCGCCTTCGAGTTGGAGCGGAGCATGCAGAGGGCGCAGCTCACGAAGACCGCAATGGCACGACGGATGGGGACGACTCGGGCGCAGCTTGATCGGCTCCTCAATCCCGATAACCCCTCGACGACACTTCAGACCTTGGTCAAGGCGGCAGAAGCCGTTGGCAAGCGAGTGAAGATTTCGTTGGTGAACGCCTAGAACCCTTGCTCGTCATGAAGTGCGGGTTCTTCCGCCTCCCTGCGGCGGCTCAAGCCAGCAGCATGACCCGCCTGCGCTTCTGCGTCTGGTCGATGTAGCGCTGCAGCGTGCGTTCGGCCTCCTGCGCGAGGCGCACCATTTCGCAGCCCAGGCGCACGCCGCGCGCTTCGGGCTGGATGGCCGTCACGTGCTGCAGGCGCAGCGCCGTGTCGAAACACGCGTCGAGGTTGAGCTCGATCTGCACCTGGTCGATCAGCACGCCGGGCGCGAGCGGCGGAACGTCGTCGGGCAGCAGCAGCGCGCAGCCGCCGATGCTCACGTCGAGCACGCGCAGCGTGATCTCCATGTCCGGCAGCATCGGGTGGCGAAGCCGCGCCACCGGTGCGTCGTGCAGGATGGGCCGCACGCGATAGCTGTTGCGCCGCTGGAATCGATACAGCTCCCTCGGGTAGCTGGTGTTCAGCGCGCTCGCCCGCGCGCCGTGCACCAGCAGCAGGTTGTGCACGTCGAACTGGACCTTGATGTTCTCGACGTAGCCCACCACGGTGGCCTCGTTGCCGGCGAGCAGCGCCTGCACCTGCGGATCGCTCGGCTCAGCGGCAAAGCTCAGCACGCCGCGCGCGGCGTCGGTCGCCCACAGCGTGGTCGAGCAGACGGCGCCGTGCGGCGCGTTCAGGTTGAGCGTCGCGTTGGCCTCCTGCAGCAGGCGCAGCAGGGCCGCGACCTCGGACGGCGCGCTCAGTCGATAGGCCTCGAGGCTGCCATGGGCGGCGGCCATCGCGTCGAGTGCCATCGGAAGCGTGTCCATGCCGTGGACTCCGGGGTCGGGCTCTCAGTGCAGCGTCTTGGGCCGGCCTGCGAGCAGGTCGTCCAGGTCTTCCAGCCAGGGCTCGGCGAGCTGGCGCAGCTCGGCGTCGTTGAGCAGGATGCGCTGCATGATGCGCGACTTCAGCTGTGCCTCTTCGGGGGCCAGCTCCGTGGAGCCGGCGGCGTGCTTGAGCTGCGAGATGAGCAGCGCGCACGCACCCTCGAGCTTGACGACGTGATCCCAGTTGCCGCCGCGGGCTGCCTCGAGCATGTCGTGACTGGCCTGCTCGATGGCCTCGTAGTAGCTGAGTAGCGCGGAATTCATGCAGGCTCCAGGGTGAGGGGTTGGCGCGGCGTGACGGGCGTCGCTCACTGCGCGGTGGACCGGCTTGCCGGATCGATCGCCAGCCATGCCGAGCGCACCGGCTCGAGCAGGCGGGCACATTCCTCCAGCGCCGCAGCGTCGTTGTGCAGGTTGGCTTCGGTCAGGCGCAGCGCAACGTGACGGTAGAGCCCGTTCAGGTTGGCCGCGAGCTCGCCGCCGCCCTGAAGGTCGAGCCCCGAGCGCAGGCCTTCCTCGACGATGCGCACCGCATGGCCGATCGCCCGGCCCTTGTCTTCGATGCGGCCGGCGAGCAGCGCGCCGCGCGCCCTGGCGACGGCATCGAAGAAGCCCTCGAAGAGCATCACGACCAGCTGGTGCGCCGAGGCCGTCGAGACGCCGGTCTCGACACCCACCTGACGGTAGGCGTTCGACGCGTTGCGGGTGGTGGCTGAGGCGAACATGGATGGCGCTGCTTGGTCGTCTGCGGGAGTGCCCTGAATATCGGCGGCACCCTGTTCGACTTGAGGCGCCTCGAAGGCTTCCTGGCGACACGGGAAGCGCCTGCGCGCGACGCGTTCCAGGCGGAAAGGCGAGGCCTGCTGGGTCCGCGCAGCACGGCAGGGCACCTCTGGGTAGAGGCGAGCATGTGGCGTCGCTCACGCGCGATGCGGCGGCCTGGCGGCCGCAGCTTCGATGCGCGATCAGGCCTTCGTGCTGTTCGTGAACATCGTCATCTGCTGCGTGACGTAGCTGCTCAGCCCGCTCAATCGGCCCAGCGTGGCGTCGAGCGCCGTGTACTGGGCGCGCAGGCGCTTTTCGGTCTGCGCGAGGCGCAGGTCGAGCCGGTCCTGCGCGTCCTGGTTCAGCTCGATGCGCTTGCGCAGGCCCTCGGTGCGTGTCTCAAGTGATCGCTCCGTCGACGCTGAGCAGCGGTCCCCCATCGTTCTGAACCGGCGCGCGATGCCGTCGTTGCCGGGACCAGGATGTCGCTGTGAGCAAACAGCTTCTTCAACTCGGGCAGGTTGGCGAGCGCGGCGTCGAGCTTGCCGGCGGTGACGCTCAGGCTGCCGTCGCGCTGCATTTCCAGGCCGACGTCCGACAGCCGGGTGAACACGCTCGACGCGCCGGAAGTCGAACCCGTGAGCGTACGCAGCTGGCGCTGCAGGCCGACCGCGGTGCTGTCGCCCTGCAGCGGACCACCGGTCTTGCTGGCAGCGTCGTATTTCACCTCGCCGGCGATCAGCGTGTTGAGCGCGTTGTAGGCGTCGGCAAAGGCCTGCACTGCCTTCTTCAGCGACTCGTTGTCCTGCACCACGTTGACGCCGACGGCGCCCGTAGTCACCTTGCTCAGCGTCAACGTCACGCCGTCGACCACGTCGACGAGCGTGTTGCTGGGCGAGGTGATGGCCAGGCCGTTGAGCGTCGCGGCGGCATTGACGGCGGTCTCCGTTCGCGTCATCCTGGCGACGCCGGCAGACAGGTTGTACGCCAGCGCCGACAGACCGTTGGCATTGGTATTGTTGCCGTCGGCGTCGATCACGCTCGTACGGAAGGCGTTGACGGCGCCGGTGGCGGTCGAACGCATCATCAGGCGCGACCCGCTGGCGTCGGTGAGATCCATCGCCGTCACGCCGCCGTTGGCGGCATTGATCTTGTCGCGCACCTGGGCCGCGTGTCGGTGGCCTCGACCGTGATGTCCACCGCAGTGGCGCCGCTCTTGGGCGTGAAGGCAGGATCGCGGTCCCGGTCCCCAGGCGCCGAGTTCGATGTGCAGCGTGCCGGCGCCCGGCGTCGTGGCGGCCGAGGCAGTACACCTTGCCTGCGAGCGATTGCGCCTTCGCCAGCGTCTGCACCTGCAGCGAATAGCCGCCCACCGCGGCGCCGCTCGTGACGGTGACGCCGACGGCCGTGCTGTCGGTCGAAGTGCCGACCGACATGCCCCAGGTGTCGTTGCCGGTCAGCTTCAGCGAGGCGTCGCGAAAGGCCGCGATCGCGCTCTTCAGCTTGCCGTACTCGGAGATCTGGGCCTGGATCTTCGTGCTCTGGGCCTTCAGCACGTCGATCGGCTGGCGCTCGATCGCCACCAGCTGCGTGATGATCGAGTTGACGTCGAGGCCGCTGCCGATGCCGGGCGAGCTGATGGTGGTCATGTATGGAACTCTCTCCGGTGACGGACGGACTCCAGAAGGCAAGAAGCCCGATGCCGCGGGTTCATTGCTGAACCTCGCACATCGGGTCTGGCGACGACATGACTCGGTTACAGGTCAGTCTCCGCCGACACTGCGTCTTCGGCGCTCGGCGAGTGAACTTGAGGTGCGGCCCGTTCAGCCCTTGAGCAGTGTCATCACGGTGTTCGGCAGCGCATTGGCCTGCGCGACCATCGCGGTGCCGGCCTGCTGCAGGATCTGCGCGCGAGACAGGTTCGCCGTCTCGGCGGCGAAATCGGCGTCCATGATGCGGCCGCGCGCGGCGGTCTGGTTCTCGCCGGCAATCTGGAGGTTGGCGATCGCGTAGGAGAAGCGGTTCATCACGGCGCCGTAGTTGGCGCGATCGGTATTGACGGCGTCGAGCGCCGCGTCGATGTCGGTCAGGCAGGCGCGTGCCAGCCGTGGCAACGGTCAGGTTGGCGATGCCAATTTGTGCGGCAGCCGCCGTCAGTGTGCCGTTGGTGCTGCCGGCCGCGACGCCTGCGACGTTCGCGAGGTTGGCGATGTCCAGCGGCGTGTCGGCTGCCGTGCTCGACGTGATGACGCCGGTGGCGGCGTCCATCGTGACGCCGGCCAGGGCGGTGCGGTGGCGGCATTGGTCGTATCGAACGCTGCGGCGAGTGCCGCTGCTGCTTGAGCGGCAGTGCGACCACCAAGGGCGCCGATCGATACCGTCACGCCGTTGATGTCCAGTGAGGCTGCCGCAGTGGCGTCGGTGAACGTGACCGCCGGGCGCGTGTTGACGTAGGCGGCGGCGACGTAGCGGCCCGTGAGACGTCGGTCGTCGTGATGCGTCCAGGACGTGTCGCCGCTGTTCGGCCCGACCTGGAAGGTCGTGGTATCAGCGTCGACCCCGACGATCGCCTTGCCGTTGAACTTGGTCTGGGTGGCGATGCGGTCGATCTCGGCTGCGAGCTGCTGGTACTCGGTGTCCAGGTTGATGCGGTCACCGGTGCCGTTCGATCCGTTGAGCGACTGCACGGCGAGCTCACGCATGCGCTGCAGCATCGGTCAGCGTGGCCAGCGCGCCGTCTGCGGTCTGGGCGAGCGAGATGCCGTCGTTCGCGTTGCGGATCGCGACATTGATGCCGCGCACCTGTGTGTTCATGCGGTCGGCGATCGCCAGGCCGGCGGCGTCGTCCTTCGCCGAGTTGACGCGCAGGCCAGAGGACAGGCGCTGCATCGAGGTGGCGAGCGACGCCTGCGAGGTGTTGAGGTTGCGCTGCGCGTTCAGCGAGGCGACATTCGTGTTGATCGTTTGCGGCATGGATGCACTCCTGAAGAATTCGTCTGCAGCCGGCACTGGGGCCGGTCCCTTCAGGCGCACTCGAGATGCTGCCTGCGGTTTGAATTCTTCAGCGGACACGTGCCGCGTATTCGGTGAAATTGGGCTGTCTTGCAGGGTCAATCGCTTGAGGCGACGCCCAGAAGCAAGAATGCCGCCCAGCGGGCGGCATTGCTGCAAGGCGGACCGGCAACGGTCCGGTTCGGCCGTTAGCGCAGCAGCTGTCATCACGTTGTTCGGCAACGCGTTGGCCTGCGCCACCATCGCGGTGCCGGCCTGCTGCAGGATCTGGCGCGCGACAGGTTCGATGTTTCTGCAGCGAAGTCCGCGTCCATGATGCGGCCGCGCGCCGCCGCCTGGTTCTCGCCCGAGATCTGCAGGTTCGAGATCGCGTACGAGAAGCGGTTCATCACCGCGCCGTAGCTGGCGCGGTCGGTGTTGACCGCGTCGAGCGCGGGTCGATGGCATCCATCGCGTAGGCAGCATCGGCCGTATTGGCGACCGT
Organism: uncultured bacterium; assembly: GCA_963802435.1. Lineage (GTDB taxonomy): Bacteria > Pseudomonadota > Gammaproteobacteria > Burkholderiales > Burkholderiaceae_C > CAIKUF01. Next base: position 17,992 of record CAWDIT010000015.1, read on the forward strand.
AAGGCTCGCTATGCCCGTGGCGCTGGCCGAACCGGTGACGGTGCTGTCCGTGGTCGCGGCGGTGAGGCCGGAGACGTTCGCCAACGTGCCACCAATCGTGATCGATGCATCGGTCGTCGAGATGACACCGGCCGCAGTCATGGAGACGTTGCCAAGTGTGCTCGGGTTGGCGGCCTTGGCCGCGTCGAACGACGCTTTGAGCGCCGCTGCAGCCGCCGCGGCATCCGCAGCACCAGCAGCCGTGACGATGCCAACGCCGTTGATGGTCAGGGCGCCGGCGACGATGCCGGTGGCAAAGGCGGTTGCCGTCGCTGCCGTGAGCGTCTGCAAGTAGGTATTGGACGACAGCGTGCCCAGCGCAGCGAGGTTGGCGTCGGCGATCGCGGCCAGAGCGATCGTGTCGCCCGAGTTGGCGCCGACCTGGAAGCTTCGTGGTGAACGCGCCGTCGAGCAACTTGGTGCCGTTGAACTTGGTCGCAGGCGATGCGGTCGATTTCTTCCGACAGTGCGGTCACTCGGCTTGCAGGTTGGCCCGGTCCGTCGCGCTGTTGGTCGCGTTTGGCCGACTGCACGGCGAGTTCGCGCATGCGCTGCAGCACGTCGGTGATCGTGGCCAGCGCGCCGTCGGCGGTCTGCGCCAGCGAGACGCCGTCGTTGGCGTTGCGGATCGCGACGTTGATGCCGCGCACCTGGGCGTTCATGCGGTCGGCGATCGCCAGGCCGGCGGCGTCGTCCTTCGCCGAGTTGATGCGCAGGCCCGAGGACAGGCGCTGCATCGACGTGGCGAGCGACGACTGCGACGTGTTCAGGTTGCGCTGTGCGTTCAGCGAGGCGACGTTGGTATTGATCGTTTGTGCCATGGTAAGAAATGCTCCTTGCGGTTGAAATGACTCCCGGCCAAGCCGCCGGCTCTGCCCGCGCAAGTCAACCGCAGTGTCTCGCAGCGCAAGAGCTGCTCCACCATCGGCCGGCCAACCGGACCACGACCCCAAACTTCGGGTGCGTTGGCTGGCATATCGGAGCGTGCCAAGCGGGACTTGAGAGAAATAGTTGCATTTCGTTGCCGGCCTCGAATCGCCCGTGCTGGCAGTGCTCATCCGAACGCTGGCGAAAGCGCGACTCGCGACGCCTGTAGGAACTTGCCTGACAAGCTTCGTAGACGAAACGGGACTCAAGCAACAGAACTGACCTGATATTCCAGCCCAATGACGGTCTTCACAATCGGTTTCACGTTGAGACCCAAGCCGACACCAGAGCGGCCCAGCGAACCCGCAGACAACCCGAGGAAACCGACATGAATGCCGACCAGATCCTGAGTGAAATCCGCGAAGCCAACCTTTCCTACCTGATGCTGGCGCAGAGCCTGATCCGCAGCGACCGCGAACAGGCGCTGTATCGCCTCGGCATCTCGGAAGAGTCGGCGTCGATGATCGCGCTGCTCGCGCCCTCGCAGATGATGAAGATCGCCTCCGGCAACACGCTGCTGTGCCGCTTCCGGATGGACGACGACCTGGTCTGGGGCCTGCTCACCAACCACGGCAAGTCGGCCGCGAACGACGTGACGACGCGCCTGCATGCCAGCATCCTGATGGCCGGCAGGCATCAGGAAGCGGCGTAGGCACCTGCGTCCTCACTCCCGTCCTCTCCCTCCAGCGGGAGGGGGGACATGCAAGTCCTCATCGAGACGACCACCATGCGCAGCAAGAGCATCCTCACCGAAGCCAAGCAGATCGACCGTGCGGTCACGCTGATCCACCTCGGGGCGCGCCTGCAGGTGCTCGAGTCGGAGACCGACATGTCCTACGAGCGCCTGCTGCGCCTGTACAAGGAGGTCGCGGGCAAGTCGCCGAGCAAGGGGCAACTGCCGTTCTCGACCGACTGGTTCATGACCTGGCAGCCGAACATCCACGCCTCGCTGTTCCTCAACATCCACGAGTACCTGAACAAGGTCGCCGAGATGGACGAGATCGACAACGTCATCAAGGCCTACCAGCTCTACACCGAGCAGACCACGGCTCAGGGCCTCGAGGCGCTGCTTTCCGTCACCCGCGCCTGGCGCCTCGTGAAGTTCATCGACAACGGCATGCTGACGATGACCAGGTGCTCCAGGTGCGGCGGTCACTTCGTGACGCATCCGCACGAGATCGCCAAGCACTACGTGTGCGGCCTGTGCTCGCCGCCGGCGCGCGCCGGCAAGGGCAGGGCAGCCGGGGCGATCCAGATGCACTGACAGTCCTCAAGTCGCTCGCGGATCGGCCGACAAGGAAGCCACAAGCGTATCGATTTCTTGCGTGTCTCCTCCTAGCACTTCATGTGCTTTTGAAGCGGGTCCCTCGGGACCCGCTATTTTTTTCTCGGCTCCCGTCTGGCAGGCGAAGACGGGCCAGTTTCAGCGATGGCCGAAGCCGCCCTCGTTCGATACTCAAGCACCCCCCCGAGAGGCCGATAAATGCTCTGACGAGATCGTCCGGCGTGGCGGCTCGAAGGAAACGGAACCCCGCGACATGCTCGTTCTCATTGGCTACGCGATCGCCTTCGGGTGCATCTTCGGCGCGTACGTCATCCATGGCGGCAACATCCAGGTGATCCTGAATGCGATCCCGACCGAGATGATGGCGATCGCCGGAGGTTCGCTCGGCGCGTTCACCGTCGCCAACCAGCCGCGGGTGCTCAAGGCCACGCTCGCCGCGCTGCCCAAGCTGCTGAAGGCGTCGAAGTACACCAAGGCGCGCTACATGGAGATGATGGCCCTGCTCTACGACATCCTGCAGAAGGCGCGCAAGGAAGGGCTGATGTCGATCGAGAAGGACGTCGAGGCGCCCGGCGAATCGCCGCTGTTCACGAAGTACCCGAACATAGGCACCGATCACCACGTCGTCGAGTTCATCACCGACTACCTTCGCATGATGGTCTCGGGCAACCTGAACGCGCACGAGATCGAAAGCCTGATGGACAACGAGATCGAGACCCACCACGCCGAGGCGCACGCGCCGGCGGCGGCGATCCAGCGCCTGGCAGGCGCCTTGCCCGCATTCGGCATCGTCGCCGCGGTTCTTGGGGTCGTCAACACGATGGGCTCGGTCGGCCAGCCGCCGGCGATCCTCGGCGCGATGATCGGCTCGGCGCTGGTCGGCACATTTCTGGGCATCCTGCTCGCCTACGCACTCGTCGAGCCGCTGGCCGGGCTGATGGAGCAGAAGGTCGACGAAGGATCGAAGGAACTGCAGTGCATCAAGGTCACGCTGCTGGCCAGCATGCAGGGCTATGCGCCGCAGGTGGCCGTCGAGTTCGGGCGCAAGGTGCTGTACTCGACCGAGCGGCCGACCTTCGTCGAACTCGAGAGTCACGTCAAGGGAAAGAAGTGAACCATGGCCGGTGACGCCAAGAAACTGCAGCCGATCATCATCAAGCGCGTCCGCCGCGGCGGGCATGCGGCGCACGGCGGGGCCTGGAAGATCGCCTATGCCGACTTCGTGACGGCGATGATGGCGTTCTTCCTGCTGATGTGGCTGCTCGGCTCCACCTCCGAGGGCGATCGCAACGGCATCGCCGACTACTTCCAGTCGCCGCTGAAAGTGGCATTGCTCAATTCGGGCAGCGGGTCGGGCGATTCGTCCAGCGTCGTCCGCGGCGGCGGCAAGGACTTGTCGCGCAGCGACGGGCAGGTGAAGAAAGGCGACGTCGAGGCCAAGCGAAGCACGATCAACCTGCAGGCGCTGAAAGAGGACGTCAAGCGCGCCGAGGCGTCGCGCCTGCAGTCGCTGAAGGACAAGATGCAGAACGTGCTGGCGGGCAATCCGCGCCTCGCTGCGCTGCGTTCGCAGGTCCGGCTCGACATGACGCCCGACGGCTTGCGCATCCAGATCGTCGACGAGCAGAACCGCCCGATGTTCGACAGCGGCAGCGCGATCGTCAAGCCCTACATGCGCGACCTGCTGCACGAGATCGCCCAGGTGCTGTCGGAGGTGCCGAACCGGCTGACGCTCGAGGGCCATACCGACGCGTCCGCCTTCAGCGGCGGCGAGCGCGGCTACAGCAACTGGGAGCTGTCGAGCGACCGCGCCAACGCCTCGCGGCGCGAGTTGCTGGCCGGCGGACTGCCCGAAGTGCGCATCCTGCGCGTCCAGGGCCTGGCGTCGAGTTCGCTCTACGAGGGGGCCGATCCGCTGAGCCCGGTGAACCGGCGCATCAGCATCATCGTGATGAACCGCGAGGCCGAGGATCGCTTGCTGCAGGCCGGAACGCCGCTCGCTCAGACCGCGGTCGAGCCCGAAGCAGCGGCCAGCAACGCCGCACGCTGAGCGGGCGGAGGACGCGGCACTCGCGGCGGCCGATACACTCGTCGCCGCAGGAGCGACATGAGCGGTCTCTCGATCATTGCAGTCTTCGGCGGCGCCGGTTGCGGCGCCATGCTGCGCTGGGCGCTGGGAGGCTGGCTCAATCCGGTGTTTCCCACGCTGCCGCTGGGCACGCTCGCGGCCAACCTGGTCGGCGGCCTGCTGGTCGGCCTGGCAGGCGCCTTCTTCAGCCACCAGGGGGGCCTGGCGCCCGAATGGCGGCTGCTGGTCATCACCGGCTTCCTCGGCGGGCTGACGACGTTCTCGACCTTCTCGGCCGAAGTCGTCACGCTGATCGGCCGACAACAATACGGATGGGCCCTCGGGACGGCGAGCCTGCACCTGCTGGGCTCGCTCACGCTCACCGCGGCCGGCATCGTGCTCGCCCACGCGCTGTTCGTCAGGTCATAGGGAGGCACCCGATGCAAGGCGTCTACCTCGAGTTCTACGTGCCGGAGAAGCACCGTCACCATGGCATCCTGGCCTACGAGTGGCTGCTCGAGGAGGCCAAGAGGCTCGGCATCCACGGCGGTTCGGCGTTTCGCGCCATCGCCGGCTTCGGCCGCCACGGCAGGCTGCACGAGGAGCACTTCTTCGAACTGGCGGGCGACCTTCCGGTCGAGGTCGGTTTCGCGCTCGGCGAGGACGAGGCACAGCGCTTCCTCGCGCATCTGGCAAGCGAGAAGCTGAAGCTCTTCTACGTGAAGTCGCCGATCGAAATGGGCATCGTCGGCGGCGAGGCGTGATGACCGCAGGCAGCGCCTGCCCCTCACATCTGGTGGAACAGGTGTTCGTGCGCCTCGCTCACGGCCAGCTTCTCGCTGCGCTCCTTCAGGCGCACCGAAACACGACCCCGGAAATCGCGTGACACGCCGGCGATCGCATTGGCGTTGACGATGGTCGAGCGGTGAATCGGCCAGAATGTGATCGGGTCGAGGCGCTCCTGAAGATCCTTGAGTGAGCGGCGGATCAGCATTTCACTGCCGGCCGTGACGACGCGCGTGTACTTGGTGTCGGCCTGGAAGTAGCAGATCTCGTCGACCGTGACGAGCCGGATGTCGCGGCCCTGTGCAGCGTTGATCCAGCGCAGGTATTGGGGCTTCGGCGCGGCCTGCGCCAGCTCGCGCAGCAGTCCGCCGAGCGGCGCCGGTGGCCCGGCCAGCCGCTGTTGGACCCGCCTGATCGACAGCGCAAGTCGGGTGTTTTCATAGGGCTTGAGCACGTAATCCACGGCGCCGTGCTCGAAGGCCGCGATCGCGTGCTCGTCGTAGGCGGTGACGAACACCACGTGGCACAGTCCCTGGGTCTGGCGGGCCACTTCGAGCCCGGTCAGGACCGGCATCTCGATGTCGAGGAAGGCGACGTCGGGGTGTTGGGCGTCGATCAGGCGCACGGCCTCGATGCCGTTCGCGGCCAGCGCCACGATCTCGAGTTCGGGCCACAGGGCTTCGAGGCGGGAGCACAGTTCATCGCGCAGGACCGACTCGTCCTCGGCGATCACTGCGCTGGGGCGGCGCGGCTTCGTCATGCAGGGCTCCAGGCGGCAAGCGGCATCTGGTGGCGATCGGGGCGGCTCGTCGCGGCGGCGGGCCACTCGCCGAGGCAAAGCGCAAGCGCCGGGCGATCGATATTCCCCGGCTCGGCGACGAACAGACGCCACGCCTCGCCGGACGTGGCGTGCAAGGCCGCGCGGAGCCGAAGCAGCGTCTCCTCGGGCAACCAGCCGTCGACGTGACGGCCGGGTCCGTCCATCGTCAGCAGCATGCCCCCGGGGTGGTGCGACACGCGCAGCTCGAACCATCCGCCATCGAGCGTCGGCGACGCTTCCAGCCGATCGAGTATCGGGATCAGCAGCAGCGGCGGGAAGACGATCTCCGGCTCGCGGGGCACGATGTCGATGCGCCACCCGTGAGGGGTCGGGTCGAGCGCCTGGCGCAGCCGCGCATAGGCGCGGACGAGTTCGACTTCGTCTGCCAGTGTCGACTGCGCGCGTCGCACTCCCGGCATCGCCCCGCGCAGGAAGCCGACCAGCAGATCCAGCAACTCATCGGCCGCGGCTGGTTCGCTGCCTTGAAGGCGCTGTACCTCGGCGAGTGCGCGCCGAACGAGCGCGGGATCGACGCGCTGGAGCAGCCCGTCGAATTCGGCCTCCTCCAGCTGCGCCTGGGCCTGGCGGCGCTCGATCTCCGTCTGGAGCAGCAACTCCCGCTCGCGCTCCAGGCGGATCAGGAAGACGCACAGCGCGGCGAGCAGGCCCCCGTAAGCCAGCACCATCCAGACGCCGTACACATAGCTGTCGACGCCGACGAGGGCCGTTCCGATCGTCGCCGTCGCGGGTGGCCGATGGCCGAATTGCTCGAACACCCACCAGGCGACGTTCATCAGCGCCGGCAGCAGCAACGCGAGGGGGAGCAGGGCCACCGCGATGCTGCGTGGGCGCTTGAATCGCCGCTCCGCCGAGAACGCGGCATAGACGATGACCAGGCCGACGGGCGTCCACAGCAGCAGCATCGATGCGGTGACGTCGACGAAGGCGCTCCAATTGGCCTGAGTCGACGGCAGGGCAAGCGCTTCGCTGGCGGTACGCGCCAGGGCCCACAGCAGGCTGAACACGAAGGCGCGTCGCCAGGGGAATGCCGCGTCGGCTGCGCGGTCCGTGGGGAGGTCGGCATTTCGGCTGTGCAGGCTCATCCTGAACTGCCTCCATCCCACGGCACGCGGATCGTCGCCTGCACCCCGTGGGGGTCGACGGTCCTCAGCGCGAGCGTACCGGCCTTGCCGTACAGGGCGTCGAGCCGGACCCGGATGTTGGCCAGGCCGATGCCGCTGCCCTTGCTGCCGGTGAAGCCTGCGCCCGTGTCGGTCACGCTGACTTCGACCGCATCTCCCACGCGCCGAGCCAGCACTTCGATGCTGCCGCCTTCGGCCGCAGGCGCGATGCCGTGCTTGACCGCGTTCTCCACCAGGGTGGCCAACGTCAGCGGCGGCAGCGGGCAGTCCAGCAGGTCCTGAGGTATGTCGAGTCGAGCGCAAAGGCGGCCGGAGAGCCGAACCGTGGCGATGCCGAGATAGGCGCGTACCAGTTCGACCTCGTGCCCGAGCGTGGCGTCCTCGTCACTCAGGTGTGGCAGGGCCGAGTTCAGATAGTCGATGAAGTGCGCCAGCAGTTGCCTGCCACGCGAGGGCTCGGTCTCGCGGAGCCGGCGCACCGTGGCCAGCGTATTGAACAGGAAGTGCGGCTCGATCTGGCTGCGCAGCGCCTGGAGCCGGGCCTGATCGAGCTGAAACCTTGTCTGCAACTGCCTCAGCCTGGCCTGCCGCGCCTGTTCGCGGGTGAGCGAAGACTGCTGCCACAGGGCGAAGAGGACGGCCAGACAGCCGGCCAGCACGCTCCACTGGGCGATGCGAACGGTCAGGGCGACAGCGTCGGGCATCTTGTCGTCGATCAGCGCCAGCAGCGCCTCGCCGAGCGTCGCTCCGACGACGATGCTCGCGGCCAGCAGCGCGGCCAGCCGGCGCGGCGTGGGATTGCGGATCCGGCGCAGCACCAGCAACATCGTCAATGCGGTCACCAACGCGACCGTCAGGCGGTCACGCGCCAGCTGCATCCATCCCAGCAACAACTCACCGGCGGTCCAGTCACGCCAGACGAAGGGCTGAAACAGGATCTGGGTGGACATCAACAGCGCCAGCGCTGTCGTCGCGCCGATGACCAGCGGGATCGACAGAAGGGGGAGGTCGAGCCGGGTCAGGGCCGCGCTGAGGCGGCCCGAACCCGACGGGTGGGGTGCCGCAAGTGATGCCGTCCCTCCTGAATCCCGCGAAATCATGGCCATCGCATCGGCAATGCTTGTCGAGCGCGCATCGTAGCGCCGCAAGTCGGTTCTTGTGCAGGAACGCGTTGCTCGTCGAAAACGGGCGGATTCGATGCCTCGAAGAACGCATTCAACGTCGGGAATGGCGCCCCCGTCGCAATTCGCTTGGAAGCGAGGCGAATGGCGCAGAAGCTATCGCCAAAGCCCGTTACAGCACACTGCGACCCCGCGGGCTCGCAAGCCAGGAACAGAAGTTGCCACGGAGGTACGCAATGTCCCAGTACTACGTTCCCTACGGCAGCCAGCAGACACAGCCAGACCATGGCATGGAATTCTTCATGCCCTGGGTGAAGCAGCTGGTCACGCAGAGCGAAGAACTCAATGTCGAACACATGGCCGTGCTGCACAAGGTCAACGGCCTGTTGCACGCCCTGGATTCCGGCGACCGCACCCGCATCGCAATGGCATGCGACGTGCTCGCCGCAGAAGCCAAGGTCCATTTCGACAAGGAAGACGAACTGATGCTGGCCACCGACTACCCGGACCGCGCAGCACACATCGAGCAGCACGAGGAACTGATGCGCGGCATCGCGCGCATCCGCTTTTCGCTGACCTCCAACATCGGTCACTGGTCGCCGGTGGGCGAGCTGTCGATGCTCGAACAGTGGTTCGTACCCCACCTGACGTACGCGGATCGGCGGTTTGCCGATTTCATGGCCTGGCGCGCGACCGGCGCGCTGGCGCTGCGACCGCGTAGCCTTGCGTCAGCACCTCACTTCGTGTGCTGGCCACGCCGATCCTCGAACGTTCCGCCCCAGTCCTTGGCGGGCGGCCTGTCGCGGTAGTCCTGGCAACGCCGCTGCAGAAGCTGCGATGGCCCGTCGTCGGGGCGAATCAGCAGGCATTGCGCGAACAGCGCCAGCGCCTCGTCCCAGCGCCGCTCGCGGTAGGCACCTAGGCCCGCTTCGTACAGGCTGAGCAGTCTCTCCTGCTCGGCGGGCAGGGCCATGTCCACCGTACCGAGGAGTTCGTGGATGCGCAGCGCCTGCTCGCGTCCCTTGACGCGCACCATGTCCAGCTCGCGCAGCCGGAACGCGCCGTCGACGAGCTCCGCGGTGTCGCCGCTGATGATGATCTCGGTGCCGTAGATCTTGTTCAGACCCTCGAGCCGGGACGCCAGGTTCACTGCGTCTCCCATGGCGCCGTAGTGGAAGCGGTACTTGGAGCCGACATTGCCGACCAGCATGTTGCCGGAGTTGATCCCGGTCCTTGCCCTGATGCGCGGGCGGCCGATCTTCGCCCACTCGTCGCCCAGGGCCTTGCGCTTCGCCTGCATGGCCAGGGCGCTGGTGCAGGCCCGCTTCGCGTGGTCGGACTGCGTGACGGGTGCCCCGTACAGCGCGAACAGCTCGTCGCCCACGTACTCCACGAGCGTGCCCTGGACGGCGAACACCTCGTCGGTCATCAGGGCGTAGTAATCGCTGAGCACCGAGATGACTTCGTTGGGCGTGTGGTGCTCGGAAAAGCTGGTGAAGCCTTCCAGGTCGCTCAGCAGCGCGGTCAGGACCTTCTCCTCCCCGCCGAGCCGCATGCCGGCCGGATCCTGGAGCATGATCTCGATCACGTCGGGCGCCACGTAGTGCTGGAAGGCGCCCTTGATGCGCCTGCGCTCGCGTTCCTCGGTGAGGTAGCGGTACAGCGTCAGCATCGTGTAGGTCGCGGCCACGGTGAACACCGGATAGACCACGTTCACCCCGATGCGCGCCTTCGCGAACAGCCAGTAGGCAGCGAGCACGTAGGCGGCGAACAGTGCGCCGCTGGACAGCAGTCCGGTGAGCGCGCTCGTACGCGGCAATATCAGCCCGACCAGCACACCCAGCCCGACGATCGCAAGCAAATCGAAGACCGTCGCCCACCGGGGGCGCTCGATGAAGTCGCCCGCGAGAATGTTGTCGATGACGTTCGCATGGACCTCGGGGCCGGGAAACACAGGCCCGAACGGCGTCGTGCGGATGTCTCCGATCCCGATCGCCGTCGCCCCCACCAGCACGATCCTGTCCTTGAACGTTCCGCTCGGCAGCTTGCCCGCCAGGATGTCGCTGACCGAGTAGGTGGGAAAGGTCTGCGCCCGCCCGCGGTAGTTGATGAAGAACCGGCCGGCCTCGTCGGTGGGAACGAAGCGCTCGCCGATCTGCACGCCGTCGACACCGTAGGGCCCAGAGTGCACGGCGAGTTGCGGCTTGCCGAGGTACTGCCAGACGCACAGCACCGCCAGCGGCGGAAAGAAGTCTTCGCCCCCCTGGACGATCAACGGCAGCCAGCGCACCACGCCGTCGGGGTCGCTCACCACGCTGAAGTAGCCGGAGGACGCGGCGGCCGCAGTGACATTGCCGAGGTTGATCTGCGGCGCATAGGCCTTGATGACTGGCACGACCGGCGCCTGCGGGTCCTGGTAGACGAGCGGGTACCTGGAGCCGGCGATCGCCTCCAGGCGCTGTTCGATGTCGGTCGCGTCGAGCCGGAACCCGACGCTCTGCTCGCTCATGTGGAAGAAGTACCCGAGCACCACCGGCGCCGAGGAACGCCGGAGCGCGTCGACCAGCAGCCGGTCATGGTCGGCGCTGCTTCGACTCTCGCGCAGGAGGTTCTTCAGGGGCGCGTTGTCGATCTTCTGCGCATCGACGGCGCGCTCGAGTTCGCCGATCAGCGCGAGGCGAGCGCCTTCTTCGGTCTCCGAGAACAGCACGTCGAAGCCGATCACCTTGGCCCCGTCGCGCGACAGTGCGTCCACCAGAGCGGCGATCCTCGAGCGCGGCCAGGGCCAGCGGCCTTCGGCGGCGAGGCTCTTCTCGTCGATCGCCGCCACCACCACCGCCGGTCCCGGCGCGAGCGGACCGCGCACGCGAAAGCGCAGGTCCAGCCAGTTCAGCTCGATCGCCTCGAGCAGGGCGGGAGAAAGCGCGAACAGCGCCACGCCCAGGCCGATGGTCGCCGCAGTCAGCGACGCCGGGTTGAACAGCAGCCGCTTCAGGAAAGCGAGTTGGAGGGGGAAGCGGCGGAACAAGGACTGCATGCGTCGCGGAAGCCTGCTCCGTCACCCTTCTTCTGTCGGCCTGCGACTACCGGGGATTCGCAGCGTCGCAGCACGACTTACATTGCCAATCGCTCGCGCACTACGCGCGAGCGATTGGCGGCAGCGCTAATCGCCTGGCGGCTGGATCTCCTCGGCTCGGGCGGTCCAGTTCAGCGATCCGCAACCAGGCGGCGCGGCGGCGCCGCTAGCAGGTCTGTGTCTGAGCAGACGCACTTCGGAATGCTCGGCCTGGGCGGGCCATAGCAGGTCTTCGTGCCGTGCCAATCGTGATGCCATAGGGACCGCTGTTGTTCTGAAGCGGCTCGCCGTTCACAGTCAGTCCAAGTGGGAATGCGGCTACGCTGCAAGGGCCTGCATACGGCGGTATCGGGATCGCACCGGTTACGTCGGAAACGTTGCCACTGGCATCGTACGACAAGGTTGCAGAGCACTTGCCGCCTGCAACCATGACCTGCTGGGACGTGTTGGATCGGTTGAAACGCGTTCCCGGAGGTCACGCCCGGAGTCGCGATCAGGCAGCCCTCGCGCTTGTAGCCCGCCTTCACCATGACCGTGCCAACCCGCGCGTTCGAACTCTCTCCGGGGCCGGTTCTGACGAACAGGCTCACGTTGGTGCTCGTCGACCCGCTGAACTTGAGTACGTACTCGTGCAGAGCGTCGTCCAGGAAGTCATCGTCGCCGGTGTACGCCGGCTGGATCAGGCTTGCCACAGGCGAGGTAAGGGGCACCAGCTGTGTCGCAGACACCGAGAACAGCGAGTAGTAGAGCGGGAGACTTGGGGGGTAGTGAATCGTGTACTGATACTGGAAGCAGCGGAGCCGGGGATTGGTCTCGAGACCACAACTGCTCGGGTCGACGAGCACGGGGAACTGGTTCAGCGGAGGCCCGCTGGTAACGCCCGTGATCGGAGATCCCATTCTTGGTCACGCAGGAAGTCGGCGCCACCTCGGGCTGGATCACAAGTGGCGGAGGCGGCGAGCTGGACCCGCTCGCCGCGACCTTGACGGTCACAAACAATGCGCCGACGAAGAGGATCGAAGCGCTCGACAGGATCTTGATTCGCATGATGTACCTCGCTGCAGAAAGGGAAGAACAGGAAAACCGGCAAGCGCTACGGCAACGCCAGCGTCAGCCGGGCAAAGGCCATCCTCCGCGGCAGGATGGTCGCGTTGTTGAAGTCCGTCTCCTGATACTGGAATCTGCGATCGGTGAGGTTGGTCGCCCCCACCGATAGGAAACCGTAGCGTTGCGGCAATCGGTAGCTGAGCACGAGGTCGGTCAGCCAGAAGCTGCTTTCCCCTGGCTGGCAGCAGGCACCTCCCTTGGGCTGAAAGTCACCGTCTTGCCTGACATAGGTAGCCTTCGCTCCGAGCGTGAATCCGGAGGGATGGAAGAAGCGCACCCCAAGGGGGATCTTCTGGGTGGTTGCCTCCTTTACGCCGAAGTTCGTGAAGTCGGCATTCCGCTCGAAACGCTCGTACTGATATTCGGCGCTGATTGCCAGCCAGCGGTGCGGTGTCCAGAAGAGGTAGGCTCGGGCCAGCTGTTCGCTCCAATCCTCGTTCACGACCTGACTTGTTCCGGTGGAGGTATCGAAGACGGGGATCGGAACCGTCAGCTCTCGATGTGAGCCCGCGAGTCCGCCGAACAGCGTGCTGGAGAATTTCTGGTCGACGCCTACGCCGTACACCGTCGAGCGCGTCGCCTCGATGTCGTCGTAGAACTGGTTGAAGCCCGCCACCTGCGTCGGCTCGAGGGTCTGGTTCGCGATGAGCGCTCTCTTCATGACCCGGAACCAAGCCGCGCGAAGGGTCGTGTCGGGCACCGGATTCCAGGTCGCACCGAGCTTCGGGTTGAACTGATCTCTCGACCGCGAGGCGGCGGTGGTGGTGCTGGTGGGCCCGCCGAAGGGCACGCAGGCCCCGGTGCCATCGAATATGCACAGCGGGTCGTTGGTGGTGGTGACGGTATTGCCTTCCGACCTGAAGAAATCGCCGCTCGCACCCAGCGTCAGCGTCGCGTTCGGAAGGACATTGAGGTAGGTGTAGAGGTAGACGTTGGTGTGCCGGACGCTGGCATCGACGTCGTCCGTGCTCGAGAAGGCGTCGCCCGTTCCAACGTAGTCCGGAATGGCGAAGTTGGTGAGTTGTTGCCGGTCGAGCTTGTAGCTCCCGACACCGCCGACAGTGCTGAAGCGAGGCGAGCGGTACAGATGCTGGAGCTCGGCGCCGGTTGCTCGACTATCGGGCTCGGTGATGTCCACCACCACCCCGTTGGGGTCGGAAGTGTCGAGCGTCTGGTTCCGGTCCTTCTGATACAGGAATGACCCGAGAACGATCGAGTTCGGCGAGAAGCCGTGCCGGAATCCAAGGCGATAGGTTTCGGTCGTCCCGCTCGTCGTCAACCCTTCGAACGCGTCGTCGTCGAAGAACGACATCTGCAAGTCGCCGGTACTGATGTCTCGGTACCGGTACTCGAACTGCACGCCTGTGTTGGCGGAGAAGTCCTTCTGCAGGAATGCGTTGGCGATCGTGTCCTTCTGGCCTGCATTCGTGCGCCAGCCATCGGTGTCGTAGTGAAAGCCGCCGACGCTGAACGCGAAATCGTCCTTCAGGCCGGAGACGACAATCTCTTCGCCGCTGGTACCGAGACTGCCGAAGAGACCGCTCGCCTGCACAGTGAGCCCATTGCTCGTGAACAGCCGGTTGAACTCGTTGAAAGACAGCGCCCCAGGGCCTCCGGCGCTGATCAGGAACAGATTGCTCTCCGCCAGGCGCGGCTGGATCGGCGTGAGTCCGACGGGTTGCAGCAACTGCGACTGCAGCAATTCGCTCACGCGCGCAATCTCGTGACGCGGCAGCGCGGAAAGCGAGTCGGCCAGCAGCCGGTGCGCCGAGAAGTTCGTCGGATCGATGTTGACCGATTTCCAGCCTTCGGTCAGGGCAAGCTCCTGGAATCCGAGGTCGCTGTAGATTCGCCCCTGGCCCGCGCTGCGCGCCGCGGCGTCGGAATCGAGGAGCAGTTTCGAGCGGTACACCGCACGGTTGTCGTTCAGCTCGATCGCCTTCTCGACGTCCTGCAGGGCCTCGACCGGACGATTGGTGGTCTGCTTCGCGATCGCGTCGTAGAACCAGGGCGTCGGGTCCATGGGATCGAGCTGCTTGGCGACCTGGTACTCGCGTTCGTCCCGAGGCGAGCGCTTCTCCTCGAAATAGGCCTTGCCGAGATAGCTGCGCACGAGGGAGTTGTTCGGGTCCAGGCTCGCCGCCACTTCGATCTCGCGGCTGCCCGCATCGAGTTCTCCGGCCCGGATCTTCGCCAGCCCCAGGCCGAGCCGGGGGAGCGGGGCGGCCTGATCGAGGGTGATCGCCCTTTCGAAGGTCTCCTGCGCCAGCTTGACCTTGACCGACGTGAGGTAGGTGAAGCCGAGCACCGTCTGCGTGCGCGCGAGGTTCGGCTCGAGCGCGACGGCCGTTTCGGCGGCGGCCCTTGCCTTGTCCAGCTCGCCGAACGACGAGTGCAGTTCCGCCAGTCGGGCCCACGCCAGCGCATTGCGCGGGTCGAGCTCGACCGCCCGTTCCACGTCGGCGCGCGCACCCGGCAGGTCGAATCGAGCCTGCCGCGCGTACGAGAGCGCGATCAGCGCGGTCGCCGATTCGGGCGCGGCGGCGACTGCGCTCTGGGCGATCTGAAGCGCGCGGTCCTTGTCGTCCTGGACGATCGCCATGATCGTCAGCAGGCTGGCGGCGGCGGCGTCGTTGGGGGCAATCTCGAGCGCGCGCTGGATGTCCGTGCGCGCCGCGTCCACCTGCCCGACGGCAAGCAGCAACTGGGCGCGATACGTGTACAGCCGTGGGTCGCGCACGTCCGCCGGGGCTTTCGCGATCTGCTCCAGGGCGCCGCGCAGATCCCCATCGAGGTAGGACCCAACCGAGCGGCGAACCATGCCCCGCCAATCGTCCCCGGCGGGGAACTCGTCGGCGCTGAAATACAGGACCGGCGGGTAATAGAGCGCCCAGTGCACGGCGTCGCGCGGGCGAGCGACGATGCGCGTGACGGGCGCCTTGCCGGCCTCGGCGATCGCGGATTGACCGTCGCCCAGCGTGAGACTGCCCGAGGCGTTCTCGGCCACCACGGTGCCTTCGAACACGGTGAGCAAAGTCGCCTGCGGCTCGAGGTTGATGAGGAACTCGGTACCCCTCACCCCGGCGACGGTGAACGGTGTCTTGACCTCGAGGCTGTTCGGGCCGCGCGCGAAGAAGTGCGCCGCGCCACGGACCATGTCGATGACACCGGTCCTTCCCTCCTTCGGCGCCTCGACCGTGATCGTCGAGTTTGCGTTGAGGCGAAGGACGGACTGATTGAGGAGCGCGACGTCCGCGCGGCTGCGCTCCTGCACCCGGATCGTGTCGCCGGGGCGGAAGGTGTCGTTCAACCTGACCGGTTGCCACTGCGTCTCGCCGACCCGTCGTGCCTCGACGCTTCCCTGGACCGAAACTGCCTTTGCGACCCATGGCTCCGGGGTCTCTGCGGCGCAAACATGCGAGGACAGCAGCGCTGCGAGCGCGCTGGAGGCAATGACTGCGAGACCGGATGCCAAGCGCTTCATCGTTGCGTTCACGTCGACGTCCTCACTCCGCTCCTCAGTTCCTCGATGAGTACTCGTCGTCGAACCGCGTCTTCGCGTGGAGTAACCCTGCAAATTTCAAGCCGAACCTATTGCGTGCCGTCCTCCGTCCATCGAAAGCGCACCGTCGACCGAGGTAGACAGCGCCTGGCACCAAGCCGCCACGGCCCCCCGAAACCAGAGGATTGCGAGGCGGCCGATCTCACCGCACGACGTGTAACCAGTGGCAAGCATGGCCCGATCTGCCACTGCTGCCACCCGAATGCGACGAAGCCGTCCAGGGGGCGACGAAGCCGCCCGGGAGGCGATGAACGCGCCGTTGGCGGGTGCGAGCGCGACATTTCAGCGGTGCGACCCACGGTGCGAACAGACCCCCCAAGCCCCCTCTTTTCGGGCTCAAGTTCGGACGCCCCCCGGGAACAATGGCCGGACCCGTTCAAACCAGCGACCATGGCCGACCAACCCGCACAAGACCGCAACCTGCCTGCCTCGCCGCGCAGGCTGGAGAAGGCTCGCGAGGAAGGCCAGGTCGCCCGCTCGCGCGACCTCGGCCACTTTGCCGCGGTGGCGGCCGGCGGCGCCCTGATGGTGCTGCTGGCGCCGACGCTGACCGACGCGCTGGCGCAGATGCTGCGGCGCGCGCTGCGCTTCAACGTGCGCTCGGTGGCCGAGCCGGCCCTGATGGGCGAACGCCTGGCCGAACTCGCGCAGACGCTGATGTGGGTGGCCTTTCCGATCGGCGTGCTGATGGCTGCTGTCGCGCTGGCGAGCAGCGTCGTCGCCGGCGGCTGGGTCTGGAGCTGGAAGGCGCTGGTCCCGAAGTTCGACAAATTCAACCCGCTCACCGGCCTGGCGCGCATGGTCTCGAAGCAGCAGCTCATCGACACGCTCAAGGCGAGTGTGCTCGCGCTGCTGCTCGGCAGCATCGGCGCGTTCTACCTGCGCGCCCACGTCGACGAGTTCGGCGGCGTTCTCGCGCTGCCGCTGCCGGCTGCCCTCGCGCAGGCCGGCCGCACGCTGCTCGCCGGGCTGTCGCTGTTGCTGCTGCTGCTCGCCGCGTTCGCGCTCGTCGACGTGCCGCTGCAGCGGCACCTGCACCGCAACAGGCTGAAGATGAGCCGCCAGGAACTCAAGCAGGAACACAAGGAGACCGAGGGCAACGTCGAGGTGAAGGGCAAGGTCAAGGCGCGCATGCGCGAAATGGCCAACCGCCGCATGCTCACGGCCGTGCCGAAGGCCGACCTCGTGGTGATGAACCCGACCCACTACGCGGTCGCGCTGAAGTACGACGAGGCGAAGATGAACGCACCGCGCGTCGTCGCCAAGGGGGCCGACCTGCTCGCGCTGCGCATCCGCGATGCCGCCAAGGGCGCGCAGGTGCCGGTGCTCGAGGCGCCGGTGCTGGCGCGCGCGCTGTACGCCCACGCCGAGATCGACCGCGAGGTTCCAGCCGCGCTGTTCGCCGCGGTGGCGCAGGTGCTCGCCTACGTCTACCAGCTGCGCGCCGCCATGAAGGGCCTGGCGCCGATGCCGCAGGGTCTGCCGCCGCTGGCCGTGCCGGCGGAACTCGACCCGCACCGTGATCTGCCCATCGAGGTGGCCAACGCATGAATCTCCTGATGCAACGCCTGCAGGCCTGGCTCGGCCCGAACGCGACGGCGATCAAGGCGCTGATGGCACCGCTGTTCATCATCCTCGTGCTGTCGATGATGGTGCTGCCGCTGCCGCCCTTCGCGCTCGACATGCTGTTCACCTTCAACATCGCGATGGCGCTGATGGTGATGCTGATGGCGGCCTACATGACCCGGCCGCTCGACTTCTCGGCCTTTCCGGCGGTGATCCTGCTGACCACGCTGCTGCGCCTGTCGCTCAACGTCGCTTCGACACGCGTCGTGCTGCTCGAGGGCCACACCGGCACCGGCGCGGCGGGCAAGGTGATCGAGTCGTTCGGTCACTTCCTGATCGGCGGCAACTTCGCGGTCGGCCTGATCGTCTTCTCGATCCTCGTCGTCATCAATTTCATCGTCGTCACCAAGGGCGCCGAGCGCATCGCCGAGGTCGGTGCACGCTTCACCCTCGACGCGATGCCGGGCAAGCAGATGGCGATCGACGCCGACATGAACGCCGGCCTGATCGACGAGAAGGAAGCGAAGCGCCGCCGCGCCGAGGTCGGCGAGGAAGCCGAGTTCTTCGGCTCGATGGACGGCGCCAGCAAGTACGTGCGCGGCGACGCGATGGCCGGGCTGCTGATCCTCGTCATCAACATCGTCGGCGGCTTCGTGATCGGCGTCGCCCAGCACGACCTGTCGGCAGCGCAGGCCGCCGACAGCTACATCCTGCTCGCGGTGGGCGACGCGCTCGTCGCGCAGATCCCGGCGCTGTTGATCTCCGTGGCGGCGGCGATGGTCGTCTCGCGCGTCGGCAAGGACGAAGACATCGGTGCGCTGATCAGCCGCCAGATGTTCGACTCGCCGCGCGCCTTCGCGGTCACCGGCGGGGTGATCGGCCTGCTCGGCGTGATCCCCGGCATGCCGCACCTGGTGTTCCTGCTCATCGCCGCCGGGCTGGCCTCCATGGCGCACTGGATGCGAAGGCGCAACGAGCGCGCGAAGAGCGCGCCGGCGCTGACGGAAGTCGTTCCCGAGGCGAACGCCGAGGCGAGCTGGGACGACCTGCGGCCGGTCGACACGCTCGGCCTGGAAGTCGGCTACCGCCTGATCGCGCTTGTCGACAAGGAGCGCCAGGGCGACCTGCTGGCACGCATCAAGGGCGTGCGGCGCAAGTTCGCGCAGGAGGTGGGTTTCCTGCCACCGCCGGTGCACATCCGCGACAACCTGGAGCTCAAGCCGAGCGCCTACCGCCTGACGCTGCGCGGCGCGATCGTCGGCGAAGGCGAGGCCTTCCCGGGCATGCTGCTGGCGATCAACCCGGGCGGCGCGACGCAGCAACTCATCGGCACGGCCACCGCCGATCCGGCGTTCGGCCTGCCCGCGGTCTGGATCGAGGAGCGCCAGCGCGAGTCGGCCCAAATGAGTGGATTTACGGTGGTTGATTGCGCGACTGTCGTGGCGACCCATCTTTCACACTTGATGCAACTGCAGGCCGCCAAGCTCCTGGGCCGCGTGGAGACCCAGCAACTGGTCGAGCATGTCACCAGGCTGGCGCCCAAACTGATCGAGGACGTGGTGCCCAAGATGGTCGGATTCGCGAGCCTGCAGAAGGTGCTCCAGCTGCTGCTGGAGGAGGGCGTGCACATCCGCGACATGCGCTCGATCGTCGAGAGCCTGGCCGAGCACGCCGCCACCGTGACCGACCCCGCCGAACTGTCACGGCGCATCCGCATCAACCTGGCGCCAGCCATCGTGCAGCAGATCTACGGGGCTACGCGCGAGCTCGACGTGATCGCCCTCGAGCCCGAACTCGAGCGCATGGTCACGCAGGCGCTGAACTCGCCGCACGGCGCCGCGCTCGACCCCGGCGTGGCCGACACGCTGACGCGCAGCGCAGCCTCCTCCGCCAAGCGCCAGGAAGACCTCGGCCTGCCGGCCTGCCTGCTCGTGCCCGACCTGATCCGCGTGCCGATGGCGCGCCTGCTCAAGCGCGCCGCACCTAGGCTGCGCGTGCTCAGCCACAGTGAAATTCCAGAGACGCACTCGATCCGCATCGGATCTGTCATAGGGGCAACGGCATGAACATAAGGCGATTCGCAGCACGCACCTCGCGCGATGCCCTGACACTGGTTCGTCAGGCCCTGGGGGTCGACGCCGTGGTGCTCTCGACCAAACCCTGCGCCGAAGGCGTCGAGGTGCTTGCGATGGCCCCAGACGGCATGCTGGCGATCGAGCGCATGGCGGCTCCGACGGCCCCGGCTGCCGCGCCATTGCGCGACGACGAATCGAGGGCGACAGGACCGCACGTCGAAGCGCGGTCAACCCCAGCGGCCGGCGTGGACGAGGACGTGGCCCAGCTGACGATGAGCACGCTCTCGTTCCAGGACTACGTTCGCGAGCGCATGCTCAGGCGTCGCCAGGCGGCACTCGATGGCAAGGCCGACGTGCTCGACGCGCCGGCCGCCGCTGCGGGTGTCAGGCAGGCCCGCGCACCGCAGGCTGCCCCGGCGCGTGCCATCACGGTGCCGCGTGAGCCACCCGTGCTGCGCGAAGAGATTGCCATTGCCGCGACGGCCGCGGCGCAGCGCGCCGGCGAGTCGCGCTGGGCCGACGGCCCGATGCTGGCCGACTCCGGCCCGGCCGCGCAGCGCCGCGAGCAGCTCGACGTGCTGAGCGAGTTGCGCGCGATGAAGGGGCTGATCGAAGACCGTTTCGGCGCGCTCGCGTTCATCGACAAGCTGCAGCGCCAGCCGGCGCAGGCGCGTCTCGCGCAGCGCCTGCTCGACTGCGGCTTCTCGCCGGCGCTGATCCGCAAGCTCAGCGAGGGCCTGCCGTCCGACGCCGGTGACGAAGCCGCATGGGCGGCCGGCGTGCTCGAGCGCAACCTGGCGACCGGCGAGGCCGAGAGCGGGCTCGAAGACCAGGGCGGCGTCTACGCGCTGATCGGCTCGACGGGCGTCGGCAAGACCACCTCGACCGCCAAGATCGCCGCCGCCTTCGCGACGCGGCACGGCGCGTCGCAGCTCGGACTGATCACGCTCGACGCCTATCGCGTGGCGGCGCACGAGCAGCTGCGCGCCTATGGCCGCATCCTCGGCGTGCCGGTCCACACCGCGCACGACCGCAGCTCGCTCGAAGACCTGCTCGACCTGCTGTCGGCAAAGAAGATGGTGCTGATCGACACGGCAGGCATGGCGCAACGCGATGCGCGCACCCGCGAGCTGCTCGACATGCTGAGCCATCGGAGCATCAAACGGCTGCTCGTGATCAACGCGGCGGCACACGGCGAGACGATCGAGGACGTGATGCTTTCCTACCGCGCCGCCACCTGCGAGGGCGTGGTGCTGTCGAAGATGGACGAGGCCGTCAAGCTCGGCCCGGCGCTCGATGCGCTGATCCGCCACAAGCTCAAGGTTGTCGGCGTGGCCAACGGCCAGCGCGTGCCCGAGGACTGGCACCGCCTGTCGTCGCACGCACTGGTGCAGCGCGCGCTGCGCGCACCCACCGGCAATGCCTACCGGCTCGAGGCGGGTGAAGTCAGCCTGGTCTTCGCCGCGCTGCCGCAACTGGTGGCCGGCGCTGCGCAGGCGAACCGGCTCGCCGTCTGAACCTCCCACCCGTCACGCGCCGCAGGACCATGCACGATCCCCAGACCCCGTACCCGCCGCCCGACCAGGCGCACGGCCTGCGCCGCCTCTTCGCGCAGGCGGGGACGCGGCTCGTGCCGGTGGTGTCGAACCCGCACATGGCTTTCGGCGGCGTGTTGCTCGAGCGGCTTTGCAGCGCGCTTGCCGAGCAGGGCGCACGAACGCTGGTGGTCGACGCGGCCGATGGCGCGCCGGCAGCGGAGGAACTCGCCGTGATGGGGCTGGCCGAATGCATCGAGCGGCTGTCGCCTGAAGTCTCGTACCTGGCGGCGCGCACGCTGCCGCTGCGCTACGCGGACAGCCAGGGCTCGACGGCGCCGTTCCTGCAGGCCGTGCTCGATGCGGCACCGCAGGCCGACGTGGTGCTCGTCCACGCCGGCGCGAGCGAACTGTCGCGCCTGTTCGCGCGCCAGACGTTGACGACGCAGGTGCGGCCGTTGCTGCTCGCGGGTGACCACCCGGCCAGCGTGACGCATGCCTATGCCTCGATGAAGCTGCTCGCGCTGCGTGCGCGGCTGATGGTCTACCAGCTGGTGCTCGGCGCGGCGCCCGCCTCGCCGCGCGCGGAGCGCATCGCTGCGCAGCTCGCCCGCTGCGCCGACACGTTCATCGGTGCGCTGCTGCACGACTGGGCGCGTGTCGACCCGGCGAGCCACGCGACCGAAGTGGCACCGCCCGGACTGGCGCGCCTGGCGCGCACGATGTTGCTGCCGCCGCCGGCCGCGAGCGCGGTCGCGAACGCCGCCCATGGGCCCTTCGACGGCGCATTCGACACCGCATTCGCGCCGCCTGCTGCGTGGCAGGGCAGCGGGCTTGCCCAGGACCTGCATTGATTTCCCCCGGAGCTTCTTCCATGTACACCGCCAAAGGCCAACTCGACGTCAACTCGATGCTCAAGCAGTACAGCTCGCTGGTGCGGCGCCTCGCGCACCAGATGATTGCCAAGCTGCCGGCCAACGTCGAGCTCGACGACCTGATCCAGGTCGGCATGATCGGCCTGACCGACGCGCTCAGCCGCTACGACGCCGCGCAGGGCGTGCAGTTCGAGACCTTCGCCACGCAGCGCATCCGTGGCGCGATGCTCGACGAACTGCGCGGCAACGACTACCTCTCGCGCGGCACGCGCAAGCACCAGCGGGAGATCGAGGCCGCGCTGCACCGCCTCCAGCAACGGCTCGGCCGCACGCCCGCCGAGAGCGAGATCGCCAGGGAGATGGGCCTCACGCTCGCCGAGTACCAGGAACTGCTCGGCAAGGTGCGCGGCACGCAGCTCGTGTACCTGGAGGACATGTCGGGCGACGACGGCGACGCCGACTTCCTGGACCGCCACGTGGCCGACGAAGAGGCCGATCCGCTCGCCCGGCTGCGCGACCAGCGCATGCGCCAGGCGCTGGTGGACGGCATCAAGACGCTGCCTGAGCGCGAGCAGTACGTGATGAGCATGTACTACGAGCACGACATGAACCTGAAGGAAATCGCCGCCGTGCTCAAGGTCACCGAAAGCCGCGTGTGCCAGCTGCACAGCCAGTCGATCGCACGCCTGCGCGTCAAGCTGCGCGAGTGGTAGTTGACGACCCCAAGACACCTTCGGTGTCCCCCCGAGGGGAGTCGGCCGCCTTGGGGCGGCCCGGCGGCGGCCGGGTGACGACCCCAAGACACCTTCGGTGTCGTCCCCCGGGGACTGAGATCTGGCCCTTGCCGGCACTGCTCGCCTGGGCCGGCGCGTGGGCGCTCTTCGCTGTGCTTGGCAGTGTCGGCGCTGCGCCGTGGGCGCTGCTCGCGATGCCGACCGCACTCGGTGCGCTGTTCGCGCTGCGGGGCGCGACGTGCTGGCGGCGCGGGCTGACCGCGGCAGGCTTTCCGCTGTCGCTCGCCGCCTCGGGGCTGGCCGGCGCGCTGCCGCCGTGGGCCTGGCTGCTGCCGCTCGCTGCGCTGGCACTCGTCTACCCGATGCGCAGCTGGCGCGATGCGCCGCTCTTTCCGACGCCCAAGGGGGCGCTGACCGGTCTGTCGCGCCGCGTGGCGCTGCCGCCTGCAGCGCGCGTGATCGACGCCGGTTGCGGTCTGGGCGACGGCCTGCGCGAGCTGCATCGCGAATACCCGCGGGCGCGCCTGGAAGGTTTGGAGTGGAGCTGGCCGCTCGTCTGGGCGTGCCGCCTGCGCTGCCGTTGGGCACTGGTGCGGCGGCACGACCTCTGGGCTGCGGACTGGTCGGGCTACGACCTGGTCTACCTGTTCCAGCGCCCCGAGAGCATGGCGCGTGCGGTGGCCAAGGCGTCGCGCGAGTTGCGCCATGGCGCCTGGCTGGCGAGCCTGGAGTTCGAGGCGACCGGCCTTCGCCCACAAGGTGTGCACGCCTGCGCCGACGGGCGGCGCCTGTGGCTGTACCGGGCGCCGTTCACCCCCGCACCTGCATAGCCGGGCGCGGTCGTTCTGTCGAGCCGTAGCCCGCGGGAGGTCCCCACGCAGTGCGGCTGCCGGGGCCCCGCCAGGCAAGGTTCCTCGATGAGGCAGACCGCGAGAAGCCCTGCTTGCCTTGCCGCCCGTGCGTCGCGATGATCGGGCTTCTACGCTGTCTGCCAAGGGTTCGAACCGTTCCCGCCTGCGCGATGCAAGTGTCTGCCCATCTGCGAGATGCCTCCCGATCCCACGCCAGGCGCCTGGCTTGGCTGCTCGCCTGTGTCCTTGCCGGCCTGGCAGTCGCCAGCGTCGGCCACTGGCTCACCGGCGACACGATGTGGAGCATCGCGATACCGGCCGTCGTTGCCGTCGGCTGGCTCTTCCACGCCGATCCGACACAATGCGTGGCGTCTGTCCGACCGTCGGCAATCCGGCCAGGCGGCCCTCAGGCAACCGCCTTCGCCGCAGCGGACGAACCTGGTGAGGCCGATGTCAAACCCACGGCGTGAGGAATCGATGGCCAGAACCCCCAAGACCAGCTCCAGCACTGCGTCCGGCGCTCACGCTACACCGCGCAAGCGCGCCAGCCCGCGCAGCGCGGTGTCGGTGGCTGCGGCGCAGCCCATTGACCCGTTGGTGCTGCCGCCCAGCGAGCTGTCGCTGAAGGCGCTGGCGCGGCAACTGCAGTCGGTGACGGCATCGGTGTTGAGCATGGCAGGCACGGCGACGGACCTCGGCATGACGCTCGCCAGGTCGCGCCTGACCAAGCCGCATCACAAGGCGGCTGTCGAGCGCGCAGACTCGCTGCTGAAGGACCTGCGCCAGACGGCCGGCCTGACGGCGCAGGACCTGGGGCGGGCGCTGGGCTTGAGCGATTCGACTGAACTCGAGCGCATCGAGAGCGGCAAGGTGGCGATGCCGTTCGAGTTGATCCTGCGCGCGGCGTCGGTGCTGGGCCGCAAGGACCCGATCACCTTCGTCATGCAACTCACCCGCGCGTACAACCCCGAGACGTGGCGGGTGCTCGAGAGCCTGGGCGTCGGCAAGCTCGTCGTGCAGGGTGCTCGCGAGCGCGAGTTCGCCAACCTCTACCGCGCGCACGATGCCGGGCGTGCGCTGTCGGACGAGGAATTCGCGCAGATGCTCGCCTTCGTCAACGCTGCGTTCGAGCTGGCGCTCGACTTCATCGGCAAGCACAAGCGTACCCGCGCGGCGAAAGAGACAGCCTGATCGGCTGGCGATGGCTGGTGGCGCTGGCCATCGTCTCGCTCGCCGTCCCGGTCCGCGCAGGCGGACCGTGAGCCGCGGCCATCAGCCTTGCAGGCCGCGTGGCGCGAGGACGCGCCACCCGTGCTGGCCGTCCCGGTCCGCGCAGGCGGACCGTGAGCCGCGGCCATCACGCCAATAGAGATCCGTTGCGGGTGGGGCGCTCGGCGGTGCCGAAGGCCGAGTACAGGCCGCCGGCTTCGCGCGGCAGCAGCACGTCGATGGCGCGGTCGAGCGCGGCGGTGGCGCGCGCGAAGGATTCGCGCTGTGCCGCCACCTGGCTGCTGGCTCGCATCAGACGCTGGCGCAGCGGCGCGGGCAGGGAACCCTGGCTCGCCGCCCGCGAGAAGTGGTCGACGGCCCGCGCCAGCGCGCGGTGCAGTTCGCTGGCCTGCGTGTCGATGTCCAGGCTGTTGTGCTCGAGCAAGGCGACGCCGAGTGCCGTCAGGCGTGCCTCGACTGCCGCCAGTGTTTCCTCGAGATCGATGCCCGCAGGCAGCGCGTCGGCGGCATTGGGGAAGGCAGACATCGGCGTGGCAATCTTCAGCGCTGGACCTTGCCCAGGACTTCCTGGGCATTCGCGATCAGCTTGTCGGCGATCGCCTCGGCATTCACCGTGAACGTGCCGTCGGCGATGGCCTGCGAGATGCTCGTCACCTTGCCGGCGTCGAACTCGGCAGGCGCGCCCTTGACGCCCGCCAGCAGGCTCGCCGCCGTGCCCGAGATCTCGACCTTGGCACTGCTGTCGGCCACGCCAGCGGGAGCGACCTTGGCAGCTTCGTCCGAGGCTGCGCGCCCCGTCGTCGCCGGTGCCGGCGGAGCCTGCTCGTGGATGCCCGATGCGGGGTTGCCGATTTTCATGGAATGCTCCTGTCTTGACCCCCGAGACGCCTGCGGCGTCGGCCGCCCGAGGGGGCGTCGTCGCCTTGGGGCGGCCCGGCGGCGCCGGTGGGCTGACGATGGTCACGCCCTATCAACATGCAAGCTGTATCGGACGCCGCGCCGTCGACTTTAGAGCAATTGCCGAGCCGGGTCGGATTCGGGCTCATGTTACAGACTCAGTTCGAGCCGCCGCTCGGCGACCGGCAGCCCGACCACGATTCGCCCGTTGTCGGTGCGCACGCGCGCCTTGCGGCCTTCCAGCCCCGGCCCCAGCGCCTGGCCTTCGCCGCTGACGCTGAATCCTTGCCCGACCGCGATGATCTGCACCGTGTCGCCGGCAGCGAACCACTGGCGCGCGCGCAGGTCGTCCTGGCGAATCGTCTGGCCGGCCGTCAGCGGCCGCGCCAGCGTGCGGCCGACGGCGGCTTCGGTGATGAGCAGCGGCGCCGCGCCAGAGGCGAGGTCGACTTCGCCTGTCCGCAGGTCGGCGCTGGCCAGCACGGTGCCGGCGGGCAGCGTGGCCGCGGCAATGAGCCCGCGGCCGAACACCTTGACGGTCAGCGGCAGATAGACGTTCCACGGCGTCCTGCCCTGTGCACAGCGCAGGCCGATGCGGGTCCGGCCCCACAGTCGCGTTCCCGCTGGCAGGTAGGGCTCGACGCGCTCGCAGGGCGCCAGGCGGAGTCGCGGATCGAGCGCGCCGACCAGCACCTCGACGCGCATCCCGGGCGTCGCACCGGCCTCGAGGGCGAACTGGCGCACCTGCTGCTCCAGCTCGGTGGCCGCCGCCGTCGGGGTGGGTTCCGCTGCGCGCGACGCTGTCCCGAGCGCGAGCAGGATCCAGAGCAAGGTCGTCAGGCCGTGCGGCCGGGCGTTCGCCGCAGCGCGACGGGGCTGAGTGCGATCGCAAATGCGGCTGGAAAGGGCTTGACTGTCCACGTCTCCACTCTAGTGACGCGGGGCCGCGCTGGTGGCGCGAAATGGCCGCCAAAGGCCTCGCTGTTCGTGCTTATGTGTCGCAGGCGGCTGCCCACAATGCCTTCACACGACCCGTGGATTCCCTCGGGTCCAGCGAAGGAGCAGCAGCATGCTGACCCGACTCACCGACACGCTCGACTTCCAAGGCCAGGCGCTCGCGCTGCGCTCCGAACGGCAGCGCGTGCTGGCGAGCAACATCGCCAACGCCGACACGCCGGGCTACGTGGCTCGCGACATGAACTTCGCGCAGGCACTGCGACAGGCGACGGGCTCGGTGCCCGCGGCGCGCGTGCTGGCGACCAGCCGGCCGGGGCACATCGCCGGCGGCGCGGCAGGCGGTGGCGGCAGCGCTCTCGAGTTCGCCACGGCCAGCCAGAGCAACCTCGACCGCAACACGGTGGACATGGACCGCGAAAGGGCCAGCTTCGCCGACAACTCGGTGCGCTACGAGGCGACGCTGCGCTTCATCAACAGCCATGTGCGCACGCTGACGAGTGCGATCACCGGCCAGTAGGGCGGACAGCCGAATCCAGACGGGAGCCAGCCATGTCGATGTTCTCGATCTTCAACGTCTCGGGCAGCGCGGTCAGCGCGCAGGCGCAACGGCTCAACGTGGTGGCCAGCAACCTGGCGAACGTCGACACGGTGGCCGGACCCGACGGCCAGGCCTACAAGGCGCGCCAGGTGGTGTTCCAGACCCTGCTGATGGGGGCGCCGGGGCGGCCGGAGTCTGCTGCCGGCGTGTCGGTCGCGCAGATCGCCGAGGACGAGACGCCCGGGCGCCGCGTGCACGACCCGAAGCACCCGCAGGCCGACGCCGACGGCTATGTGACCTACAGCAACGTCAACGCGGTGGAAGAGATGGTCAACATGATCTCGGCGTCGCGCTCGTACCAGAACAACGTCGAGGTCATGACCACGGCCAAGACCCTGCTGCAGAAGACGCTGCAGATGGGCCAGACGTGACCTGCCACACCCACGAAGGCCGAACATGAGCATCTCTTCAGTAGCCCCCGGCGGCGTCACAGCCGCCTCGACGGTCACGACGACGAAGAACGAGGAGGCCAGCGCCGACCGCTTCCTGAAGCTGCTCGTCGCGCAGATGCAGAACCAGGATCCGCTGAGTCCGATGGACAACGCGCAGGTCACGAGCCAGATGGCGCAGATCAACACGGTCAGCGGGATCGAGAAGCTGAACACGTCGGTGCAGGGGCTGTCCGGCCAGTTCATGCAGATGCAGGCGCTGCAGGGCGCGACGCTGGTCGGCCACGACGTGGTCGTTCCGGGCGATCTCCTCTCGGTCGGCAGCGGGCTGGCGCAGGGCGGTTTCGAACTCGGCAGCGCGGCAGACAACGTGACGGTCGAGGTGCTCGCGCCCAGCGGGAAGGTGCTCGACACGATCGATCTCGGCGCGCAGACGAGCGGACTGCACAGCTTCGGCTGGCCGGCCGGCACGGCCGACGACAGCAGCGGCTTGCGCTTTCGCGTCACGGCCAAGAGCGGTGCCACGAAGCTCGCCGTCACGCCGTTGATGCGCGACCGGGTCGACGCGGTCTCCACCAGCGGCAACGCGCTGACGCTCGAACTCCAGAAGTC
The DNA here is from genome assembly GCA_963802435.1 of uncultured bacterium. GTDB lineage: Bacteria > Pseudomonadota > Gammaproteobacteria > Burkholderiales > Burkholderiaceae_C > CAIKUF01. The sequence goes on from CAWDIT010000015.1 coordinate 46,244, forward strand.
CGGCAGCGTGCCCTACAGCACGGTCAAGGCCTTCAGCTGACCTCACGAACTTTCACCCAGTCAAGGAATCACCATGAGCTTCACGCAAGGTCTCTCCGGTCTGAACGCCGCCAGCAAGAACCTGGAAGTCATCGGCAACAACGTCGCCAATGCCAACACCTTCGGCGCGAAGAGTTCGCGTGCCGAGTTCGCCGACGTCTACGCGGCGGCGCTGACCGGCGGGGGAAGCAACAACATCGGCATCGGCGTCAACCTGGCATCGGTGGCGCAGCAGTTCACGCAGGGCAGCATCACGACGACCAGCAACCCGATGGACCTCGCGATCAACGGCCCGGGCTTCTTTCAGGTGAGCGACGGCAAGACCATCGAGTACACGCGCAACGGCCAGTTCAGCGTCGACAAGGACGGCTACATCGTCAACAACGAGAAGCTCAAGCTGATCGGCTATCCGGCCAACGCGCAGGGCGTCGTGCAGCCTGGCCAGGGCATGCCGATCCAGTTGCCGACGGCGAACGTCGCGCCGAACCCGACTTCGAAGACCGCCATCGAGCTGAACCTCGACGCGCGAGTGGCGACCACCTTGCCCGCGGCCGGGCCGCAGATCGACCTCACCGACGCGACGACCTACAACAACGCCACCTCGCAGACCGTCTACGACGCGAAGGGCCAGGACGTCGCGTTGACCTACTATTTCCAGAAGGCCGGGACGGACAGCTGGAACGTCTACGTCGCCGCCAATGGCAAGTCGGTGCTCGACGACGGTGCCGTGCCGCCGGTGCCGACGCCGGTGACGACGATCACGTTTCCCGCCAACGGCGGCGCGCCGACCGCACCGCTGGGCCCGGTGACTTTCGACGTCCCGGCCTCGACCAACGCGGCCGGCGCGGTGACGCTGCCGATCACCGGCGTGGCAATGAGCCTGAGCGGCGCGACCCAGTACGGCTCGCCCTTCGGCATCACCAGCATCTCGCAGGACGGCTTCGCAGCGGGCCAGCTGACGGGGATCAGTGTCGAGAGCGACGGCCTGCTGATGGCGCAGTACTCGAACGGCCAGTCCAAGCCCGCCGGTCAGCTGGAGCTGGCGAACTTCCGCAACCCGCAGGGTCTCACCCCGCTGGGCGGCAACACCTGGGCCATCTCGTACACCTCGGGCGATCCGGTGCTGGGCGCTCCGGGCGACGGCAATCTCGGCGTGCTGCAGTCCGGTGCGCTCGAGGAGAGCAACGTCGACCTGACCGCCGAACTCGTCAACATGATCACCGCGCAACGTGTCTACCAGGCGAACGCGCAGACCATCAAGACGCAGGACCAGGTGATGCAGACGCTGGTCAACCTGCGCTGAGGCGAGCCGATGGCCCGGGGCAACGCTGAGGCCGAGTCACGCCCGACGAGGGCAGTGCAATGGACCGCATGATCTATCTGTCGATGAGCGGGGCGAAGGCGACGATGCAGCGCCAGGACACGCTGGCGAACAACCTGGCCAATGCCTCGACGACGGGCTTTCGCGCCGAACTGCAGGCCTTTCGCGCCGTGCCGGTGCAGGGCAGCGGGGCGAGCACGCGCGTGTTCACGCTCGAAACGACGACCGGCTACGACAGCACGCCCGGCCCCGTCGCGGCGACCGGCCGCAACCTGGACGTGGCCGTGCGCGGCGACAGCTGGCTCGCGGTGCAGGCGCTCGATGGCACCGAAGGCTATACCCGCGCCGGCTCGCTCGAGGTCAGCGCAGACGGCACCCTGACGACCCGCAGCGGCATGCAGGTGCTGGGCGATGGCGGTCCGATCCAGCTGCCGCCGAACAGCGAGCCGAGCATCGCCGGCGACGGGTCGATCAACGCGCGCCTGCCCAATGGCACGAGCAGCATCGTCGGCAAGCTCAAGCTCGTCACCCCCGAGGCCAGGCTGGTGCGCGGCGGCGACGGCCTGTTTCGCAGCGCCGGCGGCGATCCGCTCGAGGCCGATCCCGCGGCGCGCGTGCAGGACGGCGCGCTGGAAGGCTCGAACGTCAGCCCGGTCGAGAACATGGTGGCGATGATCGCCGCCGCGCGCCAGTTCGAGGCGCAAATGAAGATGATGCAGACCGCCGAGGCCGACGAGAAGGCTGCCGCGCAATTGCTGGCGGCGAGCTGAACTCTCTACCGTCCGCGGAAGCCGACCCGTTCAGAACAGCGCCATGCTCAGCTTGCGGCGGTAGGCGTCGACCACCGGGTCCGACGGTGCCGCAGCAGTCTTGCCGGTGAGCTCGACCTTGCCCTGCGGCGCCGAGGCCTCCGTCGGGGGCGGTGCGGACTGCTTCATCAGCTCGAGGATCGCGACGTAGGTCTTGCGCGCGAGTTCGTCGCGCCAGGACTTGTCGCGCATGACGATCTCGAGAAGCTCGTCCATCGCCTGCGTGAAGCGCTGCGCCGCGAAGTGAAGCTGCGCCAGCTCGAAGCGGGCATTGAAGTCGCGCCGGTCGGCGGCGATCGCCGCGGCGAGCTCGTCGGCTGGGCGAGCCCGCGCCGATTGCTCGCACGCCGCCAGCCAGTGGCCCGCAGCCGCGAGGCGCGGATCGAGCAAGACCTTCGAGGCGACCGGCTCGTAGGCACGGCGTGCGGCCTCGATCTGGCCGTCGCGGAGCAGGGCCCGCAGATAGTCGAAGCGTGCGGCGTCGTTCGCCGGATTGACGGCCAGCGCCTCCTGCAGCTTCTCGAGCGCGCTGCCGGTGTCGCCCTCGGCGAGCAATGCCTGCGCCTCCTCGACATCCTCGGCCGCGGCCGCGGCCTCGGCGCTCGGCACGTGGCGGTCGAGGAACGCTCGAATCTCGCTCTCGGGCAACGCGCCGACGAAGCCATCCACCGGCTGGCCGCCCTTGAACAGCACGCAGAAGGGGATGCTGCGCACGCCGAACATCTGCGAGAGCTGGCCCGCGATGTCGGGCTGCTCGTCGGAGTTCAGCTTGGCCAGCGCGAAACGGCCCTCGTAGGCCGCTTCCAGCCGCTCGAGAAGCGGACCGAGGGCCTTGCACGGGCCGCACCAGGGTGCCCAGATGTCGAGCAGGACGGGCTGTTGAACCGATGCCTTGATCAGCTGGGCCTCGAAGTTCTGTACGGTGATGTCGATCATGGTGTGAAGTCGGAAGTGCCGATGTCGGTGTGCGCAGGAAGAGCCTGGAACCTGCGGGCGAAGTGATCCGTTACAAGGCCGGGCGGCCTGCCGCACTCATAGGGAGGCGGCGAGCCGCGTGCCCTGGTCGATGGCGCGCTTGGCATCGAGTTCGCCGGCTTCCAGCGCCCCGCCGATGAGGTGCAGCCTCGTGCCGGCCGCCTGCAAGGGTGCCTGCAAGTCGCGCAGCGGCTGCTGGCCGGCACACAGCACGACGCTGTCGACGGCGAGCACGGTGCCGTCCTGGTGGTCTGCGCCGAATGTGACGAACAGGCCGACACCGGGCGCCTCGCCGGCGGGAGAGTCGATGCGTCCGATGCGCTCGTAGTTCACGCCCGACAGCATCTTCACGTTGCGCTGCTTCAGCGCGGCGCGATGGATCCAGCCGGTGGTCTTGCCGAGCGACGCGCCGTGCTTGCCCGGCTTGCGCTGCAGCAGCGTCACTTCGCGGGCGGGAGGCTCGGGCCGTGGAGGCACGACGCCGCCGCGAGCCGTTGCCGGATCGGCGACGCCCCACTCGCGCAGCCAGGCCGGCAGGTCGGTCGTCGGCGACGCGTGGCCGAGGTCGCAGCCGTTGACCAGATACTCCGCCACGTCGAAGCCGATGCCCCCGGCGCCGACGATGGCGACGCGCGGGCCGACGGGCTTGCGATGCAGCAGCACGTCGATGTAGCTCAGCACGCAGGCGTGGTCCTGGCCGGGAATGCCGGGGTCGCGCGGCAGCACGCCGGAGGCAAGGATCACGTCGTCGAAGGTCTGCCTGCGCAGCATCTCGGCGTCGACACGCGTGTCGAGGTGAAGCCTGACGCCGCAGACCTCGATGCGGCGCGCGTAGTAGCGCAGCGTCTCGGCGAACTCCTCCTTGCCGGGTATGCGCAGCGCCATGTTGAACTGGCCGCCGATGCAGCCCGCAGCCTCGTACAGGTGCACCTCGTGCCCGCGCTCGGCCAGCGCGGTGGCGGCAGACAGGCCGGCCGGGCCGGCACCGACGACGGCGATGCGCTTCTTCGGCAGGGCGCCTCGCATCACGAGCTCGGTCTCGTGGCAGGCCCGCGGATTGACCAGGCAACTCGCCAGGCGATTGCCGAAGGTGTGGTCCAGGCAGGCCTGATTGCAGGCGATGCAGGTGTTGATCTCGTCGCTTCGGCCCTGCTCGGCCTTGTTCACGAATTCGGCGTCGGCGAGGAAGGGGCGCGCCAGGCTCACCATGTCGGCATCGCCGCGGGCGAGCACTTCCTCGGCGACCTCGGGCATGTTCAGGCGGTTGCTCGCGACCACCGGCGTGACTATGCCCTCCGCCCGCAAGGCGTCGCGCAGCTTGCGTGTGACCCAGGTGAAGGCCGCGCGCGGCACGCTGGTGGCGATGGTGGGAATGCGCGCTTCGTGCCAGCCGATGCCGGTGTTGAGGATCGTCGCCCCGGCGGCGGCGATGGCGCGCGCGAGTTCCAGCACTTCGGGCCAGGAGCTGCCGTCGGGGATCAGGTCGATCAGGCTGATGCGGTAGACGAGGATGAAGTCCGGCCCGATCGCCTCGCGCACGCGCTGGACGATCTCCACCGCCAGCCTCATCCGATTGGCGTAGCTGCCACCCCATTCGTCGGTGCGCTGGTTCGTGTGCGTGACGAGGAACTGATTGATGAAGTAGCCCTCGCTGCCCATCACCTCGACGCCGTCGTAGCCGGCTTCGCGCGCCAGCCTTGCACAGCGGACGAAGGCGCGGATCTGTCGCTCGACACCGCGCACTGAAAGCTCGCGCGGCGTGAACAGCGAGATGGGGCTGCGAATGCGCGAAGGCGCGACACACAGCGGCTGGTAAGCATAGCGACCGGTGTGCAGGATCTGCAGCGCGATCTTGCCGCCTTCGGCGTGCACGGCATCGGTGATCTGCCGGTGGCGTCGTGCCGCGCCCGACGTGGCCAGCGTGCCGGCGAAGGGCTTGGCCCAGCCCTCGACGTTCGGCGCGAAGCCACCGGTGACGATGAGGCCGACGCCGCCCCGTGCGCGCTCGGCATAGAACGCCGCCATGCGGTGGAAGTGCCGGCGCCCGTCTTCGAGCCCGGTGTGCATGCTGCCCATCAGCACGCGGTTCTTCAGCGTCGTGAAGCCCAGGTCGAGCGGGCTCAGCAGGTGGGGGTACGGAGCGGCGGTCATCGAGCGAATTCTAGGAGCCCGATGGGGCCGGCGGGCGCCGCCACGACAAGCACCGAGAAGACGGCAAGCTACCCGCCTTTTCGGCCCATCTGCATCGGGGCCGAAGGTCAACATAGTCAGCACTGACCGGAGCCCCGCCATGATGCGTTCCCTGTGGATCTCGAAGACCGGTATGGAAGCCCAGCAAACGCAGCTGGACGCCATCTCGAACAACCTGGCCAACGTCGGGACCAACGGCTACAAGCGCTCCCACGCGGTGTTCGAGGACCTGATGTACCAGAACCTGCGTCAGGCCGGCGCCAACAGCTCCGAGCAGACGACGCTGCCCACCGGCCTGCAGGCGGGCCTCGGCGCGCGCGCGGTGGCCACCTCGCGCAACTTCACCCAGGGCAACCTGCAGCAGAGCACCAATCCGTTCGACATGGCGGTGCGCGGCAACGGCTTCTTCCAGGTCCAGATGCCCGACGGCACGGCCGGCTATACGCGGGACGGTTCGTTCCAGGTCGATGCGCAGGGCGTGCTCGTGACCAACAACGGCTATCCGGTGCAGCCCGGCATCACCATTCCCGCCGGAGCGCAGAACGTGACGGTCGGCCAGGACGGCACGATCAGCGTCACGCTGTCGGGCCAGGCGCAGGCCCAAACGGTGGGCCAGCTGCAGCTGGCGAGCTTCGTCAACCCGGCCGGCCTCGAACCGAAGGGGCAGAACATCTTCGCCGAGACCACGGCTTCGGGCACGGCAAGCACCGGCGTGCCCGGCCTGAACGGCCTTGGCGCGGTGCAGCAGGGCTTCGTCGAGACCTCCAACGTCAACGTGGTCGAGGAACTCGTCTCGATGATCCAGACGCAGCGCGCCTACGAACTCAATTCGAAGGCGATCCAGACCGCCGACCAGATGCTGCAGAAGCTCGCCCAGCTGTGAGCCGGCGAAAGCCGAGCAGAACGATCATGAAACACCTGACCCTCGCCGCCGCTGCGCTGGCCCTGGCCGGCTGCCAGGCGCTCAACAGCCCGCCGCCGGTCGACGTCGCGCAGCCGACCTCGGTGCGCCCCCTGCCGCTGGCGGCGCCCGTCGTCAACAACGGCGCGATCTTCCAGAGCGGCCAGTACCGGCCGCTGTTCGAGGACTACCGGGCTCGCCTGGTGGGCGACACGCTGACGGTGCATATCGTCGAGGCCGTGAGCGCGAGCCAGAAGTCGAACAGTTCGGTCGACAAGAGCGGCAAGCTCGAAGCGAGCGTCACCGCGCTGCCGGGGCTCAAGCCGAGCGCGCTCAACCGCGCCTCGGCGGCCGGTTCGTCGTCCAACACCTTTGCGGGCAAGGGCAGTACCGACACCGCGAACGACTTTCGCGGCACGATCAACGTCAGCGTGACCGAGGTGCTGCCCAACGGGCATCTGGTGATCGCCGGCGAGAAGCAGATCGGCGTCAACCACAACGTCGACGTGTTGCGCTTCTCGGGACAGGTCGACCCGCTGATGATCCAGCCGGGCAACGTCGTCGCTTCGGCGCAGATCGCCAACGTGCGGATCGAGCATCGCGGCCGTGGCCAGCAGGCCGAGGCGCAGGGAATTGGCTGGTTGTCACGGGTCTTCTTGAACGTTGTGCCGTGAGGGCGCGGTCGAGAATCGGATGACAGGAACCGTGCCGCCGACATGAACGCAACCGACCGAATGATCCGCTGGATGGTGGGGCTCGCCGCCATCTTCGCCAGCGCCGCGCTGTGGTGGCCCCTGCCTTCGCAGGCAGCGCGCATCAAGGAAGTGGCCACCGTTCAGGGCGTGCGCAGCAACGCGCTGGTCGGCTACGGCCTGGTGATGGCGCTCGACGGGACGGGCGACCAGACGACCTCGATCCCGTTCCTGCCGCAGAGCATGATCGCGCTGCTGCAGCAGAACGGCGTCACCGTGCCGCAGGGTACGAACATGCAGCTGAAGAACGTCGCCGCGGTGATGGTGACTGCCCAGCTGCCGCCCTTCGCGCAGCCCGGGCAGACGATCGACGTCACCGTCTCGTCGATGGGCAATGCGAAGTCGCTGCGCGGCGGCACGCTGATCAGCACGCCGCTGCGCGGTGCCGACGGGCAGATCTACGCGATGGCGCAGGGCAATCTGGTCGTTGGCGGCGTCGGGGCGTCGGCTGGCGGCTCGAAGGTGCAGGTCAACAGCCTGAATGCCGGCCGCGTGCCCGACGGGGCGACCGTCGAGCGCAGTGTGCCGACGCCGCTGAACCAGGGCGACACGCTGCAGTTCGACCTCAGCGCCAACGATTTCAACACCGCGCGCGAAGTGGCGCGGGTGATCAACCGGCGCATGGGCGAGGGCGTCGCGCAGGCGCTCGACGGGCGCTCGGTGCGCGTGCACATGCCCCCGTCACCCGAGGCGCGCGTGGCCTTCCTCGCCGATGTCGAGAACCTGCCGCTCGAACTTGCCGCCCCGGCGGCGAAGGTCGTGCTCAACTCGCGCACCGGCTCCGTGGTGATGAACCAGGCAGTCACGCTGGCGGCGTGCGCGGTGGCGCACGGCAACCTGGCGGTGGTCATCAGCTCGACCCCTGTAATCAGCCAGCCGGGCGCCTTCGCGCAGGGGCGCACCGTCGTCTCCGAGCAAGCCGACATCCAGATCCGCTCGCAGCCGGGCATGCTCGTCGAGCTGCCTGCCGGCACCAAGCTGGTCGACGTGGTGAAGGCGCTGAACTCGCTCGGCGCGACGCCGCAGGACCTGCTCGCGATCCTGCAAGCGATGAAGTCGGCCGGCGCGCTCAATGCAGAGATCGAGGTGATCTGATGGTCGCGGCGACGGCTTCGCCCCTCTCCGTCGACGCGCTGCGCGCGCGCGCAGCGGGCGACCCGAAGGCGGCGATCAAGGAAGCCGCCAAGCAGTTCGAGGCGCTCTTCATGCAGGAGATCATGAAGAGCATGCGCCAGGCCACGCTGGCCAGCGGCATGCTAGACAACCCCGGCTCGCAGCTCGGCACCGAGATGCTCGACACCCAGTTCGCCCTGCAGATGACGGGCCAGCGCGGTGGCCTCGGCGAGGTGATCGCGCGCCAGCTCGAGCGTCAGATGGGCCTGCCAGCGGTACCCGCAGCGACGCCGCAGAGGCCCGCGCAGGCAGTGCCTGCGCCGACCGGCGCCGCTTCCTTCAGCCAGACCAACGGCAGCGCGCGCCAGATCGACTTCCTGCACGCGAACCAGCAGGCGGCGCGCACGGCCGAGGCCGCCACGGGGATTCCGGCCGCGTTCATGCTGGCCCAGGCAGCGCACGAGACCGGCTGGGGCCAGCGCGAGATCCGCCAGGCCGACGGCAGCAGCGCCAACAACCTGTTCGGCATCAAGGCCGGCAGCGGCTGGAAGGGCGCCGTCGCCGAGGTCACGACGACCGAGTTCGTCGACGGCCAGCCGCGCAAGCTCAGCCAGCGCTTCCGCGCCTACGCGTCGGCGGCCGAGTCGTTCCGCGACTATGCACGGCTGATGAAGGAAAGCGGCCGCTACGCCCAGGTGCTGGCCAGCGGCGGCAACGCCGAGCGCTTCGCGCAGGGTCTGCAGGCGGCGGGCTATGCGACAGACCCAGCCTACGCCGACAAGCTCGGCCGCGTGATCAACACCACGCTGCGCCTGCAGCGCCTGGTGACCTGAGCGGAGGGATCGGACCGTGTCTGCCTCTGTCCTCTTCTCCATCGGCACGCGGGCGATGACGGCGAGCTATGCCGCGCTGCAGACGACCGGCAACAACATCGCCAACGCCAACACGGCCGGTTATTCGCGGCAACAGGTGGAGCTGGCGACCGCAGCGGGCCAGTTCACGGGCGGTGGCTTCTTCGGCAGGGGCGTCGACGTGTCGACGGTCAGTCGCGTCCACGACGAGTTCCTGACCCGTGAAGCCGCGCTGACGCAATCGGTCGCCGAGGCCGACGGCGCCCGGCTGTCCCAACTGCAACGGCTGGAGAAGCTTTTCGGCACGGGCGAGGCCGGACTGGGCTACCTCAGCGGGCAATTGCTCAACTCCTTCGTCGACGTGGCGAGCCGGCCGCAGGATGCGGCGTCGCGCCAGGTGGCGCTCGGCCTGGCAGCGGACACCGCGGCGCGCTTTCGCGCCACTGGCGAGCAGATCGACAATCTGCAGGCCGGCGTCGCGCAGGACCTGCAGAGCTCGGTCCAGGCCGTCAACGCGCTGGCGCAGACCGTCGCCGCTCTGAACGCCCAGATCGTGCTGGCGAAGGCGACGGGCCACGAGCCGAACGACCTGCTCGACCAGCGCGACAGCGCGGTGGCCGAAATCGGCAAGGTCGTGCAGGTCACCGCCATCGAGGCCGACGACGGCGCGCAGAACCTGTTCATCGGCGGGGGCCAGCGGCTGGTGCTCGGCGCCCAGGCCTCCTCCCTGTCGATCATGGCCGACCCGTTCGACCCGGCGAGGGCGCATGTCGGCGTTCGCGACTCCGGCTTCGACCTGCTGGTGCCCGACGCGATGATCACCGGCGGTTCGATGGCCGGGCTGCTGCGCTTCCAGAACGAGGACCTGCGCGACGCGCGCAACCTGATCGGCCAGATGGCAGCAGCGCTGGCCGGGGCGCTCAATGCGCAGCAGCACCTCGGGCTGGACCTGACGACACCGGCCGGCAGCCCAGGCCAGGATCTGTTCGCCGTCGGCGCGCCGCGCGTGCTGCCGGCATCGACGAACGGCGGCACGGCGGCGCTCGATGTCCAGACCGCCGACGCCTCGCAGTTGCAGGCGAGCGACTACGAACTGCGCTTCGACGGCAGCGACTACACGCTGACGCGGCTCGGCAGCCAGGAGGCGCCACTGACCTTCACCCCCGCCGCACTGGCTGCCGGTGTCACGGTCGACGGCATGAAGATCGGCCTGGCCAGTGGCGCCGCCACGGCAGGCGACCGCTTCCTGCTGCAACCGGTGGCAGGCGCGGCCAGCGGCATGCGGCGCGTGCTCGAAGATCCGCGCGGCATCGCTGCCGCGTCGCCGGTGACGGCCACGCTCGGCAGCGCGAACAGCGGAACGCTGACGATCCGTTCGCTCGACGTCAGGTCGCCGATCGCGGCACCGGCCAACGCGATCGTGAGGTTCAACGTCGACCCGGTGACTGCCGCGAGCACGTACCAGATCAGCGTCGACGGCTGGCAGCACGTTCGCTCCCGCCCAGCCGCTCGTGCCGGGCCAGGCGATCTCGCTGGCCGACGGATCGGGCCACACGCTGTGGGAGTTGACGCTCAACGGGACCCCCGCCGATGGCGACACGGTCCGGGTCGACCCGACCGCGTTCCCGGCGGCCAGCAACGGCAATGCGCTGGCGCTGGTCGCGCTGCGCGATGCGATGCTCGTCGGCGGCAACACGGTCACCGACGCCTGGGCGGGCGCGCTGTCCGACATCGGCGTGCGCGTGCAGAGCGCCGACGGTGCGGCGAGCCTGTCGAACTCGGTGGCGAGCGACGCGCAGGCGCGGCTGAGCGCGAATGCAGGGGTCAACCTCGACGAAGAAGCGGCCCGCCTGATCCAGTTCCAGCAGAGCTACCAGGCCGCAGCGAAGATGCTGCAGGTCGCGCAGTCGCTGTTCGACACGCTGCTGCAGGTCACGGCCCGCTAGAGATGACAACCCCAAGCTCACTGCGTTCGCGGCCCCCAAGGGGCGCTCAGCGGGCTTGGGAACGGCCCGGCGCCCGCTGGAGATGACAACCCCGAGCGCACTGCGTCCGCGACCCCGGCGTGGGACCGAGCGCAGCGCCAAGCAAGCGAAGGAACGACGATGCGCATCAGTACCGCTCACGCCTACGACGCCACGGTCGAGAGGCTCTCGCAGCGGCAGAGTGAGCTCAGCGAAGCCCAGCTTCGTCTGACATCCGGCAAGCGGGTCGCGCGGGCGAGCGACGATCCGATCAGCGCGGCGCGCGCCGAGCGGGCACTGGCCAGCGTCTCGCGGGCGAGCGCAGACATGCGCTCGGTCGACGCCAGCCGCGCCGCGATGACGCAGATCGAAGGTGCGCTCGGTGACGCCGGCGACCTGCTGCAGGCCGCGCGCGAGGCGATCGTGGGGGGCGGCAACGCAAGCTACGACGACAGCCAGCGCAAGATGCTGGCCGACCACATTCGCGGCCTGCGCAGCCAGTTGCTCGCGGTCGCCAATCGCGCTGACGGCACGGGTAGCTTCCTGTTTGGTGGACAGGGCTCGAGCACGCCGCCCTTCCTCGACGCGGCGGGTGGCGTGCAGTACGTCGGCAGCCGCGGAGAGACTGGCGCCGACCGCAGCGGCAGCCTGCCGATGACGATGGACGGCGCCGCAGCCTGGATGTCGGCGCCGACCGGCAACGGCGTTTTCGAGACGACCAGCGTCACGAGCAGCGGCAGCGCCTGGATCGACGCCGGCCGCGTGACCGAGCCGGCCGCCGTGACGGGCTCGACCTATCAGCTGCAGTTCAACGTGGCGGCCGGCGTCACGACCTACAGCGTGCTCAAGGACGGAGCACCGACGGCGTTGACCGACGTCGCGTTCAGCTCCGGTCAGGCGATAGCCTTCGACGGCATCGCCGTCACGGTCAACGGCGCGCCGGCGACGGGCGATGCGTTCGAAGTCGCTCCGTCGCGTCCCCTGCTCAGCGTGTTCGATGCGCTCGACAAGGCGGCCACCGACCTCGCCACGCCGACGCTCGGCGCCGGCGCGAAGGCGCAGGCGACGGCCGAGAACCTGCGCAACCTCGACGCCGTGCTGGCGCGAATGAGCAGCGCGCGGTCGTCCGCCGGCGAGGCGCTGAGCCGGATCGACAGCACCGCCGGGCAACTCGACACGGCCGTCCTGAACGGCAGGACCGAGCGCTCGGCGGCAGAGGATCTGGACATCCCGTCGGCGATCTCCGACTTCCAGAACCGGCAGACCGGCTACGATGTGGCACTCAAGACCTACGCGTCGGTACAGCGGCTGTCGCTGTTCGACTACATCAATCCATGACGGGCGGCCAGCTCTGCGCAGTCGATTCCCCACGAGAACGCGCTCGGCCGGCCCGGGAACGGCGTGCTGCTGTCTGCACATGAAGTATCCCGAGTCAGATTCTCTTCCGCCGGGCGAGGCACTGTCATGAGCGAGGCATCGATCCTCGGGCAGGTGGTCCTGTGCTACTCGCCCTTCATCGACCGCCATCGCGCCGTCACCGCGACCCGTCTGACGGTGTTCCCTCTGCGCCGCGACGCCGAGCTCGACGTTCGACAATTGCTCGAGGAGGTGGTGCAGGTCTGGCCGCCCGACGGCGCCATGGTGTCGCTCAACGTGCTCAGCGAGAGCCTGCTCGGCGACCTGCTGCAGATGCCGGCCAGCGCCAACCTGATGCTCGAGGTGCCGTCGTTCATGGCGAGCGACCCTGCGAGGCGGGACGCCCTGCTGGCCTTGCACGCGGCCGGCAGCGTGCTGCTGCTCAAGGGTCGCCCGGCGGAGGAACTGCCGCGCGAAGTGCTGCCGTGCTTCAAGTACTCGATCGTCGAGCTGGGAGACGACCGCCGCGTTCTCGAGGCATCGAACAGCTCGCCCCATGCGGCGAGCCGCCGCATCGCCCACGTGCAGTCGGGCATTCGCACCGTGGCCGAGATGGAGGCAAGCTTCAATCGCGGCGCGGCTGCCGTGCTCGGCTGGCCGATCAACGACGTGCTGGCGCAACGGCCCGCGGGGGCGAAGGCGGTCGGCCAGGCCGACATGCAGGTGATCGTCGAGCTGATCCACCGCGTCGACCGCGAGGAATCGATCGACCGCCTGGAGCAGACGCTGCGGCGCGACCCGACGCTCGCCTTCAAGCTGCTGCGCTACATCAACTCGCCGGCCTTCGGGCTGCGGGTCGAGATCTCGTCCTTCGCGCACGCGATCATGATGCTCGGCCACCGCAAGCTCAAGCGCTGGCTCGCGCTGCTGCTGGCGACGGCGACGCGCGACGCCAACCTGAAACCGGTGATGTTTGCAGCCGTTCGCCGTGGCCTGCTGATGGAGGAACTCGGGCGCTCTGTCGGCGACGAGGAGATGCGCAACGAGATGTTCATCTGCGGCGTCTTCTCGCTGCTCGACCGCATGTTCCAGCAACCCTTCGCCGAACTGCTGAAGACCATCCCGGTGCCCGAGTCCGTCGTGCAGGCACTGGTGCACGGCACGGGCCCCTATCACCCGTACTTCGAGCTGGTGCGGGCGGTCGAGGGCGAATCGCTGTTCGACGTGCGCGCCGCGGCCGAGAAGCTCCTGCTCGGCATCGGCGAGATCAATCGCGCCCAGTTGCGCGCCTTGTCGGCGGCAACTCAGCTGGAGTAGAAGCGCCGGCGCGACGACGACCCTTGCCCGAGCCCCGTCGCTGCCGCCGTCCTGCGGCAGGTCCTGCGTACACTGTCGCAGTGAGATCCCGTCCGACCCTTGCATGATGAATCCGCCGCGACCCTCGTCCACGGCGCGCGCGCCGTCGCCAGCGTCGACGAAGTTGCGGCAGGCGCCGGCGCAGCTCGTCGGTCTGCTCTGGACCTCGCCAATCCCGGCGCTTCTGCTGGGCCCCGACGACCGGCTGCTCGACGTGAACCCGGCGTTCGCCGAGTTCAGCGGCTTTGCGCGCGACGAGCTGATCGGCGTCGACCCGATCGATCTGCAGCCGCCGGAGGACCGTGCCGAGCAACGCGCGCTCAGCGCGCGCCTGCGCGAGGAGGCCGATCGCCCCGCCGTGGCACGGCTGATCGAGACCCGTCTGATCGACGCCAGCGGGCGGGAGCGCTGGTTGCGCCAGGCGCGCCAGCGCCTGCTCGATGCAGGTGGGCGAAGGCTGACCCTCGTCACGCTGCAGGATTGCAGCGCCGAGCATGCGGCACGCGAGCGCGCCGACCGCGCGGCGCGGGAGCTCGACCTGGCTCAGATGCAGATCGCCGCGATGATGGACACGGCCGGGGTCGGTCTGGCGACGTTCCAGGAGTCCACGGGCTGGCTGCCCCAACCGCACGGCGCCGGCGGCGGTGCCGACAGCCCGGCGTCGGCGGCGATGCAGGCAGTAGGCCGCGACATCGTGCTGCCGGAGTCGCTGCCCGAGTTCGAGAAGGTCCAGCACGCGCTGCGCCACACGCTGCGTGCCGAAGCGCGCTACGAGATCGACCATCCCGAGCTCGGCTTGCGCTGGCTGCTGACGCGGGTCGAGCCGGCGACGCTCGCCTCCGGCAAGCGCACGACCTCGGTCGTGACGCTCGATATCACCGAGCAGCAGCGGACGCAGCAACGCAGCGAACAGCTGCTGCACGAACTGACGACGATTCTCGAGAGCGCGAGCACCGGCATCGCCTACCTGCGCGGCAACGTGCTGGTGCGCTGCAATCGGCGCTTCGAGGGCATGGTCGGCGTTCCAGAAGGCAGCGGGGCTGGCCGCAGTCTGCAGGCTCTGTTCGCGCACTGGCCGCGGGCGAGCAGGATGGTCGAGCAGACGATCGAGGCGCTTGCTGCAGAACCGCTGTTCGAGACCGAGTTCGCGGTCGAGGAGGCGGTGGCACCGGGCGCCGACGCGCGCTGGTACTCGCTGTCGGTGCGACGGACCGGCGCAGACCCGCATGCCGTGGAGGCGATCGCGGTGCTGGCCGACGTGACGCGTCTGAAGGCGCAGCAACGCGAGGTCGAGAGGCTCGCTCGCGATCGTGAACTGATGTTCAGCCTGTCGGAGGTCGGCATCGCGTTCATTCGCGACGGCGGGGTCCAGCGTGCCAACGAGGCCTTCGCCGCGCTCGCCGGCTACCCGGTCGAGGACGTCTCGGAGCTGGCGCTCGAGGCGCTGTTCGCGGACCGTGCCGAATTCATGCGCATCTGGGCACGCGAGGACGAACAGCTGCGCCGTCGCGGGCGCTGGAGCGGCGAGCGCCAGCTGCGCCGCCGCGACGGGCAGCTGCTGTGGGTGCAGGTGAGCAAGCGGCTGGTCGACGAGGGCGATCCGGGTGGCGGCATGATCGCCTCGTACGTGAATGTCGACGCGCGGCATCGCGCCGAACAGGCCGTGACGCTGCAGGCGGAGCGCACGCGGGCGATCCTCGACTCGGTGCTGGTCGGCATCGTCACTGTCGGCGCGCACGGCATCGAGTGGATGAACCGTTCGGCGCGGCGCATGTTCGGCGGCGACCTGGCCGAGTTCGTCGGCCAGCCGATCGACACGGTGGCGACGTCCGACCCCGATCATCCGTTTCGCCAGACGCAGTACATCAGGAGCCTTTTCGAAGGCCAGGCCGAGACCTTCGAGTGCCGCGTCAAGGCACGCGACGGGCGCGAGTTCTGGGTCGTCGGCAACGTCGTCGCCACCGGGCTTGAACGCCAGGGCCGCCAGCTCACCTACGCGCTGCTCGACATCGAGCGCCGCCGCCAGGCCGAGGCGCGCAGCGAGGAGACCCAGGCCTCGCTGCAGCGCGTGATCGAGATGGCGCCGCTGGCGATTGCGCTGCGCGACGCGCGCACGCTGCGGGTGCTGCAGCTCAACCAGACGGCAGCGAGCATCGTCGGGCTGCCGCAGGCCGATCTCATCGGCCGCACGCCGGAGGAGATGCACCCGCCCGGGCTGGCCGAGGCGATGCGCGCCGACATGCAGGCCGCGCTCGAGGCCGGCGCCGTGACCAAGCGCGAGTACGGCATCACGACGGATGGCGAATCACGGCTGTGGGACGCGCGCTACATGCCGCTGGGGCCGCCCGGCGAGGAGCCCGACCAGCTGCTGCTCGTTGCGACCGACGTCACCGAGCAGCGCGCGGCGCAGGAGGCGCGGCTCGAGGCGGCGATCGCGCAGCGCGAGATGCTCGTCAAGGAAGTGCACCATCGCATCAAGAACAACCTGCAGGGCGTTGCCGGGCTGCTGCAGCAGATCGCGGCGCGCAAGCCCGAGGTCGAGTCGGTGATCTCCGAGGTGGTCGGCCAGGTGCAGGCGATCGCCCAGGTCTATGGGCTGCAGGTCGGTGTCGGCGGGCCGCTGCTCTTGCGCAGCGTGGTCGAGGCCATCACCGGCTCGGTGCAGCGCACCTTCGGCCGGGTGATCGCGCTGACGGTCGAGGGCGTGGCAACGCCGCCGTGGGCGCTGCCGGAGGCGGAGTCGATCCCGATCGCGCTGACGATCAACGAACTGCTGACCAATGCGATCAAGCACAGCCGGGGCGATGAACCGGCGGTGAGTTGCACGCTGGTCTGCAACGATGCCGGTGTTCGCATCGCGATCGCCAATGCCGGAACGCTCGTGCCGGACTTCAAGCTGGCGCACATCCCGGGGGGTGTCTCGGGACTCGGCCTGGTGCGCGCACTGATGCCCAGGCGCAGCGCGACGCTGAACATCGAGCAGGAGGGCGAACGCGTGGTGGCGACGCTGTCGCTCGTGCCACCCGGCATCACCCGAGCGGACGTGCCCTGATCGACGGGCATGGCCAGGCCGCGGAGGGGCCGGGCGCGGCGGTATCGGTCACAATCGCCGCCAGTCGCCCGACAGGACGACGCCGGCGAACGGGAAGCGAGATCGAACGTGGCGGACAGGGGCAAGATCCTCGTAGTGGACGATGACCGGCTCGTGCTGGCCACCCTGACGCACGGCCTGCTGCAGGCCGGCTACGAGGTGATCGACACCGACAACGGCGACGACGCGATCCTGCTGGCGCGCGAGCATCGCCCCGACCTTGCGTTGCTCGACATCCGCATGGAGGGAATGAGCGGATTCGATGTCGCCGCGGTGCTGCGTGAGTCGCTGCAGATTCCATTCATGTTCCTGTCGGCGTTTGCCGACGAAGACACGGCGGCGAAGGTGAAGGCACTCGGCGCCGTCGACTACCTCGTCAAGCCGCTCGAAGTCCGGCAGATCCTGCCCGCAGTCGAGGCGGCGCTGACGACGCTGTCGCAGCGGCCTGCGTCGGCCGAAGTCCTCCCGAACACGCTTGCCGCGCCGATGACGCCGATCGTCGCGATGGCGGTCGGGGTGGTGATGCAGTGTCACGGCCTGGCCCACGGTGTGGCGCTCGAACGGATGCAGCGTCTGGCGCTGGAGGACGGCCACAGCCTCGAGCAGGCGGCGCAGCGCGTGCTCGACGCGGCAGAACTGCTGGCGCGGACGGCCTCCCCCTGAGGGCTCCCAAGGCCACTGCTGGCGGCGTGCCCTCGCCGCGCAGAGAGCCGTCGTGTGCCGGGCGTTGCCTCGCAGTCACAACTTCGGCGGCCCACGAGGCCGGAATCCGCGCCGTGGCAACACCAGCGGCCCGCGCTGACGGACAATGCGGCCCAGCAGGAGGTCGATGAACAGATGCTGCGAGCCCGTCAATATTCCGACAGCACCACCATGCTGGGGCACTGCGCCCGCGTGTCGCGCGCGCGACGATTGATCTTGCGGTGACGGACCCGCGGATGCCCGGCCCACCACCCTCCGGTCGCATGCATACCCAGGCACCGCTCTCCGACGGCGCAGCGAAGGGGGTGTCGTCGTCGAGCACCGGGCTCGACCCCGAGGCCCTGCAGCGCTTGCGCGAACTCGACCCGACGGGCGCCGGGAAGCTGATGGAACGGGTGGCGATGGCGTTCGACACGTCGGCCGCGCGCCTCCTTCCCCAGCTTCTCGCCGCGCAGGCCGCCGGCGATGCGGAGGGTGTCCGCCACGTGGCGCACACGCTGAAGTCGTCGGCCGCGAGCGTTGGTGCCGTCAAGTTGTCGCGGATGTGCGCCGAAATGGAATTGCTGGCCAAGCAGGGCCGGATCGCTGGGACGCATGAAGAAGTCACCGCGTTGTCCGCTGAACTCGGCGCAGTGCTCGCCGTGCTGAAGGTCGCTTTGGTCAGTCCGCCATGAACTCCGACGACTCCCTGCCCGACACAGGCATGCAGGCCCGGCCCAGGGTTCTGCTCGTCGATGACGACGCCGTGAGTCTGCTGCTGACCTCGCAAGCGCTGAGCGAACGCGGCTTCGAGGTGAGCGAAGCACAGAGCGGTGAGCGCGCGCTCGCGCTGTTGGACGAGTGGCAACCCGACGTGGTGGTGCTCGATGCCCTGATGCCGGGGCTGGACGGTTTCCAGACCTGTCGCCTGCTTCGCGCGCGCCGCGCCTTCGAGTCCCTGCCGGTGCTGATGCTCACCGGACTGGACGACGACGCGTCGATTTCGCGTGCCTATGAGTCCGGCGCCACCGACTTCTTCGTCAAGTCGACGCAGTGGAGCCTGCTTGCCGGGCGCCTGCGCCATCTGCTGCGTGCATCGCGCACGCGCGTCGAGCTCGAACGCAGCAAGGCCAGGCTGGCGCGAGCGCAGGACCTGGCGCGCATGGGCAGCTTCGACTGGCCCCTGGGCATCGGAAGCCCGGTGTTCTCGGCCGAGGGCCTGCGTGTGCTCGGCCTGGACCCGCAGGTCCCGCCGAGCCTGCGCAGGCTGCTGCGTCTGGTCCCCGCCGATGACCGGGGTGATCTGATGGACCTGTTGCACGATGCGCTGCGCCACGCGTCGGCGCTGGCGACCGACGTGCCTGTGAACTTGCGCGACGACAAGCAGCGCATCATCCACCTGGAGGCCGAGCCCGACTTCAACGAACGCGGCCCGGCGTCGGGTTACAGCGGCTTCGTGCAGGACGTGACGGACCGTCGGTTGGCCGAGGATCGCATTCGCCGCCTGGCACATTTCGACACGCTGACCGGCCTGCCGAACCGGACTCAACTCAACCTGCGTGCCGAATGCGCGATCGCGCACGCTCGCCGGATGGGTCATCAGGTGGGCGTGCTGCTGGTCGATCTCGACCGGTTCAAGGTCATCAACGACACGCTCGGCCACGCCGCAGGCGATGAACTGCTGATGGAAGTGGCTCGGCGCCTGCGCACGAGCGTGCGCCACTCGGACAGGGAGATCGAGCTGTCGGTCGACGCCATGGGTTCGCGCTCGCACCGGCTGCTCGAAGCGGTGGGGCGCTATGGCGGCGACGAGTTCGTCGCATTGCTGCCCGAGGTGATCGACGAACGCGATGCCGAAAGCGTGGCGACGCGCATCCTCGAACTGATGAAGCAGCCGATCTTCGTCGGGGGTCAGGAGTGCTTCGTCACGGTCAGTGTCGGTGTTGCGCTGTTCCCGCGCGATGGCGAGTCGGTGACCGATCTGATGCGCAGCTCGGACATTGCCATGTATGCCGCCAAGGTGCGCGGTCCGAACGCCCATTCGCTCTACAGCCCGGTGCTGGCGGGACGCGGACGCGAGAAGATCGAACTCGAGAGCGCGCTGCACAAGGCAATCGAGCGCGATGAACTCGTGCTGCACTACCAGCCGAAGGTCGATGCGCGCGGCGTACGGCTGGTGGGAGTGGAGGCCCTGATGCGCTGGCGTCGCCATGGCGTGCTGCTGCCACCCGCCGACTTCATCCCGCTGGCCGAGGAAACCGGGCTGATCGTGCCGCTCAGCGAGTGGGCACTGCGCGAGGCGGCGCGCCAGGTGCGCATCTGGCAAGACGGGTTCGGCTTCGCGGAGACGATCGCGGTCAACCTGCCGAACCGGATCTTCGAGCGCATCGACCTAGTGGAAACCATCCATCAGGTCGTCACACAGGCCGGTGTGCCGCACCGCGCGATCGAGCTCGAGATCACCGAGACCGGACTGATGAAGGACTCCGGTAACGTCAACGCGACCTTGCATCGGCTGCACCAGATGGGCGTGGAGATCTCGATCGACGACTTCGGCACCGGCTACTCGTCACTGGCCTACCTGACCAACATGCCGATCAGCGAATTGAAGATCGACCGTTCGTTCATTCGTGAACTCGGGTTGACGCCGAAGAGCTCCGACATCGTGACGGCCATCGTCGCGCTGGCCCGCTCGCTCGGCCTGCGCGTCGTCGCCGAGGGGGTCGAGACCTTGCGCCAGATGGACGTGCTGCACCGCCTCGGATGCAGGCTGATGCAGGGCTTCCTGTTCAGCCGACCGCTCCCTGCCGAGGAGATGCAGGCCTGGTGCGAGCACGCACTGGTCGAGCGCAAGGCGGCGTGGATCGCCGGGAGCGTCGACAAAGGCCCGGACGACGCGACGCGCGGCACGCACCTGCGCGCCGCCGGCACCGGGCCCGGCCGCTGAACACCGGTCGCGGCGGGCACGAGGAGCCCATGGGACCCGACGCGCGCAAGGCTGCCGGTGCCGAGCCTGCGCTACCGAGCGAACTGGCGAGAGCGGCGCTGCGTCGGCTCGTCGCCAGCGAACTCGAGCCGACACCGGAAAACTATGCCCGGGCCTATCGTGCCGAAGCCGCAGAAGCGTCGACGGCCTGTGTTCCCGAACGAGCGCAACCGCTGCTGGATCGGCTCGTTGCTGCGGCGCTGCCCCAGGCCGAAGCGGTCGAGCGGCGAAAGCTGGTGCAGGCCATGCTCGACGGAAGCTGGGATCACGCCGAGCGCATCGTCAACGCGATGGGTGGAACCGAGACGGAGGGGACAGCGCTGGCGAGCCTGATCGAACGCATCGTTCGCGGTGTCGAGCGCGGGGGCCGCCACTGGACCAGCGGCCGCCGGAAGGACAGCCTGCAGCGCGTCCTCGCGGGGAGTCGCAGCGATTCGCAATTGCTGCAGCGGCGCCTGACGCAGCTCGTCGGAAGTTGGAACGACGACAGCGTCGACAGCGCTGCGCTGCCGCTGGACCTCACCGAGATCGTCGAGGTCCGACCGGAGGCTGCGCCCGAGGAATCTGGCGTTCAAGCGGTGCCCGGCGCGCCCGCCGTGCCGGCGGACGCTTGGGCCCCTTGGGTGCGCGCCGTGACCAGCCTCGGCGCGAGTGTGCTGGTCGCGCTGCCCAGCGACGAGGCGGGCGAACTGCCGAGTGCCCTGGCCGCGCTGGTAGGCGTCATTGCCACCGACGGCATGACGGCACAGAACGCCGAGGACGTGGCGCGCCTGTGCGAGAGCACCGACCGCGTTCTGCTGCACCGCCATCACGTGCTGAAACTGCTCGGGGGCCTTTGCCTGGAGCTGACGGCGAGCCTCGAAGACCTGGCCGAGGACGACAGCTGGGTCAAGGGCCAGCTCGCAGCAATGCGCGCGACGCTCGAGGGCGGCATCACTGCCCGCGGGGTGCGCTCGGTCGGCGAAATGCTGCACCACACGCGCACGCACCAGGGAAGGCTGCGCGAAGAACGGGGCCGGGCGCGCGATGCGCTGAAGGGCTTGATCAACCAGATGCTGCTCGAGGTCGGCGAGCTCGGCTCGCGAACCGGTCGCTTCCAGGCGAACATGGGCCGCTATGCCGATGTGATCCACGGCGCCGAAACGCTGGAAAGCCTGACCGGGGTGGTCGGCGAAATGCTCGAAGAGACCCGTAGCGTGCAGGAGGCAGTCGGCCAGACGCAGCAGCGTCTGCATACCGAGCATGCGCGCGTATCCGAGTTGTCAGAGCGGGTGGTCGAGCTCGAGTCGGAACTGCGCCGGCTTTCCGGCGAGGTTTCCACGGATCAACTGACCCAGATCGCCAATCGGCGTGGCCTGATCCAGGCGTTCGAGAACGCCCGGGCGCGCCTGGAACGCGACGGCCAACCGCTGTCGATCGGACTGCTCGACATCGACAATTTCAAGCGGCTCAACGACGATCTCGGGCACAGCGTCGGCGACGTGGCGCTGCGCTCGCTGGCCGCCGTCGTCGCCAAGTCGCTGCGGCCGGACGACATGGTGGCCCGTTTTGGCGGCGAGGAGTTCGTCGTCCTGTTGCCGGCGACGCCGGTGGCAGACGGGCAGCAGATCCTGACGCGCCTGCAACGCTCGCTGTCCGGTGGCCTGTTCATGCATGAGCGCAGGAACGTGCTGGTGACCTTTTCGGCCGGGGTGACGGGCTACAGGTCCGGCGAAGCCCTCGAGCAGGCCCTCGAGCGCGCCGACCAGGCGCTGTACGAGGCCAAGCGCACCGGAAAGAATCGCACCTGCATCGGGTAGCTGACGGCGCCAGGATGCCTGCGGCATCGCCCGTCGAGGGGCGAGGTCGAAGAAAAGGCGGCGAAGGGGAAACCCCACGCCGCCTCTGGTGCGAGCCGGCCCGCCGGGCCGGCGCTGCGAATTACTTCTTCTTCGGGACCGCGACGGCACCCTTGTCCTGATTGACGACCGATTCCTGGCCCGACGGAATCGTGCCGGCCTTGACGGCGGAAGCCGTATCGGCCTTGACGGCGGCGCGGTCGGCCGTGGACGTGGGCTTCTTCGGCATGTCTTGCTTGGGCACTGCTTCCTGACCCTTGGCGATGGTGCCGGCCTTCTCGGCAGCCTTGGTGTCGGCCTTGACAGCGTCGCGGCTGGCATCGGTCTTGGGCTTCTTCGGCGTGCTCATGGCCTTGCTGGATTCCGGGCCAGTATCGAGCGTGCCGCCGCCAGCCTTCTTTTCGGCAGCCGTCTGGGCCTTGACTTCAGCGCGGGTGGGCGCGGAGGCGGGCGTCTGGGCGAAAGCGGTGACGGCGAAAGCCGAGACCAGGGCGATCGTGAAAATGGAAGGAGCGAATTTCATGCGAATCTCCAGGTGAAGAGGTATTGGTTCAGGGCAGGTGCCATCGACTCACTGCCGATCATCCATGCTGCTGTGAGCGCATGTACCGACCGCCGTGATGAGTAGCGTCGGCTTAACGCTCGGCGTCACCAGTCCGTTTACAGGGGACGCACGATTCTACATGGTGGGTCGCTTGCACAACCTGACTGTTGTCGTGGAACAACCATGTGGGACTGGCGGAGACGGTGAGATTCGAACTCACGGAGGAGTTGCCCCCCCGGCAGTTTTCAAGACTGCTGCCTTAGACCGCTCGGCCACGTCTCCAGGGTCTGGCCGCCGGATTCTAGTCGGCCGTGTCAGCCGTCCGGCAACTGCGCTTGCGGGCAGCGTACCTGAATCAGTTCGCGCCGGCCGCCGTCGACGCGAGCCGCGGTGAGCGACCCTCCCCAGACGCAGCCGGTGTCGAGCGCGAGCAGCTCGGGCGTGTCGATCAGGCCGAGCGTCGACCAGTGACCGAACGCGATCGGCGTGCCGCCGCTCAGCCGACCGGGCACCGCGAACCAGGGCAGGAATCCGGGGGGTGCGGCAGCTGCACCATCCTTGGTCTCGAATTCGAGGCGGCCAGTCGCATCGCAGAAGCGGATCCGCGTCAGGGCATTGACGATGAAGCGAAGCCGCTCGCTGCCGGCAAGGCGCGGGCTCCATCGGTCCGGCGCGTTGCCGTACATCGCGCGCAGGAAGTCGCCCCGCGCGCTGCCGCGCAGTTCCGCCTCGACTTCGGCCGCGAGCGCCAGTGTCGTCTCGCGGTCCCACTGCGGGGCGACACCGGCGTGCACGAGCAGCCAGCCGTGGTCGAAGGCGGCCAGCCGCTGCAGGCGCAGCCAGTCGAGCAGCGCCGCGCGGTCGGGGGCGCCGAGGATGTCGTCCAGCGTGTCCTGGCGTTTCAGCCGCTGTGCGCCTTCGGCGACGGCAAGCAGGTGCAGGTCGTGGTTGCCGAGCAGGCAACTCGCGGCGGCGCCGAAGGCCCGAAGCCGCCGCAGTGTGGCCAGCGACTGCGGGCCGCGGTTGACCAGGTCGCCGAGCAGCCACAGGTGGTCTCGCGACGCCGAGAAGCCGATCTCGGCCAGCAGGCGGTCCAGCGCATTGCAGCAGCCTTGCACGTCGCCGACGAGGTAGTCCATCGGCCGATTCTGCTACGCTCCACGGCCTTGGCCTTTCAGGGGGAATGCGCGGCGGTCGTCGGCACGGATCGCGCACTGCATGGAACTTGCCCTTCTCGCCTTTCTGATCCTGCTCAACGGACTGTTCGCCATGTCGGAGATGGCGCTCACCGCCAGCCGCAAGGCGCGCCTGACGGTGATGGTCGAGGCGGGCGACGCCAAGGCTCAGGCAGCGCTCGACCTGCACGACAACCCGACCAAGTTCCTGTCGGTGGTGCAGATCGGCATCACCTCGATCGGCGTGCTCAACGGCATCGTCGGCGAAGCGGCGTTCTCCGAACCGCTGGCGGCCTGGCTGGCGCAGGCCTTGAACATCAGCGCGAAGGCGGCGGGCATCAGTGCGACCGGTCTGGTGGTCATGATCATCACGATGCTGACGATCATCTTCGGCGAACTGGTGCCGAAGCGGCTCGGGCAGATGTACCCCGAGGCGGTGGCGCGCATCGTGGCGCAGCCGATGGAGTGGCTGTCCTGGATCGCCAGGCCGCTGGTCAAGTTGCTGTCGTGGTCGACCAACGCGACCTTGCGCCTGCTCGGCATCCACGGCGGGCCAAACCGCAGCGTGACCGAAGAGGAGATCGCCGCCAGCCTGGAGGAAGGCCTGGACGCCGGGGTGATCGAGGCGCAGGAACACCAGATGGTGCGCAACGTGTTCCGCCTCGACGACCGGCCCGTCGGCTCGATGATGATTCCGCGCAACGAGATCGTCTGGCTCGACGCCGCCGCGCCGCAGGAAGACGTGCTGCGCGTGATCGGCGCCGCCGAGCATTCGCGCTACCCGGTGTGTCGTGGCGGGCTGAGCGACGTGCTGGGCATCGTCTCGGCGCAGAGCCTGCTGCAGCAGGCCTTGCGCGGCGAGCCGCTGACGCTCGCCGACAATCTGCAGGCCGCGGTGTTCGTTCCCGAGACGCTGTCCGGCATGGAGCTGCTCGAGCACTTCCGCGCCACCAGCGTGCAGCTGGTGTTCGTCGTCGACGAGTACGGCGAGGTGCAGGGTGTGATCACCGTGCGCGACGTGCTCGAGGCGATCACCGGCGAGTTCACGACGCCGAGCGACGAGGACACCTGGGCGGTGCAACGCGCCGACGGCAGCTGGCTGTTCGACGGGCTGATTCCGGTCCCCGAGCTGAAGGACCGCCTGAACGTGAAGGAACTCCCGGAGGAGGACCGCGGTCGCTACAACACGCTGGCGGGGATGGTCATGCTGCTGCTCGGCCGCCTGCCGCAGACCACAGACGCGGTTGAATGGGAGGGTTGGCGCTTCGAAGTCGTCGACCTCGACGGCAAGCGAGTCGACAAGGTGCTCGTCACGCCGTTGCCGTCGCACACGTTCGAAGGTGCCGGGTGAGCGCTGACCGCAGCGACGTGCGGCGTCGTCGGTTCAGTGCGCGCCTGGTCCGGCCACCGGCCCGCCCGGTCGACGATTGGCGGGCGCCGCGGCAGGAGAGTGCCGCTGCGTGTTCAAGCGCGAGGACAGGCACAGGAGCGATAGCATGAGACAGGCGATCACGTTTCCCATGTGCGAGGGGGAATTCAACCGGCAGGCGCACTGCGACATCCCGGCCGGGCTGTACGAGCACGAACACGGTCGCGAAGGCTTCTTCGGCGCGGCGAGTCACACCTTGCACAGCCACCGGCCCACCGACTGGAGCGCCTGGGAGGGCCCGCTGCGCCCGCACTGCCTGGACCTGAACAAGCTCGCCGGCGACGCCGCCTGCCCGCTCGCCGCCCATCCGGTGATGAGCAACGCCAACACGCAGGTCCGCTGGTGGCGAGCGCCGGCCGGCAAGATGCAGCACCTCGTCCGCAATGGCGACGGCGACGATCTGCTGTTCGTCCATGCCGGCGCCGGCGACCTGTTCTGCGACTACGGCCACATGGGTTTTCGCGACGGCGACTACCTGTTGCTGCCGCGGGGCACGGCGTGGCGTATCGAAACCTCGCAGCCGGTCGAGATGTTGCTGATCGAGGCGACCGACGACTATTTCCAGTTGCCGGATCGCGGCATCGTCGGGCGCCATGCGCTTTTCGATGCGGCGGTGCTCGAGACGCCGAAGATCGACGACGCCTTCAAGGCCCAGTACAGCGAGCACGAGACCACCGTGCGCATCAAGCGGCGCGGCGCGGTGAGCACCGTCACCTTTGCGTTCAACCCGCTGGACTGCGTGGGCTGGCATGGCGACTGCGTGCCGGTCCGGCTGAACTGGCGCGACATCCGCGAAATGCTGTCAGACCGCTACCATCTGCCGCCGACGGCGCACGCCACCTTCCTCGGCAAGACGGTGGTCATCTGCACCTTCGCCCCGCGCCCACTGGAAAGCGACCCCGGCGCGCTGAAGGTGCCGTTCTTCCACAGCAACGTCGAGTTCGACGAATTCATCTTCTACCACCGCGGCAATTTCTTCAGCCGAGACAACATCGGCGCCGGCATGTGCACGCTGCACCCGGCGGGCTTCGCCCACGGCCCGCACCCGAAGGCCTTTGCGCTCGCCGAGGCGAGCAACAAGGGTGAGCGGCGCAGCACCGACGAGGTCGCGGTGATGATCGACACGCGCTTCGCAGTCGATCTGGCGGCGCTGCCGCCGGGAGTCGAGAACCTCGACTACGTCAACAGCTGGAAGCGCAAGCCCGGCGCTTGACTATGAGCGACATCACGCACGATCCCGCGCTGCGCAGCTGGGTGGCTTCGGCCAACGCTGCGGAAACCGACTTTCCGGTGCAGAACCTCCCCTACGGGCGATTTCGCCGCGCCGGCAGCGACGAGCCGTGGCGCATCGGCGTTGCCATCGGAGATCAGGTGCTCGATCTCAGGCTCGCTGCCGGCCAGTGCCCCTGGGGGGCATCGGTGTTGCCGCTGCTGCAGCCCCTGGCGGACGGCGATCTGGTGCCGCTGATGTCGGGTGGCACCGACGCGCGGCGCGTGCTGCGTGAGGCGTTGTCGCAGGCCTTGTGCGAAGACAGCGAGCAGGCCCCGTTCCTCGAGCTGTGCCTGCTGTCGCAGGCCGAGGCCGAGATGGACCTGCCTTGCCGCATCGGCGCCTACACCGACTTCTACACCGGGATCCACCACGCGACTGCCGTCGGCGCGCTGTTCAGGCCCGATCTGCCGCTGCTGCCGAACTACAAGTGGCTGCCCATCGGTTACCACGGGCGGAGCTCTTCGATCCGCGTCAGCGGGCATGGCATCGTGCGCCCCCATGGCCAGTTCCGCAAGGCCGCCGACGGACCGCCGGAGTTCGGTCCCACGCAGCAGCTCGACTACGAACTCGAGCTCGGCGCCTTCGTCGGCCAGGGCAACGAACTCGGCAACCCGGTGGCCATCGACGGCGCGGAAGGGCGCTTGTTCGGCATGTGCCTGCTCAACGACTGGTCGGCGCGCGACATCCAGGCCT
This sequence comes from uncultured bacterium, assembly GCA_963802435.1. Taxonomy (GTDB): domain Bacteria; phylum Pseudomonadota; class Gammaproteobacteria; order Burkholderiales; family Burkholderiaceae_C; genus CAIKUF01. Next base: position 73,581 of record CAWDIT010000015.1, read on the forward strand.
GGGAAAGCCAGCCGCTCGGGCCGTTCCTGGCGAAGAACTTCTGCACCACCGTCTCGCCGTGGATCGTCACGATGGAGGCGCTGGAACCCTACCGTTGCGAGTGGGCCCGGCCGGCCGACGATCCGCAACCCCTGCCGTACCTCGAATCCGCCACCAACCGCGAGCAGGGCGCGATCGCGATCACGCTCGAGGTGTGGCTGCAGACCACGGCGATGCGCGAGCGCGGCGAGACGGGCGTGCGCCTCTCGCAGTCGAACTTCCGGGATGCCTACTGGACGCTGGCCCAACTCGTGACACACCACACCAGCAACGGCTGCAACCTCGCGACGGGGGACCTACTCGGCACCGGCACCCAGTCGGGCCCGCAGCCGGATCAAGGCGGGTCGCTGCTCGAGTTGTCGCAGGGCGGCAGCCTGGCCTTGACGCTGCCCGTTGGCGAGACGCGCAGATTCCTGCTCGACGGCGACAGCGTCATCCTGCGCGCCTGGTGCCAGCGCGAAGGCGGCGTGCGCATCGGCTTCGGCGACTGCAGGGCGACCGTCCTGAGGGCCGCCTGAGCGGTGCCTGACAGGTTCAACCCTAATGCGCCGGCATGTCGTCGGCGCCTACCATTGCGTCTGCCCACTCATCACCCACAACCACGGGAGACGCGCTCATGAAAACGGTCCTCAAGCACAGCCTCGCGGCCGCCGCCGCGCTGATGACGCTGTCCAGCGTCGCCCAGGAAGTCACCCTGAAGGTGCACCACTTCTGGCCCCCGGGCGGAATGCCGCCGACGAAGATCGTGGTTCCGTGGTGCGACAAGATCGCCGCCGAATCGAACAACCGCATGAAGTGCCAGATCTATCCGGCCATGCAGCTCGGCGGCACGCCGGGCCAACTGTTCGACCAGGCAAAGGACGGTGTGGCAGACATCTCGTTCACGCTGCCCGGCTACACGGCCGGGCGCTTCCCGATCATGGAGGTGTTCGAGTTGCCGTTCATCACCAGCACCGCCGAGGCTGGCTCGAAGGCGGCCTGGGACTACTACGTCAAGTACGGTCAGAAGGAGTTCGCCGGCGTCAAGCCGCTGATGTTCGCGGTGCACGACGACGGCTACATCCACACCCGCGACAAGCAGGTCAAGGTGATGGCCGATCTGAAGGGCATGAAGATCCGCGCCCCGACGCGCATGACGAACAAGCTGCTGGCGTCGCTGGGCGCCACGCCGGTCGGCATGCCGTTGCCCGCGGTGGCCGATGCCGTCAGCAAGGGCACGATCGACGGCTTCCTGCTGCCGTGGGAAGTGATTCCCTCGGTGAAGCTGCACGAGATGGTGAAGTACCACTCCGAGACCGACCCCGCTCGACCGGCGCTCTACACCAGCGTGTTCGTGCTGGCGATGAATCAGGCCAAGTACGACTCCCTGCCGGCCGACCTGAAGGCCATCATCGACAGGAACAGCGGCGCCGGTCTGTCGGCGACGGCCGGCAAGATCTGGGACGAGAGTCAGGTCGCGGGCCGCAAGCCGGCCGTGGATCGTGGCAACACGTTCTATGTGATCCCGGCTGCCGAACTGGATAACTGGGTCAAGGCATCGACGGGCGTGTATGACGAGTGGACGGCCAACATGGACAAAGCCGGCATGAACGGCAAGCAAATGCTGCAGGATGCGCGCGACCTGCTCGCGAAGTACAGGAAGTGACGTCGTGACGGCCGGCAGCCGCGCGAACGCGTGGCGCCGGGCGTGATTCGCCAGCGCGACCGCTGCGCACGGCATGAGGGAGAAGCGATGCCACCCATTCTGCGCAGCCTCGCGGTTCTCTTCGCAATTGCGGGGGGCCTGGCTGCCTGCCTCGTCGCCGTGCTCACCGTCACGAGCATCGCCGGTCGAGCAGCGATTTCCGCCCCGATTCCCGGCGACGTCGAACTCACGCAATTCGGCATCGCGCTGTCCATCGCCTTGTGCCTGCCATGGTGCCAGCTGGGCGGCAGCAACATCATCGTCGACTTCTTCACCCAGAGGGCATCGCAGACCACGCTGGGGCGCCTCGACGGTCTGGGCAGCGTGCTGCTCGCCGCAATGGTCGGCGTGCTGGCCTGGCGCACGACGGTCGGCGCGTTCGCGGTGCGCAACGCACAAGAGACGACCATGATCCTCGGCCTGCCGATGTGGTGGACCTACGCCGTCCTCGCGCCCGGTTTCGCGCTCACCGCTGTGATCGCGCTGTTCCAGGCGCGGCGCCGTTGGCACGGGCTCGATGCGCTGGTGGATCCCGCATGAACGGCACCACCGTCGGGATGATCATGTTCGGCGCGATGCTGGCGCTGATGGTGGTCCGCGTGCCGATCGCCGCGGCGATGTTCATTCCGGGTGCGGTCGGCTACTGGGTGATGACGAACGACGCCGCGCTGCTGAACACGCTCAAGGGCTCGGCAGTGGCCAGGTTGACGGTCTACGACCTGAGCGTGATCCCGCTGTTCCTGCTGATGGGACAGTTCGCGACTCAGGGCGGACTCAGCCGCGCGCTGTTCAAGGCGGCGGCAGCGATGGTCGGGCACATCCGCGGCGGGCTCGCGATGGCGGCAATCCTGTCGGCGGCGGCCTTCGGCGCCGTGTGCGGCTCGTCGGTCGCGACGGCGGCGACGATCACACAGGTGGCCTATCCGGAAATGAAGGCGCACGGCTATCACGGCCGCCTGTCGACCGCGGTGCTGGCCAGCGGCGGCACGCTGGGTATCCTGATACCGCCCTCGGTGCCGCTCGTGGTGTACGCGATCCTCACCGAGCAGAATATCGGCAAACTGTTCGCCGCGGCGATGGTGCCGGGGCTGATCGCAACCCTCGGATACCTCGTGGTCATTGCAGTCTACTGTCGGGTGCGACCCGATCTGGCCACCCCGAGCGAGCCGCTGCCCTGGCGTCAGCGACTCTCCGCGCTGTGGGGTGTCTGGCCCATCGCGCTGATCTTCGTGCTCGTCTTCGGTGGCATCTACGGCGGCATCTTCTCGCCCACGGAGGGTGCTGCCGTCGGGGCGTGCGGTACCCTCGTCATCGGACTGGCGCAGCGCGAGCTCGACGTCGAGAGGATTCAGCGGAGCTTTCTGGGAACTGCGCAGACGTCGGCGATGGTGTTCATGATCTTCCTCGGCGCCGACATGATGAACTCGGCGCTGGCGCTGACGCAAATGCCGGGCCGGCTGGCCGACTGGGTGGGGCACCTTCAGGTGGCGTCGATCATGATCGTCGGCTGCATCCTGCTTTTCTACGTGATCCTCGGCTGCGTGATGGACGAGTTGTCGATGTTGCTGCTGACGATTCCGGTGATTTTCCCGACCGTGATGGCGCTCGAGCTGTGGGGCCTGACACCGGAGTCGAAGGCGATTTGGTTCGGTATCCTGGTGCTGATGACGGTGGGAATCGGGATGACTGCGCCGCCAGTGGGGCTCAACGTCTACGTCGTCAATGGCATCGCCAAGGACGTCTCGATGAACGAGACGTACAAGGGCGTCTTTCCGTTTCTCGCCAGCGATGTGTTGCGCTTGCTGGCGCTGCTGTTCTTCCCGGCACTCAGCCTCGGCCTGGTGCAGGCTCTCTTCAAGTAGCGTCGCCGCGTGCGGCGCGCGCATGCGCAGCCGCGTTGCCGAGGGCGCTCAGAATCCCGCGATCACCCAGCCCGGTGAACACCGACACCGGGTTCATCCCAGCGAGGCACGCAAGACGGGCCGCGAACGCGAAGCCGCGTGCCTTGGCTTCATTCGCAACGGGCGCATCCGGGCTCATGACCATGTACTGGATCACGCGCGGGTAGAGGTGGATCCCGCTGTAGGTGCCGCCGAGGCTGAGCACGGCGCAGGCCACAGCGGTTTCTCTTTCCCGTCCTGCTCGGTGCGATCATGCTCGACACGGCATTGGCACCCGGCCCGATGCCGATCGACGCTGGCGCCCCGGGGCAACCGCAGCGGTGCCGGAACCATCGACTTCGATTGATTCGACTCAAGCCGTCGGCGCGCGACGGTGGCACAGTGGGCTGTAGCCGCCAATCACTCCACCCGACCCGTGCAGTCGACCCACCCGCCATCGCCAGGCGCGAACCCGCCGTCCCCTTGCGTGGAGAGCGTGCTGGCGCGCCACGGCGCCGATCCCCATGCTCTGGTGCAGATCCTGCGCGAACTGCAGGAGTCGCAGGCCTGGCTGCCGCGCGCCGACCTCGCCCATGTCGCTGCAGCGCTGGGCATGACGCTCGCGCAGGTGGAGGGAGTGGCGGGCTTCTACCGCTTCTTCCACACCCGGCCCGTCGGTGCCTACCGTGTTCTGTTCAGCGACAACGTCATCGACCGCATGCTCGGCAGCGAAGCGCTGATGGCCGACCTGTGCCGGCGGCTGGGCGTGGCGCCCGGCCGGCTCGGCGACGACGGCCTCGTCAGTGTGGACCGTACCTCGTGCACCGGTCTGTGCGACCAGGGTCCGGCGCTGCTGATCAACCATCACCAGGTCGTGACCCGGCTCGACGCCACCCGGGTGGCGCAGATGGCCGGGCTGATCCGCACCCGCGTGCCGTTGCCGCAATGGCCGGCACATTGGTTCGAAGTGCAGGACAACATCCGGCGCGCCGACGTGCTGCTCGGTGAACCCGCCGTGCCCGGGGTCGCGCTGGCGGCAGCGCTGGAGCTCGGCGCCGAAGCGACGTTGGCCGAGATCAAGCGTTCCAACCTGCGCGGGCGCGGCGGCGCCGGCTTCGGGACTGGCCTCAAGTGGGACCTCTGCCGCGAGGCTCCCGGTGCCGAGCACGTGGTGGTGTGCAACGCCGACGAAGGCGAACCGGGCACCTTCAAGGACCGCGTGCTGCTCAGCCGCAGGGCCGACGCGCTGTTCGAGGGCATGACGATTGCCGCCTCCGTCGTCGGCGCGCGGCGCGGCCTGGTCTACCTGCGCGGCGAGTACCGCTTCCTGCTCGACCCGCTGCTCGCGGTGCTGCAACGCCGGCGGGCGGTGCAGTTGCTGGGGGCGAACATCCTCGGGCACGCGGGCTTCGATTTCGACATCGACATCCACGTCGGAGCCGGCGCCTATGTGTGCGGCGAGGAGTCGTCGCTGATCGAATCCCTGGAAGGCAAGCGGGGCACCCCGCGCGTCCGTCCGCCGTTTCCGGTGGAGCACGGATACCTCGGCCACCCGACCATCGTCAACAACGTCGAGACCTTCTGCGCCGCCAGCCACATCGCGCTGAAGGGCGGCGCCTGGTGGGCGGCGATCGGCACGCCAAAGTCCACCGGCACCAAGATCCACTCGGTCTCGGGTGACTGCGAGCGACCGGGGCTGTACGAATACCCGTTCGGTACCCGCATCGGCCGCATCCTGGAAGACTGCGGCGCGCACGACACCCAGGCGGTGCAGGTCGGCGGACCTTCGGGGGTGTGCCTGTCGGCGTTCGAATTCGGCCGCCGCATCGCCTTCGAGGACGTACCGACCGCGGGTGCCTTCATGGTCTTCGACCGCAGCCGCGACATGTTCGAGGTGGCGCGCGGTTTCGCGCACTTCTTCGCCCACGAGAGCTGCGGCTTCTGCACGCCGTGCCGGGTGGGCACGGCGCTGGTCGTCAAGAGGATGGACAAGCTGGCGCAGGGTCGGGGCTCGCGGCACGACATCGACGTGTTGTTCGAACTCGACAAGCTGATGCACACGGCCACGCACTGCGGCCTCGGCGCCACCGCCTGCAACCCGCTGCGCGACACCATCCTGAAGTTCCGCCCGGCCTACGAGAAGCACCTGAAATCGCTCTATTTCGAGCCGGGCTTCGACCTCGACGCCGAGTTGTCGATTGCGCGCCGCATGACCGGCCGAGACGACGCCGCTGCGCACCTGGAAAACCCGCCGTGAGCTCCGTGGACGCGTCGACCTTCCAACTGGACGGCGAGGACCTGTCGTTCGAGCCGGGCGACACGATCCTGCGCGCCGCAGCGCGCGCCGGGCGCTACATCCCGCACTTGTGCTGGCATCCGGACTTTTCCCCGCACGGCTCGTGTCGGCTCTGCACCGTCAAGGTCAACGGCAGCGCCGGTGCGGCCTGCACCGTTCGCGCAACGGCCGGGCTGGACGTGCAGAGCAACACCGAGGAGCTCAACGCCCACCGCAAGACGCTGCTGCAGATGCTGTTCGTCGAAGGCAACCATTTCTGCCCGAGCTGCGAGAAGAGCGGCAACTGCCTGCTGCAGGCCACCGCCTACGAGATGGGCATGGAGGGCCCGCACTTCGAGGAGTTCTATCCCGACCGGCCGGTCGACGCGAGCCACCCGGACATCCTGCTCGATTTCAACCGCTGCATCCTGTGCGAACTGTGCGTGAAGGCCAGCCGCGAGGTCGACGGCAAGAACGTGTTCGCGATCGGCGGCCATGGCATCGCGACCCATCTGATCGTTGACAGCGCGAGCGGACGCCTGGGCGATACCGACATGGCACTGGGCGACCGCGCGGCAGCCATCTGCCCAGTGGGGGTGATCCTGCCCAAGCGGCGCGGCTTCGTGATCCCTATCGGCGAGCGGCGTTTCGACGCGATGCCGGTGTCCGAGCAGGCGGACGGGGGCCAGTCATGACCTTGCCGGCGATGCCGCACGGGCCGCGCAAGTTCAGGGTCGCGACCGTCTCGCTGGCCGGATGCTTCGGCTGCCACATGTCGTTCCTCGACATCGACGAGCGCCTGTTCGAATTGATCGAGCACATCGAGTTCGATCGTTCGCCGCTGACCGACATCAAGGAGGTCGGGCACTGCGACATCGGACTGATCGAAGGCGGGCTGTGCAATGCAGAGAACGTGATGGTGCTGCGCGAGTTCCGGGCGCACTGCAAGACGCTCGTCGCGGTGGGTGCCTGCGCCATCACCGGTGGCCTGCCGGCGCAACGCAACCACCTCGACCTGGGCGTGATGCTGACCGACGTGTACCGCAGCCGGCACGGCCTGAGCCCCGGCAGCGGCATACCGAACGACCCCGAGCTGCCACTGCCGCTGAACAAGGTGCACCCGATCCACGAAGTGGTGCACGTCGACTACTCGCTGCCCGGTTGCCCACCCTCGGCCGACGCGTTCTGGAGCTTCCTGACGGACCTGATCGCCGGACGCACGCCGCACCTCGGGCATGGCCTGATCCGCTACGACTGAACATGACATCCTCCCTCGAAACCGCCACCCATCCGGCCGGCCTGCGCCGCGTGGCCATCGACCCCGTCTCGCGCATCGAGGGCCATGGCAAGGTGACGATCCTGCTCGACGCCAACGACCGCGTGCAGCAGGTGCGGCTGCACATCGTCGAGTTCCGCGGCTTCGAGAAGTTCATCGAAGGCCGGCCGTACTGGGAGGTGCCGGTGATGGTGCAGCGGCTGTGCGGCATCTGCCCGGTATCGCACCATCTGGCGGCGTCGAAGGCGTTCGACCGGGTCGTGGGCGCCCTGCAGGTGACGCCCTCGGCCGACAAGATCCGCAGGCTGATGCACTACGGCCAGGTGATGCAGTCGAACGCGCTGCACTTCTTCCACCTGTCGTCGCCCGACCTGCTCTTCGGCTTCGACTCCGAAGTGAACCGGCGCAACATCGTCGGCGTGGCGCAGGCACACCCGGACATCGCGAGGAAGGGCGTGCTGCTGCGCAAGTTCGGTCAGGAGGTGATCCGCGCCACTGCCGGCAAGCGTGTTCACGGCACGGGCTCGGTGCCGGGCGGCGTCAACAAGCACGTGAGCCCGGAAGACCGCGCGTTGCTGCAGCGCGACCTGGCGCAGATGACCACCTGGGCGCAGGACGCGGTAGACATCGTCAAGCAACTCCATGCACAGAACGCGGCGCTGTACGACAGCTTCGCCAGCTTTCGTTCCAACATGCTGTCGCTGGTGCGCGCCGACGGCGCACTGGACCTCTACGATGGTGTGATCAGGGCGCGCGACGCTGCGGGCAAGATCATCTTCGACGGGGCGAGCGACCAAGGCTACCTTGACCTGATCGAAGAGGAAGTCAAACCCTGGACCTACATGAAGTTTCCGTTCCTGCGCAGCCTGGGACGCGAACATGGCTGGTACCGGGTGGGGCCGCTGGCGCGCCTTCAGAACTGCGACTTCATTCCCAGCCCGCTGGCCGAGGCGCAGCGCCGCGAGTTCATCGACTGGGGCAGAGGCGAGCCCATCCACGCGACGCTGGCCTACCACTGGGCGCGCATGGTCGAAGTGCTGCATTGCATCGAGGTGATTGCCGAACTGCTGGCCGATCCCGACATCCTGGCTGGCGAGCTCGTGACGAGCGGGCAGCGGCGACGCGCGGGCGTGGGCGTGATCGAGGCGCCTCGCGGCACGCTGATCCACCACTACCAGGTCGGTGACGATGACCTGGTGACGATGTGCAACCTGATCGTCTCGACCACCCACAACAACCAGGCGATGAACGAGGCGGTTCGTTCGGTGGCGCGCGAATACCTCGACGGCCGGACGCTGACCGAGGGTCTGCTCAATCACATCGAGGTCGCGATCCGTGCTTACGACCCTTGCCTGTCGTGCGCGACGCATGCGCTGGGGCAGATGCCGCTGGACGTGAGCCTGGTCGGGTCCGAGGGAGAACTGATCGACCGCGTCGTCAAGTCACAGCGCGGTGAAGTCCTGCACGAGCCGCGGTCTCGCGGCGGGTCGCTCGCGTGACGACGCAGCCCCGGCCGGTGGCGCCCCTGCTGGTGTTCGGCTGGGGCAACCCGAGCCGCGGAGACGACGCGCTGGGACCCTTGTGCTGCGCGCGCTTGCGAGCCGCGCAGGAGTCAGCCGCGGACATGGAGTTTCTGGACGACTACCAATTGCAGATCGAGCACGCCCTCGACCTCGTCGGTCGGCAGCGCGTGCTGTTCATCGACGCCAGCCTGAGCTGTGGCGCTCCGTTCGAGGTGATCCGGTTGCGCGCCGCGCGGGACGCGAGCTTCAGCACACACGCCATGTCACCGCAGGCATTGATGCAGGTGTTTCGCGAAATTCACGGCGAGGACCCGGCGCCCTGCACGCTGCTGGCGATCCGTGGCGAGCAGTTCAATCTCGGCGAACCGCCCAGCGCCGCAGCCATGTCGCACCTGGCGGCAGCCGTGCAATGGGCCGAAGCCTGGCTTGCGGCCGAGCGGCAACTCAGAAGCCTGCGATGACCCAGCCCGGGAAGACGGACACGACGGCCATCGCGGCCAGGCAGGCCAGGCTGGCCGCGAACGCAAAGCCGCGTGCCCTGCCTTCGCCAGCCACCCCCGCATCCGGGCTCATGAACATGAACTGGATCACGCGCAGGTAGAAGTAGATCCCGATGTAGCTGCCGACGAGGCCGAGCACGGCGTAGGTGGTGTAGCCGGCGGCCATCACGTTCCTGAAGATCAGGAACTTCGCGACGAAACCGGGGAAGGGCGGTATGCCGGCCAGTGACAGCATGGCGACGGCGATCATCAGCGCAGCGAATGGCGAGCGATGGAACAGGCCCTTCAGGTTGTCGAGCCGGTCGCGTTGGTAGTCGTCTGTGGCGCTCGGCAGGGCGGCGAAGGCGAGGAGGTTGAGCACACCGTAGGCGAGCAGGTAGAACGCGACCGCCTGCAGCCGGCCGGCGGGGTCGCCGAGCAGCGCATAGAACAGGTAGCCGGCGTGGGCGATCGAACTGTAGGCGATCATGCGGCGCAGGCTCGGCTGGCGCATCGCGGCCAGGTTGCCCCAGACGATCGAGACCAGCGGCAGCACGGCCAGCAGTTCGAGCATCGGGGAGGCAAGCTTCGCGGTGCCGAACAGGCGCACCGCTGCCAGCAGCACCGCGGCCTTGACGACAGTGGCCATGTAGGCCGTGACCGGCACGCTTGCGCCTTCGTAGGCGTCTGGTGCCCAGGCGTGGAAGGGCACGATCGCACCCTTCAGGAAGAAGGCCAGGATCACCAGCACCGCCGCCGTCCGCGGCATCGTGTCGGCCGAGCCCAGCGCTTGCGAGAAGGTGGTTATCGACATGGACCCGCTGGCACCGTAGAGCAGCGATGCGCCCATCAGGAAGGTGGCCGTTGCGGTGCCGCCGAGCACGAGGTATTTCAGCGCTGCTTCGGCGCTCTGCGGCCTGCGGTAGGCGAGCAGCACGAGCACGTAGACCGGCAGCGACATGATCTCGAGCCCGAGGAACAGGGTCGGCATGCTGTCGGCCGACTGCATCAGGCACACGCCGTAGAGCGACGACAGCAGAAGTACCGGGAACTCGCCGTCGGCGAATTCGTCGCGCGACATCAGCAGCACCGGCAGCGCCAGCGCCAGCACCATGGCCTTCGCGAGCAGGGTGGCCGGATCGACCGAGAAATGCCCGGCGAACGGCGCAGCGGCGAAACCGTCGAACGACAGCCGTGCCGCGGCAAGCGCGGCGGCGGCCACGCAGACGAGGGCGACAGCCAGCGAGGCGCGTTGCCAGCGGCCGGCGATCTCCAGGCAGACCAGCAGGACGATGCCCAGGAGCAGCAGGTGCTCCGGCAGCATGGCGGTCAGCACGGCATGGCTGATCATGGCTGACTCCCTGGCAGGCGCGGCGTGCTGACCAGTTGCTTGTAGGCCTTCGCGGCCAGTTCGGTCTTGCGCATCGGTTCGTCGGGGAAGAGGCCGAGGGCGAAGACGGCCACGACGATGAGGCCGAGAATCGTCTTCTCGCGCCCGTTCAGGTCGGACAGCGGATGGTGTTCGCTGTGGTGCGGCGCCTTGGCCGCGCCGTACAGGAAGGTCAGGGCGAAGCGCAGCATGTACAGCGCTCCGAGCACCACACCGGAGACCGCGACGACCGCCAGCACGAGCGGCAAACTGCTGGTGCCCAGCACATACTGCGGCCACGCCGCCTTGAAGGCGCCGAGCAGGACCAGGAACTCACCGGTAAAGCCGCTCGTCGTCGGCAGGCCGACCGAGGCCAGCGTGAGGATCATGAAGAAGACGGAATACACGGGCAGCAGCTTCGCGAGCCCACCGTAGGCCGCGAGTTCGCGCGTGTGGCAGCGCTCGTAGATCATGCCCACCATCAGGAACAGTCCGCCCGCCACCAGGCCGTGGCTGACCATCTGGATGACCGCGCCCTGGATGCCTACGAGTTCCAGACTCAGCAGCCCGAGCATCACGTAGCCGAGGTGGCTGATCGACGAGTAGGCGATGATCTTCTTGATGTCGTCCTGCACCAGCGCGAGGCAGGCCCCGTAGACGATGCTGACCACGGCGAGCACCGACAACAGCGGCATGTACAGGTGCGTCGCGTCGGGAAACAGCGGGAAGCCGAGCTTCATGAAACCGTAGGTGCCCATCTTTAGCAGAACGCCGGCCAGGATCACCGAGCCTGGCGTGGGCGCCTCGACGTGCGCGTCGGGCAACCAGGTGTGGAACGGAAACATCGGCACCTTGATCGCGAAGCTCAGCGCGAAGGCGGCGAGGAGCCACGACTGCACGTCCAGCGGCAGGCGCGCCTTGACGAGGTCGGCGAAGGCGAACGAGACCACGCCGGTCGTCTTCTGCAGCGAGTACACGAGGTAGATCACTGCCGCCAGCATCAGGATGCTGCCGAACGCCGTGTAGAGGAAGAACTTGATCGTCGCGTAGATGCGCCGCTCGCCGCCCCAGATGCCGATCATCAGGAACATCGGGATCAGCATTGTTTCCCAGAAGATGTAGAACAGGAACAGGTCCTGGGCGACGAAGGCGCCCATCATCGCGAACTGGATCAGGAACACCATCGCGTAGAACAGCTTGACGTCCTTGGTGATCGCGCTGAAGGCTCCGGCGACGACCAGCGGCCCGAGGAAGGCCGTCATCATGACGAGCAGGATGTTGTAGCCGTCCAGGCCGATCTGGTAGTTCACGCCCCAGCTTGCGATCCACGGCAGGCGGGTCTCGAATTGCAGGCCCGCCACGCCGCTGTCGAAGCGTGCGTAGAGCCAGGCGGTGAGCGCCAGTTGCAGGATCATCACCGCGAGCGTCAGCCGACGCGTGAAGTCGTGGTGTGCCGCGGGCGACACCAGCAACAGCGCGGCGCCGACGAGCGGCAGGAACAGCACGACGTTGAGCACGCCCGCGTCAAACATGGCGCCAACTCCAGAGCACTGCGCCGACGATGCCGATCAGCACGAACCACACGTAAAGCTGCAGGCTGCCGGCCTGCAGGCGACCGAGCACCCCCGCACCGCGCTGCCCCATTGCGGCAAGACCGTTCAGCGTCCCGTCGAGCAGGCTGCGGTCACCGAGGTTCAGGAAGACCCGGTCGGAGACCCAGACCAGAGGCTTGCCGATCACGCGCTCGTACAACTCGTCGACGAAGTACTTGCCCGACAGCAAGCGGTGCAGCCCCGCGAAGCGAAGGCGCAGCGCCTCGGCGCGTCCGGCTGAGCCGCCGAAGACGAACGCGGCACCGGCCAGACCGGTGAGCGCCAGCACGACCGACAGCACGAGCAGCGGAGTCTCGAAGTGGTGCAGCCCTTCGTGCGTGGCGGGCAGTGGCAACTGTGGCTCGAGGAAGTGCGGCAGTGCGATGAAGCCGCCCACGGCAGAGAGCGCTGCCAGCAGCATCAGCACGCCGGTCATCGAAAGCGGTGATTCGTGCACGTGGTGCTCGACCTCGTGCGTCATGCGTGACTTGCCGAAGAACGTGAGCCAGAGCAGCCGGAACATGTAGAAGGCGGTCATCAGCGCCGTCGCTGCGGCCACACCCCACAGCAGCGGCGAGCCGCCGCGCGTGCTGGCGAAGGCGTACCAGAGGATCTCGTCCTTCGAGAAGAACCCGGCGAGCGGCGGGATGCCCGCGATCGCCGCCGTCGCGATCGCGAAGGTCCAGAACGTGATCGGGATCCGCTTGCGCAGCCCGCCCATCTTGCGCACGTCCTGCTCGCCGCCGAGCGCGTGGATCACGCTGCCTGCGCCGAGGAACAGGCAGGCCTTGAAGAAGGCGTGCGTGACGACGTGGAAGATCGCCACGCCGTAGGCGCCGACACCCAGGGCCAGGAACATGAAACCGAGTTGCGAGACGGTCGAGTAGGCCAGCACCTTCTTGATGTCGGTCTGCACGATCGCGATGGTGGCGGCGAAGAAGGCCGTGGCCGTGCCGACCACGGCGATGACCATCGACGCCTCGGGTGTCTGCAGGTAGACGCCCGACATTCGCGCCACCAGGTAGACGCCGGCGGTCACCATCGTGGCCGCGTGGATCAGCGCGGACACCGGTGTCGGGCCGGCCATCGCGTCCGGGAGCCAGACGTGCAACGGGATCTGCGCCGACTTGCCGGTGGCCCCGATGAACAGCAGGATGCCGACCAGCGTGGCCGGCACTACCGCCGCCGCGCCGACGCCGAACGCGGTGTTGATGCGGTCCATGTCGAGCGTGCCGAAGGCCTGGTAGAGCACGAACATGCCGAGCAGGAAGCCGGCGTCGCCGATGCGGTTCACGACGAACGCCTTCTTGCCGGCGCGTGCGTTGGCGAGGTCGTCGAACCAGAATCCGATCAGCAGGTACGAGGCCAGGCCCACGCCTTCCCAGCCGACGAAGAGCACGAGCAGCGAACGCCCGAGCACCAGCAGCAGCATGAAGAACAGGAACAGGTTGAGGTAGGCGAAGAAGCGTCCGAAGCTCTTGTCGTGCGCCATGTAGCCGACCGAGTAGATGTGGATCACCGAGCCGACGCCGGTGACGATCAGCGTCATCACCGCCGTCAGGCGGTCGAAGTAGAAGGCGATCTCGAAGTTGCTGCGCCCGATCAGCGCCCAGCGGTAGGCGATCTCGATCACGGGAGCGTAGCCGCCGGCCTTGAGGTCGAGCAGCGACTTCACCGCCAGCAGGAAGGCGAGGATCGGCAGCCCGCAGCCGACGACCGTGACGAAGGTCTTGCCGACGCGGTTGCCGCCGAGTTGCGTGGCCAGCACGCCGTTCAGCAGAAAGCCGAGCAGCGGGAGCAGGACGATCAGAGTCAGCACAGCTATCCCTTCAGGTCGCTGTAGGCGTCGAGGTCCAGCGTGCGCTTGTCTCGGACGAGCAGCAGCACGATGGGAATGGCCAGCGCGATTTCCGCGGTGGCGACGACGAAGATCAGGAAGACGAGCATCGCGCCCACGGTGGTGGCGGTCTGCTGCGCAAACGTGACCAGGCTGACGATGACGCCGTTGAGCATCAGTTCCATGCACATCAGCATCACGAGCACGTTGCGCCGGACGATGACCCCGAGCAGTCCGATCGAGAACAGCGCGACGGCCAGGCCGAGAAGAAGCTGGGTCCTATCCATGGCGGGCCCTCCGGCTGACCTTGATGACGGCCAGCGCGGCCACGACCGCTGCCACCAGCAGCACCGAAGTGAGCTCGAAATGCAGCCAGTAGTCGTTCAGGAACGCGATCGAGAATTTCGAGATGCCGAATGCGGGACCGGCCGTCGCGCTGATACCGGCCTTGGCAGCAGGCAGGCTGTGCCAGATGCCGATGCAGATCGCGCCCACGAGCAGCACGAAGCCCGCGATGCCCGGCAGCATCAGCTTCGAGTAGCGCGTGCCCTCGGACTCGCGCACCTCGAGCAGCATGATCACGTAGACCATGAAGACCATCACGGCGCCGACGTAGATCAGCACCTGGAACGCGGCAATGAAGTGCACGCCGAGCAGGCCGTAGATGCCGGCCAGGAAGACCATGGTCGAGATGAGTGCCAGCGCCACGCGCATCGGCTGGCGCAACACGAGCATCAGCGCCGCACCGAGCAGCGCGCAGAAGGCGAACAGCACGATCAGCAGCGTGTCGAGGTTCTGCAGCAGGTTTTCGATCATGCGGCACCCCCGGTCTTCCTGACGCCGGCCGCGGGGTAAGGCTTGGCGACGTCGCTCTGCGGCTTCCACGTCAGCATCTCGTCGAGCGTGAGCCACATCTGGCTCCGGTCGTCGGACGGCAGTCCAGGTGTTTCCTTGGCCATGCGGATGGCGTCCTCGGGGCAGGCCTCGACGCACAGGCCGCAGAACACGCAGCGCGAGTAGTCGATCTCGAACCGCGCCGGGTACTTCGGGTGCGCGACGTCGGTCGGGTCGAACGCGGCCTCGATCTCGATCACCTTGGCCGGGCACACGGTGGCGCACATGTTGCACGCGATGCACTGCGGCTTGCCGTCGGGGCGCTGCGTCAGCACGTGCTTGCCGCGATTCAGGGGCGCGTAGTCGAACCGGGTCTCCTCCGGATAGTAGGTCGTCAGCGCGCCCTTCCTGCCAGTCATCCAGCGCTTCATGTTGCGCAGGAAGATGCCACTGGTGATGTAGAGACCGCGCAGGACTTCAGGCAGGTAGGCGCGTTCCCACAGCGTGAGCGTGGGCTCGTTCCAGTAGACCTTGCGCTTGTAGGGCGTCTTCACTGCAGCGCTCCCTGGTGCGACCACATGAGCACGGCGGTGAGGGTCAGATTGGCCAGCGCCAGCGGCAGCATGAACTTCCACGCGAACTTGAGCACCTGGTCGTAGCGGAAGCGCGGCAGCGTCCAGCGTACGAGGATCTGGAAGCTGCACACCAGCATCACCTTGACGAGGAAGACCACGAGTTGCGTCACGACGACGGCTCCGTGACTCATCGCGAGGGTCACGCCGCCGGGCAGCGCGAAGCCGCTGTCGTTCATGTAGGGCAGGTTGTAGCCGCCGAGGAACAGCGTCGTGAACAACGCGCCGACGATTGCGATCTCGATGAACTCGGCGAACATGAACAGGCCCATCTTCATCGCGCTGTACTCGGTGTAGTACCCGGCGATGAGTTCCGACTCGGCCTCTGGCAGGTCGAACGGGATGCGCTTGTTCTCGGCGATCGCAGCGGTCATGAACAGCGCGGCCGCGAAGGGCTGGTAGACAACGCCCCAGGCGGGCAGGAAGCCGAGGACGATGCCCGACTGCTGTCGCACCATCGATCCGAGGTCGACGCTGCCGAAGATCAGGATCAGCCCGAGCACCGTCAGCCCCATCACCAGCTCGTAGGAGATCATCTGCGAACCCGCCCGCAGGCCACCGAGCAGCGAGAACTTGTTGGCCGACGACCAGCCGGCGAGCATCGCACCGATGATGCTCATGCCGCTGAAGGCGAACACGATCAGCAGCCCGGCGTCGAGCTGCGCGATCTGCATCGCGTAGGTCCGCCCGGCAAACCAGTCGGCCAGCGACGGGAACAGCCGGCCCGGATCCAGCATTCCGCCGAAGGGGATGACCGCGAACACCAGCAGCACCGGCGCAAACACCACCCACGGTGCAACAGCATAGGCGTACCAGTCGTAGGTCCGCGGTCTGAAGTCTTCCTTGACCAGCATCTTGATGCCGTCGGCGATGCCGTGGAACAAACCGAGCCAGACCAGCTTGATCTGGGTGAATGGAATGCGCAGGTAGGCACGGTTGGCGCCGATGCGGTCGGACATCACGGCCGACTGCTTGCGCTCGACCCAGGTCAGCAGGGTGCCGAAGGTCATCAGCACGCCCACCGCGTAGGCGATGAAGATGAGGTAGACGATCAGGTCCTGGGTCATCGCGTTGCCCCCAGTGCGGCGAACAGGGTTTCGGCATCGACGACACCGGCAGCCTTCGCGAAGCAGGGCTCGAACGCGCTCACCGTGCCCTGGAAGTTGGTGTAGTGGCCGCCGCGCTCGGTCTGTACGCTGATCGGCAGGAACACGTCGGCATGGCCGTTCTCGGGCTGCAGGTACGAGTTGAGGTAGACGATCTTCGCGCTGGGCGGCAGTTGCGCAAAACTGAAGCCTTCGCCCCAGACGAGCACCAGGTCGGTGTCCGCAGGGAAGGCCGAACGCGCATCGGCGGGCAGCGCGGGAAACAGCGCCAGCGCCGCCTTGGAATTGGGATTCTTGTCGGCCTTGATCAGCAGGTCGTCTTCGACGCGCTCGCCGGGCGCAGCCAGCCAGTCGGTCTTGACGAAGGAGCTGAAGCGTTCACCCAGCGCGGCCTGGAAGGCGGCGAGTTCCTCGTTCGATCCCCAGTTCGAGACCAGTGCCACCGGCCGCTTCGCCGCCTTGATCAGCACGCGGGCGCTGTCGATTGCAGCCTGCAGACCGCTCGGCTTGCCCTTGAGCATCGCCTCGCCAGCGCGCGCGCGTTCGAAGATCTGCGCCAGGTCGCGGCCCTTGTTGCAGATCCACGGCCCGTTGACGGCCGTGTTCTCGAGCGGGGTGACGCGGTCGATGCGGGCGTTTTGCTGCTGCTCGAGCGCCTTGAGTTTCCACTCGGTCTTGCGATGCCACAGGTTGACGCTGCAGCCGCGCTCACAACCTGGGCAGACCGAGGCGGTGGGTTCGAGGTACCAGACGCGGGCCTTGTGGAGGAACTGCTTGGACAGCAGCGCGCCCACCGGGCAGATGTCGATCACGTTGTCGGAGTAAGGATCGTTCTCGAAACGTCCGTCTTCGACCGGGCGGATCAGCGAATGATCGCCCCGGTTCAGGACGCCGAGCGCGTCGGACTTCGAGACCTCGCGCGTGAAGCGCACGCAACGCGTGCACATGATGCAGCGCTCGTTGTCGAGCACGATGCGCTCCGACAGCGGAAAGTGCTTCGTGGCGTGCACCTTGGCGTCGCGCGACACCGAGGGCGATCCGTTGTACTCGTAGTGGTAATCCTGCAGCGTGCATTCGCCGGCCTTGTCGCAGATGCCGCAGTCGACCGGGTGGTTCAGCGTGATGAACTGCAGCGTCTCCTTGCGGCGTGCACGCACCTTGTCGGAATCGGTGAGGACGCGCATGCCCTTCGAGATCGGCATGTTGCATGCGATGTCGATCCAGCCGCCACCCCCACCTTCGCCTTCGACCTCCACCGCGCAGATGCGGCAGTTCCCGGGCACCGACAGATGCGGATGCCAGCAGAAGTAGGGAATGTAGAAGCCGTTCGCCTTCGCCGCCTGCATGACGGTCTGGTTGTCTTCGGCCTGGACCGCTTGCCCGTTGATGAAGAACTCGATCATGCCGCCACCTCGAGCCGGCCTTGCAGGCGCGAGCGCTTGTGTTCGATGAAGTATTCGAACTCGTCGCGGTACTTTGCGAGGATGCCTACCGTGGCGTAGCCCGCCGCGTCGCCCATGCCGCAGATCGTCGTGCCGTCGTTGGCATTGGAGATGCGGATCAGTTGATCGATGTCGCCCGGTTGGCCCTGGCCGGCGACGATGCGGTCTACGATGCGGTGCATCCAGCCCATGCCTTCGCGGCACGGCGTGCATTGACCGCAGGATTCATGGTGATAGAAGCGCAGCAGGACCTGCAGCAATCGCACCATGCAGGTTCCTTCGGCGATGACGACCATGCCGCCCGAGCCGACCTGCGAGCCCGCTGCCACCATCGACACGTGGTCGAAATTGAGCGATTCGATCTCCGCCGCGGTCAGCACCTTGGTCGAGATGCCTCCGGGGACGATGCACTTGAGCTTGGCGCCGCCCAGCACGCCACCACATTCCTCGTAGATGAACTTCGCCAGCGGGGCGCCGTATTCCACCTCGTACACGCCTGGCCGCGCGACGTGGCCGGAGATCGACACCAGTTGCGTGCCCGGGCTCTTGGCCGTGCCGACCTTGCGGAACGCCTCGGCGCCATGGGCGACGATGCCCGTGATGTTGGCCAGCGTCTCGACGTTGTTGATGACCGTCGGCCGTTGGTACAGACCGCGCACCGTGAGGCGTGGCGGGCGGTTGCGCGGGTAGCCCTTCTTGCCTTCGATCGAGGTGATCAGCGCCGAGGCCTCGCCGCATACGTAGGAGCCGGCACCGCGATAGATCACGATGTCGCAGGCGAAGTCGGTGTCGAGGATCCGCTCGCCGAAGAAGCCGGCTTCGTAGGCCTCCTCGACTGCCGCGGCCAGGCGCCGGTACGGCAGGTCGAACTCGCCGCGGATATAGACGAAGGCATTGCGCACCTGCAGTGCGTAGGCCGCGATCAACATCGATTCGAGCAGCAGGTGCGGCGCATTCTCGAGGATCCAGCGGTCCTTGAAGGTGCCGGGCTCGCCCTCGTCGGCGTTGGCGCACAGGTAGTGCGGTTGCCCGTCGTTCAGCTTGATGACGCCCCACTTGCGGCCGGCCGGGAAGGCGGCGCCGCCGTGGCCGAGGATGCCGGAGGCCGTCACCTCCTTCGTGACCTCGTCCGGGCGCATCTGGCGCAGCACGCGCTCCAGCGTGGCATATCCGCCGCGGGCCCGGTATTCGGCCAGTGTGTGCGAGGTGGCCGTGACCGGGAAGGTCATGATCAGCTTGGTGCCCGTCATGCTGGTGCCCCCAACGGCACGTGCCGTACCGGTCCCCCCGAGGGGGAGCAAACCGGCTTGAGGCGGCTCTGCGCTCGGTTCATTTCGGCAGCCCTTCGATCAGTGCGTCCAGCTTGGCCGGGCTCATGTTCTCGTGGTAGGCCTCGTTGACCATCACCACCGGGGCGGTGCCGCAGGAGCCCAGGCATTCGACGGTCGACAGCGTGAAACGACCGTCTGCCGTGGTCTGCCCGGGGGCGATGCCGAGCTTGCGGCTCAAGTGCTCGAGCACGCCCTCGGCGCCCCGCATCGAGCACGACAGGTTGTGGCAGGCCTGCAGGTGCCAGCGTCCGATCGGCGCGCGCCGGTATTGGGTGTAATGCGCGAGTACTTCTTCGATCTGGATGCGCGACACCGGGATGTATGCGGCGAGTTCGGCGATGTCGCTGTCCGCGACGTAGCCACGGTCTTCCTGGATGCGGCGCAGGCAGGGCAGCACCAGCGACGACTCCGCCCCCGGCGGGTAGCGCTTGCGCATGACGTCGAACTCGGGGATCAGGTGCTTCACCGGTCGCACTCCCCGCCAATCATGTTGATCGAACCGAAGGTCGGCACGATGTCGGCGAGCTGGTAGCCATTGAGCATCAGGTGCGCGCCGCCCATGTGCACGAAGCTCGGCGCGCGGCAGTGCACCTTGTAGGGTGTGCCGCTACCGGTACTGACGAGGTAGAAGCCCAGTTCGCCGTTCGGCGACTCGTGGGCGCTGTAGGCCTCCCCGGCGGGTACGTTCGGTCCGTCCATCACCAGCTTGAAGTGGTTGATCAGCGATTCGATTTCCGAGTAAACGAGCGGCTTGTCGGGGAAGCTGCAGCGGCGGTCGTCGACGTTGATCGGCCCGTCAGGCAGCATGTCCATCAGCTGGCGCATCATGTAGACCGACTCGTCCATCTCGCGCATGCGCACGAAGTAGCGGTCGTAGTTGTCGCCCTTGATGCCGACCGGCACGTCGAAGTCGAGTTCGGAGTAGGCGAGGTAGGGCGTGTCCTTGCGCAGGTCGCGTGGCACGCCGGTGGAACGCAGGATCACGCCGGTGTAGCCATAGCTCAGTGCATCGGCCGTGCTGATCACGCCGACGTCGCGCATGCGATCGATGAAGATGCGGTTGCGGTCGACCAGCGCATGCACGCGGGCGACGAAGTCTTCGTACTGGACGAAGATCTCCTCCAGCCGCTTCAGCCAGCCCTCGGGCAGGTCGCGCGCCAGCCCGCCGATGCGCCCGTAGGTATACGTCACGCGCGCGCCGGTGAGGGCGGCGAGGTGCTCGTACATGTAGTCGCGGATCATCACCAGGTAGAGGAACGCCGTCATCGCGCCGAGCTCCATCAGCCCGGCCGCCAGGCAGGTGAGGTGGTCGACGAGGCGCGAGTATTCCGACAGCAGCGTGCGCAGGTAGCGGCAGCGCGGCGTGATCTGCACGCCCATCAGTTGCTCGACACCGTCGCAGTAGGCGAAGTCGTTGATCAGCGCCGACACGTAGTTGAGCCTGTCCACGTAGGGGATCAGGTTATGCCACGTGTGGTCCTCGCATTCCTTCTCGAAACCGCGGTGCAGGTAGCCGCAATGGACGTCCGTGCGCAGCACGCGCTCGCCATCGAGCTCGGCGATGATCTGCACCGTGCCGTGCGTGGCCGGGTGCGACGGGCCGATGTTGACGATGACCGAGTCGTCGCGCAGCGACTTCTCGAAGATCGAGCGCACAGGGTTGGGCAGCGGCGTGTCCATGTCGCGTCTCATCAGCTGCGGTAGGGCACGAGCGGCTGCTCCTGCTGCTTCGGATAGTCCTTGCGCAACGGGTGGCCGACGAAGCCCTCGTAGAGCAGGATCGGCCGCAGATCGTCGTTGCCGCGGAAGCGGATGCCGTACATGTCGTGGCATTCGCGCTCCATGAACGCCGCCGACCCGTACAGCGGCACCAGCGAATCCACGCTCGGGTCGGCCTCGCCGACTCGCGTCTTCAGTCGAACGCGAACCCTGTGAACGGTGGAGTAGAAGTGGTAGACCACCTCGAAGCGCGGCAACTGTCCGATCCAGTCGACTGCCGTCACGTCGAGGAAGATGTCGAAGTCGAACTCGCGCCGAAGGCGCTGCACGGTGGGCAGCAACTCGGCGGGCTCGAGCACGAAGACGAGGATGCCGTGCGACAGAGCTGCGGGCCCGGCGGCCGGGACCAGCTCTTGCTGCAGTCTGTCGAAGATGTGAGAGGTCACGGTCAGAAGGTCTTCGTGATGATCGGGTGGCTGGAGCGCGCGATCTTGTCCTGCAGCTGCATGATTCCGTCGATCACCATCTCGGGTCGGGGCGGGCAGCCGGGGATGTAGACGTCGACCGGAACGATCTTGTCGATGCCGGGCAGCGCGGCGTAGTTCTGGTAGAAGCCGCCGCTGCTGGCGCACACGCCGAAGGCCATCACCCACTTGGGTTCGCACATCTGCTCGTAGACCTTCAGCAGGATCGGCGCCTGCTTGTGCGTGACGGTGCCCACGACCATCAGCAGGTCGGCCTGGCGTGGCGAGAAGCGCGGCAGCGCGGCGCCGAAGCGATCGGTGTCGTAGGGCGAGGCGCTGACCGCCATGAACTCCATCGCGCAGCAGGCGGTGACGAACGGATAGGGGAAGATCGAGAACTTGCGCGCCCAGCCGATCAACTCGTCCTTGCGCGTCGTCAGGTACTCGAAAGAGGCGTCCTTGCCGCTCTTGCCCGTGTGAGCAGCCGGCACGATGGGGATGGTCCGTGCGTACATGGTCATTGGTGCACCCTCCGGCCTGCGGCCGGTCCCGCCGGGCGGGAGCATTCGCACTTGGGGCGGCCCGGCGTGCTCATTCCGTCACCGCCTCGATCAAGCGTGCCTTGTAGACGTACAGCACGATCAGCACGAGCAGGAACATGAACACGAAGAAGGTGAACAGCATGAAGCCGGTGAGCGGCTGTGCACCCAGGGCCCAGATGAAGAGGAAGATCGTCTCGAGGTCGAACAGGATGAAGATGATGGCGATCGCGTAGTACTTGATCGGCACCGCCTTCACGTTCAAGGTGCTGACCGGTGTCGCGCCGCATTCGAACGGCTCGAGCTTCATCGCGGAGTCCACCGGCCGCGGGCCGAGCACGCGGTTCAGCAGCAGTGTCAGCGCGACGAATCCGAGGATCGCCATCAGGTAGAGCATGAAGACGGCATACGGATTCACGGCGCTGCCCTTTCATGCGGTGCGCGGGAGGCTGCCGAAGAGCGGGCCCCCATCGGGACGACGGGGACGCGTGCGACGCACGCGCCACGCAATCCAATCCGTCCACTCGATTCCACGCGCCAGGCCACGTTGCTGATCCTTGCTTTTCTCGCGCCATGCCAACAAGGAGGCATCGCGGCAATTCAATGGGAGCAGAGGCTAACGGTTCGTGATGGCTGCGTCTTGCGGTGGATCAAGAGTTGTTTGATGCGGTCAGCCGTGTTGCGCGCAGCGCACCGAGGGCGCGCCGCGCCAAGCCGAGGAAGCCGACGCGGGCAGCGTCAGAACCTGTACAGGTAGGTCACGCCGACGAGCCCGACAGACTGGTTCGGCTGCTGGACCAGCGTCGTCGCATCGGAGTAGGCATACGGCGTGCTGTTGTAGCCCCACATCCAGTCGTTGACCTGTGAGTGCTGGTACACGACGTTGATGCGCAGCGCGGACTTCTTGTCGATCTCGTACTTGCCGAACAGCGAGAGCGAAGTCTGGCGGAACACCACGTTCGGCAAGCCTCCGGTGGCCGTCAGCAAGGCGGCGCTCTCTGGCGGCGCGAAGGCGTCGAGCCCCTGCGCGTACACATTCTTGTCGTTGATGTAGGACAGGTTTCCGCCCACCTCGAGCTTGGCGTTGGGTTTGCCGGTGAAGCCCAGTCCGACGCCGGTCGTCGTGTCCTGGAACGACAGGATGTAGCCGGCAAAGCGCGACTGCTGGACTCTCTGGCTGCCTTGAGAGACATAGCCGTTCAGATGCCACGCCTCCGACAATGTGTAGTCGAAGTCGATTCCGAACATGTTCAGCCGGGCGCTCTCCAGGCCCTGCTGATAGCTCGTCGGCGAGCTGAATTCGTCCCGGCCGCCCTCGGCGAGAAACTGCAGGGCGAGTCCCTCGCTCGCCTGCCAGTTGACGGTCAGCTTCGCCTTGTCGCGCCGACGGTCAGCCAGCGTCGGCATGAAGACTGCCGCCTGGCCGAATGCCGCGCTCGGGTCGGTGACCGTGGTGACGCCGGTACCGCTGTTCGGCTGCAACCAGTCGGATCCCTTGCGCCAGCTGCTCGCCAGACTGACGGCGCCGCTGACGTCTTCCGACATCGTGCGCCGCAATTCCGCACGCACGCCGGTCTCGTCGGTCTTCTGGCGCAGGGCGCTGACCCCTTCGACTGCGCTGGTCGACGTGAAGACGCCGCGATCGATGGACTCGTAGGTCGCATCCAGGGTTCCACGGTACTGGCTCGTGAACTGATAGGCGGCCTCGAGCCTGGCGCGGGTTGTCGTCAGCGGAAGGCTCATGTTCGTGTACGTCAACGTGTTGGGCGACGAACCCTGGACGTTGTAGTAGGCGTGCGGAGTCTTGTCGTCCTTGTCTTCGTATCGAAGATCCGCCAACAGCGACAGCTTGGGCGTCGGGCGCGAAGTGATCCCGACCAGCGCCAGCGTCGTGCTGACCTTGCCGTCCAGGCTCGAAACGCCTGCCGGCGCACCGGCCGAGGCGTCGAAGGCCTGATCCTGCGTGGCCTGCGAATAGCCGAGCTTGAACTTGAGCTGCGTCGTCGGCGCCAGCGCGTAATTGCCCGTGAAGTCGAAGAACTGCGCCTGGTTGTCTGGCGGCAGTGCGAGAGGGTTGTTCAGGATGGCCTGCAGCCCCGTATTCAATGGCAACAAGCTGCCCACCGGGTTGTTCAGGCTTGCGGGAACGCCCGGAGCGAGGACCGTGTTCGAATTCTTGTAGAACGAGCCGTAATAGCCCAGGCTCAGGTGCAACTTCTCGTCGCCATAGCTGATCCGAGCGTCGACCTGAGTCGTGTTCGAGTTGATGGGCTCGGCCAGCATCAACACGGCCGAGCCGGTGTTGCCACCAGTGGCGCCCAGGCATCCCGGCGCCACCGCCGACGGGCAGGTGAAGCCGTTGCCGAACGCGCGCGAGCCCTCGCGGTCCTCGCTCTTCAGGTTGACCTCGAAGTTGACTGCCGGCGTCAGGGCCTTCCAGAAACCGACTCCGAGGCTCGTCCGGTTGATCTTCAGGTCGGCTTCCGAGCCGGTGCCGATGCCGCCTGGCAGCACCACGACTTGCGGCGTCGTCGTGCCGAAACCGAGCATGCCGGTGTTGACCGTGTACGGGTCGTAGTGGACCTGCTCGTTGTAATCGGCGACGAGCTTCCAGTTGCCCTGCGTCTTCCACGCCAGCCCCACCTCGCGCGTCTCGAGCAGCAGGTTGCTGCCGGTGACGAGCAGGGAATTGCCGGCTGCCGTGTCCCGCCTCGTGTAGTCGAAATCGAGGATGCCAGCCGCATTGCCGACGTTTCGCAGACCGTTGTACTGGCCGAACTGCGCGCGGTCGGCGCTGCTGCCGCTGATCCCGTCGAGGCCGACGCTCACCGAGCCCTCCGACACGACGCTGGCGTCACCCGCCGGCTTGGACGGCGCAGCGGCATCGCCTGCCGCTGCCTTGGTCTCGGCGCTCTGCGCGAAGGTCGGGCCGTAGGCCGCGAGAAGCGCCAGGACAAGGACGGAAGGACGGGCGTTGAAATGCCTCACCAAGCTGGTCATTGCTTCTCTCCCCATTCTTCAGCGATACAGGTACTGCGGCGTCGGGTTGGTGGCCGACGGATTGTTCGACCCGTGCACCTGGGTATGGCAGTTGCTGCAGCTGCGCCCCTGCCAGATGTTCACGACGTTCTTTCCGCTCGAAGTGCCGGTTACGGCCGGAGCGACCTGGCCTGGCGCCGCGGGCGCGAACACGCCAGGCTGACCGCCGACGGCGCCGACGCCGCCGGCGACGTGCGGCGTATGGCACTGCTGACAGAGCAAGGGCGGGCGGGCGACGAGCATCGCCGGGATCGTGCTGCCATGCGGGTTGTGGCAGGTCGCGCAGTTCTCCGTGACCGGCTGGTGCGGATGCGCGAAGGGACCGCGCTTCTCGGCGTGGCAGCTGTAGCAGGTGTCGTTGACCGAGTCCTTCTTGACGAGCTTCGGTCCTGCCGATCCGTGCGGATTGTGGCAATCGGAACAGACCACCTTGCCTTCCTGGATCGGATGGCGCGAAGGCCGGTTCGCCTGCACTCGCTGCTCCTTGTGGCAGGTGTAGCAGACCTCGGGCTGCGTCGCCCTGCTGCGCACCTGGTCACTGTTGCTGTGGATCTTGTGGCAGGAATTGCATGCGACATCCACGGTCGGGTGCTGGCTGCCGGCCCACAGTGCGATCTTCGGGCTGTTCTTGTGGCAGCCAAGGCAAGCTGCGCTGCGCTCGCTTGCCGGCGAGATGGACTTGCCGACGAATCGCCGATCGGGCTTGCCCTGCTTCTTCCCCTCGGGCGGGCTGGCGTGCGCTTCGCTAGCACCATGGCAGGAGATGCAGTCCGGCGTGCGCTTGTCGGTGGCCACCGCGTGCGCCGAGCGGCTCATCGGCTCGAGCAGGTCTTCGTGGCACTCGACGCAGACGGCTGCGCCTTTCGCCTCGTCGGCACCCCACGCGGGCGCCAGGAGCCCGCCAAGTCCAAAGGCCAACACCGTCGCTAAACGCTTGACTTGCATTCGAAGCCCCTCTGGGACAGGTCTGAACAACCAACTCTCTGCCAATATTGCTCGGCGGCGGGGAGCAGACGGACCCGTCGGAGTCCGTCCTTCACCGTTGCCGAGACTACGCACCTAGTTGAGACCGTGGACCCGGTCCACGCCCATGAACTGGCCAACCGAGTGGCAGTCGGCGCAGGTCTCCTGCGGCCACTGGTTCTGCGGCAGGTTGCCGAAAGTCGCATCGCCGAACGTCGTCACGTGCACCCTCGCGTTCGGGGAGTCGTGGCACGACGTGCAACTGGCGGCCTTGGGTGAGATCACGTTCCAGGTCCACGGGTCGGTCAACAGCGTCGATCCGCCGAACATCGCCGGACCCGCCGGCGTGTCGCCGACCTTCAGTGCAGCCGCGCCAAGCGTGCCCCAATCGGTCTGGTACGAATTGTTCACGTGGCAGGCGTTGCAGTTGAGGCCGGGCGCGGGCCAGAACACCTCGGCCGCGAAGTCCGTGACGTTCGCCGCCAGTATCAACGCAGGATCGCACCCTGCAGCCTTCGAAGCGGCGAGGTTGGCCGGGTTGCAGAACGAACCGACTACCGCGTTGCCATGCGTGAACGGAGACGTTCGCTTGGAGTTGCCGTGCAGCCCGTGGATCATGCGCTTGAACTGGTACGACTCGTTGAGCTGCTGGCCGCTGGTCACGACCGTCGACGACACCCGGTTCGGGTCGTGGCAGATCACGCAGCTCTCCACCGTGACGCGAGCGCCGCTGTGGAACGCGTTGGGCAGCGTGTTCGAACCCGAGGCGCTGCCGAGCGCGACGTGGCAGACGTTGCACTTCTCGTTCGAGACGATGGTGCGGCGAGGCTGCAGGTTGCCGCTGAGAGCGAGTTCGGTGGAAGTGTGCTGCACGACCGTATTGACGAGGGTCGTCGGCACCACCGGCGGCCGCGGATTGGCGGCCGACATCGCCTGCAGCTTCGGCTCCTTGATCTGGCCGACGCTGGCGACCACGGCCGTTCCGAATGCAACGGCGTTTGCCGTGTCGTCGGGCAGCGGGATGGCCACCGTGTAGTGGTTGCTGCCGTCGTTGATGCCCTTGTAGGCGTAGGCATTCGCGCTGTTGCCGCCGTTGTTGTACGCGGAGAACTCGGTGACCGCGGTCGACTGGCCGACCATGTTCTGGTAGCCGAGGTAGAAGCGCAGGTTGCCGAACTTCGTCGTGTTCGAGCAGACGGGCGCTGCTGCCGATCCCGTGCAGTCCGCTGTCACCAGGTTGTACGGCGCGTCGCCTGCGGCCGGATTGGAGAGGAAATACTTGACCGTCACGCTGCGGCCCTTGTGGTCGGCCGTGTCGTTGAACGCGACGCTCTCGATGTTCATCTTGTACAAGGCCTTGTTCGCCTCGGTCTGCGGCCAGTGGACCGTGTCGGACCCGAGGCTGGTGCCCTCCGCATGGCAACCGAGGCACTGCTTGTTCTCCAGGTCCTTCGCGTTCTGCCCGGGCGGCACGAAGGCCTTGTGCGTCGTCTCCCACGGCGAGCCGACGTTGTTCGCGTGGCAGGTCAGGCAGGCTTCCTGCGAAGCCACGGACTTCCAGTTGTCGCCCTGCGGCGTGGCCGGGTTCGCCGAGGTGTGGCAGGTGGCGCAGTTGCGCAGATCCTGCGGGAAGCCGACCTCCGAGAAGTCGGTCGTGCGCACCGTGTAGTACTCGCCCCCGGTGGCGACCTGGCTCGCCAGCAGTCTGGCGGAGTGGATGCTGTGGACCATCGTCGACAGCGTCAGCACGTTGCCGCTGTTCGGGTCGATCGTGCCGGGGTTGTGGCAGGTCACGCAGTACTGCACATCGACGCGTCCGCCGCCGTGGAAGGCAAGCTTCTCGTGGCAGGCATTGCACTGCTGCACGTCGGCCATCAAGTGATCCTGCGTGGCCGGATTGCTGAGCACCACCGAATTGCCGCTGGCGTCGAACGTGAAGTCGAAATACGGATTGACGCGCACCACTTCGCCGGCCGCATTGGTGTATCGGAGCTGGATCGCGACGCGATGGGTCCGGTTCGGCTCGAAGATCACGCCGTTCGTCTGGGCGGGGTCGGTGATGTCGGTCGTGAACGTGTAGGTGTAGTAGCCGTCGGCGTTGAAGGTGAGCTGGGTCGCGAGCAGAGAGGGGTCGGTCTGCTTGGGATCGGTGTAGGCGGTCGTGGTCTCGGCGTACGCGGGGTTGTCCAGCGTTGCCTGAACGGCGGGCGTGTACGTCTGACCCGGAACCGCTGTTGCCGCCTTTCTCGTGCGGTGCGTGTAGCTCTGCCACTGGTCGGGATTGCCGTTCGTGCCGGGAACCAGCTTGGCGATGATCACGCTCAGGTCGGTGATCGTCAGGCCGGTCTTCACCGCGCCGTCGGAGAACACCGTGAAGTTCACCTTGGGCGGGCTCTTGACCGTCACCGCCGGTACGCCGGCACCCTGCAGCACCGTGAACGGCGCAAAGGGATTGACCGCGGTGTCGTTCGCTGGCACCGCCGCAGCAGCGGCGATCGCCGGCGAGGCCGCCACTGTCGGGGGCGTCGACTCCGAACCCGAGTCGCTCCCGCAACCTGCCAGCGCCGCCAGCACCACGGCAGCCGCGCCCCACACGGCAAACGAATACTTCATACGTTACTCCGTCGTTTCTCGAAACGCACCGCAGGCCTGGCCCGTTCTCTTGAAGCGCAGCTTGCGGGCGATTGTATTGGCCGAGACCGCGCAGAGCCCATCGGTCAATGCCCGGCCGATGCAGCCGGCTGCATCAGCCGGTCGGTGTAGGCGATCGCCATTGCCGAAAACAGGAAAGTGATGTGGATTGCCGTCTGCGCGATGAGCACCTTCTCGCCGTAGGCCTCGGCGTTGATGAAGGTCTTGAGCAGGTGGATCGAGCTGATGCCGATGATGGCCGTCGCCAGCTTGACCTTCAGCACGGAGGCATTCACGTGGCTCAGCCATTCGGGCTGATCGGGGTGGCCTTCGAGGTTCATCCGCGACACGAAAGTCTCATAGCCGCCTACGATCACCATGATCAGCAGGTTCGAGATCATCACCACGTCGATCAGGCCCAGCACGACCAGCATGATCAGCGTTTCGCTCAAGGCCCCACCCGGACCCCGGTATCCGGCGGCGGCGACGAGGATGTCGACGGCTTGCTGGCTGCCGAACGCGGCCTGGATGAGGTGCGTCAGCTCGACCCAGAAGTGGTAGACGTAGACGCATTGCGCCAGCACGAGCCCGAGATACAGCGGCACCTGCAGCCACCGGGTCATGAAGATCAGTCGCGGCAGGGGGCGCATCCTGGGGTTCGAACGGTTTGCGTTGGGCGCGGGAGTCTGGGACATCTGATGGTTCATGCGAGTGGCGGCGCAGCGCGCTGGATTGTAGAGTGCGTCCTCGTGCGGGCAGGAGCGGTATCGGCCCGAAGTAAGCCGTTCGTAAGAGCGCCAGCCTAAGGTTCGGCCAGGAATCGCAGCCTTCTACAGGAGAAGAACATGACCGAGACGTCCCACGTTCCCTTCGAGCTCAAGCTCTACCCGCCGCCGGCTTCCGCCGTGCAGGGCGCCCACGTGTCGGGCATGGCTGCCTACCAGAAGCTGTGCGCCGAGGCCGAGTCCGACTACGCGGGATACTGGGCACGCCTGGCGCGCGAGTTCGTTGCCTGGAAGACCCCGTTCAAGAAGGTGCTCGACGAGAGCAATGCGCCGTTCTTCAAGTGGTTCGAGGACGGCACGCTCAACGTCTCGTACAACTGCCTCGACAGGCAGGTCGAGGCCGGCCTCGGCGACAAGGTGGCGATCATCTTCGAAGCCGACGACGGCAAGGTGACCCGCGTCACCTACAGCGACCTGCTGGCGCGGACCTGCCGCCTGGCCAATGCGCTGAAGGCGCGCGGCGTCAAGAAAGGTGACCGCGTCGTGATCTACATGTCGATGTCGGTCGAGGGCGTGGTCGCGATGCAGGCCTGCGCGCGCATCGGCGCGACGCATTCGGTGGTCTTCGGCGGCTTCTCGGCGCAGAGCCTGCGCGACCGCATCAGCGATGCCGGCGCGGTGATGGTGATCACCGCCGACGAGCAACTGCGCGGCGGCAAGCAACTCCCGCTGAAGGCCATCGTCGACGAAGCGCTCGCGCTCGACGGATGCGGGAGCGTGAAGGACGTGATCGTCTACCAGCGCACCGGCGGCAAGGTCGCGTGGCAGGCGCCACGCGACCAGTGGCTGCACGAGGTCACCGCGAACCAGCCGGCGACCTGCGAGCCCGAGTGGGTGGGCGCCGAGCACCCGCTGTTCCTGCTCTACACCTCGGGCTCCACCGGTAAACCCAAGGGTGTGCAGCACAGCAGCGGGGGCTACCTGCTGTTCGCCGCGCTGACGATGAAGTGGACCTTCGACCTCAAGCCGCAAGACGTCTTCTGGTGCACCGCGGACATCGGCTGGGTCACGGGCCACTCGTACATTGCCTACGGGCCGCTGGCGCTGGGCGCCACCGAAATCGTGTTCGAGGGCGTGCCGACCTACCCCGACGCCGGCCGCTTCTGGAAGACGATCCAGGATCACAAGGTCACGATCTTCTACACGGCGCCGACGGCCATCCGCTCGCTGATCAAGGCTGCCGAGGGCACGGCCAGCGCGCATCCGCGCAACTACGACCTGACGAGCCTGCGCATCCTCGGCACGGTCGGCGAGCCGATCAACCCTGCCGCGTGGGAGTGGTACCACAAGCACATCGGCGGCGGGCGCTGCCCGATCGTCGATACCTTCTGGCAGACCGAGACGGGCGGCCACATGATCACCCCGCTGCCCGGGGCGACGCCGCTGATTCCGGGCTCCTGCACCTTGCCGTTCCCGGGCATCCAGGCGGCCGTGGTCGACGAGACGGGCAAGGAGGTGCCGTGGGGGCAGGGCGGCATCCTGGTCATCAAGCGCCCCTGGCCGAGCATGATCCGCACCATCTGGGGCGACCCCGAGCGCTACCAGAAGAGCTACTACCCGGAAGACTTCAAGGGCAAGTACTACCTCGCGGGCGACGGCGCGATCCGCGACGCGAAGACCGGCTACTTCACGATCACCGGGCGCATCGACGATGTGCTCAACGTCTCGGGCCACCGGATGGGCACGATGGAGATCGAGAGCGCGCTCGTCGCCAACCCGATCGTCGCCGAAGCGGCGGTGGTGGGCCGCCCAGACGACACGACCGGCGAGGCGATCTGCGCCTTCGTCGTGCTCAAGCGGACGCGTCCGACCGGCGACGAGGCGAAGGCGATCGCCAAGGAATTGCGCGACTGGGTGGGCAAGGAAATCGGCCCGATCGCCAAGCCGAAGGACATCCGCTTCGGCGACAACCTGCCGAAGACGCGCAGCGGCAAGATCATGCGCCGGCTGCTGCGATCGGTCGCCAAGGGCGAGACCATCACGCAGGACACGAGCACGCTGGAGAACCCCGCAATCCTCGAGCAGTTGGCGCAGGCGAACTGATCAACCGCCGTCGAAGCGGCCGTGCCGGCCGGCACCTTGCGCGAAGCGTGTCGCGCCTTCGGCGGTCTCGCCTGACTGCAGGGTCGACAGACCGAGCGCGAACTCCTGCGCGAGCGCGTCTCGAAGCGGCAGGCCGTGCTGGGCGATAACGCTGGCACGGTCGCTGCGCAGGCACCGCTGGGGAAAAGCGGCGATCTGCGCCGCCAGTTCCAGCGCTGCGACCAGCGCCTGGCCCGCAGACACCTTGCGGTTGGCCAGGCCGATGGCCAGCGCCTCGTCGGCGTCGACCGGGCGGCCGGTCAGGATCAGGTCCAGCGCCCGGCTCTGTCCGATCAGCCGCGGCAGGCGGACGGTACCGCCGTCGATCAAGGGGACTCCCCAGCGGCGGCAGTAGACGCCGAACACGGCCGTCTCGTCGACGACGCGCAGGTCGCACCAGAGTGCGAGTTCCAGTCCGCCCGCGACGGCCGATCCCGCCACCGCGGCGATCACCGGCTTGGTCAGTTGCAGCCGTGAAGGACCCATCGGTGCCGTGGCGTTCATGTCGCCGTCGAGCGGCAGCGCGAGTTCGCTGTCGGCGAAGCCTGCCGAAACCGCCTTCAGGTCGGCCCCGGAACAGAAATGGCCGCCGGCACCCGTGAGCACGGCGACCCGTGCGTCGGCGTCGGCATCGAAGGCGCGGAACGCAGCCGCCAGCGCACGCGAGCTCGCGCCGTCGACTGCATTGCGCACTTGCGGCCGATTGAGGGTGACGGTCCAGACGGGGCCCGCACGGTCGATCAGTACCTTGTCCATGCCTGCACTCCTGGCGCTGCAACTTCGCGCCGCCGGCCGACAGTGAAGCGCGCCCCTCTTACCCGGCGCATCGGGCAATCAACGCCAGGGATCGGCGGAATCACGGGTTTCCACACTCGCACGCCGACAACGGCTTCGCTATAAAGCACCACCTCGCATTGCCTGCCTCCAGATCGAGAATAGCAAGGCGTCGGCAGCGCGGCAACATCAGTCCAACCCAGAGGCAGCAGATTGCAGTTCGTGCAGATCATCATCAGTGGCGTGGCCCAGGGCTGCATCTACGGGCTGATCGCGCTCGGCTTCGTGCTGATCTACAAGGCCACCGAGACGGTCAGTTTCGCTCAGGGTGATCTGATGATGGTCGGCGCCTTCATCGGCCTGGCCTGCATGACCTTCCTCGGCTTTCCATTCTGGCTTGCCGTGCCGGCGGCCATTGCGGGCATGGCGCTGCTGGGCTTCGCGACCGAGCGGGTCGTGATCCGGCCCATCCTCGGTGAGCCGGCATTCTCGATCGTGATGCTCACGGTGGGCATCGGCTACGTGGCGCGCGGGCTGATCACGATGATTCCCGGCATCGGCACCGAGACCCATGCGCTGCCGGTGCCCTACAAGGACATCGCGTTCAGGTTCTGGGGGCTGGTGCTCGCTGCCGAGCAGCTGGCCATCATCGGTACGACAGCGCTGCTGTGCGCAGTGCTGTTCCTGCTGTTCCGCTTTTCCCGCATCGGCGTGGCGATGCAGGCCGTGTCGCAGAACCAGATCGCGGCCTACTACATGGGTATCCCGGTGAAGAAGCTGAATTCGCTGGTGTGGGCCCTTGCCGCCGCAGTGGCGGCGATCGCCGGGTTGCTGCTTGCACCGATCACCTTTGTCCACGCCAACATGGGCTTCGTCGGACTGAAGGCCTTTCCCGCTGCGGTGGTGGGGGGCTTCGGCAGCCTGCCCGGCGCCATCGTCGGCGGCCTCGTCATCGGCATCGTGGAGTCGCTGTCGGGCTTCTACCTGCCCGAAGGCTTCAAGGACATCGCTGCCTACGTCGTCGTGCTGATCATGCTGATGGTGCGTCCGAACGGCTTGTTCGGCGAGCGCCTGCGCAAGAAGGTGTGAAATGACGGCCCCCAAGCTCGTCGCTTCGCGCCTTCGCGCCCCCCCGAGGGGGAGCAGTCCGGCTTGGGGCGGCCCGGCGCCGGACATGACGGCCCCCAAGCTCGTCGCTTCGCGCCTTCGCGCCCCCCCGAGGGGGAGCAGTCCGGCTTGGGGCGGCCCGGCGCCGGACTGACGCGGGCAGCGACATGCGATTCATCTTCAAGACCAGCTACGACCAGGACATCGATCTCGCCAGGCATGGCGGGCATCGATTCTGGTATTCGCTGTTGCTGGCCCTGCTCGTCGCGGCGCCGTGGATCGTGGCGGAGTACTGGCTGTCACAACTGTCCTTCATCCTGATCTACGGCATCGTCGGCCTCGGCCTGATGCTGCTGGCGGGTTTCACCGGGCTGTTCTCGCTGGGCCACGCGGCATTCCTCGGCGTTGGTGCCTACACCGAAGCCGTGCTGGCGGCCAAGGGCTGGCCCTTTCCGTTGTCGATGGCGTGCGCGATGGGTCTTTCGGCGGCCGTCGGCGTCGTCGTCGGGCTGCCGGCGCTGCGCGTGAAGGGCATCTACCTCGGCATCGCGACGCTCGCCTTCGGCTTCATCGTCGAGGAAGTGCTGGCGCGGTGGGAGAGCGTGACCGGCGGCAACGCCGGGCTGGCGGTGAAGGGCGTCGCCGCCTTCGGCTGGAGCCTTGCGTCGTCGGAATCGTTCTACTGGCTCTGCCTGGTGCTCGCCGTGCTCGCGACGCTCGCAGTGTTGAACCTGTTGCGCTCCCCGACCGGGCGCGCCTTCGTCGCCATCCGCGACTCGGAGATCTCGGCGCAGAGCATGGGCATCCACCTGGCGCGCTACAAGTCGCTGTCGTTCGCGATCTCGGCCGCGCTCGCCGGCCTCGGCGGTGCACTGTATGCGCACAAGATCAGTTTCCTGTCGCCCGACCAGTTCAACATCGTGCAGTCGATCGACCTGCTGCTGCTGGTCGTGATCGGCGGTCTCGGCTCGGTGCACGGTGCCTTTCTCGGGGCAATCTTCCTCATCGCGATGCCGCAGCTGATCGCGCTGGGCAAGGACTTCCTGCCCGCGGCAATCGGCCAGGCCGCGGGCTTGCAGGCGGTGGTGTACGGCACGGTGCTGATCGCCTTCGTCCTCCTCGAGCCGATGGGGCTGTATGGTCGTTGGCTGAAGGTGCGCACCTGGCTGCAACTGGTCCCCTTCTATCGCAAGGGCCTGTTCAAGCGCCAGAAGTCGTTCCAGAAATCGGACCGGGTGAAATGACGACCCCCAAGCTTGCGGCTTCGCCACTTCGCTGCCCCCCTAGGGGGCGCAGCCTGGCTTGGGGCGGCCCGGCGCCAGTCTGAAATGAGTACGCCCTTGCTTTGCGCCAGCCATCTGAGTGTCCGCTTCGGCGGTGTGCTCGCGGTCAACGACGTGAGCTTCGATGTGCACCGGGGCGAGGTGTTCACGCTGATCGGACCCAACGGCGCCGGCAAGACGACGGTGTTCAACCTGATCAGTCGCATCTACACGCCGACCAGCGGCGAGATCGCCTTCGACGGCAAGCCGTTGCTGGGCGTGGCGGCGCACGAGGTGGCGGCGCTCGGCATCGCGCGGACCTTCCAGAACATCGAACTCTTCGAGCACGCGAGCGTGTTGCAGAACCTGCTGATCGGGCGCCATCGCCACCGCTCGAACCCGCTCTGGCGCGAGGTCTTGTTCACGCGATCCGTGCGTGCCGCCGAGCGCGCGACACGCCTGAAGGTCGAGGAGGTGATCGAGTTCCTCGACCTTCAGCACTACCGCGATACGCTGGTCGCCGGATTGCCGTACGGCGTGCGCAAGGTGGTCGAGCTCGCCCGCGCTCTGGCCACCGAGCCGCGTCTGCTGCTGCTCGACGAACCGTCGTCGGGACTGAATGTCGAGGAGACTGGCGACATGGCGTTCTGGATCCAGGATATCCAGGCCGATCTCGGCATCACGGTGCTGATGGTCGAGCACGACATGTCGCTCGTCTCCAAAGTGTCGGACCGCGTGCTTGCGATGAGCCAGGGCCAGGTGCTGGCGCTCGGCACGCCGCAGGAGGTGCAGGCACACCCGGGGGTAGTCGAGGCCTATCTCGGTTCGGCCGGGGACGCGGCATCGCTGCGGCGCGAGAAAGCGGCAGTGCCATGAGCGACGCCGGCGTGCTGGCCTTGACGAACGTGGAGAGCGCCTACGGGCCGATCCGCGCGATTCGCGGCGTGAGCCTGCGAGTGCGGCAGGGCGAGATCGCCACCGTTCTCGGCGCCAACGGCGCCGGCAAGTCGACCATCCTGAAGACGATCTCCGGCATCCTCGATCCGCGCAAGGGGACGGTCGTCTTCAAGGGCGAGGACATCACGGCGCGGGACCCGGCACTCATCGTGCAGCGCGGCCTGAGCCACGTGCCCGAAGGGCGCGAGGTGTTCCCCCTGCTGTCGGTGCGCGACAACCTGATGATGGGCGCCTTCACGAGGCGGGACCGAGACGCCGTGGCTCGCGACCTCGAGATCGTCTATGCCTACTTCCCGATCCTCAAGGAGCGCAATCGCCAGGACGCGGGGCTGCTCTCGGGCGGACAGCAGCAGATGCTCGCAATCTCGCGCGCGATCATGGCGGCGCCGCAATTGATCCTGCTCGACGAACCCAGTCTCGGCCTGTCGCCGCTGCTGACGCACGAGATCTTCCAGATCGTCGTGCGCATCAATCGCGAACGCGGCACGACGTTGCTGCTCGTCGAGCAGAACGCGAACATGGCGCTCAACGTCGCCGACTACGGCTACGTGCTGGAGAACGGCCGGATCGTGATGGAAGACAGCTGCGAACGCCTGCGCGAGAAGGAGGACATCAAGGAGTTCTACCTCGGCATGAAGGAAGCCGGCGCGCGCGGCGAGCGGCGCTGGAAGAAGAAGAAGACATGGCGCTAGGTGAAGGCTCCAAGATGCCTGCGGCATCGTCTCCAGAAGGGACCTCAACCCTCGCGGGGCGGCCCGGCAAGGGTTGGCGGACATGAGCAACCTCTGGAACCTCGGCCGCCTCGAGCCCGGACGCCTCGACGTCGTCCCGGGCGCCACCGTGCCCGATCTGTTCTGGAACGCCGTGGATCTGCGGGGCGAGAAGGTGTGGATGCGCGAGAAGTCGCTCGGGCTCTGGCACGCCTGGACCTGGAACGAGGCGGGACGGGCGGTTCGCGAGGTGGCCATGGGGATGGCAGCGCTGGGTTTCGAGGTGGGTGAAACCGCGTCGATTCTCTCGAACACGAACGTCGAGTGGCTGGTTTGCGACCTGGCCGTACTCAGTGCCGGTGGCGTGACCAACGGCATCTATCCCACCGACGCCGCCGGTCAGGTGCACTACCTGTGCGAGGACTCGGGGTCGGCCATGCTGTTCGTCGAGGACGAAGAGCAACTGGACAAGGCGCTCGAAGTGCGCGCGCGGTTGCCGAAGCTGCGCAAGATCGTCGTCTTCGACATGGAAGGTCTGCATCGCTTCGAGGATCCGATGGTGATCAGCATCGAGGCCTTGCGCGTGCTCGGCCGCGAGTTCGACGCCGGCCGTCCCGGCGAGTTCGAGCGCCGGCGCACGAGCCGCAGGCCCGGGGACCTGGCCATCCTCGTCTACACGTCCGGCACGACGGGCAGGCCCAAGGGCGCGATGCACAGCCACGCCGGGCTGGTGCATTCCATCCGGCATGCCAATGTGATCCTGCCGCAGACCGACAGCGACGAGCGCATGTGCTTCCTGCCGCTTTGCCACATCGCCGAGCGCCTGATCGGCGCCTATTCGGCCCTGTACTCCGGCGCCGTGCTGAACTTCATCGAGCATCCCGATACCGTGCCGGAGAACGTGCGCGAGATCGCGCCGACCATCTTCTTCGCCGTGCCGCGCATCTGGGAGAAGTTCTATTCCGCGGTCATGATCGGCGTGAAGGAGGCGGGCGCCGTGCAGCAAGTGCTGTATGCATGGGGCATGGCAGTCGGCCAGCGCATTGCCGGTCTGGTGCTGGACGGAAGGCCGGTGCCGGCCAGTCTGAAGGCGCGCTTCATGCTGGCGCGCTGGCTGGCGCTGGACAACGTACGCAAGCTGATCGGCATCCACCGCGCGCGCTACCTCGTCACGGGTGCGGCGCCGATCTCGCCGGACCTGATCCGCTGGTACATGGCGCTCGGCGTGCCGATGCTCGAGGGCTGGGCCCAGACCGAATCCTGCGCGCTCGGCGCGTTCAATCCGCCGACGCGCATCAAGCCTGGAACGATCGGCACCGCCACCCCGGGCAACGAGGTCCGTGTCGATCCGGCGACCGGTGAGCTGCTGATCCGTGGCGGCAACGTCTTCATGGGCTACCTGAACCAGCCCGAGAAGACGGCAGAGACCATCGATGCCGAAGGATGGCTGCACACCGGCGACGTCGGGACCGTCGACGCCGACGGCTACTTCAGGATCACTGACCGGATGAAGGACATCATCATCACCGCAGGCGGCAAGAACATCACGCCCAGTGAACTGGAGAACGACCTGAAGTTCTCGCCCTACATCACCGACGCGGTGGTGGTCGGCGACAAGCGGCCCTACCTGGTCGTGATCGTGATGATCGACCAGGAGAACGTCGAGAAGTTCGCCCAGGACCACGACATTCCGTTCAGCAACTACGGCAGCCTGACTCAGGCCAAAGAGGTGCAAGAATTGATCTGGGGAGAAATCGAACGCGTCAACAGGAAGTTCGCGCGGGTCGAGCAGATCAAGAAGTTCTACCTGCTGCAAACCCAGTTGACCGCGGAAGACGACGAACTCACGCCGACGATGAAGCTCAAGCGCAAGCTCGTCGAGAAGAAGTATGCCGAACACATCGAAGCCATGTACCGTTGAACCCAACCGAAGGAGACCGATGATGAGACCCCTTTTCAAGCCGCTCTTTACTCTGCTGGCAGCTGTGCTTGCCTTCGCGGCGGGCAGCGTGCAGGCGCAATCGCAAGGCGTCAGCAAGAACGAGATCCTGATCGGTTCGATCCAGGATCTTTCGGGCCCGCTTTCGGGCTTCAGCAAGGCAGCGCGCATGGGCATGCAGTTGCGCGTCGACGAGATCAACGAGCAGGGCGGCATCAACGGCCGCAAGCTCAAGCTGCTCGTCGAGGACTCGGGCTACGACCCGAAGCGGGCCGTGCTGGCGGCGCAGAAGTTGGTCAACCAGGACAAGATCTTCATCATGATCGGCCACATCGGTACCGCGCACAACAATGCCGCGATGCCGGTGCAGTTCGAGAAGAACGTCATCAACTTCCTTCCGCTTACCGCCGCTCGCGAAATGTACGAGCCGCTGAACAGGCTCAAGTTCGCACTCCTGGCCACCTACTTCGACCAGACGCGACTCGTGCTGCCCAAGCTGATGAAGGAGAAGAACGTCAAGAAGGTCTGCACGATCTACCAGGACGACGAATTCGGCCTCGAAGTCATGCGCGGCGGCGAAGCGGCGCTCAAGGCGATGAACATGGATTACGTCGAGAAGACCACGTTCAAGCGCGGGGCGACCGACTTTTCATCCCAGGTGGCGCGGATGAAGGGTGCCGGCTGCGAACTGGTCGTGATGGGCACGATCATCCGCGAGACCATCGGCACCATCGCCGAGTCGCGCAAGACGGGGTTCAACCCGGTGCTGCTCGGAACGACGGCGTCGTACACGGAACTGATCCACAAGCTCGGCGGGCCGGCGATGAACGGCTTCTACTCGGGGATGTCGTACCAGGTTCCCTACGTCGATGAAGGCTCGCCGCAGCTGCGCTTCTGGGCCAACAAGTACAAGACCAAGTTCGGCGAGGACCCTTCTGTCTTCTCGGTCTACGGCTACGTGATGATCGACACCTTCGCCAAGGCTGCCGGCAAGACCGGCGCCAACCTGACCACCGACAGCTTTATCAAGGCGATGGAAACGATGGTCATCCCTGGCGACGTGTTCGGTGGGCCGGACGCGAAGTTCACGGCGACGCAGCGCCTGGGCAGCGACCTTTCGCGTCTGTCCCAGATTCAGGATGGCAAGTGGAAGGTGATCTCGGACTACATCAAGCCCTGAAACTCGGCCCAGGGTCCGGATCGAAGCAAGGCCGCCCGCGGGCGGCCTTGCAACCGATCAGAACGGCTCGGCAGTCAGCTGACGATATAGGCCGCCGCTCCGGTGCTCAGCAACCGGCCCTGCGCGTCGAAGAACTCCATGCGTGTCGAAGCCACTCTGCTGCCCAGCCGAATCACCTCGGCCATTGCCGTGAAATGCGCGCCGAGGGCCTGCCGTAGGTAGTCGATACGCAAGTCGATCGTTCCGAGCTTGCCGAAGCGCGCCATGCGCGCCTCCATCGGCTCGTCCATGTGCCGCGCGCCGATCGCCGCCATCACCGCCAGGCCGCCCATCGCGTCGAGCGTTGCGCTAACCACCCCGCCATGGAGGCGCTGGTGCCCGTGGTGTCCGATCAGCTCCGGCCGCATCGCGAGGCGCGCCTTGGCCCGGCCGGGCGTGATCTCGGTGATCTGCAGGCCGAGCGTGCGGTTGAAGACGATCAGGTCCTCGAACAGCGTTTTCAGCAGGGTCACGAACTCCGGCTCGAACGTGACGCCGGCCACAGCAGGCACGGTGGGCGAAGCGGTCTTCATTGCCTGTCCCTCCGGTTGCCACCCGATCGCCGCCCGCTCACGGCGAGCGTCGACGTCGAGTGGGCGGGCCTCGTCTTCTTCGTGCTTGTGTCTTTCGTCTTTGCCATGCTCAGATCCCCAGTTGGCGCGCGGCGAGCTCCTTCATGATCTCCTCGGTGCCGCCGCCGATCATCATCACCTTCACCTCGCGGTAGATGCGCTCGCTCTTCGTGCCGCGCATGAAGCCCATGGCGCCGAGGATCTGCACCGCCTGGTCGGCGCTGAACTGCATCGCCTGCGTGGCGTGGTTCTTCAGCAGGCACAGTTCGGCGACCCACTCGGCGTCGGGGTTGCCCTCCTCCTGACGCTCGATCAGCGCATGCAGCCAGGCGCGCGTGCTGCATATGCGCATCTGCATGTCCATCAGCTTGTGGCGGATCGCCTGGTGCGACACGAGCGGCACACCAAAGGTCTGCCGCTGGCGCGCCCAGCTCAGCGCCTCGTCGTAGCAGACCTGGGCGAACGCACAGGCGCCGGCCGACATCAGCAGCCGCTCGCCGTTGAAGTTCTCCATGATTGCCCGGAAGCCCGCGCCCTCTTCGCCGATCAGGTGGTCGGCCGGCACCCGGCAGCCGTCGAAGCGAAGTTGCGCCGTGTCGCTGCACCACCAGCCCATCTTCGCGAGCGGCGTGCGCGTCAGCCCGGGCGTGTCGCCCGGCACGGCGAGCAGCGAGATGCCGGCTGCGCCCTTGCCACCGGTTCGCACCGCCACCGTCAACCAGTCGGCCCGCAGGCCCGAGGTGATGAACACCTTCTCACCGTCGATGACCCACTGTCCGCCGTCGAGCCGCGCGGTGGTGCGCAGCTGCGCCACGTCGGAGCCACCCGAGGGCTCGGTGATCGCCAGCGCGGCGATCTTCTCGCCGCGCAGCACTGCCGGGACGATGCGCTGTTTCAGCGCCTCCGAGCCCTGCGCCAGCACCGGTGGCAGGCCGATGTTGTGCGAGAACAGACTCGCCATCAGCCCGCCGCTGCCGGCCCGGGCGATCTCTTCGGTGGCGATCAGCCGGTACCAGCCATCGGCCGGCGTGCCGCCGTAGGCCTCCGGATAGCCCAGGCCTAGCAGGCCGACCTGCGCGGCCCGCGCATACAGCTCGCGCGGGAAGGTCTCGGCCTCGTCCCAGGCGTCGACATGCGGCGCGATCTCGCGCCCGACGAAGGCGCGCACGCTGTCGCGAAACAGCTCGTGCTCGGGCAGGAACTTCATGAGCTTGCGATTTCCATCAGCTTGTACCTCAGCGTTCCTGAAGGACCTTCGGCGTCGCCGCCAGGTGAAATCCGTCGAAGGCTGCGGGCGACTTGCCGTTGCCGACCTCGGGCCAGATGCGTTTGGCGTTCGGCGCTGCACCGTCGACGCGCAGGCAAGCGCCGGAGACGAACGCAGCGGCTGGCGAGAGCAGGAAAACGATCGCCGCGGACACCTCGCTTTCGGTGCCCAGGCGCCGCGCCGGAACGTGCCTGGCCATGCCGCGGATCAGCGGCCCCATCTCGGGCGGGTAATGGTCCATGCCGCTGCTGGCGATCCAGCCGGGAGCCACGGCGTTGAGCCGCACCGGCGCCCACTCGAGTGCCGCGGTCTCGGTGAAGTTGAGCATGCCGGCGCGCGCCGCGCCGCTGTGCCCCATGCCGGGCATGCCCATCCACATGTCGGCAATGATGTTGACGACCGCGCCGCCGCGCACCTCCATCCACTGCGTGTAGCACTCGCGCGCCATCAGGAAGCCGCCGGTCAGGTTGCCGCGGATCACCGTCTCCCAGCCCTTGGCCTTGATGCTCGCCAGCGGCGCCGGGAACTGCCCACCGGCGTTGTTGACCAGTCCGTCGACGCGACCGTGCAGCGCGAGCACCGCCGCGACCGTGGCGCACACGACTTCTTCCTCGCGGATGTCGCAGGCGTGTATCGACGCCCGCCCGCCGGCGGCCTCGATCTCGGCCCTGACGGCGGCGAGCTTGTCGATCTTGCGCCCGACCAGGGCGACCGTGGCGCCGAGCGCGGCCAGCT
The DNA here is from genome assembly GCA_963802435.1 of uncultured bacterium. GTDB lineage: Bacteria > Pseudomonadota > Gammaproteobacteria > Burkholderiales > Burkholderiaceae_C > CAIKUF01. The sequence goes on from CAWDIT010000015.1 coordinate 115,644, forward strand.
CGTGCGCGGTGCAGCGCCCGATGCCCGAACCGCCGCCGGTGACGATGACGACCTGGCCAGCAAACAGGCCGGGCGCGAAGACGGATTGGTAGTTCACGTCGGTTCCTCGTGGATGAAGAGCGCCATCGCAGCGTCCGTGACGTCGTCGAGCGATGCCCGCTTCTTCGGGTTGAACCATTGCACCGACCAGTTCAGCGCGCCGAAGATCAGCAGCCTGGCGAGCACCACGTCGGTCTTCAGCTGCCCCCTTGCGGCCAGCAACTCGAGCACCGGAACCCAGGCCGCTTCGTACTCGCGCTGCAAGTGCGCGATCGCGGCGCGCTGGCGCAGATTGAGCGATCGCCACTCGTAGAGCATCACCGGGATGAAGTCGCGACCCGGGCCGTGCAGCGTGTCGAAGTGCGAGCGGACCAGCCTGCGCAGCGCGCAAGCCGGATCGGCCGCGGGCTGCAGAGCCGTGGCCTGCCGCTGCAGTGCTGCTCGCATGCCTTCTTCCATCACCGCGCACAACAGCGCGCCTTTGCTCTTGAAGTGATAGAAGGGCGAGCCCGCATGCATGCCGACGGCCGCCGCGATGTCGCGCGTGGTGGTGGCGTCGAACCCCTTGCGGCGGAACAACCGGGCAGCGGCCTTCAGCAGTTCCTGGCGCCGGTTGCCTTCGTCTCGCTCGCCCAGCGTCTTGCGCGGCCGGCCACGCGGACGGCGTGATGTTGGTGCAGAAGTGATGGCAGAGGCGACGGAGTTCATCTCGAATGCTTCACCGCGCACGGCCTGACGCGAGGCGGATGCCTACATCCAGGAGATGTCTCCTTGCGGCCCATTGCGGCCCTTCGGTATTGAGTGCTGGAGCGAGCCAAGGCCGGCGCGTGGCCGAGGGCGGCGGGCAACCGGCTGCCTCCGTGTCCCCCGACGCCATCCTGACGGCTGGCGTCTCCTCCTTTACCTGCGGCAGCCGGTTGCCCGCCGCCCTCGGCCCAGTGCCAGCGGAGCGTGCCGACACACGTGCCTGCGCAAGCGATGCCGCGAAGGTGGCAGAGCGTCAGGACGGGCTGGCGTGTTCTGCGCAGGTAAAGGAGGAGGCGGCGGCCGAAGGCCGGCGCCGGGGGACACGGAGCAGAGCACGCCAGCCCGGCCTGACGCTCCCGCGTCGAACTGCCAGAGCGGGCACCCACGAACGGCCGCAATGGGCCGAATGCGGACTGCCACAGGACGACGACGTGCAGATTCTTCATCGCGTCGGCAGGCCCATCGAACGCGCGATGACTTCCTTCATGATCTCGTTCGTGCCGCCGTAGATGCGCTGCACGCGCGAATCGGCGAACTGGCGCGCGATCGGGTATTCCCACATGTATCCGTAGCCGCCGTGCAGTTGAAGACACTCGTCGATCACCTTGCACTGCAGGTCGGTCGTCCAGTACTTGGCCATCGATGCGGTGGCAGTGTCGAGTTCCTGCTTCATCAGCAGTTCTATGCAGCGATCGACGAACACCCGCGCCACCTGCACCTGCGTCTGCAGTTCGGCGAGCGTGAAGCGCGTGTTCTGGAACGACGCGACCGTCTGGCCGAAGGCCTTGCGCTGCTTCACGTACTCGAGCGTGCGCTCGATGGCCACCTCCGCGCTCGCAACGGCGGCGATCGCGATCTGCAGCCGCTCCCACGGCAACTCCTGCATCAGGCTGACGAAACCGCCATTCTCTGCACCGAGCAGGTTGTTCAACGGCACGTCAACGTTGTCGAAGAAGAGCTCGGACGTGTCCTGTGCCTTCAGGCCGAGCTTCTTCAGGCGCTGACCCTTCTCGAAACCCGGCATCCCGCGCTCGACGACGAGCAGGCTCGTTCCCTTGGCACCCGCCTCGGGGTTGGTTTTCGCGACGACGATCACCAGGTCGGCGTGCCAGCCGTTGGTGACGAAGGTCTTCGAACCGTTGAGAAGGTAATGGTCGTCGCGCCGGATGGCGGTCGTCCTGATGGCCTGCAGGTCGGATCCCGCGGCCGGCTCGCTCATCGCAATCGCGCCGATCATCTCGCCGCTCGCCAGGCGCGGCAGCCAGCGCTGCTTCTGTGCGGAGGTGCCGTAGCGCAGCAGGTAGGGTGCGACGATCTCCGAGTGCAGCCCGAACCCGATGCCGCTGCAGCCGGCGCGCGTCAACTCCTCGAACTGCACCACGGCAAACAGCTTGTCGACGCCGGCGCCGCCGTACTCCTCGGGCATCGTCTGGCACAGCAGGCCGTTCGCACCGGCCTTGCGCCAGACCTCGCGGTCCACGTAGCCCTGGTCTTCCCAGGCCGCGTGGTGGGGCACGATCTCGCGCTCGATGAAGCGGCGCACGCTGTCGCGAAACGCCTCGTGGTCGGCAGTGAAGAGTGTCCGTTCGATCATCGCGCGGTCATTTATGCAAAGCACCTGCTTTGCATAAAGTCTATACTGTTTGGCACCGACGTGGCTTCGGTCCAAGTCGGTCTCCACTGAGAACTTCGTTATTGATTCCCCACTGGAGGAGCGCGATGGCTCAGGCATTCATCTTCGACGCGGTGCGCACGCCGCGCGGCAAGGGCAAGAAGGACGGCAGCCTGTACGAGGTCAAGCCGGTCGATCTGCTCGGCGGCCTCCTGGTCAAGCTGCAGAAGCGGCACGACTTCGACCCGGGCGCGCTCGACGACGTGGTGATGGGCGTCGTCTCGCCGGTGGGCGAACAGGGTGCGGTGCTCGCCAAGACTGCACTGCTCAAGATCGGTTGGCCCTACACGGTCAGCGGCGTGCAGATCAACCGCTTCTGCGCCTCGGGCCTCGAAGCGGTGAACCTGGCGGCGCAGAAGGTCGCCAGCGGCTGGGAAGACCTGGTGATCGCCGGTGGCGTGGAGAGCATGTCGCGGGTGCCCATCGGGTCCGACGGCGGCGCCTGGGCGCAGGATCCGGAAACCAACGCCGGCACGGGATTCGTTCCGCAGGGCATCGGTGCCGACCTGATCGCCACGCTCGCCGGCTGGGGACGGGAAGACATCGATGCATTCGCGCTCGTCTCGCAGCAGCGCGCGACGGCGGCGCAGGCCGCAGGGCGCTTCGACCGTTCGGTGCTTTCGGTCGACGACGCGATCGGCCTGCCCATCCTGGAGCGCGACGAGTTCATCAAGCCGCGCACGACGATGGAAGGCCTGGCGTCGCTGAAGATCTCGTTCGCCGACATGGGTGCAATGGGGTTCGACGCGGTGGCCCTTTCGCGCTACCCCGAGGTCGAGCGCATCAACCACGTGCACACGGCCGGCAACTCGTCGGGCATCGTCGACGGCGCCGCCGCCGTGCTGATCGGCAGCGAGGCCAAGGGGAAGGCACTGGGCCTCACGCCCCGTGGACGCATCGTTGCGACGGCGCTGTCGGGCGCCGACCCGACCATCATGCTCACCGGCCCGATGCCGGCGACGCGCAAGGCACTGGCCAAGGCGGGGCTGACGATCGCCGACATCGACCTGTTCGAGGTGAACGAGGCCTTCGCGGCCGTTCCGATGCGCTTCATGAAGGAGATGGGCGTGCCGCACGACAAGCTCAACGTCAACGGGGGGGCGATCGCGATGGGGCATCCGCTGGGCGCGACCGGCGCGATGCTGGTCGGCACGCTGCTCGACGAGCTCGAAAGACGCCAACTCAAGCGTGGCCTCGTGACGCTTTGCGTCGGCGGCGGCATGGGCATCGCCACGATCATCGAACGGGTCTGAACCGACATGCAGAACATTCGCTACGAGCTCGATGCGCAGGGCACCGCCACGCTGACCTTCGACGAGCCCGGTTCGCCGGTCAACACGATGACGCTGCAGTGGCAGCAAGAGATGATCGAGGCTGTCGAGCTCTTGCTGCGCGACAAGGACCGGATCAAGGGCGTGCTGCTGACTTCGGCCAAGACCACGTTCTTTGCCGGCGCCGATCTCAAGGGCGTCCTCAAGCTCACCGCCGCCGACGCGCCCGAGGCATTCGCGAGCATCGAGGCGCTGAAGTTGAGCTTTCGCAAGCTCGAGACGATGGGCCGACCGGTGGTCGCGCTGCTCAACGGCACTGCGCTCGGCGGCGGCTGGGAAGTGGCGCTGGCCGCGCACGCGCGCTTCGCGCTCGACGACATGAAGATCCAGTTCGGCACACCCGAGGTCTCGCTCGGCCTCATCCCCGGTGCCACCGGCATCACGAAGACGGTGCGCCTGCTCGGGTTGATGGGCGCGAATCCATACCTTGTCGAAGGCAAGCTCTTCAATCCGCGCCAGGCGGTCGAACTGGGCATGGTGCAGGGGCTCGGCGCGAGCGTCGAAGGGTTGCGCACGCTGGCCCTGGCCTGGATTGCGGCGAACCCCAGTCCCGTGCAGCCCTGGGATCGCAAGGACTACAAGATGCCGGGCGGCACGCCTTCCAATCCGAAGATCGCGATGGGGCTCGTGGTCGCGCCGGCGATGCTCGCCGCCAAGACGCGCGGCCTGTACCCGGCGCCGCAGGCGATCCTCGAGACCATGGTCGAAGGCGCGATGGTCGATTACGACACTGCCACGCGCATCGAGAGCCGCAAGCTCGCGAAGATCATGGTCGGCCAGAACGCGAAGAACATGATCACCGCGTTCTTCTTCAACCTGAACGCGATCCGCTCCGGCAAGTCGCGCCCCGGGAAGATCGACGACCCCAAGACGCCTTCGGCGTCGCCCCCCGAGGGGAGCGAACCCGGCTTGGGGCGGCCCGGCGCCGGGTTCCCGAAGTGGAAGCCGGCGAAGGTCGGCGTTCTCGGTGCCGGGATGATGGGCGCGGGCATTGCCCACGCCAATGCCTCGCGCGGGATCGCCAGCGTGCTCAAGGACGTGAGCCTCGACAAGGCGCAGGCGGGCAAGGCCCACGGCGAGAAGCTCGCCGCGAAGGCCGTTTCGCGCGGTCGCATGAACGAATTGCAGAAGGCTCAACTGCTGTCGCTGATCACGCCGACTGCCGACGCGGCCGACCTGAAGGGCTGCGACCTGATCATCGAGGCGGTGTTCGAACAGCGCGAGCTGAAGGCGAAGGTGACGCAGGAAGCCGAGCCGATGCTCGCCCCGGGAGGCGTGTTCGCGTCGAACACGTCGACCTTGCCGATCAGCGGGCTGGCCAAGGCGAGCGCGGCGCCCGAGCGCTTCGTCGGCCTGCACTTCTTCTCGCCGGTCGACAAGATGCGGCTCGTCGAGATCATCCGCGGCAAGCAGACGAACGACGAGACGATCGCCCGCGCCTACGACTACGTGCTGGCGATCGGCAAGACGCCGATCGTCGTCAACGATTCACGCGGCTTCTTCACGAGCCGCGTGTTCGGCACCTTCGTGATGGAGGGCATCACGATGCTGGCCGAAGGCCTGCCGGCGCCGCTGATCGAACACGCGGGGCTGGCGGCGGGCATGCCGGTCGGGCCGCTGGCGGTCATCGACGAAACCTCGCTGTCGCTGTCGGTCCACGTGCTGGAGCAGACGCGTGCCGACCTGGCGTCCGAGGGCAAGACGCTCGAACCCGATGCCGGCCAGCGCCTGATCGAACTGATGGTGAAGGAGCTCAAGCGCCCCGGGCGGGCGGGCGGTGGCGGCTTCTACGACTACCCGGCGGGACAACCGAAGACGCTGTGGCCGGAGCTGAAGACTCGCTTCGAGAAGCCTGGCGCGCACGCCAGCGTCGCCGAGCTGTCGCAGCGGCTGCTTTATCGCCAGGCGATCGAGACGGCGCGCTGCCTGAGCGAGGGCGTGCTGACCAGCACGCACGACGCCAACATCGGCTCCATCTTCGGCATCGGCTTTCCGCCCTGGACCGGCGGCGCGATGCAGTTCATCTACAGCGAAGGCATGGCGACGTTCGAGTCCAATGCGGCGGCTTTGGCGAGCCGCCACGGGCCGCGATTCGCGCTCGACCGGCAGGTGCTGGACTGCATTGCCAAGTACGCCCCCTGAGAGCGGGGGTGGGGGCGACGGAGCGGCGCCCGCCCGAAGCCTGGTCTACCCCCGCGCGGCGGGGCGGACTACTTCACTGACAGCACCCAGACGACGAGCTGCTTCGCTTCGGCCTCGTTGACCTGCGGGTTGGCCGGCATCGGCACCGGGCCCCAGACGCCCGAACCGCCCTTCATGACCTTCTGCACGAGCTTGTTCACCGCGTCCTTGTCGCCCGCGTACTTGGCCGCGACGTCCTTGTAGGCGGGCCCGACGAGCTTCTTGTCGACCTGATGGCAGGCCAGGCAATTCTTCTTCTGCGCGAGGTCGGCGTTCGCGAAGACCGGTGTCGTGGCGGCGGCCAGCAGGGCGATTGAAAGAAGAGATGTCAGTTTCATGGTGTCCTTCGGAAGAAATTTCGATTTAACACTCGGCTACATTGACGATAACGATTCACAGCAAAGCGGGTTGACACGCGATCGATTGCCGACCGAACACCCGCCAGGAGGCTGAACCATGTACTTCGTCATCGCTGGCGTGCTCATGATCGCACTGAACCTTCTGGGAATCGGGCCGTTCGGCGCCTGGAACTGGGAGTTCTCGGGCGACTTGTGGAAGTTTATCGTGCCGTTCATCCTGGCGGCCCTGTGGTGGGTCTGGGCCGACAAGTCGGGGTTGAACAAGCGCCGCGAGATGGAGAAGATGGACGCCCGCAAGGAGAAGCGGCGGCGCGAGAATCTGGCGAACATGGGGCTCGATTACCGCACCCTCGACAAGGATAAGGAACGGGCAAAGAAGTTCAAGTCGGCTCAGCAGCGCAGGATCGACGAGGTCGAGGGCAAGCGCGCCAAGCAACGCGAGGAGAACCGCGAGTCGATCCTCAGCGGTTTCCACGGCCACCAGGACAGCAAGGTGCCCGACCCCGGCGCCGCAGCGCCCGACGACGCCAAGCCCTGACGCGGGCCGGCCGCGCGGAGCTTGCCGGCGGACCCGCCTCACTCGTTCCCGGCAACGGTCCCGGTGGAATCGAATCTGTCGAGCACGGCGCCGAGCGATGCGCTCGACGCGTTGAAGGCGAACTTGGCGAGCACGCCGCGGGTGTAGCGGGGCGCCGGTGCCTTCCACGCGGCGCGGCGAGCGGCGAGCACGCCCTCGCTGACGTCGAGCTGCAGCAGCAGGCGGTGCGCATCGATGGTGATCGAGTCGCCTTCCTGCACCAGCGCGATGGTGCCGCCGACGCTTGCCTCCGGCGCGACATGGCCGACGACCATGCCCCAGGTGCCGCCGGAGAAGCGCCCATCGGTGATCAACCCGACCGATTCGCCCAGGCCCTGGCCGATCAGTGCACCCGTCGGCGCGAGCATCTCGGGCATGCCCGGCGCCCCCTTGGGGCCGAGGTAGCGCAGCACCATGACGTCGCCGGCAACGATCTTCTTGGCCATGATCGCGGCGAGCGCCGATTGCTCGTCGTCGAACACCCGGGCCGGCCCGGTCATCACCGGGCTCTTCAAGCCGGTGATCTTGGCCACGCAGCCCTCGGGCGACAGGTTTCCCTTCAGGATCGCCAGGTGGCCGTGCGCGTACATCGGATCGGACATCGGGCGGATCACGTCCTGGTCGGCGCGCGGCGCATCCGGCACGCCTGCCAGGTTCTCTGCGACCGTCTTGCCGGTGATGGTGATGCAGTCACCGTGCAGCAGCCCGGCCACGAGCAGCATCTTCATCACCTGAGGAATGCCACCGGCCTGGTGCAGATCGACCGCCAGGTAGCGCCCGGAGGGCTTCAGATCGCACAACACCGGCACCTTGCGGCGCACACGCTCGAAGTCGTCGATGCTCCACTCGACGCCCGCGGCATGGGCGATCGCCAGGAAATGCAGGACGGCATTGGTCGAGCCCCCGATCGCCATGATCACTGCGACGGCGTTCTCGATGCTCTTGCGGGTGACGATGTCGCGCGGCTTCAGGTCGGCCTCGACGGCCGCGACGAGGACGCGCGCTGCATCGGTGGCGGCGGCGGTGATCTCGTCCTGCGGGTTGGCCATCGTGCTCGAGCGCGGCAGGCTCATGCCGAGCGCCTCGAAGGCCGAACTCATCGTATTGGCGGTGTACATGCCGCCGCACGAACCGGTGCCGGGGATGGCGCGGCGCTCGATCTGGCAGAAGTCTTCCTCGGCCATGTTGCCGGCGGTGAACTGGCCGACCGCCTCGAACACGCTGACGATGTTCAGGTCCTGGCCCTTGTAGCGCCCCGGCAGGATCGTGCCGCCGTAGACGAAGATGCCGGGCACGTTGGCGCGCAGCATGCCCATCATCGCGCCGGGCATGTTCTTGTCGCAGCCGCCGATCGTCACCACGCCGTCCATCCATTGGCCGAGGACGCAAGTCTCGATGCAATCCGCGATGACCTCGCGCGAGACGAGGCTGTACTTCATGCCCTCGGTGCCCATCGCCATGCCGTCGGAGATCGTCGGCGTGCCGAAGATCTGGGCGTTGCCGCCCGCGGCCTCGACTCCCGCCACCGTGGCATCGGCGAGCTTCTGCAGGCCGGCGTTGCACGGCGTGATCGTCGAGTGCGCGTTGGCCACGCCGATCATCGGCTTCTTGAAGTCGCCCTCCTCGTAGCCGAGGGCGTAGTACATCGAACGGTTCGGGGCGCGGGCCACGCCTTCGGTGATATTCCTGGAGCGGCGATTGATGCTCATGACGGGGCCTTGAATGACGTGGGAAGGGCGCAGCGCCAGGCGGGCGCGCGAAGGGAACTATAGCCGCGCCGTATCATTTGCTGCCCCGCAATCCGCCGCCAACGCATGCTGACCCATCCCCAGTTCAACGCCGTAGCGGTGCAGATCGGCCCGCTCGCGATCCACTGGTACGGCCTGACCTACCTGCTGGCGTTCGGCCTGTTCCTGTGGCTCGCATCGTTGCGCGTCAGGGCCGCTCCCTTCTCTCGACGCGGCTGGACGCGTCGCGAGGTGGAGGACATGCTGTTCTACGGTGTGCTCGGCGTCGTGATCGGCGGACGGCTCGGTTACGTGCTGTTCTACAAGCCCGGCTACTACGCGGGCAATCCATTCGAGGCGTTCGCGGTCTGGAAGGGCGGCATGTCGTTCCACGGCGGCATGCTCGGCGTGTTCGTGGCCGTGGCGCTGTTCGCGCGCCAGCGCGGACGCACTTTCCTGGAGGCGACCGACCTGATCGCGCCCTGCGTGCCCACCGGGCTGGCGTGCGGGCGCATCGGCAACTTCATCAACGGCGAGCTGTGGGGCCGGGCGGCCGACCCGAGCCTGCCCTGGGCGATGGTGTTCCCGCAATCGGGGTCGGACATCCCGCGCCATCCGTCGCAGATCTACCAGGTCCTGCTCGAGGGACTGCTGCTATTCGTGCTGCTGTGGTGGTACGCGCGCCGGCCTGCAGCCTACGTCGGCACGCGTGGCCAACCGGTCTGGGGCAAGGTGTCGGGTGCGTTCCTGCTCGGCTATGGGCTGTTGCGCTTTGCGGCCGAGTATTTCCGCGAGCCTGACGGATTCCTCGGATTGCTCGCGCTCGGCCTGAGCATGGGCCAGTGGCTGTGCCTGCCGATGATCGTTGCCGGTGCGCTGATGTGGGCCTGGGCGGCACGGCGCGATCTCTGAGCGGCGAGGCCACTGCGCGATGCGCCAGATCTTTCTCGACACCGAAACGACCGGCCTGAGCCCCGAATCGGGCGACCGCATCGTCGAGATCGGTTGCGTCGAGATGCTCAATCGACGCTTGTCGGGCAACGACCTGCACTTCTACCTGAACCCCGAGCGACCGAGTAGCGAGGACGCAGCGCGCATCCATGGTCTCAGCGACGAGTTCCTGGCCGACAAGCCCCTCTTCGCGAGCGTCGTCGACGACCTGCTGGCCTACCTGGACGGCGCCGAGATCATCATCCACAACGCCGGCTTCGACCTCGGGTTCCTGAACGAGGAACTGCGCCGTCTGCAACGCCCGAAGTTCGAGACGGTGGCGGCGCGCATCACCGACAGCCTGCTGATGGCGCGCGAGATGTTTCCCGGCAAGTCGAACTCGCTCGACGCGCTGTGCCGCAGGCTCGAAGTCGACAACTCGAGTCGCAACCTGCACGGCGCACTGCTCGACGCCGGGCTGCTGGCCGAGGTCTACATCCGCATGACGCGCGGGCAGGAGTCGCTGGTCATCGACGATCTGCACGGCGCGAACGACGAGTCGACGCTGGCTTCGGCGGACTTCAGCACGTATGAGCTGCCGATCATCGAACCCAGTGCCGACGAGTTGGCGGCGCACGAAGCGGTGCTCGCCTCGATCGACAAGGCCAGCGGCGGCAAGGCGGTCTGGCGAAGGCCCGTGGCATAATTCGCCGCCTCGCGGTGGCGTCAGAACAGACTTTCAGGGCGGTTAGCTCAGGGGTAGAGCACAGCATTCACACTGCTGGGGTCGCAGGTTCGAAGCCTGCACCGCCCACCAATGAAAACAGGCCTCGGAGCGATCCGGGGCCTTCTCACCTAAGTGCACCGGAAGTGCAGCTCTCGACCCGGGAACTGCCGGATGCGGTGGCCAAGTGTGGTGGGCCGCGTCGCTCCGCGTCATAGGCGCCGGTGAACTCGGTGACGCCGACCTATGCGCTCGGCGCGCCACTGCGGTGCCTTCAGGGCGAGGACAATACCGACCAGCGGCAGCCCATGTATCACGGGCGTTCGCGCCACTCCCAGTTGCGCAGCTCGCACTCGGCCTTTGTGACGACGGTGTCCGCCAGGCGGCCGCGCGCGTCGTAACAGGCAAAGCGGGCCCTGCCGGTGGGCGCATCGGTGGCGCATCCGGTGCCGAGCAGCGGCAACGCCGTTGCTGCGAACGACAGGATCGCGAGCTGCGAGAGGCGGCGCGCTGCCGACGGTGAGGAGGAGTCGTGCATGGCAGGCAGTCTAGAACATCGCCCGGCCAATCCCACCAGGAAGGTGCGGCCCGCGGGTTCTCCCCTCTGCGCGCCGCCTTGCCCTGCAAACACTCCCCAGCGGTGCGGCCGACGGCGGTGCAGCTCGCGAAGCACTCAGGCGCAGAGGGCGAGTTGAATCGGTGCGCTGCGCGGAACCGACGGCGGCGGGCAGGATTGATGCCGCCGCGCTGGCGCCAGAGATTCGCGGCGTTCGACCGGCTCCATCCGGTAGCCGTGGCGCTCCAGTTCCCATCCCTCGGTCGCCTGATCGGGCGTGAGAGGCTGTGCCCGTTGCCCATCCAAGCTTGGCACGTTGGCACGCAGCACGATCCGTTCGGCCTGCGCCGCGGTCAACTGGTGCGCGAGTCGCGACCAGCAGCGCAGCGCCAGCGGATCGCGCCAGGCATCTTCCAGTGCCCAGCGCATTGCCTGCGCGTCGGGGTGGCGGCCGCGCTCGAGCACGCGCGGCAGCAGCGCGTTCACGAAGAGACGGAAGTCGCGCTGTGGCGCCCTGCCTGGAAGCAATGCCTCGATGCGAGCCAATCGAGCGCTCAGACCCTCCAACCCGAACTGCCGCGTCAGCAGCGCCTGCAGCGCCTGGACGGGGTTGAACATCCGCAGTCGATTCGGCGGCAGCAGCAGTAACGGCAGGCCCGCTGCCTGTTCGTGGGGCAGTGCGGTGACGAACGAACACAGCACGGCGACGCGCGCCCAATCGGCGGCGCCCAGCCCACCGAGTTCGGGTCGGACGGCGTCACCCGCTGCCGGTGCCGGGCAGGCCTCGGCGAGGCGCATCATCGCGAGCGCGCCGTCGAAGCTGCAGCCGTCCTTGGCGGCACTGGCCTGCGAACTGATCACCGCGAGGTTTCCGGCGGCGTAGCCGGCATCGTCGCGCACGCGGGCGACCGACGCGTCGCTCACGCCGCCGGCTTGGCGCGTGAGCGCCCTGCGGGTGATCGGGCACCAGGCGACATCGATCTGGCGCAGGTAATTCGGTGTCACCAGCATTCCTTCGAAGGCACGACCGCACTGCCAGGCGCTCAACCTCAGTTGTAGCCACTGGCGCACGTGGGGCGTCGGCGCCAGCGTGCGCGCGCCGAAGCTCGCTCGGCCGGCGACCCAGCCGTGATGCAAAGGCGAACCGGCGGCCAGGTGTTCGGCCGGCGGCGCGAGCGCATGGCGGGCAAAGTCCCGGCCGAGTTCGAAGGCGACGGCTTCGTCGGCAGGCTGGGCGGGGAAGTCGAGAATCGCTTGGGCCATCGCGAACTCCAGGTTGGCGCCGGGCACGATGCCCGGCATGGAGGGCAGTGTGGCTCGCCACAGGCTCACCAGATGAGCCTGTCCAGCGACGCCGTTCGCGGTGCGAGAATCCGCTGCGCCTGCCCCCGCTCACGCGCCGAGCCTGGATGCTTCCCGCCGATGGACCGTACCGAACGCTTCTACCGGATCGAACTGCTGATACGCAACCGCGGCGGCGTCAGTTTCCAGACGCTGCTCGGCGAACTGGAGGTCTCGCCGGCGACGCTCAAGCGCGATCTGCAGTACCTGCGCGACCGGATGGACGCGCCGATCGTCTACGACCGCGGCGATGACGCCTACCGTTTCGCCCCCGCCGCGGCTGCGCGGCCGGTGAGCCACGAGCTGCCGGGTGTCTGGTTCAGCGAGCACGAGATCCACGCGCTGCTGACGATGCACCAGCTGATTGCCGGGCTCGACGCCGGCGGCGTGCTCGGCCGCCACCTGCAGCCGATGCAGGACAAGCTCAACGGCATGCTCGGCGCCAACGCGCAGGAGTCGCGCCAGATGATGAAGCGCGTGCGCATCGTCAGCGCCGCGGCGCGGCCGGTGGCGAGCCGCCACTTCGAGCTCATCGGCAGCGCATTGCAGAAGCAGCAGCGGCTCAGGCTTCGCTACCACACGCGCGGCAAGGGGACGCGCTCGGAGCGCGTCGTGTCGCCGCTGCGGCTGGTGCACTACCGCAGCACCTGGTATCTCGACGCCTGGTGCCACCAGGCCGGGGCATTGCGACGCTTCGCACTGGACGCGATCGAACAGGCGCAGCAGCTCGAGCAGCGTGCGAAGACAGTGGCGCTGAAGACGATCGAGGCCGAACTCGACGGCGGCTACGGCATCTTCGGCGGCAAGGCGCTGCGTTGGGCGACGCTGGTGTTCGACGCCGAGCCGGCGCTGTGGGTGGCGGGCGAAACCTGGCACCCCGAGCAGCAGGAGCGCTGGCTCGACGACGGGCGCTACGAGTTGCGCCTGCCGTATGCCGACGTGACCGAGCTGGCGATGGACGTACTGCGCCATGCCGGCCAGGTCGAGGTGGTCGCCGACGCGCCGCTGCGCGATGCGGTCAGGGCGCGGCTGCTTCGCGCGCTGCAGAGGATTGGATGAGCGAGGATCTTGTCGACGCGGTCGTGGTCGGCGCCGGCGTCGTCGGACTCGCTGTCGGGCGCGCGCTGGCGCGGCGAGGACTCGAGACCCTGGTGCTCGAGCGTGAGAGGGCCATCGGCACCGGCATCAGCTCGCGCAGCAGCGAAGTGATCCATGCCGGCCTGTACTACCCGCAGGGGTCGCTGAAGGCCAGGCTCTGCGTCGAGGGTCGCGCGCAGCTCTACGCCTACTGCGAGGCGCACGGCGTGGCGCACCGGCGCTGCGGAAAGCTCGTCGTCGCGACGGCACCCGGGCAACTGCGCGGGCTCGCTCAACTGGCCGAGCGGGCGCGCTGCAACGGCGTACGCGACCTGCGGATGCTCGACGCCGCCGAGGCGCGAGCGCTCGAACCGGCGCTGCGTTGCGACGCTGCACTGCTGTCGCCGTCCACCGGTATCGTCGACAGCCACGGCCTGATGCTCTCCTTGCAGGGCGACCTCGAACGGGCCGGCGGGGCCGTCGCGCTGCGCTCACCGGTCCAGGCGATGCGCGGCGGAGCCGACGGGACCCGCATCGAAGTGGCCGGCGACGAGCCGATGGCGCTGCGAGCGCGGCGGGTCGTCAACGCTGCCGGTCTTCGCGCACCGATGCTGGCGGCGACGATGCCCGACCTCGGCGCGCGCTACGTTCCGCAGGCGCACTTCAGCAAGGGCAGCTACTTCGCGCTCGCCGGGCGGGCGCCGTTTTCGCGCCTCGTCTATCCCCTGCCGCAGGACGCCTGGCTCGGCGTTCACCTGACCTTGGACCTCGGCGGCCAGGCGCGCTTCGGGCCCGACGCACAGTGGCTCGACGTGGCCGGCGCCGACGCCATCGACTACGGCGTCGATCCGGCACGTGCCGAAGCCTTCTACGCCGACGTGCGCCGCTACTGGCCGGACCTGCCCGACGGGGCGCTGCAGCCGGCGTACAGCGGCGTGCGGCCGAAGATCCACGGCCCGGGCGAGCCGGCGCCGGACTTCTGCGTGCAGGGACCGCGCGAGCACGGCATGGCGGGACTCGTCAACCTGTTCGGCATCGAGTCGCCGGGCCTGACGAGTTGCCTCGCGCTGGCCGACGAGGTCGTAGCTCGCCTGGGGGTCTGAGCGCACCCAGGGCCGGGCTGCGCCCAGCCCGCCCCCCGCGGGGGTCAAGGAACCTTGGGGCGGCCCGGCGCTTCCTTGAGCACCGACGTTCAGCGGCAAGCGACGGTCGCCTGCCAGCGTCCGTCGCGCAGTACCTGGTGCGGTCGGAACTGCGCCTTGTAGGCCATCTTCGGGCTCTCGGCGATCCAGTAGCCGAGGTAGACGTGGGCCAACTTCAGCAGCCGCGTCTGCTCGATCTGCCACAGCACGTTGTAGGTGCCGTAGCTCGCGTTCGGCTCCGGCTCGTAGAAGGTGTAGACGGCGGACAGCCCGTCGTTCAGGATGTCCAGGATCGACACCATCTTCAGCGCACCCAGGCCCGACGCCGAAGGCTCGCGGAACTCGACGAGGCGCGAGTTGACGCGGCTCTGGAGCAGGAACTGGGTGTACTGGTCGACGCTGTCCTGGTCCATCCCGCCGCCACTGTGGCGTCCGGCCTGGTAGCGCAGGTAGAGCTGGTAATGCTCGGGCACGAAGCACAGGCGCAGCACGCGCGCCTGCAGCGTGCGGTGCGCCCGCGCGGCCCGCCTCTGGCTGCGCGTGGGCACGAAGGACGCCACCGGTACACGCAGCGGCACGCAGGCGCGGCAGCCGTCGCAGTAGGGGCGGTAGGTGAACATGCCGCTGCGGCGAAAGCCGTTGGCAACCAGGCCCGAGTAGGCGTCGGCGTTGATCAGGTGGCTCGGGGTGGCGACTTGCGAGCGCGCCAGGCGCTGCGGCAGGTAGCTGCACGGGTAGGGGGCCGTGGCGTAGAACTGGAGCGAAGAAAGCGGAAGCTCTTTCGGGTAGGTCACGGGCCGGGTTCCTCGAACCGCGGAGCTTCCGGCGTGTCTCGCAGGTGCTCCCAGTGCGCAGGATCATAGGTCCATTCACGCGGCGGGGTCTCCCTCACGCGCGCGGCGATCAGGCGCTCGAACGCACCACGCGGGATCTCGCGCGCCCCCAGCGAAGCGAGGTGCCCCGTGTTCTGCTGGCAGTCGATCAGATCGATGCCGTGCGCGCGACAGAAGCACACGAGCGCCGCCAGCGCGATCTTGGACGCGTCGCTGCGATGCGAGAACATCGATTCGCCGAAGAACATCCGGCCCAGGCACACGCCGTAGAGCCCGCCGACGAGCTGGCCCTCGATCCAGGTCTCGAAGCTGTGCACCGCCGGCCAGGCTCCGTAGGCGTCGATCATTTCCGGCATGATCCAGGTGTCGTCCTGGCCCTCGCGCGGCGTCATTGCGCAGGCCTGCATCACGCGGTACAGCGCGCTGTCGATGCGCAGCGAGCAACTCGGCGAGGCGGCGAAGCGCTTGATCGTCTTGCGCAGCGAACGGGACACGCGGAACTCGGCGACCGGCAGCACCATGCGCGGGTCGGGTGACCACCACAAGACCGGCTGGCCGGCGCCGTACCACGGGAACACGCCTCGCGAGTAGGCCTCGGTCAGCCGCTGCTCGGTGATCTCGCCTCCCACGGCCAACAGGCCGGGCGCCTCGCTGCCGGCGCTCAGGGCCTGCGCGGTCGGCGGCAGCGGCTGATCTTCGTCGGCGAGCCAGGCGATCACCGAAGCCCCGCGCTCACCGGCCGACTACTTGCGGCGCGTGGCGCTTGCGGCAGGCTTGGCGGGTGCGTTCTGCTGCAAGCCCTCGGACATGCCGATCAGCACGCCGCTGACGAGGGTCGCATAGCTCTGCATCATCGCCTGTGCCGCACGCAGACCCGCCGAGCGGCTGTCGCGCAGCGCGGTGTGTGCCTGCGCGAGCATCTGCTCGACGGTCTGGCTGGCCTGCGCGCCGGTGCTCGTGCCCTTCAGCTTCATTGCATCGAGCACCTGGTCCCACGGGCCCTGCAGTGGCTGGCCGGCACCCTGCGCTGCCTTGGCGACGGTCGCGAAGAACGTGTCTTCGAGCTTCTCCAGGTTGGCCAATGCGCTCTTGATCTGCTTTTCCTGCACGTCGACACCCTGGCCGATGAACTGCTCGAGTGCCCTGCGGTTGGCCTCCACCGTCTTCAGCAGTGCTGCGTCCATGCCGGCAAAGGCCTGGCCGAGCAGCCCTTCGACATCCGGCAGCGGCAGGCTGCTCTGGGCCGCGCCGCTGGACGCCGCCTCGGTCACGGTCTTCAGGACACCGCGGATGTTGGCGAGCGTCAGCTCGCGCCCCTGCAGCGCCTTGAGCGTCGCTTCGCTGACCGCCGAGCGCAGTGCCTCGCCCTGCTTGGCCGTGGCTTGCGAGAACATGTTGACCAGCGCGTCCTGGTCGATGCCTGACTTGAACATGGAAAGCTCCTGATGAAAGTGTCGTGGAGGGTGGCCGCCGGTCCGGCGCGGCCTGCTCTGCGTGCCGATGGCATCTTGGGGTCGTCGACTCGGACCTCGCCGGGCCGCCCCAAGAGGTCCGAGCTTCCCTCGGGGGACGATGCCGAAGGCATCTTGGGGTCGTCAACTCGGACCTCGCCGGGCCGCCCCAAGAGGTCCGAGCTCCCCTCGGGGGACGATGCCGAAGGCATCTTGGGGTCGTCATCTACTGCATGTGCTGGCCGCCATTGATGGCGATGTTGGCGCCGGTCACGAAGGCAGCCTCTTCCGAAGCCAGGTAGATGATCAGCCCGGCCACTTCCTCCGGCTTGCCGAGCCGCCCGACCGGGATCTGCGGCAGGATCTTCGAATCGAGGATCTCCTTCGGGATCGCCGTCACCATCTGCGTGCCGATGTAGCCGGGCGATATGGTGTTGACGGTGACGTTCTTCCTCGCCACTTCGAGCGCGAGCGCCTTCGTGAAGCCGTGGACGCCGGCCTTTGCCGCCGAATAGTTGGTCTGGCCGAACGCGCCCTTCGAGCCGTTGACCGACGAGACGTTGATGATGCGCCCCCAGCCGCGGTCGACCATGCCGTCGGCGACCTGCTTGGTCATGTTGAACAGGCTGTCCAGGTTCGTGCGCATCACCGCGTCCCAGCTGATCTTGTCCATCTTCTTGAAGGTCATGTCGCGCGTGATGCCGGCGTTGTTGACGAGCACGTCGACCAGGCCGACCTTGGCATTCACCTCGGCCACCGCACTGGCGCAGGATTCGAAGTTGGCCACGTCGCACGGCACGGCCAGGATGTCGTAGCCACGCGCCTTCATGCCGGCCACCCATTCGCCGTGCTTGGTGTTGCCCGGTGAGTAGGTCACCACGACCTTGTAGCCTGCATCGGCCATCTTCGTCGAAATCGACTCGCCCAGGCCACCCATGCCGCCGGTGACGAGAACCACTCGTTGCTGTGTCATGTCTGTCTCCTTCTGGTCCGTTGAGTGAAGGGGTGCGCTCTTCAGCGCTCGATGGTCAGGGCCACGCCCATGCCGCCGCCGATGCACAGCGAGGCGATGCCCTTGTGGACGTTGCGCTTGATCATTTCGTGGATCAGCGTCACCAGGATGCGGCAGCCCGAGGCACCGATCGGGTGTCCGATCGCGATCGCGCCGCCGTTGACGTTGACCTTGCTCGTGTCCCAGCCCATCTCGGCGTGGACGGCGCAGGCCTGGGCAGCGAAGGCTTCGTTGATCTCCAGCAGGTCGAGGTCGGCCGGCTTCCAGCCGGCGCGTGCCAGCGCCTTGCGTGCCGCCGGGACCGGCCCCATGCCCATGATCGCCGGGTCGAGCCCCGCGCTGGCATACGACGCGATGCGAGCCAGCGGCGTCAACCCGAGGGCGGTGGCCTTCTTCGCGGCCATCACGACCACGCCGGCCGCGCCGTCGTTCAGCCCGGAGGCGTTGCCGGCGGTGACGCTGCCCGCCTTGTCGAACGCCGGGCGCAGGCCCGCGAGCCCCTCGGCGCTCGACTTGCGGTTGATGAATTCGTCGGCGCCGAAGACGATGGCGTCGCCCTTTCGCTGCGGAATGCTCACGCCGACGATCTCGTCCTTGAAGCGCCCGCCGTCCTGTGCCGCTGCCGCCTTCAGCTGCGAGGCGAGGGCCAGAGCATCCTGCTGCTCGCGCGTGACGCCGTATTTCTTCGCCACGTTCTCGGCGGTGATGCCCATGTGGACCTGGTTGTAGACGTCCCACAGGCCGTCGCTGATCATCGAGTCGATCAACTTCCAGTCACCCATGCGCTGGCCGTCGCGCGACCCCGGCAGCACGTGCGGCGAGAGACTCATGTTCTCCTGGCCGCCGGCGATCACGATCTCGGAGTCGCCATCGCGAATCGCCTGCGCGGCGAGGATCACCGCCTTCAGTCCGGAGCCGCAGACCTTGTTGATCGTCATCGCCGGCACTTCCTGCGGCAGGCCCGCCTTGATGACGGCCTGGCGCGCCGGGTTCTGCCCGCAGCCGGCCTGCAGCACCTGGCCGAGGATCACCTCGCCGATCTGCCCGCCCTGCAAGCCCGATCGGCGAAGCAACTCCCGAATGACGGTGGCACCGAGCTCGCTGGCCGGTATCTTGGCCAATGAGCCGCCGAACTTGCCGACCGCGGTGCGGGTCGCAGCGACGATGACGACTTCTTCCATGCTCGATCTCCTGGTGGGGGTTGGCGGGCACGCAGGCGATCCCGCGCGCGACCCCTGCATTGTCGGTCAGTTCACCATCGTGGTGCTGACACTGCCGCTGGCTGCTTTCGGCCCATTGCGGCCCTTTGTATTGAGTGCTGGAGCGAGCCAAGGCCGGCGCGTGGCCGAGGGCGGCGGGCAACCGGCTGCCTCCGTGTCCCCCGACGCCATCCTGACGGCTGGCGTCTCCTCCTTTACCTGCGGCAGCCGGTTGCCCGCCACCCTCGGCCCAGTGCCAGCGGAGCGTGCCGACACACGTGCCTGCGCAACCGATGCCGCAAAGGTGGCAGAGCGTCAGGACGGGCTGGCGTGTTCTGCGCAGGTAAAGGAGGAGGCGGCGGCCGAAGGCCGGCGCCGGGGGACACGGAGCAGAACACGCCAGCTCGGCCTGGCGCTCCCGCGCCGAACTGCCAAAGCGGACACCGTCTGCCGCGCCGCGCTGAAGCCACCCGGAAGCGGACGCCCACGAACGGCTGCAATGGGCCGAAAGCGGACGCCACACAAGCACGCAGCGGTGCTGCTTTATCACTGCGTGCTGCCGCGAGCGAAGAGCTGCCGCACGCGTTCGCGCAACCATCCGTGCGCCGAGTCGTTCGAGGCACTCTGGTGCCACACCATGCGCACGTCGTGGTGCGGTCCGTGGCCCGGGAGCTCCCACATCCGCACGTCGTAGCGCGGCGCCAGCGAGTCGGCGAACATCCGGGGCACGATCGCCAGCAGGTCCGTGCACGTCACCAACTCGGGCAGGGCGCCGTAGTGACGCGCGCGCACCACGGCGCGGTCGTTGAGCTTGAGGCGGGTCAGCATGGCCTCCACGCTGCCGTGAAAGGTGGCGGTGGGTGCCGCGACGGCGAGCGAGGCGAGGGCCAACTGATCGATGTTCAGGCCCTTGCTGGCGCGACCGACCGCGGGTCGCCAGTGGCTGCCCGTGATGGCGACAAAATGCTCGTGGAAAAGCGATTCGCTGGCGATGCCGCGGTGCGGTGGCTTGAGGATGCCGATCGCCAGGTCGATGTCGCGCCCTTCCAGCGCGGCGCTCACCTGAGATGCATCCACCGCGACGTTGGACACCTGGCTGCCTGGCGACTCCATGCGCAGTGCCCGGGCCAGTGGCGCCAGGAACAGCAGTTCACCGAGGTCGGACAGCGACAGCCGCCAGTGCACACGGCCGCGCGCGGCATCGAAGCTTTCGCCGCTGGACAGCGCAGCCTCGAGCGCGTGCAGGTGCGCTGCCACCGCGGGTGCGATGCGCTGCGCGAGGCGCGTCGGGTGCAGTCCCGACGGCGAGCGCACGAAGAGCGCGTCGTCGAAGGCGCGGCGCAGGCGGGCCAATGCATTGCTGGTCGCCGGTTGCGACAGCGCGAGCTGGCGCCCGGCCTCGGTGACCGAGCCGCTGCGGTGGATCGCGCACAGCACGCGCAGCAGGTTGAGATCGAGTTGACGGAAGTTCATCTGCATCTCTTTCGTGAATACCGTGGATTCTGACAATCAATTCGACGAATTCAAGCGCCGGGGCTAGATTGCAGCCCAAGCACCCGAGCACAGAGGGAGCAGCGCAAGGAGACGGCGTGTTGCAGATCATCATCCAGGGCCGGGGAGGCCAGGGCGCACAGACGGCGGGCAACCTGCTGGCGGCGGCCTTCTTCGCCCAGGGGCGCCAGGTGCAGTGCTTCGCCAGCTACGGCGGGGCGCGTCGCGGCACGCCGGTGAGTTCCTACCTGCGCGTCGACGACCGGCCGGTGCGGCTGCGCTGCGACATCGAGCGCGCCGATGCCATCCTGTGTTTCGACGCCAGCCTGCTCGAAGGCCGGCTGCTGGCTACCGCGCAGCCCGACACGCTGATCGTCGTCAATTCGGCGCGCAGCCGCGAGCAGTTCTGCCATGACCTGCCCGGCTATCGCGTGATCCCGGTCGACGGCCTGGGGATCGCGCGTCGCAATGGCCTTGCTCGCATCGTCAACTCGGCCCTGCTCGGAGCTTTCGCCCGGGCCCTTTCGGCGCCCTCGCTGGAGACGATGGAACGCACGCTCGTCGAGCAGGCGCCGAAGCTGCACGACGAGAACATCGCCGCCTGCGAGGAAGGCTACCGCTGGGCCGACATGCAGTTGCAGGGAGCCGCGGCATGACGGCGCGTAGTGCTTCGGCGCAGACTCATGCCGCTCAGCGATTTGAAGCCGTAGCCAACGCGCCCTTGCCCGTTCCGGCCATCTGGACCACCGGCAGCACCTCGGCGATCAAGACCGGCACCTGGCGCGCCGCGCTGGCGCAGCACATTCACGCCCCGTCGCCCTGCCACGGCGCATGCCCGGTCGGTGGCGACATTGCCGAGTGGATTGGCCAGGCGCGCGGGCGCGACTTCCGCGGTGCCTGGCAGACGCTGTGCCGGCACAACCCGTTTCCGTCGATTGCCGGTCGCATCTGCCACCATCCCTGCGAAGTGGCCTGCAACCGCGCGGGTTACGACGAGTCGCTGTCGATCTGCAGGCTCGAGCGCTTCGTCGGCGACATCGCGCTGGAGCGCGGGTGGGGGCACGACGCAGCTGCATCTCAGAGCGGTGCGCGCGTCGCGGTCGTCGGCGGCGGACCGTCGGGCCTGTCGGCGGCCTACCAGTTGCGCCGCCGCGGCCACGCCGTCACGCTGCTCGAGTCTCGACCCGAGCTCGGCGGCCTGATGCGCTACGGCATCCCGGCCTACCGCCTGGCGCGCTCGGTGCTCGACGGCGAGATTGCTCGCATCGTGGCGATGGGCATCGAGCTGCGCTGCGGCCAGGCGATCGAGACACCGCAGGCCTTCGCGCAACTGCGTGCCGACCACGATGCGGTCTATCTGGCGATGGGCGCACGGCGTCAGAAGCGCCTGCCCCAACTCGACTACGGCCGCCCCTGGGTCGTCGACGGTGCCGACTACCTGGCGCGCACCAGCATCGGCGAACCGCCGCCGCTCGGCCGCCGCCTGGTGGTGATCGGCGGCGGCAGCGCCGCGCTCGATGCGGCGCGCAGCGCGCGCCGCGCCGGGCACGAGGTGACGATTCTGGCGCTCGAAGGCGAGGCAATGATGCCGGCGCAACGTGAGGAAGTCGTCGAGGCCCTCGAGGAAGGAATCACGCTGCGCGACGCTTCGATGCTGCGCGGCGTGGCCGAGGCCGGTGACGCCGGTCTGCGGCTGGACTGCGTCCGGGTGAACTTCCAGCCCGGTGCCCAGCGCGGGCAGTTCAGCGTGACGCCGATCGACGACAGCGGCTTCACTCTCGCGGCCGACGCCATCGTCAGCTCGATCGGCCAGGACCCGGACCTCGCGCCACTGGGTGACGCGCTGGCCACCGAGGGCGTGCTGCTCAGGACCGACGAGCGCGGCGCGACCAGCGCCGAGGGCGTCTGGGCGGGTGGCGACATGGCGAGCATGGCGCGCTTCGTGACCGAGGCCATCGGCATGGGCGAGCGCGCGGCGCTCGAGATCGACCGCCAGTTGCAGGCCCGTCTCGGCAGCGCCGCGGCCGGGGCCGCAGTGCCACGCTTCAGGGAGCCGCTGGTGCCGCTGGCGGCCATCAACCTGCATTACCACCCATTGCAGTCGCGTCCGGGCGATCGGCGGCTGGCCCCGGCCGATCGACTGGTGTGCGATGCCGAGGTGCAGCTCGGCCTGGACATCGAGCGCGCGCTGGCCGAGACCGTGCGCTGCTTCTCCTGCGGCACCTGTACGCATTGCGACAACTGCGTCAACTACTGCCCCGACATGGCGGTACAGCGCGCCGGCGACGGCTACGTCGTGCTCACCGACTACTGCAAGGGTTGCGGACTGTGCGTCAAGGAATGCCCGACCGGCTCGATGAAGATGCTCGAGGAATTGAGATGAAAGCACGCAGTGCTTCGGCGAAGACTCATATCGCGCAGCGATGTGACGTCGAAGCCAATTCACGAAGTGATGCGGCGCAGACTTCTATCGCCCAGCGATGTGATGCCGGAGCCAACGCGCAAGACAAGCCGATCCTGCTGACCGGCAACCACGCGGTGGCCTGGGCTGCCCGGCTGGCGCGGCCGAAGGTGGTGCCGGTCTACCCGATCACGCCGCAGACACCGGTGCTCGAGAAGATCACGGAGTTCCAGGCGGAAGGCAACTTCGACGCCGAGATCATCACCCCCGAGTCCGAACACTCGGTGATGTCGGCCTGCATCCCGGCCTCGCTGGCTGGAGTGCGCGTGTTCACCGCCACCGCTTCGCAGGGCCTGCTGCTGATGCACGAACTGCTGCATTACGCGGCAGGCGCGCGGGCGCCGATCGTGATGGCCAACGTCAACCGTACCGTGGCCTCGCCGTGGGCCTTCTGGCCGGACCAGACCGACAGCCTGTCGCAGCGCGACACCGGCTGGATCCAGTTCTATGTCGAGACCGCACAGGAAGCGCTGGACACCGTGATCCAGGCCTTTCGCGTCGCCGAGCAGGTTCGGCTGCCGGCGCTGGTCAACCTCGACGCCTTCTACGTCTCGCACTCGCTCGAGCCGGTGAGCCTGCCCGCGCAGGCGGTGGTCGATGCCTACCTCCCTCCGTTCGCGCCCGAGCATCGCCTGGACACGGCAAACGTCGAGTCCTGGGGCAACGTGGTCTCGCAGGACATGTTCTATCGACATCGCCAGGATATCGAGGCGGCGATGGGCCGCGTGCCCCGACTCGCCGCCGAGGCCGATCGCGAATGGGCCGAACATACCGGACGCAGCCATGGCGTGATCGAACGCTATCGCTGCGACGGGGCGGCCACCGTCGTCGTCGGCATGGGCAGCATGTGCGGCACGGCGCGCGACGCGGTGGACGCGTTGCGCGACGAGGGTCTCGAGGTGGGCCTGCTCAAGGTGCGGCTGTTCCGGCCGCTGCCGGTGCAGGCCTTGCGCGCCGCGCTGGCCGATGCGCGCGACGTCGTGGTGCTCGACCGCAACCATTCCCCCGGGCACGGCGGCGTGCTGCATCAGGAGTTGCGCTCGGCGCTGTACGGGCTGCCGGAGGGTCCGCGCATTCACGGCCTGCTGGCGGGGGTCGGCGGAGTCAGCGTCTCACCGGAGCGGATCGCGGCCTTCGTGCGCCAGACGTCGGGCCATCCTGCGCTGGTCGAATCCGTCTGGGCGAGGTGAACCCCGCATGCACACGATTCCAATCTCACCAGCGCGCCACGAGGAAGCGCTGCTGTGCTCGGGCCACGCGGCCTGCCCGGGCTGTGTCGAGCCGTTGTCGGTGCGGCACATCCTCGATGTGCTCGGGCCCGACACGATGGCCGTCGTTCCACCCTCCTGCATGGCCATCATCGCCGGACCGCAGCCCTTCAGTTCGCTGCGCATCCCGGTCTACCAGCCCACGCTGGAGGCCTCTGCCGCCGCGGCCTCGGGCCTGCGCCGGGCGCTCGACGTGCAGGGCAAGCGCGAGACCCAGGTCATCGTGCTGGCCGGCGACGGCGGCACCTACGACATCGGTTTCCAGTGCCTGTCGTCGGCCGCCGAGCGCAACGAGGACATGATCTATTTCTGCCTCGACAACGAGGGCTACATGAACACCGGGGCGCAGAAGTCATCGTCGACGCCTCACTTCGCGCGCACCGGCTCGACCCCCGCGGGAAAGACCTCACGCAAGAAGAACCTGAGCGAGATCATGGCCGCGCACGGCGTGCCTTACGTGGCCAGCGCGAGCGTCGGCCACCTCGCCGACCTCAAGCGCAAGGTCGCGAAGGCCAAGGCGATGCGCGGCATGCGCATCATCACGCTGCTGATTCCTTGCCTGGACGGTTGGGGGCTCGCCGACGATGGCGGACTGACGGCGGCACGCTACGCCGTCGAGTGCGGCGCCTTCCCGCTCTACGAGATCGAGGACGGCCAGCGCTACACGCTGAATCACGAACCGCGTACGAGGCCGGTGGCCGACTACCTTGCCCTGCAGCGGCGCTACCGGCACCTGTCGGCCGCCGATACGCTGGTCCTGCAGGCCGAGATCGACGATGGCTGGGCCCGGTTGCAGCGGCGCGTTGCCGCGAGCGATCCGGCGCCACCGATTCCGGCAACGGCATGAGACCCGTCGACTCAAGCCGGATTGCGCTCGCCGCCCGCGCTCGCCTGTTGCCGGTCGATCAGCCGCAGCATCGTTGCCAGCGTGATGGAACCGAAAGTGGCCCTGGCGTTCTCGTCGATCTCCGACAGCACGGCACCGAGCGCCTGGTCGACCGGGGTCATTCCGTCGGTCGCTGCGCGCTCCGCCGCGGAAGGGGCGAACTCCTCGAACAGCGCGATGATGTCCAGCAGCGTGAGGCGCCGCGCATTGCCGGTGAAGCGGTATCCGCCGCCGGCACCGCGCACCGACTCCACGACGCCGTTGCGCGCGAGCTCGGCGAGCACCTTCGCGAGATGGTGTGCCGAGACACCGTACTTCTCGGCGATCTCGGCGGCCGAGATGTGACGCGCCGGCTGGCCCGCGAACTCGAGCACGCTGTGGAGCGCGAGCAGGGTGTTCTTCTGCAGCCTCATCGCGGTGCAGGTCCGCTCGTGTGTCCAGGCTCACTACTCAAGGTCCATCTCCAGCGAGATCAGCGGTCCGGCCATCATTCCGTGGCTGCGGAAGAACGACAGGATCAGTGTGTTGTCCCGCGCCAGCATCGTGCGCAACTTGCGCACGCCGGCGCGGCGGAAACTCGCGCTGATGGCTTCGAGCAGTCGGCTGCCGACGCCGCCGAGCCGCGCCTGCGGCGCGACGTCGATCGCAAACACCCAACCGCAGGGCGGAGAACCGAACTCCCAGTCACGCACCTCGCCGATGACGAAGCCGACGACGCGCTCCTGCGCCAGCGCGACCAGGAATTGCGGCTCCGTTCGGCCACCGGCAGCATAGCGGCGGAACACCGACGCCCAGTACTTGCGCTTCTCGAGTCCGGTCACGGTGGCGTCGATCGCGATGACCTGGTCGAGGTCGGCTCGGCGCACCGGTCGGACCACGATCGGTTCGATGCCGTCGGGGAAAACCCCTGCACGAGACCCGGCAGGCTGTTTACTCGGGGGAGGCTGGGTCATTGGCGCCTTGCGAACATGAACCAGATCAAACACTATTCGGCATTCTGGTACCAGAATGAGCTTATACGAAATCCATCCGTTTGGCGCGAGATTCGACTAGCGTTCGGTATCTTGAAGCACCGAAGAGTGCAGCTGTAGTGCGGCGCCGGCTGTCACAGGCCGGTTTGCCACCTTCTTTTTGGGCAGAGTCTTAGGAGACAGGCATGAGAAACATCACGATCCTCCGCGCGTTGGCGCGCACTGGCACGCTGGCCCTGGCCGGCGCACTGCTCGCCCCCGGCAGCGCCTTCGCCCAGGAGCCGATCCGCATCGGGAGCTTCCTCTCGGTGACCGGACCCGCTGCCTTCCTCGGCGACCCCGAGCAGAAGACGCTCGAGATGGAGGTCGAGCGGATCAATGCCGCGGGCGGCGTGCTCGGCCGCAAGTTGCAACTCGTGGCCTACGACGACAGCGGCGACGCCGAGAAGGCGCGCACCTTTGCCAAGCGGCTGATCGAGCAGGACAAGGTCGACGCGATCGTTGGCGGCTCGACGACCGGCGCGACGATGGCGGCAGTGCCGCTGGTCGAAGCGGCAGGCATGCCGTTCGTCTCGCTCGCCGGCGCCGTGGTCATCGTCGAGCCGGTCAAGAAATGGGTCTTCAAGACGCCGCACACCGACCGCATGGCGTGCGAGAAGATCTTCGCCGACATGCAGGCCCGCAAGCTGGCTAAGGTGGCGCTGATCTCCGGCGCCGGCGGCTTCGACAAGTCGATGCGCGCCGAGTGCCTGAAGGTCGCGCCCAAGTACGGCATCGAGGTGGTCGCCGACGAAACCTATGGCGCCACCGACACCGACATGACGGCGCAGCTGACCAAGATCCGAGCCAGCAACGCGCAGGCCGTGCTCAACGCCGGCTTCGGCCAGGGCCCGGCGGTCGTGACGCGCAACTACCGCCAGGTCGGCCTCACGCTGCCGCTCTACCAGTCTCACGGTGTCGCATCGATGGAGTACGTCAAGCTCTCGGGCCCGGCGGCCGAAGGCGTGCGCCTGCCCGCTGCAGCGCTGCTCGTGCCGGACCTGCTCGCCGCCAACGACCCGCAAAAGCCCGTCGTCACCGCCTACAAGAAGGACTACGAGGGGCGTTTCAAGAGCGACGTGTCGACCTTCGGCGGTCACGCCTACGACGGCTTGCTGCTGGTCGTCAACGCGATGAAGCGCGCCGGCTCGACCGACAAGGCGAAGGTGCGCGACGCGCTCGAGGCGACGAAGGGTTATGTCGGCACCGCAGGCGTCGTCAACATGTCGCCGACCGATCACATGGGGCTGGACCTCAGCGCCTTCGTGCTGCTCGAAGTCAAGAACGGCACGTGGTCGATCGTGAAGTGAAACCGGGCTGAAGTGAACCGGACCGGGCCGACGCGATGGGCAGCCAGTGGCTCCAGTACGTTGCCAGCGGGCTGACCGCCGGGGCGATCTACGCGCTCGTCGCGCTCGGCTTCTCGATCATCTACAACGCCAGCCAGGCGATCAACTTCGCGCAGGGCGAGTTCGTGATGATCGGCGGCATGACGGCGGTGACGCTGGTCGGCGTCGGCCTGCCGCTGGCGGCGGCCGTGCCGCTCGCCGTGCTGGCGGCGGTGGCGGTCGGGCTGCTGCTCGAGAAGGTGGCGATCGAGCCGGCACGCAAGGCCGACACGGTGACGCTGATCATCATCACGATCGGCGCCTCGCTTCTGCTGCGCGGCTTGGCGCAGCTGGTGTGGGACAAGCGCGTGCACTCGCTGCCCGCCTTCTCGGGTGACAAGCCGCTGCAGTTCCTTGGCGCCACGGTGTTGCCGCAAAGCCTGTGGGTGCTCGCCGGCGCCGCGCTGGCGGTGGCCGGGCTGTCGTGGTTCTTCGGGCGCACGCTGTTCGGCAAGGCCATGCTCGCGACCTCCTACAACCCGCTGGCCGCCCGGCTCGTCGGCATCAACACGCGGACCGTGCTGTTCGTGAGCTTCGGGCTGGCGGCGGGGCTGGGCGCGCTCGGCGGTGTGCTCATCGCGCCGATCGCCTTCACTTCTTACGACGCCGGCATCATGCTCGGCCTGAAGGGCTTTGCCGCGGCGATGCTCGGCGGGCTCGGCAGCTTCAGCGGCGCGGTGCTCGGCGGCCTGCTGCTCGGGCTGGCCGAGGGTCTCGGGGCCGGCTTCGTCTCGTCGGCATACAAGGACGTGATCGCCTTCGTGATCATCCTCGCCGTGCTCTTCTTCATGCCGGGAGGCCTTCTTGGCGCACGCCGAAGCGACCGTGTCTAGAGGTTACTGCCCACAGGCTCGCGGCTTCGCCGCTTCGCTGCCCCCCGAGGGGGCGCTCAGCCGCCTTGGGGCGGCCCGGCGGCGGCTGAGATGACTGCCCCCAAGCTCGCGGCTTCGCCGCTTCGCTGCCCCCCGAGGGGGCGCTCAGCCGCCTTGGGGCGGCCCGGCGGTGGCTGAGATGAGGCCGGCAGCACTGCGACGCTGGGCAGCGAGCCCGCGCGGTGGCGGCCTGCTGGCGCTGGCGGCGGTCATCGCACTGCTCCCGCTGGTGCTAGGCAACAACTACTTCTACGAGATCGCGATCCTCGTCGCGTTGAACGCGATCGTCTGCGTCGGTTTGAACCTGCTGATCGGCTATGCCGGTCAGATCAGCCTCGGGCATGCCGGCTTCTTCGCGCTCGGCGGCTACGGCTCCGCGATCCTGTCGGGCAGCCACGGCTGGCCGAGCTGGCTGGCCCTGCCGACGAGCTGTGCGGCGGTCGGGGTGCTCGCGTTCGTCGTCGGACGTCCGACGCTGCGCCTGAAGGGCCACTATCTCGCGATGGCCACGCTCGGTCTCGGGATCATCATCTCGATCGTCGTGTCGACCGAGGACCGCATCACCGGCGGACCCGACGGCATGGCGGTGCCGCCGCTGGCGTTGTTCGGCTGGGCCCTGCGCGGCGAGCACGTCTGGTACTGGACAGCAGGCGCAGCACTGCTCTTCGCAGCTTGGCTCGCGCTCAACCTGATCGAGTCGCCGGTCGGGCGCGCGCTGCGCGCACTGCACGGCTCCGAGATCGCCGCCGAGACGGTGGGCATCGCCAGCGCCCGCTACAAGCTCAGGGTGTTCGTGATCTCGGCCCTGTTCGCCGCCGTCGCCGGTGCGCTGACGGCCCACTACGCGGGCTTCATCACGCCGGCGAAGGCCTCGTTCATGCACTCGGTCGAGCTGGTGATCATGGTCGTCTTCGGCGGCATGGCGTCGATCTTCGGCGCGGTGGTCGGCGCGGCCGTCCTGACGACGCTTCCGCAGCTGCTGACGGTGCTCAAGGACTACGAGATGATGGTCTTCGGCGCGGTGCTGATCGCGACGATGGTGTTCTTTCCGCAGGGCATCGTTCCGACGCTCGCGCGCTGGCTGGCAAGGTGGCGCCAATGACATTGCTGGCCGTCGAGAACGTCTCCAAGTCCTTCGGCGGCGTTCATGCGATCGAGGGCGTGTCGTTCGAAGTGCGGCCCGGCGAGGTGCATTCGATCATCGGTCCGAACGGCGCCGGCAAGACGACCCTGCTCAACATGCTGACCGGGATCTACGTGCCCGACTCGGGGAGCATCCGGCTTTCGGGGCGCGAGCTGCGTGGCGAGCCCACGCACCGCTTCGCCGCCGCCGGCATCGGCCGTACCTTCCAGAACCTGCAGGTGTTCTTCAACATGACGGCGCTGGAGAACGTGATGACGGGTCGCCACCTGCGCGAGCGCTGCTCGCTGCTGGCGGCGATGCTGCGCACCCCGGCGCTGGCTCGCGCCGAAGCGTCCTGCCGCGACGTGGCGACCACGCTGCTGCGGCTGCTGGGTCTGGCCGAGTACGAGGACGCTGCCGCCGACGCCATGCCCTACGGCGCGCTGAAGCGGCTCGAGATTGCGCGCGCTCTGGCCGCCGAACCGCGGCTGCTGCTGCTCGACGAACCCGCGGCCGGGCTGAACCAGACCGAGGCGCGCGAGATCAACGTGCTGATCAAGAAGTTGGCCGCCGACGGAACGACGGTGGTCCTGGTCGAGCACAACATGCGGCTGGTGATGGATGTGTCCGACTGCGTGCTCGTGCTCGACCATGGCAGGAAGCTCGCCGAGGGCACGCCGGCCCAGATCGCCCGCGATCCGCGCGTGATCGAGGCCTATCTCGGCGTCGAGCAGGACACGGATGGAGGCCCCGGGTCGCCATCGGCAACACCCCGGCCCGGTGACGGCGGAGGCTTCCATGCTTGACGTGATGGCCCTCGGCAGCCGCTACGGACGTATCCCGGCGCTCGTGGGGGTCGATCTGCGGGTCGCTCGCGGTGAACTGGTGGCTTTGGTGGGCGCCAACGGCGCCGGCAAGACCACGCTGCTGCGCACGATATCGGGTGTGCAGCCGGCGAGCGACGGCCAGATCCGCTTCGATGGACAGGAACTGGCGCGCCTGTCGGCGCGCAAGCGCGTACAGCTCGGCATCGTGCAGGTGCCCGAGGGGCGTCAGGTGTTCGGCCCGATGACGGTCGAGGACAACCTGCTGCTCGGCGCCTTCGCGCGCGGTTCGCGCGACGGGCTCGAACCCGTGCTCGCGATGTTCCCGGCGTTGGCGGAGCGGCGCTGCCAACTCGCCGGCACGTTGTCGGGCGGGCAGCAGCAGATGCTGGCGATCGCGCGCGCCCTGATGGCCGCGCCGAGGCTGCTGCTGCTCGACGAGCCGAGCATGGGCCTGGCGCCGCGCCTGGTGGCCGAGATCTTCGCGCAGATCGCCGCGCTGAAGGCGAGGGGCACGACGATCCTGCTCGTCGACCAGAACGCCCGCGCTGCGCTGGCGATCGCCGATCGCGGTTACGTGATGGAAACCGGGCACATCGTGCTTCACGGGCCGGCGGCCGATCTGCTGCGCGATCCGCAGGTGCAGCAGGCCTACCTCGGACTGTGAATCCCGACGCCACCGGATGCCCAGGAAGACGAAGTTTCGGCGCATATTGAACCTAGCGAAAGGACTTGCCATGAAAGACACCCTGCAGGCCGGCATCAGCGGCAACGTGACATTCGAGGTCGACCGCGAGCGCACGATCGACTTCATGGGAGAGAAGGCGCGCGTCTACGCGACGCCGATGCTGGTGCGCGACATCGAGATCGCCTGTCGCGAACTGCTGTTGCAGCACCTCGACGCGGGCGAGGATTCTGTGGGCACGCGGGTCGAACTCGACCACACGGGCGCCACGCTGATGGGCATGAAGGTCGGTCTCGCGATCGCCATCGTCGAGGTCAAGGGGCGGGCGGTGACCTTCGACGTCACCGGCAGCGACAGTGTCGAGCCGATCTGCCGCTGCCGCCATCAGCGCTTCGTCGTCGACGTGAAGAAGACCGAAGAGCGCCTCGCGGCGAAGGCGCAGAAGGCGGGGCTGACATGACTACGACCGCTACCGGCACGCGCAGCGTGCCGACCTACTGCTACCAGTGCGTTGCCGGGCCCGATCTGCTGACCGTGAAGGTCGTCGACGGGGTGGCCACCGAGGTCGAACCCAACTTCTGCGCCTCCGGTATCCACCCGGGCGGCGGCAAGGTCTGCGTCAAGGCCTACGGGCTGGTGCAGAAGACCTACAACCCGAACCGCGTGCTCACGCCGATGAAGCGCACGAACCCGGCCAAGGGGCGGGGCGAGGATCCCGGCTTCGTGCCGATCTCGTGGGACGAAGCCTTCGGCTTGATCGCCGAGCGCCTGAATGCGGTCCGCGCCGCAGGGATCCTCGACGCCTCGGGCTACCCGCGCGTCGCCGCCAGCTTCGGCGGTGCCGGAACGCCGCAGTCGTACATGGGCACCTTGCCGGCGTTCCTCGCCGCATGGGGCCCGATCGACATGGGCTTCGGCTCCGGCCAGGGCGTCAAGTGCTACCACTCCGAGCACCTGTACGGCGAGTTCTGGCACCGCGCGTTCATCGTCACGCCCGACACGCCGCTGTGCAATTACCTCATCTCCTGCGGTTCCAACATCGAGGCCTCGGGCGGCGTGATCGGCGTCTGGCGCCATGCCCAGGCGCGCGTGCGCGGCATGAAGCGCGTGCAGGTCGAGCCGCACCTGTCGGTCACCGGGGCCTGCTCGGCACAGTGGGTGCCGATCAAGCCGAAGACCGACGCCGCCTTCCTCTATGCGCTGATTCACGTGCTGCTGCACGAGCTGCCGCGCGAGCGGCTGGATGTGGCGTTCCTGGCGGCGCGTACCGCGTCGCCCTACCTCGTCGGGCCGAACGGGTACTACCTGCGCGATGCCGTCAGCCGCAAGCCGCTGGTCTGGGACCTGGCGAGTGCGAGCGCCAGGGTGCACGACAGCGCAGGGCTGCAAGAGGCGCTCGAAGGCAGCTACGAGGTCGATGCGATCGAGATCGGCCCCGACGACGAGGTGCTGGCAGAAGGTCGCCTGCAGGGCACGACGGCCTTCAGCCGGCTGGTGGCCCACATGCAGCCCTACTCGCCGGAGTGGGCGCAGGGCATCTGCGACGTGCCGGCCGCGCAGATGCGACGCATCGCGAACGAATTCATCGACCACGCCTGCGTTGGCGAGACGATCGAGATCGAGGGCGAGACGATGCCCTTCCGCCCGGTGGCGATCACCATGGGCAAGACCGTCAACAACGGCTGGGGCGGCTTCGAGTGCGTCTGGGCCCGCACGGTGCTGACCACGCTGGTCGGCGGGCTCGAGGTGCCCGGCGGCACGATCGGGACCACGGTGCGGCTGACACGGCCGATGTCCGAGCGGATCAAGAGCGTGAAGGCCGGGCCCGACGGCTTCATGCACTACCCGCTCAACCCGACCGACAAGGCGCACTGGGCGCCGAATCCGAACATCCGCAACGCCTACAAGACGATGGTGCCGCTGGCCGCCGACGGGCCCTGGAGCCAGGCGCTCGGGCCGACGCACTTCTCGTGGCTGTTCCTCGACGAAACGCCCAAGGGCCTGCCGCGCGTCACGCTGCCCGACGTGTGGTTCATCTACCGCACCAACCCCGGGATCTCGTTCTGGGACACCGCGGCGCTGGGCGAGAAGATGGCGCGCTTCCCGTTCGCCGTCGCCTTCGCCTATACGCACGACGAGACGAATCACTTCGCCGACCTGCTGCTGCCCGACGCGACCGACCTCGAGAGCCTGCAACTGTGGCGGGTCGGCGGCACGAAGTACCAGGAGTCGTTCTGGGACCACCAGGGCTTCGCCTTGCGCCAGCCGGTGGTGGCCACGCACGGCCAGGCGCGCGACCTCACCGACATCGCGACCGAGCTGGCGTTGCGCACCGGCCTGTCCGACAAGTACTACGCCGCGATCAACAAGGGGGCGGGCGGCGTGCCGCTGAAAGGCGAGCACGGCGACTTTTCTCTCGATCCGAACGTGCCGCACGGCCGCGAGGAGATCTGGGACGCGGTGTGCCGCGCCGCGAGCGCCGAGGTGAGCGACGGCGCGCATGCGCACGGCCTCGAATGGTGGAAGGAGCACGGCCTCGCGACCAAGCCCTTCCCGCGTCGCGAGTGGTACCTGCTGCCGACGATCCTCAAGCACGGCCTGCGCTTCGAGTTGCCCTACCAGGAGAGGCTGATGCGCGTCGGCGCCGAACTCGGCCGCCGCCTCCACGAGCACGACATGCACTGGTGGGACGTGCAGTTGAAGGAATATCAGGCACTGCCGGTGTGGAAGGACTTTCCTGCGCTGTGGGAGGAGGTCATCGTGCAGGCCGGCAGCCGGGCACAGGACTACCCGTTCTGGCTGCTCACCGCGCGCAGCATGCAGTACGCGTGGGGGGCCAACGTCGGCTCGCAGCTGATGCACGAGGTCGCCGACAACGTCACCGGCCACCGCGGCGTGATCATCAATGCGCAGGCCGCGCAGCGACTCGGCATCGCCGACGGCGACCCGATCGAGATTTCCACACCCAAGCGCAGCGTGCGTGGAAGCGCAGTGGTGCGCCAGGGCATACGCCCCGACACCCTGCTGCTGATCGGGCAATTCGACCACTGGGAGACGCCGCTCGCGAAGGACTTCGGCGTGCCCAGCATGAATGCGCTGGCGTCGATGTCGATCGCGCTCACCGACGCGACAGGTTCGGGGGCGGACATCGTTCGCGTGAAGATCCAACGAGCGCAAGAGGTGTCGTCATGACCCGCTGGACCATGATCGCCGACCTGCGACGCTGCGTCGGCTGCCAGACCTGCACCGCGTCCTGCCGCCACGCCAACGCGACGCCGCCCGGTGTGCAATGGCGCCGCGTGCTCGACATGGAGTTCGGCGAATACCCCGACGTGCAGCGCGCCTTCGTGCCGGTGGGCTGCCAACACTGCGAGGACCCGCCCTGCATGACGGTGTGCCCGACCAAGGCGACGAAGCAGCGACCCGACGGCATCGTCACGATCGACTACGAGCTGTGCATCGGCTGCTCGTACTGCGCGGTGGCGTGTCCGTACCAGGCGCGCTACAAGACCGATCACGCCAGCTACGCCTACGGCGAGGCGAGCGTGAGCGAGGCCCAGCGCCACGACAAGGCACGCCTGGGCGTCGCCACCAAGTGCACCTTCTGCGTCGATCGCATCGATGCCGGTCTGGCCAAGGGTCTGCAGCCGGGCGTCGACCCCGAGGCCACGCCGGCCTGCGTCAACGCCTGTATCTCCGAGGCGCTCTCCTTCGGCGACGGCGACGACCCGCAAAGCAACGTGTCGCGGCTGCTTGCCGAGAACCAGCACTTCCGAATGCACGAGGAACTCGGCACCAAGCCCGGCTTCTTCTATCTCTGGGATAAGGAGGAGACGACATGAACCCCCAAGCTCGCTACAGCTCGCAGCCCCCCGAGGGGGCGTTCGCCCTCCTTGAGGCGGCTCGGCGGAGGGCGACATGAGCTACGGCCCCACCCCCTGGCAACAAACGAACTGGGACTGGCGCGCTGCCGGCAACTTCGTCTGCGGTGGCGCCGGCGCCGGGCTGATCGTCTTTGCGGCCCTGTCAGGCGCACAGGGGCTGGCCCTCTCGGCGCTGCTGCTCGGCGGCATCGCGCTGGTCGGCACCGGCCTGCTGTGCGTCTGGCTCGAACTCGGCCGCCCGCTGCGCGCGCTGCACGTGTTCTTCAATCCGCGTACCTCGTGGATGACGCGCGAGGCCTTTGCCGCGACGCTGTTGATGCCCGTCGCGATGGCCGCGGCAGCCGGGCTCGCCGGGTTCCAGTGGCTGGCTGCCGCGCTGGCCTTGGTCTTCGTCTACTGCCAGGCCCGCATGCTGCAGGCGGGCAAGGGCATCCCGGCCTGGCGCGAGCCCCTGGCCGTGCCGTTGATGGTGCTCACCGGTCTGGCCGAAGGGGGCGGTCTGTGCCTGGCGGCGCGGGCAGCGGACGCCGCGGGGCAGCCGCTGCTGACGCTGGTCGGTGCCGCGGTGCTCGCACGCGCTGCGCTCTGGCTGGCCTACCGCAAGCGCGTCGCCACCAGCGCCGCGCCGCGCGCGCTGGCCGCGATCGACAGCGCGGGCCGCCCGCTGCAATTCGCCGGCTCGCTGCTGCCGCTGGTGCTGCTGGCGCTCGTCGGTGGCGGCGTGGTCGCAGGGGCACTGGCGTCGCTGCTGCTCGTCGTGGGCGGCCTGCTCGCGGCCGTGACGGGGGCGTGGTTCAAGTTCACGCTGGTCACCCGGGCCGGCTTCAACCAGGGCTTCGCGCTGGCGCATCTGCCGGTGCGGGGCGTGCGTCGCTCATAGCGCGGGGAGGTTTCATGGGTTCGAATACCAAGGCGGAAATCGGTCTGGGCGCGTCGAGCAAAGTCGGGGCACATCTCCATCCCGCGCTGGAGGCGATGCCGCGCGGGCAGCTGGCCGAGCTCCAGCTCGCCAGGCTGCGCGACACCGTTCGCAACGCCTACGAGCACGTGCGGATGCATCGGATGCGGCTCGACGCGGCCGGCATCGGGCCCGACGACATCCGTTCGCTCGCCGACATCCAGCAGCTGCCCTTCACCGTCAAGACGGACCTGCGCGACAACTATCCCTTTGGCCTGTTCGCGCGGCCGCGCCATGAACTGGTTCGCTTGCACGCGTCGTCGGGGACCACGGGCAAGCCGACCGTCGTCGGCTACACGCGCGAGGACATCGCTAACTGGGCCGACCTGATGGCTCGCTCGATGGTGGCGGGCGGGGCGCGGCCGGGCGACGTGATTCACAACGCCTACGGCTACGGCCTGTTCACCGGCGGGCTCGGTGCGCACTACGGCGCCGAACGTCTGGGCGCGACGGTGGTGCCGATGTCGGGCGGGGCGACCGAGCGGCAGGTAGCGCTGATCATGGACTTCGGCGCACGCGTGCTGTGCGCCACGCCGTCGTATGCGCTGGCGATCGCCGAAGTCGCCGAGGCGCAGGGCGTGGACCTGCGCGCGAGCGCGCTCGAGGTCGGCCTGTTCGGTGCCGAGCCGTGGAGCCAGGAGATGCGCGCCGAGATCGAGGCGCGGCTGGGACTGAAGGCGGTCGATGTCTACGGCCTGTCGGAGATCATGGGTCCGGGTGTCGCCTGCGAATGCGAATGTCGCGCCGGGTTGCATGGCTGGGAGGACCACTTCCTGTTCGAGGTCATCGACCCGGAGAGCGGTCGCGTGCTGCCAGAGGGCGAGGCGGGCGAACTGGTGATCACGACGCTGACCAAGCAGGCGCTGCCGATGCTGCGTTACCGCACGCGCGACATCACGCGCCTGACGAGCGCCCCCTGCGACTGTGGCCGCACGCATGTGCGCATCCTGCGCATCACCGGCCGCAACGACGACATGCTGATCATCCGCGGCGTCAACGTCTACCCGTCGCAGATCGAGGCGGTGCTGATCGGGCGCCCGTCCATCGCGCCGCACTACCAGATCGTCGTCCAGCGCCACGGCAGTCTCGACGAGGTGAGCGTCGAGGTCGAGGCACTGCCGGGCGTGCCGGCCGAGACGTTCGAGGCGATCGCGCACGATGTGACGCACTACATCAAGTCGATGATCGGCATCAGCACCGAGGTGACCGTCAAGGAGCCCGGCGCGATCCCGCGCTCGCAGGGCAAGGCGGTGCGCGTGCGCGACTTGCGGCCAAAGGGAGGTTGAACCTTGAGCAAACGCCTGCTGAAACTCAACGTGAATGGCTGCGAGCGCGAAGACGCGGTGGCCGACAACACGCTGTTGCTCGACTACCTGCGCGACGCGACGGGCCTGACCGGCACCAAGCAGGGCTGCGATGGGGGTGAGTGCGGAGCGTGCACGGTGCTCATCGACGACGAGCCGCGCCTGGCCTGCATCACGCTCGCCGCAAGCTGCGAGGGGCAGCGCGTCGAGACGATCGAGAGCCTGGCCACCGAAGGCCGCATGAGCCGCCTGCAGCAGGCATTCCACGCCAAGCTCGGCACGCAGTGCGGCTTCTGCACGCCTGGCATGATCATGGCCGCCGAGGCCCTGCTGCGTCGCAACCCGGATCCGGGCGAGGCACAGATTCGCGAGGCGCTGTCGGGCAACCTGTGCCGCTGCACCGGATACGTCAAGATCATCGAATCGGTGCAAGCCGCTGCGGAGGGCCGCGCATGAAGCTCGACCAGGTCTCCCTGCGCCATGGCGCTGCGCCGGCCACGCGCTCGGTCGGCGAGCGCACGCCGCTCGTCGACGGCATCGACAAGGTCACCGGCCGTGCGCGCTACACCGCCGACCTGCCGCTCGGCCCCGCGCTGGTCGGCAAGATCCTGCGCTCACCCATCGCCCACGGCATCATTCACTCGATCGATACCGACAAGGCGCGCGCGATGGCCGGCGTGCGCGCGGTCGTCACGGGGCAGGACTTCTCCGCACCCTACGGCGTGATCCCGATCGCCCAGAACGAGTACCCGCTGGCGCGCGACAAGGTGCGCTACCGCGGCGAGCCGCTGGTGGCGGTCGCGGCCGTCGACGAGGCAACGGCCGAGGCCGCGCTGCGTGCGATCAGCGTCGACATCGAGACCCTGCCGGCGTACTTCACGACCGCCGATGCGCGCGCCGAGGGCGCGACACCCTTGCACGAGAGCAAGCCGGGCAACGTCGAGCGCAAGGTCGAGCAGGACTTCGGCGATGTCGACGCCGAGTTCGCCGCGGCCGACCTGGTGCTCGAGCGCCGCTACGACGGCAACGAGGTCTACCACGGGCAGATCGAGCTCGACGCGAGCGTCGCCGAATGGGAGCCCGAGCGCGAACGCCTGACCGTGCACACGGTGACGCAGGTGCCGTACTACCTGCACCTGATGCTGGCACAGACGATGGGCCTGGACGAGGCGCAGGTGCGCGTGGTCAAGCCCTTCATCGGCGGTGGCTTCGGCCACCGCGTCGAGCCTCTCAATTTCGAGATGATCACCGCGCTGCTGGCGCGCGCCGCCAACGGCCGCGTCAAGCTCGAACTGACCCGCGAGGAGACCTTCATCACCCACCGCGGCCGCCCGGCCACCGAGATGCGGGTGAAGATAGGCATGAAGGCCAACGGCCAGATCACTGCCGTCGATGCCGAGGTCGTGCAGCGCGGCGGCGCCTATGCCGGCTACGGCCTGGTGACGATCCTCTACGCCGGTGCGCTGCTCCATGCGCTCTACAAGCTCGGCGCGTCGCGCTTTCGCGGCTACCGCGTCTACACCAACCTGCCGCCCTGCGGCGCGATGCGCGGTCACGGCGCGGTGCAGGTGCGCTTCGCGTTCGAGGCGCTGCTCGACGAGATGGCCGGCGTGCTCGGGCTGGACCCGATCGCGGTGCGGCGCGCGAACCTGCTCACCGAGATTCCCTATCGCACGCTGAACGACCTGCAGGTCAACTCCTACGGCCTGCCGGCGTGCATCGATGCGGTCGAAAGGGCTTCGGGCTGGCGCGAACGGCGCGGCAAGCTGGCGCAGCGGCCGGGTTTGCGGCGCGGGCTCGGCATGGCCTGCTCGCACTACGTCAGCGGCTCGGCCAAACCGGTGCACTGGAGCGGCGAGCCGCACGCGGTGATCAACCTGAAGCTCGACTTCGACGGCGGCATCACCGTGCTCACCGGTGCCTCGGACATCGGCCAGGGATCGTCGACGCTGATCACGCAGATCGTCGCCGAGGTGTTGCTGGTGCCGATGACGCGCATCCGCCTGGTGTCCACCGACAGCGCGCTGACCCCGAAGGACAACGGTTCGTACTCGTCGCGCGTCTCTTTCATGGTCGGCAACGCCGCGCTGAATGCCGCTCAGGCCATGAAGAGCCTGCTGATCGAAGCCGCGGCCCGGCGGCTGAAGGTCGCGCCGGGCGAGATCGAATGGGCCGGCGAGAGCTGCGGTGTGATCGGCACCGATCAGATGCTCGACTGGGCGCAGGTCGTGCAGGAGGCGCTGGTCGACGCCGGCACGCTGACCGTGAAGGGCACCTGGTCGACACCACCCGAGACGCAGGGCGGCAAGTTCCGCGGCGCCGCGGTCGGCTCGTCGGCCGGCTTCAGTTACGGTGCGCAGGTGGTCGAGGTCGAGGTCGACGAGGACACGGGCCGCGTGACGGTGGAGAAAGTGTGGATCGCCCACGACTGCGGACGCGCCATCAATCCGCTGGCCGTCGAGGGCCAGGTGCAGGGGGCGATCTGGATGGGCATGGGCCAGGCCTTGTCGGAAGAGACGCAGTACCACGAAGGGCTGCCGCTGCGGGCGAACATGCTCGACTTCCGCATCCCGACGATCGTCGAGTCGCCGCCTATCGAGGTCTTCCTGATCGAGAGCATGGACCCGCTCGGCCCCTTCGGCGCGAAGGAGGCGAGCGAGGGCGGACTGCACGGCTTTCCGCCTGCGCTTTGCAACGCGATCTTCGACGCGATCGGCATCCGGTTGACCGAACTGCCAGCCACGCCCGACCGCGTTCTCGAGGCGATCCAGGTCCGCAAGCGCGAGGAGCGGATGCGCGCGCAGCGCAGTGCCAGGGCGGCCGCCGCCACCACCACCGAGGCGCGTTGATCATGGAACGGATGCCCGACTTCGAACTCAAGCGCGCGGCGAACCTCGACGAAGCCGTCGCCTGGCTCGCCGCCAACCCCGATGCCAGGCTGCTCGCCGGCGGCACCGACCTGCTGCCGAACCTGCGCCGCGGCATCGAGCCCGCACGCGTCCTCATCGACCTTGGCGCCGTGCACGGCCTGTCGGACATCGCGCTCAGCGGAGCCGGCCTGCGCCTGGGTGCGCGCGTGACGCTGGCGCGGCTTGCCGCCGACGCGTCGATCGCGCAGCAGGTGCCTGCCCTCGCCGAGGCCGCGCGCGCCGTCGCCGGTCCAGGCCACCGCAATGCGGCGACGCTGGCCGGCAACCTGTGCCTGGACACGCGCTGCGTCTTCTACAACCAGAGCGAGTGGTGGCGCGCGGCGAACGGCTACTGCCTCAAGCGCGGCGGCGACACCTGCCACGTCGCGCCGCAGGGCAAGCGCTGCCACGCCGCGTTCAGCGGAGACCTCGCGCCCGTGCTGCTCGTGCTGGGCGCCGAAGTCGAACTGGTCTCGGCGCGCGGGACAAGGCACATCGCGCTCGCCGAGCTCTACCGCGACGACGGCGCGGCCCACTTGACGATCGCGCGCGACGAGGTGCTCGCCGCGGTTCGGGTGCCGGCCTCGGGGCCGGAGCTGCGCAGCGGCTATCGCAAGGCCCGTACGCGCGGAGCGATGGACTTTGCGCTCGCCGGCGTGGCCTGCGCGCTCACTCTTCGCGATGGGTTGCTCGGCGAATTGCGCATTGCGATCACCGGAACGAATTCGAACCCCTTCCTGCTCGGCGGGTGCGACGAGTTCGCCGGCTGTCCCGTCGATGCCGACCTTCTGGCGCAGATCGGCAAGCGGGTGCAGAAGCAGGTCAGCCCGATGCGCAGCACCGTCACGCCGTCCAACTACCGGCGGCTCGTCGCGGCGGTGCTCGCGCAGCGCCTGGTGAGCGAACTCTCCGCCACTGCCTGAACCTGCGGCCCGCAATCGAGCCGCGCGACCACGCCACATCGAGGACGATGCCATGCTGTGCCCGAAATGCCACCGGCCGCTTGCCGATGAAGACGAAGGCGTCAGCATCTGCTGCGCCGACGCCAGCCTGCAATGGCGCTGTGTTCGCTGTGCCAAGGTCAGCGAGGGCTTCGCGCTTCCCTACGGCCTCTGTCCGCATTGCGGCGGCAAGCTCGAAATGCTCGAGGCGCGCCGCGTCGGCGACGCTGCGGCACTCGACGCCATTCGCACCGCGTTCGAGATCGAGCTCGGCGGGCGCGCGTTCTACCAGCGCGCCGCCGCCGACAGCGACGAACCGGCGCTGCGTCGCCTGTTCGGCCGTTTCGCGCTGATGGAGGGCGAGCACATGGAGACGCTCTCGCGCCGCTACCACGTCGACGTGCCGGCACCGTCGCCGGCGTTCAAGGTCGAGCTCGCGGCGATCTTCGCAGACGTCGAGAGCCGCCCGCAGGATCCGGCGAACCTGTTCCGGATCGCGATCGGGCTGGAGAAGCGGGCCGCCGATTTCTTCGCCGAGCGCTCCGTCCGGGCGCAGCAGGGGTCGGCCGAGCAACAGCTCTACAGCGAGCTGGCCGCCGAGGAACGCGAGCACGCCGAGACCCTGAGCGCCGAGTACGCGCGCTGGCGCGAGGGCAGGCCGGGCCTGTTCTCGAGCGAGCCGCAGCGCGCTACGGCGCAGCCCGTCGGCGAAGCGGCAAGCACGATGAACGCCGCGGCGCTGCTGCTGGCGGGCCACGACGCGCAGCACACCGCGCTGTGTTGCGGCGACGAAAGCATGAATTACGGCGCGCTGCGCGACAGCGTGGCGCGCGCCGCGTCGATCTGGCGATCGCGCGGGGTCGCGCCGGGCGACCGCGTGGCGATCAAGCTGCCCGACGGCTGCGACTGGGTCAGCGCGTTCCTCGGAGCAATCTGGGCCGGGGGTGTCGCCGTGGCAGTCAACCCGCGCATTCCCGAGGCCGAGTGGCACTACATCCTCGACGAGGCGGGGTTCGGCGCGATCCTCGCCGAGTCGTGCGACGAGACGCCTTCGCCGTGGCGCGAGCGCGTGGTGCTGACGGACGCCTGGCAGCACGCCATGGCGCAGGCCACGCCGAGCGAGCCCGAGGCGATGGATCCCGAGGCACCGGCCTTCTGGTGTCACTCGTCGGGTACCTCGGGCAAGCCCAAGGCCGTGGTGCATGCGCAGCGCTTCGTGCGGCAGATCGAACAGGTCTCGCGCGAGGGCCTGGGCGTGCGCGGCGACGATCGCCTGTTCGCCAGCTCGAAGATGTTCTTCGCCTATCCGCAAACGAACTGCCTGTTCGCCGGCCTGAAGCTCGGCGCCACGCTGATCCTCGATGCGCAGTGGCCGACGGCGGAAAGCGTTGCCGCCACCGTCGAGACGCAGCGCCCGACGGTGCTGTTCAGCGTGCCCTCGCTGTACCGCAACCTGCTCCACGAGGGCCTCGCGCCGCGCATCGCGGCTGCCGGCGTGCGCCTCTGCGTTTCGGCCGGCGAGGCCCTGCCGGCGAGCCTGCGCGACGAGTGGCGCAAGCAGACGGGTCTGTCGATCGTCAACGGGTATGGCGCGTCCGAGACGCTGATCCTCGTCATGCTCGATCGCGGCGACGCGCAGGGCTTCACGCCCTCGCCGGGTGTCGACATCCGGCCGCTGACCGAAGTCGACGCCGGGCTGCCGACGCGCCTGTGCATCCGCGCGACGACGCTCGCGCTCGGTTACCTCGACCGCCCGCAGGCGCAGGCCGAGGCTTTCCGTGACGGCGCGTTCTGCCCGGCTGACTTGTTCGTGCGAAATGAAGCGGGTGGCTGGCGCTTTGCCGGCCGCGAGGATTCGCTGGTGAAGATCCGCGGCCGCTGGGTCAACCTGGTCGAGCTCGAGGAGCGGCTCTCGTCGGGCGCAGCGGGCATCGCCGAAGCGGCGGCGGTGTGCGTGCCCGACAGCGACGGCGTCGACGCAGTGGCCTTCTTCTTCGTCGCCGGCGACCAGGCCGCGGCGGATGCCGCCCTGCGCGCCTGCGCCGAGACCCTGCCGCACTACCAGCGGCCGCGCTGGCTGCACCCGGTGGAGGTCTTGCCGCGCACGCCGACCGGCAAGCTGCTGCGGCGCAAGCTGCAGGAGTTGCACCACACACTGGATTGACGCCATGAGCGAACTCGTTGCGACCGAACGCATCGGCCACGTGCTCGTCGCGACGCTGTCGCGTCCGCCCGTCAATGCGCTCGACGACGCCCTGATCGCGCAGTTGCACGCGGTGCTCGACAGCGCGATCGCCGACGACGGCGTGGCCGTGCTGCACATCCGAAGCGACCAGCGCGTCTTCTCGGCCGGTGCCGATCTGGCGCTGATTCGCCACTGCTTCGCAACGCCGCAGGGCCCCGACGAGATGACCGACGTGGTGCGCAGCATGCAGCGCCTGTATGCGCGCCTGGAGGCGGCACCGCTGGCGACGCTGGCCGAGATCGGCGCCGCGGCACTCGGCGGCGGGCTCGAACTCGCGCTGGCCTGCGACTTGCGCGTCGCGGCGCTCGACGCGGCACTGGGCTTGCCCGAAGCCTCGCTCGGCCTGCTGCCCGGGGCCGGTGGCACGCAACGCCTGACGCGCCTGTGCGGGCCTGGCGTGGCCAAGCGCCTGATCCTCGGCGCGGAAATCATCGACGGCGCACAGGCTCAGCAACTCGGCATCGTTCAGTGGGCACTGCCGCGCGACGAGCTCGCGTCGTGGACGCGCGCGCTCGCGGCGCGACTCGGCGTGATTCCCAAGGCCGCACTGGCCGCCAACAAGCGCTGCATCGCGGCGCAAGGCGACGCGCAACGCGACGGCTACGCCGAAGAGATCGCGGAGACGCGGGCGCTGTACGACAACGCAGAGACGCGGCGCAAGGTCGTGAAGTTCCTGGCCCGCGGCGCCTCCCGCAAACAGAAGGAGAAGAAATGAACATGAAGGACAAGATCGCCGTCGTCACCGGGGCCGCCTCGGGCATCGGACGCGCCACCGCGCAACTGCTGGCCGAGGCCGGGGCGAAGG
The DNA here is from genome assembly GCA_963802435.1 of uncultured bacterium. Lineage (GTDB taxonomy): Bacteria > Pseudomonadota > Gammaproteobacteria > Burkholderiales > Burkholderiaceae_C > CAIKUF01. The sequence goes on from CAWDIT010000015.1 coordinate 159,596, forward strand.
TCGTCGTCGCCGACATCGACGCCGTCAACGGCGAGGCCGCGGCCGCGGATCTGCGCAAGCAAGGCTTTAGCGCCGTGTTCCTGCCCGTCGACATGACCAGGGGCGAATCGATCACCGCCTTCGCCCAGGCGGTGGCGGCGCAGCTCGGCGCTGTCGACATCCTCGTCAACGGGGCAGGGTGGGGCCACACCAAGCCCTTCTGGGAGGGCACGCCCGAGCTGTGGGACAAGCTCATCGCGCTGAACTTCGTCGGCCCGATGCAGCTGACCAAGGCGCTCTTGCCGGCGATGATGGCGCGCGGCAGCGGCCGCATCGTCAACATCGCGAGCGACGCCGGGCGGGTGGGCAGCCTCGGGGAGACCGTCTACTCGGCGGCCAAGGGCGGGCTGATCGCGTTCACCAAGTCGCTCGCGCGCGAGACGGCGCGCCATGGCATCAACGTCAACTGCGTCTGCCCGGGGCCGACCGACACGCCGCTGCTCGCCGCGGTGCCCGAGAAGCACCTCGAGGCGTTCAAGAAGGCGATCCCGATGCGCCGCTTCGCCAGGCCGTCGGAGATCGCCGACGCGGTGCTCTTCTTCGCCAGCGACCGCGCCAGCTACGTCACCGGGCAGGTGCTCAGCGTCAGCGGCGGCCTGACGATGGCAGGATGACTCGCCTGCAACCACAACCAGGAGAGAACCGATGAAACGTCTACAACTCGCCGGCTACAAGGCCACCCATTTCGGCTATGCGGTGACGGGCAAGGTCGCCACGATCACGCTGAACCGGCCCGAGCGCAAGAACCCGCTCACCTTCGACTCGTACGGTGAACTGCGCGACCTGTTCCGCGAGATGGTCTACGCGACCGACATCAAGGCCATTGTCTTCACCGGTGAAGGCGGCAACTTCTGCTCGGGCGGCGACGTGCACGAGATCATCGGCCCGCTGGTCGCGATGAAGATGCCCGAGCTGCTCGAATTCACGCGCATGACGGGTGACATGGTCAAGGCGATGCGCGCCTGCCCGCAGCCGATCATTGCCGCGATCGACGGCGTGTGCACCGGGGCCGGGGCGATGATCGCCTGCGGATCGGACATGCGCCTGGCCACGGCGCGCAGCCAAGCTCGCGTTCCTGTTCGTGCGCGTCGGGCTGGCCGGCGCCGACATGGGGGCCTGCACGCTGCTGCCGCGGCTGATCGGCCTGTCGCGTGCCGCCGACCTGCTCTTCACGGGCCGCGTCGTCGGTGGCGAGGAGGGCGAACGCTACGGGTTCTACAACCGCCTGGTCGAAGCCGAGCAGTTGCTCGCCGAAGCGCAGCTGCTCGCCGCGAGCCTGGCCGATGGGCCGACCTTCGGCCATGCGATGACCAAGACGATGCTCTGGCAGGAATGGAGTTCGGGCCTGGGCGAGTCGATCGAGGCCGAGGCGCAGGCGCAGGCGATCTGCATGCAGACGCAGGACTTCGAGCGTGCCTACCGCGCGTTCGCCGCCAAGCAGAAGCCCGTGTTCGAGGGCAACTGATCCAGATTGCTCGGGGTGTCGAGCAAGTTGACTCAGCACGACGAGCGGATCGCCATGCACGGCCCCTCGGCGTGACGAAACCCGCGCACTCGCCACCCGGCAAGCCTTGGCGTGAAGCCGATGGCGTGCACATCGATGTGCGCGGGCTCGCTCCGCCGGGGCCGCTGGTGGCGATCCTGCAGCTCGTCGCGTCGATCGGCGATGCCACTCCGGTGGTGGTGCATCACGACCGCGATCCCCTGTTGCTCTACGCCGAGCTGGCCGAGATCGGCTGGGTGGCCGAGCGCGTGAATTCCGAGGCCGGCGAAGTGTGCCTCAAGCTTCAGCGAGCACGTTGATGGCGGCCCCGGGTGCATTCCTCGGCGGCGCGTCGAGTCGGCTCCTGCCCGCGTCGATACCGTTCCGCTACTTCGGCGCCGCCGTTGCCTACCACCTGCTTGCCTGGCTGGCACTGCTGGCGGGGGCGGGCCAGTTCCCGCGTTTCGAGGCCGGCCTCGGCTGGCCGTTGGCCGCGCTGCACCTGGTGACGCTGGGCGTGCTGGTCATGGCCGCCATCGGCGCCAGCCTGCAGTTGTTGCCCGTGGCGACGCGCCAGCCGGTGCGCGGGGTCGGCTCGGCAGCGGCGATCTGGTGGCTCTACACGCCCGGCGTGGCCGCCGTTGCTCTTGGCATGGGCTTCGCCGCACCGCTGCTGCTCGCCACGGGCACGACGGCCGTGGTACTGGCGCTGCTCATCTACGCGGCGCTGCTGGCGGGCAACCTGCGCGGCGCGCGGGGCATGCCCGGGGTCGTGACGCACGGCTGGGCGGCACTCGGCTCGCTGCTTGTGCTGCTCGTCACGGCCGTGTCTCTCTCGCTCTTCTGGGCGGGCGTACCGCTGGTCGATCGCTCGACGGCGCTGGCGTTGCACGTCTCGTTCGCGTCCTACGGCTTCATGGGGCTGCTCGCGCTCGGCCTGTCCGGCATCCTGGTGCCGATGTTCGCGCTTTCCAGCGCCCCCGACGAACGACAGTTCATCGCCTCCTGCGCGCTTGCGGTCGCGGCACTGGCTCTGGCGGCACTGGCGGCATTCGGTGTCGCAGCGCAGCCGATGCGATCCGCTGCCGTTGTCTTCGGCGCCGCTGCGACGGCGCTCCACCTGCGGCTGATGCTCGGCGCCTTGCGCAGCGGCTTGCGACGCGAGCTCGGCCGCTCGTTCACGCTGGTGCGCATCAGCTGGGCCCTGCTCGCGGCGAGCCTGGCCGCTGCGCTTGGCGTCGTGCCCGACGCGCCGGCGGAGGGAGTTCCCACCCTGTTCGGGTTGCTGCTGATCGGTGGCTGGCTGTTGACCTTCCTCCTCGGCATCCTGCAGCGCATCCTGCCGTTCCTCGCCTCCATGTACGTGGGTCGCGGAGTTCGTGAGCCTCCACGCTCTCTGCGTTCGCTGCCCCCCGAGGGGGCGCAGTCCGGCTTGGGGCGGCCCGGCGCCGGCCTGACGCGGCCGCCCACGCCGTCTTCCATGAGCGCTGATCGACCACTCGCCGTCCACTTCTTGTGTCACCTGCTGGCATTGACCGGGCTCGCGCTTGCCGTCGTGGTCGACAGCCCACTGATCGCGGCGCTGGCGGCCGCCATCGGTGCGTTCGGAGCAGCCGCATTCGGCGTCTTCTTCGTCACGCTGCTGCGCCGGATGCGCGCCAGCGCACCAGCTTCGCCAGGCAGTGCGATACCCTCGGCTTGAACTGCGTCAAGGCAGCCGCTGGCGCATCCGGTACGCTGCCGTGTCTTCACGCGAACAGGACTTCCGATGAACTTCATGCGCCAGGTCAGTCAGATGCTCGACACCGAACACCGCGCCAGTCTCGATCTGCTCGGCCGCGTCGAGCAGGTGTTCGCGCGGGCGCCGCGCGCCGGCGCGCCACGCGACGCCGAGTTCGGCTCACTCGCCGCTGCATTCGGCCGCCTGATCGAGCAGGACATCGCGCGTCATTTCGACTTCGAGGAGCGCGAGCTGTTCACGCGCTTGGCCGAGGCCGGCGAGGGCAACATCGCGGCCCTGCTGCAGGAAGAACACGACACGATGCGCGAAGTGGCCGCTGAAATCCTGCCGCTGGCGCGCGCCGCGGCAGCGGGAACGCTGGCCGACAGCGAGGTGGACGTGCTCAGGCGCGGCGCGCTCGAGATGGTCGAGCGTCAGGTTTCGCACATCCAGAAGGAGACCATGGCGCTGCTGCCCATGCTCGACGACCTGCTCGACGAAGAGGCGGATCGCGAGCTGGCATTCGCCTATGCTTCGGCTTGAGGCCGAACCCACCAGGAGGAGTTGACATCATGAACAGCAGCGCAGCGGTCGCCGTCCGCGCCCTTAGCCAGCAGGATCTCGATGCCGTCGTCTCGATCGACGCCGCGACAGAGGGGCGCGTGCGGCGCACGTACTTCCAGCGCCGGGTCAGCGCGGCGTTGAAGCAGCCCGAGTTGCACGTGCAACTGGCCGCGGTCGACGGCGATGATCTGGTCGGCTACATCCTGGCCCGCCGCACCGTCGGCGAGTTCGGGCGCCCGCAGCCCGGACTGCGGCTCGAGATCGTCGGCGTGCGCGCCGATCGGCGCCAGCACGGCATCGGCAGGATGCTGGTGGACGCGTTGGGCAGCTACGCGCAGCGGCATGACGTGGGCAGTCTGCGCACGACGGCCGCCTGGAACCAGCACCGCATGCTGGCCTGGCTGGAGGCCAGCGGTTTCACGCTGGCGCCGGACCATATCGTCGACTGCGCCGTCGGCGAGGGCTACCGCGCCGAGCGCGACGACGCGCTCGACCTGCCCGACGCCGAGACGCCGGGCCATGAAGTCGACTACGGCGCGCCCGAGGACAACGACTACGAGCGTGTCGAACGCGCCCGCTGCGACGTGCGCTCGATGCGGCCCGAGGACCTGCCTCAGATCGCGCGCATCGATCGCGAGATCACCCGTCGCGACCGCAAGGCCTACATCGCCGGCAAGCTCGACGAGGCGATGGACGACTCTGCGATCCGCGTCTCGCTCACCGCGCGCGTCGACGACGCGATCGTCGGCTACCTGATGGCGCGTGCCGACCTCGGGGACTTCGGGCGCACCGAGCCGGTGGCCGTGCTCGACACGATCGGCGTCGACCCTGCCTACGGGCACCGCGGCATCGGCCACGCACTGGTGTCGCAATTGTTCGTCACCCTCGGCGCCCTGCAGATCGATCGCGTCGAGACCGTCGTCGCGCCCACCGACCTGGCGCTTCTGGGCTTCCTCTACGACTGCGGATTCAGGCCTTCGCAGCGGCTGGCTTTCATGCGGCGCGTGTGATGGCGACGCCGCCCGACGACAGCGCCGTGCTCGACGCGCTGCGCGGGGTCGACGACCCCGAAGCGGGGATGAACATCGTCGAGCTCGGCCTGGTCTACCGCGTCGAGTCTGTCGACGGGCGAATCGAGATCGACATGACGATGACCACCCCGGCCTGCCCGGTGGCGGAAACACTCGTCGAGCAGGCCAGGCTGGCCGCACAGCGCGTCTGCCCGCCAGGCACCGAAGTGCTCGTGCAACTGGTCTGGGAACCGATCTGGAGCCCTTCGATGATGAGCGGCGCGGCCCGCGAGTTCTTCGGCTGGCCCGGCTAGCCGTGCAGGATTCCGGCGCGAGCATGAACCTCGCGCCCTGGCAGCGCATGCCGCTCCTCGTGCTGGGTTTCGTGGCCCTGTTCGCCGGCACGGCGGCCGGGCTGGCGCGCCTGGGGTGGCGGCTACCCGACGCGGCCACGGCACTGGTCACCTTGCACGGTCCGCTGATGATCTGCGGCTTCTTCGGTTGCGTGATCGCACTCGAGCGCGCCGTCGCGATCGGCCGGCTCTGGGCCTACGCCGGGCCGCTGGCGGCCGGCCTCGGCACGCTGGCACTGCTCGGCGGGTTGCAGCGGGAGGCACCCTGGTTCTATGTCGCCGCCGGCGCGGTGCTGACGGCGGCATCGGTCGACGTGCTGCGGCGTCAGCCCGCGCTGTTCACGCTCACGCTCGTGCTCGGTGCGTTCGCCTGGCTGGCCGGCAGCGTGCGCTGGGGGCTCGGCTTCGCGGTGCACGAGGTCGTTCCGTGGTGGATCGCCTTCCTGGTGCTGACGATCGCCGGAGAGCGGCTCGAACTGTCGCGCCTGCTGCCGCCGTCGCCGGCTGCGCGGCGTGTCTTCGCCGCGCTGCTCGTGGCCTGCTTCGCCGGCCTCGCGGGCGGCACGCACGGCATGCCGTGGGGTGCACCGCTGTTCGCGGCAGCGCTGCTCGCGCTGGCAGCCTGGCTGGTGCGCCAGGACATCGCCCGGCGCACCGTGCGCGGCAAGGGGCTGACGCGCTTCATCGCGGTGGCGCTGCTCTCGGGCTACCTGTGGCTCGCGGTCGGCGCCGCCGTCGCGCTTGCCGCCGGGGGGCTTTCCGCCGGCACACCGAGCTACGACGCGGCGCTGCACGCGGTGCTGATCGGCTTCGTCTTCTCGATGGTCTTCGGTCACGCGCCGATCATCTTTCCGGCCGTGCTGCACGTGGCCGTACCGTACCACCCGGGCTTCTACCTGCCGCTCGCGCTGCTGCAGGGCTCGTTGCTGGTCCGGCTCGCCGGCGACGCGACCGGGCGCTTCGAAGTCCTGCGCATCGGTGGCGCGCTCAACGCGCTGGCGCTCGCGGCCTTCATCGTCGGCATGGTGAGCGCAGTGGTGCGCGGCAGGCGCGCCGCGAAGCTGCCGGCATAGGCCTGCCTTCAGTAGGTGGCGCGGCCGCCCGAGACGTCGAACACCGCGCCGGTGCAGAAGCTGCACTCCTCCGAGGCCAGCCAGTTCACCAGGTGGGCCACCTCCTCGGGACGTCCGAGCCGACCCATCGGAATCTTCGCGATCACGGCGGCCTTGAATTCCGGCGTCACCTGGTCGAGGATCTCGGTATCGATGGCCGCCGGTGCCACGCAATTGACGCGGATTCCCGTCGTCGCGAGTTCCTTGCCGAAGGCCTTGGTCAGTGCGATCACGCCGGCCTTGGCCGCGGCGTAGCACGACGCGCCCGCATTGCCTTCCTTGCCCCCGATCGAGCTCATGTTGACGATGCGGCCCTGGTCGCGCTCGATCATGACCTTGCCGACGGCCCGGCAGCAGTGGAAGACGCCGTCCAGATTGAGTGCGATCAGCCAGCGCCAGGCGTCCAGCGGGTAGTCGACCAGCGGCGCGATCGGGCCATTTGCGCCGGCCGAGTTGATCAGGATGTCGATGCGGCCGTAGTCCCGCAGCACCTGCTGCGTGGCCGCCTCGACGGCGGCATAGTCGGTCACGTCGACACGGTAGGCGCGCGCGGCCGGCAGTGACGCGGCCGATCGCATGGCACGCTCGAGGTCGACGTCCCAGAGCGCGCAGCGCACGCCGTCGCGCGACATGCGCCGGGCGATCGCCAGGCCAAGACCGCGGGCGCCTCCGGTGACGATGGCGACGCGGCGGTCTTCCGGTGCATTCGTGGACATCGGCGTCTGCTCCTGTGGCTGCTGAAGGGTGGGTTCGGGATCAGGCCGGGGACTGCGCACGGTGCAGCGCACGGAACCCGATCGCCATCTGCAGGACGTGCTCGTCGACAAGCAACTCGGCTGCGGGCAGGTCACCTTTGCCGAAGGCGGCGACGATGGCACGGTGCGCCGCATTCGATCGCCGGCGCAACGGCGTCGACACGCTCAGGTTGCGCGAGCGCAGCGCACTGACGCGCCCGGAAACAAGCCTGTACGACTCGATCAGGTAGCGGTTGGCGCTGTTCTCGACGATCGACTCGTGAAAGTCAGCGTCTGCGCGTGCGTAGGCCAGTGCATCGTTCGCCGCGTGCGCCGTCTCCATCACCGCGATCGCCGTGCGCATCTGCGCCAGCGCCGGCGCGCGCCGGCGCAGGTGGGCGAAGCGCAGCGCCGCAGTCTCGATCAAGCGGCGGAACTCGCACAGCTCGGCCACGTCTTCCTCCGAGGGCATGAACACGAAACTGCCGGACTGCGGCCGAATCACGATCAGTCCCTGGCGCTGCAGCGTGTTCAACGCCTCGCGCACCGGCGTGCGGCTGACCCCCAGTCGCGCGGCCAGGCTGCTTTCGGACAGCGCCTCGCCGAGCGTGAACTCGCCGTCGACGATCGACTGGCGGATCGCCACGGTCACGCGCGTCGTGAGGTTCTCCGCCACGCCGGCCGCCTGCGCGCCCATGCGTGCCGTCTTCCGTCGAACGGGTGAAGGTGCCGTGCTCACTGCAGACGACCCTCAGAGCCGGTGCGCCAGCGCCGCGGCTTCCTGGGTTGCCTCCAGCACGCCGCGCGGCAGGCTCACGTCGCCGATCATGTAGATCGGCGGCGCGTCTTCGTGCCCGTAGAGCGCGTCCGCTACGTCGGTGGCCGGCAGCAGGAAGTGCGTCGGCACCACGAGGTCGATGCCCTCGACGGTCCAGCGGTCGGCGTCGTTCCACAGCACTGCGCTGCTCGCGCCGAGCGCTTCCACCGTGGTGCGGAGGTGCACGGAGACCTTGGGCATCGCTTGCAGCGCCGCCACCTGGAAGCGGCGCGAGCGGCTGGCGATGTCGGTGGCGAGCTCGCCGCCCGGTTCGGTCAGCAGGACCTCGGCGCCCTTCTGTGCGAGCAGGCGCGCAACGCCCACGCCGCGGATGCCACCGCCGATCACCAGCGCGCGTCCAATGCCGCCGAGGGGGCGGCGGATGATGTCGTGGGGGCTGACGACCGGGCTGTCCATGATGCCCGGGATCGGCGGCAGGCCCGGCGTGGCACCGGTGGCGATGACGATCGCGTCGGCCTGTTCGGCCAGCACCATCGCGGCGGTCGCCTCGGTGCCGAGGTGCAGCGTCACGCCAGCGCGCGTCGCGGCGGCGGTCAGCCAGGCGAGGTGGCCCGCCATCTCCTCGCGGCCGGGCACCCAGCGGTTCAGCAGCATCTGCCCACCGGGCTCCTCCTCCTTCTCGAACAGCGTGACGGCGCAGCCGCGCAGCGCGAGGATGCGCGCCGCCTCCATGCCGGCGGGCCCGCCGCCGACCACGACGACCTTCTTCACCGACTGCGCCGGCCGGATCTCGTACTCGCGTTCCCGGCCGGTCGTGGTGTTGACGACGCAGACGATGGGCAGGCCCTTGGCGTGCATGTCGCTGCAGCCCTGGTTGCAGGCGATGCAGGTGCAGATCTCGCCCGGCCTGCCGTCGCGCGCCTTGTTGGCGAACTCGGGATCGGCGTGCATCGCCCGGCCCAGGGTCACGAAGTCGGCGCAGCCCGACTCGATGACGTGCTCGGCCACGCTGGGGTCGGTGATGCGGCCCGAGACGCTGACCGGGATGCCGACCGCCTCTCGCACCGACCGGGCGGACTTCGACAGCACACCCTGCGCCATTTCCATCGGCTGCGTGATCCACCAGTTGGTCTCGTACATGCCGGCCGAGACGTCGATCAGGTCGACGCCGGCGGCCTCGAGCCGGGGTGCCAGCGCGCAGACGTCCTGCAGCGTGATGCCGCCCTCGGGCTGGTGCTCGTCGCCGCTGAGGCGGTAGAGGAGGGGCAGGTCGGGGCCGATCACCTTGCGCACTGCCGCGACGATCTCCAGCGGGAAACGCATGCGGCGCTCCAGGTCTCCGCCGTACTCGTCGTCGCGCTTGTTGGCGTACGGCGAGAAGAACTGGCTGATCAAGTAGCCGTGTGCGCCGTGGATGCCGACGAAATCACAGCCCGCCTCGACCGCGCGCCGTGCGGCGTCGCAGAAGCATTTCACGACATGGGCAATGTCCTCGACGCTCATCGCGTGCGGCACGAACGGCGCGGCACCTGCGTAGGGGACGACCGATGGTGCCCAGGACTCGAAGCCGCTGACCGCAGGATGCACGACGCGGCCGCCGAAATTCAACTCGGGCCCGATGCGCGCGCCGTATCGCTGCACCGCGCGCACCATCTTGCGCAATTGCGGGATGAGATCGTCGTCGTACAGGCCCATCTGCAACCCGCGGCCCTTGCCGCGCGGGTCGACATAGGTGGCCTCGGTGTACATCAGGCCGACACCGCCGCGGGCGCGTGCCGCGAGGTAGTCGATGTAGACCTGCGTGACGCGTCCTTCCAGCGTGCAGTAGTTGCGCTCCATCGGCGAGGCGATGATGCGGTTGCGGACTTCCATCGACCCGATCTGCCCGGGGCGGAAGAGATGGGGGAATCTCACGGGGGACCTCTTTCCTCATTCGATTGCGCCGCGCCGGCGGCACTTAACTGGTACCTCAGTAGAGCAGCTTGAGGTCTTTCGGTCAAGAGTCGTCGATCGGCATTCCACCGAAGGCGCGCAGCCGTGTCTTCCTTCTTCCAAGGCGAGCTGGCGGGGGCAGGGGCGTTGACAGAAGTCCACCGTCCATGTTCAACTGAGGTACGAGAACGCGGCAATGCCGTGGCCAGGTCGCCTGCTGGAGATGCCGATGGAAGAACGACGAGAGATTCGGGCCCTGGTCACCGGCGCGGCCGGGGGCATGGGCCGCGCCACCTGCCTGGAGCTGCTGCGCGACACGCGCAGGCGCGGCCAGACGCTGCGCCTGGCTGCCGCCGGCGCGCGGCCCAGTGGCGCGCTCGACGACATCGTGGCCGAGTTGCGGAGCGCCGGCGCAAACGCCAGCGCGCACGTCGCCGATCTCTGCGACCCGGCCGCTTGCGCCCGCCTCGGCGACGAGGTCACCGCCGCATGCGGCGGCCTGGACATGCTGTTCTCCATCGCCGGCATGACACGATCCGGCGCCTTGGCGACGCTCGACGTCGCCGACTGGAACCGCGTCTTCGACGTCGACGTGCGCGCCACCTGGCTGCTGGCGCGTGCCGTCCACCCGGCACTGGCGCGCAGCCGCGGCTCGGTCGTCGCGGTCGCCTCGGTCTCGGCGCATTTCCCCTTCCCCGGGCTCGGCGCCTACTCGCCTGCCAAGGCGGCACTGGTGATGCTGTGCCGGCAGCTGGCGCAGGAATGGGCGGCCGACGGCATCCGCGTCAACACCGTGTCCCCGGGCCTGATCCGCACCCCGCTGAGCGAGTCGCTGTACCTCGACGCCGGGATCCGCGCCGGTCGCGAGGCGGTAGTGCCGCTGCACCGCATCGGCAACGTCGACGACGTCGCGCGCGCGCTCGTGCAACTCGCCGGCCCCGACTTCGGCTACGCCACCGGCATCGACCTGAAGCTCGACGGCGGCCTGTGCGACCGGGTGCTCGGCACCGTGCCCGGCCTGCCCGCCAACAGGCAGTCGCCCGATCCCAAGAACCCTCCGGCATGAGCGCCCCGCGCATCGTTTCGCTCGATCACCTGACCGTCTTCGAACTCACGCCGCCGCAAGTCGTGCGCTGCGCGGCGGCGGCCGGCTACCGCCACGTCGGTCTGCGGCTGAAGCCCGCGGCAGCCAGCGGCGAAGCGCAGCACCCGATCGTCGGCAACACCCCGATGCGACGCGAGACGCTCGCAGCGCTGCACGACACCGGCATCGAGGTGCTCGACTGGGGTGTGCTGCGGCTGAAGGCGGAGACCGTGGTGGCCGACTTCGAGCCCTGGCTCGAGACCGCCGTCGCGCTCGGCGCGCACCACGCGCTGGTCAACGGCGACGCGGCCGACGATGCGACGCTGACCGACTTGTTCGGGCAGTTGTGCGAGCTGGGCCGGCGCTACGACACCACCTTCCACTTCGAGCCCACGCCGTGGACCGGCCTGAAGACGCTGGCCCAGGCCGTGCGGATCGTGCGCGCCACCGGTCAGACCAACGGCCGGGTGATGATCGACACGCTGCACGTCGACCGCGTCGGAAACACGGCTGCCGACATTGCCAAGGTGCCGGCGGACCTGATCGAGTGCGTGCAGCTGTGCGACGGCACGATGCCGCGTCCGACAGATCTCGAAACGATGATCGCCCAGGCCCGCGGCGAGCGCGCCTTTCCAGGGGAAGGGGGCATCGACCTCGTCTCGATGCTGCGCGCGGCACCGCCGGGCATCCCGCTCAGCCTGGAATGTCCGACGCGGTATCGGGCGCTGGGCATGCCGGCACTCGAGCGCGCGAAGCGTGGCCGCGCCGCAGTCGCCGCGCTGATGACCTTGCTGTGAAGGGTTCGCGTGCTGCGGAGCCGCCAGAGCACCGCCGAAGCGCGCCGCCTGGGCCTCAGGCAGCGTCGAGATCGCGGTCGGTGAGGCAGTGCACCAACTGGTAGGTGGTCGACGAAACGACGCTCGCCCCGCGCCGCGCCAGTTCCGACGGCCGCAGCACGCCGGACTCCAGGGCTTCGATGCACGACCGTGCGAAGCCGGTCACGAGCAGCGCCGCGTCGACGCCGGCATCCTGACCGCGGATGCGCTGCTCGACCGTGAGCGCAGCCGGCATGCCGGATCTGAACAGCACCGCGCTCGCCAGCCCCGTCTGCGCCGCCAGCGCCGGCAGCACCTCCCCGGCCAGCCAATCGGAGGCCGTCACCTGGCCGTGGGCCGGGACGACGAAGTGCAGAAGCAGGCCGAAGCCGCCCAGGCCGTGGCCGGACCGGGCCACGATCTCGCACAGACCGCGTCGCATGCCGCGGTACGACGGCATCATCTTCGCGTTCCACGGGCTCGGGTTGTTCAGCCGCTCCATGTAGGCCGGCGACGACAGCGCGCCGAGCTCGGTGACCTCGTACATCACGAAGTAGGCTGGCCCGCCGGCCAACGCCCTCCAGCGCGAGCCGCGCAGGAAACCCGGTATCGCCAGCCGCTCGGGCAGATGCTCGTGCGAGTGCCAGTCGTCGTGCTCGACCTGCGCCTCGGCCACGATGTCGAACGACAGCAGCATCGCGGCACGAGGCAACCCGATCATGTTCACTCCATGGCGTCCGGCGGCGGAAGGCATCCCGCCGCATGACGCGTCAGCCCGTATACCCGAGCAGCCGCGGCAGGAAGAGAGTGAGGCTGGGGAACAGCGTGATCAGCGCCAGCGCACCGAGCATGGCGTAGAGGAACGGCATCGCCTCGCGCACGATGTCGCGCAGCGGAACATCCGTCACTTTCGACATCATGAACAGCAGCAGGCCGTAAGGCGGGGTCACCAGTCCCATCATGATGTTCATCACCGCCATCACCCCGAAGTGCACCGGATCGATGCCCAGGGCCTGCGCAGTAGGCAGCAGGACCGGCAGGATGACCAGGATGATCGTCGTCCCCTCGAGGAAGCAGCCCAAGATCAGCAGCACGATGTTGACGACCAGCAGGAACAGCAGCGGCGACATCTCGTACGTCTTCAGGATTCCGCTCAGCGTCCTCGGGATGTTCTCGACCGTGATGACGTAGTTGAAGACGAGCGCGCCGGCGATCAGCATGCCGATCGACACGGTGATGCGCGCGCTGGTCCGCAGGGAGACGTAGACATCCTTCGCGCTGATGCTGCGGTAGAGCAAGGCGGAGATCAGCAGTGCATAGGCGGCGGCCACCGCGGCGGCCTCGGTGGGCGTCGTGATGCCGCTGTACAGGCAGCCCAGCAGGATCACCGGCATCATCAACGCCGGGAATGCCTCCCAGGTGATGCGCGGGAGCTCCCGCAGTGGCACCGGCGCCTCGACGGGGAAGTTGCGCCGCTTCGAGGTGAAGGCGATCAGCCCGCTCTGCACAAGGCCGATCAACAGGCCGGGAACGACGCCGGCGAGGAACAGGTAGCCGACCGAGGTGTCCGAGACCAGCGCGTAGAGCACGAGCGGAATCGACGGCGGCATGATCGGCCCGATGACGGACGACACCGTGGTCAGGGCGGCGGCGTAGGCCGGCGGATACTTGCCGTCCCGGGTCATCAGCGACTGCATCAGCTTGCCCGAGCTGGCGGCGTCGGCGAGCGCCGACCCCGACATGCTGGCGAAGATGATGCTCTGCACCACGTTCACGTGCGCAAGGCCGCCGCGAAAACGCCCGACGATCGCGTTGCAGAAGCGCAGCAGCCGGTCCATGATGCTGCCGGCGTTCATGAACTCGGCGGCCAGCACGAACAGCGGAATCGCGAGCAGCAGGAAGCTCGAATACATGCCGTTGAGCAGCTGCTCGGCCGCGGTCCCCATGTCGAGGCCCGAGGCGTACAGGTAGAGGATCGAGCCGCCGATCATCGCGTGCCCGACTGGAAGCCCCAGCAGGCTCAGACCGACGATGGCGCCGATTGCCAGCGAGAACGGGCTGGTCAGGTTCATAGGCCATAGCCCTTCTGAGTGACGTCGACTTCCTCGCGGGCCTCGCCACGAAGAGCCGTCCACGCCGACCACGTGTAGCGGACGATGACGGCGACCACGAAGACGACGTAGACCGAGATACAGGATGTCGAGGCGGATCTTCAGGTACGAGGAGCTCTCGACCTTCATGAACGCAACGTACTTGACCGTCGCCGGCAGCGACATCGCGAACAGGACGACCGTCGCGCTCGCGACGAGGATCCCGATGACCCGGCGAGCACGGGGGCCGACCGAATCCGCGACGAGGTCGAAGCGGATCTCCTCGCTGTCCTTCAGCCAGAATGCCGACCCCAGGAGCACCATGTAGAGCCAGGTGATCACCGACAGTTCCGAGGACCAGCCGACGGGGAAATTGAAGAAGTAGCGGAAGATGATCTGGATGATGAAGGCGACGAACATGATCGCCAGCAGCGCGGACACGACGTTCTCGGCGCGCCTTCGAATCCAGTCGACGATGCGCTTCATGGTCGGATGCATGATTTCCCCTCCCCCCAGCCTGCTACCCTGCGGACCGGCGAACCCAACTTGCCCGTTGCCCTTCTATTGCAGGGGCCGCCGGCAGCACTGCGCGTCGGACGGGATGCCGCCCGACCCGGGCCAGCGAGGGCCACGCGGGTGGCCCTCGGGGCTCGCAGCGGAGACGTTTACTTGACCGCGAGGATCTTTTCGAGGATCCCCGGCGCCCAGGACTTCGCCTCGTCCGAGGCCAGGTAGACCTTTTGCGCGTAGACGCGGAAAGCGGCGATGTCCGGCGTGTAGATTTCGAGCCCCTGCTTCTTGAAGCCTTCGGCGAGTTCCGTCTCGCGCTTCAGGTGCTCCTTGACGCTCCAGTCGAGCGCTTTGTCGACCGCCGCCTGGAAGCTCTTCTGCTTTGCGGGGGACATGGCATTCCAGGTCTTGAGGTTCATGCACAGCAGGTCGAAGGCGACCAGGTGCGAGGTCAGCACGATCTGCGACATCACCTCGTAGAACTTCATGTTCTGCACGTTGGGCAGCGGGTTGTCCTGTCCGTCGATCGCCCCGGTCTGCAGCCCCGTGTAAGTCTCCGCGTAGGCCATCGGCGTCGGATTCGCTCCCACCGATCGACCCAGCAACTGCCATGCGTCGCCGGGCGGCATGCGCAGCTTGATGCCTGCCAGGTCGGCCGGCGTGTTGATCTTCTTCTTGGGCTTCAGCCCGACCTGGCGCGTGCCGTAGAAGGTCGGCCCGAGGATCTTGATCTTGAGCTGGTCCTCGGCCTGCTTCTTCATCTGTGCGCCGAGGTCGCTCGCGAAGAACGCCAGCACGTGATTCGCGTCGCGGAAGGTGTAGGCGGACGTCAGCACCGACCAGGCGGGCACCTGCTTGCTGATGTCCTGCGGCCCGATGTTGCCCAGCTCGAGGTTGTCGCGCTGCAGCGCGACGAGCTCGGTCCCCTGCTTGAACAAGGTCCCCCCGAGGAACGGCTCGATCTTGAAGTCGCCCTCGACATCCTTGGCGATCATCCGGGTCATGTCGGCGCGGATGTCCTTGTCCGAGAAGACGGCAGCAAAGCGCAGGGTCGGCTTGTCCTGGGCCCAGGCCGGCATCATCGCGGACCCGGCAAGGGCGGCACTGGTCGTCAGCACCGAACGGCGGTTCATCTTGAAGTTCATGGGGATCCTTTTGTCAAGTGAGAGAAACGGGCTCGTGTACGAGCCCGGGCGCGGCGTCGGCGACGAGGCGAAACGCCCGCCGAAACGAGCGTCTTCCTCGGAAAGACGGCAGGTCGGGCGGGCAGATCGACTGCTCCGAGTACTTCGAATGGCAGGAGCGGCGAGGGGAACATCGAGCCTGCGCAGTGTATGGCGACTGTGACAGGGCGGAACCGGCGCCGAACGCGGGAACCGGCCTTGGCCAGCCGAAGTGTTGCAGCGGGGCACGCGATGTTCGCGATCGCGGCTCGTACCCGGGATGAGCAATGCTCAAGATGTCTCCTTCGGCCGTCATCGCGCGTGCCACGCAGCCATGATGTCGAAGGTAGCCGGGACCTGACATAACGTCCATCCCATGGTGGCAATACGCGACATTCGCGAGCGCAATGTGCGAACCGGGCATGGCGCAGGCGACTCAGCGCATGAACGCCTTCGCCACCAACCCTCGCAGCCAGCGACTGCCCGGGTCCTGGTGGTAACGGGCATGCCAGTGCTGCTTGATGTCCACCACGGGCACCCCGAGCGGGCACGCCATGACCTTCACACCGACCATGTCCGCCAGCGTTTCGCCGATCTGGCGCGGCAGCGTGGCGATCAGGTCCGTGGCCGAGACGATGCCCGACAGGCCCAGGAAGCCCGGCAGCTCCAGCACGACCTGGCGGCGCACGCCGAGTCGCGCCATCGCGTCCTCGAGCAGCTGTGCGCCGGTGCCGCCGGTGACGGCAACGTGACTCTCCTTCCTGTAGGTGTCCAGCGACAGCGCGCCGCGGACGCGCGGGTGATTCGCGTTGACGAGGCAAACCCAGTCCTGTGGAAACAGCCTCTGCTGATAGAAGCCCGATTCCAGCCAGGGCACGTATCCGACGGCCAGATCGGCTTCGCCCGCCTCGAGCGCATGTGCCGTCTGACCGTCGATGCGCGCCGCGACGAGTCTGACCTTCGGCGCCACCGCGCGCACCTGCGCCAGCAGTTGCGGCAGCAGGCACAGGTGGCTGGAATCGGCCATGCAGATGCGGAACTGGCGGGTCGCCGTGGCGGGCTCGAAGTCGAGGCGCGCACTGGTGAGCTCGCGCAGGGACTGCAACGCTGCGCGCGCCGTCACGATCAGCGCTTCGGCACGCGGCGTCGGCTGCATGCCGGTGGAGGTGCGGACGAACAAGGGGTCGTTGAGCTGGCTTCGCAGCTTGCTCAGCCAGATGCTGACGGTGGGTTGCTTCTGGCCCATCTGCTCGGAAGCCCGCGTCACGCTGCGCGTGTCGTAGATCAGCTCGAACATGCGCAGCATCCGGACGTCGAGCAACTCCTCTTCCGACTCGGGGCGTGGGGCCGTCTTCATTGCGCCGAGAAATGTAGCCTATTGCCCCGATGCCATCGACGAAATGTCGCGCGGGGTCTATCTTTGCGACCGTGGCCGGTGAACCGGGACGGCCGCAAGGCGAGAGAGACTTCCTGACACAGCCCGGCGCGGGGCCAACGACTCGCTCGCCTGAACGAGCACCCGACCGACCCGCGAACCCGATCCCACGACAGGAGACGAGACCATGAACGCCCCCGAAAAGTTGAAGAACGCGATCAGCGACGAACAGCGCGCCGAACTCGACGAAGTCTTCGAGCGCGCCCGCAAGGCGTTGGCCGTCATCGCGACCTACGACCAGGCAAGGGTCGACCGGCTTTGCCAGGCGGTGGCCTGGGCCGTCGCGAACAAGCAGACCTTCACCCGGCTCGTCGACATGGGTATCGAGGAGTCGGGGCTCGGCGACCCGGTCAGTCGCATGGGCAAGCGCATGAAGATCCGCGGCGTATTGCGCGACGCGCTGCGCCAGAAGAGCGTGGGGGTGATCGAGGAGATCCCCGAGAAGGGCATCGTCAAGTACGGCAAACCCGCCGGCATCATCGCCTGCATCGTGCCGACGACGAACCCCGACCTCACGCCCGCCGGCAACGCCATCTACGGCATCAAGGCGCGCGACGTGGTCATCTTCTCGCCGCACCCGCGCTCGAAGAGGACTTCGTTCGAAACGGTGCGCTTGATGCGCGAGGCGCTCGAGCGCGAGGGCGCGCCGGCCGACATCCTGCAGTGCCTCACCAAGGTCAACATCCCGATGTCGCAGGCGCTGATGGCTCGCGCCGATCTGATCGTCGCCACCGGCGGTCAGCCGATGGTGCGCGCGGCCTACAGCTCGGGCACGCCGGCCTACGGCGTGGGCGCAGGCAACTCGACGATGATCATCGACGAGACGGCCAACATCGAGGAGGCGGCGCGCAACACGCGGCTGTCCAAGACCTCGGACTTCGGCTCGGGGTGCTCGGCCGACGGCAACCTGATCATCGAGGCGACGATCTTCGACAAGCTGGTGGCCCAGTTGCAGAAGGAGGGCGGCTACCTTGCCTCGCCGGCCGAAAAGGAACTGCTGCGCAAGGCGATGTGGGACGACGAGCGCCATCGCACGGCCTCGACGGTGGCGATCGCGCCGCAGCAGCTGGCGAAGATTGCCGGCTTCGAGATCCCGGCCGACCGCAAGTTCATCATGGTGCACGGCGACGGCATCGGCAAGGAGCACCACTTCTCCGGCGAGAAGCTCACCACGCTGCTGGCGCTGTACAAGTACCAGGGCTTCGACCAGGCGCTGGACATGATGCGCGCGGTCTACGAGGTCGGCGGCAAGGGTCATTCCTGCGGCATCTACTCGTTCGACGCCGACCACATCCACCGCCTCGGACTGGCCGCTCCGGTGTCGCGGATCATGGTGCGCCAGCCCCAGTCCAAGGCCAACGCCGGCGCCTTCAACAACGGCATGCCGATGACGTCCAGCCTGGGCTGCGGCACCTGGGGCGGCAACGTCATCTCCGAGAACGTGAGCCTGAAGCACTACCTGAACACGACCTGGGTGTCGGTGCCGATCAAGGAAGACAAGCCCTCCGACGAAGAGCTGTTCGGGCCGTTCTACGACCCGGCGCTCGAGGCCGAGGTCGAGACCATCACGACCTGAAGATTCGAGGAGCTCCGCATGAAGAACGACCTGATTTCCAACCAGCTTGTCAAGTATCTGGAAGCCCGCGGCGTCCGGCACATCTTCGGCCTGTGCGGCCACACCAACATCGCCGTGCTGGCGGCGCTGGCCAAGAGCCGCAAGATCAAGTTCATCAATACGCGCCACGAGCAGATCGCCGCGCACGCAGCCGACGGCTACGCGCGGGCCACGCGCAAGGCGTCGGTGCTGCTTACGCACCTCGCTCCCGGCCTGACCAACGCCGCCACCGGCGTGGCCAACGCTGCGCTGGACTCGATCCCGATGGTCGTCATCGCCGGCGACGTGCCGACGCACTACTACGGCAAGCACCCGCACCAGGAAGTCAACCTGCACGCCGACGCGTCGCAGAACGAGATCTACCGACCGTTCGTGAAGCGCGCCTGGCGCGTCGACTCGCCGCACCTGCTGCCCGAGATCCTGGAGAAGGCTTTCGCGCTGGCCGAGAGCGGTCGACCGGGACCGGTGCTGGTCGACGTGCCGATGGACATCTTCTCGAAGGAGATCGACGTCGCGCTGTGGAAGCGCGTGCTGGCCAACACGAAGGCGCTGGAAAAGCCCTCGCTCGACGAGACGGTCGCGGTGCGGATCATCGAGAAGCTGCTTTCGGCGAAGCAACCCATGCTGTACGTCGGCGGCGGCATCCTGCTCGCCGATGCGGCCACCGAGATGCGCGAGCTCGCCGAGCACCTGCAGCTGCCGGTCGCGCACACGGTGATGGGCAAGGGCGCGCTGCCCGACGACCACCCGCTGATCCTGGGCATGACCGGCTTCTGGGGCACCAAGTTCATCAACGACAAGACGCGCAAGGCAGACTGGATCCTGGCGCTGGGAACGCGCTTTTCCGAGGCCGACTGCAGTTCCTGGGAGGAGGCCTACACCTTCCGCATGCCGCCGACCAGGCTGATCCACATCGACATCGACCCGTCGGAAATAGGCCGCAACTACCCGGTGGAGATCGGGGCCGTGGCCGACCTGAAGCAGGCGCTGAAAGTTCTGCTGCGCGTGGCGCGCAAGCTCGCACCGAAGGGCGTGCAGAGGTCCAAGCTCGTCGAGCAGATGGCCGCCAACCGGGCCAAGTTCACCGCCGGCAACCTGAAGGCGCAGCGCAGCGACCAGTGGCCGATGCGGCCCGAGCGCATCCTCGCCGACCTGCGCGCCGCGCTGCCGCGCGACGCCATCCTGTGCACCGACGTCGGCTGGAACAAGAACGGCGTCGGTCAGCAGTACCCGATCTACGAGCCCGGCAGCATCTTCACGCCGGGCGGCTTCGCGACGATGGGCTTCGGCTCTCCGGCGGCCCTGGGGGCGAAGGTGGCGCTGCCCGACCGCGTCGTCGTGGCCCTGGTCGGCGATGGCGGCTTCGGCCAGAACCCGGCGGCGCTGGCCACCGCGTTCGAGGAAGACATCGCGGTCATCTGGGTGGTGATGAACAACCACGCCTTCGGCACCATCGCCGGGCTGGAGCTGGCGCACTTCGGCACGACCTTCGCCACCGTGTTCGAGAAGGACGGCAAGACCTACTCGCCCGATTTCGCGGCCATCGCCCGCGCCTACGGGATCGACGGCGTGAAGATCGAGTCGGCGGCGGA
Organism: uncultured bacterium; assembly: GCA_963802435.1. Taxonomy (GTDB): domain Bacteria; phylum Pseudomonadota; class Gammaproteobacteria; order Burkholderiales; family Burkholderiaceae_C; genus CAIKUF01. The sequence continues at coordinate 179,625 of CAWDIT010000015.1, forward strand.
ATTCAGGCCGGCACTCGAGGCCGCGATCCAGTCCAGGCGCCCGGTCGTCCTGGACGTCTACATGAAGAACGAGCCGGTCCCCACAGCGGGTCACTGGAACATCATGGACATCTACTCGCCGGGCCGGAAGGTCCACCACGTCTCGACCGACGGCTGAGCGCGAACGACAGCCATGGCCCAGGAATTCTCGCTTGCCCACCTGACCGTGCTGGGCTGCGCGCCGCCGGAGATGACCTACATCGCGGCGCGTGCTGGCTACGACTACGTCAGCATCCGGCCCATCTACATGGGGCTGCCGGGCGAACCGAATTACGCGCTCGCCGAGAACCGCGAGATGCTGGTGCAGACCAGGCGGGCGCTGGCGTCCACCGGCGTGCGCGTGCATGACATCGAGCTGGCGCGCATCCTCGAGGGCGTCGACCCGAAGACCTACCTGCCGGCGATGGAGGTCGCTGCGGAGCTGGGCGCGCGCGCCGTGCTGTCGTCGATCTGGGGCGGCGAGCGCGAGGACTACATCGAGAAGTTCGCCGAACTCTGCGACCTCGCCAAGCCGCTGGGCCTGACGGTGGATCTGGAGTACGTGCCGATCGCGGCCGTGCGCAACATTGCGCAGGCTGCGGACGTGCTATCGACGGTCCGTCGCAGCAATGCCGGGCTGATGGTCGACATGCACCATCTGCACCGCGCGGGCGACGACCCCGCCGCGCTGGATGACCTGCCGCGCGAGTGGTTCCACTTCGCGCACCTGTGCGACGCGCCGGCAGAGATCCCGAGCGAGCGCCAGGAGATGATCCGCATCATGCGCGAGGCGCGGCTCTACGTGGGCGAAGGCGGCATCGACATCGCCGGCATCCTCGAGCACATCCCGCCCTGCGTCTACTCGATCGAGCTGCCCAACAAGCTGCGGCACGAGGAAATGGGCTACGCCGAGCACGCGACGCGCTGCCTCGAAACGCTGAAGGCCTACCTCGCGGCGCATCCCCGCACCGCCGCTGCCGGCATGCTCGGCAAGAGACTTCCATGATCAGCGGCAAGACCCGGCTCATCGCCCACATCGGCTATCCCACCGAAGCCTTCAAGGCCCCGTTGATCTACAACCCCTGGTTCGAGAGCCGCGGCATCGACGCGGTGGTCGTGCCGATGGGCGTGAAGTCGGAAGACTACCCGGCGGCGCTGGCCGCGATCCGCCGCTTCACCAACTTCCACGGTGCCCTCGTCACGATGCCGCACAAGGTGACGACGCTGGCGCTGCTCGACGAGGCGAGCACGGCGGTGCAGATCGCCGGCTCCTGCAACGCGCTGCGGCTGCAACCGGACGGCCGCCTGCTGGGTGACATGTTCGACGGCGCCGGCTTCGTGCGCGGCGTGCTGCGCAAGGGGCTGCGACTCGACGGCGCGGCGTGCCTGGTGGTCGGTGCCGGCGGCGTCGGTTCGGCGATCGCCGCGTCGCTGGCGGCCGAAGGACCCGCGCGGATGACCGTGTCCGACACCCGTGCCGAGTCGGCAGAACGGTTGGCCGCGAGACTGCGCAAGCACTATCCGAAGATCGACGTGCGCAGCGGCAGCAGCGACCCGGCCGGCTACGATCTGGTGGTGAACGCCACGCCGCTAGGGATGAACGCGGACGACCCGCTGCCATTCGACGCCGCGCGGCTGTCGAAGGACAGCTTCGTCGGCGAGGTCGTGATGCGACAGGAGATCACGCCGCTGCTGCAGGCGGCGCTCGACCGCGGCTGTCGGATCCAGGTGGGTACCGAGATGCTGTTCGAGATGATTCCCGCCTACCTCGAGTTCTTCGGCTTCGGCACGGCCACGCCCGACGAGCTGCGTGCGGTGGCCCGTGTCTCGTACTGACCCCACCGGGTCGCGAGCCACGCTTCGGCCGCAGAATCCAGGGGTGCCAGGGCAGGGGAGTTCATGACATGAAACACAAGCTGATGGTCGGGCGCCGCGGCAAGAAGAAAGGGGGCGAGACGCCTCTGATCGGTACGCCGCTGGTCGGCCGGACGAAGGAGCGCCTGCTGGCGGAGGCCGCGGGCATCCTGGCGAAGAAGCCCGATCTCGTCGAGTGGCGGGTCGACTACTTCGACGCCATTGCCGACACGGCGGCGGTGCTCGACACGGCAGGGGCGTTGCGCGCGGCCTGCGGCACGCTGCCGCTGGTCTTCACCTGCCGGTCGAGCAAGGAAGGTGGACAGCGGGTCGCCCTCGACGACGAGCAGGTGGTCGAGCTCTACGCCGCGGTGAGCGCCAGTCGGCTCGTCGACTTCGTCGACTTCGATCTGGAGCACGATGCCCGGCTGGTGCAGCGCGTGCGCGAGAGCGCGCACGAGCACGACAGGCGCGTCATCCTCTCCTACCACAACGTCAGCTACACGCCGGGCATGGACTTCCTGGTCGACCGCTTCCTCGAGGCCGAGCGCCAGGGAGCCGACGTCGCGATGGTGTCGGTGATGCCGCGCGACCGTGCCGACGTGCTGACGCTGCTGGCAGCGACGGCGCGTGCCGACGAGAAGGCGCGCATCCCGCTGATCAGCATGTCGGTGGGGCCGCTGGGCTCGGTGACGCGGATGGTCGGCGGGCTGTTCGGGTCCTGTCTGAGCTACGCGGTGGGCGAGGCAGCTTCGGCCCCGGGTCAGATCCCGATCGGCGACCTCGTCACCGTGCTCGACATCCTCCGCCGCTCCCGCGGCGGAGAGATGTTCTGACGCCACTGCCGGCTCCCGACTGCTCGCACCGATTCTGCAGGGACCTCCCCGTGACACCCACGCGACTCATCCACCTTCGCGGCAAGCCGGTTGCCGGCGGCAAGCACCCGCTGATCTGCACGCCGCTGGTCGGCCGCACGCGCGAGGAAGTCCTTGCCGAGCTTGCCGCGGTGCTGCCGAAGGCGCCCGACCTGCTCGAGTGGCGGGTCGACTTCTTCGCCGATCTCGGCGATGCCGAGGCCGTGATCGACACCGCGCGCGCCATCCGGGCCGCCTCGGGCGAGACGCCGGTGCTCTTCACCCGCCGCTCGACGCGCGAAGGCGGGCAAGCGATCGCGGTGGCGGAGGACGCCGTCGTCCGCGTCCACGAGGCCGTCTGCAACGCGCGTTGCGTCGACATGGTCGACTGGGAGATGTCCAGCAATGCGGATGACTTCGCACGCATCCGCGCCGTGACGCGTGCCAACGAGTTGGCGCTCGTTGCCTCGTACCACAACTTCCAGGCCACACCGGACGCCGCGTGGCTGACCGCCAAGTTCGCCGAGGCCGAGCGGCTCGGCGCCGACGTTGCCAAGGTCGCCGTGATGCCGCAGGGACCGCAGGACGTGCTGACCCTCCTCGCTGCCACCCACGCGGCGCGCCAGGCCGTCGCGCTGCCGCTGATCAGTATGTCGATGGGCGCCTACGGGTCGCTGTCGAGGATGGTCGGCTGGGCCTTCGGCTCGACCGTCTCCTTCGCCGTCGGCAAGGGAAGTTCAGCCCCGGGGCAGGTCCCGATCGACGACCTGCGCGCCGTGCTGGAGATCACCCGCAAGGCCGTGCTCGGCGGCTAGGCTGCCGCCCGTTTCTGCCGGACACCCCGCCGCGGAATCCCGGAAAGAGGGGTTGCAACCCCACAGGAGTGCGAATGATGAGTGCGCCCCCCCGCCAGCCCGATGTGCTGATCAGCGAAGTCGGCCCCCGCGACGGCCTGCAGTCGGTCAAGGGCGTGATGCCGACCGCCCGCAAGTTCGAGTGGATCGACGCCCTGGCGGCCGCGGGCCTGCGCGAGATCGAGGTCTGCTCGTTCGTGTCGGCCAAACTGCTGCCACAGATGGCCGATGCCGCCGAGGTGGTGAGGCACGCGCTGCAGCACCCGGGTGTGACGGTGATGGCGCTGGTGCCCAATCTCCGCGGCGCCGAGGCCGCGCTCCGCGCCGGCGTGCACAAGCTGACCATCCCGACCTCGGCGAGCGCAGCGCACATGATGGCCAACGTACGCATGACACGCGAGCAGATGATCGAGCAGATTCGCGCCATCGTCCGACTGCGCGACGAGATCGCACCCGGCGTGAAGGTCGAGGCCGGCATCTCCACTGCCTTCGGCTGCACGATCCAGGGCCTGGTCACCGACGAGGAAGTGGTCTGGATGGCCGGCGAGGCGATCGCCGCGGGCGCCGACGAGGCGGGGCTGTCCGACACCACCGGCATGGCCAACCCGGCTCAGGTGCGCCGATTGTTCAACAAGGTGCGCGCCGTGATCGGCGAGCGCACCGGAGCCGCCCACATGCACAACACGCGCGGCCTCGGGCTGGCCAACTGCCTGGCGGCCTACGACGTCGGCGTACGCACCTTCGACTCGTCGCTGGGGGGCCTGGGTGGGTGCCCCTACGCCCCGGGCGCGTCGGGCAACGTGGTCACCGAGGACCTGGTCTTCATGTTCGAGGCCATGGGCGTGCGCACCGGCGTCGACCTGGACAAGCTCATCGCCGCGCGCGAGCCGCTGAGGAAGGGCCTGCCCGGGGAGCCGCTCTACGGAATGACTCCGGAGTCGGGGCTCCCCAAGGGCTGGGTGCAACCGAGCTGGCCGAGCTGATGTCACGATGCCGGCCTCGACGACCCGCCGCGGGCCCGTAAACTGCGAAGAGCGGTGCCCCACGTCGGGGCCCCAGGAGTGCAGGACCGACCGCGGTGACCGGCCCCGGTGACGGTTGCTGCCGTTCCAGCCTTGCCGGAGCTCCCATGACCCAAACGATCGACCGCGAGATCCAGTCCCACCCGAGCAACCCGCTGGGCCTGGACGGCATCGAATTCATCGAGTACGCCACGTCGCGTCCACAGGCCCTGGGGCGCGTGCTCGAGATGATGGGCTTCCGGCCCATTGCGAGGCACCGTTCGCGGGAGGTGCTGCTGTACCGCCAGGGCGCGATGAACGTCGTCGTCAACGCCCACGATGCGGCCCGCCCGGGCAGTATCGTGCCGGCCGAGACAGCGGTCATCTCCGCCGTCGCCTTTCGTGTTCGCGATGCGGCGGCAGCCTGGGCGCTCGCGCTCGAGCGCGGCGCCTGGGCCGTGCCGACGCATGTCGAGGTGATGGAACTCAACATCCCTGCCATCCACGGCGTTGGCAGCAGCCGCATCTACTTCGTCGACCGCTACCGGGAGTTCTCGATCTGGAGCGTCGATTTCGTGCCTATCCCCGAGGTCGACCAGCATCCGCCTGCCGTGGCAGGGATGCACTGGTTCGGCATCGTGCAGTACATCGACATGGACCGCATGGACGACTGGTGCGAGTTCTACCGCGAGCTTTTCGGCTTCACCGAGCTGCGCGACGATCAGCGCTTCGGCATCATGCCCAGCGGCAAGATCCTGGCCAGCCCGTGCAGGAGCTTCTACATGCAGCTGGTGGAGCCCTTGCCGGAACTCGTCGACGTGGAGTGCGAAGAGATGCTGCAGCGCGTCGGGCTGGGTACACCCGACGTACCGGCCGCCGTGGCTGCGTTGCGCGGACACGGTGTCGAGTTCATCGAAGATGCCGAGGTGCACAGCAACGAGCACGGCGCGCTGACGCGGCGCTGGATGGACAGCGTGACGTTCGAGCTCGTCCATGACGTCGGTGCGCCAGGGCCAGCCCCTGTCGGGACTGCACGATGACCCGCAGCACCGGCAACATCGACGACTTCGGGATGGCCACGGTGACCTTGGCCGGACCGCTGGAAACCCGGCTGGAGGCGATCCGCGCCGCAGGGTTCACCCAGGTGCTGCTCGACGCCGGCGACATCGCCCAGCACCCGGGTGGCCTCGAGGCGGCGGTGCACGCCGTGGAGGCCAGCGGTCTGCGCATCACCGGCCTCCAGTGGCTGCGCGACTTCGAGGGGCTGTCGGGCCGGCAGCACACCTACAAGCTCGAGATTGCGAAGGCCATGCTTCAGATGGCGCACGCGCTCGGCGCGCAGATGCTGCTGGTGTCATCGTCGACCCACCTGGCGGCAGCACAGGAGCCGGCGACCATCGCCCGCGACTTGCGCAAGCTCTCCATGCTGGCGGTCCCGCTGGGACTGAAAGTCGCCTACGCAGGCGCCGGCGGGGGCAGGGCAGTGCACGACTGCTTCGGCGCCTGGGACGTCGTCTATCGCGCCGACATGCCGA
>CAWDIT010000016.1:0-94434 GCA_963802435.1 uncultured bacterium
CTGCGCTCCAGCAGCATCGCGTCGCCATAGCTGAAGAAGCGGTAGCGCCGGTCGATCGCATGCCGGTACAGCGCCATCACGCGATCGTGTCCGGCGAAGGCGCTGACCAGCATCAGCAGCGTGCTGCGCGGCAGGTGGAAATTCGTCACCAGCACGTCGACGACGCGGAACTCGAACCCCGGCGTGATGAAGATGTCGGTCTCGCCGACGGTGGGCTGCAGCGTGCCCGAGCGCGCGGCCGACTCGAGAGAGCGGACGGCCGTCGTGCCCACCGCGACGATGCGGCCGCCGGCGGCGCGCGCCGCACGGATCGCCTCGACGGTCGCCGCGCCGACCTCGAACCATTCGCTGTGCATGCGATGGGCCGCGATGTCCGCCACGCGCACCGGCTGGAAGGTGCCGGCGCCGACATGCAGCGTGACGCTCGCCGTAGAGACGCCGCGCTCGCGCAGCGCGTCGAGCAAGGCGTCGTCGAAATGAAGGGAGGCGGTCGGCGCCGCCACCGCGCCGGGCCTCAGCGCGAACACGCTCTGGTAGCGCGCCGCGTCGTCGGCGTCGTCGGCATGCGTGATGTAGGGCGGCAGCGGCACGTGGCCGTGGGCTGTCGAGCAGCGCGAACGGATCTGCCGGGAAGCGCATTTCGAACAGCGAGCCCTCGGGCCCGCCGCGGCCGAGCACCTCGGCATCGAACGCGTCGGCCAGACGCAGCCGGCTGCCAGGCCGCGGCGACTTGCTCGCGCGCACGTGGGCCCACACGCCGAACGGCGGCACGACACGTTCGACGAGCACCTCCACCGCGCCGCCGCTGTCCTTGCGCCCGAACAGACGCGCCTTGATGACCTTGGTGTCGTTGAAGACCAGCAGGTCGCCGCGCTTCAGAAGCGCGGGCAGATCGCGAAACACGCGATCCACTGGCTGCCCTCCTCTGCCGTCGAGCAGGCGCGACGCGCTGCGCTCGGCCACGGGGTGCTGCGCGATCAGCTCGGGCGGTAGATCGAAGTCGAAGTCGGCGAGGGTGAAGAAGGGAAGGAAGACATGGACATGCAGGCTGTACCGGCCTGAAGAATCGGCGTGCGGCGAGAATTGTTCCATGAGCACCGGCGACCCCCGCGCCCCGTCGGCCCCGCAACGCGCGATGCACAAGCTCGGCCTGGTGCGCGACATCGACCTCGCCTTGCACCTGCCGCTGCGCTACGAGGACGAGACGCGCATCGTCGCGATTGCCGACGTGCGCGACGGCGAGACCGCGCAGGTCGAGGGCATGGTGCGCGAAGCGAAGATCGAATTCCGCCCGCGGCGCCAGCTCGTCGTCCGCATCGAGGACGACAGCGACGAACTGGTGCTGCGCTTCCTGCACTTCTACCCGTCGCACCAGAAGACGTTCGCACCCGGCCGCCGCGTGCGCGTTCGCGGCGAGCTGCGCGGCGGCTTTCTCGGGCGCGAGATGGTGCATCCGGCGTTCAAGGCAGTCGATGAGGGCGCGCCGCTGCCGGCGCAACTGACGCCCGTCTACCCGACCACCGCGCAACTGCCGCAGGCCTACCTGCGCAAGGCCGTCGCCGCCGCGCTGGCGCGCGCACCGCTCGAGGAACTGCTGCCGCCTGGCGCGCTGCCACCCGGCCTGCCGACGCTGAAGGAAGCGCTGCTGACCTTGCACCAGCCGCCGCCCGAGCTGCCGATGGCCGCGCTCGAGGACCGCTCGCACCCGGCCTGGCAGCGCCTGAAGTACGAGGAGCTGCTCGCGCAGCAGCTCGCGCAGGCCGAGGCCATGCGCGAGCGCACGAAGCTGCGCGCACCTTCGCTCGCTGCCGCCGGGGCGGGTCTGCACGGCCGCCTGCTCGCGACGCTACCGTTCGCGCTGACCGCGGCGCAGCAGCGCGTCAGCAAGGAGATCGACGCCGACCTCGCCCTCGATCACCCGATGCACCGCCTGCTGCAGGGCGACGTCGGCTCGGGCAAGACAGTGGTCGCCGCGCTCGCTGCCTGCCGCGCGATCGACGCCGGCTGGCAATGCGCGCTGATGGCGCCGACCGAGATCCTCGCCGAGCAGCACTTCGCCAAGCTCGTGCATTGGCTTCAACCGCTGGGCGTGACCGTCGCCTGGCTGACCGGCAGCCGCAAGGGCAAGGGGCGCAAGAAGATGCTCGGCGAGGTGGCCTCGGGCGAGGCGGGGCTCGTCGTCGGCACGCATGCGGTGATCCAGCACGACGTGGTGTTCGCGCGCCTCGGCCTGGCAGTCGTCGACGAGCAGCACCGCTTCGGCGTTGCGCAGCGACTCGCGCTGCGCGAGAAGCTTGTCGATCAAGACAGGCCCGCCCCCGCGAGGGGGAGGGACGGGGACGGGGCGGGCGTCAAGCCCTCCGCAGGAGATGGGGCTCGGGCGCAGCTCGAGCCCCATCTCCTCATGATGTCGGCCACGCCGATCCCGCGCACGCTGGCGATGACCTACTTCGCCGACCTCGACGTGAGCACGATCGACGAACTGCCGCCCGGGCGCACCGCGATCGTCACCAAGCTCTTCGCCGACAGCCGGCGCGACCAGGTGATCGCGCGCATTCGCGATGAGGTGGCCCGCGGCCGGCAGGTGTACTGGGTGTGCCCATTGATCGAGGAGAGTGAAACGCTGGACCTGCAGAACGCCACCGAGGCCCACCGGCAGCTGAGCGAGGCACTGCCGGGCCGCACGGTCGGGCTGCTCCACGGTCGCATGCCCGCGGCCGAGAAGACCGCCGTGATGTCACTCTTCGCCGACGGGGAGATCAGCGTGCTCGTCGCCACCACGGTGATCGAGGTCGGCGTCGACGTGCCCAATGCCTCGCTGATGGTGATCGAGCACGCCGAGCGCTTCGGCCTGTCGCAGTTGCACCAGCTTCGCGGCCGCGTCGGCCGCGGACCGGTCGCGAGCGCCTGCGTGCTGCTCTACAGCGCACCTCTCGGCGAGACCGCCCGGGCGCGGCTGAAGGCCATGCTGGAGACGAACGACGGCTTCGAGATCGCGCGCCGCGACCTCGAGATCCGCGGCCCCGGCGAGTTCATGGGCTCGCGCCAGTCGGGCGCCGCGCTGCTGCGATTCGCCGACCTGAACGAGGACGGCGCGTTGCTGCAACGCGCGCGCCAGGTCGCCTTGCGCCTGATCGCCGAGCAGCCGAACGTGGCACGGGCGCAGATCGAACGCTGGCTCGGCACGCGCACCAACTACCTCAACGCGTAGCCCGCGGGCACATCGACAGCGCCGAGCGGTCCGGTCGAACAGGGTCGGGCAGCGGACCCCGGGTGCCGCACGGCGGCTTCCTGGCTTGCCGACCGGCGGTCAACCGTAGTTCAGGATCCACTCGATGCCCTGGACGTGTGCGGCAGCTATGGCGGCGTCTTCGGTCGGGTAGTCGCCACGCTCGATCGCGATCACCCTCGGCCGACTCGGCCAGACCTGCTTGCAGACGACCAGCGCCGGTGCGAACCTTCCGCCGTCGACAGGCCTGGCAGTGCAAAGCAGTTCATACCCCTGGTGCTTGAAAGTCTTGGTTGCGTCCATTGCTCCTGCGTTCGCTGTATGGATCAGTATGCGCTCTCCAAGAGCGGGGCAGCATCCGGCATCGGGCAGCGCCAGCCTCAGGCAGTGGCAACCGATGAACTAGCGCTTGCGTGACCCGTGAGCGGTCGTCCGCGTGTTGCGAACGCGATCGATGCGGCTGCTGCCACTTCGACGATCCCGGCAGGCGCCAGGCGGCACAATCCGCGCATGACCCTGACCGAACTGCGCTACCTCGTGGCCCTGGCCCGCGAAAGGCATTTCGGCCGCGCGGCCGAAGCCTGCTTCGTGTCGCAGCCGACGCTCAGCGTGGCCATCAAGAAGCTCGAGGAAGAACTGGCCGTGAAGATCTTCGAGCGCGGCAGCACCGAGGTCGGCGTGACGCCGCTGGGCGCCGAGATCGTGCGCCAGGCGCAGGAGGTGATCGAGCTCGCAGCGGGGATCAAGGAGACCGCCAAGCGCGGCAAGGACCCGCTCGCCGGGCCGCTGCGCCTCGGCCTCATCTACACGATCGGCCCCTACCTGCTGCCGGTGCTGGTGCGCCAGGCGATCAAGCGCGTGCCGCAGATGCCGCTCGTGCTGCAGGAGAACTTCACCGCCCGGCTGCTCGAGATGCTGCGCAGCGGCGAGCTCGATTGCGCGATCCTCGCCGAGCCGTTCCCCGACTCCGGCCTGGCGCTGGCGCCGCTCTACGACGAGCCGTTCATGATCGCGCTGCCACGCACGCATGCGCTGGCCGGGCGCCAGAGCATCCCGGCCGAGGAGCTGAAGCGCGAGACGCTGCTGCTGCTCGGCACCGGGCATTGCTTTCGCGACCACGTGCTCGAGGTCTGCCCCGAGTACGCGCGTTTTTCGAGGCCGCCGCCGGGCCGCCCCAAGGCGGACGCTCCCCCCTGGGGGGACGACGCCGCAGGCGTCTTGGGGGCAAGTCATGCCGAAGGCATCCGCAAGAGCTTCGAGGGCTCGTCGCTCGAGACGATCAAGCACATGGTCGCTTCGGGCATGGGCGTGACCGTCGTGCCGCAGCTCTCGGTACCGCACGAGAAGCAACCGCACGTCGTCTATGTGCCGTTCAGCCCGCCGGTGCCGACGCGCCGCGTCGTGCTGGCCTGGCGGCGCAGCTTTCCGCGCTACGAGGCGATCGCCGCGCTGCGCAACGCCGTGTATGCGTGCAAGCTCGAAGGGGTGAAGCGGCTGTCTTGACAGCCCGGCAACTCAGCCCGGTTGCTGCGCCAGCGCCTCGTCGAGCACCTCGACCCAATGGCGGACCGGCGTCTCGGTCCCGGTCTGCAGGTGCTGGATGCAGCCGATGTTGGCCGAGACGATGACCTCGGCCTGCAAGGGCTCCAGGTTGGCGAGCTTGCGATCGCGAAACGTGTTGGCGAGCTCGGGCTGAAGCACCGAATAGGTCCCTGCCGAACCGCAGCAGAAGTGTCCTTCGCTGGTGGCGACGCGGACGTCGAAGCCCAGTTCCGCCAGGTGCTTCTCGACGCCGCCGCGCAGCTGCTGCCCATGCTGCAGCGTGCACGGCGGATGAAACGCCAGGCGTTTCATCCGCTTCGCGGACGTGTCTGTTGCACCCCCTCCTTGCTCCCCCGCCGGGCGGGGAAGGGCCAGGCGAGGGCGCAGCGCCTGGACCAGGTCGGGCAGCAGTTCGCTCAGATCGCGCGTCAGCGCGCTGACACGCTTCGCCCTTTCGGCATACGCCGCGTCGTGCGCCAGCGCATGGCCGTACTCCTTGACCGCCAGGCCGCAGCCCGACGCGTTCATCACGATCGCCTCGACCTCGCCTGCCGCCACCATCGGCCACCAGGCATCGACGTTGCGCCGCATGTCGGCGAGGCCGCCCTCGAGGTCGTTCATGTGGGTGCGGATCGCACCGCAGCAGCCCGCGCCGTCGGCGACGAGGGTCTGGATGCCGGCCGCATCGAGCACCCGGGCGGTGGCGCTGTTGATGTTGGGCATCATCGCCGGCTGCACGCAGCCCATCAGCATCAGCACCTTGCGCGGGTGGGTGCGCGTCGGCCAGAGCGCCGCCCGCGGGCCGGGCCGGGCCGGCACCTTGTGCTTGAGCGCCGCCGGCAGCAAGGGGCGTACGAATTGCCCGAGCTTCATCGCCGGGCCGAACAGCGGCGACGTGAGCCCCAGCCTGAGCGCCGTGCGCACGAGCTTCTCGCCGGCCGGGCGCTCGACCCGCTGCTCGACGACGCGCCGCCCGATGTCGACCAGCTGGCCGTACTGGACGCCCGACGGGCAGGTGGTCTCGCAGCTGCGACAGCTCAGGCAGCGATCCAGGTGCAGCTGCGTGCGGCGCGTCACCGGCGCGCCCTCGAGCAGCTGCTTCATCAGGTAGATGCGCCCGCGCGGCGAATCGAGCTCGTCGCCGAGCAGCTGGTAAGTCGGGCAGGTCGCGGTGCAGAAGCCGCAATGCACGCACTTGCGCAGGATCGCCTCGGCCGCGTCGCCGTCGCGCGTGCCTTTGAACTCGGGGGCGAGATTGGTTTGCATCGCGCGTTGATGCTCAAAGGCCCGGGTAGAGACGGCCAGGGTTGAAGACGCCCTCCGGATCGAACGAGCGCTTGAGCTCGCGCTGGATGCGCTCGAGCGTCGGAGGCAGCGGCGTGAACACACCCGCCGACTTCTCGTGCGCCCGGAAGATCGTGGCGTGCCCGCCAGCCGCGGCCGCAGCACCGCGCACCTGAGCGGCCAGTGCGGCGCTGCACAGCCATCGCTGCGCGCCACCCCACTCGATCAGCGTCTCGCCGGGCAGCGCCAGCGGCGCGGCGGTCGGCGGTACCGACAGGCGCCACAAGCGCGTCGCGGCGTTCGCCTCGACCCGGCGCATCGCGGCGGCGAAGTACTCGTCGGTCTGTTCGCGCAGGCCGGTCCAGAACGTGTCCGCCTGGGCAGGCTCGATGCGCTCGCCGCCGAGCCTTGCAGCGGCCGCGTCGACCGCCGCCACCGCACCCCGCAGCCGAACCACCAGCGTCTCGTTCCACCAGGCGCTCGCGTTCAGCGGCAGCGGCTGGCCGGCCCAGGCGTTGAGCTGCGCCATCGCCGCCGCCTGTGCCATCTCGAAGCGCAGCGTGGCCGTTGCACGCGCCATCGGCAGCACCTTCAGCGAGACCTCGCAGATCACGCCCAGCGTGCCCAGCGAACCCACCAGCAGGCGCGACACGTCGTAGCCGGCGACGTTCTTGATGACCTGGCCGCCGAAGCTCAGCAACTCGCCGCGCCCGTTGAGCAGCGTCGCGCCGAGCACGTAGTCGCGCACGCCGCCGGCGGCCGCCCGCGGCGGCCCGGCGAGACCCGCCGCGACCATGCCGCCCACCGTGGCGGCCGGGCCGAAGTGCGGCGGCTCGAAGGGCAGGCACTGACCGCGCTCGGCGAGCGCGGCCTCGAGCTCGGCGAGCGGCGTGCCGCAGCGTGCGCTGACGACGAGTTCGGTCGGTTCGTAGCTGGAGATGCCGCGCAGCGCCGTCACGTCGAACGGCTCGCCGCGAGTGGCCTCGCCATAGAAGCCCTTGCTGCCGCCGCCGCAGATGGCCAGCGGCGTGCGGCCGGCACGCGCAGCCTGGACACGATCGATGAGAGATTGCAGCGCCGGCTCGTTGGTGCTCATGAGGTCGGCCGCTCAGAACCTGGGAAGGTCGGCAAAGGGCAACAGCCCCTTCTTCACGACCATCTTCCCGCCCTCGACGCAACGCTGCAGCGTCGGGATCACCTTGCCCGGATTGAGCAACTCGTTCGGGTCGAAGGCGCGCTTGAGGGCGGCAAACTGCTCGAGCTCCGCGGGCGAGAACTGGACGCACATCGAGCCGAGCTTCTCGATGCCCACGCCGTGCTCGCCGGTCACGGTGCCACCCATGCGCACGCTGGTCTCGAGGATGTCGGCGCCGAACAGCTCGCAGCGGTGCAGCTGGTCGGCGTCGTTGGCGTCGAACAGGATCAGCGGGTGCAGGTTGCCGTCGCCGGCGTGGAACACGTTGGCGCAGCGCAGGCCGTACTTGGTCTCCATCTGCGCGATCGCGAGCAGCATGTCGGCCAGGCGCCGCCGCGGGATCGTCGAGTCCATGCACATGTAGTCGGGGCTCAGCCGCCCGCTCGCCGGAAAGGCGTTCTTGCGCCCGCTCCAGAACTTCAGGCGTTGCGCCTCGTCCTTGCTGACCTCGAGGCGGGTCGCTCCGGCGCCGGTCAGCACGTCCTGCATGCGGCCGATCTCTTCGGCCACCTCCTCGGGGGTGCCGTCGCTCTCGCAGAGCAGGATCACCGCTGCGTCGAGGTCGTAGCCGGCGTGGACGAAGTCCTCGACCGCAGCGGTCATCGGCTTGTCCATCATCTCGAGGCCGGCCGGAATGATGCCGGCGGCAATGATGCTGGCCACCGCCTCGCCGGCCTTGCGGATGTCGTCGAAGCTGGCCACGATGCAGCGCGCGAGCTGCGGCTTCGGCACCAGCCTGACGGTCACCTCGGTGATCACGGCGAGCATGCCTTCGCTGCCGACGACGAGCGGCAGCAGGTCCAGCCCCGGGGCGTCGAGCGCCTCGCCGCCGAACACGACCTCCTCGCCCCGGACGGTGTAGCCCTTCACGCACAGCACGTTGTGCAGCGTCAGGCCGTACTTCAGGCAGTGCACGCCGCCCGCGTTCTCGGCCACGTTGCCGCCGATGGTGCAGGCAATCTGGCTGCTCGGATCGGGCGCGTAGTACAGGCCGTGCGGGGCGGCGGCCTCGCTGATCGCGAGGTTGCGCACGCCGCACTGGACGGTGGCGGTGCGCGCCGCCACGTCGAGCTTGAGGATGCGGTTGAACTTGGCCAGGCTCAGCGTCACGCCGAGCCGGTGCGGCAGAGCGCCACCCGACAGGCCCGTTCCCGCGCCGCGCGCCACGACCGGCACGGCGAGCGCGTGGCAGGCGCGCAGCAGCGCGGCGAGCTGGGCCTCGGTCTCGGGCAGCGCGACGACCAGCGGATGAGTGCGGTAGGCGGTGAGCCCGTCGCACTCGTAGGGCGCCACGTCCTCGCCCTGCCACAGCAGGCAGCGCGCCGGCAGCACGGCCGAGAGCGCTGCGACGACCTCGGCCTGGCGGTCCGCGCGGGCGGTCGCCGCGGCGGCGAGGGCAGCAGGTGCGCCGGTGGCGAGTGGCGATGGATCGGGCACGGGGTCCCTCCAGTCAGTGTGGGTGCGGCCTCGTGGCCGCAGACTGTAGGTCAGGCATCGAGGAACTCCTGTGGTCGCGCCAGGGAATGCTCAGCCGCGCCTGCGCGCTGCGGCCTTGGCGGCGGGTCGCGCGGCCGTCCTGCGCGGCGCACCGGCCTTCGCGGAGGCAGGCTCCGCGCTCCCTTCGATCGGTGCCGCGGGCGCGGCACCGCCGGCACCCGCCGCGGTGCCGATGGCACCGTCCTTCAGCGCGGAGGTGGCCAGCTCGGTGAACTGCTTGGTGAGCGCGCCCCACCATTGCATCGGATCGACCGCGGTCGCAGGCGCCGGCGCGTCGGCCGCGGCGGGCTCGGCCTGCGGCTTCTGCGGCGCCGGCGCTGTCGGAGTCGCCGCTGCAGTCGCGGCCGCGGGTGTCGGCACCGGGATCATCAGCGCCTTCTGCAGATCGCTCATCTGCACGTTCATCGTCTTCAATGTCGACAGCGTCATGCGCTGCACCTCGAGCGCCTGGATCGTCGCCCCGAGCATGCGCGCGTTCTGCTCCAGCCAGTACTGCACGGTGCGCAACTCCTCGATGCGCTTGCCGAGTTCCTCCGGGTTCAGCGTCGGCGCGACCCACTGGCCGATGCCGGGCATCGCCGAGCCGGCGTTCTTCACCAACCCCTCCAGGAAATCGAAGCCGGGAACGAATTTGGCGAAGCCAGACGTGTCGACCATGACGCCTCCTCGGCATTGCGGACGGGATCATTGTGCCCCCTCCCGGCACGACCGATGATCCGGCCCGGCCTGCCGGGAGCAACGCGCTCCACGATGCCCACCGATGCGGCAAATACAATGACCCGGATTCCATGGACCGACGCACCGATCGCGACGAACAGCCCGGCCTCTCGGCAGCGCAACGCTGCGACAGCGACCCCGAAGAGACGCGCGAGTGGCTGCAGGCCCTGGCCGGCGTGCTGCAGACCCAGGGCCCGGGACGCGTGGCGTTCCTGCTCGACCAGCTTGCGCAGCTCGCGCTGCAGCCGGCCATCGGCTGGCAGGCGCCGCACGGCACACCCTACGTCAACACCCTGCCGGTGGAGCGCCAGCCGCAGTTCCCCGGCGATCTGGCGCTGGAGGAGCGGCTCGCATCGATCATGCGCTGGAACGCGCTGGCGATGGTCGTGCGCGCCAACCAGGCGCATGGCGAACTCGGCGGCCACATTGCCAGCTACGCCAGCGCGGCCGATCTGTTCGAGGTCGGCTTCAACCACTTCTTCCGCGCGCGCACGGCCTCGTTCGGCGGTGACCTGGTGTTCTACCAGCCGCATTCGGCGCCTGGCGTCTACGCACGGGCCTTCCTCGAGGGGCGGCTCAGCGCCGACGACCTTGCGCATTACCGCCAGGAACTCGGCGCGCGAGCGGACGGCGCACGGGGCCTTTCCAGCTACCCGCACCCCTGGCTGATGCCCGACTTCTGGCAGTTCCCGACCGGCTCGATGGGCGTCGGGCCGATCAGCTCGATCTACCAGGCGCGCTTCCTGCGGTACCTGCAGCATCGCCACCTGCTGGACACCGCCGATCGCCGGGTCTGGGGCGTGTTCGGCGACGGCGAGATGGACGAGCCCGAGAGCATGAGTGCGCTCACGCTGGCCGCCCGCGAAGGCCTGGACAACCTCGTCTGGGTCGTCAACTGCAACCTGCAGCGGCTGGACGGGCCGGTGCGCGGCAACGGACGCATCATCGACGAGCTGGAGGCGCTGTTCGGCGGCGCCGGCTGGCAGGTGATCAAGCTGGTCTGGGGCTCGGACTGGGACGGCCTGTTCGCCCGCGACACCAGCGGGGCGCTGCTCCGCGCCTTCGCCGACACGGTGGACGGGCAGTTCCAGACCTTCGCGGCGAAGGACGGCCGCTACAACCGCGAGAACTTCTTCGGCCAGAACGCCGAGCTGGCCGCGCTCGCGCAAGGCCTCACCGACGAGCAGATCGACCGCCTGAAGCGCGGCGGGCACGACCTGGTGAAGATCCATGCGGCCTACGCCGAGGCACTGCGCCGGCGCGGCCGGCCGACCGTGATCCTCGCCCAGACCAAGAAGGGCTACGGCATGGGCGCGGTCGGCCAGGGCCGCATGACGACGCACCAGCAGAAGAAGCTCGGCGACGACGACCTGATCGCCTTTCGCAACCGCTTCCATCTGCCGCTGAGCGACGAGCAGGCGCTGCGCCTGGAGTTCGTCCGGCCGGCCGACGACGCGCCGGAGATGCTCTACCTGCGCGCGCGCCGCGAGGCGCTGGGCGGGCCGATCCCGACGCGAACCAGCGACGCCGCGCCGCTGCCCGTGCCTGCCGTCGAGTCGCATGCGAGCTTCGCGCTGCAGGCCGAGGGCAAGGAGATGAGCACGACGATGGCCTTCGTGCGCATGCTCGGCAACCTGCTGAAGGACGCGACGCTCGGACCGCGCGTCGTTCCCATCGTCGCCGACGAGGCGCGCACCTTCGGCATGGCCAACCTGTTCAAGCAGGTCGGCATCTACAGCAGCTCGGGCCAGCAGTACGAGCCGGAGGACATCGGCTCGGTGCTGAGCTACCGCGAGGCCCTGGACGGCCAGATCCTCGAGGAAGGCATCAACGAAGCCGGGGCGCTGAGCTCGTGGGTGGCGGCAGCCACGAGCTACTCGGTGCACGGCCTGGCGATGCTGCCGTTCTACATCTACTACTCGATGTTCGGCTTCCAGCGCGTCGGCGACCTGATCTGGGCCGCCGCCGACCAGCGCGCCCGCGGCTTCCTGCTCGGCGCCACCGCCGGCCGCACGACGCTCGGCGGCGAGGGGCTGCAGCACCAGGACGGCAGCAGCCTGCTCGCCGCGGCGCAGGTTCCCAACTGCCGCGTCTACGATCCGGCGACCGCGGGCGAACTCGCGATCCTGCTCGACCACGGCATGCGCGAGATGCTCGAACGCCAGCGCGACGTCTTCTACTACCTCACGCTGATGAACGAGAACCAGCCGCAGCCCTCGCTGCAGCAGGGTGCCGCCGACGCGGTCATCAGTGGCCTGTACCGCGTGGCGCCCGCGCGCCGCGAAGCGCAGGTGCGGCTGCTCGGCTCGGGCACCCTGCTGCGCGAAGCGCTCGCCGCCGCCGACCTGTTGCGCGACGACTGGGACGTAGCCGCCGAGGTATGGAGCGCCACCAGCTACAGCGAGCTGGCCCGCGAGGCGCGGGAGGTGCAGCGCTGGAACCGCCTGCATCCCGCAGCGGCGGCGCGCACGAGCCACTTGCAGCGTTGTCTGGCAGGCGGTGCGCCGATCGTCGCGGCCAGCGACTGGGTCTGCGCCTGGCCGCACATGGTCGCCCCTTACCTGGACGGCGCCTTCACGGCGCTGGGCACCGATGGCTTCGGCCGCAGCGACACGCGCGCGGCGCTGCGCCGATTCTTCGAGATCGACCGCACGCACATCGTTCTGGCCGCGCTGGCCGCATTGGCGAGCGAGGGAGAGATCGACACCCGCAGCTGTGCACGGGCGATCGAGCGCTACGGCATTGCGCCCGACGAGCCGGCGCCCTGGACCTGTTGACTGGCGCAGCAGCGGCGAAGCCCGCCCTACGGCGACAGGGCGATTCGCTGCACGACGTAACCGCGCTGCGCCATCAGCACCGGCAGGCCGAGCGGACCGACCATGTGCAGCGCACCGACCGCCGCGAACACGCGCTGCCCGGCCGCATGCAGCGCGTCGATGCGCTCGGCCAGCGGCGGGTTGCGATCGTCGAGCAGGCGCTTGAGTGCCGCGCGCTCGGCCTCGGTGTCGGCGCAGTCGCACCACTGCGCGTAGCGGGCGAGCTCGTCGTCGCGGCCCTGCTCCCACACGCGGGCGATGCGCAGCAGCATCGGCCGCACCGTCCCGCGCTCGAGCTGTCCCAGCCCGTGCTCGAGCTCCCGCTGCGCGGTTCGCGGGTCGCCCCTGAGCAGTGCCAGCTGAAGCTCCGGCGATTCGAGCGAGCGCACGCCCTTGCCGTGGCCGCGCGCGTATCCGGCGAGAAAGCCGTCGATCGCGTAGGCCGGGTCGAGCCCGTCCCAGCGCGCCGCCAGGGTCTCCAGCGTGACCAGCTGCAGCGCGGGCGCCAGCGCCGCCATCGCCTCCTGCGGCAGGCAGGCCGCGCGAACCTGCGTCCGCAGGCGCTCGGCGAGCGCGTCGGGCAAGCGCTGCTCCGGGTCGGCCGCCATGCCTGCGGCCAGGCGGCGCTGGATGTCCGGGTCGAGCATGTCGAGCTCGAGCGCGACCGTGTCGCTCGCGTCCAGCGCCTGCCTGAGCCGCGGTCCGGGCAGCATCCATTGCGGCCGTGCGACGTGCACGGTGCCGTAGAGATAGGAGACACGGCCATCGCGCGCGATGCGCCACAGGAAGCCGCGGTCGCGCGCGTCACGCTGCCAGGACTGTGCCTGCTCGGCCGACACCGGCTGCGCCTGCGGCGGGCAGGCGGGCGGCGGCGGTGGCTGTGCGCCCGCCGTGGCCGCGGCGAGGGCCAGCGTCAGGCCGCCGATCCCGCCGCACAGCGGACCGAGGACAAGCGTGGTCAGCGACAGGCGGCGCACGGCGCGAGGGTTCGTTGCAGGCACGCGGCCGGCGGCGTCATGAGCCTGCCGCGCCAGAGACCGCCGCGCGGGGCTGCAGCCGCAGCACGCCGTCGCCCTGGGTCAGGTGCAGGCGCGACAGCACGTCCATGCCGAGCAGCGGCGAGGCCAGTCCCGGCAGCACGGCAACGCGCAGGCGCTGCGCTCGCACGCCGCCGTCGAGCTCGATGTCGGCGCGCGCCAGCACGCCCTGCACCAGGCCGCCGGCGGTCGACGACGTGATGCGCCCCTCGGCGCTCAGCGCGGCGCGCTCGGCGAGCGCCTGCGGCAGTGCGGTCGAGGTGGCGCCGGTGTCGACCAGAAACTCCACCGCCACTCCGTTGACGCGGCCCGGCCAGTGGTAGTGCCCGTCGGCGGAGCGCCGGATCTCGATCACGCCGTCGGCACGGGTCGAGAACTGCATGCGCTGCCGCTGCGCCTGCCAGGCCTGCAGGCCGAGGAACAGCAGCACGCCGAGCACGAGCCAGACGGTGACGATCTTCAGCGTGTGCGGAAACTCCTTCATCGTGCGCGCTCGGTCAGTCCCGGGCCGCCGGTGCCGCGGGCGCAACAGCCTGCTCGATCGCCCCGAAGACGCTGATCCCGTCGGTCCCCTTCATCTCGATGCGGATGGTGTCGCCGAAGCGCATGAACTCCGTCTTCGGCGCGCCCGATTCGATCGTCTCGATCGCCCGCTTCTCGGCAATGCAGCTGTAGCCGCGCGACCCCTCCTTGTTGCTGACGGTGCCGCTGCCGACGATGCTGCCGGCACGCACGTTGCGCGTCCTGCAGAGGTGGGCGATCAGTTGGCCGAAGTGAAACGTCATTTCCGGCCCGGCGTCGCACAGGCCGACGCGCTTGCCGTTCCACACGCTTTCCAGGTTCAGGTGGACACGACCGCCGCGCCACGCGGCGCCGAGTTCGTCGGGCGTCACGGCGACCGGGCTGAAGGCGGTGGCCGGCTTGCTCTGCACGAAGCCGAAGCCCTTGGCCAGTTCGGCCGGGATCAGGTGGCGCAGCGAGACGTCGTTGGCGAGCATCAGCAGACGCACGGCTTCCAGCGCCGCCCCGGGCGCGGTGCCGATCGCCACATCGCCGGTCACGACCGCGACTTCGGCCTCGAAATCGATGCCCCAGTCCTCGCTGGCGCAGCGGATGTCGTCGCAGGGGCCGAGGCAATCGTCGCTGCCGCCCTGGTACATCAGCGGGTCGGTGTAGAAGCTCTCGGGGACCTCGGCGCCGCGCGCCTTGCGCACCAGCTCGACATGGTTGATGAAGGCCGAGCCGTCGGCCCACTGGAAGGCGCGCGGCAACGGGGCCATGCAGCGGGTCGGCTCGAAGGCGAAGGCATGGCGCGCCTTGCCCTGGTTCAGCGTGGCGTACAGGTCTTCGAGTTGCGGCGAGAGAAAACCCCAGTCGTCGAGCACCTGCTGCAGGCGTGTCGCGATGGCGGTCGCATAATGAGCCGTGCCCAGGTCGCGCGAGACGACCACCAGCTGGCCGTCGCGCGAACCGTCCTTGTAGCTTGCGAGTTTCATGGTCCGGGGTAGCGCGCGATGTCGGTCCGCAGCGCCGCATTGTCGATGGAAGGTGGGCGCTATTGTCGGCGCGGCGCAGGCATGGCCGGCGCGAGGCGAACATGGCCCGCGGCACGCTGAACTGGCGCCGCCTCGGCGCGCTCGCGCTGGCCGTGCTCGCCGTGCATGCGCTGCTGCTGCAGGCGGTGCTCGACGCACTCGAGGCCAGGGCCCACGGCCCGTCGCCGCGCCCTGCGACGACGCTGCGGGTGCGAACGCTGCTGGATGCCGCCCCCAGGGAGGTCGACGCTGCGATCGTCGCGGCGGCACCGCCCGCCACGCCTCAGCGCGCCGCGCCGCGAGCCGCCCCCGCCACGCCCGCGAGGCGTCCGGCGACACCCCGCGATGCCGCACCACCCTCCGCCGCGCAGGACGCCCTGCCGCCGACCGCCCCCACAACGCCCGAGCGTGCGTCGGCCCAGCAGCCGACCGCCCCTGCTGCCGCCGGCGTCGCACCGGTCGATGCGACGGTCACTGGCGCGGTGGCTGCCGCCGCGCCGATCGAACTGCCGATCTACCGCACGCGCGTGCCGCCGGCCTTCGCCTTCGGCTACGAGCTCAGGCGCGGCGCGGCGAGTGGCAGCGGTGAGCTGCGCTGGCAACCGGAGGGCGACCACTATCGTGCGCGACTCGCCGGCAGCACCGGAGGCTCGCCGCTGCTCGCGTGGGACAGCGCTGGCGGCTTCGACGACGCGGGAATCGCACCCGTGCGCTACACCGACCGGCGGCGCGACCGCGGCACGCAGGCGGCGAACTTCCGGCGCGACGCGGGCAAGGTCACGTTCTCGGGACCGGCGGTGGAGCATCCCCTGCCACCCGGCGCGCAGGACCGCCTGAGCTGGATGCTGCAGCTCGCCGCCATTGCCGCCGCCGAGCCCGCGCTCGTCGGGCCGGGCGGGCGGGTGAGCTTCCTCGTCGTCGGCGCGCGCGGCGACGCTGATGTATGGACCTTCGTCCACGGCGGTGAGGAGACCCTGGTCCTGCCTGCGGGCAGCGCGTCCACCGTTCGGCTGCTGCGGCTGCCCGGGCGCGCCTACGACACGCGGGCCGAGGTCTGGCTCGACCCGGCCCGGCACTACTTGCCGGTGCGCGCCAGGCTCTCCAACGCGTCCGACAGCGACGCCTTGCTGCTCGTGCTGCGCGAGGTGCTGCCGCCGCCCTGAAGCGGCGCGGTGCGCTGGGAGCCTGTCGGGCTTGAACACGGACGCGCCGCCCTCAGCTTGTGCAACAGGGGGATATGCGATGAACATGCTTTACAACTCGGACAGCTTCGCGGTGCTGCAGATCGAGGTCGCGGTGGAGGCAGGCGCGCCTGGGGGCAGTACCGAGTTGACGCGCGGCGGTTACGAGATCGTCGACAAGTTCGCGCGCAAGGAGATCTTCATCGAAGGCGCGCTCGCCGAGAGCTTCAAGCTCGGCGTGCAGGCGCTGATCGAGACTTCACCGTCGGTGGAAGAGCTCGATGCCTACATCGGCCGTTTCACCCCGCTGATGCAGCAACCCGTCGTCCTGCACTGAGTCGCACGGCGCGCTGCGCAACGGGGAGCGCGCTGTCGGGTTCCCGGGCTGAAGGAGCGCGCCGGCTGGAGCGTTCCCACACCACGAACGGCAGGGCGGGCGGGTCCTTGTTCAAGTCCCTGCGCCGGGCGCCGATACCCGCAGGGTGATGCACAGTCTTTCGCCGTCAGGCGCCACACTTCGCCGCAGCGGCGCGCAGCCGGCCTGAACCGCCCGTGGACGCCGTTCTCGACCCGGAGTTGCGCGCCCTGCTGTGGATGGCGCTGAGCCTGCCCATCGTGGCTCTCGCGGCGCAGCAGTCGTTGGCGTGGCTGGCGTCGGCCCCCGCTCGCGATCTGCCCGCCAGGTTGTGCGGGCTGGCGGGCGCAGGTCTGGGTCTCGGCACGGGCCTCTGGGCGGTGCACGGCATCGCGGCGTCGGCGTACCCGGTCGGCTTCGCCGTCGGCAGCGAGCCCTGGGCAGAGCTCGCGACGTGGCTGCTGGCGGTCAGTGCGAGCACGGCCGCGCTGACCCTGCTGGATGTCCGACGCACGCGCCTGCCAAGACAGCTGCCACGATGGCTGCTGGCGGCAGTCGGCCTCGGGTCGGTGGCGGCCGCGCTGCTGCTGTTCGCGACGCTCTCGATCGGCTGGCAACCGGGCATCACCTGGCGCGCCGGCCCCCTGCTGCTGGCCTGGCTGTCTTGTCTGAGCGGGTGCCTGCTGGCGTTCGGGCTGTTCGACGCACTGCGCAGCAAGGACCGCCGCTCCGTCGCCTGGGGCAATGCGGCGGCCGGCCTGTCCCTCGGCGCGGCCATGGTGCTCGGCCAGCATCTGGTGACGGTCGCTGCCGACCTTCCGTCGCAGAGCGCCTCCGCGAACTCCGGGCGCATTTCCTCGGCTGCGTTGACCGCCCTGGCGTTGCTCGGCAGCCCCTTGCTGCTGCTCGCGCTGCGCGTGCTGCGCCGCCGACACGAACAATGGCTTGCCGTGCGCGTCGAGGCCCGCCGCGAGCTGGCGACGCAGTCCCTCAACGATCCGCTCACCAACCTGCCCAACCGGCAGCTGTTCGAAGGCACGCTCGCTCAGGCCGTGCAGCAGGCGGATGCCGGCAGGCTGCGGCTCGCGCTGCTGCTCGTCAACCTGGACGGTTTCAAGATGATCAACCAGTCGTTCGGCCACTCGGTCGGCGACCAGGTGCTGTGCGAAGTGGCGGCGCGCCTGCGGGCGCTGTCCCGACCGCACATGACGGCGCGCCTCGCGGGCGACGAGTTCCTGATGCTGCTGACCGGCGATCCGCGGTCGGACGATGCCTCCGAGCTGGCGTCCGCCCTGCTGGCCTCGGTCGCCCGACCGCTGCAGGTGGGGGACCGCGAGATGTCGCTCGCCTGCTCGATCGGGGTGACGATGTATCCCGAGCACGGGGCGATGTCTGCGCTGATCGGCCACGCCGACGCGGCGATGCGCACCGCGAAGGCGGCGGGTGGCGCCAGCCATGCCTTCTTCGAGGCCCGCATGATCAACGGCTCGCGCGACCAGGCGCTTCTGCTGCGCGACCTGCGCGCCGCGCTCGAGCGCAGCCAGTTCGAGCTCTACTACCAGCCCAAGATCCACGCGCCCAGCGGGGAAATCACCGGGGCCGAGGCGCTGCTGCGCTGGCACCACCCTCAACGCGGCATGGTCAGCCCGGTCGTGTTCATCCCGATTGCCGAACGCTACGGCTTGATCACCGCGCTCGGGCAGTGGGTGATCGACGAAGCCTGCCGGCAGGTCCGCGCCTGGCGCGACACCGGCCTGCGCATGCGCGTGGCGATCAACCTGTCGGTGCACCAGTTGCGCCAGGCCGATCTGGCCGAACGGATCGGCGCGGCGCTGCAGCGCCATCAGATCAACCCGGACCTGATCACCTGCGAGCTCACCGAATCGGCAGCGATGGACGACACCGAACTCACGGCGCGGGTGCTCGGCCAGCTTGCCAAGGTGGGCGTGCACATCTCGATCGACGATTTCGGCACCGGGCATTCGAGCCTGTCCTACCTGCGCAAGCTGCCGGCACAGGAGCTCAAGATCGACCGCAGCTTCGTGCAGGATCTCGAGACCAGCGAGGACGCCCGGATGGTCGCCTCGGCAGTGGTCAACCTCGCCAAGGCGCTGCACCTGAAGGTCGTCGCCGAAGGGGTCGAGACCGAAGGCCAGAACCGGATCCTGCGCGAGTTCGGCTGCGACCAGTTGCAGGGCTACCTGTTCGCCAAGCCGATGTCGGCCAAGGCGCTGGCCCTGTGGGCGATGGACGATGTCGGTCCGAGGTCGATGATGCTTCCGCGAATCGCTGTTCAAGGAGACGGCGGCCGCCGAGCTGGTCTGAGAAAGGGCCGCTGCCGAGACCCCTGCGGGAGCAGGGCCTGGCGCCAGGCGGCTTCCTACAATCGCCGCATGAACGCGAAACCCTACACGCGCGGCAGCCGGTTGCCCGAAATCCTGCAGCAGCGCATCGTGATCCTCGATGGCGCGATGGGGACGATGATCCAGCGCTGCAGGCTGGTCGAGGCCGACTACCGCGGCGCGCGCTTCGCCGATCATCCGCAGGACCTGAAGGGCAACAACGAACTGCTGCAGCTGACGCAGCCCGACGTGATCCTGCGCATCCACGAGGAGTACCTGCGCGCGGGCAGCGACATCGTCGAGACCAACACCTTCGGCGCGACCTCGATCGCGCAGCAGGATTACGGCCTGGCGCATCTGGCGCGGGAGATGAATGTCGCCGCGGCGCGCCTCGCGCGCCAGGCCTGCGACGCCTTCGGCACGCCCGAGCGGCCGCGCTTCGTGGCCGGTGCACTCGGCCCCACGCCGCGAACGGCCAGCATCAGCCCCGACGTGAACGACCCGGCGGCGCGCAACGTCAGCTTCGACGAGTTGCGCGACGCCTATCGCGAGCAGGCCGAGGGGCTGCTCGAGGGCGGCTGCGAGCTCTTCCTGGTCGAGACCGTGTTCGACACGCTCAATGCGAAGGCAGCGATCTTCGCCCTCGACGAGCTGATGGAAGCGAGCGGCGAACGCCTGCCGGTGATCGTCTCGGGCACCGTGACCGACGCGTCGGGGCGCATCCTGTCGGGCCAGACGGTGAGCGCGTTCTGGCACTCGGTGCGTCACGCGCGGCCGCTGGCCGTGGGGCTGAACTGCGCGCTCGGCGCGGCATTGATGCGGCCCTACATCGAGGAGCTCGCCAAGGTCGCCGACGACACGTTCATCAGCTGCTACCCGAACGCCGGCCTGCCCAACCCGATGAGCGAGACCGGTTTCGACGAAACGCCCGACGTCACCGCAAGCCTGATGGAGGAGTTCGCCCGCGCCGGCTTCCTCAACATCGCCGGGGGCTGCTGCGGCACCACGCCCGAGCACATCGCGCAGATCGCGCAACGCGTCGGGCGCTTCCGGCCGCGTTGCCGCCACACACCGGGACTGTTCTCGCAGCTCGAGGCAGCCTGATCCGAACAGGCGCGCCGGCACTATCGAAACACCCGATGGTGTGGTGTCAGCTTTGCGTCAGAATCCATCGACTCTGGAGGCAACGATGGAAAAGATCTGGCTCAAGCACTACCCCGCGGGCGTCCCCGCCGACATCGACGTCGGGCAGTACGGCTCGCTGGTCGAACTGATGGAGGAGAGTTTCAGGAAGTACCGCGACGCCACCGCCTACCGCTTCATGGGCAAGACGGTCAGCTTCGGGCAGGTCGACGACCAGTCGCGCGCATTCGCCGCCTACCTGCAGGGTCTGGGGCTGGAGCGCGGCGACCGGGTCGCGATCATGCTGCCCAACGTCCCGCAGTATCCGGTGGCGGTGGCCGGCATCCTGCGCGCCGGGATGGTGGTGGTCAACGTCAACCCGCTGTACACGCCGCGCGAACTCGAGCACCAGCTGAAGGACTCGGGTGCCAAGGCGATCCTGATCGTCGAGAACTTCGCCGCCACCTTGCAGAAGGTGATGGCCAACGTGCCGACGAAGAAGGTGATCCTCACCGCGCTCGGCGACATGCTCGGCTTCCCGAAGGCGCTGATCGTCAACTACGTCGTGCGCAAGGTGAAGAAGATGGTTCCGCCGTTCGAGCTGCCCGGCGCGGTGCGCTTCAACGAAGCGCTCGCGCAAGGCCGCGGCAAGACCCTGCGCGCGGCGAAGGTGGGACCGGACGACATCGCCGTGCTGCAGTACACCGGCGGCACGACGGGCGTCAGCAAGGGCGCCGTCCTGCTGCACCGAAACCTGGTCGCCAACATCCTGCAGGCCGAGGCCTGGTACCAGCCGGCGCTGAAGAAGATCCCGCCGGGCGAGCAGATCGTCACCATCTGCGCGCTGCCGCTGTATCACATCTTCGGCTTCAACACGAACATGATGCTGTCGATGCGCATGGGCGGCTGCAACATCCTGATCGCCAACCCGCGCGACCTGCCCGCGGTGTTCAAGGACCTGGCGGGCCAGAAGTTCCACAGCTTCCCTGCAGTGAACACGCTCTTCAACGCGATGGCGCACCACCCCGACTTCGGCAACGTCGACTGGAGCTCCCTCGTGATCTCGGTCGGCGGCGGCATGGCCGTGACCAGCGGCACCGCCAAGCTCTGGCTGGAGAAGACCGGCTGCCCCATCGTCGAGGGCTACGGCCTGTCGGAGACCTCGCCATCGGCCACCTGCAACCCGGTCGACAGCAGCGCCTACAGCGGCAACATCGGCCTGCCGATGCCCAACACCGAGCTCACGCTGCTCGACGACGAGGGCAACGAAGTGCCTATGGGAACGCCGGGCGAGATCGCGATCCGCGGCCCGCAGGTGATGGCCGGCTACTGGCAGCGCCCCGACGAGACGGCCAAGGTGATGACGGCGGACGGCTTCTTCCGCACCGGCGACATCGGCACCGTCGACGAGCGCGGCTACTTCAAGATCGTGGACCGCAAGAAGGACATGGTTCTGGTCAGCGGATTCAACGTCTACCCGAACGAAGTGGAAGACGTGGTCTCGCAGATGCCGGGCATTCTCGAATGCGCGGTGGTCGGCGTGGCCGACGCGAAGACCGGAGAGGCCGTCAAGCTCGTCATCGTGCGCAGCGATCCCGCCGTCACCGAGGCCCAGGTGCGCGCCTACTGCGAGACCAACCTGACCGGCTACAAGCGGCCGAAGGTCGTCGAGTTCCGCACCGACCTGCCGAAGACCCCGGTCGGCAAGATCCTGCGCCGCGAGCTGCGGGACAAAGCCTGACCACAGGTCAGGCTTTGCGGCGAAGGCTCATGTTGCGCAGCAACGTGGGCCGCAGCCACAAGCATGCGCACCGTCGGTCAGGCTTTGCGGCGAAGGGTCACGTTGCGCAGCAACGTGGGCCGCAGCTACAAGCAGTTGGCTGCAGTCGTTCAGACCTTGCGGCGAAGGCTCACGGTGCGCAGCAGCGTGAGCCGTAGCCGCCCAGCACCAGCCGGAACGTTCCAATGAACGCCACGGGGTACGCCCTCATGCCGGCTCCTCGTACCTGTTGAATCGAAACCCCTGCCGCGACATCCAGGAAAGCCAGGGCTGTCGTGGCGAGCGAGCGGCAGACGCGTAGGATCGTTGCGGCTGATCAAGCGGCACGCATGTGATCGGCGCCATAGTGAAACTTGGTCATGCCTACAGCAACCAACTATCCGGAGGAAGCATGAAACGTCGCACGTTGACATTGGCATTGGCGAGCGCGCTTGCCGCGCCCGGCATTTCTTTCGCAGCCAGCAAGGCGGAGTCTCAGGCGGAGGTCCGCAAGGCGGCCCAGGAGGCGCTCAACGAGGTCTACAAGTTGCAACCCGCGGCGCGCAAGGCCGTCGAGTCGGCGGCAGGCTACGCCGCGTTCAGCAACTTCGGCATGAAGATCCTCGTTGCCGGGGGCGGCTCGGGCAAGGGCATCGCGGTCAACAACAAGACCAAGGCGGCGACCTACATGAAGATGGCCGAGGTGCAGGCGGGTATTGGCATGGGCGTCAAGAAGTTCAAGCTCGTCTGGGTGTTCGAGACCGAGAAGGCGCTGAACGAATTCATCAATTCCGGATGGGAGCTCGGTGCGCAGGCGACCGCCGCGGCGAAGACCGGCGACAAGGGCAGTTCATACCAGGGAGCGGTCGCGGTGGCGCCCGGCGTCTGGCTGTACCAGGCAACCGGAGACGGGCTCGCGCTTGAGCTGACCGCCAAGGGAACCAAGTACTACAAGGATGGCGACCTGAACTGAGATTCACGGCAGGAGCGCAGTCCGGTCACCCACAGAGGAGAGCAAATGAAACTCGCAAAACTTGCACCGGTCCTGCTGGCCTTGTCGCTAGCGACACCGCTCGTCTACGCTCAATCTGCACCGGCTACCTCGGCCGCTCAGCCAGCGGCCAATCCCGTCGACCCGGCTTCGATCCAGGCGCTCAAGGACATGGGCGCCTACTTGCAGACCCTGAATCGCTTCCGGGCGTCGACCACGCTGACCGGTGAGCGCGTCCTGGCCGACGGCCAGAAGCTGATGCACATGGCATCGGCAACAGTCGATGCCGAGCGCCCGAACAAGCTGCGCGCCCACATGTGGAGCGCCCGCTCGGATCGCGAACTCATCTACGACGGCAAGACGGTCACCGTCTTCATCCCCGCGCAGAAGTACTACTCGTCGGCCGAGTTCTCGGAGCCTATCAGCGGCTTCGTCAGCAAGCTCGAAGAGCGCTATGGCGTCGAGATTCCGCTGTCCGACCTGTTCAAGTGGGGCACTCCCGCGGCGCCGGTCGACAAGATCGAGTCGGCAATGAACGCCGGCCAGGACTTCATCGGCAAGGATCTCTGCGACCACTACGCGTTCAGACAGGGCAATTTCGACTGGCAGATCTGGATCGAGAGCGGAGCCAAACCACTGCCGCGCAAGCTCGTGATCACCAACCGTGCCGACGAGGCGCGACCGCAATCGGTCTCGCTCATGGAATGGAACCTGAAGCCGCCCTTCAACGCGTCGACATTCAAGTTCACGCCGCCCAAGGGCGCGACCAAGATCGAGATCGTTCCGGTGAAGACCAAGTAGAGGAGCGCCAAGATGAACACATCATTCAGCAAGTTGCTCTGGCCCCGCTGGCCGCTCTGGTCCTGGCCAGCTTCGCGATGACCCCCGTGGCCGAGGCCGCTCGTGGGGGTGGTGGCGGCGGTGGTGGCGGCGGCGGTGGCGGCGCACGTGCCGGCGGCGGTGGGGGCGGGGCTCAGGCCAGCGCCCGTGCGCGGCGGCGGTGGCGGCGGCCAGGCAGGTCGACAGCAGCAAGGCCGATGCGCGCACCAACAACGTTCGCAGCACCAGCACGAACAACGTCAACAGCAACCGGAACACCAACGTCAACGCCAGCCGCAACACGAACGTCAACGTCAACGTCAACAACAACAATTGCTGTAACAACGGCTGGGACAACGACTATCACCCGGTAGCGACCGCTGCAGCAGTCGGCGCAACGGTTGCGGTGACTTCCGCGATCGTCGGCTCGATGGTGCGCACCGTGCCGGCAAACTGCGTTCCGGTGAACTACGGCGGCATGGTCTACCAGCAATGCGGCGGCACCTGGTATCAGCCGCAGGGGTCGCAGTTCGTCGTGGTCAATGCACCGTACTGACACGCTACCCGGCAAGCCTTCACCGCATCGGCCAACGCCACCCGCAAATCTGTCTCCCTTCGACCCGAATCCGTCGCTGGCGCAGATCAGGCAGCCGATCCCGGGTCGTCGCCTCGCGCAGGCGGCCGCGGCTGCGGATTCGCGGCCACCCAGCCCATGAAGATCTGGTAGCCCAGCACGAGAAGCGTCGCGCCGACGAACATCCCGAGAATGCCTGCCGCCGCCATGCCGCCCAGTGCGCCGAGCAGCACTACCGGCATCGGGGCGTCGACGCCGTGGCCGAGCATCAGCGGCTTGAGGACGTTGTCGACCATGCCCGCGACGACCAGCAGCGCCGAGTAGAGCGCGGCTTCCACGTTGCCGTAGTCGCCGCTGGCCCAGAGATAGATGATCGCCGGCAGGGTCGCCAGCAGCGCTGGCACCTGCGCGATGCCCAGCACCAGCACGAGGATGGCGAGCACCCCTGCCCAGGGCACGCCGGCAACGAGCAGGCAGATGCCAACGATGATGGCCTGGATGAAGGCGATGCCGATGACGCCCTGGGCGACGGCACGGATGGTGGCGGTCGCCAGAAGGGCATATTCGGCGCCACGCTCCGCACCGGCGAGCCGCTCGAAGATCGCGCGGCTGGCGCGGTCGCCCCCCTCACCGAAGGCCATGATGATCCCGGCGACGATGAGCGCGGCAAGGAACTGCAGGATCGCACCGCCGATGCTGGCGACCATGGCCAGCGCCGACTTGGCCAGCTCACCGATCTTTGGCTGCAGGCTCTTCACCAGCGCCGGCAGATCGTCGTAGGCCTTCTCCCAGACAGCGTAGACCTCGTCGCCGATCAGCGGCAGCTTCGCCACGACGGGACGCGGCGGGGGAATCTGCAGCGTGTCTTGCTGAACGTCGGTGATCAGCTGGCGTACCGAATCAGCGAGCGAGCTCAGCAGCACGGCCGACGGCACCACGATCAGCACGACGGCGAGCACGGTGATCGTTGTCGCGGCCAGGCCCTGCCTGCCGCCGATCCTGCGGGCAACGGCCCGCTGCAGCGGGTAGAGGGCGATGGCCAGGATCAAGGCCCAGACCGTCAGCACCAAGAACGGCGCGAAGACCCGGTAGCACAGAAACGCCAGCGTCAGGATCAGCCCGGCGCGTATCAGCACGTCGAGCATCCCCATGGCGGCCGGCGGTGCCTGTTCCACATTGGATTTCGCATGCTGGTTCATGTCTGACTCCTCGGGCGGTTCGAAAGCAGTGATTGACTCGAATATCGATGCTCGACCCCAGGGCGTGCGCCAGTCTCGACGCAACGGTCTGCAGGTGTCCGAAAGCGGTCGTCCCGCCTCATCGTGATCAATCGAAGTAACGGGCCTTCATCCGCTGGCAGTAGGCCTCCAGCGTCGGCCGGGTCTGCGCATGGCGCTGGAGCGGCGAATCGAACGGTGCCCACAGCAGATTGGCCAGGAAGGCGTGGGCCGTCGCATCCAGCGAGGTGGGCTGCTCACCGAGCATGAAGGGCTTGTCGGCCAGGAAGTCCGCGATCGCCGTCAGGTCGCGGCAGCCGATGGCGTGGATCTCGGCCACGCTGTGCCGGCCCATGCCCTGGCCGCGCATCTCGGCCAACAGGCCGCGCCGCGCCAGCGCCGGCACGAACCAGCGCAGCGGTATGGGTATCGCGCCGAAGAAGGCCTCGCGGGTCTTCGCCCAGCCAGCGTCTTCGGCCCAGCGCGTCTGCACGACGGCCCAGTACAGGTTCTCCTCGATCAGGCGCTGGAAGGCGGTCGCCACGGCACGCTCCGGCAGGGACAGCGTGGCGTCCAGCGCGTCACCGTAGCGGCCCTTCAGGTAGTCGATGATGAAGCTCGTGTCCGCGACGATGGTGCCGCCGTCGTCGATGTAGGGCAGCTTGCGCTTGGGCGCCTTCATCACCGCGCCGCTGCTGTTCACCAGATCGAAGGGCAAGCCGGCCATGCGCAGGTAGGTCTCCAGCTTCATGCAGAAAGGGCTGGCGTTGGGCAGTCCGAAGGCGGGGGGGAACTGGTAGAGCTTGATCATGGGAGCCCTTCGCTGGATCGACGAGGCCAGAGCTTCGGCCGCCTGCGGCGCCACGTCAATGGGCTGTTCGCTGCTCCCGTCGACGCCGCGCACGGCGGACGCCGACTTGAGTCACAATCCGTGACCGATTTCGCCGGCCAACCTCAAGCAAGGCCATCTTGCGCACGTCGCGCAAGAGTGTTCCCGAAGACCCGTTCATTGCCGGGCAACAAGTACCCAACAAGGATCCCTATGCAATCGAACTCTCGCGGCATGTCGGGTCGCATGTCCGGCCTGCACGGCATGACCGACTCTCCCCTCAAGCAACTCATTGCGTGGGGCGACCACCTGAAGATCGATCAACCGCAGATCGACGCCCAGCATGAAGCGATCTTCAGGATTGCGATGGAAGTCGAGACCACGTGGCAGGCAGCACGGCGACACCGATCGACTGAAGGTCCTGACCGAGAAGCTCGCCAACGTGCTCGGCGGGCATTTCCGGTACGAGGAAGAGCAGCTTGCCAAGGTCGGGTACCCGAAGCTCGACGAGCACAAGGCTGAGCACAAGGTGATGCTCGACGAATTGCAGCTCATCCGCGATCGCCTCGACAAGATGGGACATGGCACCGCGCAGTTGGCGCCCGGCTTCATGGTTCGCAACTACGTCCTGGGCGTCACCGTGGGGCACATCTGCCACAGCGACATGGAGTACTGCGTCTTCGCCCGCAAGGCGGCGGCGATGGCCGCAAGGAAATCTGGCCGGCCGCCTGACCGGCCTTCACTTCAGGGACGGTGAGCCAGGCCACGCGGGCAAACGCCTGCGCGCCGTGACGTTCCGGCCTCCGCCGTCGCTCGGCGCGACGACCCTCGCTCAGCCAGCGCCTGCCGACGCTGCGGGCGCAGAGCGTGCGGTGGGCGGTGCGAAGCGGCGGCCGGGCTTTGCGGCCCGTTCGTAGAGCGGCATCACCTTCGCCAGATTGGCATCGATGTCCTTGATGCGCGAGCCGCCGCTCGGGTGCGTGGACAGCCACTCGGGCGGCGTGCCCTTGTTCGCTGCAGCCATCTTGTTCCACAGCGTGATGCCGGCACGCGGGTCGTAGCCGGCGCGGGCGGCGAGCTCCATGCCGACGAGGTCGGCCTCTGTCTCGTCGTCGCGGCCGAATTTCAGCGTCACGAGCTGCCCGCCCATGTCGGCCAGGTAGCGTCCGCCACTGCCCAGGCCAAGCAGCGCCGAGCCGATCTCGATCGCGCCGCGCGTCGCCACCGTCTTGCCGACGCGCTCGCGCGCGTGTTCGCGCAGCGCATGCGCGATCTCGTGGCCCATCACCATCGCAACCTCGTCGTCGCTGAGCTGGAGCCGCTCGAGCAGGCCATGGAAGAACGCGATCTTGCCGCCCGGCATGCAGAAGGCGTTGATCTGCCGGCTGCCGAACAGGCTGACTTCCCACTTCCATTGCCGGGCGCGGTCGTTCCATTCATAGCTGTACGGCACGATGCGCTCGGCGATGGCGCGCAGGCGCACGAGCTGCGGGTTGTCGGCGGGCGCCAGCGCGCCCTGTTGCGCGGCCCGCTTGCGCATTTCCAGGTACTGCTGCTGCGCGGCCTGTTCCAGCTGCTCCGGCGGCACCAGCCCGCCGATCCAGGATTTCTTGCCGACGTCCACGCCCTCTCGCGCCGGCGTCTGCGCCTGCGCCGGCAACGCCGCGGCGAGCAGCGCGAGAGTGAACAGCCGGCGCTGCGCCCCGAAGCCCGACGCACAGGCGCAGCCCCTGCGCCGGTGGGGCGCGAAGGCAGCGCAGGCGTCGAGAGCGTCGGAGTTGGGGTCGAATTCGCGCGTCATGCGCGGTTCAGATGAGGCTCGACAGCCAGAGTTCAACGCGCGTCGGCAGCCGCCAGCATCCGGCGCACCTGCGGCAGCAGCAGGTAGGCCGGGAAGCTGAGCCAGAAGGTGAGGAAGAAGTACGCCGCGTAGCCCATCTCCTGCGCCCCGATGCCGCCGGCCCAGCCGGCCACGGCGCGGCTGAAGGCGAAGATGCTGGACAGGATGGCGTATTCGGTGGTCGCCCGCTCGCGGCTGGTGATCGCCATCAGGAAGGCGAGGAAGGCGCCGGTGCCGAGGCCGCCGGTGAAGCTCTCGAGCGCGCTCGCCGCGTAGACCATCGCCTGGTGCGTGAGCGCGATGTCGCTGCCCTGCGCCGCCTGCGGCACCGCCCAGGCCGCCGCCGCATAGCCCAGGTTCGACAGCGCCTGCCACAGCCCGAGCACCCACAGCCCGCGAAAGATGCCCGCCTTGTCGACGTACCAGCCACCGAGCAGCCCACCGCCGATCGACAGCGCCAGGCCGAGGTTCACGCTGACCAGCCCGATCTGCTGGTTCGTGAAGCCCGAGTCGACCCAGAACGGCTTGACCATGAAGCCCATCGCCGCGTCGCCCAGCTTGAAGAGCAGGATGAAGAGCAGGATCGCGATCATCCCCGGCCGCGCCAGCAGCTCGACCCAGGCGCCGAACACCGGGCCCTCGCGCATCAGCGCAGCGCGCGGGCCGCGGGCCGCGCTGACCATCAGCGCCGCGCCGGCGAGCATCAGGCCCACCGGCAGCGCGCCCTTGAACCACCAGGTCGCGCTGGCGTCGACCACCGCGCGCCAGTCGAGTGCGCGTGCCAGCGGCGCGAGTGCCGGCCAGAGCAAGCCGCCGATGACCAGCGCGAGCGCGGCCACCCACAGCGGCTGGTCGCGCAGCAGCCTGATTTCGTTGCCTACCGTGCCGGGTGTCGAAGTGCGTGCCTTCTCGCGCGGCGCCAGCAGCGCCATCGCCGCATTGGCGGCGAACACCGCGCCGCCGAGGGCAAACGCCCACGGCCAGCCGTACCAGCCGGAGAGCATCAGCACGACGCCCGCGAACAGCATGCCGACGCGGTAGAAACCGATCCGGATGCCGTTGGCCAGGCCGTATTCGCGCTTGTCGAGCAGCTCGATGGTGTAGCCGTCGGTGGCGATGTCGTTCGTCGCCGAGAGGAACGTGAACGCACCGATCGCCACCCAGAGCCACGGCCCGCCGATATCGCCCGCGCCGGTATGGCCGGCGAAGAACCACATCACGCAAGCCATGCCGAGGTTGGCGCCGGCCACCCACCAACGGTGCCGGCGCGCCCAGTCGACGAGCGGCGCCCAGAGGAACTTCACCGTCCACGCCAGGCCGAGCAGCGAGAGCAGCCCGATGTCGGCCAGGTTCACGCCCTGCTGGCGGAAGTAGACCGGGAAGATGTCGAAGAACACGCCGAGCGGCAGCCCTTCGCTGAAGTAGAGCAGCGCGACCCAGAACAGCTTGCGTTTGTAGGCGGGTCGCGGGGCTTCGGTCATGCGGCGATTCTAGGGAGGGGCACTGTCTGCGCTTCGCGCGGCCGGGAGCGGGGTCGCCGGCTACGTTCAGCGAATTCGTATTGGCTCCGGCATCACATCGCTGCGCGATATGAGCCTACACCGAAGCGCTACGCGCTATCTCTTCGCCGGCGACCCCACTCCCGTCCGGGCCGGAGGTGCGCGACCGTTCCGGTTCGAGGTACGCGGCCGCCTCCTAGAATCCCCGCAGCACCAAGGGAGCGTGATGCCGCTGAGCTGGAACGAGATCAAGTCGCGCGCCATCGCGTTCAGCAAGGACTGGTCGACCGAGACCTCGGAGCGCGCCGAGGCGCAGAGTTTCTGGAATGCCTTCTTCCACGTCTTCGGCATCGAGCGCCGCCGCGTCGCAAGCTTCGAGCAGCAGGTCGCCATCGCCCGCGCCGGCAACAAGCTCAGGCACGGCCGCATCGACGGCTTCTGGAAGGGCACGCTGCTGATCGAGCACAAGAGCGCGGGCGAGAGCCTCGACCGCGCGTTCGCGCAGGCGGTGGACTACTTCGACGGCCTGCCCGAGCGCGACCTGCCGCGCTACGTGCTGGTGAGCGATTTCACGAAGCTGCGCCTGCACGATTTCGAGGCGAAGAGCGGCGAGCCCGGCGCCGAGACCGAGTTTGCGCTGAAAGACCTGCACAAGCACCTCAGGCGCTTCGGCTTCATCGCCGGCTACCAGGCGCAGGTGATCAAGCCGCAGGACCCGGTGAACATCCGCGCCGCCGAGCAGATGGGCAAGCTGCACGACGCACTGAAGGCCAGTGGCTACGCAGGCCACGCGCTCGAAGTGCTGCTCGTGCGCCTGCTGTTCTGCCTGTTCGCCGACGACACCGGCATCTTTCAGCCGGCGCAGTCGTTTCGCGCCTGGGTCGAAGAGCGCACGGCGCAAGACGGCAGCGACCTCGGCCCGCAGCTCGCCCAGCTGTTCCAGGTGCTGAACACGCCCGAAGACAAACGCAGCCGCGCGCTCGACGAACAGGTTCAGGCCTTCCCCTACGTGAACGGCAAGCTGTTCACCGAGGCGCTGCCGCTGGCCGCGTTCACCAGCGCCATGCGCGAGAGCCTGCTCGACGCCTGCGCGATCGACTGGAGCGGCATCAGCCCGGCGATCTTCGGCGCGCTATTCCAGAGCATCATGGACGCCAGGGCGCGGCGCAACCTGGGCGCGCACTACACCGGCGAAGACAACATCCTGAAGGTCATCAAGCCCTTGTTCCTGGACGAACTGTGGGCCGAGTTCCAGCGCATCAAGGGCAACCGCAATCGCCTGTTCGAGTTCCACAAGAAGCTGCGCACGCTGAACTTCCTGGACCCGGCCTGCGGCTGCGGCAACTTTCTCGTCATCACCTACCGCGAGCTGCGCCTGCTGGAGCTGGCAGTGCTGCGCGCGGCCTACCAGGACGGCCAGCAACTGCTCGACATCCATCAGCGCCTGCTGGTCGATGTGGACCAGTTCCACGGCATCGAGATCGAGGAGTTCCCGGCCCAGATCGCGCAGGTGGCGCTGTGGCTGATGGACCACCAGATGAACGTGCTGGCCGGCGAGGAGTTCGGCCTCTACTTCGCGCGCATCCCGCTGAAGGCGACGCCGCACATCGTGCACGGCAATGCGTTGCGGCTGGACTGGGAGGACGTGCTGCCGGCGAGCCGGTGCAGCTACGTGCTCGGCAATCCGCCGTTCATGGGCAAGCAGCTACCAGACGACGCGCAGCAGAAAGCCGACGTCGCACCGCGTCTTCGCCGATGCTCGAGGGCAGCGGCGTGCTCGACATGGTAGCTGCTGGTACTGTCAAGGCGGCGCACGTACATGCGCGCGAACGACGCGATTGCAGTGCCGCGCTGGTCTCGACCAACAGCATCGTGCAGGGCGAACAGGTCGGCGTGCTGTGGGGCTGGCTGCTGGCGCAGTTCGGCGTCGAGCATCCGCTTTGCGCACCGCACGTTTCGCTGGAGCAACGAAGCCAAGCGGCGTCGCCGCGGTGCATTGCGTGATCATCGGCTTCGGTCTGCGGACCGCGGCGTCGCGAACCGCTGTTCGAGTACGACACGGTCGACGGGCGATCCGCATGCGCTGTCCGCGCGCAACAACATCAATCCCGTACCTGGTCGACGCGCCGGACGTATTGCTGCCGACTCGCGTCGCGGCCCGATCTGCGCGGTGCCGCGCATCGCTATACGGCAGCATGCCGCGCGACGATGGCGGGCACCTGACTGCTGACGCCAGGAGGAACGTGCCGACTCCTCGCAGCGTGAGCCGCAGGCCGAGCCGTGGATGCGCCTGTTCCTCGGCGCGGACGAGTTCATCAACGGGCACGCGCGCTGCTGCCTCTGGCTGGTTGGCGTCCCACCCGTCGACGTTGCGCACGATGCCGAAGGTGCTGCGCACGCGTCGCAGGCCGTTCAAGCAATTTCGGCAACGCAGCAAGCGCCGAGCGCGACGCGCTCGCTTCGCCGCGACACCTTCGCTGTTCGGCGAGATTCGCCAGCCGGCAGGCGAGTACGTGCTCGTGCCGCGGCACTCGTCCGAGAACGCGTCGCTATCATCCCGATCGGCTTCCTGGAGCCACGGAGATCGTCGCGCGACAGCTGTCTGAGCGTGCGGCGGACGCAACGCTGCTTACCACTTCGGCGTCCTGACCATCACGATGCACATCGCCTGGGTCCGGTACACCTGCGGTCGGCTCAAGAGCGACTACCGCTACTCGAACCAGCATCGTCTACAACAACTTCCCCTGGCCCGAATCCCCGACCGACGCGCAACGCGCCGCGATCGAATCCGCCGCGCAGGCCGTGCTCGACACGCGCGAGCAGTTCCCCGGTTCCACGCTCGCCGACCTCTACGACCCGCTGACGATGCCGCCCGCGCTGCTGAAGGCGCACCAGAAGCTCGACGCGGCGGTCGATGCCGCCTACGGCCGCAAGGGCTTCAAGACCGACGCCGAGCGCGTGGCCTTCCTGTTCGAGCTGTACCAGCGCATCACGTCGCTGCTACCAGTGACTGCCGAGCCAAGAGGGAAGCGCAAGCCTCGTGGCGCGTAACCCTCGAGACGCGACGGGCAATTCGTTCTATTCAGCGAGCTTCAACGGCAGGACCTCTCCGGTCCGGGTGATCGAGTAGAACGCAGGCGGCGCGTCTCGTTCGGCGCGGGCAACCATGGCCGGGTACGCCCGGACGACGATGCTCGCCGTTTCCAGCGCCGTCAGCCCCCCTTGGGCCAACACGAACATGTGCAGCCGTGCCTCTGCGACAGCCGCATGCTCATTGGCCTTGTAGCGAATGCGGCGGTCGCGTGTGACGATGAGCCAAGCTTGGTCCGAGGCCGCTGTCAGCCATTCCTCGTCCGCGGCCGCGGGTTCGAATCGATCGTGATGCGCTACGAATGGAATGCCGGCCGCGGTCAGTGCTTCGCCCAGTTTTCGGCTCCAGGCGCAGCGGTCGATGAAGAGCGTGACACGCTCCTTCGACGGGTCAGGCTGCGGCGAGGTATCGCTCGAAGCGGATTGCTTCCCAGATGTCGGCTTCTTCAACGCCGTAATCCTCGGCCATCTCGTCGGGGGCGTCGCCAGCGTTGAAGCGATCCTCGATCACGCCGGTCGCCACACCCGCGCGTGCCAGTGCTGGTCTTCCGAACGAAAGCCGCGGATCGATCACCACCGCGCGGGGCTGATTGCCCAGTTCGGGCGAACTGCGCGTGAACGGAAAGAGTCTGACCGGCGTTCCCTGCTCGCTCCACTCGATGCGCAAGAGCGCCTGCTCGAAGTCGCCCCGCAAGGCTTGCTGCCCCTTCTTGCTGGTGTTCAGGAGTTGGCCGGCGTGCTTCACGAAAAGGTCGACGCCGTTGGTCATGAACTGCTGCGCGATCAGCGGGTGCGGCTTCTCCAATTCCTTGCTGACGAAGGCGAGGCTATCCCGTACGGCGGGTAGCGGAACACGATGCCGGCGGCGGATGCTGGCGAGCACATGCAGTTCGCATAGATTGGCGAACGAAAGCAGGCGCCGCTTGGCGTCCGCGGGTGTGATCACCGAGCGGAAGCGACCGGGACGGCCATCGCTGTGCTTGTGGCCGAACGACCAGGCCTTGATCGTCGATGGAGGCACGACAAGGATCCGTGCCACTTCGCTGGCCGGGTACGCGGGCACGTCGGCCGGTGAGGTCTGATGATCGAAGTTCATTCTCCTGAGGGCAATGCTGTGCGTCGTGACGGCGGCGCACCGAAGTGTAGTGAATTGCAGGTGCCTTACATCACTGCCCGCTCACCTTGACCGCTTCCGCCCCACCCTGCCGATAAATTGCCTCCGCCAGCGCCAGCAACTGCTCGCGCGGCAGGCTGCCGACCAGCGCGTAGCCGGTGGCCGCGGCGCCCTGGCCTTCGACCCAGTAGAACAGGCCGAGTTCGCCCTGGCGCTCGTAGCGGAACGCGGCGGCCGCCGGATCGGCCGGGCCGGTGTCGGGCTTGCGCAGGTAGACGGTGACGCGCTGCCCGACGCGTTCTGGTACATGAGTTGCGCGCTCGGCCCGCGCTCGTCGGGCAGCAGCCGCCCACCGACGAGATCGAAGCCCTGCGGGGCGAGGTCGAACAGCTTGACCGGCGCATCGAGCCGCTTGGTCAGCCAGCGGGCGAGGTGGCCGTCCTGGTTCTGCTCGACGCTCACTTCCACCGG
Organism: uncultured bacterium; assembly: GCA_963802435.1. GTDB lineage: Bacteria > Pseudomonadota > Gammaproteobacteria > Burkholderiales > Burkholderiaceae_C > CAIKUF01. Next base: position 34,056 of record CAWDIT010000016.1, read on the forward strand.
ATGGCGCTTCTCGGGCACGTAGACCGCATGCGCGACGGCGGCGCGCTGCAGCCACTCGCCGCTGCCGGCCTGCAACTCGCGCTGCGGCGCCTCCAGGCCGGCGAGCAGCCCGGCGCCGGTGGCACCGCCCAGCACGAACAGCGCCACGCCGGCAGCCCACGAGCCCACGCGCCACCGCGACGGGGCCCGCCACACGGCCTGCGCGAGCCGCGCCGGCACGGGCTCGCTCAGCATCGCGTCGCACTGCGCGCGCAGCGCTTCGCGGTCGGCCCGCCAGAGGCGCACCTGTGCGGCAATCTCGGGCTGCTCGCGCAGTCGTGCCTCGACGGCGCCGGCCTCGGCGGGCGGCAGTTCGCCGTCGAACCAGGCGTGCAGGGTGGTGTCTGTGATGTCCATGACGATGTTCAGATCACGCGGCGCAGCGTGGGTGCGCCGGCAGAGGAAGCGGGTGTCCGGCCTTCGAGCCGTTCGCGCAAGGCGACGCGGCCGCGCGACACGCGCGACATCACGGTGCCGAGCGGGATCGCCAGCGCGTCGGCGCACTCGGCGTAGCTGAACTGCTCGACGCCGACCAGCATCAGCACCTCGCGCTGCTCCGCCGGCAGGCTCTGCAGCGCGGCGACCAGGTCGAGCCGCAGGCCGACATCGGCGCCCGGGTCGCTGCCCCAGCGGTCGAGATGATCGTGCGGCGGCGCCTCGCCGTCGGCCGGCTCGACGAGGCTCATGCGCGCACTGCGCCGGCGCTCGTCGACGTGCGCGTTGTGGGCGATGGAGACCAGCCAGACCAGGATGTCGCGCCGCTGGTCGAACTGGTGCCAGTGCGTCAGCGCGCGCTCGAGCGCCGTCTGCGCCAGATCGTCTGCCGAGCTGGCGTCGAACAGCAGCGAGCGCGCATAGCGCCGCAGGCGCGGGATGGCAGCGAGCAGTTGCTGGCGGAATGCGGCGGGAGCGTGCACGGGCGATTCAGTGACGAAGCGGTGGTGGGGCGGCAAAGGGTATACGCGGCTGCCGGACAGGATATTCCCTCGGCCCATGCCCGGCGTCGGCCGGGGTCAAGCCGCGACGGCGCCGTCCGAGTGCCGGCGATCCTTCACAATCGTCGCATGCCCCCGCCGCGCCAGGCCCGCTTGCCGAGTTTCACTTCCGCCGACTTTCGCCGTGCCCTCGGCATGTTCGCCACCGGCGTGACGATCGTCACCGCGCGCGACGCCGGCGGCCAGCGCGTCGGGCTGACGGCGAACTCGTTCAACTCGGTCTCGCTCACGCCGCCGCTGGTGCTGTGGAGCCTGTCGCACCAGGCCGCCTCGGTGCTCGCGTTCAGCAGCGGATCGCACTACGCGATCAACGTCCTCGCTGCCGACCAGCGTGCGCTGGCCGAGCGCTTCGCGTCCCGACAGGGCGATCGCTTCGCGGGCGTGGCGCTGCGCGAGGGCGCGGGCGGCGCGCCGATCATCGAGGGCGCGGCTGCCGTGTTCGAATGCTTCAACCGCAGCCGCTACGAAGAGGGCGACCACATCATCTTCGTCGGCGAGGTCGAGCGCTGCGAGCGGCGCGCCGGCGCCTCGCCGCTGATCTTCCACGGCGGGCACTACTACACCGAACTTCCACTGTAGCGATGACAGACCCGGATCCCGCCCTCGAAGGCCTGACCGTGCTCGAGCGCGGCTGGCTGTCGTCGAACAACGTGCTGCTGCACGGCGAGCCGGGCGAGGGCGCGACGCTCGTCGACAGCGGGCATTGCGCGCATGCCGAGCAGACGCTCGCGCTGGTCCGTCATGCTTTGGCGGGCGAATCGCTGACTCGCGCCTCGTCAACACCCATCTGCACTCCGACCACTGCGGCGGCAACGCGACGCTGCAGCGCGCGTTCGGCATGCCCATCCACATCCCGCCCGGGCAGTGGCAGGCGGTGCTGCGCTGGGACGAAGAGGCCCTGACCTACCGCCCGTCGCGGCAACGCTGCGAACGCTTCACGCCCGACGCTCAACTCGCCCCGGGCGACACGCTTCGCTGCGGCCGCCGCGCCTGGCAGGTGCTCGCCGCACCCGGCCACGACCCGGATTCGGTGATGCTCTTCGACGCCGTGCACGGGGTGCTGGTCTCGGCCGATGCGCTGTGGGAGAACGGCTTCGGCATCGTGTTTCCCGAACTCGACGGTGTGGGCGCATTCGATGACGTGGAGCAAGTGCTCGACATGATCGAGCGCCTGCCGGTGCAGTGGGTGCTGCCCGGCCACGGCGCGCCGTTCCGGGACGTTGGGGTGGCGCTGGCGCGCGCCCGTTCTCGTCTGGCCGGCTTTCGGGCCGACCCGGCGCGGCACGACCGCCACGCCGCGAAGGTGCTGCTCAAGTTCCACCTGCTCGAGGAACAGTCGCAGCCGCAGCCGGACCTGCGCGAGTGGTTCGGTGCGACGCCGTTGATGCAGGGCATGTGGCGGCGCCTCGGGCATCCGCTCGGCAGCATGGCGGACTGGTGCGATGCGCTGGTCGCGGAACTGGCTGGCAGTGGCGTGCTGGCTTTGCGCGAGGGCGTGGTGCACAACGCCTGAGCTGCAGGCCGGAGCCGGCACCCTCACCGCGCCGCCCGGCCCCCTGCCGCCTGCGGCGGAATCAATCTTCGGCTGCCAGCCTGCGCTGCGCGAACGCGACGAACCAGTCGACGCAATCGGCGTTGGCCATCGCGTCGCGGTTGAGCACCTTGGCGGCGTCGGCGCCCTGCAGCAGCTTCTTCACAGGCAGCTCCATCTTCTTGCCCGACAGCGTGCGCGGGATCGCGCTGACCTGGAAGATCTGGTTCGGCACGTGGCGCGCCGACAGCGCCGTCCTGATGACATCGCGCAGGCGGCGTTGCAGCGCGTCGTCGAGCGTGACGCCCTCGCGCAGCACGACGAACAGCGGCATGTAGCTCTCGCGGCCCAGGTACTCGAGGTCGACGACCAGGCTGTCGAGCACCTCGGGCAGCGCCTCGACCGCGCGGTACAGCTCGGCCGTGCCCATGCGGATGCCGTAGCGGTTGATCGTCGCGTCGCTGCGGCCGTAGATGATGGCCCCGCCGCGCGGCGTGATGCGCAGCCAGTCGCCGTGACGCCAGATGCCGGCGCCGCCGGGGTGGCGGTACATGTCGAAGTAGCTTTCGCGCAAGCGCGACCCGTCGGCATCACCCCAGAAGAACAGCGGCATCGACGGCATAGCCCGCGTGCAGACGAGTTCGCCCACTTCGTCGAACAGCGGCCTGCCGACGCCGTTCGCATCGGGCTCGCCGTAGGCCTCGACCGCGGCGCCGAGGCAGCGGCACTGCATCTCGCCCTTGACGACCGGCAGCATCCGGTTGCCGCCGAGGAAGGCGCCGGCGAAGTCGGTCCCGCCGGCGATCGGCGCGAGCCAGATCGGCGCGCCGTCGACCTGCGGCAGGTGGCTCCAGATCCACTCGTAGCACTCGTCCGACAGCGGCGATCCGGTGGAGCCGATCGCGCGCAGGCGCGACAGGTCGCCCTGTTGCGCGGGCTCGACGCCAGCCTTCAGGCAGCTCGCGTAGAAGGCCGCGCCTGCCCCGAAGAAGCTCAACTTCGCCAGGCTCGCGAAGCGCCACAGCGTGCCCCAGTCGGGCCGCTCGCGCGTGCCGCCGGGGTTGCCGTCGAAGAGGCAGACGGTGGTGCCGCCCATCAGCGCACCGAGCTGCACGTTCCACATGATCCAGCCGGTCGAGCTGTACCAGTGGAAACGCTCGCCGGCCTGCACGCTCGGCCCGAGGTCGTTGTGCAGCGTGCCCATCTTCAGCATCTCGAGCATGATGCCGCCGTGGCCGTGCACGATGGGCTTTGGCAGTCCCGTGGTGCCGCTCGAGTAGACGATCCACAGCGGGTGGTCGAACGGCAGCCACTGTGGCTCGCACGCAGCGTCGCCAGCGAGCAGATCGGCCCAGCGGTGCACGGTGCGCGCCGGTGCAGCCCAGGCCTGCACGTCGGCGGCCTCGTTCAGGCAGGGGAGCAGCACCACGTCGCGGACGCTCGTCAATTGCGCCAGCAGGTCCGCGACGACGGCCCTCCTGTCGTGCTCGTCGCCGCCGTACACGTAGCCGTCGCAGGCGATCAGCACCTTGGGCTCGATCTGCCGAAAGCGGTCGAGCACCGCCACCGGCCCCATGTCGGGCGAGCAGACCGACCACACGGCACCGATGCTCGCCACGGCAAGAAAGCAGACCAGCGTCTGCGGAATGTTCGGCAGATAGGCGACGACGCGGTCGCCGCGCTGCACGCCCATCGCCTGCAGCTGCGCCGCCAGCACGGCGACCTGGCGGCGCAGCTCGGGCCAGCCCAGTTCCCGCAGTTCGCCGGCGGCGAGCAGCCGCTCGTCGCAGAACACGATCGCCGGATGGCCGGCCGCGTGCGAAGCGTCGGCATGGCGCATCACCTGCCGCACGACGTTGACCTGCGCGCCGCGAAACCACACCGCGCCAGGCATGCGGTCTTCGACCAGCGCGGCCTCGAACGGCGTCGGCGACTGCAGCTCGAACCAGTCCCAGATCGAGCGCCAGAAGGCGTCGAGGTCGGTGCAGGACCAGCGCCACAGCGCGTCGTAGCTGTCGAAGGCGAGGCCGCGCGTGTCGTGCAGCCAGCGCTGGTAGCGCGCGATCTGCGGCTCGGGCTGGGTCATGGGGTCAGGTCTCGTGCGGGCGCATTGGATTGCCTCTCACGCTCTCACTCCTTCGGTTGCAACGCCGTGTCGATGTCGACGAACTGCCAGAAGTCCTGCCAGAAGGTCGGGCGCTTGTAGCCGATCAGCCAGGGTTGCATCAGGTCGGTCACGATGCGGTGCACGTTGTAGCGGTAGGGCATGTAGGCCGAGGTCAGCTTGCTCGCTTCGCCGAACAGTGCCAGGCGTTCAGGCCCGTCGGGCAGCCCGGCCATCCGGCGGTAGATCTCGTCGACGCGGTCGAGCTTGAAGCGGGCCAGGTTCTGCCCGCCGGCCGCCGGACTGTAGACGCGTTGCAGGGCGTCCTGCCCGTCGGGCGAGGCGGCCGAGGAGCCGACCTGCCAGACCATCAGCTTGCCGGCGCGCGCGGCCTTCAACTGCTCGGGCCACTGGGCGGGCCTGAAGTTCAGCTTCACGCCGAGGGCGTCCATGTTCTTCTTCCACAGTTCGTCGAACTGGCGCGAGATGGCGTCGGGCTGGGTCGCGTAGTCGATCGCGAACGGCGAGCCGTCGGGCAGGTCGCGCCAGCCGTCGCCATCCTTGTCGACGTAGCCGTACACGTCGAGCAGCGCCTTGGCGCGCGCCAGGTCGTAGTCGCTGTTGATCGACTTCAGCGCCGGGTCGTAGCCGTAGGTGTGCGGCGCGATGCCCGACTGCGCCGCAATCGCCTGGCCGCGGCGCACGAGGTCGATCTCGCGCCGCACGTCGCTCGCCAGCGCGATGGCCCGGCGCAGCGCCACCTTGTCGGGCGTGTAGCCACCGATCACCGGGTCTTCCATGTTGAAGTAGGTCAGCGTCGCGTCGGCGTTCACGACGCGCGACATCCGGATGCCCTGTTTGGCCAGGTTCGGCGCCAGCACGCCGTTCGGCGCGGCCATGCTGGCGAACTCGAGCGGCACGGTGACGAGGTCGAGCTGGCGATTCAGGAACGCCAGCCAGCGCGGCTGGCTCTCGTCGATGATGCTCACCTGCACCCGGTCCACCATCGGCAGGCGACGCCCCTTGAAGCGCGCCAGCAGCGCCTGGCCGGCCGCGTCGTCGGCATTCGGCTGGGCGTCGTAGAACACCGCGCGGTAGCCGGGGTTGCGCTCGAGCACGATCTGCGAGCTGCGGCGCCAGCTCTTCAGCACGAACGGCCCGGTGCCCACCGGATGCTCGGCGATCTTGTCGCCATAGGCCTGCACCACCTCCCGCGCCAGCGCGCCGTAGAGGTCGCCCCCGGCGAGGAAGTAGAGGAAGCGCGGCCGCGCCTCGGCCAGGCGGAAGGCGATCGTGTAGCGGTCGATCGCGCGCAGGCCTTCGATCTCGCGCCCGTAGTCGAACGGCTGCTTCGCCTTCAGCGCCGCGTCGCGCAGCTCGACGAGGCCGACGATGCCCTGGTCCCGCACCTCGGAGTACGCCGGACTCTTCAGCGCCGGGTCGGCGAAGCGCTTGATCGAGTCCACGTAGTCCTGCGCCACCAGTTCGCGCCGCTTGCCACCGAAGGCCGGGTCGTCGGCGAAGTAGATGCCGGGCTTGATGCGCACCGTCCAGACCTTGAAGTCGGCCGATACCTCGGGCATGCCGGCCGCCGTGCGCGGCACGACCTTGAACGGCCGCGCCAGCGGGTCGTAGCCATACAGCGCCTCGAACAGATGGGCGGTGACGGTGCGCGAGTAGAGGTCGGACAGCTGCGCCGGGTCGAAGCCGGTCTCGGCAGCGGGGAAGGCGTAGCGCAGCACCTTCGGCTCGGCCGCCGTGCCCTGGGCCGGCGCGCCGCTGCATGCCAGGGCCGCCAGCGACAGGCACGCCGTGCCCAGCACCCGCAGGCACCGCCTCACGCCGCGGCCCCGCGCTGCGCTGCCACGTCGATGTCGACGTGGCGCCACGCCGGACCGAGGCCCATGAACACGTTGCGGTCGTAGCCGACGACCCAGGGCTGGGCGAGGTCGGTGAAGATGCGGTGCACGTGGACCTTGAACGGCAGGTAGGCGACGACGAGCTTCTTCGCCTCGTCGATCGCCGCCTGCCGCGCCGGGCCGTCGGGCAGCACGTTCTGCAAGGCATAGGCCTTGTTGTAGGCCGGCAGGTCGAAGCGCGCCTTGTTGGCCTGGCCCTTGTTCGGCCCGTAGGCGAGGACGAGAAAGTCGTTCGCGTCGGGCGTGCCGGCGCTCCAGCCGACACCCCACATCATCAGCTTGCCGGCGCTCGAGGCCTTCAGGTTCTCGGGCCACTTGGCGGGCTTGAAGACGATGCGGATGCCGATCGCGTCCATGTTCTTCTTCCACTGCTCGACGAGGTTGCGCGACGCCTGGTCGGGCTGCGTCGCGTACTCGAGCTGCAGCGGCGCGCCGTCCGGCTGCTCGCGCCAGCCGTCGCCGTCGCGGTCGACGTAGCCGTAGAGGTCGAGCAGCGCCTTGGCCTTGGCGCGGCTGAACTCGCTCATCTCGCTCTTGAATGCCGGGTCGTAGCCCCAGGTGCCGGGCGCGACGGGCGACTGTCCGGGCACGGCCTGGTTCTTGCGGACGAGGCGGATTTCCTTGTCGATGTCGACGGCGAGGTTGATCGCGCGGCGCAGCGCCACCTTCTCTGGCGTGTAGCCTCCGACCACCGGGTCTTCCATGTTGAAGTAGCTGATCGCCACGTCGGCCCGCGCATAGCGAACCATGCGGATGCCCCGCTTGCGCAGGTTGGGCGCGAGCTGGTTGTTCGGCATGACGAGGTCGGCGTACTCGGCCGGCACTTCCTCGAGCACGTCGAGTTCGCCGTTCAGGAACGCCAGCCAGCGCGGCTGGTTCTCCTCGATGATCGAGATCTCGATGCGGTCGAGGAGCGGCAGCTTGCGGCCCCTGAGCCGCGCGGCTGCGGCCACCGAAGCGGCGTCGTCGGCCGGCGGGTGCTCGTCGTGGAGCTCGTCGCGGTAGCCGGGGTTGCGTTCGAGCACGATGCGCGACGCGCGGCGCCACTCCGCGAGCCGGAACGCGCCGGTGCCGACCGGGTGCTCCATGATCCTGTCGCCGTAGAACTCGACCACTTCGCGCGCCACCGCGGCCCAGGCGACGTCGGCCATCTGCGCCAGGAAGCGCGGGCTCGGTTCGGCCAGGCGGATGCGGTAGGTGTAGCGGGAGAGCACCTGCAGGCCTTCGACCGGGTGGTCGTAGTCGAACGGCTTCTTCGCCGCCATCCCCTCGCGCCGCAGCTCCGACAGGCCGAGCACACGCGCGCTCTCGAGCCGGTACAGGTTGTTGCTCTTCCAGCGAGGGTCGTAGTGGCGCTTCAGCGCATAGACGTAATCGTCGGCGACGAGCTCGCGCCGCCGGCCCCCGAAGGCCGGATCGGCGGCGAAGAAGATGCCCGGCCGGACGCGAAACGTGAAGGTCCTGAAGTCGGCCGACATCTCGGGCATCTCGGCCAGCGTCGCCACCCGCAGGCGGTACGGCCGGGCCATGAACTCGTACTGCAGCGGCGCGTCGAAGATCGCCGCGGCGACGGTGCGCGAATAGAGGTCGGAGATCTGCGCCGGGTCGAACCCGGTCTCGGCGATGCGGAACGAGCAGCGCAGGACCTTCGGCGCGGTGCCTTCTGCGCTGGCGCGCGCCGGCAGCGGCAGGCCGGCGAGCGAACTGCCGGCGAGGCCGAGCGCGGCCTGGATCAGGCGGCGTCTGCGCGTCATCTCGACTGCGCCACCTTGTAGATGCTCACAAGCTGCAAAGGCAATCCCTCGTGCAACGGTTCCGCCGCAGCATCCACCGCGAATACCGCCACCAGACGCTGGTGCTGGCCGTTGGCCTTGGGCATGATCGTTCAAGTGTCGCTGCGACGGTCCGGATTGGGTAGTCGGCGAACCCTGGTCGGCGTCAATTCGCTGACGACTTTCAGCGCCCCGCTGCCTTCAGCGCAGCTTCGATGGTGGCGAGCGGCAGCACCAGCGACCGGGGGGCATCCAACAACGCAATCGCGCCATAGGTCTCGTACCAGCCAGCCGCGCGGTCGTTCTTGGCGTCGATCAGAAGGGCAACGCCCCCGACCTCGGCGGCAGCGCAAATGCAGCGGCGTCCCGCGGCCAACAGCAGTTGTCCGCCCAGGCCTTGGCCCTGGACGGTGCTGTCCACGGCCAGACGCGCCAGACGGAAAACAGGCACGTCGAAGCGGGCCAGTCCCTTCTTCACCAGCGCAGGCGTGCGCGCATAGTCGATCGAGGCCGGGCTGAGGCTGTAAAAACCGAGCACGCGCCTCGCGTCGGTCATCGGACTGGCGACGAAGGTCTTCGCGCCGCTCTTCTCATGGCTCTGCCGCGCGTGGCGTCGCAGGAACTCGTTCAGATCAGGCTCGCCGCAATCGAAAGTCTCACGGTCGTGCGCCTTCGAGACCGGTGCTTCACGCCAGTCGAGACGCTTCATCAGGCCGGCTCCGTGTCGTGGGCTCGGTGTGACCCCTGTGCCGGCGGGCAGGCTCAACCGTTCTTGGGCAGGCGGCGCGCCGCGCCCACGAGCCTGGCATTGGGCGCTCGCGGCTTCTCCAGCGCATCGAGCACGCGCAGGCTGTCGCGGCTGGACAGCGCCACGTGCTCGGCCTGCTCGATGACCTTGCGCGCTGCGTCCAGTGCATGGCGCAGGACGAAGTCGGTCATGTGGGTGTGCGCCAGCGCGACTGCGCGCATCAGCGTTGCCTTGTCCTCCGCGCGGACGCGCAGGGCAAGCCTGCTGTTGTCTTCGACGATGGCACGGGACATCGCGGCCTCCTGTTGTGTACGCATTCAAATGGTACATCTGGACGACAGGCGCGGCAAGCGCAGCTCACGAACCGCGCCGGTTCGCGAGCCATGCCCGTCAGGCGTGCAGCGCCGGTGCCGTGGTGACGTGGAACGCCCGCTGGTAGCGCTCCAGGCTCTTGAGCGAGCCGCAGACGAAGAGCGCGTCGTCCGGCCGCACCTGGAAGTCGTCGTCGAATTCGACGAGCACGTCCTGCCCCCGTTCCACCGCGACGACCTTGGCGCCGGTGCGGTCGAGCGCCTCGCTGCGCCAGGGATGCGTGCCGGCCAGGGTGCCGGCGCCCAGGCGGCTGAACTTGATCCGGTTCTCGACGCTGATCGCCTGCTCCTCGAGCAGGTGATAGGCCAGGATCTGTCCGGCGACCTGGCCCACCGAAATCGCGAAGTCGGCACCCGAGCGGTACAGCCGCGCCGTATTGGGCGAGCGAAGGACCCTGACGATGAGCGGAACCTCGGGTGCGTAGTCGCGCACCGCGGCCGTCGCGAAGACGGATTCGCTGTCGTCGCTCAGCGCGAGAACGACTGCGCTGGCGTCACGCACGCCGGCCTTGTCGAGCGTGGCCAGTTCGAGCACGTTGCCGACGACATCGACCCCGGTCGCCGAGGCGCGGTCGATCACGACACTGGCTTCGCCGGCGTCGTGCAGCAGTTCGACGACCTTGCGCCCGACCGCGCCGTAGCCTGCAACGACGATCGGCCCCTTCCTGCGGATCGGCATCGCCATGCGTTCGACCTTCTCCAGGTTGGCGGGAGCGCCGACGACGACGAGGATGGCTCCCGGCTCGATCTGCGTCTGGGGCCCCTTAGCCGTCGTGAAGACTCCGCCCCGCCATTGCCCGATGACGGAGACCCCGTGTCGTTCGCGAAGACGCAGGTCGCCGAGCCGCTTGCCGGCCAGCGGGCTCGTCGCCCGAACCCGGAATTCGGCCATGCCCACGGCAGCGCCGAGCAGATGCATGCCCTCGGCCGGCGGGCTGATGCGCACACTGGCGCGCGAAGCGAGCGCCGCACCGAGCACGTGCGCCGGCGTGAAGACGTCGGTGGCGCCGATCTGGAGCATCGGCGCCCGATACAGCGGGTCGGCGGCCAGCGCATACAGCGGCCCGGCAAAACCGGCCTCGCGGGCAATGAGCGTGCAGGTGGCATTGGCGTGGTCGCCGGCGTTGGTGACCACCGCCCGCGCCTGCCGCACGCCGGCGAGGACCGAGGGATCTTCGGCCAGCCGGCCGAAGACCACGTTGTGACCGCGATCACGCAGATTGCGCGCCAGTTCCATGTCCTCCTCGAAGATCACGAACGGGCTCTTCGTGCGGACGAATTCGTCCAGCAAGGGCTCGATGGCCGGGCCATGGCGGTAGAAGAGCACGGTTCCGTCCATCGGTGGCAGCGCGTGCTGGAGCCGGACTTCGAACTGCTCCTCGACGTAGGGCAGGAAGAAGATCGGAAAGATCAGGAAGACGAGAAACTGGCCGAGAAACTGACCGAGGATGACGAACAAGGCCACGGCCGGGTGGTTCCAGCGGTGGTCGCCACCGTATCCCGTGGTGGTGAGTGTTTCGGTGGCCCACTGGATGCTTTGCAGGAAGGTGCGCGGCGTGCCTTCCAGCTGATCCATGCCGAGCATGTAGATCGTGCCGAGAACGAGCACCGCGGCCGGCAGCAGGGCGAGCAGCGTGAGCAGGCGTTTGGTCGAGCGCTTGAATCCTGGCAGCATGTCGGTGGGCTCTGGGAGGCGGGTCATTCAAACGCGCGAGCCCGAGTATTGGAGGTTCGCTCACGGGGGTCAACCCGGGGGAACGCCGTCGCGGCGCAGTGGCCCGCACGCTCTCGCCAGCATTGCACCCGGGTTCGTGGAAGCTCGCGCGGCACTAGACTCTGGCGTGCGCCAGCCGGCGCGCCCCGATCACTGGACCTTCGCCGAACACGCAACGCCCATGGCGGCCTACCTGATACGACGCCTGTGGCAGATGGTGCCGACGCTGTTCGGCGTCGTGCTGCTCGTCTTCTTCCTCTTCAAGACCTTCGGCGGCGACCCGGCGGAAATCCTCGGCGGCCTGAACGCGAGCGCCGAGCAGGTGAACGCGATCCGCGAGCAACTCGGCCTGAACGAGCCGTGGTGGGTGCAGTTCGGCATCTTCCTCAAGCAGATCGTCAGCTTCGACTGGGGCCGCAGCTGGGCCACCAACGAGTCGGTCGCCACGCTCTTCGCGACGCGGCTGCCGGCCACGCTGACGGTGATGACGCCGATCCTGATCCTCGACGTGCTGCTCGCCATCCCGGGCGCGCTGGCGGTGGCCTACGTGCGCGGCTCGCTGACCGACCGCACGATCATGGTCGTCTCGACGCTGGCGCTGTCGATCTCGTTCCTGGTTTACGTGATCGTCGGCCAGTACGTGTTCGCGTTCCAGCTCGGCTGGTTTCCGGTGCAGGGCTGGAGCGACAGCTTCTGGACCAACCTGACGGTCTACGTGCCGCTGCCGGTGATGCTCGCGGTACTGGTCGGGATGGCGCCGCAGACGCGGCTGTACCGCACCTTCTTCCTCGACGAGATCGGGCAGGACTACGTGCGCACCGCGCGCGCCAAGGGCGAGACCGAGCCGGCCATCCTGCTGCGCCACGTGCTGCGCAACGCGTTGATCCCGATCCTGACCAACGTCGCCGTCGCGCTGCCCGGCATCTTCGTCGGCTCGTTCCTGATCGAGACCTTCTTCTCGATCCCCGGCCTCGGACGAGAGGTGCTGCTGGCCGTGAACCGAAGCGACTACCCGGTGATCCAGGCCGTCACGATCTACCTGGCGGTGATCACGATGAGCGTGAACCTGCTGACCGACGTGCTCTACACCTTCGCCGATCCGCGGGTGGTGTTGAAGTGACCGCCACAAGCCACGTGGCATGGAGGTCTGCTTGCGGACCGTTGATGCCACTCGCTGGCGCCCGCTTTGGCAGTTCGACGCGGGAGCGCCAGGCCGAACTGCCGTGTTCTGCTCCGTGTCCCCCGGCGCCGGCCTGCGGCCGCCGCCTCCTCCTTTACCTGCGCAGAACACGGCAGCCCGTCCTGACGCTCCACCTCCGCCGTGGCACCGGTACGGAGACAAGTGTGTCGGCACGCTCCGGTGCTACTGGGCCGAGGGCGGCGGGCAACCGGCTGCCGCAGGTAAAGGAGGAGACGCCAGCCGTCAGGATGGCGTCGGGGGACACGGAGGCAGCCGGTTGCCCGCCGCCCTCGGCCTCGCGCAGGCCTTGGCTCGCTCCAGCACTCAATACGATACGAAAGGCCGCAATGGGCCGCTTGCCGACATGAGCACCGTGTTGCCGCAACACTGACGCTCGCGCCACGCGACGCCGGCGTCTGGTCGGCCACGTGGCGGCGCTTCCGCAGCGACCGCGTCGGCCTCGTGTCGCTCGCCATCGTCGGTGCGTTCCTGCTGCTGATCCTGCTCGCAGCGCTCGGCCTCGTCGCGGGCAACTGGCAGCAGGAGCTCGCGCTGTCGAACGCGCCGCCCGGCTTCATGGGCCCGGCGCCGCAGACCGCGGCAACGGTGATCGCCGTGCCGACCGGACCCAACGTCGACCTGAGCGACGTCGATCCGCTCGCGCCGCGCTACAAGGAGTGGGAAGCCGGCGTTGCCAGGTACCGCACGACCGAGCTGGTCAAGCTCGACACGCTGCCGTTCGGCGCCGACCGGCTCGGACGCGACGTGCTGGCCAAGGCCGTGAAGGGGGCGCAGATCTCGATCTTCGTCGGCGTGCTCGCCGCCGTGCTGGCCACCTTCATCGGCACCGTGCTCGGCGCGTTCGGCGGCTTCTTCGGCGGCAAGGTCGGCGACTTGCTCGAGTGGCTCTACAACGTGTTCACCTCGATCCCCGGCATCCTGCTCATCTTCGCCTTCGCGGCCGTCGCCGGGCGCGGCGTGCAGAGCGTCGTGCTGATCCTCGGCCTCACGGGGTGGACGGGCATCTACCGGCTGGTACGCGCCGAGTTCATCAAGCACTCGGTGCGCGAGTACGTGCGTGCGGCCGAGGCCATCGGCGCGAGCACGCTGTCGCGCATGTTCAGGCACATCCTGCCCAACGTCAGCCACGTGGCGCTGGTGCAGCTGTCGATCCACGTGGTCGGCTTCATCAAGGCCGAGGTGATCCTGTCGTACCTGGGCCTGGGCGTCGGCGTCGACCAGGTGTCGTGGGGCACGATGCTCGCCGAGGCGCAGAGCGAGCTGATCCTCGGCCACTGGTGGCAGCTCGCCGCGGCGACGGCGTTCATGGCGACCTTCGTCACCGCGTTCTCGCTGTTCACCGACGCACTTCGGGATGCGCTCGACCCCAAGTTGCGAGGGCTCGAATAGTGCTGCTCAGCATCCAGAACCTTCGCGTCTCCTTCCGGCTCGGCAAGGCCGGCGGCGTCGCACAGCGCGTGCAGGCGGTCGGCCGCGGCGACACGGGCGTGAGCTTCGAGGTGGCCGAGAACACGACCGTGGCGCTGGTCGGCGAGTCGGGTTCGGGCAAGAGCGTGACGGCGATGTCGGTGCTGAACCTGCTGCCCGACAACGCCGAGCGAAGCGGACGCATCGAGTTCCTCGGCCGCGACCTGCTCACGGCGACGCTGCCCGAGCTGCAGACGCTGCGCGGCAAGGACATCGCCTGCGTGTTCCAGGACCCGATGACTTCGCTGAACCCGGTGTTCAGCGTCGGCCGGCAGATCTGCGAGCCGCTGCGACGCCACCTCGGGCTCGCCCCGCGCGAGGCGCTGGTGCGCGCCGAGGCGCTGCTCGCCGAGGTCGGGATGCCCGAGCCAAAACGCCGGCTCGGTGCCTATCCGCACGAGCTGTCGGGCGGCCAGCAGCAGCGGGTGATGATCGCCATGGCGCTGGCCTGCGAGCCGAAGCTGCTGATCGCCGATGAACCGACGACTGCGCTCGACGTGACGATCCAGCGCCAGATCCTGGAGCTGCTGGCGGGCTTGAAGGCGAGGCGCCGCATGAGCATGCTCTTCATCAGCCACGACCTCGGCGTGGTGGGCGAGATCGCCGACCGCGTGGTCGTGATGCGCGAGGGCACGGTGCGCGAGCAGGGGTCGGTGGCCGACATCTTCGCCCGCCCGCGGGATGCCTACACGAAGGCCTTGCTCGCCTGCCGACCGACGCTGGAGCAGCGCGGCGCGCGGCTGACGGTGATCGCCGATCACATCGATGGCACGCCGGCGCGCCAGGCTGGCAAGGCGAAGGACCCGGCCGCGCCGGTGGTGATCGCCGCCACCGCGCTGACGAAGAGCTTCTGGTTGCGCAAGGGCGTGTTCGGCCGCAGCGAGTTCAAGGCCGTCGGCCGCAGCGGCAAGGGCGTGAGCTTCCGGCTGCGCAAGGGCCATACGCTGGGCGTGGTCGGCGAATCGGGTTCGGGCAAGACGACGATGGGCCTGACCCTGCTGCGCCTGCACGAACCCAACGGTGGCCCGGCTGGCGGCGAGGTGATCTTCGATGGGCAGGACCTGCTGAAACTGGACAAGCTGCAGTGGCAGCCGATGCGCCGGCGCATCCAGATCGTGTTCCAGAACCCGTACGCGTCGCTCAACCCGCGCTTCTCGATCGCCCAGACGTTGCTCGAGCCGATGACGATCCACGGCATCGGCCGCAACGCCGCCGAGCGCGAGGCGCGTGCCCGCGCGATCCTGCTGCGCGTCGGGCTGGACGCCGACGGCGTCTTCGCGAAGTACCCGCACGAATTCAGCGGCGGCCAGCGCCAGCGCATCGCGATCGCGCGCTGCCTGACGCTGGACCCGGAGGTGCTGGTGCTCGACGAGGCGGTCAGCGCGCTCGACGTGTCGGTGCAGGCACAGGTGCTCAATCTGCTGAAGGACCTGCAGGACGAGCTCGGTCTCGCCTATGTCTTCATCAGCCACGACCTCGCGGTGGTGCGCTTCATGGCCGACGAGGTGCTGGTGATGAAGGACGGCGACGTCGTCGAGCAGGCCAGCGTCGCCGACATCCTGGAGCATCCGCGCGAGGATTACACGAAGCGGCTGCTCGCCGCCATCCCGCGCGGCTACCGAACCGCCGCATGAGTCGCGCGCGGATCGACGGACCCGTCTCCGCCATTGGCAGGCGTATCGCCTTGCTGCTGATGGCTCTGGCGGCCTGCGCCTGCACGAGCACCCCGGTTCGCGAGGATTGGGAACATCGGCTCCAGGGCGACGCCGTGGTCATGCTCGGCGAGGTGCACGACAACGCCGAGCAGCACGGCCTGCGGCTCGGCGTGCTGCGTCGCGCCTTCGCCGCCGGCTGGCGGCCTGCGGTCGCGATGGAGCAGTTCGACCGGGAACGCCAGGCCGACATGGACCGTGCACGCCGCGAACGGCCCACCGATGCGCAGCACCTGATCGACCTTGCCGTCCCGGCGAGCACGCGCAGCGGCAGCGGCTGGAACTGGGACCTCTACCGTCCGTTCGTCGCCCTGGCGCTGGAATACGACGTGCCGCTGATCGCCGCGAACCTGTCGAACGCGGACACGAGCCGGATCGTCAAGGGCGGCTATGCAGCCGTGTTCGACGCCGCGCAGATTGCGAGCCTCGGCCTCGACCAACCCGTCGCTGCCGACTGGCAGGCAGCCCACGAGCGCGCGATCGACGCCGGCCACTGCCATGCGCTGCCGCCGGCCGCGTGGCCGCGGATGGCGCGCGCGCAACTCGCCCGCGACGCCGTCATCGCCGAGGTGCTGCGTCGCCAGGCCGGCCCCGACGGCATCGTGCTGCTCGCCGGCAACGGCCACGTCCGCCGCGACATCGGCGTGCCGCGCTGGCTGGGCGCAGCGTGGCAGGGGCGGCTCTTCGTGGTCGGCTACCTGGAAGCGGACGACGACGCGACGCCGACTGCGGTCTTCGACGCCGTCGTGCGGACGGCGCCGGCGCCGCGCGCCGACCCCTGCGTCGAGTTCACGCGACGCGAACCACGCGGGTAGAAGAGAAGCCTTCAACGCACTTCGCGATCGGGCGCCTAAGAACCTATTCGTGAATAAGGCGACCCTGCGCCGGGGCCGTCTTATTCACGGATAGGTTCTAAGCTGCAGGGCGCCGCGCGAACATCCCCCAGCCGCGCATGTCGAGCACGAGCTGGTCGTGCTGGTTGAACACCTCCCAGCGCGAGTCGATCAGGCCGATGTGCGGCTTGCTCTGCATGACGCGCGCGGCGAGCACCGTCAGGCGCACGCGCAGCGTGTCGTCCGGGCGCACGGGCGCCACCCAGCGCAAGTTGTCGAGCCCGGGCGAGCCCAGGCTGGCGGCATCGAGCAGGTACGCATCGCACATCATCCGCATCGCCAGGGCACAGGTCTGCCAGCCGCTGGCGACCAGCCCGCCGAACGGGGTGTCGCGGGCCGCCGCATCGTCCAGGTGGAAAGGCTGCGGGTCATAGCGTGTGGCGAAGTCCACGATGTCCTCCCGGCACACCGTCAGGGCGCCGAACTCGCGCACCTGACCGGCCGGAAAGTCTTCCCAGTACAGGCGCGGCCCGGACGGGGGCAGGGGATCGGAGGGCTCCAGCTTGTTCATGGCGATCGCGACGACGCAGTGAAATGGCCGATGGTAGAGCCTGTTCACCTCGCGAACGGCGCCACGAACGGCCTGGAGCCTGTCGGTCCTTGGGTTGGGGCCGACTGGCTCCTGAAGCGCCAGCGTGTGCAGACTTCTCGGCACCGAGCGTCTCAAGTCGCGCGGCCCCTTCGCCGATATGTGTCAGATGGGATGGCCTTCGCATGTGCCGAAGACGAGCGCCTCGTCCGCGGCGCGGCGGATACCCGCGTGGCTGGCGGCCACGGGACTGGCGATGGGGCTCGTGCTCGGCAGTGCGACAGCGGCGAGCGAGCGTGGTGTCGACACCGCCCAGCGCGTGCTGGCGCTCGAGCGTGCAGGGCGTGCCCAGCCTCGGCAGTCGGCGGCCGAATTGGCCACACTGCTGAGCACCACCCGGACCGACCCCGGCCTGCACCTGGAGGCCCTGACCGTGCAAGCCTGGCTGCTTGCCAGCGTGCCCGACAGCGAAGCCGCCGAGGCCGTGGCGCGCCGGATCGATGCGTCGGGGCGCGGCGAGGGTGCGTCGGCAGCGCAGCAGGGTTCATCCCTGGCCGCTGCCGCGGCGCTGCTGGTGCGGGCCCGGCTGGCCGAACAGACCGGCGACATCCGCCGCGCCACGACGCTGATCGATGCGGCCGCGGCCCGCCTGCCGGCGGACGCGACACCGCTGACGAGGTTGCGCCACGTCTCCGCGCAGGCCCACATCCGCAACGGCGCCGGCAAGCTCGAGGACGCGATCCGCCTCGGCCACGAGGCCTTGAAGATCGCCGACACGCTGGCCGTGCCGTGGCGCGAATCCGAGGCGCGCAACGAACTGGCCTACAGCTACTACCAGGCGAACCAGTTCGAGCCGGCGCGCAGCCTGAACGACGAGGCCATGATGCTTGCCGTGAACGACGGCGACCCGGCGACGCTGGCGCACGTCAGCACGGTGCAGGGCATCATTCGCGACGCCCTGGGCGACACGCAGGGCGAGAAGCGTTCATTGCAGGCCGCCATCGAGTACGCCCGCGCGGCCGGAGCGAAGGCCGAGGAGTCGCTCTACCTCGCCAACGTGGCCGATTTCTACCTGAAGAACAAGGAATACGCGACCGCGCTGCGCTACGCGCAGCAGGCGCTGCCGCTGACCAGAGAGTTGAAGAACCTCAACGGCGAGACGGTGGCGCTGGCCAACATCGGGCTGGCGCTGATCGCACTGCGCGACATCGAGGCCGGCAAGCGCCACTTGCTCCAGGCGATAGCCATCGACGAACGCCGGGGCTCGATCACCGGCATGTCCGACACCTACAAGGAGATGGGCCAGTACCTCGAGCAGGCGGGCGACCTGCGCGGCGCGGCCGAGGCGCTGCACCGGCACCGCGCGCTATCCGACCAGATCCTGCGGCGCGACCAGCAGCAGGCGATCCTCGAGATGCAGGAGCAGTTCGCCGGCGACCGGCGCACGCGCGAACTCGAACTGCTCCAGCGCGACGGCGAAATCAAGAGCGAGCAACTTCGGGCGCGCGACCTGGAGCAGGGTCTGTGGTGGCTGCTGGCGACGAGCTGCCTGCTGACCCTGGCGGTCGTCGCGCTGCTGCTGCGCCGCGTCGGACATCGCAATCGCCAGCTCGCCGACATCAACGAGTTGCTCAAGGTGCAGACCGGGATCGACCCGCTGACGGGCCTCGCCAACCGGCGCCATTTCCAGACGGTGATGCGCCAGCTCGCCGCCGACGGCAAGCTCGCCGGCACCGTCTTCCTGGCCGACATCGACCATTTCAAGCGCATCAACGACTGCTGGGGCCATGTCAGCGGAGACGCCGTGCTGGTGGAAGTGGCCCGGCGGCTGCGCGGCATCTTGCGCGAACGCGACCTGATCGTGCGCTGGGGCGGCGAGGAGTTCCTCGTCGTCGTGCGCGAGCTCGGCCCCGATGCGGTGGATGCGCTGGCGCAGCGCATGCTGGACGTCGTCGGCGGCGCGCCGGTCGAGCACGAGGGCCGCGTGATCGGCGCGGCCGTCTCGATCGGCTACGCCACCTTCCCGATCGAGCCGGCACGCCTCGAGGTGTCGTGGGAGCGGGCGATCGACCTCGTCGACACCGCGATGTACCTGGCCAAGGCACACGGCCGCAACCGCGCCTACGGCGTGCGCAGCCTGCATGCGAGCGACGAGTCACAGTTCGATGCCGTCGCCAGGTCGCTCGAGGCGTCCTGGCACGCGGGCGATGTGTCGCTGACCCCGCTGCGCGGCCCGGGAAGCAAAGACGAAGCCGACGGCTACGGTTCCAGCTTTGCAGCGTTGGCGGCATGAGCACATTGCGGCTCATCGCGAACACGGCCCGCGCCTTGGCCGCGGCACTCGTACTGGCATCGCCGATCCCCGGGCCGGCGATTGCCGGCGAAGCGGGCCCCGCGGCCGATCCGGCGGCCGCCGTCCAACCCGCGCTCGACGAGCGGATCGATGCCTGGGTGCGGCGTGGCTACGACCACCCGGACGAGGCCCTGGCCGCGCTGCAGACGCTGGATGCCGCGGAAGCAGCCCCGCCCGCCGTGCGGCGGGCGCTGCTGCAGGCGCGCGGCATCGTGCTCGCCCAGAGCGGTCGCGACAGCGAGGCGGCAACGTGGGTCGCTGCCCTGCAGGCGCACGCGCAGACGCACCGCGACCCGCAGGCCGACGCGGCGGCCAGCCTGGTGCTCGCGCTCGCCGCCCAAACCGCGGGTCGGCTCGACCTCGCCGCGCCGCTGGCCCAATCGACGCTCGACACGCTGCACGTCGCCTGCCCTTCGATGCCCGACGCCGCGGGCGCGCCGGCGCCTGGCGGCACGCGCGACGCAGCACGTCGATGCGACTACCGCAGCGCCTGGCAGGCATTGCAGTTGATGCAGCAGTACGCATCCCGCAAGGGCTTGCTGGTGGACGCAACGGCGCAGGCGCGGGCGGCGCGCGACCTCGCCGGCTGGGCCGGCGACGCCTACCGGCTGACGGTGAGCAGTGCCGAGCTCGCCTGGCTGACAGCTCGCAGCGACAGTCTGGAAGCGGCGCACCCCCTGCTCCGACAGGCGCAGCGCCTGGCCGAGAGGTCGGGCGACCCGGTGCTGCAGGTGCGGGTGAAGATGGCCGAGGCACGTATCGCCAGCCAGCGCGGTGAGCTGGACGCGATGCGCCGCCTGGCCGAGGAGGCCCTCCCTCTGGCGCGCAGCGCCGAATCGCCTCGGCTCGAGGCCAGCCTGCTCTCCTTCCTGAGTGACGCCTATGTCAGGCTGAAGCGTCCTGCCGAGGCCCTTCGTGCCGCCGAGCGCGGCCTGCCGATCGCGCGCCGTCACAACGACCTGCGCACCGAACGAGTCCTGACCAACAACGCCGGCCTGGCCAAGATCGGCCTGCACCGCATCGCCGAGGGCAAGCAGGACCTGGCGCGGGTCGAAGCGCTGGCGCGCAGCGCCGGGCTCGCGGCGCAGCACGCGCAGGTACTGCGCGAGTACGACGATGCGCTGACCGCCGCCGGCGATTGGCGCGGGGCGCTCGATCTGTACCACCGCGAACGCGCGCTGAACGCGAAGATCATGAGCGAGAACCGCGAAGCGGCGTTGAAGCAGCTGCAACTGCGCAACGACCGCGAGCGCAAGCAGCGCGACATCGAACTGGCGGCACGTGACAACCAGCTCAAGAGCGCAGCCCTGACCAGCCGGGGCCTGATGCTGCGCGTCTGGATGGTGGCGGCGGCGGTGCTGGCGCTGGCGGCGGCGGCGGCCGTGCTGCTCTACCGCCGCGTGCGCGAAACCAACCGCCGGCTCGTGGCGAGCCAGGCCCAGTTGCTGGTGCAGAGTGAACGCGATCCGCTGACGCATCTCGCCAACCGTCGCCACTTCCTGTCGGTGATGCAGGCGGAGCAGGCGCGCGGCGGCAGCGAGAGCGGCTTCGACGGCGCATTGCTGCTGGTCGACATCGACCACTTCAAGCACGTCAACGATGGCCACGGCCACGCTGCCGGGGACGTCGTGCTCTGCGAGGTGGCACGCCGCCTGAGCAAGGTGGTGCGCGGCGACGACCTGGTGGTTCGCTGGGGGGGCGAGGAGTTCCTCGTCCTCGCCCTGAAGGCCCCCGCTTCGCACGCCGAGCAGATGGCGGCACGGGTGCTCAGGGTCATCGGCGACACGCCGGTGATGGTGCAGGGGCTGCCGGTCAGCGTGACCGTGTCGATCGGCTACGCCCGCTTTCCGCTGCCGCCGAACGTGCTGCCCGTCGCCTGGGAGCAGGCCATCAACCTCGCCGACATGGCGCTCTACACCGCGAAGAGCCAGGGCCGCAACCGCGCCGTCGGCATCGTCGCCGCGCAGGCGCCGGCCGCCACCGAGCTGCGTCGGATCGAGGCCGACTTCGATCGCGCCTGGCACGACGGCCGCATCACGCTGGCGGTCGCGCCGGGGCCGGTGGCTCTCGCCTAGAAATCCTTCAGCCCGGCAGGCCGCCCACGGCGCGCCGGTAGTCGCTCGGCGCAACCCCGAGGTGGCTGCGGAACACGCGGCTGAAGTGGGCCATGCTCGTGAAGCCGAAGCTCAAGGCGATGTCGGTGATCGAGCGGTGGTCGTTGGCGCGATCGTCGAAGCTCTTGCGGCAGGTCTCGAGGCGACGCCGCAGGATATAGCCGGCCACGCCGTCGGGCTCCTCGGAGAAGGCGTTGTACAGGTGGCGGCGGCTGCAATTGAGCGCGTGCGCGATGCCATCGACCGACAGCCGGGCGTCGCCCAGATGCTCCGTCACGTGCTGCTTGATCCGCTCGCGCAGGGCTTCGCGCTGCGTCATCGCGGTGCCGATACCGGCCAGGTCGAGCATCGACAGGTGGACGAACTGCGTGATCGCGTCGCCGACGCCGCGCGCCGCGGCTTCCGACATGCCGGGCAGTTCGCGGTAGGCCGATCGCATGGTCTCGAGCGCCAGGCGCGCCACGCCGCCGCTGCCGCCGAGACGCCGCGCCATCAGCGGGTCGAGCGACAACCCGCGCTCGACGAGCTGGCCCTTCGGCAGCATCACGATCAGGTGCTCGACCCGCACCGGGTTGGCCACCGCATAGCTGTCGGTCGTGTCGTAGATGCTCCACTGGTCGGGCGTGACCCAGGCTTCACGGCCCTTCTGCTCCACCCCCGCGCAGCCCACGTAGGGCGCCACGATCTTCAGGTAGCCGATATCCGACGCGCGCGCCAGTGAGGGCGAGCGCATCACGCGGTGGCGGTTCGCCTCCAGCCGGGTGAGCACGATGTCGCCGGCGTGCACGGTGGCCATGCGGCCGTCGAAGTCGGCGTCGCCGTAGGTGTCGGACTTCAGCCCGCAGAAAAGGCGAGCGATGCAATCCGCCCAGAAGCCCACGCGCTCGGACGCCGCCACGTGATCGGTGCTCATCGTGCTGGCTGGCATGCCCATGGTCGAGCCCCCCTCTGGCCGGCGCGACGCCGACATCGGCCGAGAGTAGCGGGTGTTGCCGTCGCGCTCAAGCTCCGCGCCGGAGCCTCCGGGAAAGCCCGCATGGGGCGTGCACGAATCGGCAAGCGCGATTGCATGCCGCGTCAAGCGCGGCGTCGGCGCGCTGGCCACAATCCGCGGCATCCGGCCGGTCGAGCCGGAGCTTTCATCACCGCCACCGGAGACACCCCATGACCGCTCGCCGCACCCCGCCTGACGGCCTCCGCCGCCGCGCCCTCGTCCAGGCCCTCGCCACCGCGCCCGTGGCCCTGTCGTTCCCTGCCATCGTTCGCGCCCAGGCCGCCCCGGTGCGCATCGGCTATGCGATCGCACGCACCGGCCCATGGGCCCCCGGCGCGCAGGTCAGCCAGGAGCCGAACTACCTGCTCTGGGCGGAACAGCAGAATGCCGCCGGCGGCATGAACGTGAAAGGAACCAGGCGTCCAATCGAGCTGATCAGCTCCGACGACCGCAGCGACATCGAGACCTGCGTGCGCACCTACGAGAAGCTGATGGGCAGCGACAAGGTCGACCTGATCCTGCCGCCGTGGGGGACCAACGCGAACTTCGCCGTCGCGCCGCTGGCCAACCGCCTGGGCTACCCGATGCTCGCGCCCACCGCGCTGAGCCGCAAGCTCGTCGACATGAAGCTGCCGTACTTCTTCTCGCTGCTGCAGCAACCCGAGCCGATGATGAACGCGCTCGTGGACATGCTCAAGGCGAATGGCGCGAAGACCATGGCGGTGATCTACGTCGACGACCTGTTCGGCCTCGAGAACCACACCGCGCTGAAGGCGGCAGTGAAGGGCAGCGGCATCACCGTCGTCGAAGAGAAGAGCTACCCGCCGGACGTGAAGGACCTCTCCCCGGTGCTGCGCTCGATCAAGGACAAGGCCCCCGACGCCTTCGTCGGCCTGAGCTATCCGCCCGACAACATTCTTGCCAGCAAGCAGAGCAAGGAGATCGGCTTCAATCCGAAGTTCTATTACGCGAGCGTCGGCACCGCGTTCCAGCTCTACCGCAACGTGATGGGCGCAGGCGCCGAAGGCGTGCTCGGCATGGGCTCGTGGAACGCCAGGACGAGCCCTGCCGCGAAGGCCTACTTCGACGCGCACGTCAAGAAGTTCGGCGCCGCCAAGGAGCCCGACCGCTGGGCCAGCGGCGCGACCTGGGCGGGACTCGAGATCCTGACCGCCGCCGTCGCCAAGGACGGCCTGGACCGCAAGGCGATCCGCGACTTCGTGGCCAACAACGAGCACCTCACAGTCGTGGGCAAGATCAGGTTCGTCGGCAGCGAGAACCTGGGCACGCCCGGCAGCGTGAGCCAGTGGCAGAAGGGCGAGTTCGAGGTCGTCTGGCCGAAGGAGATTTCGACGGCGCCGCTGGTGGCCCCCAAGCCGGCGTGGCAGTGAGCTGCGCAGGCGGGTGAGCGCTGGAGCCTGGCTCGAGCTGATCGCCTCCGGCCTGATCACCGGGGGGCTGTACGCGCTCGTTGCGCTCGGGTTGAACCTGCAGTACGGGCTGATGCGCATCCTCAACATCGCGCACGGCGAGTTCCTGATGGTCGGCGCCTTCCTGACGTGGACGGCGCAGTCCAGGCTCGGCGTTTCGCCCTTGCTGATGGTGCCGGTGTCGTTCGCGCTGCTGATGGCGCTCGGTGTCGCCGTCCACCGGCTCGTCTTCCGCCGCCTCACGCGCACCAGCGCGAGTCTCGACATCTTCGAGGCGCGCGGCCTGATGGTCAGCTTCGGCCTGATGTTCCTGGTGCAGAACTTCGCGCAACTCGCCTGGGGCGCCGACCTGCGCGGGTACGACTTCCTGTCCGAGCCGGTCGCGATCGGCGGTGCGCAGTTCGCGGCCAACAAGCTGCTGCTGCTCGCGCTGGCGCTCGCGTTCAGCGCGGCATTGATCGTGGTCTTGCGCACGACGCTGCTCGGCAAAGGCGTGCGCGCCTTGATGCAGTCGCCCACCGGTGCCCAGCTCGTGGGCATCGACACCGAGCGGCTGCACCCGCTGATGTTCGGTGTCGGCCTCGGGCTGTCGGGCGTCGCAGGCTGCCTGCTGTCGATGACCTACACGATCTCGCCGTCGATGGGCGAGCCCTACACGGTGACGGCGCTGATCGTCATCACGCTCGGCGGTTTCGGCAGCATGAGCGGCGCGCTGGTCGGAGGGCTCGCGCTGGGCGTCATCGAGGCGGTGGGCATGCACTTCACGAGCCCGTCGCTGAAGTCGCTGCTGTCGTACGCCATCTTCATCGCCGTGCTGCTGTGGCGGCCCAACGGACTTTTCGCGCGACGATGAGCACTGCAGTCCTTAGCGCGAGCCCCTCGGGGGGCGGCCGCGGTACGCCGCGGCCCGGGGGCTGTCATGAAACGTGATCTGCTCGTGCTCTTCGCGCTGGCCGGCTGGGCGCTGGCGCTGCCGCACTACGGCAGCGAGTTCGTCGTGTCCATGACGCTGACCTGCCTGATGTACGCCGCGCTGTCGTCGAGCTGGAGCCTGTTCTGCGGCAGCACGCGCTACCTGTCGCTGGCCACCGCAGCCTTCTTCGGCATCGGTGCCTACACCAGCGCGCTGGTGCTGGCCCACCTGCCCTGGTGGGTCACGATCGCACTCGGTGCGACGATCGCCGCCGGCGTCGCCGTCGTGATGGGCGCGGCCGTGCTTCACCTGAGGGGCACCTACTTCGCGGTGCTGACCTTCGGCATGACCGAGCTGATCCGCCACGCGATCACGTACTGGGAGAAGCAGGTCACCGGCACGGTCGGCCGCGTGCTCGCCGTCGTGCCCGACCGCGACACGGTCTACCTCACGGTGCTCGGTCTCGCGGTCGCGGCCGTGCTGACCTCGATCGTGGTCCGGCGCAACCGCTTCGGCCTGGCGATGGCAGGCATCGGCGCCGACGAGCAACGCGCACAGACGCTCGGTGTCGACACGCGCCGGGTCAAGATCGGCGGCTTCGCACTCACTGCCGCCTTCGCCGGTGCAGTCGGCGCGGCGATGAGCGTGCGCTGGACCTACATCGACCCGCAGACGGTCTTCAACCCCTTCATCGGCTTTCAGACCGTGCTGATCGCGCTGATCGGGGGCGCAACGACGCTGTGGGGGCCGTTGATCGCCGCCGTCGTCTTCAGCCTGCTCGCCGAGACGCTGCGCCTGCAGATGCCGCAGGTCTACATGATGTCGCTCGGGCTGCTGCTGATCCTGTGCGTGCTGTACCTGCCGGGCGGGTTGGCGTCGCTGCGCATCGGCACGTTCCGCCTGTGGGGCGAGGACCTGCGGGCCTGGTGGCGCGCGCGGGTGGGCCCGGCTTCCGGCAGGGCCAGGGCGACATGAACGGCCACCCGCTGCTCGAGGCGCGCGCGGTCACCGTCCGCTTTGGCGGGCTGGTCGCGGTGGATGCGGTCAGCGCCGCCTTCGCGCCCGGTGAACTGGTGGGAATCATCGGCCCCAACGGTGCCGGCAAGACCACCTTCTTCAACGCGCTGTCGGGCGTGATGAAGCCGACCTCGGGTGATCTGTTCGCACTGGGGAGGCGGCTCACGGGCGCCCAGCCGCACCGCTATGCGCAGCAGGGCATCGCGCGCACCTTCCAGACGCCGCGCGTGTTCGCCGAGCTGAGTGTGGCGGCGAACGTCGACTTCGGTCTGCAGTTCGCGGGTCGACTGCGCTCCGCCTCGTGGCTCCTGAAGGATGCAGCCGGCATCCTGAACCTGATCGGCCTCTCGGCCCAGGCGGCGCTGGCAGCCGCGGCGATCACACCGTCGCAGCAGCGGCTGCTGGAGATCGGCATGGCGCTGGCGACGCGGCCGAAACTGCTGCTGCTCGACGAAGTCGCCGCCGGCCTGACCGAGAACGAGGTCGAGGCGACGGCTCAACTGATCCGCCGCCTGCGCGACGAACTCGACCTGACCGTCATCTGGATCGAGCACGCGGTGACGACCCTGCTGCAGTATGTCGAACGCGTGATCGTGCTGCACCAGGGCCGCAAGATCGCCGATGGAACGCCGACCGAAGTGGTGCGCAACGCCGAGGTGGTGGAAGCCTACCTCGGCGACGAGCTGGCCGAGACAGCATGAGAAACGACATCGAGTCGGCGCTGGCCCGCAAGCTCGCGCACCTGAAGGTCGAGGGCCTCACGGCCGGCTACGGCGCTTTCATGGTGCTGCGCGAGCTGACGCTCGAGGCGCGCCCCGGACTCACCGTGATCCTCGGCCCGAACGGGGCCGGCAAGACCACGCTGCTGAAGGCCATCGCCGGGCTGATTCCGCGCGCCGGCAAGGTCTTCCTCGACGGCGACGCGATCGAGCACGACGCGAAGACGTCCGAGATCGTGCGGCGCGGTCTCGTCCTCGTGCCGGAGGGACGGCAGCTCTTCCCGCAGATGACGGTCGCCGAGAACCTGGAACTCGGCGGCTGGCTCGTCGCCCCGGTCGAGCGCGCACGACGCCTGCGGCAGGTGTTCGTGGACTTCCCCAAGCTCGCAGAGCGCGCGCGCCAGATCGCCGGGACGATGAGCGGCGGCGAGCAACAGATGGTGGCGGTGGCGCGCGCGATGATGAGCGCGCCGCGCCTGCTGATGCTCGACGAGCCGTCGCTCGGCCTGGCGCCGAAGATGGTGGCCGAACTGCTCGCGATCGCCCGCCGCATCGCCGATGCCGGCACCACCGTGCTGATGGTCGAGCAGAACGTGCGCAAGGCACTCGCCATCGCCGACCGCGGCTACGTGCTCGAACGCGGCCGTCTCGTCGCCAGCGGGCCGGCCTCGCTGCTCGCCCGTTCCACCGTGATCCGCCATGCCTACCTCGGCAAGGCTTCGCAAGAAGACGCATCCCACCCACGATCATCGAAGGAGAACCCCATGTCCGACCTGTCCATGCTCATCAACGGCCTGGCCGTTTCCGCAGAGAAGGGCGCCACCTTCGAGCGCCGCAATCCGCTCGACGGCAGCATCGCCACGCGGGCCCCGGCAGCCAGCGAGGCCGATGCCCTGGCCGCGGTGGACGCCGCCGCCGAGGCCTTCAAGGCCTGGAGCCAGACCGGGCCCGGCGAGCGCCGCGCGCTGCTGTTGAAGGCGGCCGACGCGCTGGAGGCGAAGACGCCGAAGTTCGTCGAAGCGGTGTCGGCCGAGACCGGAGCGACCGGCATGTGGGCCGGCTTCAACGTCATGCTGGCGGCCGGCATGATCCGCGAGGCGGCTTCGCTGACGACACAGATCAGCGGCGAAGTGATCCCGTCCGACGTGCCGGGTTCGCTCGCGATGGCGGTGCGCCAGCCGGCCGGCGTGGTGCTCGGCATCGCGCCGTGGAATGCACCCGTCATCCTCGGCGTGCGCGCGATCGCGACGCCGCTCGCCTGCGGCAACACGGTCGTCTTCAAGGGCAGCGAGAACTGCCCGCACACGCACCGCCTGATTGCCGAGGCATTCCAGGACGCGGGCTTCCCGCCCGGCGTGCTGAACTACATCACCAATGCGCCGGCCGACGCCGCCAGGGTGGTCGAGGCGATGGTCGCGCACCCGGCCGTGCGGCGCGTCAATTTCACCGGCTCGACGCGGGTGGGCAAACTCATCGCGATGACCTGCGCGAAGTACCTGAAGCCCGTCGTGCTCGAGCTCGGCGGCAAGGCGCCGCTGGTGGTGCTCGACGATGCCGACCTGGACGATGCGGTGAACGCCGCCGCGTTCGGCTGCTTCGCCAACAGCGGCCAGATCTGCATGTCCACCGAGCGCCTCATCGTGGATCGCAAGATCGCCGACGAATTCGTCTCGCGCTTCGCGAAGAAGGCTTCGGGCCTGCCGCTCGGCGATCCGCGCAAGCCCGAGCCGGTGGTGCTCGGCTCGGTGGTCGGCATGGGCACGGTCGAGCACTGCAATGCGCTGATCGACGACGCGCTGGCCAAGGGCGCCAAGCTGGTGTGCGGCGGCAGGGCCGACAGCACGCTGATGCCGGCGACGGTCCTCGACCACGTGACGCGCCAGATGCGCATCTACCACGAGGAGACCTTCGGCCCGGTGAAGTGCGTCGTGCGGGTCGACGGCGTCGACGCGGCGGTGGCCTGCGCGAACGACAACGAATACGGCCTGTCGGCGGCCGTCTTCGGGCGCGACGTCGCCCGCGCCTTGAACGTGGCGCGGCGCATCGAGTCGGGAATCTGCCACGTCAACGGGCCGACCGTGCACGACGAGGCGCAGATGCCCTTCGGCGGCGTCAAGGGCAGCGGCATCGGCCGCTTCGGCGGCAAGGCCGGCATCCACGAGTTCACCGATCTGCGCTGGATCACGCTGCAGACGACGCCGCGGCACTATCCGTTCTGATCGGTCCGCTTCGCGACACGGGCGCGCGATCGCGCCCGAGCCGGCCCGGCCGGCCCGGCTCGCCCTCCGCCTACACTGAGGCTCGCGCCGGGCTCCGCCGTGCGCGACCCCACCCCTCCCTCCTGAACCCTATCCCCATGCTGAGCTGGCTTTTCAAGAAGCGTGGCGCTGCTCGCGCGCCGCAGGCTGCGCCCTCCCCGCAGCCCACCCCGCAAGCACGCGCCGACGACAAGGCGAAACGGGCCGAAGATGCGCGTGCCCTGTGGCTTGCTCGATTGCAGGCGGCACAGGCGCAGGGGGACGACGCGGCGCTGCTGCAGGTCGCGCAGGGAGCGCCCGCGCTCGAGATCAAGCTCGCCGCGGTGGAAGCGCTGGTCACGGAAGAGGCGCTGAAGCAGGCCGAGCGCGAGTTCCGCAGCCACGACCGCAACGTGCACCGCGCCGCCAAGCGGCGGCTGCAGGCCGCGCTGGCGCTGCGCGAAACCCGCGCCCGGGCGGCCGCGCTGATCGAGGCGGCCACGACCCTGGCAGGCGCTGCGCTCGTCCCGATCAACCGCCTGGTGACGCTGGACCGCGACTGGCAGGCGCTCGACGCGAGCCTGCTCGATCCGGACCAGTGCACTGAATTCGCCGCGCTTCGGGAGCGCCTCGACGCCATGGTGCGCGCGCGCGGCGACGAGCAGCAACGCCTGCAGCGCTGGAGCGCCGACGCGACGCGGGCCCTGGTCGAGTTGCGGGCTGTCTGCGCGCGGGCGGTCGCCCAGGGCGGCGACGCCGACCTCGCCGTGCGCAGCGCGGCGGCCAGGGCACTGTGGGAGTCGCGACCCGCGGCACCTGCCGCCGCTGCGTCGAGCGAGGCCTTGCGGGAAGCGCTGCAGATGACAGCGGCGGTCGAGGCACGCCTGGCCTGCCTTGCTTCGCTTGCGACGGAAGCCGAAGACGCGGCCGCCGCGGCGGCGCAATGGCAGTCCTTGCCGTCAGTGGCCGACGGCGAACTGGCCCGCCGGCTGAACGAGCGCTTCGAGCAGTGGCAACGCCAGCACGCGCCCACGCCTGCCGTACCGATCGCGCCGCCGCTGGTGCCGGCGGTGAGCAAGGTGTCCGCCGCGGAGCCATTGCTGGCGCTGGACCACCTGATGCAGCAGGCCGAGGCGGCGCTTGCCGAGGGCCAGCTCGGCCTCATGCAGCGCCACCTGCAGGCCGTCGACACCGCGCTGGAGGCCCTGAACGGCGTCCGGCCGGGCGACGCGCTGCACGCCCGCCATCAGGCCCTGCATGCCGAGCGTGCGCGACTCAAGGGCTGGCAGCAATGGGGCGGCGGGCGCGCCCGCGACGACCTGGTGACCGAAGCCGAAGAGCTGGCGCGGCTGACGACAGCCGCTGCCGATCCCGATGCGTCCGACACTCCGCGGCTGCATCTCAAGTCGCACGGCGAGGCGATCCACGCGCTTCATGCGCGCTGGAAGGAACTCGACCGCCTGGGCGCGCCCGCCGGACAGGCGCTGTGGCAGCGCTTCGATGCGGCGCTGCACACGGCGTACGAGCCGGTGGCAGCACACCAGGCCGTGCTGAAGGCCGCGCGCGAGGAGAACCTGCTGGCGCGCGAGGCGCTGCTGGCCACGCTCGAGGCGACGCCGGTGCAGGCCGAGTTCGCGACTGCCGACGAGCAGACGGCATACTGGAAGGAGCAGTCGCGTGCACTCGAGCGCTTCCACCTCGCCTGGCGTCAACTCGGTCCGCTCGAACACACCGTGCCGACGCGCTCGCGCGGCACGCTGCAGCAGCGCCTGCGCAGCAGCGTCGAGCGCATCGACGCGCCGCTGCAGGAAGCCCGCCGCGCGGCCGAGTCTGTGCGCGAGCAGTTCATCGCCCGCGCCGAAGCGCTGGTGCAGGAGCTGACGCTGCAGCCGCAAGTGCGCGATGCGATCCCGCGGGTGCGCGAGCTTCAGGCCGAGTGGCAGCAGCATGCGCGTACGCTGCCGCTGAGCCGTGCGACGGAAGGCGCACTGTGGGCGCGATTCAAGGCAGCGACCGACGCCGTGTTCGCGCAGCGCGAGGCCGCCTTCAGTGCACGCGAGGCCGAGTTGGCGGCCCGCGTGGCGGTGCGCGAGGACCTGCTCGCCCGGCTGTCGGCATTGAGCGACGACGCCCCGGTGGCCGAGATCCAGCGCGCGCTGGCCGAGGTCGATCGCGCCTGGCGCCAGGACGTCGAGCTGCCGCGCGGCGCGGGCGGCGCGCTCGAGGCGCGCTATCGGGAGGCGCGCGAAGCCGCGTTGCTGCGCCTGAACGAAAGCGCGCAGAAGCAGTGGCAGGCGCAGTGCGAAACGCTCGCCGCCAAGCTCGCGCTGTGCGAGGAACGCGAGGCAGGTTCCGCTGCCGAAGGCGATCGCGCCGAACGCTGGGCCGCCCTCGGTGCACTGCCGCCGGCCTGGGACCAGGCGCTGGCGCGACGCTGGTCGAGCCCGATCGAGGCGGGCCCGCTGTCCGCGTCCGCGCTCGACGATCTGCTGCTGCAACTCGAGGCCACGATGGAGCTGCCGGCCACCCCCGAGTGGCTCGCCGCGCGACGCGAACTGAAACTGCGCGCGATGAAGGACACGCTGGAAGGCCGTGCGTCCTCGATCCTCGGCCCGGCCCGGCCCGCTGAAGGCTTTGCCGCGGCGCTGCGGCAGAGTTGCACTACCGCGGCGCAGCGCGAACGGCTGCAGGCGCTCGTCGCCGCGCTGCGGCGCGCACCGCCCGGGTCTCTGGAATCGACCGCGCACCGCGCCTGACGACGAACCGTACGCCCCGGCGCTCGCGCCGGGCCTTGATTCATCGCGGCGGCTTGGGCGCAGGGTGACGTTGCGACGGTCTGCGCTGTTCGTGGCGCGGTTCCCGGCCCTCGGGGCGGACATCCGGTCGATCGGGGCGCGGCGCCTGCGCGCGCTGCACGCGCTCCTGCCGCGCCTGCGCCAGCGCGGCGTCGAGGTCGGCCTCGGGCAGCCCCTTGAGCGCGCAGAAGTTCGCCCGCGTCAGCGTCGTCGTCTCGTAGGCGCGCAGCAGCGCCGCGCGTTCGCCCTGTGCCCGGTCTTCAGCCTGGCGCTGGCGCCGGGCCTCGTCGTAAGCCTTGCGCTGGGCGTCGCGTTCGGCGGCACGGCGCGCATCGTGGAGCGCGCGGCGGCGCTCCAACTCGACGACGGCAGCCTGGCGATGCTCGGCGGCCACCTCGCCCGCCGGCAGGCCGTCGAGGTCCACGCGCTGTGGCGCGTTGACGAGCGCCTTCAGGTAGGCTGTGCCCGTGGTGTGCCGCTGCAGGAAGATCGAGAGCGACTTCCGCGTGAAGACGCCGGGCGCCCGCTGCTGGATGTCGGCCTGGACGCGAAGCTTCAGCGGTCGTGGCGCGCCGGGCCCGAACAGCGCCGGGAACAACTCGGCCAGCTTCGCCGCACACGCGGCAGGCGAGAGATCGACCACGACGGCAGGCGCGTGGGCGAGGGTCTCTGGCACGGCGAGCGGGACGACGGGCATCGGGGCTTCGGATGCGACGATCGGGACGACCGGGGCTGGGGCATCGGGCGCGACGAGCGGGGCGACGGGCGTTGGGGTTTCGGGCACGGCAGTCAGGGTGGGGAAGGGTCGAGGTGGAATTGTCGCCGCACTCCCGCGTGCGTGGGGCTTGTCACGATGGCCGCACCTTCGATCGTGCGACGATCGACTGCGACCGCCCTTCATGTCGAATCGGCGGTACAAACGGCAGGCTCGCGTCGGCCGACATCCGGACGCAAGCACGAACACCACGAAGCGGAGTTGCCACATGGTCTTGCTCGAGTTCTCGATGGCCCCGCTGGGGCAGGGCGAAAGCGTCAGCGCGCAGGTCGCACGCATCCTCGACGTGATCGACCGCAGCGGCCTGCCCTACCAGCTCACGCCGATGGGAACGATCCTCGAAGGCGAGTGGGCCGAGGTGATGGCGGTCGTCACCGCCTGCTTCGAGACGCTGGCCGCCGACTGCCCGCGCATCGGCGTGCACCTCAAGGTCGACTACCGCGCCGGGCCGGCGGGGCGATTGAAGTCGAAGACGGCCACGATCGAGCAGCACCTCGGGCGCAAGCTCAGCACCTGAACGCGGACCCCGCCCGCCCGTCGCGCGCGGCGAGCGCGTTCCTGCTTGCACGGTTTCGGCTACGCTTGCGCCCTCTTCATCAGCCGCGGGAAGTCACCATGCAATACCGTCGTCTCGGCCGCAGCGGCCTGCAAGTCAGCGAGCTCTCGCTCGGCTCCTGGGTCACCTACCACAACCAGGTCGACGTGAAGTCGGCCACCGAGATGCTCGCCGCGGCGATGGACGCCGGAGTGAATTTCTTCGACAACGCCGAGATCTATGCCAGCGGCAAGAGCGAAGTGCTGATGGGCGAGGCGTTTCGCGCGCTCAAGTGGCCGCGCCTGAACTACATCGTCTCGACCAAGTTCTTCTGGGGCCTGGACCGCGAAGGCGCGGCCATCAACCGCAAGGACACGCTCAACCGCAAGTACCTGTCGCAGGCGATCGACGGCTCGCTGCGGCGCCTGGGCCTGGACTTCATCGACCTCGTCTATTGCCACCGCCCCGACCCGGCGACGCCGATCGAGGAGACCGTGTGGGCGATGAGCGACATGATCACGCGGGGCAAGGCGCTCTACTGGGGCACCAGCGAGTGGAGCGCGGCCGACATTCGCGCCGCCTGGGACATCGCCGAACGCCACCACCTGCACAAGCCGGTGATGGAGCAGCCGCAGTACCACCTGTTCCACCGCAATCGGGTCGAGCAGGAGTACGCGCGGCTGTATGAAGACATCGGCCTCGGCCTGACGACCTGGAGCCCGCTTGCCAGCGGCCTGCTGACCGGCAAGTACCGCGGCGGCGTGCCGGCGGGAAGCCGCGGTGCCCTGGAGAACATGGCCTTTCTCGTCAAGGGGCTGACCGATGCCGCGAAGAACGACGCCGTGGCGAAGCTCGAGCCGATCGCGCAGGAACTCGGCGGCAACGTGGCCCAGTTGGCGATCGCCTGGGTCAACCGCAATCCGCGCGTCAGCACGGTGATCCTCGGTGCTTCGAAGCTCGCCCAGCTGAAGGACAACCTCGGGGCGCTGGCCCTGACGCCCAAGCTCACACCCGAGGTGCTGGAGCGGATCGACGCGGCGACGAAGGGGCTGGCCGACTGACTTCCCCCTCGCCGGCCTGGCCTTGGCAGGAGAGCGTGATGCGCAGGATCGAGGCGGTCGTCTTCGACATGGATGGCGTGCTGGTGGACTCGGAGGTTCTGTGGCGCCAGGCGCGCGAGGAATTTGCCGCCGACATCGGCTCGGCATGGGGCGAGGAAGGCACAGGCCTCCACCATGGGCTGCAACACCGCGATGTGGTCGCGCATCATGGTCGATCGGCTGCAACTGCGCAGCCGGCTCGGCATGGACGAGGCGGCCGTGGCGCACGAGATCATCCGCCGCATGCGCGTCAAGTACGAGGCCCACCTGCCCGAACGTGAAGGTGCCCTCCAGGCCGTGCGCCGTACAGCAGAGCGCTACCGGGTGGCGCTGGCGACCGGCTCACCCAAGGAACTGGCAGAGCATGTGCTGCGCGCCACGGGTCTTGACCAGGTGTTCCTGGCAACCATGCACGGGGACGACGTCGAACACGGCAAGCCAGCACCGGACATCTATCTGCGCGTGCTCGGCAAGCTGGGCGTGCGGCCCGAGAATGCGGTGGGCGTCGAAGACTCGGGCAGCGGCATCAAGTCGCTCAAAGCCGCCGGCATGGGCGTCATTGCCGCTCCCGGTCCCGCGTTTCCGCTGCCTCCCGAGGTGCTGGCCCTGGCCGACATCCACATTCGGGAGATGTCCGAGCTCACGGTCGAGCTGGTTGAACGATTCAGCAGCGGCGAATTGACCGGGCGGTCCTGAAGCGGGCGGCCCGAGGAGCCCGACAAGCTCCAGGCTCGATTCGATCGGCGGCGGGTGCGCCGCGGCCCTGCCGGGGCCAGCGCCGCAGCCTGCGATGGCGTCCCGCGAATCCTGGTGGCTTGTCCTGGATCAAGACCGTCGCGTTGACACACCATTTGTATCAGAATGATCACTCAAACCCGCAGAAAGTCGTCATAATGTTCGAAAGTGATCATTTGACGGCTCTCTTTGAGCATCCGTGACGGGGGCGTGGCATGGCGAAAGTGGACGACATCACCAAGGAATCGTGGGTGCTGAGCACCTTTCCGCAGTGGGGCACATGGCTCAACGAAGAGATCGAACGCGAGGTGGTGGCGCCAGGCAGCTTTGCGATGTGGTGGCTCGCCTGCACCGGCATCTGGCTGAAGACCGAGGGCAACACCAATGTCTGCATCGACCTGTGGTGCGGCACCGGCAAGCGGTCGATGAAGAACCCGCTGATGGACCCGCACCATCAGATGACGCGGATGAGCGGATGCGTGAAGCTGCAACCCAACCTTCGCGTGTCGCCTTTCGTGATCGATCCGTTCGCCATTCGCCAGATCGACGCCGTCGTCTCGACACACACCCACAACGACCACATCGACATCAACGTGGCCGCTGCGGTGCTGCGCAACTGCGACGCCAAGGTGCCGTTCATCGGACCGAAGTCCAGCGCCGACGTGTGGAAGAAGTGGGGCGTGCCGGCGGCGCGCATCGTGCAGGTCCGGCCGGGCGATGTCGTGCAGGTCGGAGACATCGAACTGGTGGTGCTCGAATCATTCGACCGCACGATGATGATCACCCTGCCCAAGGAAGTGACTGCCAAGGACAAGATGCCCGTCGACATGGACGAGGTGGCGGTGAACTACCTGCTGAAGACTCCGGGCGGCACGCTGTACCACAGCGGCGACTCGCACTACTCCAACGGCTACGCCAGGCATGGCAACCAGCACGTCGTCGACGTGGCGCTCGGCTCCTACGGCGAGAACCCGCGCGGCATCACCGACAAGATGACCTCGTCGGACATCCTGCGCATGGCCGAGGCACTCAACGCCAAGGTGATGATCCCGTTTCACCACGACATCTGGTCCAACTTCATGGCCGACCCGGCCGAGATCACCGTGCTGTGGAACATGAAGAAGGACCGCCTGAAATACAAGTTCAAGCCCTACATCTGGCAAGTGGGTGGCAAGTTCATCTTCCCGGACAACAAGGACGACATGGAGTTCCACTTCGATCGTGGCTTCGACGACGTCTTCACGAAGGACACGGACCTGCCGTTTCCCTCGTTTCTCTAGGCCGCACTGGACCTATCCGGTGCCGCCTCGCAACGCGTGACCGCCCACCGGGTGCTTCTGTCTTGCTGCCACGCTGCGGTTTCTGCGATTGAGGCGATGCAATGGAATCGGAAGACGACGGGCTGAAGCTGCGGGGCGTTGGCAAGGCCTTCGGCTCGGTGCGTGTGGTGCGGGATCTCGACCTGGACGTTCGGCAGGGCGAGTTCGTGGTTCTCCTCGGCGAATCAGGGTGCGGCAAGTCGACGACGCTGCGCATGATTGCCGGCCTGGACGAGGTCAGCGAGGGCCGGATCTACATCAAGGGCAGGGACGTCACCGACCTGGCGCCGATGGCGCGCGACATCGCCATGGTGTTTCAGAACTACGCCCTCTACCCGCACATGGACGTGGCTCAGAACATGAGCTTTGCGCTGGAGTTGGCCGGCGTCGGCAAGTCCGAGGTCACGCGGCGGGTGAACGAAGCAGCGAACGTCCTGAACATCTCGCACCTGCTGCAACGCAAGCCGAAGGAGCTTTCGGGCGGGCAGCGCCAGCGGGTCGCGATCGGCCGGTGCATCGTGCGCGAGCCGTCGGTCTTCCTGTTCGATGAGCCCCTGTCCAACCTGGACGCGAAGCTGCGTGCCCACATGCGAACCGAGTTGGCCATGCTGCACGAGCGGCTGGGCAAGACCACCATCTATGTCACGCACGATCAGGTCGAAGCCATGACGCTGGCGTCGCGCATCGTCATCTTCGACAAGGGACGGATTCAGCAGGTGGGCACGCCGTCGGAGGTGTTCAACCAGCCGGCCAACCTGTTCGTCGCCGGCTTCATCGGAATGCCCAGCATGAACCTGCTCGAGGGCGAGGTGCGGGTCGACGGTGGCAAGGTCGCGCTCGAGGGCCCGGGCTTCGCCTTTCCATTGCGCCGTGCAACGCTGCCCGGCACGCAGCTGATTGCCGGCGTGCGGCCGCAGACGCTGCATCTGGCGCCGGGCGCCGGCATGCTGCGGTTGCAGGTCGACGTGGTGGAGTACCTCGGCATGGAGTCGCTGCTGGTGGGCAAGCTGGTCGGCGCCGGAGAAGGCCGCGTGACGGCTGTCGTGCCCGGCCAGCGAGCCGACCTGATGCACCAGACGGTGAGCCTGGAAATGGATCCGGCGGCCTTGCACGTGTTCGACAAGGCCAGTGGTCGCAGAGTCAGCACTTGACGTTCAACAACCTGTAGGAGTCGGCGATGAAGAGAAGAACCTTGATTCAATCCGTGGGCGGCGGCGCCCTGAGCCTCTTGGGCGCAGGACTTCCATCGCTCGGCCAGGCACAGGATCGCTTTGCCAAGTACAAGGGGCAGACCGTGGTGATGAGCATTCCAGCCCATCCGCACTACGACGCCATGGTCAAGCTCCTGCCCGAGTTCACCAAGCAGACCGGCATCAAGGTCGAGACGGATCGCCTGGCGATGGCGCGCATGAAGGACAAGCAGTTGCTCGAGATGGCCAAGCCTTCCGGCGACTACGACCTGGCCTGCTACGTGGTGATGTGGAAGGGCGAGTACGTCAAGAAGAACCTGATCCGCGAACTCGAGCCATTCTTCAAGAACGCCGCGCTGGCCGACCCGAACTACGACTTCAAGGACCTGGTGCCGCGCTACGTGGAGAACATCGGTCTGGTGGGTGGCCCCAAGGGTTACCTGGCCGGGCCGGGGGCCAAGCTCTACGGCTTGCCCTACGGCGCAGAGACTTCCATCCTCGCCTACCGCCGCGACGTGTTCGCCAAGCTCAACCTGAAGGCACCCGACACCTACGCCGAGATGGAGAAGCTGTTGCCGGTGCTGAAGGAAAAGTCCGGCATGGGGGCGCTGACCTCGCGCGGGCAAGCCGGACACCAGTGCGTGCACGCCTGGCTCCTGCACCTGAACCCGCTCGGCGGAAAGGTCTTCGACGACAAGTGGAAGCCGCGCTTCAACGACGAAGTCGGCGTCAAGGCGCTGAAGACCCTGAAACTGATTTCCGAGACCGGCCCCGTCGGCATACCGGGCTATGGACAAGGCGAGATGATCACGTCCTTCCTGCAGGGGCAGGCCGCGATGTATCTCGATTCGTCGTTGATCTTCGGCCAGGTCAACAACCCGGCGGTTTCCAAGATCGGCGGTCAGGTGAGCTACGTGCTGCACCCGAAGGGAACGCGCTACTCATCGCAGTCCGGTGGCCTGGGACTGGCCATCCCGAAGAATGCCAAGAACGCCGATGCCGCGTTCCTGCTGCTGCAATGGCTGACCTCCAAGGAGCAGGACAAGGCGGTGTGCCGCATCGGGGGCGTCCCGACGAGAACCTCGACGCTGTCCGACCGCGAAATGGTGCTCCAGTATCCCGAGTACATCACCCTGCGCCAGCAGATCGAGTACTCGGACCCCGATTGGCGACCGATCATCGCCGAGTGGGACGAGATCAACGTTCAGGCGCTCGGGGTGGCGGTTTCCGAGGCCCTGACGGGCAAGAAGACGCCGGAGGACGCGCTCAACGGCATGGTGCCCAAGGTCACCGAGATCATGAAACGCGGCGGCTATCTGAAGGCCTAGTGCTCCAGGCAAAAGGGCCTTTCGAGCGCCTGCGCCCTGCTCCAGGGGGCGCAGGCGCGGCCCCTTCGAGGAAAGTCTAGATGCGCACACGCTCCTGGGTTCCCGTGGTGTATCTCGGGCCCGCCGTGGTGGTGATGGCGGTCGCCTGTCTGTACCCCGTGCTGTCTGCTTTGCAGCTGGGCTTCTACGACTGGAGCATGGGCACACCCTGGGCCGAGGCCCGGTGGGTCGGAATGGAAGCCTTCGTCGCCGCGTTCAGGGACGCTGCGGTGTGGCGCTCGCTGACCACCACGCTGCTGTTCGCCGCGGTCTGCGTCGTCGCCGAAATGACGCTGGGAATCGCGCTCGCGCTGGCGCTCGAAGGAAACGTGCGCGGCATGGCGTTCTTCCGCACGATCTTCATCCTGCCCATGATGATCGCGCCGATCGCGGTCGGGCTGACCTGGCGCTACCTGTTCGATGCGCAGTTCGGGCTGCTCAACGCCCTGCTCGGCGCGTTCGGGGCGGCCCCGGTGGGCTGGCTGGCGCAGGAACACACGGCTTTCCTGGCCATCGTCATCGCCGACATCTGGCAGTGGACGCCGTTCGTCTTCATCATGATGATCGCCGGTCTGGCCAACGTGGACAGCGCCGTTCTCGAAGCCGCTCGCATGGACGGCGCCAATTGGTGGCAGACCACGCTGCGGGTCAAGCTGCCGATGATCGCCCACGTCATCGCCATCACCTTGCTGATGCGCCTGATCGACGCGTTCCGGGTCTTGGAGGTCATCTACATCCTGACTTTCGGCGGCCCTGGCGACAGCACCGAGATCCTGTCGCTGCACATCTACAAGACTGCATTCGTCAGCCAGCGCCTCGGCAGTGCGGCAGCCATTTCCGTGCTGCTGCTGATCGTGGTCGCTGGCTTGTCCTGGGCTGCGCTCAGTCTTTCGAATCCGCTGAAGGACGAGGATCGCCCATGAGGCGTCACCCGGCCCTCGCCACGGCGCACTACGCGGCGCTGATCTCCCTGGCCATCGTCTGCGTTGCGCCCATCGTGGTGATGTTTGCGACCTCGCTGAAGTTTCAGACGCAGATCTTCACCACCGGCATCAACTTCCTGTTCATGCCCACGCTCGAGAACTACCGCGAAGTGCTCGGCGAGGGCAGCTTCACGCGTTACCTCGCCAACAGCCTGGTGGTCGGCATCGTGTCGACTGCCATCACGCTGGTACTGGGCTGCATGGCCGCCTACGGCCTGGCCCGATTCCGGTTCCGGGGCCGCCGGACGATCGCCTACACCACGCTTCTTCTGCGGACCGTGCCCCTGGCCGTGCTGGCGGTGCCCGTGTTCATGGTGTGGAGCCGGGCCGGGCTGATCAACTCCCTGCCGGGCTTGATACTTCTCTACGTTGCGGTCAACCTGCCGTTCACGATCTGGCTGCTCTACGGCTTCGTGCTGCAGGTTCCGCCCGAGCTCGAAGAGGCCGCCGCGATCGACGGTTGCGGCCCGATCCAGGTCTTCTACAAGGTCGTGCTGCCGCTGATCAAGCCTGGCCTTGCCGCCGCATCGATCTTCACCTTTCGCATCGCATGGAACGAATTCATCCTGGCCCTCGTGTTGACCGACCGCGCGACTCGAACGTTGCCGGTCGCCGCCTCGCTCTACATCACCGACATCGGAGTGGACTGGGGCAAGATCATGGCCTTGGGCAGCCTGATCGCGATCCCGCCGCTGATCTTCACCTTCGTCGCGGCGCGGCAGATCATTACCGGGCTCACGGCCGGCGCGGTGAAGGGCTGAAGGCATTCTCCGAGGCGGCCGCGCTGGCCGTCGGAAACCGGCGTCGAGGTTGTGCATGAAGGGCATCGTGACCGTCGACGTCGGAACCAGCAGCGTGCGGGCCCTCCTCTACGACGCTGCAGGGCACGCCATCCACATCGAGCAGCACGAGAGCCCGCCGACCTATTACGGCGATGGCCGGGTCGAGCACGATGCGACGCAGTGGCACACGGTCCTGGTCGCCGCCCTGAAGAGCTGCTGCGCAGCGGCCGCCCGCCGCGGCATCGAGCCGGCCTGCATTTCCGTGACCGCCCAGCGGTCATCGGTCATCCCGGTCGACCCATCGGGTGCGCCGCTGCATCCCGCCATCATGTGGCAGGACAGCCGCAGCGCCGGACTCGCGCGCGAGCTGGACTCCTGCAACGACTTCGTTTACGGCAAGACCGGACTGAAGATTTCCCCGGTCTTTTCGGCCCTCAAGATGACCTGGCTGCGCCGCAACCGTCCGGACATCTGGAAGTCGACGCACAAGTTGCTCGGCGTGCAGGACTGGATCGTCTTCCTGCTGACCCATCGCTTCGTCACGGACCAGAGCTTCGGCAGCCGCACCAACCTGCTCGATCTTGAAGGGCGGACCTGGGATCCCGAGTTGCTGGCCCTCTTCGAGGTCCCTGTGCGCATGCTCTGCGATCTGGTCGTGCCAGGTGCAGTGGTCGGCGGGCTGACGCCGAGCATGGCCACGGCAACGGGCCTCGAAGCCGGACTGCCCGTGGTTTCCGCCGGCGGCGACCAGCAGTGCGCCGCCCTCGGTCTGGGGTTGTTCTCCGCGCAGTACGCCGTGGCAAACACCGGAACGGGCTCCTATGTCGTCGGTCATGCCGACAAGCCCGTGCTCGACGACGGGATGCGCCTGTCCTGCAACGTCTCGGCCGTCCCCGGCGCGTACATCGTCGAGGCGGCCATACTCACTTCAGGGGCCGTCTACCGGTGGTTCGTGGAATGCCTCATGCAAACGGAAGGCGATGCGGACAGGTCGTTCGAAACCCTCGAAGAAGAAGCGGCGCATGTGCCGCCGGGCTCGAACGGGCTGCTGCTGTTGCCCCACTTCAAGGGCTGCGGCTCGCCGCACTGGGACCCCGAGGCGCGCGGCGTGTTCTGCAACATGAGCCTGAGCACGACGCGCGGCGAGATGGCCCGGGCCCTCCTGGAAGGGATTGCGGTCGAACTGAAGGAGAGCCTCGTCCTGGTGGAGCAGCTCTGCGGTGCGGTCGCCTCGGTCCATGTGTCGGGCGGCATGACGAAGTCGGCGCTCTTCAACCAGATCCAGAGCGATGTTCTCGAACGGCCGGTCGTTGCGTTTCAGCGGCAACGAGGCCACTTCGCAGGGCGCCTGGATCGCGGGCGCCGTGGCCACCGGTCTGGAGGCCAGCCATTCCAGCGCCTTCGCCCGGCTGGCCGGGCAGGATCCTGCGGCGGCCTACCAGCCCGACGCTCGAACCCGCGCAACCTACCGGCAGCAACGACTGCGCTCGCGTGCGGTCTACCGCGCCCTGGCCGCCCCGGAGGTCCGGGCACTCTTCTCGAACAGCGGGACACGGCAATGAAGGACGACGGCAAGCGCTCGATCATGGCGGTGTCGAACTACCGGCACAAGAAGATCCTGGAGATGGTGTATCAAAGGAAGTCCGTCTCGGCCGACGAGTTGGCAGCCGAATTCGGTGTGTCGAAGATCACCATCCGGCGTGACCTGGACACCCTCGCGCTGGACAAGCTGCTCGAGCGCACCCGAGGCGGTGCAGTTTCGATTTCCGATCTGGGCTTCGAAGAGATCTTCGAGACCAAGGACCATTCCGCCAAGAAGGAGAAGACGCTGATCGGCGAATACATGGCCTCGCTGATTTCGGAAGGCGAGACCGTCTTCCTGAATTCAGGGTCGACCACCCTCGAGGTGATTCGCCATCTGAAGGGCAAGAAGGTGAGGATCGTCACCAACAACGCCGCCTGCCTGTTGCTCGACCTGGACCCGAATATCGAAATGATCCTGCTCGGCGGCGACTATCGGCCGCAGTCCAGATCGCTGGTCGGGAGCGTGACCATCGCCAGCCTGCAGACCATCTATTCGAGCATCACCGTGCTCGGCATCAACGGCGTGAGCATCAAGCGAGGGTGCACGACCGCGGTCCAGCTGGAGACCAGCGTCAACAAGGCGATGATCGAAAACTCGAGCGGCAAGGTGATCGTGGTGGCCGATCACAGCAAGATGAACTGCGTCTCCAGCTTCCTCACCTGCCCGCTGAATCGCATCGACCTGCTGGTGA
The DNA here is from genome assembly GCA_963802435.1 of uncultured bacterium. Taxonomy (GTDB): domain Bacteria; phylum Pseudomonadota; class Gammaproteobacteria; order Burkholderiales; family Burkholderiaceae_C; genus CAIKUF01. The sequence goes on from CAWDIT010000016.1 coordinate 76,685, forward strand.
CGGACTGGATGACCCCACCGTCGTTCTGCGAGGAACTGGAGGCGTCCGGCCTGCGCGTCCATCGCGTTCCGGAAAAGTGACGGCCTGCCATTGCCGATGGCGGCGTTTCGTCGTCAGCCCGCGGTCAGCCCGCGGTCTGGCCGTAGTAGGCGCCCGGGCCGTGCTTGCGGAAGAAGTGCCTTTCCAGCAGGTGTTGCGGCATGGCGGGCACGCCCTCCCCCAGCTGCAGCGTGAGGAAGGCCATGCGCGCCGTCAGCTCGAGAACGGCCGCGTTGTGCACCGCGGCTTCGGCATCGGCGCCCCACGCGAACGGGCCGTGATTGGCCACCAGCACGGCCGGCATGCGCGCTGGATCGACGTCGCCGTCGCGGAAACGGGCCACGATGGCGAGGCCAGTCTCCTTTTCATAGTGCCCCGCTGTCTGTAGCGCCGTCAGGGTCGCGGTGCAAGGCACCTCGCCGAAGAAGTAGTCGGCGTGCGTGGTCCCCAGCGGCGGAATTCCACGACAGGCCTGAGCCCAGGCGGTGGCCCAGGTGGAATGGGTGTGCACGATGCCGCCGACCGACGGGAAATGACGGTACAGCTCGACGTGCGTCGGCAGGTCCGAAGACGGCTTGAGCGCCCCCTCGAGAACCCGACCCTCGCTGTCCACCACGACCATGTCGCTCGCCTTCAGGCTGTCGTACGGGATGCCGCTCGGCTTGATCACGATCGCGCCGCTCGCAGGGTCCTTGCCGCTGACGTTGCCCCAGGTGAAGTCCACCAGCCCAAGACGCGGAAGCTCCAGGTTCGCTTCGAGGACTCTCTGCTTCAATGCTTCCAGCTTCATGCGTATCCCCCTTGCCTCAGGCGCTCGCCCACCCACTGCCTGGCGCGGCGGATTTCCTCGAGCGGCCGGGCGGCCTTCTCGGTCCACATCTCCACCAGGAAGGGCCCCGCATAGCCCAGGTCGTGCAGGGTCTCGAAGCAGGTCACGAAGTCGACGCCGCCTTCGCCGAACGGAACGTCGCGAAACGCGCCCGCGAAATTGGGTGCCACGGGCCTGGCTTCCTTGACGTGGACACCCACGATGTGGTCGATGCCGAGTTCGAGTTCGTGCACGACGTCGTTACCCCAGGCGCTGAGGTTGCCCAGATCGGGGTAGACCGTGAACCAGGGCGACGGCAGCCGCTCCTTCAGCGCCAGGTACTTCGAGATGGAATTCAGGAACGTCGTGTCCATGATCTCCAGCGCCAGCATGACCTGGTGCCGCGCTGCAAGCTCGAGGGCGCGTTCCATGCCCTCGCAGTAGCGCTCGCGGGAGCCGCTCGTGGCCGGCTCGTAGTACACGTCGTAGCCGGCCAGCTGGATCACCCGGATGCCGGTATCGCTGGCAAAGTGGATGGCCTTGGCCATGAACTCGGCCGCCTGGGCCCGCAGCGCAGGATCGGCGCTGCCAAACGGGATCTTGCGGTGACCCGACAGGCACATCGAGGGCACCGGCACGCCTTCTTCGCGCGAGGTCCTGAAGAAGGACAGGCGCTCGGCCAGCGGCCAGTCCAGGCGCGCCATCCGTTCCGGCGTCTCGTCGACCGACATTTCGAGGAAATCGTAGCCCGCGTCCCGGGCCGCCTTGAATCGGGCGGGCCAGCTCAGTTCCCTGGGCAGGGCCTTCTCGTAGATGCCGACGGGATTTTCCATGCGCGCGCCTTTCTGTGGATGCGGCCTGCTTGCGCGTCATGCGACGAGGACGCCGGGCAATGCTCAGGTCACGACGTAGAGGGCCGCTTCGGCCTTCTCACGGTTCGCGGAAACGATGATGTCACGGCCCGCTTCGTGCATGACATGGACGTTGCTCGGGCCGACACCCTCGTCGATGATTTCGGCCTCGAGCACCAAGGGGTCGGTGCTCACCGCATGCACGTAGAACAGTTGCTGCTTGCCACGTCGGCAGCCGCCGATGAATACCGGCCGCGAGGCCAGCGTCGTGCCGACGACCACATGGTAGAAGTCGCTGACTTCCGGATGTTCGTAGACCATCCTGAAGACGCCGCCGATCTTCTTGTAGATCCTGAAGTGCGATCCGTGGAACGGCTCGATGGTGGCGTATTCCAGTTCGCCGTCACCGTCGATGTCGACGGCAGCGATGTCGCTGATCGGCCAGTCCATGAACTGCTCGACGGTCCATCGGCCCTGCCGCTGCCGCGGCGGGGTCAATTCGAAGGCCCCCTGCTCGCACGTCACGAGGCTGGACACGGCGCCATTGCGGGCAAGCCGGCTGTAGCCGTGGTTCTTGGTGAGGCCGTCCTTCAGCACCTCGACTTCGAGAGTACCCGGCCCGCCGTATTCCCCGACCCAGACCTGCCCGGGGTGCGCCCAATCCTCCTTCGAGTCCTTGGTCGTTGCCAGCGTGCAGCCGATGAAATGCAGCCTCCCGTCGACCGGCAGCAGGTCGAAGCGGTGGATGTAGGGCAGGTGAAGCAGGTCGCTGACTTCGTACTTGTCGCCGCTCAGCGGGCGCACGTGAACGATCTTCGCCTCGTCCCACTGGAACATCCTGAAGAACTTCTGAACGGCGAGGAACTCACCGTTGCTTCCCGCGATCGGCACCATCGACATCGTCCCTCCGGGACCTTCCCAGACGACATGGGACTCGCTGAAGTCCGTGCCGGTCCAGGCCAGGCAGGGGCCTTCTCCTTCCGTGGCCGCCAGGATCCTGGACCTGCCGTCGACGACGATGTGGCTGGCCGCGTAGCAGCGGTTCATTGTCGTCAGGAAGCGCTTTTCGACTTTCATGTTTCCTTCGCTAAAAGGATCAATCTGATTCGTTATTCGGTTGTAATCGCAACTGCCACGCCAACATGATCAATATTATAGCCAGTAACGATCCAAATGATCGTTACCAGCACGAGGAACTCGCACCCGCGGACACTGGCCGGGGTCGATTGGCGCAACGGCGACTTCCCGGTGCCGGTTCTTCGAAGGACCGGCGCCGGCAAGCGAACGCGCACCCTGCCGCCCTCGGGGCCGACATCCCGAGTCTTCGCTCGAGGGTCATGTCGCTTCGGGCGCCACCGCGCCGAGCCGCCGCACCGGCTCTCGCATCAGCACGAATTCCTCGGCGGAGGTCGGGTGCACGGCCAGCGTGCGGTCGAAGTCGCGTTTGGTGACGCCGCAGGTGAGGGCCACCGCGAGGCTCTGCACGATCTCCGGCGCGTCGGCGCCGATCATGTGGACGGCGAGCACGCGATCGTTCAGGGCGTCGACGACCAGCTTCATGTAGCTGCGCGCGCTGCCGCCGGCGAAGGCCGTCTTCATCGGCCTGAAGTCGGATTCGTAGACGTCCACCGGTCCGCGCAACGCGGCGTCGGCTTCCGTCGGGCCGATGGTCGCGATCGGCGGATCGGTGAACACGGCACTCGCGACGTGGCGATGATCCACGCGCGTGGGCCGGTGGCCGAACTCGGTGTCGGCGAACGCGCGTCCTTCGGCGATGGCCACCGGCGTCAGCTTGACCCGGTTGGTGACGTCTCCGATCGCCCACACGCCCGGCACACTGGTGCGGCTGTCGGCGTCGACGACGACGGCGCCGCGCGCATCGAGCCGCACCCCCGCTTCGTCCAGCCCGAGCCCCGCCGTGTGGGGCCTGCGGCCGGTGGCGTTGAGCGCAGCCTCTGCGCGCAGCATCGAGCCGTCCGCACGACGCAGCGTGAATCCCGTCGCGCCACGCTCCAGCGCCTGCAGCGCCACGCCCGGCGCCAGCGTGACGCCGCGCTCGCTCAGTGCCTGCGCCAGCCGTGTGCGCAGGTCGCCGTCGAAGCCGCGCAGCGGCAGCACGTCGCGATACGCCAGCGTGACCTTCGAGCCCAGCCCGGCCAGGATGCTCGCGAATTCGACCGCGATGTAGCCGCCGCCGACGACGAGCAGCGTCGCCGGGACTTCGCGCAGGTCGAGCACCTCGTTCGAGCTCATCGCCAATTCGAGCCCGGGCACGGCCTCGTGGGCGGGTGTGCCGCCGGTGGCGATCAGGACCCGGCCGGCACGCAGCCTGCGCTCGCCGATCGCGACGCTGCCGGGAGAAGTCAGTCGGGCGCGCCCCGATGCCAGCTCGACCCCCGAATCGGCAAGCATCTTTCGATAGACGCCTTCGAGCCGGGCTGTTTCGAGCGCCTTGGCGTCGGCCCAGCGAGCCATCTCGAAGCGTCCCGAGACGTCGGTCCAGCCGAATCCCGCGGCCTCCTGCAAGGCCTGCGAGAAGCCGGCCGCGTACATCATCAGCTTCTTCGGCACGCAACCGCGGATCACGCAGGTGCCGCCGACGCGGTCGGCCTCGGCGATCAGCACGCGCGCGCCGTGCGCTGCGGCGCAGCGGGATGCCGCGACGCCGCCGGAACCGGCGCCGATGACGATCAGGTCGTAGAGCTCGGACAAGTCGTTCTCCCCGGTCACTGGCCGCACTGCAGCCAGTGCAACGAAAACAGGCGCTCGGCGTCGGTCCAGACGGCCCGCGGCAACCATCCCGCGCTGCGGGCAAGCTGCTGGAATCCGTCCACGTCGTACTTGTAGGAGTACTCGGTGTGCACGCTGTCGCCTTCGGCGAAGTCGAACGCCTGGGCAGCCACCGTCACGCGCTGCGAGCGCCGGCTGACGAGGTGCATCTCGATGCGTCGATGGGGTGCGTTGTAGAACGCCGAGTGCATCCACTGCGCCAGATCGAAGTCGGCACCGGCCTCGCGGTTCGCACGGGCCCAGAGGTTGAGATTGAAGGCCGCGGTGACGCCCGCGCTGTCGTTGTATGCAGCGTGCAGCGCCGCCGGATCCTTCACCAGATCGACGCCGATCAGCAGTCCGCCTCCGCTCAGCAGGGCGGCAAACCGGCGCAGCAGGCCGACCGCCTGCGAAGGGTCGAAGTTGCCGATCGAACTGCCGGGGAAGAATCCCACGCGCCGGCCCGAGGGCGGTGGCAGCTCGATGGGCCCGGTGAAGTCGGCGACGAGCGGCTGCATCGGCAGGCTCGGGTGCGCCTCGCGCAGCGAAGCCACGGCGTCGCGCAGGTGCTCGCCCGCGATGTCCACCGGCAGGTAGCGCGACGGCGAGTCGAGCGCGGCGAGCAGCAGACGCACCTTGCGGCTCGCGCCGGCGCCGAACTCGACGATGTCGGCCTGCGGCCCGATCCATTGGGTGATCTCCGCGGCGTGGCGCTCGAGCAGCGCGCATTCGGTGCGCGTCGGGTAGTACTCCGGCAGTTCGCAGATTCGCTCGAACAGCTGCGAGCCGGCGACGTCGTAGAACCACTTCGGCGAGACGGCGCGCGGCCGGCTCGAAAGGCCCGCCACGAGTTCGCGGGCAAAGTCCGTCACAGGTCCCGCGCCAGCCGCAGGCCGCTGAACTGCCAGCGCACCGCGGGTGGGAAGAAGTTGCGGTAGCTGATGCGCTCGTGCCCGGCGGGTGTGGCGGCGCTGCTTCCGCGCAGCACGATCTGGCCGATCATGAACTTGCCGTTGTACTCGCCGACCGCGCCCTGCGGCGGCCGGTAGCGCGGGTACGGGTCGTACGAGGAGCGCGTCCATTGCCAGGCCGCACCGAACGCCTGCGCGGGCGGCGTCGGACCGGCGACCGCCGCCTCCCACTCGAACTCCGTGGGCAGGCGCGCGCCCGCCCATTCGGCGAAGGCCGCGGCCTCGTAGAAGCTCAGGTGCCTGACCGGCTGCCCGGGCTCGCGCGGCTGCACGCCGTGCAGCGTGAACTCGCACCCGTCGGCCAGCCAGTACAGCGGCGCGCGCCAGCCCTGCGCCTGCACCGCGGCCCAGCCGTCGGACAGCCACCAGTCGGGCCGTCGGTAGCCGCCATCGTCGACGAAGGCCTGGTATTCGGCCTGCGTGACCAACCGGTTGGCGAGCGCAAAGGGCTGCAGGATCACGGCATGACGCGGAGTCTCGTTGTCGAACGCGAACCCCGCGCCATCGTGCCCGATGCCGACCTCGCCACCCGCGTGCTCCTGCCAGCCGGCCGCGGCGGATTCGCACGGGGTCGGCGGCCCGCTGCGCACGGCGGGTTGCAGCGGATTCATCGACATCGCGTGCAGGATGTCGGTCAGCAGCAGTTCCTGGTGCTGCTGCTCGTGCTGCAGCCCAAGCTCGATCAGCGGCGCGATCAGCGCCCATTGCCCTTCGGCCGCGGACTCGATGAAGGGCAACATCGCGGCATCCACCGCTGCGCGGTAGGCGTGCACCTCGCGATCGACGGGCGCGTCAGCAGGCCGCGCTGCGGGCGCGGGTGGCGCGGTCCGAGGCTCTCGTAGTAGGAGTTGAAGAGACGGCCGAATCGCTCGTCGTAGGGCCGATACCCCGGCGCGTGGGGGGCGAGCAGCAAGGCCTCGAAGAACCAGGTGGTGTGCGCGAGATGCCACTTCGTCGGGCTCGCGTCGGGCATCGACTGCACGCACTGGTCCTCGGCCGTGAGCGTCGCGGCGAGCGCGAGCGAGTGCCGGCGCACCACCGCGAAACGTGCAGCCAGATCGGACGGTCGCGCATTGGTCATGGTCTGTCCTGCCCCTGGGGCGGCAACGCGTCGCGCAACGGCCGGGGTCGATCCGGCGCGACGCGCCGCCTGTCGGCGCTACTCGGTGATCGTGACACCTTTGCCGAACGCCACGCGGCCCCGGATCTGGCTCGATTCTTCCTTCGGCGCGGGGTAGGTCCAGACAGCGTCGGGGTTCGCATCGCCGTTCACGAACAGGGTGTAGTAGCTCGCCTCGCCCTTCGTCGAGGACATCGTCTTCGTGTTGCTCGGCAGGATGCAGTCCTTGCGGAGCGACTCCACCGGGAAGTAGTGATTGCCTTCGACGACCACGGTGTCGTCGCTTTCGGCGACCACGGCGCCGTTCCAGATTGCCTTCATGTGCGGGACTCCGGGTTGAACTGACTGCGGATCAAGGAATGGTCGTCAGGCAGTGACATTCTCGGCGGTCAGCTCGCGAACGACCAGACCATTCGGCGGCATCGATGTGCACCGCAATCCCGGGCTCCCTGTCACTTCGTCGCTGCCGCCTGCGTCAACTGCCTCACCGCCGCCAGGGTGCGTTCGACATGGCGCGTCGGCTCGAGGTTCTTGTATGTGTACGCGATCCGGCCATCTTGCGCGATGACGAACGAGATCCGTGTGGCAAAGTCGGGGCGGGTCTGCATCACCGCGTCGTAGGACTTCATCACGCGCTGGTCTGCGTCCGATGCGACCGGGAACTTGCCCTGGCAGGCCTGCAGCGAAAAGCGCGTCAGCGTCGCAACGTCGTCCGCCGAAACGCCGATGACCGAAGCGCCCGCCGCGCTGAAGTCGGCGATCGCCTCGGCAAACGTGTGCGCCTCGATCGAACAGCCTTCGGAGTACGCGGCCGGAAAGAAGTACAGCACCACCGGCCCTTTGGCCAGCGCCTCGCGCAGCGAGAAGCGAAACACCTGGCCCGCCTGCGCGGCCTGCAGGGCGAAGGCCGGCGCGAGCGTGCCGGGATCGAGGCCCGCCCATGCGCTGAACGCAGGCAGGGCAAGCAAGGTGCCGAGTACCCGTCGACGATCCATCAGGCTTCTCCCTGTTCGGGCTGAACTGTCGGCCGGCCTGAGCCGGGCAGCTTCTCCAGCGTCCTACCTATTGGACGCCATGCGGCCTCACAACCTTACAACGTGCCGCACGCGGGGCGCGACATCGATGCTTTGCATCGCCATCGTCGTCCGCGCGGCGAGTCACTGCGCGGGCGGGCAGGTCCCGGCGCAACGTACCATTGCCCGATGAATGCACGCTGCGCAGACGTGAAGCCGCGCCCCGCGCATGGCTCGCTGAGCCTGTTGGGCATGCTGATTTTCGCGCTGGTGCTGCTCGCAGGCTGCGCCACGCCACTGCCGAACTTCGATCGCGACACCACCTCCAGCGAGGCGATCCTGGGATCGAAAGCCACTGCGCTGGGCCGCCTGGTCGAGGCGTCGACGCCAGAGGGCGCGCACTCTGGCTTTCGCCTGATGCCGCTCGGCGCGTTCTCGTTCGACACGCGGGTGCAGCTGGCGCAGCGCGCCGAAGCGTCGCTGGACGTTCAGTACTACCACCTCGAGAACGACGACGCCGGCCGCGGGCTGCTGCGCGCGCTGCGCGACGCCGCCGGGCGCGGGGTACGGGTGCGGCTGCTGATCGACGACCTCTACACCGGCGGCAGCGACGAGCTCTTCCTCGCCTTCGCTGCGCACCGCAACGTGCAGGTGCGCCTGTTCAACCCGTTCTGCTGCGCGCGCGGGTCCGGTCAAGGAACACGCTTCGCGGCATCGATCGGCGACTGGGGTCGCGTCAACCACCGCATGCACAACAAGCTGTTCATCGCCGATGGGGTGGCGGCCGTCATCGGCGGACGCAACATCGCCAACGAATACTTCCTGCGCAAGCAGGACGGCAACTTCATCGACCTGGATGCCTTCGTGGTCGGCCGGGTGGTCGAGCCGCTGGCCGCGCTGTTCGATCGCTACTGGAACAGCGACCCGGTCTACCCGCTGGAATCAGTCGCGCACACTTCGCTGAACGCGGAGCAGCTGCGCGCCGCTTTCGAGCGCGCCACGGGCGCCGAGCACACGGCGTCGCCCCCCGCGCTGCCCTCCACCGACATCCTCGGCTACGGCCCGTTGCGCGACGAATTCGACGATGGCCGGGTCGGCCTGATCTGGGGCTATGCCTACGTCTTCGCCGATCACCCCGACAAGCCCTTCGACGGCGAGGTGGGTGGCGAACTGCTCGAGACCAGCGTCACCTACAACGTGTTCGAGGCCATCAAGCAGGCGAAGACCGAACTGCTGGCCTCGTCGCCCTACTTCGTTCCCGGACCGCGCGGCATGGCGATGCTGCGCGAACTGCGCGAACGCGGCGTAAAGGTCACCGTGATGACCAACTCGCTCGGCGCCACCGACGAGCCGCTGGTCTTTCAGGGCTACAGCCGCTACCGCGAAGACATGCTGCGCATGGGCGTCGACCTGTACGAACTGAGCAGTTCGCGGGTCAAGCGCAATAAGCGGATGTTCCACTTCGGCGAGAGCCTCGGTCGCCTGCATGCCAAGCTGGTGGTGATCGACCACCGGATCTCGTTCGTCGGCTCGATGAACCTCGATCCGCGTTCGGCGACCATCAACACCGAACTCGGCGCACTGATCGACAGCCCGGAGCTGGCACGCGAACTGACGCGGGTGATCAATCTGGACCGGCTGCAGAGCGCCTACCGGGTGCGGCTGGCCCCGACCGGCACCGGCCTCGAATGGCTGGGACTCGACGACGAAGGGGAGATGATCCTCGCAAGCGAGCCCGATGCCTCGGCCTGGCTGAACCTGAAGTCATGGCTGTTGAGCCCGCTGGTGCCCGAGGAGTTGCTCTAGGCGGCTGGTTTCAAGTGCTCGTTCCGAAGCGCTGCATGAAGCGGCGGTCGATCCGGTCCTTCCAGTGCCACACCCAGTCGCCGCTCCAGGCCCAGCGCCCCCACGACGCCAGCGCATGCCGGCCGCCCGTGCTGATCAGGTAGAGCGCGCGGCGCTGCGGCGCCCAGTCGCGCAGCGGCCGCCCTTCGCACGACGCGCGCAGGTTCCCGGCCAGGATGGGACCGGCCCTGACGGCATAGACGCCGGACTTCGGTCGTGAGTCGTGGTAGGCGGCGACGTCGCCGGCGGCAAGAATGTGCGGGTGCGACACGCTCTGCAGCGTTGGCCCGACGCGAATGAAGCCGCGTTCGTCGGTGGCCAGGCCGCCGCGCCTGGGCCAGCCCGGCGCCGCCGCGCCGGTGACCACCAGACAGGCATCGAAGGCCAGCGCTTCGTCCCGCTCGAAATGGATCTGCCCGGGCTCGACCCGCGTCGCCCTGCGCTCACCGTGCCAGGCGATGCCCCGTTGCACGAGCAGGGCCGCAGCCCGTCGGCGCAACGCGGCCCCAGCGCCCTCCAGCGGCAAGGGGTCGGAACCGACCAGGTTGATGCGCAGGTGCGACCAGCCATCCACCGTCGCACGGTGGGCAACGGCGAAAGCGAGTTCGACACCGGCCGCCCCGCCGCCGAGGATCACCAGATCGAAACGCAGGCAGCGGCCCAGCATTCGGTCGACCAGCGCGGGCCAGGCGGCAATAAAGTGCTCGATGGGGCGGATCGGCAGGGCATTTTGCGCACTCCCAGGCAGCGCTTCCAGGTCCGGCACGGGGCCGGTGTCGATCGACAGCTTGTCGAAGTGCAGGCCCGTGCCGTCGGCGCAGTCAAGCACGTTGCGCTCCGCGTCGAGGCCGATGCCGGCGGTCTCGTGGAACGTTACGTTTGCGCGCGCAGCCAGTGCGTCGAGTGAAATGGCGCAGGACTCGATCGGGTAGTGGCCGGCGATCCAGCCGGGCAGCATGCCCGAGTAGATCTGGCGGCGATAAGGCGTCACGAGGTGGACGTCCCACCCCGCCAACGGCCGCTCGGCGAGGTCGGCCAGCACCTTGACATGGGCGTGTCCCCCGCCGAGAAGCACGAGCCGTCTCATACCGTGGCCTCGATGTTCAGCGAGTCGAGTCTTGCGAGGTCGTCGGGCACGTCTACATCCCACAGGGTTTCGAATTCGCGCACCCGCAGGCCCAGCGATCGCGCCCGCGTCCGGGTCTCGGACATGACCTCGGCAGTGCTCCACGTCATGGCATCGAACAGCGCCGGTTGCGGCCGGCGCAGGCCGACCAGCACGTAGCCACCATCCTCGGCGGGGTAGAACACGGCGTCGTCGCCGTCGATCAAGGCTCGCGCGGCCTTGCGCAGGTGGGAGGGCCGAAGGACCGGGCAGTCGGTGCCGATCAGCAACAACGGTCCGCTCGCGCAGTGCAGGCGGAATGCGGCGTGCATCCTGTCGCCGAGGTCGCCGCCGGGCTGCACCAGGCAGTTCACTCCCGTCGTCCTGTGTAGGGCGCGGAAGAATCGATGCTGTGCATGCGGTGTGCACCAGAGGGTGACCGGACCGATTCGTGCATCCAGCGCGCTGCGCACGGCGCTGCGCGTGAGTTGCCGCTGCAGTCGAGCCGCGCCCCGCGCTCCGAGGGCCGGGATGAGCCGCGTCTTGGCCAGGCCCGGGATCGGGGCCTTGGCCAGCACCGCGATCTGCACACCGTGCATGAGGCCTTCAAGGTCGTCGTGGCAGGTAACCATAGCGTAGAGCCAGTCGGGTGGGGTCGGCACCCAGGAAGAACGCCGCGCGCAGGCGCCACATCAGAAGAATCGTTCGCCAGGTGCCGTGCTGTTCCCAGCGCCGCGCCGAGGTGACGACCCGATCGGTCAGGCAGGCGGGCGACCCGTGGCGCTTGAGCAGGCGCGACAGCGCAATGTCCTCCATCAGCGCGATCTCCGGATATCCACCGACGCTGCAGAACAGGTCGTGGCGGACGAACATCGCCTGGTCGCCTGTCGCGATGCCGGTCCGGCGCGAGCGCAGGTTCATCAAGGCCTCGACGACGCGCATCAGGGGCCGGGCACTGTCGATGCGGACATCGAAGCGGCCCCATGCGAAGGGCCCGAGCGTTGCGCGGCGCACCAGCGCATCGGCGTTCTCCGGCAGCGCGGTATCGGCGTGCAGGAACAACAGGACGTCGGCCGGGCACGCTGCGGCGCCGGCGTTCATCTGGGCGGCTCGCCCGCGCGGCGCGAGGAATGCCAGGTCCGCATGAGCCCGTGCCACAGCCAGCGTGTCGTCCTCGCTGCCACCGTCCACCACCACCAGGCGCGCGCCTCGCTGTCGAAAACGCTGCAGTTCCCTCAAGCGCAAGGCGAGGCTCTCGGCCTCGTCGAGTACCGGCATGACGATGCACAGCGTCGGTCTCATGCAGCCGCCTGGCGGGTGCGATGCTGCCGCGTCATCACGTCGCCACTCAGCCCCGCCGCCAGGCATGAAAGCGCTCGCCCCAGGCGAGCAGGCCCTGCGGTGCGTGGGCGCGCTTCCAGTTGCCCGCAACGTACTTGTTCGCCTCGGCCAACGTCGGGTAGGTGTGGATGGTGCCGAGGATCTTGGCGAGGCCGATGCCGTGCTTCATCGCCAGCACGAACTCGGCGAGCAGGTCGCCGGCGTGTTCGCCAACGATGGTCGCGCCCAGGATGCGGTCCTTGCCGGGGACCGTCAGCACCTTGACGAAGCCGTGCGCCTCGCTGTCGGCGATCGCGCGATCGAGATCGTCCATCCCGTAGACCGTCACCTCGTACGGCACGCCCTTCTCCTTGGCCTCGATTTCGTTCAGGCCGACGCGGGCGACCTCGGGCTCGACGAAGGTGGCCCAGGGAATCACGCGGTAGTCGGCACGGAACTTCTTGAACGGATCGAACAGCGCATTGACGGCCGCGTACCAGGCCTGATGGGCAGCCGTGTGGGTGAACTGGTACGGCCCCGCCACGTCGCCGGCTGCGTAGATGTTCGGGAAGTTGGTCTGCAGGAAGCCGTTGACCTCGACCGTGCGACCGGTGGTCACGCCGAGTTCCTCCAGCCCGTAACCCTGGAGATTGGCCACGCGACCGACGGCCACCAGCAGGGCGTCGAAGGGAATGCGTACCTCCTGGCCCTCGTGCGTCGCGACGAGCTGCTTCTCGCCATTCACGACTTCGACACGCTCGGCCTTGTGGCCGACGAGCACGGCAATGCCCTCGGCACGAAAGCGCTCGGTGACCAGGTCCGAAACTTCAGGGTCCTCGCGCAGCAGGATGCGCGGCGCCATCTCGACCTGCGTGACTTTCGAGCCCAGGCGGGAGAAGGCCTGCGTCAGTTCGCTGCCGATCGGGCCGCCGCCGAGCACGACCAGCCGCTCGGGTCGCTGGCGCAGTGCCCAGACGTTATCGGACGTGAGGACGTCGACCTGATCGATGCCAGGAATGGGCGGCACGAAGGGCCGCGCGCCGGCAGCGATGACGATGCTGCGCGTGGTCAGGCGCTTGACGCTCCCATCGTGCAGCGTGACATCGACCTCCCACGGCGAGACGATGCGCGCGCTGCCTTCGGCCACATCGACGCCGAGGCTCGTGTATCGCTCCACCGAATCGTGCGGTTCGACCTGCCCGATGACGCGCTGGACGCGTTCCATGACCTCCGCGAAGTCGAATTCGGCCTGCGCCGAACGAATGCCGAACTCGGGCGATCGCTTCACGTGGGACAGGAACCTGGCCGAACGGATCAGCGCCTTGGACGGCACGCATCCCGTGTTCAGGCAGTCGCCCCCCATCGCGTGCTTCTCGACCAGCGTGACCTTGGCCTTCACCGCGGCGGCGATGTAGGCCGTGACGAGGCCGGCCGAGCCGCCGCCGATGACGACGATGTTGCGGTCGAAGCGCTTCGGCCGCTCGAACCGGGCGTAGACCTTGCGCGCCTGCACCGCATCGACGATCTTGCGTGCCACGAGCGGGAACACCCCGAGCAGTACGAGCGAGCCGAGCAAGCCGGGCGAGACGATGCCCGAGAGCGAGTCGATCCGCGCCAGTTGCGTCCCGGCGTTGACGTAGACCAGCGTGCCGGCCAGCATGCCGAGCTGGCTGACCCAGTAGAACGTGCGCGGGCGCATCGACGTCAGGCCCATCACCAGGTTGATCATGAAGAACGGGAACACCGGCACAAGGCGCAAGGTGAAGAGGTAGAAGCCGCCATCGCGGGCCACGCCGGCGTTGACGGCAGCCATGCGTTCGCCGAAGCGGGCCTGGACCCAGTCGCCGAGCAACCAGCGTGCGGTGAGGAAGGCGAGCGTGGCGCCGATCGTCGAGCCGAACGACACGATCAGCGTGCCCCAGCCGAGACCGAACACGGCGCCGGCGGCGAGCGTCATCACCGCCGCCCCGGGCAGCGACAGCGCCGCTGCGGCGACGTAGCCGGCGAAGAACAGCAATGCGGCGAGCAAGGGCTGAGCGGCCCGCCACGCTTCGAGTTCGGCCTGCCGGCTCTTGATCGTCGCCAGGCTCAGGACCTGCCCGAGATCGAGCGCATGGAAGGCGGCAGCCAGGGCCGCCAACACCACCACCAGCCACCAGCGCTTGTCCAGTCGCATCTCTTGCCTTTGTTCCGGCGGCAAGGCACAGTCGCCCGCCACCCCTGCATAGACGCACTCGGCCCGGGCTTCTTACAGGCCGCCACGTCGCCGGCCCTCGAGGGGGAGTCGCCCCTGCAAGGGTTCGGCGGCTGGTTCGTCTAGACACTCAACCACGACTCGGAGCACTCAATGAACCCCATTCGCATCGGCATTCTCGGCGGCAGCGGCCTGTACCGGATGGAGGGCCTGACCGACGTTCGCGAACAGGTGATGACGACACCCTACGGCGCACCGTCCGACGCCGTTCTGCTCGGCAGGCTGAACGGCGTCGACGTCGCCTTCCTCGCCCGCCACGGCCGCAGCCACGGTCTGATTCCGAGCCAGATTCCGTTTCGCGCCAACATCCACGCGATGAAGGCGCTCGGCGTGCAGTACCTGCTGTCGGTGTCCGCCGTCGGTTCGATGCGCGAGGACATCGCGCCGCTCGACATGGTGCTGCCCGACCAGTTCATCGACTTCACGCGCCGGCGCGAAGGCAGCTTCTTCGGCGACGGGGCGGTGGCGCACGTCTCCCTGGCCGACCCGGTATGCAGCGTTCTGCGCGGCGTGCTGGCCCAGGCTTTCACCGATGCGGAGCTTGCCGACATCCGGCTGCACGACGGCGGAACCTATGTGTGCATCGAGGGGCCCGCATTTTCCACCCGGGCCGAGTCGATCTGGTATCGAAGCCTCGGCGCCTCGGTCATCGGGATGACCAACATGCCCGAAGCCCGCCTGGCCCGCGAAGCCGAGATCGCCTATGCCACGATGGCGCTGGCCACCGACTGGGACTGCTGGCACCCGCACCAGGCCTGCGTCACGGCCGAGATGGCCTTCGCCAACCTGCAGGGCAACGCCCGGCGCGCCCAGGCCCTGCTCACGCACGCCGTACAGCGGATCGCCGCGAGCTGGCCGGTATCGGAGGCGCACAGCGCCCTGGGGTCCGCCCTCGTCACACCGCCTGCGTCGATGCCCGAGGCCGTGCGCGCCCGCTTGCACCCGCTGATCGCCCGGTTCCTGTGATCACGCAATCTTTTTTCGACGACCTGTAATGACGCGGGACCATTGTTCGTCTAACCGGCACGAAGCTCGGGTTGCGACTCGATCTTCGGAGCGTCTCACCTGCCGCGGCCCGTGCCGCACTCTCGCATCAACCGACTCCCGGAGAACGTCATGACACAAACCAGCACCCAACTTTCCGCCGTCGCCCTCGCCCTGGCGCTCGGTGCCGCATTCACTGCCTTGCCCGTGGCCGCGCAGTCCGCCGACAAGGAGCACTGCTACGGCGTTGCCCTGAAGGGGAAGAACGACTGCAAGGCAGGCGCCGGCACCACCTGCGCCGGCACGTCCAAGGTCGACCACCAGGCCAACGCCTGGTCGATGGTTCCGAAGGGCACTTGCGAGAAGACCGTTTCCAAGACCTCGCCGACCGGCTACGGCCAGCTCGCCGAGTTCAAGGCGAAGAAGGCCTGAGAAGCCGAGAGGCCTTCGCAGCACGACTGCGCAGGTGCTTGGCTGCGGCCTGAGCGAAGCCGCCTCGCGAAGCTGAACCCGCACCGACCATGCCAGTGCCCACCCCGCGCGATCGCAACGGCCTGCTTGCCGCAGCGAGCGCTGGCCTGGGCGGCATGGCGCCCGGGTTGCCGGCTCGCGCCGGCGTCGGCCTGAAGCCCGAACACTTCCGGGACGTGCTCGACACGCGCCCGGACATCGGATTCTTCGAAGTGCACGCCGAGAACTACATGGTCGACGGCGGGCCCTTCCATCACTTCCTCGGCCGCATCCGCGAGCACTACCCGCTGTCGCTGCACGGCGTCGGGCTGTCGATCGGAGGCGTTGGCGCGCTCGACGAGGCGCATCTCGACCGTCTGGCAACCCTGATCGATCGCTACGAGCCGGCATCGTTCTCGGAGCACCTCGCGTGGGCTAGCCACGGCGAAGCCTTCCTCAACGATCTGCTGCCGGTGCCCTTCGACCGCAGCACGCTGGACCGCGTGTGCGCGCACGTCGACCGGGTGCAGGAACGCTTGCAGCGCAGCATGCTGCTCGAGAACCCTTCGACCTACCTCGAGTTCGAGGCCTCGACGATGAGCGAGGCGCAGTTCCTGAGCGAGGTGCTGCAGCGCACCGGCTGCGGCCTGCTGCTCGACGTGAACAACGCCTACGTGTCGTGCACCAACCATGGCCGCGATGCGCTCGGCCTACGTCCGCGAGCTGCCGCTGGACGCGGTGGGCGAGATCCACCTCGCCGGGTTCGCGCGCGACCAGGACGCCGCGGGTGCGCCGCTGCTCATCGACAGTCACGGCACACCGGTCGACGAGGCGGTATGGAACCTGTTCGCGCAGGCCATCGCCAGCACGGGCGCCGTGCCGACGCTGCTCGAACGCGACCACGACGTGCCGTCGCTGGCCACCCTGCTGGCCGAAGCGCATCGCGCCGAGGACATGATGACGTCGCGCACGCAAGCCCAGCGCTGCAACGTCCACAGGGCTTGTGCATGACGCCCGCCGCCACCTGCAACCAGGCCGCGTTCGCGGCCGCGCTGCTCGACCCGAACCAGCCCTGTCCGCCTGGGCTTGCGGGCCTGGAACGGCTCCGATCCCACGGCGCGGCTGGCGGTGTACCGCAACAACGTGGTCAGCTCGCTGATCGACGCGCTGGCCGATACCTTCCCCGTCGCGCAGGAACTGGTCGGCGAAGCGTTCTTCCGCGCGATGGCCGGTGTGTTCGCGCGCCAGGCGCCGCCACGATCGCGCATCCTGGCGCACTACGGCGAAGGCTTTGCCGAGTTCATCGAAGGCTTCGAGCCAGCGCGGTCCGTGCCCTACCTGGCCGATGTGGCTCGGCTCGAGCTGGCGTACGTGCGGGCCTATCACGCTGCGGATGCCGAGCCGGTCGCGAGCGAGGTGGTGGGGCTGGCGCTCGCCAGCGGCGAGCGCATCGGTGAGCTGCTGCTCGCCTGCCATCCGTCAGTGACGGTACTGAGCTCCGCCTACGCCCTCGTGTCGCTGTGGGCAGCGCACCAGGGCGAGGGCGATCTCGGCGCGATCGACCCCGACCGGGGCGAGGCGGCTCTGGTTCTGCGCCAGGACCTCGATGTCCTGGTGTTGCGCCTGCCGCCCGGCGCGGCCGAGTTCGTGGCGGCAATCCAGCAGGGCGAATGCCTCGCCGAAGCCGCTGCCGTCGCGATGAAGACAGCCGCCGCCTTCGATCTGTCGGCAAGCCTGACGCTGCTGATGAGCCACGGAGCGCTCACGTCGATCCATCTACCGCGGAGACATCTCTCATGAACACTGGCGACCTCGAGCGACCGGGCCGCCGCCCCTGTCGGCTCGTCATCGCTGGCACGTCTGGTGACTTGGGTGATCGGCCTGCTCGAGCGCATCCCGAACACCTTCATCGCGCTCGTCGCGCGTCTGTCCATCGCGTCGGTGTTCTGGACCTCGGGGCAGACCAAGGTGCAGGGCTTCGTGGTCAACATCATCACCGGCGAAGTGCACCTCGGCTGGCCGAGCTTGTCCGACTCGGTCGTCGCCTTGTTCCAGGACGAGTACAAGCTGCCGTTCATTGCGCCCGAGATTGCCGCGCCGATGGCGGCGATGGCCGAGCACCTGTTCCCACTGCTGCTGCTGATCGGCCTGGGCACCCGCTTCTCGGCGCTCGCGCTGCTCGGCATGACGATGGTGATCCAGATCTTCGTCTACCCCGACG